>NC_007650.1:0-1457385 GCF_000012365.1 Burkholderia thailandensis E264
ATGACTCTCGACGAGATCCGGCAATCCATCCGCGAAGAGCTCGACGCGCTGCGCACAGCCGGTGCGCGCCGGCAAGACTTGTCGCTGCACGCATGCAAGCGGTTGTTCTTTGACCTTGGTGTTCGGCCATCCGCGGCGAACGTCCGAGACTTGACCCAGACGGGAAGCGCGAGCGACATCCCGAAAGACATCGATCATTTTTGGGAGCGGATCCGCGCGGCATCGAAAGTCCGGCTCGAAGGAGCCGCCTTGCCGAAGCCGCTCGAGGAAAAAGCCGGCGCGCTGCTGGGCGCGCTCTATGAAGAAGCGTTGAAACAGGCGCGCGAGAGTCTTGATGACGAGCGGCAGCAGGCAAGGGATGCCGTGGCGGCGGCCGAGCAAAAATATCGGGACGTGCTGATTCGCCAGGAAGCACTCGAGGCGGCGCTCGCCCGAAGCGATGCGCGCGCCGAGCAACTGCAGAATCGCCTGACCGACGCCGAGGTGCAACTAGCGTCCGCGGCGACGCAAGGTCTTGCCCATCAGGACTCGCTACAAGGCCTGATTCGCCGGATGGAAAACGAAAATACGCTGCTGAATCAAAGGCTTGAAACCGAGCAGAGCCACAACGCCGCACTGCGCGAGCGGATCGACGCGCTGAACGCGGAGCTGCGCGAGAACACCGAGCACTACGCGCAGCAGATCAAGGATGCGATCGCGGAAGCCGAGCGGCGCGTGAAGCCGATGCTCGTCGAGCTCGATTCGCTGCGCAGCATGGCTTCGACGTATCAACAGGGGTTGCGCGACGTCAACCGCAAGGAGTTTGATTTCCTTCAGCAACTGAGTGCGGCGAAGGCGCGTGCGGATCGGCTCGACGCGCAGTTGCGCGAACAAGGCGACGAATTGACCGCGGCCGCCAACGAAGTCCAGGTATTGAGGGCCAGCCAGGGCATGACACCCGAGATCGCCGCACTGATCCGCCGTCTGGCTGACGCGGGTAATCTCGACGCGGCCGCATTCGACGCGATCGGCACGTCGCTCGATCAGCATGTATCGCTGCCGGGCCGTTGCCCGAAGTGTGGCGACGGCGAACCCGAACTGTCGCACGGCGCAGACGGTTACGAATTGCTTTGTCCCGAATGCGAACACACGTCGGGAGCGCGGCCGTCGCGCTTCGCGGCTGTCGCCTGTTTCACCCGGTCAACGTGACGGAAGGCGCCCGAAATCCTCAAAGGTGAGGAAATTCGGGAGTCGGTGGATGGGAAAAGGTGAGCGTTTTCGGGAGATCGAAAACGCGGATCTCAAGCCTGGCTTGACGCGGCCAACGCTTCATCGGTGAGCGATTCGGCGTCGGGTAGCGCACTGACGAGGCTTTCCCGCCAATTCTTCCACGCCCGATGCAGCCGATTCGACGAAATCGGCTGCGCGAATCCCAGCCACTGACCGACTTTTTCCGGTTCGACGCCGTTTTCGAAAAGTTCGGCCGCGAACGTGTTGCGCAACGTCTGCGGGCTGGCGCGCGCGGTGCGTGATTGCGCGATGTCGGCCGCGTCGACGATCGCATCGACCGCGCGCAGCATCGTTGCCTTATGCATCGGCCGGCCGGATTGCGACGCAGGGAAGACGAGTTCGCCCGGGATGCCGCAGCGCTGACGTTCGGCGAGCCATGCGCCGAACAGCGCGATCGCGAACGAGGCGAGATGCGTTTCGCGTGTGAATTCTGGTTGGGCCGCCGGGATCGTCAGGACGGTTGATCCGAGTTTGACGCAACTAATCGTGAGTGCGCGTGCTTCGCCGGTTTTCAATCCGCCGCCAAGGAACGCGGCGATTAGCGCACGATCGCGGCGCTCCTTCCAGAGCGCCGCGCCCGCCGCGGGCAGCGGGGAAAACAGGTAAGCAAGCAGCGCGGCGCGTTCGGCCGGCGCGAGAAAACTCGTCGGCTCGTTGTCGCGCGCGCTGCGCCAAGTCGCTTCGCCATCCTGAGCAATGAAGCGGGCAGGATTCGTCGAACCGAATTCGTTCTTGCGCACATGATCGAGCACGCGCTCGATCAGCCTCAAATAGCGCACGCGCTGCGTCTTCTTGATCGGCAACTCGCCGACGAACAGAGCGATCGTTTCGGTGTCCACCGTCGCGAGGTTTTTTTGCCGTTTCGCGAGCCAGCCGAGAAACGCGCCCCATTGCGCGCGGTAGACGTCGGCCGACGATCGGCGAAATTCCTGGGCGGCCAGCCATGCATCGAATGCGGTGTCCGGATGGTTGAGCCAGTCCGACGTATCGCGATCGAACAGATCGCTCGGGATGTCGGGCTGCGAAAGGGGACTCGTCAGAATGGGCGGCGACATGTCATTTATCCCGTTAGTTGCGATTCATCGTAGCGTGTCGCATTCGCTCGACAAAGCATTTTTCGAGGCAACGGCGAGTGTCCGGCGGCCAACGATTCGCCAGGAACCGGGCGTCCGCGTGCGACGTGCGGGCCGGGCGGGCTGCCGGGCAAGCGCGGCGACCGGCTAATCGCCCCATGCGCGGGACACGCGCGAGGCGCGCACCGGCGCAATAGACGCATCGGTGCGTGCGCTCGCGGCCCGCTCGTACGCGGCGACCGCGAACGAGAACACCGCGGGCAGCGCATTCGACTGCCCGAAGTCGACGAGATCGTCGGTTTCGGGGAAGCGCAGCTCGGCCGGGCGGTCGAACAGGCAGCGGACCATCGAATCGTGCCGGCTTGCGAAGCCGAGATCGGCGAGCGCTTCGGCCTCGACCGCGTGCAGAAGCCGCCACGTCAACGGAACGCCTTGCCGGATATAGCGCTCGGCAATGTGACGGACAATCGTTTCCATATCGTGCGCCGCAGCCTTGAAGCTGAGCGCGGCCAGATCCTGTTCGGTCATCGCGGGCTCCTGTTTTGCGTATACTGTACGAATATACAGTATTTTGCGCAACTGGCCATTGAGCCGACTAGGCGCCGTGCTATCGATGGATCACGATGAGAAGCGCTTTGGCCTCGCTCTTGCCCGCGTTGCGGATCGCGTGCGGACCGTCGGCCGCATAGCGTGCGGTGTCGCCCGCCTTCAGTCGCCGTGTGACGCCCGCCGCTTCGATTTCGATCGCGCCGTTCAGCACCGTCAGGTGCTCGCGCGTGCCCGGCTCGTGCGGATTCGACACGAGCGCGCCGTTTGCCGGCAGCGTCAGCTCGTACCATTCGAACTTGCCCGCGAGCTCGATCGGCCCCCACACGCGCAACTGGTATTGCGCGTCGTGCCCGGCGAGCGTCGGAATGTCGTGCGGGCCGTCGACGCGGATCGTCTCGGGCGCCTTCGGCTGCGCGAACAGCTCGTCGAGGCTGATGCCGAGCGCGTTCGTGAGCCGCCACGCGACGGCGATCGTCGGATTCGCCTTGTCGCGCTCGATTTCGGACAGCATCGATTTCGACACGCCGGCCGCGCGCGACAGATCGTCGAGCGTGAGCTTGCGCTCGTTGCGCAGGCGCTGGATTTGCTCGCCGACACGCGGCGGCGTCGCGCCGCCGGCGACAGGAGCGGGCGCGGCCGTGCGCCGCGCGCCGGAAGAGCTTGCCATTTGAATTCCGTTCGCTTAGAGTTGTTCGGTATTTCGAATTTTAGTTCGAAATACAGGAAAAATACGCTGGACCCGACGGCCGACTATAACAGTAGCAAGCTGCTTTGCCGCCGCCACGAGCGCGGACGAGCGCCGAGCCTTGCAGCCCATATCAGGAGCTTATTGCGATGCGTGACGCCTATCTCGCCCATCTACGCGGCACCCTCGACCAGATTCGAGCCGACGGTTTCTACAAGACCGAACGCGAGATCGCCAGCCCGCAGGCAGCCGACATTCGGCTCGCCGGCGGCGCGCACGTGCTGAATTTCTGCGCGAACAACTATCTGGGGCTCGCGGACGACTCGCGCCTCATCGCCGCCGCGCAGGCCGCGCTCGAGCAGGACGGGTTCGGGATGGCGTCGGTGCGCTTCATCTGCGGCACGCAGACCGTGCACAAGCAGCTCGAGGCCGCGCTTTCCGCGTTCCTGAAAACGGACGACTGTATCCTGTATTCGAGCTGCTTCGACGCGAACGGCGGACTGTTCGAGACGCTGCTCGACGAAAACGACGCGGTCATCAGCGACGAGCTGAACCATGCGAGCATCATCGACGGCGTTCGCCTGTCGAAGGCGAAGCGCTTCCGATACAAGAACAACGATCTCGCCGATCTCGAAGCGAAGCTGCGCGAAGCCGACGCGGCGGGCGCGCGCTTCAAGCTGATCGCGACCGACGGCGTGTTCTCGATGGACGGCATCATCGCGAACCTGAAGGGCGTGTGCGATCTTGCCGATCGTTATGGCGCGCTCGTGATGGTCGACGATTCTCACGCGGTCGGCTTCATCGGCGAGCACGGGCGCGGCACGCCCGAACATTGCGGCGTCGAGGGCCGCGTCGACATCATCACGGGCACGCTCGGCAAGGCGCTGGGCGGCGCGTCGGGCGGCTACGTCGCGGCGCGGCGCGAGATCGTCGAGCTGCTGCGGCAGCGCTCGCGCCCGTATCTGTTCTCGAACACGCTCACGCCGAGCATCGCGGCCGCGTCGCTGAAGGTGCTCGAACTGCTCGCGAGCGACGAAGGCGCGAGGCTGCGCGAGCGCGTGCGCGCGAACGGCGTGCACTTCCGCGAGAGGATGAGCGCGGCGGGCTTCATGCTCGTGCCGGGCGAGCATCCGATCATTCCGGTGATGCTGGGCGACGCGCAGGTCGCATCGAAGATGGCCGATGCGCTGCTCGCCGAAGGCGTCTACGTGATCGGCTTCTCGTATCCGGTCGTGCCGCGCGGCCGCGCGCGCATCCGCACGCAAATGAGCGCCGCGCACACGCCCGAGCAGATCGATCGCGCGGCCGACGCGTTCGTGCGCGTCGGCAAGACGCTCGGCGTCATTTGACGGAGGCTCGCGATGAAAGCGCTTGCAAAGCTCGAACGCGGACCGGGCCTCACGCTTACCCGCGTGAAGAAGCCCGAGGTCGGCCACAACGACGTCCTCATCAAGATCCGCCGCACCGCGATCTGCGGCACCGACATCCATATCTGGAAGTGGGACGACTGGGCGCAGAAGACGATTCCGGTGCCGATGCACGTCGGCCACGAGTACGTCGGCGAGATCGTCGAGATGGGCCAGGAGGTGCGCGGCTTCTCGATCGGCGACCGCGTGTCCGGAGAAGGGCACATCACGTGCGGCTTCTGCCGCAACTGCCGCGCGGGGCGGCGTCACCTGTGCCGCAATACGGTCGGCGTCGGCGTGAATCGCGAAGGCGCGTTCGCCGAGTACCTCGCGATACCCGCGTTCAACGCGTTCAAGATTCCGCCCGAAATCTCCGACGATCTCGCCGCGATCTTCGATCCGTTCGGCAACGCGACGCACACTGCGCTGTCGTTCAACCTCGTCGGCGAGGACGTGCTGATCACGGGCGCGGGGCCGATCGGCGTGATGGCGGTGGCGATCGCGAAGCACGTCGGCGCGCGCAACGTCGTCATCACCGACATCAACGACTATCGCCTCGACCTTGCCCGCAGGATGGGTGCGACGCGCGCGGTGAACGTGTCGCGCGAATCGCTGCGCGACGTGATGGCGGACCTGCACATGACGGAGGGCTTCGACGTCGGGCTCGAGATGTCGGGCGTGCCGAGCGCGTTCACGTCGCTGCTCGAATCGATGAATCACGGCGGCAAGGTTGCGCTGCTCGGGATTCCGCCCGCGCAAACCGCGATCGACTGGAACCAGGTGATCTTCAAGGGCCTGGAGATCAAGGGCATCTACGGGCGCGAGATGTTCGAGACCTGGTACAAGATGGTCGCGATGCTGCAAAGCGGGCTCGATCTTTCGCCGATCATCACGCACCGCTTCGCCGTGGACGACTACGAGAAGGGCTTCGCTGCGATGCTGTCGGGCGAAAGCGGCAAGGTGATTCTCGACTGGGCCGCTGCGTGACGCCGGACGAGCGGCCTGGCGGGATGTCGGGCCGCGAATCGTACGTCGTGTCGCGTCGCGATGCGGACTGCGTATGATGATCCGCGACCCGCATCGCGCTTGGCGATGCGGCTTCGTTCGGCCTTCAATGCGCAGCGCCCGCCATCGTCAACTGTTCGACGATCGGCCCGAACGCCAGCGCCGGCTGATGCGTCAACAACGTCGTCAGCATGACCGTTCCGTTCAGCAGGACGACGGAGCCCGTGCCGCGCGTGGCGAGCGCGCGGATCGGCGTGAGCAGCACGGCGGTGCCGGCGGCAGCCGACAAGAAGCTCCGCACGGCGATGCCGCCCATCTGGGGCAGATAGCTAGCGTCGTTTCGCCCGCGTCGCCTTGCACGCTCGTGTTGGCGGCGAAGCTCACAGCCGTGTTGAACGCCGAATCTGCGCTGACGGTGGGGAGGGCCTGCGGATTGAGCTGCAGCGCGTGCTGAGCGCGCTGCAACGCGTAGAGTGCGATCGTGCCGACGAGGCTGAGCGACAACAGCGCGATCGCATGGGTTTTCCAGCTCATTGCCTGCTCGGGATCGATGCCCGCCGCGCGATACGTGCATCGCTCGACAGGCTGCAGCATTCGCATCGGCCACGGCGGATCGCCGTTTGCGATGCGCACGATGTACTGTCCGAGCGGCTTGACGTGCCGAGTCAGCACGGCGGCGAAGAGCGCGATCTGCGGAAGGCGTGCTTGTCCATCGATTCTCCCGCTTCGGCCGTCGGTTCGGCCGCGCTTCATGTGTTCATTACAGCGCAGCGGATGTCAAACCGATCGAGAGAGTCGGGCGACGGGAGTAAACAACGCGTCAATATGTCGGCTCGCAAGCGATTCCGCGAGGCGGGTGGCTTGCGTCATTGCGCCTCGTCGAGCAGATGCGGATTCAATTCGATATTCAGGATCACTAGCCAACGTTTCGGGCAATTGGCCGGAACGTCGGGTGGCGTGCTTTCATTCGGCGCGCCGTGCAGACGGCCGCTCGACCGTGCTTCGAGATACGCGCGTCGCGCGTCGGCTTGCAGCCAGTAGCTGACGAGCGCGCACGTCACGAAGTTGAAGAGCAGCAGCGGCCCTGATTCGACGTCGTGGCCGGCGACGCGGGCGAGGCTCGCGAATGCCGCGGTCAGCACCTGGCTTGCCGCGATCGTGATGCATGCGACCTTGACGAGACCGCGCATGCGCATCGCCGCCTTCACGCGAAGCGGATTGCGTGCGCTCCGATCGCCCGAGTCGCGTGGGCGGCCGCGCCGGCGTGCGTCGTCGTCTTCTTCGTCTCCGTATTTCATGCGGCGCGATCGAATCGCGCGAGCATCGGCGCCGGCGTCAGCGGCAGTTCGCGCGCGTTCCATGCGGCCGGATGCGATACCGCCGCCGGCTTGCTGAGGATCGCACTGTCGTAGCCTTTGCCTGAAAAGTGCATGACGTCGACGAGCCGGAATCCGTGACGCGTGTAGAACGCGACGAGATGCGCAGCCGGCTGCGGCGTGTCGAGCGCGAGATGCCGGTAGCCGCGCGCGGCAGCCCAACGCGTGGCGAAATCGAGCATCGATCGGCCGATGCCGCGCCCTTGCCAGACGGGATCGACGCCGAACTGGCGCAGCGTCGCGACGTTGCCGCGGCGATAGAGCTCGCATGGCGACGAAAGGTCGCGTGCGTGAAGCGTCATCGTCGCGACGAGATGGCCGTTGCAGACGGCGACGAAGCACTCGCCCGCGAGCGCGCGTTGCCGCGTGACGGCGGCCGGTTGGTCGACGCATGGACAATTGAGCCCCATCCGGCCGAGCCGGGTGAACGCGCGATGCAGCAGCGCGGTCAGCTCGTCGTACGAGTCGTGCGCAGGATCGAAACGTCGGAGCACGACGCGGCCGTTCGCGCGTGTCGCGCATGCGAAGTGCATCGCTCGTTCGGACTTCACTCGTTGTTGCGGCATGACGCCTCCCAAACCTCGATGGTTGCCCGAAGTGTAGGGAGTCGCGAGCGCGCCTTTCAAGAAAAAATGTCGTAAAAAATCTCGGCGCGGCAAGAGAGGCCGGAGGCGGCGATGCGCGAAACCGCGGCGAATGTCGCGCGTTTCCCCGCGCGACGGCGTGCGTCATCGATGCATCATGTCGCGGGCGCTTCGCCTTGCTTGACGAACTCCGCTTCGATGCGCACGCGCACGTCGTCGCCGACGGCCGGATACCAGCTCGTCACGCCGAATTGCGCGCGGCTGAACGTGCCGCTTGCGGAAAAGCCGAGCGTGTCCTGCTTCGTCAACGGATTGCGGCCGTAGCCATTGAACGTGACGGCGAGCGTGACCGGGTGCGTCGCGCCGCGGATCGTCAGGTTGCCGGTCAGCGTGCCCTGCGTCGCGCTAGTGTGCGCGAAGCGCGTGCCGTCAAAGCGAATTCGAGGGGCGCGGGCGGCGTCGAGCGCATCCGAGCCTGCGACGAGCTTGTCGAGCAGCGGCACATTGGTGTCGATGCTCGCCGCGTCGATCGATGCCGTCACGCCGCTGTCGGCCAGCCCGCCCGCGCGCCAGTCGAGTTGCGCGCTCGCGCGATCGAAGCGCATCGTGAAGCGCGAATACTTGAAGTGGTCGACATCGAACACGATGCTCCAGTGGTGCGGATCGAGCGTGTAGCGGCCGGCCGGAACGGCGGCTTCCGTCGTCGACACGGTGTGCGTGACGACCCGAAGCGGCGTGCAGCTCGCCGCCATCCCCACAAGCGCGATCGCGCACGCGAATCGTTCCGCCCATCTCGCCGGTTTCATCCGAACTCCTTTTGCCGAATGCGTGCGGAAACGATATCGCACCGATCCGATGTTGACAAAGGAGAATGATCGTTCTACCTTAAACGCATGGACACGAAACCGGGCCTCTTCCCTGCCGCCGGCGCGCGCGAGCGCTTGCTCGATGCGGCCGAAACGCTGATCTACGCGGGCGGCATTCATGCGACGGGCGTCGATGCGATCGTCAAGCTGTCGGGCGCCGCACGCAAGAGCTTCTATACGCACTTCGAATCGAAGGAGGCGCTCGTCGCCGCTGCGCTCGAACGTCGCGATGCGCGCTGGATGACGTGGTTCGTCGAAGCGACGCAAAGGCGCGGCAAGACGCCGCGCGCGCGGCTCGTCGGGATGTTCGACGCGCTGCGCGAATGGTTCGAGCAGCCGGGTTTCCACGGCTGCGCGTTCCTGAACGCGGCGGGCGAGATCGGGCATCCGGACGATCCGATTCGCGTCGTCGCGCGCGAACACAAGGCGCGCCTGCTCGGGTTCGTGCGCGAACAGCTCGACGCGCACGCGGCGGAAACGGGGGCGGACCGCCGACACGTCGCCCGGCTCGCGCGGCAGTGGCTCGTGCTGATCGACGGCGCGATCGGCGTTGCGCTCGTGAGCGGCGACGCGTCGGCCGCGCGCGACGCGCGCGCGGCGGCCGAACTGCTGCTCGATGCGACGCTGCCGAGCCAGTCGGGCTAAAGCCCCCGCCTTTTCATCCGATCGAATCGCCAACCGCAACCTGCCCGCTGTACCCGGCGAGCCGGACCGGTACTTTCACGTCCTCAACCTGGAGAACACGATGTCCGATGCAACCGAAATCCGCCCGCCGGTTCCGCCGTTCACGCGCGAAACCGCGATTCAGAAAGTTCGGGCTGCTGAAGATGGCTGGAACACGCGCGACCCGGAGCGTGTTTCGCTCGCCTATACGCCGCAGAGCAAATGGCGCAATCGCGCGGAGTTCGCGACGGGCCGCGCGGAAATCGTCGAGTTGCTGCGCCGCAAGTGGACGCGCGAGCTCGATTATCGGCTGATCAAGGAATTGTGGGCGTTCACCGGCAATCGGATCGCGGTGCGCTTCGCGTACGAGTGGCACGACGACGCCGGCAACTGGTTTCGCTCGTACGGCAACGAGAACTGGGAGTTCGACGAGAACGGTTTGATGGCGCATCGCCATGCAAGCATCAACGACATGCCGATCCGCGAAGCGGATCGCCTGTTTCACTGGCCGCTCGGCCGCCGGCCCGACGATCATCCGGGCCTGTCGGATCTCGGGCTTTGATCGGCGGCGGGCTGCGTAAAGCATCGCGCGGCCTGCAATGTCGATGAGATGCGCGGCGCGATGTCGTGAAGGATGCGGCGAAGCGCCGATTCACCGTGCCACGCGGATAGGGCTCGATGCTGGAGCGAGGTTGAATATCGAACGCCGATTGTTCGGCGCCGCGTTGTGCTGCAAGGCATCGGGACATCGGGGCACGCGCTGCTCATCCGCCTCACCCGCGCTGCGGCACCTCGCGTTCGAGGCGGCCGAGCCGTACGACCGTCACGCCCGGGCGCAACTGGCGCAGCGACGGCATCACGAGCACGCAATCCGGATACGGCGTCGTGACGGGCTTGCCGTTCGACCAGCCGATCGTCGCGCCAGCCTCCGCAAAATGCTCAAGGCCGGTATACGCGCCGGCGAAACGAAACTCGTCGCTCGCCGCGACGACAGGCTCCGTCACCTGCACGATTCGCATCGTCTTCGACAACGGCAGGAACCAGTCGTCCGGCAGATCCTGTTCGTCGACGGCGCCCGACGCGGCCAGGAAGCGCGCGGTGCTGTCACGCGCAACCGCGACCGCGCGCGCCTCCCAATGCTGGCCGCATTCAATGAGAAGCGCGTTCTTCGCGCTCGCCGGATCGCCGAAGCCGCCGTAATCACGCATCCGTTTGCCTTCCGGATGGCCCTCGTCGCGAATCACGGTCGCCGGTGCGCCGATCTGCAGCGCGAGCGCCGTGCCCTTGTCGAGCGGACCCGCGACGATCAGCGGCGCGCTGCGCTCGTGCATCGAATGCAGATCGAGCAGCCAGTCGGCCTCGTCGACGAACGGCCGGATCGCGCGCGCACGATCGAGCTCGACCGAGCGCTTCGACAGATCGTCGAGCACGGCGGGCATCCACACACGATTGAAATCCTGATCGACGAAGCGCGCGGCGTCGGGTCTCGCGGGATCGAAGCGCTCGTACGCGGCGACGTTCGCGAACGACAAAGTCAGCACGCCGCGGCGCGGGCGCAATTTCCGCTTCAGCAATGCGTCGACGACGATCGCGCCGCACACTTCGTTGCCGTGCGTGAGCGCGTTGATCATCACGTGCGGGCCGGGCACGCCCGAATCGAAGCGATGCACGTAGTCGACGCCCACGTTGCCGGCGCGATGCGCGCCGAGGTCCGGAAAGTCGACCTCGATCGAATAGTGAGGAAATACGGGAGCCGGTTCGGTCATGGTGAGCTTTTTCGGGAGCCGGGGAAATGCCGCGCGCGTACCTGGCGGAAGCGCGTCGGGCCGATGTCGCCGCCGCCGTGTGCGCGATCGCGTGCGATCGGCGCTCAGCCGAGCAGGCGCGCGACGATCGCGTCGCCCACTTCGCTTGTCGACGCCTGGCCGCCCATGTCGCGCGTGCGCGGGCCGTGCTTCAGCACGTGCTCGATCGCCGCGACGATCGCATCGTGCGCTTCACGGGCGGGGCCCGCGCCTTCGCCGAGGAAATCGATCATCATCGCGGCCGACCAGATCATCGCGATCGGATTCGCGACCTGTTTGCCCGCGATGTCCGGCGCGGAGCCGTGCACCGGCTCGAACAGCGACGGAAAGTTGCGCTCCGGGTTCAGGTTCGCCGACGGCGCGATGCCGATCGTGCCGGTGCATGCGGGGCCGAGATCGGACAGGATGTCGCCGAACAGGTTCGACGCGACGACGACGTCGAAGCGGTCCGGCTGCATCACGAAGCGCGCGCACAGGATGTCGATGTGCTGCTTGTCCCACGCGACGTCCGGATAACGCGCGGCCATCTCGGCGGCGCGTGCGTCCCACCACGGCATGCTGATCGCGATGCCGTTGCTCTTCGTCGCGACGGTGAGCCGTTTCGCGCGGCGCTGCGCGAGCTCGAACGCGAATTTCATCACGCGCTCGGTGCCGTGCCGCGTGAACACGGCCTGCTGGACGACGAATTCGCGCTCGGTGCCCTCGAACATCGTGCCGCCGACGGCCGAGTATTCGCCCTCGGTGTTCTCGCGCACGATCATGAAATCGATGTCGCCTGCCTTGCGGCCGGCGAGCGGGCACGGTACGCCGTCGAACAGTCGCGCGGGGCGCAGGTTCACGTATTGATCGAACTCTCGGCGGAACTTGATCAGCGAGCCCCACAGCGACACGTGATCGGGCACCGTCTCGGGCCAGCCCACCGCGCCGAACAACAGCGCGTCCATGCCGGAAAGTTGCGCCTTCCAGTCGTCCGGCATCATCTGGCCGTGCTTCGCGTAGTAGCCGCAGCTTGCCCATTCGATCGGCTCGTACTCGAAGCGCAGGCCGAAGCGGCGGCTCACCGCATCGAGCGCGCGCAGCCCTTCGGGCATCACTTCCACGCCGATTCCGTCGCCGGGGATGACCGCGATCCTGTACACCTTGTCGCTCATGCTGAATTCCTCGTCTCGTGTCCTGCCGCACGCGTTGGCCGGGCCGGGCGCGCGCGGGGTTTGGGGCGCGATCGCATGGAGCTAGCGCGATCGTCGATCCATGCATTTTATTTATTTCTGGAAGGATTAAAATCGGCCATTCGGTTAATCAACTTTCCACGCATCGTGAATAATTCGCCGAACCTCGACGACCTGCGCGTGTTCAGTGCCGTCGTGAGGCTCGCGAGCTTCAGCGCGGCGGCCGAGCAACTCGCGGTGTCTCCCGCGTACGTCAGCAAGCGCGTCGCGCTGCTCGAAAAGCGGCTCGGTACGCGGCTTTTGCATCGCTCGACGCGCCGCGTCGCGGTGACGGAGGCCGGCGAGCGCGTCTTTGCGTGGGCCGAGAAGATTCTCGACGACGTCGACCATCTCGTCGAAGACGTGTCCACCACCCGCAGCGTGCCGCGCGGCACGCTGCGCATTTCAAGCAGCTTCGGCTTCGGCCGGCACGTGCTCGCGCCTGCGCTGCTCGACTTCAGCGAACGCTATCCGCAGCTCGACGTGCGGCTCGATCTGTTCGATCGGCTCGTCGACGTCGCGGGCGAAGGCTTCGATCTCGACATCCGGATCGGCGACGAGATCGCCGATCATCTGATCGCGAAGCGGCTTGCGACGAACTATCGGGTGCTGTGCGCGTCGCCCGGCTATCTCGCGCGATGCGGCACGCCGCGCCAGCTCGCGGATCTCGCCGCGCATCAGTGCCTCGCGATCAAGGAGCGCGATCACCCGTTCGGCGTATGGCGGCTCACGGTGCGCGGCGAGACGTCGACGGTGAAGGTTGGCGGCGCGCTGTCGACGAATCACGGCGAGGTCGCCGTGCAGTGGGCGCTTGCCGGACGCGGGATCGTGCTGCGCTCGATCTGGGAGGCGGGGCCGCTGCTCGCGAGCGGCAAGCTCGAGCGCGTGCTGCCGGACGCGCTCCAGCCGGCGAATGTATGGGCCGTGTATCCGGCGCGGCTCGCGGCTTCGGCCAAGGTGCGCGTGTGCGTCGATTTTCTCGCCGACGCGTTCGCGCACCTGAACGAGCGCGCGAACGGCGGATAATCGCCCGGCGCCCGGCGCCCGGCGCCCGGCGAGCGGCGAGCGGCGAGCGGCGAAAGGGAGGCGGTATGGGCCGGCGTGGGTCGACGCGCGGTGGGGTTGAGTCGGCAAGGATTGTCGATCAATAGTTGATTGTCGACTGCAACTAACGGCCTATCCAGCGCGCGTCGGCGCCGCGGCGCGCGTTGGCTTGCGGAACGATAATGGGCGCGCAGGTCGGCACGCGAAGCGATTCGCGACGCAAAGCGAAAAATGCGCAGCCCCCAGCCCCGAGCCCGCAATTTGCAGTTCGTCGAGCGCCTCGAGCGCGCCGCACTGGCTAGCCGTCGAGGCCGCCAACCCCGCCGACGCAACAGGAGGAACCCGCAATGGACTCGCTGTCGAAGCGCGCGCTCGGCGCGCAAGCACGTTTCGTCGCGGCGCTCGCCGTGCTGATCTTCGCGTCGGCAGGCTCGCTGCGTTACTGGCAGGGCTGGATCTACTGGCTCGTGTTCTCCGGCGCGACAACCTGGCTCGCGCTTCATTTCCTCAAGCACGATCCGGCGCTCGTCGCGAGCCGGATGCGCGTGGGCGTGCGCGCGGAGCGCGAGTTCAGCCAGAAGGTCATCCTCGGCGTCGCGAGCATCGCGAGCGTCGGGCTCGTCGTCGCGATGGGCGCCGAATGGCGCGTCGCACGCACGCCGGTCGACTGGCGCGCGGTTGCGCTCGGCAATGCGCTCGTGATCGCGGGTTTCGCGATCTGCTTTGCGGTGCTGCGCGAGAATCGCTTCGCGTCGAGCATCGTCGAGGTGAAGCGCGATCAGACGGTGATCTCGTCCGGCCCGTATCGTTTCGTCCGGCACCCGATGTATTCCGGCGCAATGGTGATACTTTTCGGGAGCCCGATCGCCGCGCAATCGACATGGGCCTGGCCGTTCGCCGCGGTGCTTGCGGCGGGCGTCGTCGCGCGGCTCATCGGCGAGGAGCGCTACCTGAGCGTGCATCTCGACGGCTATCGCGCGTACTGCGAGCGCGTGCGCTGGCGGCTCTTGCCGCGCGTCTGGTGACGCCGTCGCGGGTTCGGCGGCCCGCTCCGGCGCTTGCGCGCGCCGGCGAGGCGCATCGGTTGATAGACGCCGAACCGTACCTGTCGGCGTCGCGTGAGCATCCCTACAATCTTCGGAGTTATCGTCGAACGAGGTGGTCCGTGATGCTGAAAGTGCTTGGCAAGGCGCCGTCGATCAACGTCCGCAAGGTGCTGTGGACGTGCGCCGAATTGGAGCTTGCATTCGAGCGCGAAGACTGGGGGGCGGGATTCCGGTCGACGCAGACGCCTGAATTTCTCGCGCTGAACCCAAACGGCCTCGTGCCGGTGCTCGTGGATGGCGATTTCGTGCTCTGGGAGTCGAACGCGATCCTGCGCTATCTGGCGAACCGGTACGGCGGCGCGCATCTGTATCCGGTCGAGCCGCACGCGCGGGCGCGCGTCGACCAATGGCTCGACTGGCAGACGAGCGCGTTGAATCGCGCGTGGAGCTACGCGTTCCTCGCGCTCGTACGCAATGCCCCGGATCATCGCGACCCGGCTCAGATCCGCGCGTCGTGCGAAAGCTGGGCGCAGCACATGGCGATTCTGAACGCGCAACTCGACGCGACGGGCGCGTTCGTCGCCGGCGCGGACTACACGCTCGCCGACGTCGCGATTGGCCTGTCGATCAACCGCTGGTTGCGCACGCCGTTCTACAAGCCCGATTTTCCGGCGGTGTCCGCGTATTTCGACCGGCTCGCCGTTCGGCCGGGTTTTGCCGAGCATTGCTTCAACGGCTTGCCGTGAGCGTCGATCTCGCCGCGCGCTCACCTTTCATTCAGCGATTGCGCAGGCCTTGAAGCCGGACGCGGCGATCGGGCGTCGCCGCGCGGCGGCGAGGTGCGCGGCCGGTCGAGCGGCGCGCGCGTCGAGCTCGAAGGCGCGCGCGTTCTACCTCGGAGAGCGCGTGACGTTGCGGTGAACGACGGCGGCGCGGATGCGAATGCTGTCGCCGTCCGGACCGGCCGCTTGAGGAGACAACCGTCGATGCCCGTTCGGCGAACGAGCCGGCGGCCCGCTTCGACACGTCTTCCGCCTAAAGGTGAGATTTTTCGGGAGTTGCCGCGAAGGCGTCCGGAACCTGCCCGGAATTCGCCGGCCGCTCGCGGAATCGGCCGTGAGGCCGGATCGAGCCTGTCGAGATGCGGGGGGGCATGGCCGCGCTCACAGGCGCTGGCGCTTCGCGAGCGTCAGCACGCGTTCCCAACGCAGCGCGTCGCGCTTGTCGTCCATCGGCAGCTTCCACTCGGCGCGGCGATCGTCGCGCACGGCGACGATCAGATACCAGCGGCCGTCGAGCGCCTCAGCGCGGCAGCCGCTCAGATCCGTAAGCGTGTAGCGGCCGTCGGCGCCGTCCTGCGACAGCCACAGCAGCCCCTTCGTCGCCGAGACGCGCAGGTCGCCCCAGGCGCGTTGCAGCACATGCGTCCAGCCGTCTTCGCGCGCGTTCGGCGCGATGTCGCGCCGCCGCCGGACCCAGCGTGCGATCGCCGCCGCGATCGCAACGGCCGCGACGGCGGCGGCGCCGATCGCAACAGCGTTACCGAAGCGCGCGGCGATCGCGTGAAACATGTGGACGGCGCCCCAGATCAATGCGGCGATCGCGAACAGAACGACGAATATCGGCATGGCGAAGCGGGAAATGGCAAAACGAAAGGCGCGGCCGGCGCGCGCCGGCCGCGTGCGGCGAGCATCACCGCATCCGGTGAATGTCGTGCGTGACGAAGCCCGCGTCGTTGTCCGGCAGCGCGAGGCCGTTCTTCACCGAGAGCGTCTTGCGGATGTCCGCGAGGCCCGCGGTCCAGTGATCGCGCATCGTCGACGCGCCGAACTGATAGTCCTTGTAGTGCTGCTCGTAAGCCTTCTGCTGATAGATCAGATGCTGGACGTTGTAGCGCTTGCCGCATGACAGCGTCTCGGCCTGCTGGCACCACGGATCGCTCTCGCGGATGGATTCGGGCACCTGATCGAGCACGCGGCGCAGCACATTGCGAAAGCGCTGCTCGCGCTGCAGCGTATCGGTAACGAAGCGCGTGCGGCTCGAATACTGGACGTCCTTCGTGCGCTCCGTCACTTCGTTCATCGATTCGGGCAACGGCCCGCGCGCGCTCCACAGGTCGACCTGGAACGCGAGCGTGTCGCGGCGCGGCGACGCGCGCAGCACCTCCATCAACGGCGTGTTCGATACGATGCCGCCGTCCCAGTAGAACTCGCCGTCGATCTCGACGGGCGGAAACGCGGGAGGCAGCGCGCCCGACGCCATGAAGTGCTCGGGGCGCAGCGTCGTCTTCGTGTTGTCGAAGTAGATGAAGTTGCCCGTACCGACATTCACCGCACCGACCGACACGCGCGTCTCGCCCGAGTTGATCCGGTCGAAGTCGCACAGCTTGACGAGCGTCGCGCGCAGCGCGGAGGTGTCGTAATAGCTGACCTTCTCCGGCGGATGTGTCGAGCCCGGCAGCGGCGGCGGAAAGCGCGGCACGAAAAAGCCGCGCTGCCCTTGCACGACCGCGCTCGCCGCCTGGCTCGCGGTGAAGAACGTGCGCACGTATTCATGGCTGTTGAAGAGCGCGGCTTCGAACATCGCTGGCAATGCCGGAAAGAACGCGGGCTGGCAGATCGTGTTCCAGAACTCGCGCAGCCGCTCGACGCGCCGCTCGGGCGGATTGCCGGCGATCAGCGCGGTGTTCAGCGCGCCGATCGAGATGCCGGCGATCCAGTTCAGCGGAATGCCCGCTTCGTGCAGCCCTTCGAACACGCCCGCCTGATACGCGCCGAGCGCGCCGCCGCCTTGCAGCACGAGCGCGATCGTTTCGTACGGCAGATCGTGGAACGGCGGGCGCGCATGCTCGAGCGCGTGCGGCACGCCAGCTTCGTTGTGCAGGTCCGCCGGATCGACCGCCTGCTTTTCGGTGCGGGCGCGCGGCTTCATTGCATGAACCAGCCGTGGCTGACGACGAACGACTGGCCGGTGAGAGCCGCGCTCGGGAACGCCGACAGGAACAGCACCGTCTTCGCGACGTCCTCGACCGTCGTGAACACGCCGTCCACCGTCTGGCCGAGCATCACCTTCTTCACCACCTCCTCTTCGCTGATCCCGAGCTCCTTGGCCTGCTCCGGAATCTGCTTGTCGACGAGCGGCGTGCGCACGAAGCCTGGACACACCACGTGCGAGCGCACGTTGTGCTTCGCGCCTTCCTTCGCCAGCACGCGCGCAAGCCCCAGCAGCCCGTGCTTGGCCGTCACGTACGCCGACTTCAGCGGCGACGCCTCGTGCGAATGCACCGAGCCCATGTAGATCACGACGCCGCCGCGATCGTCCTTGTACATGTGCTTGAGCGCGGCCTTCGTCGTCAGGAACGCGCCGTCGACGTGGATCGCCTGCATCTTCTTCCAGTCCGCGAACGCGTAGTTCTCGATCGGATTGACGATCTGAATGCCCGCATTCGACACGAGAATGTCGACCGAGCCGAACGTCTCCGCGACCTTGTCGACGCCGGCGTTCACCGCGTCCTCGTTCGTCACGTCCATCGCGACGCCGATCGCCTTGCCCCCCGCCTGCTTGATCTGCTCGGCCACCGCGTTCGCGCCGTCCTGATTCAGATCCGCGATCGCGACCGCCGCGCCCGCCCGCGCAAGCTCCAGCGCGATTTCCTTGCCGATGCCGCTTGCTGCGCCCGTCACGATTGCGGTCTTGCCATTCAGATTGCCCATGATCGAATTCCTGTCGAGAAGAAAGTGAGAGGGAACGAAAAGGCTCGCGTCACTGCGCGAGGTAATCGTAGACGACTTCGCCGAGACCGAGCGTCAAATCGGCGAGCAGGTGCCGCGCTTCGACGATCTCGAGCACCGGCAGATCGGCGACGGGCGCGAGCGCGTGCGGCGCGAGCTGCAGCGAGGCGGGGCCCGTCCACGCGCCCTTCATCTTGATGTCCTGCAGGTAGTAGCGCACGAGCTCGCACACGCGCGCCGAGCCGTCGACGTGCGGAATGATCTTCAGCAGGAAGTTCGCGCCGGCGAGGCGCTTCGCCTGCTCTTCGAGATCGAGTTCCTGGTGCTTGTAGCCCATCGTGCCCGTCGCGACGCGCACGGGGCCGTAGTCGAGCGTGCCGAGCAGCGTGTCGATGTGCGTTGCCAGCGTCGGCTGCGCGAGTTTCTTCGGAAATCCCCACAATTCGCGGCCGCCGGCGATCGGCGGGTGATCGTTCAGATACATCGCGAGCGTATAGCCGCCCGGCTGGCCCTTGTATTCGACGGGGATCACCTGTCCGCTTTCGGTGTAATCGCCGAAGCCGGTCGAATCGGGCATGCGGATGAATTCGTAATGGACGAGCGGTTCCTTGACCTCGAGCGGTTCCGGCACGATTTCGCGCAGGCGATCCATGTCGGTGCGATACGTGATGATCAGGAATTCCCGATTGACGAAACGGTAAGGGCCCATTGGAAATGCCGGGCTCGTGAGCGGCATCGCGAATGCTTTCGATCGGACTTGGCTTGGCTTCATGTGGACTCCTTGTTGATCGCTTCGTTGTCGGGGTGCCGATATCGTATGCTTCCGAGAATCGATTGTGCGATGCCGCAACTGGAAAAGATTATTGCGGAATTCGCGGCAACGAAATGACAAATATTGACAGTGTTGCGGAGGCGGTAACGAACGCGCATCAGCGGGAGACTGGAAACGGGTAACGGATCGCTTGCGCGCCAAAACCACAAAGGTGAGGCTTTTCGGGAGCTTTGGTGAGTATTTACGGGACCTGTGAAACGAGGGTGAACGCAGGCCGAAAACCGGATGCCGCGACATGCGACGCATGCGATTGAACTTTTGCGGCGCGACCGTCCTCGAAGCACCGCGTTGTTGGAATTTTCGATTTCCCTTTCGATCTCGCGGCGCTTCGGGTTAAGTCTGTCTTAAGCGTGCGCGTCCTAGCATCGTGCGGACCGGTGACCCGGCATCGTTCGATTCGCTACCGTTTCAGTCCCATGCAAAATCTCAATCTCGCTGTCTTTTCCGTGCTCAATGCGGGTTCCGCGCCGCATCTCGGCGCCGTTCGCTTCGGCGTGTTCGCCGCCGATTGGCTTGTGTACGCGGTGCCCGCGCTGCTGTTGCTGACCTGGGTGATGGGCGCGCGCCCGACGCGCCGCCAGGCGATCGAAGCGGGCGTCGGCGCGTGCATCGCGCTCGCGCTCGCGCAGGTGATCGGCCATTTCTGGTACTCGCCGCGGCCGTTCGTGCTCGGCGTCGGCACGCAACTGATTCCGCACGCGCCGGACGGCTCGTTTCCGAGCGATCACACGACGTTCGTCTGCAGCGTGGCGGCAGGCCTGCTGATCGCGAGCACGACGCGCATGGCGGGCATCGCGCTCGCCATCGTCGCGGCGGTGATCGGGTGGGGGCGCGTGTACGTCGGCGTACACTGGCCGCTCGATATCGCGGGCGGCGCGCTCGTCGGCACCGCCGGCGCGCTTGCCGCGCATCTGTACGGCCGCCCGGTGACGGCGCTGCTCGACCGGATCGGCGAATCGGTGCATGCGGTTGCGTTCACGCGATTGCACGAGCGGCCGATTCGCATCGACTGACGACGACGCGAATCGCCGGGAATCCGAATCAACCCGGCGTTCTCGTCTGGGCGGCGTCGTTCGTCGGGCTGGGCTCGACGTCGGCGCCGCCGTGCAATTCGACGTTTCCGCTCTGCAGCTGGCGCGCGGCTTCGCGATCCAGCGCGCTGTCCCTCAGGATCGCGCACATCGCGACGAACAACGCGATCGCGATCGCGCCGAGCCCGCAATAGCCGACGATTCTGAGCGTTCTCGGGATGCCTGCGTGGGTGTGGTGGCGAGTCATGGTCGCGTATCCGGGTGGCGATGCGCGAAGTCGCGCGATCTCGTTCTCGTTCGACGCAAGAAACGCAGTAACGCGCGTCGTGTTTTTTCGATATCCGGTCACGGCGGCGCGGGTGCCGTGCTTCCATGGTTGACGCCGCCGTGTGCCGCAACGGCCTCGCCGAACCGGCAGCGCGCCGTCGACATAGGTATAGGTCACGGGCGATGCGGATGCAACTCCGTTCGCATGGAGATGCGCGCGAGGCGGCTCGCGCGATGCAAGCGGATCGACGGAATGTGAACGCGTGCGTGCCGACGGACGCCGATGCGGCGTTGATCTGCGGAAAAGCGGCAGAAAAGCGGCGGAAGGGATTCGGCGGCGCGGTGCGTGGCATCGAAGGCGCGCAACGTGATGCGCCGGTGATGCGCCGGCGCGAGGCGATCGCACGCGCGTTGCGCGGCTGGGCGATCCGGTGCGGACCGGAATCGCTGATCGTGATCGACGCATCGCGAATGCGGCCGAGCCAGGCCATTTCAAGATGAGCCGATGCGGCGCGGCAGCGGCGCCGCATGCGATTCCGTACTACGAAAATAGGAAAACGCGACGCGATGAGCGGGGCCGCGTGAAGGGGGCGTCGCCTTCGTTTTCTTTTTCGGCGACGGCCGGTCGATGCGAGTGCGAGCCACCGAGCGGTCGATATCGCGATCTACGCGAAGCGAGCGCCTGCTGGCAAGCCGATGAGCCTCGGATTTGCGAGCGTGACGCCCGCGCCATGTTCATGCGCAGTGCCGTCCGCCACTCGCCGACGCGAACCGAACGCGCTTGACACGCTCGACTCGCCCGCCGCATCAATCCTCGAGCGATTCGTGCACCGCGACCGCGCCGCGCTTCCAGTAAGCGGCCGCGCGAATCCGCGATTTCGCGACGCCGCGCTCGCCGCACAGATGCTCGCGCACGCCGCGTATCGCGGCCGCTTCGCCCGCGGCCCACACGTAGCCGTCGCCCGCCGGCAGCGGCAATTCGCGCAACGCGTCGACCAACTGGTTCGCGCCACGTTCGCTGTTCGCCGCATCGCCGCGATGACGCCACACGATATACAGATTCGCGTCCGTTTCGAATTCGATCTGTGCCGACGGATCGGCCACTTCGAGCACGGCCGCGACGCGTGTGCCGGCCGGCAGTTCCTGGAGCCGGCGCGCGACGGCGGGCAGCGCGGTGTCGTCGCCGATCAACAGATGCCAGTCGAAATCATTCGGGATCACGAACGAACCGCGCGGCCCGCCGATGCCGAGCGTCTGCCCGACGCTCGCCTGCGCGGCCCATTGCGACGCCGGCCCCGGATGATGCAGCACGAAATCGAGATCGAGTTCGCGCGCGCCGCGATCGTAGCGGCGCGGCGTGAAATCGCGCGCGACGGGCTGCGGCCGGTCGTCCGGAAACACGATGCCGTTCGGGCCGAATTCGGGGCGCGCCGGCGCGTCTTCGCCGGGCGGCGGGAAGAAGACTTTCACGTGATCGTCGAACGACGCCGATTCGAAATCGTCGAGCTCGTCGCCCGTCAGCGTCACGCGCTTCAGGTGCGGCGTCACGTCGACGACGCGCTTGACCTGCAGCAGACGGAACTTCAGCGTATGGCGCACGCGTGTGACCGCGCGCTCGGTAGTCGGTTGAGTCATGTCGATCGGTTCTCCTTGATAAACCGGGCGCGGAACGATTCAGTCTTCCGTCCGGCCTTCGATGTCGGCGACGGCGCGCCGCAGAATGGCCGCGATGCGGCGTTGCTCGTCGGCGCCGGCGCTGCTCTTGCGCAAGAGCGCCTGCTTGAGCGCCATTCGTGCCTCGACGAATTCCGGCAACCAGCCGCGCGTGTCGTCGTCGGGCGCGGCGGGCGCTTCGCCGGCGAATGCGCGACGCATGAATTCCATCTTGCGGCCGAGATGCGCGAGCTTCGCGAACAGCATCTCGACGCGCTCGCGCTGCGCGTCGAGATGCGCGCGGCCCGCATCGGCGAGCGCGTATCGCTTGCGGTTGCCTTCGACCTGCACGGTCACGTAGCCGAGCTCTTCCAGATACGTGAGCGCCGGGTACACCATGCCGGGGCTCGGCGTGTAGAAGCCGCTCGAGCGCGTGTCGAGCGCCTTGATCAGTTCGTAGCCGTGGCTCGGCTGCTCGGCCAGCAGCGCGAGCAGCAGCAACTGCAGATCGTTGGCGCTGAATTGACGGCCGCGCGGCATCGCGTCGTCTCCGCCGAAGCCGCCGAATCCCCCGGGGCCGCCGCCGAAGCCGCCGAACGGGCCGAAGCCATGCCGGCCGCCGCCGCGGCGATGGCCGCCGAACATCTGGCGGAACATGTCGAGCGGGCCGTGGCCGGACGAGTCGTGCATGCCGCATTCGCGGCGGGAAAACCGGTGAGCGTGGCGCATCGCCCTCTCCCATGTGTCTTTAGATATATCGAAAGATATATATCGAAAGATATAAAGTCAACGGGATTTAAAAGGGGCGGATGAAGGGTGGGCGATGGCGCGGGCATGCAAACAAGTGGTTTCCTCGACCTCGGACGGTGGCTGGGTCCACCGGTGGATGGGATTTCTGCCGAATCGAATGTCGCCGACAGCGACAGGTTTTCGGATGTGGCGGTCTGGCTCGAGTCGTCTGCGAAGACATTTCTTTCCGCCGCAGCGCGCCGTGCCGTGCGTGTCCGCCACGAGCCAGGGCAATTGCTGGTGCGGCCGACAGGCCGCGCCCGGGCGCGGCGAGGGTTCGGGAATGCGGCGTGTCCGCTCACGCATGAGATCCGCGCGCATCGGGTATGGCTCGGGCGCTCGCGCCGGGGCCTTCGTCCTCGACAAGCAGGAGGACGCTCGCGCGCCGGACGTCGCGGAACCCCCGGGGCGGAGCATGAAGGCCTGCTGTCGTCTCCGATCGAGGGCGCGCTCATGAAGGCCGCACATGCCCGGGCATTTTGCGCGGCGCCGGACGTTTGGATGATTTCAGGTGCGGCCGCTGATTATCGACTTCGCATTCGTTTGGCGTTTCCATCGGATGCCGACACCTCCGAGCCGGGAACGCTGTCGAACGAATTCGACGGGCCGCGCATATTTTCCGCGCCGTCTTGCCGGCGTATTGGCGCGAGCGGCGCTGCGCGCGAATTTCCGATCGAGAAGCCGTATCGCGATGTCCACCCGGCGCCGATCGAGGACGATGCGACGAAGCTCGAACGTCATGCGCGAGCGCGCGGGCGGCGTGGCGCGCGCGGTAACGTAGGCGCCGTCAGACGTGATACTGTGACGACGCCATGCGCCATGGCGATCAGCCGGCGTAGCCAGGATCGGCACGAGTCGTTCACGGATACCGCTTGCAAATGAACGGTCTACCTCCGTCGCTTCCGCGGGTCGACAGCACCGAGTCGCTTTTTGCGGAGCCGCTCGCGTTTCTCGCACAAGCGCGCTCGCGGCATGGTGATGTCTTCGTCATGCGGGAGCATGGTCCGATTTTTTCCCGCGCGAGCGATTGCAGCGGCGTGATAGCGGTATTCGGCGAGCATCGGCTTCGACAGATATTGACCGATATAGACAATTTCGCGTTGCCGATGTCCGCGGCGGCGAAAATGGCATTGCCGAAAAACCTCGTCAACCTCAATCGCGGCTTGCACAGCATGCGCGAGCCGGAGCATGGCCGGCACAAGCGCCTCTTGACGGGAACGATCAATCGCGAGTTGTTCGACGCGCACCGCTTCGAAATACGAGCGGCTTTGAACCGCTTTTGCGAAATGCTGAAAGTGGACCGCCGGATTTCAGTGGTCAGCCGGATGCGCGAGCTGACCGTGGAGATGGCGTCTCATATCTTTCTTGGGGCGCAGTGCCAAGAGGATGACGAACTGGCGTTTCTTTTAAGCGCCTATTTTACTTTGCGACGCGAAGCGTCTTCGCTGAACGCGCGCGATCCCCTGCTGTACCGGGACGAACTGATCGGCGTCGGGCAGCAACTCGACCGCACATTGCGGGAGCGGATCAGGCGGTATCGAAAGCGTCCCGTCGACGCTCGTGCGGGGCTGCTGCAACGTCTGGCAACGGCCGGACCGCCGGGCTCGCCCGCGCTTTCCGAGGACGAGATAGTCGGCCATGCCAACGTGATGTTCGTGTCGAGCACCGAGCCCGTCGCGATGTCGCTGACGTGGCTGCTGCTCGTTCTGTCGCAGCTGCCCGATCTGAGGCGCGCGCTTCGCGCGGAAATTGCCGATCGCGCGTCGATGCCGGCATCGACGAACGGCGCGTCGTGGCTCGAGAACGTCGTCAACGAGACGCTCCGGCTCCTGACGCCCAACGCGCTGATGGTTCGCGCGACGACGCGCGCGGTCTCGCTGCAAGGCGTCGCGCTTCCGGCGCGTTGCGAGATCGTCGTGTGTCCGTTCCTCGCGCATCGCGAAGCCAAGCCGTTTCCGGACCCGCATGCATTCTCGCCGTCCCGGTGGGAGACGGCCAGGCCGTCTCCGTACGAGTATTTTCCGTTCGGCGCCGGCGGTCATTTTTGCGCGGGGCGAAATCTCGCGCTCTCGCTGATTCGCGAAGTACTGTCAACGCTGCTATCGCGCTTCGATTTCGTTTTGGATGGCGAACAGTCTATCGACTGGCGCATTCATATCATGTTGATGCCGAAAGGCGACCCGGCACTCATCGCGCATCCCGTCGATGAGCGCGGTGACACGCCGTCGCCGAAATGGCGCGGGCCGATAACCGATCTATTCCATTTCGCGCCGGGGCTTTCTTGACATTTACCAGGGCGCATCCTTTAATCAGAAGCGAATCGGCATGCATGCCCATCGGGATTTTTTCCAGTCATTGATCCGCATGGTTCTTTTCACGGGTTATTCCGCGCTCACACGCTAAGCGGCGCGTCCTGCCTACAACAAAGGAACAATCATGGCTACGAAACCCAAAAAAACAAAGGGCGTTTCTGTTTCCATCGAAGGGAAGCTGCCCAAGATGACCCTGGATATGCCGGTGGACGCGAAAAAGATCAAGGCCATCCAGAAATGCCTGGAAAACGGCAAGCTGACCATCACGATGAGCAAGGTGGATCTTGCCGGCGGCCGCATGGGCGAGGGCTATCTCTACGACTGATGTCCGGCGGCGCTCTGGTTTTCGCCGGCGGCGTCGCGATCTCGCCGCCTCGATGCTCGGGCCTCGGAGGGAACGTGCCGCCGAACGCGTGCGTTTGGCGCGCGGTCGCGCGATAACGGGCGATGAATTCCGGGCTTCGGCAGTTCGACCTTAAGGGCGCGGGAAGCCTATGAAAGCCTTCGATCGCGATGCATCGGAGCCTCGGATCGGTCTCGCGTATGGGCCCGGGATGGCGGAATTCGCCGCACGGAACGCGCACCTCGTCGATTACATCGAAGTGCCGTTCGAGCAATTGCGATTCTCGCCGGCGGTCGCCGAGCTTCAGCAAACCATTCCGTTCGTTCTGCACTGCGCCAGCTTGTCCGTCGCGGGATTCGTGCCGCCCGACGATTCGACGGTCGACGCAATCGAGCGCACGGCCGTGCAGACCGGCACGCCATGGATAGGCGAACATCTCGCGTACATTTCGGCCGATCCCGTTGGCGAAGCGCTGGGCGGGACCGGTGAGCCCACCTCGTTGTCGTACACGTTGTGCCCTCAGTTGAGCGACGAGACGGTACGCCGCGTCGTCGACAATCTCGCCGCGCTTCGTCCGCATTTTCCGGTTCCACTGATCGTCGAAAACTCCCCGCAGTACTTTCCGATACCGGGCAGCACGATGGGAATGACGGACTTCATTCGCGCGATCACGGACCGATGCGACGTCGGTTTGCTCCTGGACCTGAGTCACTTCCTGATCACGGCGCACAACACGGGCGCAGAGGTGCATCGGGAACTCGCCCGGCTTCCGCTGGAGCGCGTGGTCGAAGTTCATCTGTCCGGAATGAGCGTGCAGTCCGGCACGGCCTGGGACGACCATTCGCTGCCGGCATCGCCGATCCTGTTCGAACTGCTCGAGCGCCTGCTCGACGTGGCGCGGCCTCGCGCGCTGACCTTCGAATACAACTGGTCGCCATACTTCCCGCTGTCGGTCCTGACGACGCATATCGAGCGCGCACGCCAGTTGATGGGGCTCGCATGAACGCAGGGAAAATACACGCCGTGATCGCCGCCGGCGCCAAGGACCCGCGGCTCATCGAGCATTGGCGGCGGCGTCCGGACCTGCTGCGCCGCGCAGGAATCGAGCCGGATCATCTCGATTTGCGCGTATTGGAGAATTTCGCCGGGTTGAGCCTGAAGGTGCGTCACAACGGCCTGCGCGGGGATCTGCCGCTGAGTTTCAGGTTGTTGAGCGTGGCCGGCCTCGAGATCGAGGTCTTCGCCGCGTATGCGTCGGACTGCGCGGAAAGCGGCCATGTATTCGCCGCCACGCCGCGGGAACGCGCGCGCGATCTGATGGCGTTCCTCGACAGATGGCTGGACCCCGCGCAACGAAATCACGTTCTGCTGTGGGACATCCTTCGTCATGAATATGCGCTTTCGTGCCTGCGGCAAGAAAGCGCCGCGCCGCTACCCGCCGCTCGCCGCATCATCCGCCATCGGGATCGCGCGACAGGCGGCTGCATTCCGATGCTCAACGGCTCCGTCGCTCAGCACGTGATGCATTGCAATCCGGAAGACCTGGCGTCGGCGCTGCGTCAGAAGGAGCCGCCGCTCGATGCGGTTCCCGCCGCCGACACTTACTGCTGCTATTGGCGCTCCGCCGAAACGGGCGAAATCCGGTTTCTGCAGGCCGATACGCTCGGCTATTTCGCGATCGAAGCGATCGACGGCCGGCGATCCGCCGCCGACATCTGCGATCGGCTGCTCGGCGGCCGCCGTCTGCTGCCGCAGTTCCTCCGGTCGCTCGACCAACTGGCCGGAATCGGGATCGTGCGGTTCGAGAGGCCGCTCGGAAGCGCTGCGGCATGAAACTGCTGCTCGTCGACAACCTCGTCATGCCGGAAGAGGGCTCGCTCGCGTACCTCGACGTGCATCCGCATCTCGGGCTGCTCGCGCTGGCCGCGGTCGCCGAAGCCGACGGCCATCGCGTGCAGATCTACGATCCGAAACGACTGATCAGGGACGGCACGCTGGCTTACGATGCGACGCTTTACGAGCGGGCGAGCCAAGCGATTCTCGCGGCGCGTCCGGACGGGGTCGGCTTCACGGCGCTCGGCTGCAGCTTTCTGTTTGCGCTCAATGTCGCGGCGCTGTTGAAGCGGCGCGAGCCCGACCTGCCCGTCTTGCTCGGCGGGCCGCACGCGACGATGCTGCACCGGCAGATCCTCGAGCGGTTCCCGCAGTTCGACATCATCGTCCGGTACGAGGCGGATGAAATCCTGCCCGCCGTGCTCGACTGCCTCCCGCACCGGACATTCGACGTGATTCCCGGCTTGAGCTGGCGCGCGACGGGCCGCGGCTCGCCGTTGCGCTTCACCGACGGCAAGCCCAAGGTCGAGGATCTGGACCTGCTGCCGATCGCCTCGTACGACCATTATCCGGTTGAGGAACTGGGGCTCTCGATGCTGCGCATCGAGGCCGGCCGAGGGTGTCCGTTCGCATGCACATTCTGCTCGACGGCCGGTTTCTTTCAACGCAGCTTCCGCCTCAAATCGGCCGAGCGCCTGGTTCGCGAACTGGATATCCTTCACCAGCGTTATCGCGTGTCGGACTTCAAGCTCGACCACGACATGTTCACCGTGAATCGCCGCAAGGTAATGGAGTTTTGCGAGGCGGTCGCCGGGCGCGACTATCGGTGGCGCGCGTCGGCGCGGATCGACTGCGTCGACGAAGCATTGTTGAAGAAGATGGCCGACGCGGGCTGCGTGAATCTTTATTTCGGCGTGGAGACGGGCTCCGAGCGCATGCAAAAGCTCTGCAAGAAGCGGCTGGATCTGCAACGGGTCGAGCCCATTCTGGCGGCGGCGGATTCATTCGGAATCGAGACGACCGCGTCGTTCATCACCGGCTATCCCGAGGAAACCGGGGAGGATCAGGACGACACGCTGGACATGATCGGGCGCTGCGCTCGGCGAGCGTCTTGCCTCACGCAACTGCACATGCTCGCGCCGGAGCCCGGCACACCGCTGTTCGACGAACGCGGCGCGGAAATCGCCTACGACGGCTGTGGCGGGCCTTACAACACGCGCCTGCTGAGTTCGTCGGACGAGCGTGCGGTGCTCGGCCATCCCGACATATTCCAAACCTACTATCACTACCCCGCCGCGCTGCCGCGTGCGCGATACATCTTTGCCGTCGGGGCGGCGGATCTGCTGCGCCGGGTCGGGCCGGTCATTTTCGCGTATGCGTTGCGGGGGTTCGGAGGGCGGCTGAGCACGCTGATATCGGCGTGGCGACAATTCGCCGACGAAACGTCGCCCGGCGCGCCCGCGGACGCGGCGGGGCTCGAGGCCTTCATTGCCGCGCGGTTCGGCCGCGGCCATCACCTGCATTCTCTTTTTCGGTACGCGTTGCGGCTCTATGCGGCCCGCGCTCCGGCGGACGTAATCGTCGAGGGGCCCTATGAGCCGGACCGGCCTTGCATGCTGGCCGAAAACGTCGGTCTGCTGGAGGACATTCACAATTGCGACGCATTGGTCGACCGGATCAGGCGATCGACCGAAGGCGCGCCGATGCTCGGCGACGCGGATGTCGGCGGGCTCGGAACATATATCGTTCAGGGGCACGGCGAGGCCGCCACGGGCTATTGGGTGGAGTCCGGCATCGCTACGCTTCTCGATCTGTTCAGGTCGCCCCGTTCGTGCCGCGCCGTTGCGCAATGGCTGGCGGACGCCACCCGCAATGACGGCATAGACGCTTCGATCTTCGAGCCGCTGCTGCGCAGAGGCATCCTGGTGTCGGCCGGTTAAATCCATTTCGTCCATGGTGCGTCGCACACTCGAACGTTGGTCCGCGCTGGATCTCGCGGAAGGGCTTCAACTGGCGCATGCCGTCGCCGCGCTGCAGGCGCTCGGCGTTCTGGACGCGATGAGGGAGCCGGTCACGGCGGAAACGTTGAGCGCCAGCCATGATCTCGATCCCGAGTTGCTGCGCGGCATCCTCGAATATGCGGCGTCGAGAACGAATCTGGTTCGCAAGACGGACCGCGGATTCGCGATTTCCGAGCATTACACCGCGCAAGCGCGCTTTCTGTTGAACCTGTACGCCGGCGCTTATGCCGATAACGCTTCACGGCTGGCGACGCTGCTCCGGCGTCCGGCATTGGCGGGCTCCATGATCGACCTCGTCGCGCACGCGCGCGCCTTCGACGCGAGCGAGGCCGGCGGTGGAGCGCTGGCGTCGATCGTCACGCAATTGCGTCTCAATCATGTGCTGGATCTGGGATGCGGCGCCGGCGCGCTGCTGCGCGAGTTGGCGGCGGACGATCGCGGATTCGTCGGCTGGGGACTGGATCGCAATCCCGCGATGTGCAAGGCGGCGCGGGTTCGAGCGCGGCAAGCGGGGCTCGCCGCGCGCGTGAAGGTGTTCCACGGCGACGGCTGGAATCCCGGGGCGTCGGTCCCGCCGCGCGTGCTGGCGCGCGTGCGCAACGTCGTCGCGAGCCAGTTCGTCAACGAGATGTTTCGCGGCGGCACATCGCGAGTGGAAACGTGGCTTCGGCGCATGCGGCGCTTGCTGCCCGGCCGCATGCTCGTGATATCGGACTATTACGGCCGCCTCGGCCACGGCACTCACACGATGCGCCGCGAGACGCTGCTGCATGACTATGTGCAGCTCATATCGGGGCAGGGCGTGCCGCCGCCCGATTCCGACGCGTGGTTGGCCATGTATCGAGCAGCCGGTTGCCGGCCTCTGCACGTGATCGAAGACCGGGCGGCCACGACATGCTTCGTCCATCTGGTGGGGCTATAGTCGCGAGACTGGCGCCGCTCGCCGAAGACGTCCGCGCCGAATGCGGCCCGAATCGTCTCGCTGGTCATTTCATTTGCGCGGATCGCATTCCCGACTGTCGAAGGCGGGCCGATCGAGCGGCGTCGGCCCGGGGGGCATCAACGCCGTGCACGTGAGCTTGCGCCCTTTGCCCGTCGTCACGGCATCGGGCATCGGCGTGCCGCCCGGCGCGCGCTTTTCCCGGTGCCGCACGCCCTAGCGCGTCAGCTCGTCCGGCGGCGCGAGGCCGAGCATTTGGGCCATGTTCGTCCCCACGTCGTCGCTTCGATCGAGCGGCGCGCGCGGAGCGCGTGTGCCGCATGCGCCGGATTCGCGATGCGCTCGCGGCCGCACATCCGGTCGCCCGAATGCGCGCTGCGCCGCGAGCATGCTCGATGGCGCCGGCGCGGCAAACCGGAACTTCCGTCACCGCAACTGCACCGCCGCGAGAAACAGCACCATGCCGCCGATCGCGCCGTCGAGCACGCGCCAAGCGAGCGCGCGCTTGAACCACGGCGCGAGCAATCGCGCGCCGTAACCGAGCGCGACGAACCACACCGCGCTGACCGCCATCGCGCCGAGCGCGAACGCGCTGCGCGCGCCGGCCGGCTCGCGCGCGCCGGCCGTGCCGATCAGCAGGAACGTGTCCAGATAGACGTGCGGGTTGAGCCATGTGAATGCGAGCGTCATCAGCACGATCGGCCATGCGCGCTGCGCGGGCGGCGCGACGGCCGCGCCTGTTGCATCGAGCGTTTCGTGTCCGGGCTTGAACGCGCGGCGCAGCGCGCTCAGGCCGAACCACGCGAGATACGCGAGGCCGACGTACAGCACCGCGTGAACGAAGGTCGGATAGCGTTCGACGAGCACCGATGCGCCGCCCACGCCCGCGCCGATCAGCAGCATGTCCGACAGCGTGCAGAGCAGCACGATCTTGCCGACGTGCGAGCGCATGATCCCTTGCCGGAGGATGAACGCGTTTTGCGCGCCGATGGTGACGATGAGCGACGCGCACAGCATCGCGCCGTGAGAAAAAGCGATCCAGTTCATGTTCGTTGCGGCTTCAGTCGATGGACTAACGGGACAAGAGGCGCTAGTCTGCGGTGATCGTTTGAATAAGAACAGCTAAATCATCTAATGCTGATTAAGGAAAACTGATGCTCGACTACGCTTTGCTCGATGCGCTTGCCGAAGTGATCCGCCACGGCTCGTTCGAACGGGCGGCGAAAGCCCTCAACGTGTCGCCTTCTGCGGTGTCGCAGCGCGTGAAGCTGTTGGAGGAGCGGGTGGGCAGCGTGCTCGTCAAGCGTGGGCTGCCGTGCGTCGCGACGACATCGGGCGCGCTGCTGTGCCGCCACACCGAGCGCGTGCGGATGCTGGAGGCCGAGCTTTCCGGGCACATGCCCGCGTTTGCGGGCGCGCAGACGGGGGCGTGGCCGACGCTGCGCGTCGCCGTCAACGACGACAGCGTCGCGACGTGGTTCGTCGACGCGGTCGGCTCGTTCTGCGCGGAAAGCGGCACGCTGCTCGATCTCGTGATCGACGATCAGGACTACACCGCGGAGCGGATTCGCGACGGCAGCGTGCAGGGCGCGGTGACGGCGCTTGCGGAGCCGATCCAGGGCTGCCGCTCGACGCGGCTCGGCCGGATGCGCTATCACGCGGTGTGCTCGCCCGCGTTCCACGCGCGCTATTTCGGCAACGGCGTCAACCGCGACGCGCTGCGGCGCGCGCCTTGCGTGATGTTCAATCCGAAGGACAGCCTGCAGGCGCGTTTCATTCGGCGCGTGACGCGCGTCGATCTCGATCCGCCGAAGCACTGGATTCCGCACGTCGCGGGCTATCTGCGCGCATGCGAGGCGGGACTTGGCTGGGGGATGTGTCCGGAGCGAATGGTCGAGCGCCGGATCGCCGCGGGCGAGCTCGTCGATTTGTCGGACGGAAGGAGCATCGACGTCGAGCTCTACTGGCAGAGCTGGCGATTGTCGATCGGCTGGCTGGACGAGTTCGGCGCGGCGCTCAAGGCAAGCGCCGCGCAGTATCTCGACTGATCGGTTGATTCGATTCGGAGAAGGGAAAGGGGGGGACGCCTTGCGCCCGGTTACAGCCGGTGCAGGCCGTCGAAATCGACGATGCGGACCATCCGGCCGTGCATTTCGATCAGGCCGCGCTTGTGGAACTTCGACAGTGTGCGGCTGACCGTCTCGAGCGTCATGCCGAGATAGCTGCCGATGTCCTCGCGGGTCATCCGCAGGTTGAATTCGTTCGGCGAATAGCCGCGCTTCATGTAGCGCGACGACACGTCGAGCAGGAACGCCGCGACGCGCTCCTCGGCGTTCAGCGAGCCGAGCACCATCGTCTGTGACGTCTCGCGCACGATCTGCTCGCTCATCAGCTTGTGCATCCGCAACTGCATCGTGCCCGCTTCCGAGCACAGCGTCTTCAGCGCGCTATACGGAATCACGCAGACCGAACTGTCCTCGAGCGCGACCGCAGTGCGGGGATGTGCGTCGTCGCAGATGCCGTCGAGGCCGAGCGCCTCGCCCGCCAGATGCAGGCCGGTGACCTGCTCGCGGCCGTCGTGGCGCGTTGCGATGGTTTTCAGCGATCCCGAGCGCACCGCGTACAGGTTGTCGAACGTGTCGCCCTCGCGGAACAGCGTTTCGCCGCGGCGAACCGGGCGGGCGGTGCAGATCACGGATTCGAGGCGCGCGAGCGCCTCGGGCGCGAGCCCCTGGGGCATGCAGAGATGACGCATCGCGCACGTCGAGCAGTGAGCGGCCTGACGCGGCGCCCACGTGCTGGAAACATGGACGGGAGCCGCAGCGGCGGCAGGTCGAGCGACGGGCGTAAGCATGATGAATGGCTCTGAGGTTGAATCGGTAAAGCCATTGTCCCATCGTGGACTAAGCCTGTTTAGCGACAAAACGCCGCGACTCCCCGTGCGATTTCCTTGTTCGGCCGCAACGCGCAGTTGCGGCGAAACATCGCAGCCATTGCGTTTGATCAGCTTTCGCGATCTTCCGGGTGCGCGGCGGCCGGAATCAGCAGCACGGGCAGCGCCGAGTGGCGCACGCACTGCTCGGCCACGCTGCCGAGCACGAGCCGCTTGAAACCGCGCCGGCCGTGCGTGCCGAGTACGAGCAGATCCGCGCCGAACGCCTTCGCGCCATCGACGATGAGCGATGGCACGTCGGCGAGCGACGTCGCCTCGCCGATCTTCAGTGCTCCCTTCACGCCGGCCGCCCGCATTTTCTCCGCGAATTCCTTCGCGAGCTCGTTGCCTTGCTGAAGGAGCTGCGTGCGCAGGATCGACGGGTCGTAGCCGGGCACGTTGTAATAGATCGCGGCGTTTTCCACGACGTAGAAGGGCTGCAGTTCCGCGCCGCTCGTCCTGGCGATGTCGAGCGCCGCGTCGAATGCGTGGCGTGCCGTTTCGCTGCCGTCGACTGCGACAAGAATGCGCTGATACATGATGTCTCCGTGGTGCGGTTGAGAAAAGGTCGGCCGTTCGGCCGATTGAGTTTGGTGACGTCTTTTTACAAAGTAAACGATTACTGACTAAAGTGCAGCGAACTGACGTGGCGGTGTAAACGCGGCGCCGGATTTTTCCGGATTCGATCCGGCGCCGCCGATTTTTTGCACGCGACCGGCGTATCGGCCCGCCCGGCCGACACCGCGCGCCGCGACGCCGTAATAGACTTGACCGGCCTCGCTCGCCCGGCGGCCGGCGCAAGCCGACGCTGGTTTGAAACACATCGGGCGAGAGCGTTCCCGACATTTCTTACGACGTCCGACGGAGGCTGCGTGCCAGCGCCGCGCTTGCGTTTCGGCGAGCCGCGGCCCGCCGCGTGCCCCGGGGCCGTCTCGTTCAACCGGAGAAGGAGGAGACACATGCCGTATGTCGCGCTCGAGGTGCTGACCGAGGACGCCAACCGGTACGCGCTGCCCGACCTGATCGGCGTGGGCGGCGCTTCGCCCGATGTGCCGCACGTGTGCGAAATGCTGCTCACGGACGCGCAATGGCCGACAATCCAGGCCTATCTCGATCGACGGGAGCTGCCCTACAAGTTCGCGAGGCCGAGTACGGGGCGCAGGGTGGGGCGGAACAATCCGTGTTGGTAGCGCGGCATGTTCGACGCGGTTTGGATGCCCTGAACCGGCGCGGCGCCCGCGGCGAATTTTCCAATCCGGAGCAAGCATGCAGATCACAGGCGAGATGTTGATTGGCGCGGCTGCGGTGCGCGGCACCGAAGGCACGATGCGCGCTTACGACCCGGCGCGGGGCGTCGAACTCGAGCCGACGTTCGGCGCGGGCGGCGCGGGCGATGTCGACCGTGCGTGCCGCCTCGCGAACGCCGCGTTCGATTCGTTTCGCCATGCGCCGCTCGAGACGCGCGCGCGTTTTCTCGAGGCGGTGGCCGAGCGCATCGTCGGGCTCGGCGATCAATTGATCGAGCGTGCGCACGCGGAATCGGCGCTGCCTGTCGCGCGCCTCGAAGGCGAGCGTGCGCGCACGGTCGGCCAGCTCAGACTGTTCGCGTCGGTCGCGCGCGATGGCCGGTGGCTGGACGCGACGCTCGATTCCGCACAGCCCGAGCGCAAGCCGATTCCGCGAGCGGATTTGCGCTTGCAGAAAATTCCGGTCGGCCCCGTCGCGGTGTTCGGCGCGAGCAACTTTCCGCTCGCGTTCTCGGTGGCGGGCGGCGATACCGCGTCGGCGTTCGCGGCCGGCTGCCCGGTTGTCGCGAAGGCGCATCCCGCGCATCTCGGCACGTCGGAACTCGTCGGACGCGCGATCCGGCAGGCGGTTGCCGAGTGCGGACTGCACGAGGGCGTGTTCTCGCTCGTCGTCGGTGCGGGCAATGCGATCGGCGAGGCGCTCGTCGCGCATCCGGCGATCAAGGCGGTTGGCTTCACCGGTTCGCGCGCGGGCGGCATCGCGCTGATGGGCGTCGCCGCGCGGCGGCGCGAACCGATTCCGGTCTTTGCGGAAATGAGCAGCATCAATCCGTTCTTCGTGCTGCCGGGCGCGTTGCGCACACGCGGCGCGAAGATCGCGCAGGGCTTCGTCGAATCGCTGACGCTCGGCGTCGGGCAGTTCTGCACGAACCCGGGGCTCGTCGTCGCGCTCGAAGGCCACGACCTGCAGGCGTTCGTCGACACGGCCGCGCGGGCGCTTGCGCAAAAGGGCGCGCAGACGATGCTGACCTCGGGCATCGCGTCGTCGTACGAGCGCGCGGTCGCGGCGCGCCGCGCGGCGGCCGGCGTCAGCGAGGCCGCGCAAGGCGCGCGCGGCGACGCGCGCAACGCCGCGTTGCCGGCGCTCTTCACGACGACGCAAACGCAGTTCATCCAGAATCCGCTGCTCGAAGCTGAGATCTTCGGGCCGACGTCGCTCATCGTCGCGTGCCGCGACATCGACGAGATGATCGCGCTCGCCGAGCACGTCGAAGGGCAACTGACCGCGACGTTGCATCTCGAAGACGACGATGTCGATCTGGCGCGCAAACTGCTGCCGACGCTCGAGCGCCGCGCGGGCCGCATCGTCGCGAACGGCTATCCGACGGGCGTCGAGGTCGCGCACGCGATGGTGCACGGCGGGCCGTTTCCGTCGACGTCGGATTCGCGCGGCACGTCGGTCGGCGCGCTTGCGATCGAGCGCTTCCTGCGGCCGGTCTGCTATCAGGATCTGCCTGCGGCGCTGCTTCCCGACGCGCTCGCCGACGCGAATCCGCTTGGCCTTTGGCGTTTGCGCGACGGCCAACTCGGCAAGGCGTGAGCGTGATGAACGGGGCGGCGCGCGATGTCCGCTTGGACGGCGGCGCGTGACGAGGCGCTTCGGCATCGACGGTCATGCGCCGAGAGCTGAACACCGAATGCCGAGCATCGCGCCATCGCGATCGCTTCCGCACGTGCCGAGCTCCTGTCGAAGCCGCGTGGCGAAGCCGGCCGGCGGAGCGCAACGATCGCGCGGCTTGTTGCGTATTCAAACGTCCGAATCAAACGCTCGGCCGGATCAAGCTCATCGGCACACGAACGTTTCGACGCGCGCATGCAAACGCGGCCGAGCTGCTGCGCGAAGATCGTGCGGCGACCATCATCGCTCGCCGCACGAACCGGTTCCCCGCCGGCACGCGCGCGCCGACGACGTCAAGCCGGCGTCGGCATCGACAAAGACTTCAACGCGAAACCGGCGCGAACTCGACGATGCGCCCCGGTCGACGCGGCGGGTGATAAGGCGATGGGAACTCGTCGTCACCGTGTGCATCGCGTGACGCGGCGGCGTCGAATCCCTTGTCGACGACCGTGTAGCCCGCGCGCGGCGCGACCTGCGGTCGATTGCCGCCGGGCCGGCTGTCGAAGCCGGCGAAGCCGTCGGGCGTCTCGGGCATCGCATTGACGAGCGATGCGTTGCTCGTCGTGATCTGGTCAGGAGAAATCGGCCCGCCGCTCGCGATGCGGGCGGCTTCGCGGTTCTTGCCGTCGGTGTCGACGGTGCTGTCGTGCGTCGCGTCGTTGTACAACTCGACGCTGCGCGGATGCGCCCGGCCGGCGGCGGCGGGCGTCTTGGGTTCGAACGGATTCATCGCGGTCATCCCGGCGGCGCGACGCCCGGACCTTCGAAGCTCCGTTCCGGGCAACACGGAAAAGGACGCGCGTGCGAGCGCCGCTGCCGCACCGCGCGTCGCGCTTTCCAAATAATTATTTCAGCTAGAAGACGCGTTTCCTACAGAGTATGATTCTTTTCCGACAAGCGGTGCGCGACATTCGGCGCACCCGCTTCCGCCCGCATCGGGCGCCGCGGCATCCTTAACGGACGGGTAGCGAAGAAGAAGGTAAAGGGGACTTAAGGTGGGCGGACTTATGCACTCTACAACTACTGCATTCACGCATCGCGGGTATCTGCTGAACTGCGCGCCCGCGCGCGCGAGCGACGGCTCGTTCCAGCCTTACGTCGTCATCTCGCGATCGAGCGACGGCGAACTGGTAGCGAATCGCTTCTTTCCCTCCGATCTGCATTTCAACGACGAAGACGCGGCGGTCGCGCATGCGCGCGATTGGGCCGTCCGATGGATCGACGCGAGCAGTCTCACCATATAGGACGGCGCGGCGGCGCGCGCACTCCGCCGACACGGCGAAAACGCGGTAACCTTGCGGAACCCGTCACTTTTATTTGGCGGCCGTGTGCGCAAGCGCGGCCGTGCGTTTTGCCTATGTCGAAATCCGCTCGAAACTGGGGCCTCGAACAGATCGTCGCCGACCTGCGCGAATCGCGCGAGAAACTGCACCGCACGCGCCATCCGCGAGGCATTCGCGAACTGCCGTCGCGCGACGCGGTCTGCACGATCGTATCGGGGCTGCGCGCGTCGATGTTCCCGACGCACTACGGCGCGCCCGATCTGACCGACGAGACCGTCGACTACTATGTCGGCCACACGCTCGAAAGCACGCTGCGCCTGCTCTCCGAGCAGATTCGCCGCGCGCTGCGGTTTTTGCCCGAGCACGCCGAAACGCCGCTTGCCGCGCTCGACGAACGCGCGTTCGAGATCGCGCGCGAGTTCGGCACGCAGTTGCCCCGCATCCGCGCGCTGCTCGTCAGCGATATCCAGGCCGCGTACACCGGCGATCCGGCCGCGCAACACATCACTGAAATCCTGCTCTGCTATCCGGGCGTGCTCGCGATGATGCACCACCGGCTCGCCCATGCGCTGTATCGGCTCGGCGTGCCGCTGCTCGCGCGCTTCATCAACGAGATCGCGCACTCGGCGACGGGCATCGACATCCATCCGGGCGCGCAAATCGGCCCGAGCTTCTTCATCGACCACGGCACGGGCGTCGTGATCGGCGAGACCGCGATCATCGGCGAGCGCGTGCGCGTCTATCAGGCGGTCACGCTCGGTGCGAAGAGCTTTCCCGCCGACGGCGACGGGATACTCGTCAAAGGTAACGCGCGGCATCCGATCGTCGAGGACGATGTGGTCATCTATGCGGGCGCGACGATTCTCGGCCGCGTGACGATCGGCAAGGGCTCGGTGATCGGCGGCAACGTATGGCTTACGCACAGCGTGCCGCCCGGCAGCAGCGTCGCGCAGGGGAAGATTCGCGAGAGCGACAAGGATCAGGCCGAGAAGGACTGAGCGGGCGGCGCGGTTGCCGCTTGACGCCGCCGCGTCGCTCGCTCACGCTGACTACGCGGCTTGCGGCAACCGGTTGCCGGTTGCCGGTTGCCGCCGTCGCGCCGAATCAATGCTTGCCAGCCGGCGAACGGTGCTTGTACAGCACGTCCTGATCGACGCGGATCAGATTCTGTCCCGCGTCGACGACGAAATCGGCGCCGTTGTATGCGGGCCCAGTCAACAACAGGATCGCGTCCGCGACATCGTTCGGCCCGGCGATCCGCGCAAGCGGCGTCGACGCGCGGCTTGCATGCTCGAAATCGGCGGGGGTCTGATCGTCGCTCGGCAGCATCAATCCCGGAAACACAGCGTTCACGCGCAGCACGGGGCTTGCCGACAGCGCGAGCATCTGCGTGAGATTGCCGAGCGCCGCTTTCGCGACCGTATAGCTGAAATGGTCGCGATGGAAGTTCTCCTTGATCTTCTGATCGACGACGTTGATCACGACACCCTGCGCGAGCGCGGCCTTCGCGCGCTCGTAGTACGCGCGCGTCAGCAGGATCGGCGCGCGGCAATTGATCGCCCACGCGTTGTCGAATGCGGCGAGATCGAAGCTCGGCAGATGGTCTTGCCAAAACACCGACGCATTGTTCACGAGCACGTCGAGACGGCCGAAGCGCGTGTAGACCGCATCGATCAACTGCGCGATCGCGTCCGCGTGCGCGAGATCCGCCTGCAGCGCGACGGCTTCGCCGCCCGACGATTCGATCTCGCGCACGACCGCCTGCGCGGCGTCGGCCGAACGGTCGTAGTGCACGGCAACGCGATAGCCGCGCGCGGCGAAGCGCAACGCGAACGCGCGGCCCGCGCGGCGCGCGGCGCCCGTCACGAGCACGACGGGCGAGGTGGCTGGTTTCACGCTCGACGGCATTTACGTATTCGTCAGGTTGACTGAGGAAGGATTCGCGACGATCGACAGAAATTCCCGGCGCGTCGCCGGATCGGTGCGGAACGTGCCGAGCATTCGCGACGTCACCATCTCGACGCCGGGCTTGTGGATGCCGCGCGTCGAGATGCACTGGTGCGCCGCTTCGAGAATCACGCCGACGCCTTTCGGCTGCAGCACGTCGAACAGCGTATCGGCGATCTGCACGGTCATCTTTTCCTGGATCTGCAGGCGCTTCGCGAACGCATCGACCAGGCGCGCGAGCTTCGAGATGCCGACGACGCGATGATTCGGCAGATACGCGACGTGCGCGCGGCCGATGATCGGCACCATGTGATGCTCGCAATAGCTCTCGAAGCGAATGTCTTTCAGCACGATCATCTCGTCGTAGCCGTCGACCTCGCTGAACGTGCGCGCGAGGATGTCGCGCGGCTCGAGCGTGTAGCCGGAGAAGAACTCTTCGTATGCGCGTACGACGCGCGCCGGCGTGTCGACGAGGCCTTCGCGTTCCGGATCGTCGCCCGCCCAGCGCAGCAGCACGCGAACGGCCGCTTCGGCTTCGTCGCGGCTCGGCCGGTTCACGGGCGCGCTCGTGCGAGCCGCTGCACGGGCCGCCGGCTTGCTTGCTGCCTGGCCCGCTTCGTTCGATGTCCTGCTCGCCGCCGGGTGCGCGGCCGGAGCCGCCGCCTTGCTCGCGGTATTTCCTTTAGCCATATGCTCTGAACTCCATGAAGACCGCGGATGCTGCGGCCGGTCGATCATTGTTTCATGCTTTCGCCGCAAGCGTGCGCCGCGGTTCGCGTTTGCGAACGACGAGCGTGCGTTGGCGCACGCGCCGCTCGCGGCCGGCGCCCGCCGTCACTTCGGCCATTCGTCGAGCGCATCGTTGAACAGCTCGGCAACGACGCTGCGCAGCCACGCAATGCTCGGATCGTTATGGAACTTGCGGTGCCAGTGCTGCTTTAGGTCGAAGCGCGGCAACGGCAGCGGCGGCTCGACGAGCGTGATCGACGCGTGCTCGGTCGCGTACGCATAGCCGATCGCGTGCGGGACGGTCGCGATCAGATCGGTGCGGCTCAGGATGAACGGCAGGCTCATGAAATGCGGCGTTTCAAGCACCGCCCGCCGCGCGAGCCGCCGCTTCGCCAGATACTGCTCGAGCACTTCCTGGCTGCGGCCTTCCGCGCGCACGACCGCATGGCCGCACGCGAGGAACCGCTCGAGCGTGAGCGGCCGCTCGGCGAGCGGATGGCCGCGCCGCAGCAGGCAGATGAAACGGTGCGTGAAGAGCCGCTGCTGAAAGATGTTCGTGCCGCCGAGATCCGGAAAGTAGCCGACCGCGAGGTCGATGCCGCCGTCCTCGAGCGCATGCGCGACTTCCGCGTGCGACAGCGATACCGAACGCAGGTTCGCCTGCGGCGCGCGGTCCGCGAACGCTTGCAGCAGCCTCGGCAGGAACACGATCTCGCCGACGTCGGACAACGCGATCGAGAACGTGCGCGCGCTCTTCGCCGGATCGAAATCGTGCGGCGCGCCCAGGCCGCGCTCGATGCTCGCGAGCGCGTCGCGCGCGGCCGGAATCAGCGCGAGCGCGCGAGGCGTCGGCTCCATGCCGCGCGAGGTCCGCACGAACAGCGGATCGCCGAAGTGCTCGCGCAGCCGCCCGAGCGCGGCGCTGACACGCGGTTGGCTCACGCCGAGCAACTCGCCCGCGCGGCTCACGTTGCGCGTCTCGTTGAGGGCGACCAGATAAGGAATCAGGTTCAGATCGAGATCAGGCATCGCGTCACTACTATGGGATATCTGTATACAAGTTATCTCCTGAATTGCGTTGTCGCATAGTCGGGATAGCGCTGACAATCTGTTCGCTATTCGAATCAATGTTCACATTTCAACGGGCCGGGACGCGCGGCGTGGGGCCGAAGTCAGTGCTGAAGCGCCGGCTTCGGCCGCCATGAGCGCCAATTTCGGCCGATACAGGAGACGAACAATGCGCACGCAAGTCGCGATCATCGGCGCTGGCCCGTCCGGGCTGCTGCTTTCCCATCTGCTGCGTCAGCAAGGCGTCGACTCCGTCGTGCTCGAAGCGCGTTCGCGCGAATACTGCGAGAACCGGATTCGCGCCGGCGTGCTCGAGCAAGGCACCGTCGACACGTTGAACGAAGCGGGCCTGGGTGCGCGGATGCGGCGCGAGGGGCTCGTTCATCGCGGCATCGAACTGCTGTTCGACGGCCGCCGCCACCGGATCGACTTCGGTGAGCTGACGCCCGGCCGCGCGATCACCGTCTACAGCCAGCACGAAGTCGTGCGCGACCTGATCGCGGCCGCGCTCGAGCACGGCCAGCCGATCCATTTCGACGTGCGCGACGTCGCGCTGCACGACGTCGCGACCGGTCGGCCATCGGTGACGTTCACGCATGCGGACGGACGCGCCGACCGGATCGATTGCGACTATGTTGCCGGCTGCGACGGCTTTCACGGCATCGCGCGCGGGGCGATTCCGGCCGAACGGCTGCGCACGTTCGAGCGCGTGTATCCGTATGCGTGGCTCGGCATCCTTGCCGACGCGGCGCCGTCGCTCGACGAGCTCGTCTATGCGCATCACGCACGCGGCTTCGCGCTGTTCTCGATGCGCTCGCCGACCGTCACCCGACTGTACCTGCAATGCCGGCCCGACGAGAACCTGGCCGAATGGCCGGATGCGCGGATCTGGGAGGAGCTGCGCACACGCTTCGAAAACGACGGCGGCTGGACGCCGAACGAAGGCCGCATCACGCAGAAGAGCGTGACGCCGATGCGCAGCTTCGTGTCGGAGACGATGCAGTACGGCAGGCTCTTTCTCGCGGGCGACGCCGCGCACATCGTGCCGCCGACGGGCGCGAAGGGAATGAACCTCGCGGTCGCCGACGTCCGGGCGCTGTCGCGCGCGCTGGGTGCGCGCTACCGCGACGGCCGCGACGATTTGCTCGACGCGTACTCGTCAACCTGTCTGGAACGGATATGGCGCGCCGAGCACTTTTCGTATTGCATGACGAATATGCTGCACCCGTCGGTCGACGATTCGCCGTTCGTCAATCGGCTGAAGCTCGCCGAGCTCAAGTACGTGACGCGCTCGCGCGCGGCCGCGCAGTCGCTCGCGGAGAACTATGTCGGCTTGCCGTTCGATGATGCGCCGGACGCCACGCCGTCGTTCGACGAGGTCGCCGCCGCATGAGCGCATCACGCCGCAACCCGCGCGCGGTGAGGCCAACGGGGCGTCGCCTTGACAATCGTGCGCACGCGCCTCTATGATCGGCAAACCGTTCGCTAATCGAATCTGAGTTCGCAATTCGAACAAATCGGATCGCCCGGCGAAGCGCGCAGCCTTTCGCGCGAACGCGTGCCGCAGCGGGCGGCGCGCGCGGATTCGCATAGGAAGAGACATGGTCAACAAGATTTTCGATTCCCTTCGCTCGGCGGTGGCCGATGTCCACGATGGCGCGACGATCATGATCGGCGGCTTCGGCACGGCCGGAATGCCCGCCGAGCTGATCGACGCGCTGATCGAGCAAGGCGCGCGCGATCTGACGATCGTCAACAATAACGCCGGCAACGGCGAGACCGGCCTTGCCGCGCTGCTGAAGGCGAAGCGCGTGCGCAAGATCATCTGCTCGTTCCCGCGGCAGGCCGATTCGCAAGTGTTCGACGCGTTGTATCGCGCGGGAGAGATCGAGCTCGAACTAGTGCCGCAAGGCAATCTCGCCGAGCGGATTCGCGCGGCGGGCGCGGGCATCGGCGGCTTCTTCTCGCCGACGGGCTACGGCACGAAGCTTGCCGAAGGCAAGGAAACGCGCGTGATCGACGGCAAGCACTACGTGTTCGAAACGCCGATCCATGCGGATTTCGCGCTCGTGAAGGCGTACAAGGGCGATCGCTGGGGCAACCTCGTCTATCGGAAGACCGCGCGCAATTTCGGGCCGGTGATGGCGACGGCCGCGAAGACGTCGATCGTGCAGGTGTCGGAAGTCGTGCCGCTCGGCGCGCTGAACCCGGAGCACATCGTGACGCCCGGCATCTTCGTGCAGCGCATCGTCGAAGTGCCGCAGGCCTCGCATGCGGCCGAGCTGGCTGCCGAGCGCGCCGCGAGCGCCGCCTGAATTCCCGAGGAGAACACGATGAAACGACTGACCCGCGACGACATGGCGAAGCGCGTCGCGCAAGACATCCCCGAAGGCGCATACGTGAACCTCGGCATCGGCGTGCCGACGCTCGTCGCGAACCATCTCGATCCGAGCAAGGAAATCTTCCTGCACAGCGAGAACGGCCTGCTCGGCATGGGCGCAGCCCCCGCGCCGGGCGAAGAGGACGACGAACTGATCAACGCCGGCAAGCAGCACGTGACGTTGCTCACGGGCGGCGCGTATTTTCATCATGCGGATTCGTTCGCGATGATGCGCGGCGGCCATCTGGACTATTGCGTGCTCGGCGCGTTCCAGGTGTCCGCGCAAGGCGATCTCGCGAACTGGCACACGGGCGCGCCCGACGCGATTCCCGCGGTCGGCGGCGCGATGGATCTCGCGATCGGCGCGAAGCAGGTGTTCGTGATGATGGAGCATCTGACGAAGCAGGGAGAAAGCAAGATCGTCGCCGAATGCACGTACCCGGTGACGGGCGTGCGTTGCGTCGATCGCATCTACACCGATCTCGCGGTGCTCGACGTGACGCGCGATGGCCTCGCCGTGCGCGAGATCTTCGCCGATCTCTCGTTCGACGAGCTGCAGAAGTTGACGGGCGTGCCGCTCGTCGATGCGACGCAGCGGGCCGCGGCGTGAAGCGGCGGCTTGCGGCGTCGTTCGCTTTCGCTTCGTCCGGCGCCTCGGCGTCTCGCCGCGATTGGCCGAACGGACGAGTGCGCAACGTACGGCGCCTCGGTGGACAATAAGCGCAATTCGTTTTTTTCGATCGACCCCATGCTCGAAGACAGCGCCCGCCTGACCGCTCTCATTTGTGGAAGCGAACCGCTCAACCGGATCTGGTCGCCTCACGCGACGCTGCAGCGGATGCTCGACGTCGAAGCGGCGCTTGCGCGCGCGCTTGCCGCGAACGGCGTGATTCCGGCGAGCGCGGTGCAGCCGATCGAGGCGGCGTGCACGGCCGGCGAGCTCGACGCGCAAGCGCTGACGCGCGACGCGGCGCTCGGCGGCAACCTCGCGATTCCGCTCGTCAAGCAACTGACCGCGCGCGTGAAGGCGCGCGACGCCGAAGCGGCGAAGTATGTGCACTGGGGTGCGACGAGCCAGGACATCATCGATACCGCCGCCGTGCTGCAACTGCGCGACACGCTCGACTGGCTCGATCCGCTGCTGCGCGATACGTGCGCGACGCTCGCGACGCTCGCGGCCGCGCACCGCGCGACGCCGATGATCGGCCGCACGTGGCTGCAACAGGCGCTGCCGATCACGCTCGGATTGAAGTTCGCGCAGTGGCTCGACGCGCTGCTTCGTCACCGCGAGCGCATCGCCGCGTTGCGCGAGCGGGCGCTCGCATTGCAGTTCGGCGGCGCGGCGGGCACGCTCGCGAGCTTGCGCGGCGCGGCGCCCGCGGTTGCGCGCGCGCTCGCGGACGATCTTCGGCTCGCGCTGCCGGCCGTGCCGTGGCATACGCAGCGCGACCGGATCGCCGAGACCGCCGCTTGCTTCGGGATGCTGATCGGTACGCTCGGCAAGATCGCGCGCGACATTTCGCTGTCGATGCAGACGGAGATCGGCGAACTCGCGGAGCCCGCCGCGCCGGGCAAGGGCGGCTCGTCGACGATGCCGCACAAGCGCAATCCGGTCGGCTGCGCTGCCGTGCTGACCGCTGCCGTGCGCGCGCCGGGACTCGTGTCGACCGTGTTCGCCGGCATGGTTCAGGAGCACGAGCGCGCGCTCGGCGGCTGGCAAGCCGAGTGGGACGCATTGCCCGAACTCGCGCGGCTCGCGGGCGGCGCGCTTGCGCAGGTCGCGCAGATCGCCGGGGGGCTCGATGTCGACGTCGGGCGCTTGGCCGAAAACCTCGACGCGACGCACGGCCTCGTGCTCGGCGAAGCGGTGATGCTCGCGCTCGGCGACAAGGTCGGCCGGCTCGATGCGCATCATCTCGTCGAGCGTGCATCGAAGGAAGCCGTGCGCAGCGGCCGTTCGCTGCACGACGTGCTGGCCGCGGACCCTGACGTCGCCGCGCACCTCGCGCCGGATGCGCTGCGGCAGTTGCTCGACCCCGCTCATTACGTCGGCGAGGCGCACGCCTACGTCGACGCTGTGCTCGCGCTCCACGCGAGCCGCCATTAAGGAGAGATTCCCATGCCTTTCGCCTCAGTCAATGGAGTGCGGCTGCATTACCGGATCGATCGCGCGGCGCGTGCAGACGCGCCGTGGCTCGTGTTCTCGAACTCGCTCGGCGCGGATCTGTCGATGTGGGCGCCGCAGATCGGCCCGCTGACCGCGCACTTCAATCTGCTGCGATACGACACGCGCGGTCACGGCCATTCGGACGCGCCGGCGGGCCCGTACACGATCGCGCAACTGGCGGGCGACGTGATCGGCCTTCTCGATCATGTCGGTGTCGCACGTGCGCATTTCTGCGGCATCTCGATGGGCGGCCTGACGGGCGTGGCGCTCGCCGCGCGCCATGCGGGGCGCATCGATCGCGTGGTGCTGTCGAACACGTCGGCCAGAATCGGCTCGCCGGAAATATGGGGGCCGCGCGCGCAGAAGGCGCGCGCCGAAGGGATGGCGGCGCTTGCCGACGCGGTGCTGCCCCGCTGGTTCACGGCCGCGTTCTTCGAGCGCGAGCCGCGCCTCGTCGACATGATTCGCGACACGTTCAATCACACGGACAAGGACGGCTACGCGGCGAACTGCGACGCGCTGAATGCCGCCGATCTGCGCGACGAAGCGAAAGGAATCGCGGCGCCGACGCTCGTCGTGACGGGCGCGCACGATCTCTCCACGCCGCCGGAACAGGGCCGCGCGCTCGCCGCGTCGGTCGCGGGCGCGCAGCATGTCGAATTCGACAGTGCGCATATCTCGAACATCGAATGTGCGGACGGTTTCAATCGCATGCTGATCGATTTCCTGACGGCCTGACGCGAGCACATCGATATGAACGACGAACAACGTTACGAAGCGGGCATGAACGTGCGCCGCGCGGTGCTTGGCGATGCGCACGTCGACCGCTCGCTCGAGAATCGCACCGAGCTGACGGAAGATTTCCAGAACCTGATCACGCGCTATGCGTGGGGTGAGATCTGGACGCGCGACGGCCTGCCTCGCCACACGCGCAGCCTGCTGACGATCGCGATGATGGTCGCGCTCAATCGCGGCGAGGAGCTTGCGCTGCACCTGCGCGCGGCGAAGAACAACGGCGTGACGCGCGACGAGATCAAGGAAGTGCTGCTGCAAACCGCGATCTACTGCGGCGTGCCCGCGGCGAATTCGGCGTTCCATTTCGCGCAGCGCATCTTCGGCGAGGAAGACGCGGCGAGCTGAATTCGCGCGATGCGGGACACGCGGGACACGCAAGACACACGCAACACGAAATGGCACACCGCACGGGCGGCGCTGAAAACGGCTGCCGCCCGTGCGCGACGACTCGCGCCGGCATCGTATCGGCGCAGGACGCGAACGCGTCGACGGCAACCCCAACGGAGACACCCATGACCCACCTTGCGCGCCAGCTCGATGTGCAGCAGTTCATCGACGAACGGCGTTTTTCGCCCTATCAGTGGCTGATTCTGATCCTGTGTTTTCTGATCGTCGCGGCGGACGGCTTCGATACCGCCGCGATCGGCTTTGTCGCGCCCGCGCTTGGCCAGGAGTGGCACGTGACGAAGGCCGCGCTCGGGCCGGTGATGAGCGCGGCGCTCGTCGGTCTTGCGCTCGGTGCGCTCACGGCGGGCCCGCTTGCCGACAAGATCGGCCGCAAGCGCGTGCTCGTGGGCTCGGTCGTGCTGTTCGGACTCTTCAGCATCGGCTGCGCGTTCACGCAGTCAGTCACGGAACTCGCGGTGCTGCGGCTGTTGACGGGGCTTGGCCTCGGCGCCGCGATGCCGAACGCGACGACGCTGATGGCCGAGTATGCGCCGCACGCGAAACGTTCGTTCCTCGTCAACACGATGTTCTGCGGCTTCACGCTCGGCTCGTCGGCGGGCGGCCTCGTCGCCGCCGCGTTGATTCCCGATCATGGATGGCGCAGCGTGTTCATCGTCGGAGGCGCCGCGCCGCTCGTGCTCGCTGCGTTGCTGATCGCGCTGCTGCCCGAGTCGATCCGTTTCATGGTGCTGCGCGGCGCGCCGCACGAGCGGATCGCCGCAGTGCTGCGCAGGATCGCGCCCGATGCGACGTTCGACGGCGTGCGCTTCGTGTTGCCCGACGAGCGCGGCGAGCAGCGGCGCTCCGGCGTGGCGGTCGTGCTGTCACCGCGCTACCGCGCGGGCACCGCGATGCTGTGGCTCACTTACTTCATGGGGCTGCTCGTTTATTACCTGATGACGAGCTGGTTGCCGACGCTGATTCGCGACACGGGCTTCACGGTGCGCGACGCGGCGCTCGTCACCGCGCTGTTTCCGCTCGGCGGCGGCGTCGGCGCGATCGCGTGCGGCTGGCTGATGGACCGCTTCGAGCCGCATCGCGTGATTGCGGTCACATATGCGCTGACGGCCTTGTTCGTCTGGATGATCGGGCTGCAGGCCGGGCATCTTGCGCTGCTGGCGGCCGTCGTGTTCGTCGCGGGCATTTGCATGAATGGCGCGCAATCGTCGCTGCCGGCGCTCGCGGCGGCGTTCTATCCGACGAGCGGACGCGCGACGGGCGTCGCGTGGATGCTCGGCGTCGGGCGCTTCGGCGGGATTCTGGGAGCGTTTTCGGGAGGCTTGCTGCTGCAGGCGCAGTTCGGATTCGGCACGATTTTTTCGATGCTCGCGGTGCCGGCGCTGATCGCGGCGGGCGCGCTGATGGTCAAGCGCACGGCCGCGTCGCGCGACGCGCAGCCAAATGCGCCGACGCGCGCGGCGTGACCGGATTGGTGGTGCGAGCGAGCCGTCGCGGCGATCGACGGGGCGGCGCGATCGCGCCCCGTCATTCCTCTGCGTCGTGAACTTTCGCGAAGTGGCGCAGGTAAGCGCGCAATGCGGCTTCGCGGCTGCGATGATCGGCGGGCGTCGATGCGCCCATCTCTTCCTCGTCGCCGAACAGTGCGGACGGCGCGCCGTAAGTGCCCACTTCGACGCGCTCGCGCAGCACGCGAATCAGGTGTGCGCGATGGCGGTATTCGGCAACCCAATGCAGGCCTTCGATCCGATCGCCTGCTTTCAGCAGTGGCTTCATCAGCATTCTCCCGGCGGGGACGGATTCGCGGGGGAGGCGAACCGACGTCGGAACGAACAGCGTACGCTTTACCGGATCGGATCACAACGGGGCCGAGCGCTCAGTGACCGGTGACCTTGGCGAACATCGGATACAGAGACAGAACGAGCAGCGCGGCCATCGTGACGTTGAACACGCGCAGCCATCGCGGATTCGACAGGAATCCGCGCAGACCCTGGCCGAACGCGGCCCAGACGCTGATGCACGGCAAGCCGACGAAAACGAATACAAGCGCCATCCAGACTGCGTTGCGGCCATAGTCCGTCGAGAGCTGGATCGTCGTCGCGGCGGTCAGCACCATCATCCACGCTTTCGGGTTGACCCATTGAAACGCGATCGCTTCGACGAACGTCATCGGACGCGACTTGCCGTTGTGAGTGCGCACTTCGCTCGACGTGCCGATACGCCATGCGAGATACAGCAGATAGACGATGCTGGCGGTTTCGAGCAGCGTATAGAGCAACGGGAGCCGCTTGAACGCTTCGCCGAGGCCGAAGCCGACCGATAGCATCAGGATTGCGACGCCCGCGCTGATGCCAAGCATGTGCGGCAGCGTGCGACGGAAGCCGAAGTTGACGCCCGACGCGAGCAGCATCGTGTTGTTCGGGCCGGGCGTGATCGACGTGACGAGCGCGAAGAGCATGCCGGCGGGCAGCGCGCTGAGGGTGAGGTAGTCCATGGTGATGCTCTCTTCGTCTGCGAAATGACAGGTGACGGAGGGAGTGTAGTGGATGGATTCTGTACAGTACCGGTACAGTTGTGGAGATGGTTGCCGGTACGGGATAGGGCGGTGGCGGACGGTTTGGTGGGCGGATGTGCTGGTTCTCGGAAAAGATGTCCGCAGTCTTGATATGTTGTTTTTGAATAAAGGGCGCACTCCATGAGTGAAGGATGTGACCTGCATCGATCTTCGGGGAAATGGCCGGAGAGTGTTTTGTCACGGTGCTTCCGACACGACGCTCGATCGACGGCACCGTATCGTTGCTGAAGCATTGGCGGCACTCAACCGCCATTTCACATTTGACGCTGGCCTGCGCGAACTTACGGTGAGGTCAATGCTCCGCCGGCACACCGAACCCGGCGTAGCACGCAATTGCGTTCCGAGCGCCTCGTTCGGCGGGGATACAACTGCCCTGCGGCGTCGACGTCCTCAGGCGTGCAAATCTCATGGAGAAACAAAGCGACCAGCCCGAAGCACTGGATCATCGAGATTCAGGACTCAGGACGCCCCTGATGGGCGCGGCGACGGCATTCTGCCGCGCTGGAACGCACCGGCAGCCCAGGGGCGGCAAGCTGGGGACGTGCTCGAATTGAGTCTGGCCACCGAATCCGGTGCGGCCGGGATTCGGAATCGCTATGCAGCGTGTCGTCAAATTTCCGCGCCCGGAAAGTCATTCTCTGACGACGCACAGAAGTGTGAGGGTGGTCATGAATGACGGCGACGGCACGTGGTTTCGAGAACACGTTGAAGGGGCGATTCGCGAGGCGAACGATCCGAAAGCAGATGGGGTTTCCCATGCCCAGGCAAAAGCGGGCATGGCGGCGCGACGCGACGCTCGACAGCGTCGATACCGCGGTGCCGGCAGCGACCCTTCTCAATCGAACGATATAGATCGACGAGGGCCTCCGATGTGCGATCGAGCTTCTGCGCGCCGTTGTCAACGCGGCTGGACCGAGCGTACCCACTGAGTGATCTGCTGGCTGGACATGGCGCCGGTGCGGCGGCTGCTCTCGACGCCGTTGAGAAACAGAATCACGGTCGGGATCGAGCGAATCTGGTATTGCGCGGAAATGCGTTGCGCGTGATCCGTCTCGACCTTGGCGAACATCACCGAGCCCGTTAGAAGCTTGGCGGCAGCCGCGAATTGCGGCGTCATCGCGTGGCATGGCCCGCACCAGTTGGCCCAGAAGTCCACCACGACTGGCAGGTCGTTCCTGCCCACGAACGTCGCGAAATGGCGCTCGTCGAGGTTGGCAGGCTCGCCCGTCAACAACGGCGAGCCGCATGTGCCGCACAGCGGATGTTCGCCGAGGCGGTCGGCATCGAGCCGATTGATCGCGAAGCAGTGACTGCAGACGATATGCATATCGTTTTCTCCTCGTGCGCGAGTCGACGGACGATCACCGCTCGCGACGAATGCGTTCCGATCAGTGCTTCAGCTTCCTGATGCCCAGCATGTCGAGCAGCAGACGCTCATATGCCGGCTCGGTCGCGCCGGTTCTCATACGATGGAGAAAATACTTCTCGAACGCGATTTTGGCCGCGTGCACCCATTTTCCCTCGCTCGACCAGTTCAGATTGCGCGGCGGTATCTGCGGAAGTGCGACGAACGCGATCCCGCGATCGCCGAAATCCGCCAGACAGATTGCATTCCATGTCGCGCGCGCCGAGGGTTCGTGACCGTCGAGGGATGCACGGATGTTCTCCGCCGCGGCATGCACCATCGATTCGATCATGAATCCGGTTTTGGGCACGCCGGTCGGAACCGGCGTGGACTCGAGCGGTGCGATCGCGACGCACACGCCCACTGCATACACGTTCCGGTACGTCGGGTTGCGCTGGAATTCGTCGATCAGCACGAAGCCGCGCGGATTGGTCAAATCGCCGATGCCGGCCACCGCATCGACACCCTTGAAGGCAGGCAGCATCATGCAGTAGCTGAACGGCAGTTCGTGCGTGCGCCGCTCGTGCCCGAGATCGTCGAGTTCGGTGGCATACAGTGTGTTCGGCGCTACGCGAGTCGTTTTCGCGTTGCAGATCCATTTGATGTCGTGCTCACGCAATGTCGACTCGAGCATGCCTTTCGAGTCTCCGACTCCGCCAAGCCCCAGATGGCCGACGTAAGGTTCGGGGGTAATGAGCGTCATGGGCACGCGGTCGCGGATCTTGCGTCGGCGAAGATCGGTGTCCATGATCATCGCGTGCTCATAGACCGGTCCGAAGCACGACGCGCCTTGTACGGCGCCAACCAGCACGGGCCCGGGGTTCTGGACGAACGCATTCCAGGAGGTCGATGCGGCTTCCGCGTGATCGATGTGGCAGATCGATTGCGTGTTGGCCTGCGGACCGAGCCCGTCGATCTCGTCGAACGCGAGCTTGGGGCCCGTCGCGATGACCAGGTAGTCGTAGGCAACCGTTTCGCCGCTTGCCAGTTCGACTTCGTTTCGCTCCGGATGAATCCGCTTCACGCCGCCGGCGTCGAAGCCGATTCCTCGTTTTTCCAGTATTGGCCGCAGATCGACTGAGATGTCGTCGCGCTTGCGCCACCCGACCGCCACCCACGGGTTCGACGGCACGAAATGGAATCGCGCGCTGTCCGACAGCACCGTCACCGTGTCGCCTGTCCGAGCGGCCTTGCGCATCGCAAAGGACATCGACAGGCCACCGAGTCCTGCGCCTACTATCACGATTTGAGCCATGTCGTCTTCTCCTGAATCAGAATGCCTCTGAGAGCAGTTCGGATAAAAAGGGCGCGCGCCGCTGCCTGAAATCGGAATGCCGGCAATGCGGCTATTGAAGATATCCGTTGATCCGTTCCAGCAGCTTCTCGTCGAGCTCGCCGGCGGCGGCGGCGAGCCGCAACCGGTTCATCACGACCTGATAGCGGGCCGCCGCGAGATCCCGGCGTGTCGTGTACAGCGCCTGTTGCGCGTTCAGGACGTCGATCGATGGACGATCGCCTGCCTCGAATCCCGTCTGGTTCGCGTTCAGTTGCCGTTCGGCCGACCGTAGCGCCAGCGTGAGGGCGGCCACTTGCGCCAATGCGCTGCGCAGGCCGAGAAACGACTGCCGGACGTCGCGCGCAACTGCGATGCGCGCTGTTTCCTCGTCGAACCCGGCTTTGCGAAGCAATGCCGCGCTTTCGTCGCGCTTGGCATTGCGCAGGCCTCCCGTATACAGCGGAATGGTGACCATGACGCCGACAACCGCGCTGTTGCTGCGCATCGAACTGTTGCCGCCGTATCCGGCGCCGTTCGTCCGGTCGCCGATGTACGATGCAAACGCATCGACCGTCGTCCCGGCTCCGGGGCGATACTTCGATGCCTCCGCCCTTGCGCTTTCCATGCCCAGCTTGCGCAGCGCGATCAGCGGATTGCCCGTCATCGCGCGCGCCTGCCAGTCGGCGAAGTCGCCCGCATCGATGGAATCGAGCGTGGACGTTTGAGCAAGGTGGCGCAGCGCCGTGTCGGAATTGCCGGTGAGGTCGTGAAGTTCGGCTCGCTTCAGATCGAGCACGGTTTGCGCGGCGACCAACTGCGCGTTCGCGAGGTCCGCGCGCGCCTCGGCGTCGCTGACGTCGGTGATCGACGCGTCACCGGCCTCGAAGCGCGCACGTGCGATATCGCGGGCTTCGAGCGCAGCAGTCTTGGTCGAGTTCAGCGCGGCTACGTCGTCTTCCGCGAGCAGGATGGCGAAGTAGGTTTGCGCGACTTCAAGCATGACGGATTGACGCGTGCTGGCCAGTTGCGCGTCGCCGGCGTCTGCGGCCGCATTCATCTGGACGGCGACGGCGTTTCGTTCGGCGCTGAACAGGTTTTCCTTGATCGTGATGGCCCACCCGGCGCCTGTCGCGCCGGCGGCGCGCGTGTCGAAAGCGATGCCGTTGCTGGAGCCGAAGCCGCCGCCGGAGAAATGTGCGCCGGTGGTTTCCTGATCGACCGTCCCGTAACGAACGTTTCCGGTCGCCAGGATCTGGGGCAGGAAACCTGCGTGCCCCTGCCGGCGCTTGGTGGCGTCGGCCTGACGCTGGGCGAGCGCCGCCGCGTAGGCGGGATCGTGAGCAAGTGCGTCCTTCGCGGCGGCCAACAGGTCCGTTTCCGCGCGGGCAAACGGAATCCAGGCGAGCGTGAGCAGAACCAACAGGCGTGCGGCGCGCGTCATGATCGTCACCATCGTGAGCTGGCAGGTTCGCCGCCGGCGGTCAGGCGCCGCCCTTCAAGCCGAGCTTGCGCATGAAGATCTCCATCGGACACCATTGCGTGAAGCCGCTCTGCATCAGGTTCGCGCCGACGAAGACGGTCAGCCAGAGCCACCAGCTGCTCACGTACAACGGGCTGGACGGCGCGCCGATGGCCAGTGAAACGAGGATCAGCATGCCTGCGATGATTCGCGTGATCTGCCAGGATGTCATGATCGTCTCCTCAACGATGGGCAGGAAGAGGACGCCGCCGGTAGGCGGTGTAGTAGAGCAACGGGATGACGACGAGCGTGAGCAGCGTCGATACCAGGATTCCGAAAATCAGCGATACCGCCAGGCCGTTGAAGATCGGATCGTCAAGGATGAAGAACGCGCCGATCATCGCGGCGAATGCGGTGAGCAGGATGGGTTGCGCGCGCGTGGCCGCGGATCGCACGATCGCGTCCTTGAACGGGACGCCCTCGGTCACCTGAAGGTTCACGAAGTCGACGAGCAGGATGGAGTTGCGCACGATGATGCCGGCGAGCGCGATCATGCCGATCATCGACGTCGCGGTGAACTGCGCGCCGAGCAACGCGTGGCCGGGCATCACGCCGATGATCGTCAACGGGATCGGCGCCATGATGATCAACGGTGTCAGGTAGGAGCCGAATTCCGCGACGACGAGCAGATAGATCAGCACGAGCCCGACCGCATAGGCGATGCCCATGTCCCGGAAGGTTTCGTACGTCACCTGCCATTCGCCGTCCCATTTGATCGCGAACGAGCGGTACGGGTCGTCCGGCTGACGAATGAACCATTCGCCTAGCGGGCCGCCGCCGGGCGTCGCGAGCTTCGACAGGCGGCCGCGCATCTCGAACATCCCGTACAGCGGGCTGTCGATCCTGCCGGCCATGTCGCCGACGACATAGGTAACGGGCAGCAGATCCTTGTGGTAAATCGGCTGTTCGATCTGGCTGCTCCGCTCGCGCACGAGCTCCGACAGCGGAATCAACTGACCGTCGCTGCCTCGGACCGCCAGCGCCAGCAGTGCGGACGCGTCGCCTTCGAGCGAGGCCGGCAACGCGAGCCGGACGGCGGCCGGGTATTTGCTGCCGTCGTGAAGGTACGTGACGTCGTCACCGGTGAGTCCCGTCCTGAGCGTGCGGGCGACGTCGGCCTGCGAGACGCCGCGCAGGCCGGCCTTGCGGCGATCGAGATCGAAATCGCGTTGCGGGGCCGCGGCAACCGTGCTGTCGTCGACGTCCACGACGCCGCGCGTCGTCGAGAATACGCGACGAACCTCGTGTGCCACGCGGTTTCGTTCGTCCGTCCCGGTGCCGTACACCTCGGCAACGATGGGCGCGAGCACCGGCGGCCCCGGCGGCACTTCGACCACTTTCACGCGTGCGCCACTGCGTTCGGCGATGCGCTCGAGCGCCGGTCTCACGGCGGTGGCGATCGCGTGGCTTTGCCGCCGGCGCCTGGACTGGTCGACCAGGTTGACCTGGATATCGCCCACGTTGCCGCCCGCGCGCAAATAGTATTGGCGGACGAGACCATTGAAATTGATCGGGGCCGACAGGCCTGCGTACGCCTGGTAGGTGGACACTTCCGGGACGGTCGCGAGGTACGCGCCCATCTCGTGAAGAACCGCGGCGGTCCGTTCGAGCGGCGTGCCGGCCGGCATGTCGACGACGATCTGGAACTCGGACTTGTTGTCGAACGGCAGCATTTTCAGCACGACCCACTGGAGCACCGGCAACGTGAGCGACAGCGCGATCGCGCCGGCAATGGCAAGCCACAGCAGGTTGCGGTGCCTTGCGCCCGCCGCATCGTCGAGGAACGGCGCGAAGATCCTGCCGAACAGCGGTTCGAGCTTCGCGTGCAAGCCGCCTTTCGCGTCGTGCCGCGCTTGCGCCAGCCAGATGCGGGACAGCCAGGGCGTCACCACGAACGCGACCGACAGCGAGATCGCCATTCCCATGCTCGCGTTGATCGGTATCGGGCTCATGTACGGACCCATGAGCCCCGTGACGAATGCCATCGGCAGTAGCGCGGCGATCACGGTCAGTGTCGCGAGTATCGTCGGGCCACCGACTTCGTCGACCGCACGCGGGATCACCGATGCAAGCGGCGCGTCCGGTTCGAGCAGATGATGGCGGTGAATGTTCTCGACGACGACGATTGCATCGTCGACGAGGATGCCGATCGCGAGAATCAATGCAAACAGCGAGACGCGATTCAGCGTGAAGCCCCACGCCCACGATGCGAACAGCGTGGCGGTGAGCGTCAGGACGACCGCGAGACCGACCACGAGCGCCTCGCGCCAGCCGAGCGCGACGAGCACCAGCACGACGACCGATGTGGTGGCGAAGGCGAGCTTCTCGATCAGCTTCAGCGCTTTCGCGTTGGCCGTGACGCCGTAGTCGCGCGCGACTTCAATCTTCACGTCGCCCGGGATGACGGTATTGCGCAATGTGTCGACTCGCTTGAGCACGTTCCTCGCGACGGCGACCGCATTCTCGCCCGGCTTCTTTGTCACCGTGACGGAGATGGCCGGGTATTCGGCCGGATGCGCGCCGGCGAGTCCTTCCCAGACATAGCGGGTGGGCGCGGGCGCGCCGTCGCGCACGTCGGCCACGTCGCCGACGGATACGGGGTGGCCGTCATGTACGGCCACGATCACGTTGCCGACGTCGCGCGCATCGGCGAGCACCGGGCCGCTTTCGATATGGATGGCACGGTCGTCACGCACGAGATCGCCGACCGATGCCCCCGCGTTGGCGGAGGCGAGCACGCGGCGCAGATCGTCGACGGTCACCTGCGCAGCGCGCATGCGGCCGGGATCGAGCAGCACGTTGACGGCGCGTTGCGGGCCGCCCATCGTCGTGACTTCCCGCGTGCCGGGCACGCGCTCGAGGTCGGCCTCGATCGAATGACCGACGCGCTCCAGATCGAATGCATTGGCATCCGGCCGCGTGCCGTAGAGCGTGAGCACGACGATCGGCACGTCGTCGATGCCTTTCGGCTTGATCAGCGGGGGCAGCACGCCGAGATTCCGCGGCAGCCAGTCCTGATTCGAGAACACGGTGTCGTACAGTCTGACCAGCGCCTCGGTGCGCGGCACGCCGACCTTGAACTGAACCGTCAGCACCGCGAGCCCCGGCCGCGAGACCGACATGACGTGCTCGATGCCGCTGATCCGCGACAGCACCTGCTCGGCGGGCCCGGCCACCATTTGCTCGACGTCGTGCGCGCTCGCGCCCGGAAACGGCACGAGCACGTTGGCCATCGTGACGTTGATCTGCGGCTCCTCTTCGCGTGGCGTCATGACCATTGCGAACAGGCCGAGCAGGAGCGCCACCAGCGCGATCAGGGGGGTGATCCGGTTTTGCTGGAAGAAGGCGGCGATGCTGCCGGACAGTCCGAGGCGAGGCGCGCTCATTGCATGGATTCCATGTCGGTATCACTGCCGCCCGGCCGCCGCAAGCGCGTCCAGCGCGATCCGCTCGCCTGGCGACAGGCCGGCCAGGATTTCGACCCGACCGGCGAACGCCTTGCCGACGCGCACCTGTCGCAGCGTGACGTGGCCATCGTTTCCGACGACATAGACCGCGGTCACTTCGGTGCGGCGTACGACCGCGGACAGCGGAACGAGCAGGCGCCGGTGCGCGTCGCCTATCGGAAAGTACGCGCGCGCGAACATGCCGGGGCGAATGTCGCCGGCCGAGGCGGGCAGGCTCAGGCGTACCTGGGCCGCATCGCTTTGCGGATCGGTGAGCGGCAGAACGGTGACGGTCGTTGCGGTCTGCCATTGCGTCGCGGCGGGCAGGTCCGGCAGTTCGATCCGGACGGGGGCGCGCTCGCGCAGCGCCGGCAGGCGCGATTGCGGTACGGTCGCCACGGCTCGCAGCGCGGCGGGGTCGAATAGCGTGAGCAGCGGCATGCCCGGCATCGCCATCGATCCGATTTCGACATTGACGCTGGCGATCACGGCCGGATAGGGCGCGCTGATCTTGCGCAGTGTCGGTTCGACCGCGGCCGCGCGGGCATCGGCCTGCCGAGCGTTTGCGATTGCCGCTGCTGCCTTGTAGCGCGCGCTCGCGCGATCGAGCGCGGCCTGGCTGACGTATTGTCGGTCGAACAGGTACTTCGTTCGTTCCATCTCGCGTTGTGCGACATGGGCTTCTGCCAGTGCGGCGCTGACTTGGGCACGAACCGCGGCGAGTTGTTGATCCGTGGCGCGCTGGTCGACGGTGACGAGAATTTGTCCGGTGTTGACGTGATCGCCCGCCTTGACCTGAATCGCGGTGACGCGACCGGCGACCTGCGCGGCGACGGTCGTTTGCCTGGCCGATTCGACGACAGCTTCGGAAACGAACTCATCGAATTGCGTCGTCGGCGTGACGACGAGCGTGGCGAGCGACTGTGCATGAGCCCATTGCAACGGCAGCGCGATTGCGCAGGCGAACACGATCGTTCGTCCGCCGGTTCGCATGTTGACGCGCGAGACGGCGCGCGCCGCATGGGCAAGCACCATTGCGATGGTCCAGCGCCGTACCTGCATAGGGAGCCTCGGCAAACGCGTTCGTCTCGGTGAGCGGCTGTTTCGGGCATTGCGGGTGAAACCCGTCGCCGATGCCTGCCGGAGATCCGGTCGTGCACGGCCGCCGGGCTGCGGGGGCGTTCCGGTCCCCGCCAATCACCCGGTCCATGTCCTGGAATTAATAGTGGATCGGACCGGCAATGGGCGCTTGACGCAGATCAACGGCCGATTCGCGGCAGTTTATTCGCGCGAAACGCGCTACGGCGCTGCGCACGAACGCGTGCATTCGAGCCGGATTCGCCGGTGGGGACGCCGCCGCGCAAACGAGCGACCACGTCGACTGTCCGGTGTCGCCCGGCGCCGGCGTCGTTAGTGAAGCTGCTTTGCAGGGCCGAAGTGGTGAAGCATCGACAAGGTCTTCATGATTTGTCTGATCTCATCGTCGGCAAGGCGATAGTAGACGTATTTCCCGTCGCGGCGCGCCGAAACGATCGATTCTGCGCGCAGCACGCCGAGATGCTGGGAAAGACTGGGCTGATGAACGCCGACTCGATGCTCGAGCTCTTGCACGTTGCGCTCGCCTTCGGCGAGCTGGCACAACAGCAGCAGGCGGTCGCGATGTGCGAGCGCCTTGAGCAGCGACGCAACCTGCGCTGCGGAATCGCGCAGCATGGCGAGCGCCTGGGGCGGGAGTGATACGGTCATGGGCTCCATCCTTGCTGGCGCGACGGCTGCCGCTCGATCGCCGCTCGCCCGCGCGACTGAATATCCGCTCGCCGTCGCAGAATCGAACCAATTCCGTCGCGGATGCAGGGCACGCCGTTTTTCATCACACGAGTCGGCCCGGACGGCGGTTCGCGCGCGATCGTCGCCAAGGGCAGCATCGCAGGCGAGGCCAGTGCGAGACGGACAAGTCGACGAGCCCCGCCCATATCTGTCACGCATCGATTCCGCGGCACCCGCGCGACGGGGCTGCGGCGCCCGTCGACGGGAGCGATCGGGGCCGCTCGTTTCAAGGAAATCCGGGGATGGTCGGGTCGACGCCCTCCACACTGGCGTGCGGATGGTGCCCCTTGATCAGGTTGTCGATTTCCTCGACGCGATCCCGCGGCATGTCGACCATCATCAGAATCTCGCCGCGCTCGATCGCCGACTTGAACCGCTCCAGACGCGAGCTCGGGACGCTGACACCGATCATCGATCCCATCCACGCGCCGAATCCCGCGCCAGCCAGCGTCAATGCGACGACCGCGCCACCGGCAATCGTCAGCCCGGCGGTCGGAGAGGCGATGGCGGCCAGTCCCGCCAGCGCGCCGGTGATGCCGCCGGCTGCCGCGCCGCGGGCAAGCGCTTGGCGCAGATCGCTGCTTTGCGCGATCGATGCTTCAGGGAGATCCTCGAGCGGAACCTTGTCGCTTGCGAGCACATGAATGTGGCGCCACCCGATACGTTTGAGAAGCAGTTCGTCGACGATCGATCTGGCCGTCTGCGTGTCGGGCAACATAACGTAGATCCGTCTCATGATGATCCTCTTCGGAGTCGGCGCCCGATGCATCGTTCGATACAGCGCGTCCATTCGTGCCGGAGCGCCGCAAGGGCTGCGCCCGTTCGATTCGACTCTAGGTACGCGCGGCTGGGCGCCATTTGATCTCCGACAAGAATCACGTTCAGCGTTGCTCCGGCTTCCGTGACGCGGCGTTCGTTTGTCCCGGCGACTGCAGGCCCGGCGCGCGAGCGCCGGCGAACGAAATTCTCGTGGAGTTGGCCGTTGACGCAGATCAATCGACAAGCCGGGTGAATCGCTAATGTGATCTGCACGCGCGAGCTTTCGTATCGAGTGCGCAATGGAAACCGTCCTTTCCATTCAGGCAGTCAGCAAGATCTATCCGATGGGAAGCGTCAGCGTCCATGCGCTGAAGGACGTCACGCTCGGACTCGAGGCTGGCGAGTTCGTGGTGCTGCTCGGCGCATCGGGTAGCGGAAAATCGACACTGCTCAACCTGATGGGCGGGCTCGACACGCCCACGAGCGGCATCATCGATTACCGCGACCATCGTCTCTCCACCGCGACCGAGCGCGAACTGACCCGGTTCAGGCGCGAGCACGTCGGTTTCGTGTTCCAGTTCTACAACCTCATACCCGGCTTGACCGCTCGCGAGAACGTCGCGCTCGTGACCGATATCGCAGAGCATCCGCTCGATCCCGATGACGCGTTGCGCATGGTCGGCATCGACTCGTTGGCCGGGCACTTTCCTTCGCAAATGTCGGGCGGCGAGCAGCAACGTGTGGCGATCGCCCGAGCCGTTGCCAAGCGGCCGGACGTCCTGCTGTGCGACGAGCCGACGGGCGCGCTGGATTTTCGCACCGGGCGGCTCGTGCTCGACGTGCTGGAGCGGGTCAACCGGGAGTTCGGCACGCTGACCATAGTCGTGACCCACAACGCCGTCATCGCGGAGATGGCGAACCGGGTCGTGCGCATGAGTAGCGGCACGATCGTCGAAGAACACCGCAATGCGCGACGTTCGGATGCTCGGGAACTCACATGGTGAGCGCCCTAATACGCCTGTCGTGGCGCGATCTCTGGCGCATGCGCGCTCAGGCGATTGCGGCGGTGCTGGTCGTTGCCTGCGGCGTGGCCTCGTTCGTCGCGATGCGCAGCACGTACCTGGTCCTGCTGCGGGCGCAGCAGGACTACTATACGTCGCACCGGTTCGCCGACCTTTTCGTGCATCTGAAACGCGCGCCGCTTGCGGTCGCGACGCGCATAGCGGCATTGCCAGGCGTCGCCGCCGTCGACGCGCGCGTGGTGGCCGATGTCACGCTCGACGTGCCGGGGCTCGCCGAACCCGCCACCGGCCATGTCGTCTCGGTTCCCGAACGGGGCGGGCCGTCGCTCGATCTGCTGCATCTTCAGCGCGGCCGGTACGTCGCGCCAGGCCGTGACGATGAAGTGCTGGTCAGCGCCGCGTTCGCCGAGGCGAACCACCTGCGCACGGGGCAGCGCATCGGCGCCGTGCTGAACGGACGCTGGAAGCGCCTTCAGATCGTCGGCATCGCCATTTCACCGGAATACGTGTACGAAACCGGAGCCGGCTCCATCTTCCCGGACAATCGCCACTATGGCGTGCTCTGGATGGGCACCGAAGCCGTATCGGCCGCCTTCCGCATGGACGGTGCGTTCAACGACCTGGTGCTTTCGCTCGATGGCGGTGCGATCGTGCCGCGCGTTGTCGCGCAGGTCGATCGCGAACTGGCTTCCTACGGCGGGCTCGGCACGATCACGCGAGAAGATCAGGTGTCGAACCGGTTCATCTCGGACGAAATCGCGCAGAACCGCATCACGGCCACCTATGTTCCGGCGATCTTCTTCTGTGTGACCATGTTTCTGCTTCAGAACGTCCTGAACCGGCTGGTCGATACCCAGCGCATGCAGATCGGTCTGATGAAAGCGTTCGGATACGGAAACGCCAGGGTCGCCCTGCATTATCTTCAGTTCGCGTGCCTGATTGCGGCGGCGGGGGCCGCCATTGGCTATGCCGCCGGTCTGGCGCTGGGCTCGTCGCTGACCGCGTTGTACGCGCGGTACTACCGATTCGCTCGCCTTGAATACCATGTCGACGCGCATGTCGCGATTCTCGCTGCCATCGTGAGCTTCGCCACCGCGCTGGCCGGGACGGCCGCCGGCGTGACGAAGGCCGCCGGGCTGATGCCCGTGGAGGCGATGCGAGCCCCGCTGCCGCCCGAATTCGCGACCGGGTGGCTTGAACGGTTCGGCCTGTACCGGCATCTCGGCGTAACGTGGCGGATGATCGCCCGCAACATCACGCGGCAACCGCTCAAATCGCTGCTGTCGTGCATTGCGATGGCCTGCGCGAGTGCGATCCTCGTGACGGGCGGCTTCTTCTTCGACGCGATCGATTATCTGTTCGACGTTCAGTTTCAGCGCGTCGAACGGCAGGACTTGACGGTGGCATTCGCGCAGCCGTTGTCCCATCGAGCCATCTATGCGCTCCAGAACCTGCCGGGCGTGCTGCGCGTCGAGCCGTTTCGCGATGTGCCCATCCGGATCTCCGCCGGTTATCGATCGCGCCGGGTGTCGCTGAGCGGGATCGCGCCGCCGGCGCAGATGCATCGCCTGGTCGACGAACGGGGCCTGCCGTTTCGGGTGCCGCCGGACGGCATCGTGATTTCGTCGCAACTCGCCGACACCCTTGGCGTGCACGCGGGCGACCAGGTCACCGTGGAGGTGTTGGAAGGCAAGCGCCAGTCGCGGCAGGTCACGCTCGCGGGCCGCGTCGGGGAACTGGTCGGCGTTCGCGCCTACATGGACCAGCAGGCGCTCGCGCGCCTTCTCGGAGAAGGCGGCAACTGGTCCGGTGCGTGGCTGCAGATCGACGCTCGCGCGGCCGGCCGTCTGTACGCCACGCTCAAGCGCATGCCCGCCGTCAATGCAGTGGCCGTCCGACAGTCGGTGATAGACAGCTTTCGCAAGATCATGAATGAAAGCGTCCGGCTTTCGACGTCCATCAATTTCACGTTCGCTTGCGTCATTGCCTTCGGTGTCGCGTTCAACGGGATGCGTATCGCCTATTCCGAGCGCTTGCAGCAGTTGGCGTCACTGCGCGTGCTCGGATTCACGCGCATGGAGGTTGCATGGATTCTGCTCGGTGAGCAGTTTCTTCTCGCCGCGCTTGCGACTCCGGCCGGCCTGTTACTGGGCTACGGCGTATGCGCGTTCCTGGCGGATCGGCTTGCAACGGATCTGTATCGCCTGCCTCTCGTGGTGCAGCCGGCTACATTCGCGCAGGCATTCCTGGTGACCGCGAGCACGGTGGCGGGATCGGGTTTGCTGGTGGCGCGGAAGATCGGAAGTCTCGACATCGTCGCCGTGCTCAAGGCGAGGGAATCATGACGCGCGCCGGCAAGGGCCAGCTTTTGTTCTTCGTGTCCGGCGCGCTCGCGGTCGCGCTCGCGCTCGGCTATGCGTTTTGGCCGGCACCGATAGTTGTCGATACTGCGAAGGTGACGACGGGCCCGCTGCGGGTCACGATCGACGAGGATGGCGAGATTCGTGCGCATGATCGCTACGTGGTCACGGCGCCGATCACGGGCCGCTTGCTGCGCGTGATGCTGCGTGAAGGAGACCGGGTGCGAGCCGGAGAGGTGATCGCGGTGCTCGTGCCCGTGCCGATGACGCCCGGTGAAAACGCGCAACAGCGTGCACGCGTGGAGGCCGCGGAGGCGTCGCTGCGCGAGGCGCAGGCGCGTGTCGCGCATACCCGCGCCGATCTCGCGCAGGCGCGCCGGGAACGTGAGCGAGGCCAGACACTGGTCGATGCAGGCGCCATCTCCAGGCAAAGCATGGAGCAGTTGCGCGCCATCGAGGCGACGGGCAGAAACGATCTCGATGCGGCGTCGGCACGCGAGAAGTCCGCAGCCGCCGAAGTTCGGGCTGCCACGGCGAATCTCGAGGCACTCGAGGCAGGGCTGCCCGTCAAGGTTCGTTCCCCGGTCGACGCGGTGCTGCTGCGTGTGGACGAAAAGAGCGAGCGTGTCGTACCCGCGGGCACCGCGATCATGCTGCTGGCCGATCCTTCGCGTTACGAAGTCGTCATCGACGTCCTATCGACCGACGCGGTCAAGATCAGCCCGGGCATGCGCGTCTCCGTGGAGGATTGGGGCGGCACCGCGCCCATCGACGCAAGGGTGCGTGTCGTCGAGCCGGGCGCGTTCACGAAGATATCGGCGCTCGGCGTGGAAGAACAGCGCGTGCATGTGGTTGCCGACCTGAGCGCGCCGCCCGGACGTCTGAGCGACGGTTATCGCGTGCAGGGCAGAATCGTCATATGGGAGCGAATGGATGTGCTGAGCGTGCCGGTAGGCGCGCTGTTCCGGTGTGCGGAGCAATGGTGCGTGTTCGAGGTCGATCACGGGCGGGCGATCCGGCTGTCGTTCAGATCGGACAGCGCAATGCCGAGGCGGCTCAAGTGCTGGATGGCCTGCAGAACGGAAAAACCGTTGTCGTGTACCCGCCGACCACGCTTGCGGAAAACACGCCGGTTCGGTTGCGCCAGACGGAGTAGCCCGTTCGGTCTTCGCGGCGTTGCGAACATGCGCGTGCGAACCGGCTGGCGCATCGGAACGAAATGCCCGGTTCGCCTGACGGCTGCCGGCGGTTCTCTCGCAAGGGCGAGAGGCACGAGTCCGCTGCGCTGCCGAATGGCACACGAAGGCGCACGAGGGCGCATTCGCGCTACGGGCAGCAGCACGGAAGCGAACGCGAGGTACCGCTTCGACGAGTCAGAACTGCTGGTCGTAGTTGAGACGGACGTGCTCCGGATGTGCGATGCCGTCTCTCGTAATCATGAGATCAATGTGATAGACGCCTTTCCAACGCGCGTCGAACACATTTCCGTACGTGACCGCATTGCCGTCCCGCGCCGGGGCGAGTTGTATCCGTGTCGACGTCGCGTGTAAGGCGCTGGCTTCGCTTCGCGGTCCCCGAACAACGGCAACGACGTGTGCATTTTCAATGCGCTTTCCGGTCGACCTGTCGAACAGGGCGACCGTGAGCCGGTACAGGTTCACATTGCGCGATGCCTCGTCGGAACTGCCGCCCGGCGCGACGGTGCTGCCTGCCGGAACCACGCCGTAGTGGACGGCGAGATCGCGTGTCGTCACGCTGCGCGTCAGATCGTTCGCACAAGCGGTCGATACCTCGCCGACCAGTAATGCCAGCCAGGCGAGCAGCACAAGGAAAATTCGCGAGCGCATCGGGGCCTCCTCGGCGGTGGATGTACCGTGTCGACAATGCTGGAGCAGATTGACCGGCATATTGTTGATGCTGACGTGGAGCGAGAATGCGGGCTTGATGCAGATCAATCGCCGCGAGGCGCCCTCGCCGTGGCTGACGTGCCGACAGCGCGCCGCGATAGCGACGCGACCGGGCTGGCCGTCGGGAATCTTGAGCCGGCCCGGTCGATACGCCGCAGCGGGCGCTCGGCTTGTTGCCAACGACGTATCGCTCGCGCGGCATCATTTGGCGGATGCGCCCGTTCTTCCCCAGTGCACGGGCAGTCGGACGACATCCACATGCCCCGGGAGATTGCCGGCCACGTCGCTTTCCATGTATGAGAAATACAGGACGACGAGACGCCGGATATCGAAAATCCGGACCACATGCACCGATCGAAATACAGGATCGACCGATTCGTCGAACACCTGAGCCTGACGCGGCAAGCGGGCGGTAGCCGCGAGCGTTCCGGTCTGGTGGCAGGACACCGACGCTTCGGCGCCATGTCCGTCGCGGAAGGAGGGCCGTTCGTCGCTCGTGTGCGGCTCCGAAACGAAGCACGTCACGCCCTTGAGCAGCGGGTCGTCGTACGCGGAAATTCCGATATGGGTCCCGTAGCGCTGAGAGTGCGGTGAAATGCGCGCCAGCTCTTCTGCATCAACTGCGGATGCGAAGAAGATCGCAAGCGCGACGGAAGCAATCCACGTACTGGTTCGCAGCGTGATCATCGCCCGCATCCTCGACTAGTCGGCAAATCTGTCTCGGCCGATCTTTCGCGCAACGAGACTGATTGACGTTCAGACTAGGTTTGTGCGGGTATCGAACGCTTGACTTGCGTCAAGGTGGAGCGAGCAGGTGGCGGGATGCTTGCTGCAAGGGCGGCGGAAGCCGTGCACGGCGCCTGCGTGACCGTTCGGCGTGCCGCACGTCGGGCCGAAGCGGACGCCAAGACGTCACGCGTGCGAATGGAGACGAGCATGACGACCGGAATCCTCGGCGCGCGATGCGCGTCAGGGCGCTTCTCGACCGTGGCGGCGGTCAGCTATGCCGATACCGCGTTGACGCCGATCGAGCGCGACGGGGTGACATATGTGGCGGGCGGCATCGGTTCGGACGAAGCCGCCGTGTTTAGCGAGCAAGCCTCTCGCTATAACCTGCACATGACTTTCGTGTCGAAGACGGGCAAGCACTTGTCCGTCTTCGACGCCGTGATTCAGGAAGGCCCGCGGCAGGTTCTCGCGGCGCAGGCGACGGGCCCGTTCCTGTATGTGCGTCTTCCCGCAGGATGCCACACGGCATCGGCGCGCGATCGTCATGGTCGCGAGACGAAGCAGGTGCGGATCGATTCGCATCGAGGCGCCGAGCTCCGGTTCTACTGGGAAGATCCGGATCGACACGATGTCAGGCATCTGTGCACGGGGGGCGCAAGGTCGAGGCGGCAATCTGCGCGATGGCGCCGGTCAGTGCCGACGGGCGATCGCCTCGGCCGTTACGGTTTCGATGATTATGCAGGTTTGCCCCTACCGCCGGCTTCGCGCCGGCATTTCGGATGTTCGAGTCGATCGGGGGCGGCGTGCGGCATCGCGCTCGCGACAGGGCGTCAACGCGTTAAGAATCCGGTAAGGAATCCGCACGAAGATGAACGCATCTCTCAGGAGCATCACGATGCGGCTATCTGATTCGGTTCGCATGCCTTGCCGGTCATGGCGGGGGGCTGCGATGTGCGTGGCCGCCACCGCCGGCGTACCTGCCGAACGCCGGCCCGGTTGCCGGCGGACGCCATGCCGTCGCGCGGTCAACGTTCTTCACCTCCCGACATGGGCGCGGCTGGCGCTGTGCGACCTGTCATCGCAGCACGCCGGCCGGTGCGGGCGGGCACGTCGTTACCGGCAAGGCCATCGAGCCGATCGCGCCCGCTTTCAACCCGGCCCGGTTCACGGACGGCGCCTGAACGGAAAAATGGTTTCGCCGAAATTGCAGGGGCGTCGTCGGGTGTGAATGCAAAGGAGACTTCGATGAACAATTCGTCTGCATCCCCGGCAGAAGGTCAAGCGGATCAATCACGTCCCGCCCGGATACTGGTCTGGGATGCTCCGATTCGCGTGTTCCACTGGCTGATGGTCGTTTCCTTCGTCGGCGCGTGGCTTACCGCGGAGAGCGAGCGCTGGCGGTTGATGCACGTCGCGTTCGGATACACGATGCTGGGACTCGTGCTGTTCCGCGTCGTGTGGGGCGTGGTCGGCACGCGTCATGCGCGATTCTCTTCGTTCGTGCGCCCGCCGGCAACCGTTATCCGGTACCTGGCGAGCCTCGCGCAAGGCCGGCCTGAACATTACGCGGGCCACAATCCGGCCGGAGCCGTTGCGATCGTTGTCATGCTGGCGATGACGATCATCACCGGGGCGACCGGATGGACGGCCTATACGGGATATGGCGAATCGTTCGGCGATTTCCATGAGGGCGCGGCGAACGCCATGCTGGCGCTCGTCGCGGTGCACGTGGCCGCCGTATTGATCAGCAGCGTCGCTCATCGCGAGAATCTGGCTGGTGCGATGGTGACCGGCTACCGGCGCGGCATGCCGATCGACGGCATTCGGCGCGCGTGGTGGGGCGTTGCCGCGGTCATGACGGCCGCGGCGATCGGCTGGTGGTGGACACAATGGCGTGCCGCACCGCAGCACACGCCGACGGATCGGCCGGTCGCGACGCAAAACGACCGCCACGAAAGCCGGGTGGGCCGGGATGACGACTGACGGCCGCGTGCGGAGTGCTTGGTCGTGCGCATCCTGCTTGTGGAGGACGATGTCCCGCTCGGCGACGGCATTCGTGCCGGAATGCGCCAGCAAGGCTTCCAGGTCGACTGGGTACGCGATGGCGACTCGGGCCCTGCACGAGCTGCGCGCGCATGGTCACGCCGCGACGGTCCTCGATCTCGGTTTGCCGCGCGTGGAAGGCATGGATGTTCTGCAACGCATTCGCAGACCATCATGCGCATGACTGATACGACAGGCCAATGTCGACGCGTGGCGGGCGCCCGCGAGAACGGCCGGTGGCGAACGGTTCGGCGCGTTCGTTACCGGACGCGCCGAACCGGGCGATCACTGGCCGGCGGCGCCGCTTGCGGGGCCGCCGGGCTGGCCGTGCATGTAGCCGGGACCCGTGCCCATCCCCATCCCTTGCCCGCGATGCATGCCGCGCATGGGGGGCGTGTCGGGGAGCTTGATTCCGCGCGCGTTCGCACGCTTCTGCATCTCGGCATGATGTTCGGCGCGGATTTTCTCGCGCTCGGCATCCGACGCTGCCGAGCGCATCCGCGTACGGTATTCAACCCGCTCGGCCGGCGTCATCAGTTGACTGCCGTAAATCATGCCTCCCGACTCGACGGCCGCGCCTTGAGTTGGCTGGCGAGGCTGGGCGTCGGCCAGACCGGCCGTCATCGCGATCGCGACGCCGACCAGGCACGTCGCAGTGAACGTATTCGCACGGAACATGGCAATCTCCAAACCATTTGTGTGCATTCAACGGTACACGGAAAGGCGGCAGATCCTTTGTGTCAGATCAAGTGGCGCCGGGTAGCCGCCAATACCATTGAAATGCATGCCGGCCATCACGTTGACGTCAACTGTACCGTGCATCATCGTGCGGCACGCGTTGCGGCGTGGCGCGCCGCCTTGATCGGTCCATTGCGGAGTCGATCGGCCATGTCGAATTCCCTGCGCTATCGTGAAAGAACCGTGGAGCTCGCCGACCAGATGCGCAAGCTGCGGCAATCGCAACCCGACCCGATGTCCGCCTTCGGCGCGTTGGCGGTTGCCGGTGCCAAGGACGGCGCGCTGACGAAGAAGACTCGCGGGCTGATCGCGTTGGGCATCGGGATATCATGCCGCTGCGGCGACTGCATCGGTTTCGACAGGCAATCGCCGCCGATCAAGCGCAAGGCGACGCGTGAGGAAGTCGAGGAGGCGGCCGGTGTCGCCGTCTACATGGGCGGCGGCCCGTCGATGATGTACGCGGCGCCTACGTTGATGGCGGTCGGCGAGCCGGCGGCGTGAACGTCGGTGTTCGGCAGTGCCGGAACGCCATACGTGCCGCCCCCGTGTGCATGCGACTTTCCGAGTTTGTTCAATCCTGGAACGTGACCTGAATCGTGATGCCAAATAATCCCGACGTCGTGCCGGAACCCATCGCAGAAGTGACGCCGGCGATGGCCGCAGCGGCCACCCGAAGCACCTGGGTGAGCGTCGCCGTAAACCTCACGCTGAGCATCGGACAGGTGGTGATCGGCATCCTGTCTCGATCGCAGGGTCTCGTCGCGGACGGCATTCACTCATTGTCCGACCTGGTCGCGGATTTCGTCGTGCTGATGGCCGGCCACCACAGCAGGAAACCGGTCGACGAAAAGCATCCGTATGGACATCAACGCTTCGAAACCGGTGCGTCGCTCGCACTTGCGGCGATTCTGCTGCTGGTCGGTGGCGGGATGCTGTGGTCCGCCATCCAGAAGCTCGAGCATCCGGAAGCGATCGCGCGCGTCCACGTCGCGGCGCTATCGGTGGCGCTCATCGCGCTCGTCGCGAAGGAAGGCCTGTTCCGTTACATGCTTGCGGCGGCAACGCGAGTGAAGTCGAGCATGCTGGTCGCCAACGCCTGGCATGCGCGTTCGGATGCCGCCTCTTCTCTGGTGGTCGCATGCGGCATCGTCGGCAATCTGCTCGGCTATCCGCTGCTCGATCCCGTCGCCGCGCTGATCGTCGGCGGGATGATCGTGAAAATGGGCGCCACGTTCGGTTGGGACGCGTTGCATGACCTGATGGATCGGGCGGCCGACGTCAAGGACGTGCAGGCGATCCGCGCGACGCTGCTTGCGACGCCGGGCGTGCTTGACGTGCACGACCTGCGCACGCGAAAGACCGGCGATCTGATCCTCGTGGACGTGCATCTCGACATCGACGCCGATCTCACCGTTGCGCAAGGGCACGACATCGCTGTGAACGCGCGTGCGCGCGTGATGCGGCATCACCGTGTTTTGAACGTGATGACGCACGTCGATCCGTGCAAGCGCGAAACGCCCGCTGAAGTCGCGGCCGGGATTCGACGCGAGTAGGCAGGAAAGGGGCGACGTACCGGTTCGGAACGTCGCGCATGCCGGCGTCGCTCGGAGCTGCGCGGATGATGGCCGCGCCGGAACCGCAATCGACGTTCGTCGACGAGGGCGCGCCAGTCGAGCTTCATCAACCCAAAGACGAAGCCGAGCAAGGCCGGTTGCGTGACGACGAAATATCCGCCGAGGTAAGCGCTTTCGAGTTCGGCCTCACCCTTGGATGGGCGTGACGCCGAGGGAGCCATCAAGATCGATCGAATGGAAACCAGGGGCGGGCGATTCGATACCCGAGCCGTGGCAGCCGCTTCAGTCGCGCAAGTATGAGCACGCGCGTGGGTGCTTGCCGGGACCGGCCGAGCACGAGCCGGATCTCGGCCGTGCCGGACGTGTGGACGGGCGCAGCTTCACTTCCTCGAGACCGGCGGGCAACGCTGGGTATGCGGCCTCGTGAACTTCACTCATGGGCATGGCGACGCTTCGCCCTGCGCAGGGCGTGACGCTACACGGCCAGTATCACGAGCGTCCGGAACAGCAGCGATCTCAAGCACTTTATCCTGTTAGATCTGACAGGGGAACTCGACGATTTGCGGTTTTGTATCGGCGATTTAGCAATTATTGACAGTATTGGGCTGCATTCATCAGTATTGTTCACGCGGCAAAAAAATGACTGGCGTAGAACAATGAATAACAAGACCTACCGTCTGGTGTATTCCAGACTCCGGGGGATGGTGGTGGCCGTCGAAGAAACGGCCGCTGCCGCGGGCAAATCGGCGGGCGGCGAGACGCGTGCGGGCAGGCGTTCGCGCACCGTGCGGGCGGCATCGGTCGCGATGGCCGTCTCGGGCATCCTGCCCGTGCCGGCGTTGGCGCAAATCGTGCCGACGCCAGGTGCCGGCACGCAGGTCATCCAGACCCAGAACGGCTTGCCTCAAGTCAACGTGGCGCGTCCGTCGAGCGCAGGCGTATCGGTCAACACCTACAACCAGTTCGACGTACAAAAGGCCGGCGCGATCCTGAACAACTCGGCCTCGATGGTTCAGACCCAGCAGGGGGCTGGATCAACGGCAACCCGAATTACGGAGCCGGACAGGCCGCGCGGATCATCGTCAACCAGGTCAACAGCCCGAACCCATCCCAAATACGCGGCACCGTCGAGATAGCCGGCGCCCGCGCGGAACTCGTCCTGGCCAACCCGTCCGGGATTTTTGTCGACGGCGGCGGCTTTCTCAATACCAGCCGCGCGACCCTGACCACTGGCGTGCCGTTTTACGGCTCCGACGGCTCGCTCGCCGGATACACCGTCAACCGGGGGCTCGTGACGGTCGCGGGCGCCGGCCTGAATGCGTCGAACATCGATCAGGTCGACCTGATCGCACGTGCGGTGCAGATGAACGCAGCGGTCTACGCGAAGAACCTGAACGTGATCACAGGCGCGAGCCAGGTCAACCGCGACACGCTCGCCGCGACGCCGATCGCCGGCGAAGGTCCTGCTCCGGCAGTCGCGATCGACGTCGGCCAACTGGGCGGGATGTATAGCAATCGAATCTTCCTCGCATCGAATGAGAACGGTGTGGGGGTGGCGAATGCCGGCACGATCGCTGCGCAGGCGGGCGACCTGACACTGCAGGTGAATGGCCGACTCGTCCTCACCGGCAGGACGACTGCGAGCGGCAACCTTGCGTTGTCGGCCGCGGGCGGAATTCAGAATAGCGGCACGACGTACGCGCAGCAATCGCTGTCGGCCAGCACGAGCGCCGATCTCACGAACAGCGGGACGCTCGCGGCGCAGCAGAATACGACGGTGAACGCGGGCAGCGTCAATTCGACGGGCACGCTCGGCGCGGGCGTGAACAACGACGGCTCGGTGGCGCGCAGTGGTGAACTGAAGCTGACGGCCTCGGGCCAACTGAGCGCAATCGGCCGGAATGTCGCGGGCGGCAACGCGTCGCTGACGGGCGGCAGCGTGAACCTCGCCGGCAGCCAGACGGCCGCGAACGGCAATCTGTCGCTGAACGCGACGAGCGGCGACATGAACCTGTCGAACGCGACGACAAGCGCCCAAGGGGCCGTGACTGCGAATGCGACGGGAACGGTGATCAACGATCGCGGCAATCTGTCGAGCGGCGCAGGCACAACGCTTGCCGTCGGCAGCCTCTCGAACCAGGGCGGCAAGGTGTCGTCGCAGGGGGCGCTGTCGGTGACGGCCGCCGGCCAAATCGCCAATCAGTCCGGCGAATTGGTGTCCCAGAGCACGATGAACATGCATGGCGGCACCCTCGCGAACAACCAGGGCACCATTCAAAGCGCGGCGGGCATGACGGTGGCCGGGGTGTCGGTGGACAACACGGCGGGCCGAATCACGTCACTCAATGGCGATGGCCTGTCGATCACGGCGACTGGCCAACTAACCAATGCAGCCGGCACGACGGCGAACGGCGCGCAAGGCGGCGTCATCGGCGGCAACGGCGCCGTCACCGTGCAGGGCGGCAACGTCGCCAACCACGGAAGGATCACGTCCAATGCGAACCTGCGCGTCTCGGGCCAGTCGGTCGACAACGGCCGAGGCACGCTGCAGGCCGCGCAAAACGTCGCGGTGGATGCGGGTGCGCGACTGACGAACGACGGCGGCTCGATTGTCGGCCAGACCGCGGCGCTCAGCGGAACGACGCTCGACAACCGTGCCGGCACCGTGCAGGCCGGTCAACTGTCGTTGAACGCGACCGACCTCGCGAACCATGCCGGCACGATCACGCAGACCGGCACCGGCGCGATGGCCGTCAATGTGTCGAGCACGCTCGACAACTCCGGCGGCGGCACGCTGCAAACCAACAGTACCGACCTGACGCTCGCCCCCGCTTCGCTGATTAACGACGGCGGCACGATCACCCATGCCGGTAACGGCACGCTTACGCGGACCTGCAGACGATGTACCAATCGCTGATGGCGGCCGGCGCCGATTTGTCGAAGTCGCTCGGATTGGCCGTAGGCGCGAGCCTGTCGGCGGATCAGGTGTCGAAGCTGACCGGCAACGTGATCATGATGGAAACGCGCGTGGTCGACGGTCAGTCGGTGTTGGTGCCGGTCGTCTACACGAACACGTACTACCAGCAGATCGCCGGCGTGAACCAGACGTTCGTCGCGAGCGGCAACTCGAAGACCGTCGATTTCAAGCTGAACCGTGTGCTGTCGCGCAGCCAGAACGACGTGTTCGGCGCGCAGGTCCGGCTGTCGCGCCGCTTCGGCCAGAGCTTCATCGAAGACACCGAAATCCCGCAGCAGCGCCGCAACAACACGTTCATCGAGTTCGGCCTGACCGATCGCCACTACTTCGGCAATGCGCAGTTCGACGGGACGCTCGCGTACCGCCAAGGCATCGGCGCGTTCGGCGCGCAGGACGACAGCCTCGCGGCCGGCGGCGGCCCGACCTACCGCTACAAGATGGCGGTGCTCGACGCGAACCTGTCGGTGCCGTTCGCGATCGCGCGGCAGCCGTTTCGCTACGTGACGACTTTCCACGGTCAGTACACGGGAAACACGCTGTACTACATCGACGATCTGACGATCGGCAGCCGCTACACGGTGCGCGGATTCGACGGCGAGACGATGCTGGCCGCTTCCCGTGGCTTCTATTGGCGCAACGAGCTGCAGGCGCCGATCGGCCAATCCGGACAGGCGGTATATGCCGGCATCGACTACGGCCGCGTGTGGGGCCCGCAGCCGGTCGCCCTCGTCGGCACGCAACTGGCGGGCGCTGTGATCGGCGTGAAGGGGGCCGTCGCGACCCGATTGGGCGCCTACGGTTACGATCTGTTTGCCGGCATGCCGATCTACAAGCCGTCCGGATTCCCGACGGCGCGAGTCACGGTTGGCTTTCAGGTCACGGCACAATTCTGACGATGAGGCGCAATCCGATACTCGGCCCGCTGTCGTCGGAGACGACGCCGGCGAGGATCGAGAAGATCGAGAACTGACGGCCTGTCCGAGCGCGCTGATCGTCGCGCTGCTGTCCGAGAGCCCGCCCCGCGGCTCTGTTGCCCACGCTGCAGTGGCAGCCCTGTCACGAGCGCGGGATTCAGAACACGCACGATCGGTCGATTGCCGATGTTCGGATACCGGACGTGCCAGCGCTATTTCGGCAGCGCCGTCGACGGACAAGGGCAACGCGTCTGGCATCCCGCAGCGCTTCCGCGCCATTTTCGGCCGTGGCGGCTCTTCTTCGCGATGAGCGCGACGGGCCCATGTCGGCGGTCCTTTTGCCGGCAGTGAACCTGACGCGCCCCCCGGTTCGGCGGCGCGCGCCTCAGCGATGCAGCAACGGATACGCGATCAAGCCGGCGGCCGCAGCGGCTGCCACGATCACCGGCTCCTGGAGTTTCTTGAAGCGCCAGAGCAGCACGATCGTCACGAGCGCGACGGCGGCCGTCGGCACGTCGACGATCGAGCGCTTCGCGATGACGAGCACCGAGCCCGTGATCGCGCCGACGGCCGCGGCCGTGATGCCGTCGACGAACGCCTTGACGCTCGGGAGATGGCCGTACTTCTTGACGTAGGGCGCGGGAACGATCGTGAACAGATAGCACGGCAGGAACGTGCCGAGTGCCGCCACGAGCGCGCCTGGAAACCCCGCGACCAGATACCCGACGAAGCCGACCGTTATCACGACCGGTCCCGGCGTGATCATCGCGACGGCGACCGCGTCGACGAACTGCTTGTCGTTGAGCCAGTGGTGCTCGGTGACGACGCCGCCGTACAGGAACGGCACGATCGCAAGCCCCGAGCCGAACACGAACGCGCCGGCTTTCGTGAAGAACAAGCCGATTTGCGCGAGCACGGAAGCGTCGATGCCGCTCATCAAGCCGCTCACGAAGCCGCCCGTCGCCGGAAGGTTGGCGGCGGCCAGCGCGTTCGCTCCGCTGCCGCCGAGCCATTTCGGCGGCGCGCGCCAGAGCCAGCCGATCAGCCCGGCGACGATGAACAGCCATGCGATTTCCGATTCGGTGACGAACGTCACCGCGGCGAGCGTCACGAAGATCGCCCAGAGCAGCTTGTCCTTGCCGACCGTCTTCGTCGTGAGCTTGTAAGCGCTCATCGCGATGATCCCGACGACCGCCGCGCCGACGCCATAGAACACGGCCTGCATCCACGGCAATCCGCCGAAGTGGGCGTAGGCGAAACCGAGCGCGACGACCATCAGGAACGACGGCAGCACGAACGCGAGACCGGCGAGCGTCGCGCCGAGGATACGGTAGTGGACATACCCGAGATAGATCGCGAGCTGCGCGGCCATCGGCCCGGGCGCGAGTTGCGCGAGCGTGAGCCCTTCCTTGTAGTCCGCCTCCGAAATCCAGCCGCGACGCTCGACGAGATCGCGGCGCATGTAGCCGGCGAGCGCGACCGGGCCGCCGAAGCCGAACGTGCCGAGCCGCAGCATGTATCCGACCAGTTGGCTCATCGAGTAGGTCGGCGCATTTGTCGCAATGGCGGTGGTCACGATCGTTCCCCGGTTTCGCCCGCTTCGTTCGCCGCGAAGTGCGCGTACAGCGAATCGAGCACGTCGCTCATCTGTTCGAGCAGCCGATCGTCGTTCTCGGCGCGCCGGCGTGCGCCGGCCAGCACGGCTTCGAAGCCGACCGTCTCGGGGACGCCGGGCCCGCCGACGTCGAGCGCGTGCACGATCGTGCCCAGGCGCAGCAGCGCCGGGTCCTTGTCGAGCCCGAAGCTGGCGAGCAGCACCTCGAACGTCACGCGCTCGCCGACGTGCGTGAACGCGGCGCCGTCGTAATCGAAGCCGAGCGCGCCGTCGGGGCATTCGCTCGGCGACGCGAGCCAGATGAAGCGCGCGCGCGCGTCGATGAAACGGCGAATGAGCCATGCACTGGCGACGCGATCGACCCACATGCGCTGGCGCGTGGCCCACGTGCGCCCCTGGTAGTCGTCGATAGCAAGGCGTCGGATCGCGCGTTCGGCGGCGTGGGGCTCGCCGGGCGACAGCACCGTATCGACGAGAGCGACGAAGTCCTGCCATGCAAGCTCGGCGCGGGTGGCCGCGTCGTCGGGGAAGTAATCGATCGCGCGAATGGCTTCGAAATCCTTGCGCAGGCGGCGCAGCAGGCGAGCCAGTTCGGTGGCCGATTGGCCGGCCAGCGTTTTGCGCGCCTGCGCGAGGCCGCGAACGAAGCTCGCGTAATCCTCTTCGCGATCGAACAGCGCGCGGAGTTCCGCTTCCTGCGACGTGTCGAGGCTTGGCGCGCGCAGCAGGTGCGCGGCGCCGCCGCTTTCGGCGATCGCGTCGGCGAGTTCGCGCAGCATCCCCTCGCGCGCCTCCGTATGGGGAAGCAGGTAGACGCCGTCGCGCAGCACGGCGCAGCCCTTTGCCTTGAGCGCGCGCCAGAACCGCATGCGGGCCGTCGCGTTTTCCGTCGGAAGGGTCAGAACGAGGAGCGACCAGGTCGATATGTTCTCCATGTAGCGAATGCTACTCACTGGTTGCAATATCTACAAGTTGGCTTGTTGGGGCGGGCGCGACCTTCGTTTGGCGGCTTGCGGCGAAGGAGCGGGACGGTCGCGATTTGTCGAAGCGATGGTCGAGTCGGCGGTAGAAGCGGAGGGAGAGGCGGCGGTCGAATCGGCGTCTCGGACATCGCTTCGGGATTCGGTATGGCGCGCATACGCGCGGGTTCACCCACCTTGTGGGCATACGCCCGTTTGCGGAGGCCGGCAACTGCCGGCGATCCGCGCGAGCACTCGACCGACGGGGCAAGCAATGCCATGCAAGGACCCTGGCTCCCCCATGCAGCCGCCCGGCGGCGCGTCGCTGGTCATGCGTCCGTCGCCGCCCGACCTCGGACCGAGTCGCTCGCGAGCAGCCGCGCGTTTCCATGCACCATCGGCCCGAGATAGTCATGGAAAGCTGTATAAACATCCAGTATAGTACTCGTCGAAATCGAGCCGCACCGGTGCCCGCATGGCGGCGCGCGCACCGCGCCGGCGAGCCTCTTGCAGCCTTCCGGCTGCCGCGAACTCTGGCTAACTCATTCAGACGGGCAGGCAAATTGTCATCCAGCAATCTGATCCGCATTCGCGGAGCGCGTCAGCACAATCTCAAGCATATCGATCTCGATTTGCGCACCGGCGAAATGACGGTCGTCACCGGCCCGTCGGGCTCCGGCAAGTCGAGTCTCGTGTTCGACACTTTGTACGCGGAGGGGCAGCGGCGCTACGTCGAGACGTTCAGCGCGTATGCGCGGCAGTTTCTCGACCGGATGGACCGGCCGCAAGTGGAGCGCGTCGACGGCGTGCCGCCCGCGATTGCGATCGACCAGACGAACCCCGTTCGCAGCTCGCGCTCGACTGTCGGCACGATGACCGAGCTCAACGATCATCTGAAGCTCCTCTACGCGCGCGCGGCCGAACTGTTCGACCGCCGGACCGCGCGGCTGGTGCGGCACGACACGCCGGAGACGATCTACGCGGATCTCCTTGCTCGCACGAAGGAGCACGACCCGCGCATCGCGATCACGTTCGCCGTCGAACTGCCGGAAACCGCGACCGACGACGAAGTCGAGCAGTGGCTGTCGGCGAGCGGCTATACGCGCGTGCAGGCGCGGCGCGAAGTGGCGTCGCCCACCGGGCCGCGCAAGGTGCTCGACGTGGTGGCCGACCGCTTCCGGCTGCATCAGGTCGACAAGGCGCGCGCGATCGAGGCGATCGAGGCGTCGCTGAAGCGCGGCGGCGGGCGGGTGAATGTCTACGTGCTCGCGCAGGTGCCGGAAAACGCGAACGACGCAGCCGCGCAGTCTCAGGTGTGGCGTTATTCCACCGGGCTTCATGACCCGGACAGCGATCTGCGCTACGCGGACCCGCAGGCGGCGCTGTTCTCGTTCAACTCGGCGTACGGCGCGTGCGAGGCCTGCCGTGGTTTCGGCCGCGTGATCGGCGTCGATCTCGGCCTCGTGATTCCCGACGCGCGCAAGACGCTGCGCGGCGGCGCGATCAAGCCGATGCAGACGCCCGCCTGGAAGGAATGCCAGGACGATCTGATGCGCTACGCGGCGAAGGCGAACATCCGGCGCGATACGCCGTGGGCCGAGCTGACGCCCGACGAGCAGGACTGGGTGATCAACGGCTCGCCGGACTGGAACGGCAAGTGGCAGAGCCAGTGGTACGGTGTGAAGCGCTTCTTCGGCTATCTCGAATCGAAAGCGTACAAGATGCACATCCGCGTGCTGCTGTCGAAATACCGCAGCTACACGCCGTGCGCGGTGTGCGGCGGCGCGCGCCTGAAGACGGAATCGCTGCTGTGGCGGCTCGGCACGAAGGCGAACGCCGACGCGGTGCTCGCGAGCGCCGATCGCTTCATGCCGCGCGGCGTCGAGTGGACCCGCGCGCAGCTCGAGGCGCTGCCGGGCCTGACGGTGCACGATCTGATGCTGCTGCCGATCGAGCGCATTCGCCGCTTCTTCGACGACGTCAGCCTGCCGAGCGCGCTGCTCGACGATGCGCTGAAGCTGCTGCTCGCCGAGGTGCGCACGCGGCTGAAGTATCTGTGCGACGTGGGGTTGGGCTACCTGACGCTCGACCGGCAGAGCCGCACGCTGTCGGGCGGCGAAGTGCAGCGGATCAACCTGACGACGGCGCTCGGCACGTCGCTCACGAAGACGCTGTTCGTGCTCGACGAGCCGAGCATCGGGCTGCATCCGCGCGACCTGAACCGGATCGTCGAGGCGATGCAGCGCCTGCGCGACGCGGGCAATACGCTCGTCGTCGTCGAGCACGATCCTTCGGTGATGCTCGCGGCCGACCGGCTGATCGACATGGGCCCCGGCCCGGGCGAGCGCGGCGGCACGATCGTCTACGACGGCACGCCCGGCGACATTCGCTCGGCGCACACGCTGACGGGCGAGTATCTCGGCGGCCGCAAGCAGGTCGCGCACGCGTCGCACTGGGTGCGCCGGCCGGTGGACGCGCGCACGCCGCGCATCGTGCTCGAGGGCGCGAGCGAGCACAACCTGCGCGACGTGACAGTCGAGATTCCGTTGCAGCGTCTCGTCTGCGTGACGGGCGTGTCGGGTTCCGGCAAATCGACGTTGTTGCAGGACGTGCTCTATCCGGCGATGGCGCGGCACTTCGGCAAGGCCACCGAGTCGCCGGGCGCGCACCGCGGCCTCATGGGCGCGGAGCAGGTGGGCGATGTCGTGTTCGTCGATCAATCGCCGATCGGCAAGACCACGCGCTCGAACCCGGCGAGCTATGTCGGCGCGTTCGACGAGATCCGCAAGCTGTTCGCGAAGGCGCCGCTCGCGCTGCAACGCGGCTACGGCGCGGGCACCTTCAGCTTCAACTCGGGCGACGGCCGCTGCCCGACATGCGGCGGCTCCGGCTTCGAGCACATCGAGATGCAGTTCCTGAGCGACGTCTATCTGCGTTGCCCGGACTGCGACGGCCGGCGCTACCGGGCCGAGATTCTCGACGTGCGGATCGAGCGCGGCGGCCGCGCGCTCAGCGTCGCCGACGTGCTCGAGCTGACCGTCAGCGAAGCCGCGGCGTGCTTCGCCGCCGACGCCGAGGTGCTGCGCGTGCTGCAACCGATCGTCGACGTCGGGCTCGAATACGTGAAGCTCGGCCAGCCGGTGCCGACGTTGTCGGGCGGCGAGGCGCAGCGGCTGAAGCTGGCGGGTTTTCTCGCCGAGTCCGCGAAGGCCGGCAACGGGCGCCGTGTCGTCACGCAAGAGGCGCGCGTCGCGCGCGCGCGTCTGTTCATGTTTGACGAACCGACCACGGGGCTGCACTTCGACGACATCGCGAAGCTGATGCGGGCGTTCGGCAAGCTGCTCGCGGCAGGCCATTCGCTGATCGTGATCGAGCACAATCTCGACGTGATCCGCGCGGCCGACTGGCTGATCGATCTTGGCCCGGAAGGCGGCGACGGCGGCGGCCTCGTGCTGTGCGCGGGCACGCCCGACGATGTGAAGGCATGCGCCGGATCGCATACCGGCGCGGCGCTGCTGCACTACGACCGTGCAATGGGCGCCGAGGCGGAGCTCGCCGAGCAGGGCGCGCCGTTGCAGGCCGTGTTGAGCGCGGCGCGCGCGCGGCGGGCGATCGAAGGCGAGGATGTCGTGCGGATCGTCAATGCGCGCGAGCACAACCTGAAGTCGCTCGACGTCGACATTCCTCACGGCAAGTTCAACGTGGTGACCGGCGTGTCCGGCTCCGGCAAGTCGACGCTCGCGTTCGACATCCTCTTTCACGAAGGCCAGCGCCGCTACCTCGAATCGCTGAACGCCTACGCGCGCTCGATCGTGCAGCCCGCGGGCCGCCCCGAAGTCGACGCGGTGTACGGCATTCCGCCGACGGTGGCGATCGAGCAGCGGCTCTCGCGCGGCGGCCGCAAGAGCACGGTCGCGACGACGTCCGAAGTGTGGCACTTCCTGCGGCTGCTGTATGTGAAGCTCGGCCTTCAGCATTGCATTCATGACGGCGCGCCGGTGACGTCGCAAACCGTCGAATCGATCGTCGCGCAATTGCTGCGCGATCATCGCGGCGAGCATGTCGGGCTGCTCGCGCCGCTCGTCGTCAATCGCAAGGGCGTGTACACGGATCTCGCGAAGTGGGCGAAGGCGCGCGGCAATACGCATCTGCGCGTCGACGGCGAGTTCGTGACGGTGGACCCGTGGCCGAAGCTCGATCGTTTCCGCGAGCATACGATCGAGCTGCCGGTGGCCGACCTCGTCGTGTCGCCGGAGAACGAGGCCGGGCTGAGGCAGCGCCTCGACGAGACGCTCGAGCTCGGCAAGGGCGTGATGCATCTGCTCGCGCCGCTCGACGGCCTGAGTCATGCGATGGCCAACCGCCTTTCCACCGCGCGCGTCGGCGAGATCAAGGTGCTGTCGGTCAAGCGCGCGTGCCCGGTGTGCGGCACGAGCTACCCGGAGCTGGACCCGCGAATGTTCTCGTACAACAGCAAGCACGGCTGGTGCGCGACCTGCGTGGGCACCGGCCTCGCGCTCACGCGCGAGCAGCGCGCGGCCTACGACGACACGGTGCTCGCCGAAGACGGCCGCGGCCGCGAGCAGGCGCTGCCTTCCGACGAGCAGGAACCGGAAGGCGTCGGCGACGAGCCGTGCCCGGATTGCGGCGGCACGCGTCTGAATCCGTCCGCGCGCGCGGTGACGTTCGATCGCCATTCGATCGTCGACGTCGCGCAATGGACCGTGTCGGATACGCGCCGCTGGATCGACGGCCTGCGGCTTGCCGGGCGGGACGCGCAGATCGCGCGGGACATCGTCGGCGAAATCGGCAGCCGCCTCGCGTTTCTCGAGGAAGTCGGGCTCGGCTACCTGAGCCTCGATCGCGCGGCGCCTAGCCTGTCGGGCGGCGAGGCCCAGCGCATCCGGCTCGCGGCGCAGCTCGGCAGCAACCTGCAGGGCGTGTGCTACGTGCTCGACGAGCCGACGATCGGCCTGCATCCGCGCGACAACCAGATCCTGCTGGACGCGCTGCGCAAGCTCGGCGACAAGGGCAATACGCTCGTCGTCGTCGAACACGACGAAGACACGATTCGCCGCGCCGATCACATCATCGACATCGGCCCGGGCGCCGGCAAGCGCGGCGGCGCGCTGGTCGCGCAGGGCGGGGTGGCCGATCTGTCCGCGCAGCCCGCATCGGTGACGGGGCGCTTGCTCGCCCAACCGATGACGCATCCGTTGCAGCCGCGCCGCAGCGTGAATCCGCCGGGCAAGCGCAACGGGCCGGCGGTGCCGCAGACCTGGCTGACGGTGCACGGCGCACTGCTGCATAACCTGCGCGGCGTCACGGTCGGCATTCCGCTCGCGCGGCTCGTCGCGGTGACGGGCGTGAGCGGCTCGGGCAAGTCGACGCTCGCGCGCGATGTGCTGATGACGAACCTGCTCGACGCGGTGGGCCGCTCGGTGCTGTCGTCGCCGGCCACGCGGCGCGCGCGCAAGGCCGCGCAGCAGCAGGCGCCGCAGGCGGCACAGGTGACGAAGGGCCGCGCGAGCGTGCTGGCGCGCAGCGCGCCGAGGCCTGCGCTGAACGTCACGCATGCGTGGCAGGGCTGCGAGTCGATCAGCGGCTGGGAGCAGATCGACCGCGTGCTCGAAGTCGATCAGACGCCGATCGGCAAGACGCCGCGCTCGTGCCCGGCGACCTACATCGGCGTGTGGGACACGATCCGCAGGCTGTTCGCGGACACGCTGGAGGCGCGCGCCCGCGGCTATACGGCGTCGCGATTCTCGTTCAACACCGGCGAAGGGCGCTGCCCCGCGTGCGAAGGGCAGGGCGTGCGCACGATCGGCATGAGTTTCCTGCCCGACGTGAAGGTGCCGTGCGATGTGTGCCACGGGCAGCGCTTCAATCCGGAGACGCTCGCGGTGACGTGGCGCGGCCGGAACATCGGCGACGTGCTGACGATGGAGATCGACGAAGCGGTGGAGTTCTTCGCGCCGATCTCGAACATCGCGCACCCGCTGCAACTGATGAAGGACGTCGGCCTGGGTTACCTGACGCTCGGCCAGCCGTCGCCGACCTTGTCCGGCGGCGAGGCGCAGCGCATCAAGCTCGTCACCGAGCTCAGCAAGGTGCGCGACGACATCACGCGGCGCGGGCAGAAGGCGCCGCACACGCTGTACGTGCTGGACGAGCCGACCGTGGGCCTGCACATGGCGGATGTCGCGAAGCTGATTCGCGTGCTGCACCGGCTCGTGGATGCGGGGCACAGTGTCGTCGTGATCGAGCACGACCTCGATGTGATCGCGGAAGCGGACTGGATCATCGACCTCGGCCCGGAGGGCGGCGCCGGAGGCGGCGCGATCGTGGCGGCCGCGCCTCCGGAAGCGCTCGTGAAGGCGGGCGCAAGCCATACGGGGCGCGCGCTCGAGCCGGTGCTGGCGCGAACGGGCGTGAACTATCGCGAGCCCGTGCAGGGCGGGGAGGCGGAAGTCGGCTGAACGGGGCGCTTCCGATGAACGGCCCGGGCGCCGTGCGAGACGCCGGCGCTTCACGAGAAGCGCGGGCGCGCGGGCCTGCTTGTGACGATCGCGCATCGCCGGCTTGCGCGGCGCGCGACCGGTTCCTGCACGAGCGCCGAGACGCCGGTGTCCGCCGAACGTCTGCGCCTGAAGCCCCCAGGCGACGCATGACGCGTTGCCGCGAGCGGTGCCGCAACCCGGCGGCGCGGGCTTGCGCCGCGCTTACCTTACTGTTCGCAGCGCACGTCGCGTTTGAGCACCGCGATGATCGCCGGATACGTGCCGTGATCGAGGTCGATGCGCGCGACGACGTTCTGCATCGTGTCGTCGCCGTCGTCGTACACGCTCACGCGCTCGCGGCGCAGATACTCGAGGCCGGTGCAGCCGGATGCGCGTCCGTCTTCGGACACGCGGCAATCGAGCGGATGGTCCGCGAGATAGCGGTAGCGATCGCGCTCGCGCGCGGCGAGGTATTCGCGCAGGTTCGACGCGGCGCCGCCGACGCCCGTGACGATCGCGATTGAGCATGCCGGGGTGGAGGCAGGCGCGTCGTCGACTATCTGCGCATGCGCGGACGCGCAGACAGCAGCGGCAAGCGCGGTGAGGATCGAGATTCGAAGGAAGGACATGGTGCGGGACGCCGTCGTCGGAACGAATCCCGGATTGTAGTGCGATTCCGGGCGGCGGCGCCTCGGGATTCACGCGCGCCGGCGGGCGTCGCCCGATGCTTGTTTCCGCGCGACGCGGACGGCGCGGCGGCGCATCCGAGCGTTGCGGTCGCGGCGGCCGGCAATGCGTTGCCGAGCGCCTTGCGATTCACGCACCTTCCTCGAAGCGCGCGCGCCGGCCGCCGATATCCGGCGGCAACGCGCGCGCCGCGCGCACGTTGACGGCCCGCCGGACGCGATACAGACTGCTGGCTGTGCCAGCGGCTCCGAGGGAGATTTCATCGACCACCGGTCGAGGATGCCAGGCAATCCCGCTGGCCGCCCATTCACGTGAATGATTGCCACATTCGGGAGGGCATCAGTCATGGCCGAAAAAAAGAGGCGCATTCATGCCGCGCTTCTCGCCGCGGCGATCGCCGCGACCGCGCCGGCCTGCCACGCGCAAAACGCCACCGACTGGCTGGCGAACACCTACGGCACCCTCGCCGCCCACGTGGGCAACGCGGCGCGTTCGATGTGGGTCGCGCCCGAAGGCGTCATCTACACGGCGTCGATGTGGGACGAGTACGAGGGCGGCGTCGCGATCTACCAGAACGGCAGGAGCGTCGGCTCGATCGGCACGCACGCGGAGTTTCAGGGCGGCGCGATCACGGGCAACGCGACGTCGGTCTTCGCCGCGCTTCAGTACGACAAGTCGCATGGCAGCGGCGCGGTCGGACGATACAACCGCGCCACGAAAACTCGCGATCTTGTGATTCAGGTCAGCGCGTCGAACAATCAGCCCCGGGTCGACGTCGTCACCGGCCTCGCCGCGGCGGGCTCGCTCCTCTATGCGAGCGACTTCTACGGCAACCGCGTCCGGATCTTCACGACCGACGGCATCTGGCAGCGGGACATCGGCGTCTCCGGGCCCGGCGCGCTCGCCGTGGACCGCGCGGGCAACGTCTGGGTCGCGCGAAAGAGTGCGGGCGCGATCGTCGAGTTCAGTCCGGCCGGCGCATTGCTGAACATCATCCGGATGCCCGGCGGATCGCAGCCGTCGGCGCTCTATTTCGATGCGTCGTCGGGGCAACTGATGGTCGGGGACGAAGGCCCGGACATGAACATCAAGAGTTACCGCGCGTCGGGCACGCCGGCGCTCGTCGGCACATTCGGCATTCGGGGCGGCTATCTCGATGCCACGACGGGCATCAAGGGGCAGGTGGGCGCGAAGCGCTTCACCCGCGTCGCCGGCATCGGCAAGGACAGCGCCGGCACTCTCTATGTGCTCAACAACCCGTGGGGCGGTAGTTGGGACCTCGGCCGCAACGGCGGCACCGATATTCACGCGTACGACAGCGCCGGCAACCTGCAGCGGACGCTTCAGTCCCTCAACTTCGAGGGCGTCGCCGCCCCGGACCCGGCCACGGACGGCGCGCTGTTCTACGGCGGCACCAACATCTATGCCGGCGGCGCGGGCGGCACCTTCGTCGCGAACACGGTCGATCCGTTCTCCTACCCGTCGGACCCGCGCATCGACATGAACGATACGCAGCGCGACGAGCATTTCGGGCAACTCGTCGCCGTGGGCGCGAACCGGATTCTCGTGGTGTCCGGCCAGAATCCGCCGGTTTTCCACTTCTTCCATTTCAACCAGGCGAACGGCTACGTGGCCATTCCGGATGCGTCGATCCCGGGCCCGGCATTCAATACGACCCAACGGGTCACGGGCGGATTCTGCATCGACGGCAACGGCGGCGTGTGGGCCGGCCTGGACAAGACCGGCTCGATCTACCATTACCCGCTGACCGGTTTCGACGCGGGCGGCAAGCCGGCATGGGGCGCCGGCATTCCGATCCGCATTCCCGCGAGCGTCCAGCCGCTGACGCGCATCGTCTACCTCGCGGACAGCGACACGATGATTCTCGCGCAGGGCATCGTCGGGAGCGCGGACTGGACGGCGATCGGCACGCGGATCGAGGTGTATCACGGCTGGCGCGCGGGCAACACGACGGCGCCCGATCCGGTGATCAATCTCGCCGGCGCGGGCGCCAAGTCGATCGACGCGGCCGGCAATCATCTGTTCGTCGGCTACTGGTTCAGCGGCAGCGGGCCGGCGCGGCCGAACATCGACGCCTTCAACCTCGCCACGGGCAAGCTCGACGCCACGCTGGTCAACACCAGCAGCGGCACCGTGGATGCGAGCAGCGCCGTCGATTCGATGTACGGCGTCAGGGCGTACCTGCGTTCGACGGGCGAGTACGTGGTCACGAAGAACAACGTCAAGGGCAACAGCATCACGGTCTATCGCTGGAAGCCGTGATCGGGCGTTTCGTCGGCCGGCGCGACTCGGCCGGGATCGACGATCCTGCTTGATACGGGGCGCTTGCCTGCTCCGGCCATGCGCTCACGCGGCGCGGCTCGATCAGTTGCCGGCGGGCGGCGCGCGGCACGTCGTAGCGGGACATGCGCGAGACCGCGCGCCGTCGCGACGCGCGCATGCCGTTGACACGGCCGGTCTGTGCCTCGCCGATGTCTTCACTCGGCGCGGATATCGGAATCCGCCGGCGATTGCGCGCGCCTTTCGCCGCTGGCCGGCATGGCGCTCGGCCGTTTTCGCGAAGACCGCGGACGGACGCTGGCGCACGCGTGCACGTCGCGTCGCGCATCCGCGTCCATGCCCCTTCCGATACCCACCATCGTCATCTTCGCATCACGCTGACGTCACGCTGAAACCTTACAGTCCGCTTGGGAATTCCCATGCCGACGAGGGGGCCGATGCCCGACGCCACCGGCGCGCCGCGCGCGCGGCCGGCGCGTGCGCGCATCGCCGGTTCATCGCTCGGTCAATTCACTGCAAGGACTCCGGAACATGAACTCTCGTCGCCGATTTCTGCAAGGCACCGCATCCACGGGCATCGCGGCCGCCACGCTGGCCGCATTCCCGCTCAGCATTCGCCGCGCGCTCGCGATTCCCGCGAACAACCGGACCGGAACCATTCGGGACGTCGAGCACATCGTCATCCTGATGCAGGAGAACCGTTCGTTCGACAACTACTTCGGCACGCTGCGCGGCGTGCGCGGCTTCGGCGATCGCTTCGGCATTCCGCTGCCCAACGCGCTGACGGTCTGGCAGCAGCGCAACGCGGCAGGCGCGCTGGTGTTGCCTTACCACCTGGACGGCAGCAAGGGCAACGCGCAGCGCGTGAGCGGCACGCCGCACTCGTGGGACGACGGCCAGAATGCGTGGGACGGCGGGCGCATGTACCAATGGCCGCGCTACAAGAATGCGGCGTCGATGGGCTACTTCCGCGAGAGCGAGCTGCCGTTCCAGTTCGCGCTCGCGAATGCGTTCACGATCTGCGACGCCTACCACTGCTCGATGCACGCGGGCACCAACTCCAATCGCATGTTCATGTGGACCGGCACCAACGGCCCGACCGGCGCGGGCGTGGCCTCGGTGGTGAACGAGTGGGACGACATCGGCCCCTCCGCGCTCGGCTACGAGTGGAAGACCTATCCCGAGCGTCTGCAGGAAGCCGGGGTGAGCTGGAAGGTCTACCAGAACATGCCCGACAACTTCACCGACAACTCGCTCGCCGGCTTCAAGCAATACCGCCGCGCGAACGAGGCGTCGGGCAAGCCGGTGAGCAACAGCGACAAGGTGGTGTCGCCCGCATACGATCCGGCGAGCGACGACGTTCGCAACCCGCTGTACAAGGGCATCGCCAACACGATGCCCGACGGCGGCTTCCTCGGCACGTTCAAGGAAGACATCCGCAACGGCAAGCTGCCGCAGGTGTCGTGGGTGGTGGCGCCGGCCGCGTATTCCGAGCACCCTGGGCCGTCGAGCCCGGTGCAGGGCGCTTGGTACATCCAGGAGACGCTCGATGCGCTCACCGCCATGCCCGACGTCTGGAGCAAGACCGTGCTGCTCGTGAATTTCGACGAGAACGACGGCTACTTCGATCACGTGCCTTCGCCGTCGGCGCCGTCGCTGAACCCGGACGGCACGCCGGCCGGCAAGACCACGCTGCCCGACGCCGACATCGCGTTCGAGCGCTTCATCCATCCGAAGCCGCCGGGCGCGAAGAGCCAGCCGCAGCCCGACGCTCGCGTGTATGGCCCCGGCGTGCGCGTGCCGATGTACGTGATCTCGCCGTGGAGCCGCGGCGGCTGGGTCAACTCGCAGGTATTCGACCATACGTCGACGCTGCGCTTCATCGAGGCGCGCTTCGGCGTTCGCGAACTCAATATTTCCGCGTTCCGCCGCGCGGTATGCGGCGACCTGACGAGCGCCTTCAACTTCGTGCAGCCGAACAACGAGCCGTTGCCCACGCTCGCCGGCCGCAAGACCCGCGCGCAGGCCGATGCGCTGCGCGCCGCGCAGCAGCAGATGCCGCAGATCGTGCCGCCCGCGAACGGGCAACTGCCGCGCCAGGCGGCGGGCACGCGGCCTTCGCGCGCATTGCCGTACGAACTGCACGTTCATGCCGTAGCCGGCACGCTCGACGGCACGATGCGCCTCGCATTCGTCAACACGGGCCGGGCCGCGGCCGTGTTCCACGTCTACGACAAGCTCAATCTGGGCCGCCTGCCGCGCCGCTACATGGTCGAGGCCGGCAAGCAGCTCGACGACGCGTGGGCCTCGATGACGGACAACGGCGGCCGGTACGACCTGTGGGTGCTCGGGCCGAACGGCTTCCACCGCCACTTCACGGGCGACATGAACCGCTTGCGCGCCGGCGGCGCGCCCGTGCCCGAAGTGCGCGTGGAGTACGACCGCAAGCACGGCGACGTGCAATTGCTGTTGCGTAACGAAGGGGCGCGCGAGTGCGTGTTCACCGTGCGCGCGAAGGCGTACCGCAGCGATGGCCCGTGGACCTTCAAGGTCAAGGGCGGCGCCGAGCGCAAGCATCACTGGAAGCTGGACGGCAGCGGCAACTGGTACGACTTCGTCGTGACCTGCGATGCCGACGCCGGCTACGCGCGCCGTTTTGCCGGCCGGGTGGAAACCGGCGAGCACTCCGTCAGCGATCCGGCGATGGGGTTCGGCGATCGGTTCTGAGCGGGGCGAGCCGCCGCGGCCGCGGTCGGTCGCGGCGGGACGGTAATACCCCCGCAAATCCGGCGTTGGGAGAAGTAGAATTTTCTCGTTAAGAGGGAGTTCTGCAGATGAAGAAGTCAAGATTCACGGACAGTCAGATACTGGAGGCGCTCAAGCGCGCGGAGGCTGGGCTGGCGGTACCGGAGTTATGCCGGGAACTGGGCATCAGCTCGGCAACGTTTTATATATGGCGCTCGAAGTACGGCGGCATGGACGCGTCGATGATGTCGCGCATGAAGCGGGCTCGACGACTTGGGCCGCAACTGCCACCTTTGGTTTTGTCCAGTGGGCGATACACGCGTGCAGGTAGGAACGAGGTGCCGTAGTGCCGTGCGAAGTCCAGCATGGTATCGCCGGCACGAGGCTCGTACCGATCAGGATCGGCAATCATCGCGCGCGGGTTATCCGGTACGATCAGTTGCGGCGTGCCGCCCTAGACGGTCTGCGCGCGAGCAATGCCGCCCAACCAGTCTTCCATCGTCTCGGCCGGCGTCGCACACGCGAACGTGTAGCTCGAGGCGCCCATGGCGTCGACGGACACGTGCGCTCGGCGTCCGGTTGTGATCGGCAACGTGGGCCCGGCGAAGTCGACGAACAGCTTCTCGCCAGCGCGGTGGATCTGACGCGTCGAGCGCTTCAGATGCTTTGTGAACGCCTTGTAGTGCTCGCAGAATTGCGCGTAGAGCGGTAGGTTTGCCAGCCGGCGACTCGACCTAGTATTCCTCCCACAGCAGCGTCAACGTCATGCCTTTGCGGCGCAGTTCCTGATGGATGCGCCCGTAATCGGGCTGGACGTAGGTCGCGGGTCCCATGGGCTTGCCGAGTAGCCGCCGCTTGAGCTCGCCTTCGTCCATCTCGCAGGCACTTGTCCAGTCCAGCCCGGCGGCGCTCGCCAGTCCGACGTGCTGCGTAACCACGCTTTTGGAAAGGCCAAGCGGCGCGGCGATCCGATCGTGCGAGAGGCCGCCGTCGAATTTAAGTCGCATAACGTCCTTGATCATGCATGTTCATTCGGTTCGTGGGCATGTTCTTTCCGGCCAAAGCCGGCGAGCATAGCCCGCGTGGTTGATCTCATGCGCAACGCCAATCCTGCCTTCCGGTACGCTCGGTCACGATCCCGAAACGGCCTGTCGTTCGTCCGAAATACGCACCGTCGAGCCTGGCTTGATTCCGATAATATCGACGCGAGATTCACTGCCTGATTGGTCACAAAATTCCGCCTCAGGTCAGAGGAGCGTGAACATGCGCATTACGTCGTATACGCGCCGCGCAGTAAGGCCACACGGCAAACCCTGGAGAACGTCGCGGGCCGCAGGTGGGAAATCGAGACCGGTTTCGAGGCGACCAAAGGCGAGTGCGGACTCGATCAATATGAGGTGCGCCGGTGGCAGGGCTGGTACCGTCACATCACGCTGGCCCTGAATGGCTCATGCGGTACTCGTCACGTTGCGGGTGCGCAGCAAAAAACCCCGAAGGTTAGGTGCCGCTCAGTGTGCAGGAGGTCCACCGGCTCCTCTGCCGCATCTTGTGGCGCGGCGCTCGCTCCATCGCGTACGTGTTGTCCTGGTCGGCATGGCGGTGTCGACACCGGTACCGCGCCCAGCAGTGCAACTACCGAAGACGGGAATGTATGCTCTCAGTTTACTTGCATCTACGGCTGTAGTACTAAGTCGGATCAATCTCCAGCGAGCTTTGACCAGCGCTTCATTGCCCGGCTGAAGGCCGAGGTATTTTTGTATCCCAGTCTTGCTGCAATTTCCTTGGTCGATTTATTCTCGGAAAGATACCGTGAGGCAATATCGCGTCGCACCAAATCATGCAAGGCACTGAAGGATGTACCCATCTCCTTTAATTTGCGCTGTAAGCTCCGCGGTGACATTCCGAGCTTTCCGGTGAGTTTGACGACATCCTGGCACGTCGGATTGTCGTACATTATTCCAAACAGGCGCCCGACGAGGTCCGCCGGGACCCAGTGCGATAATTCGAATTCACGTTTTTCACACGCCCTTCTTGATATTTCGAACTCTATAGAATGGGCGAGCGGCAGTCTTATGTCTAGCAAATTAGCGTCGAATTCCAAGAAATTTTCCTTGGTGTCGAATATCACCTCGCAGTCAAATATATCGGAATATACGCTAGCATGAGCGGGTGGCGGGAAGGCAAGTCCCAGTCGTCTAAACGTTGGAACTCTACCTATGAGATCGATTATTTCGCGTCTGACCGCGGCGAGGCACATATCTGTATTGAGAACCAGGAGATCTGCTCGGTAGGTGTACCCCCCGACTGTAACGCGCGCAAGATTGATATTCACCCCTAGCGTAATCTGAAAATAGCTGATGGCCATCAGCGGATGCTCGTACGCAAGCCGCATTGCGTCACCCAGGGTTGGGCTGACTAGCATCGCGTGCCCCCGCAGTCCATATGCCGTCACCGGAATTGAACTGCCAATATGGAGTCCGATGGCTGAATTCCCGGTTGCCTCAAGAGCATTGGCGAACAAAACCATTTCTTGAGCATGTGTTACCATCGCATTGGCTTGCTCAATTTCTTCCGGCGATATACCTGTGCCTCTCAATAGCACTTCGGCCGGTACCCCCATTTCTTTCATCACATTCAGTGCAATGACAATGGTATGGAACGGCGCGGGGCGCTGCGCAGCAGTGCGATTAAACACATTAGCTACCGGCTTCATCTGAATCCTTGCTCTGGTTTATTTTTTCAACGACTTCGTGAACACAACTTGGCATCCGTATTCATCCAGGCTGCCGCGTGTCCAGCCAAGCCGCTGGTAGAAGCTGTCCGCTCGCGAACCAGGGTCCGTGACCAGCTTGACTTGCTGTGCCCCTTGATCTTTCAACCATTTGATCGCGTGCTCGAGTAATTCACGCCCAACGCCGTGTCCATGGAAGGTTGGCTTAACGAACAGTGCGCAAATAAATGGCGTATCGGTCATGACGGGCAGGCAAACACCCGCCGCCTCGCCCCGGCATTCACAGATCCACCCACCTCCTTGACGGATTTGCTCTATCAGAAGATCACGATCAAGTAGATGGATCTGGTGCGGGTGAATCCGATTCTCTTTCACGGAGAAACGGATGTCGTAAAACGCCCCGATGTCGGTCACACTCATCGGGCGGTATTCTAGTCTGTCGGCCATTATCATATTGGCTAGCCACTCTAAACTTACATTGTGAAATGTATCGGCGCGCAACATTACAATGTCGGCGTCGGCATCACTATTGTTGCATATTTGCCGCCACGTCCTCGTGGTTGCCGCTCAGGATGCCGGGTCAGTTGGCATTCTGATGAACGTGGGTGGCGGAGTGCGCTGAAGGTACGAGTGGCATCCGATCATTGTAATGACACGCATGCAAACGACACACAATATTGAAACTGTTAATAATCGATGCAATATGGAGCGACCCTTAAACATTATGATGATGATCGGCATCTGTTTATTTCGATGCGTGAAATGATGATAACGTTCGATGCGGGCGTATAACCCTATAAAAAACTTGGCGCTTTGAGATAACAGATTGGCGCGTTCAGCACGCATGCGCTCTATAAATATGGCGGCCAATTTGTTACGCTTTCCCTCCGGTAAGCTGATCGATTCGAGGTAATCGGTGATTTTTCGAGTCCCGGCTCTAGAGAAGTTTAAATCATGGCGAGCAGTTTACGAACCGGCCTCGCTTGTCATGATTTTGGGCGTGATACTCCCTCTCGCGGTTCTAGCGGTCATATCGTTGAGCGCACCCCTCGATTTCGGCGGAGTTTCGTGGGGGGATTTCACGATTCGTGCCTATGAGCGCGTAGTGTTTGATCATGATTGGGACGGCTCGCTGGTACTTCAACAAGGCTACGTGAGCATCTTTCTACGATCTGCGACCATGGCGTTACTGGCGACTTCCGGGTGCGTCCTCCTTGGGTTTCCCGCCGCGCTATTTATCGCAACCCGTGCACCGACTTGGAGGGCCGTCTTGTTGGTGCTCGTGACCATACCGTTCTGGACCTGCGTCGTGGTGCAAATGTGCGGCTGGATTATCGTCATGGCGGACAATGGCTTACTTAACCGTGTCCTTGCCGTGTTAGGTATCCTTCGAGGACCGCTCGGATTACTTTACACCGACATCGCGACTCTGGTCGGCCTCGTCTATGCATTCACCCCCTTTATGGTTTTGCCGATTTTCGCGGCTCTTGACGAATTTGACTGGAGCCTGGTTGAGGCTGCTTACGATCTTGGCGCCAATAGGGGAGCGGCGCTTCTGCAGGTGATCGTTCCTGGCTGTCGTTCCGGCATCATGGCTGGCATCGGGCTCGTTTTCGTTCCAGCGCTCGGTTCGTATGCGATCCCTAGCTTGCTTGGTGGCAACCACGCATTCATGGTCGGGAACCTGATCGATTTTCAGTTCGCAGGGGGCCGCGATTGGCCGTTGGGCGCGGCTATGTCGTTTGTCCTACTCGCTGTCGTTCTTCTCGCCATGCTCGCGCTGCGTCTGACATCCACCCTCCAGCGACAGGAGCTCGCTCATGACGTCGCGTGAACTGCGCCACTTTCCGCTTACGGCAGAAGTCGCGATTGCCGTCCTGTTGTTTCTCTATCTGCCGTTGGCGGTTGTCGCGTGGATGAGTTTCAATCGAGGCCCATCGGCGCTTGTTTGGGAGGGTTGGAGCGTCCAGGGATACGTCGAGGCATGGTTTGATCCGACGCTTATTCGTGCGACACGAAACTCCCTGATCCTAGCGTTGTCATCGATGGTTTTTTCGACCGCCCTTGCAACGAGTGCGGCCGTCGCTGCGTGGTCGCGGCAGGAAACTCGCCGCTCCGATCTGCGCGGAGTTGTAATTGCTTTGCCGCTCGTGATACCGGAGGTTGTTCTCGCGATCGCTACGGTGATGATGTTTTCGATATTCGCGTTCGAAATCGGGTTCGTTGCAGTCCTGTTTGCGCACGTAGTGTTTTGTGTCCCACTCGCGTATCTCCCGATCAACGCACGTCTTAAGACAATCGATCGGACGTTACTTGAGGCGGCGGCCGACTTGTCGGCTCCGCCATGGGCGGCATTTCGTCAAATCACGGTTCCTTTGGCATTGCCCGGTATCGTCGCCGGTGCGCTGCTTGCGTTCGTCGCGTCTATGAACGACTACGTCACCAGCTACTTCTTGGCTGGTGCCGGCATGACCACCTTGCCTATGTACATCTTCAGCGCATTGAAGATCGGAATTACGCCAAAGGTAAATGCTATCTCGACAGCCGTCATTGGACTTTCGTCGATTCAACTACTGACGGTCTGGGTTCTCGGTAGGAAGGGTGCAGGACAGACTGCCACGCCGGGGAGATCCGAGCTGTGTCACGCGAACATTCAAACGATAGGAACCGTATGAAAAAAGTAGTCGGAGCGATGCTGCTGCTTGCTGCCGGTCATGCTGTCTCAGCCGAACTCCATATCGGAAGCTGGCCGGATTACCTGCCCGATACGCTGATCAAGAAGTTCCAGGCGGAAACCGGCATCAAGACAACGCTCGACACCTACGCGAGCGATGCGGCCCTCACTCAAAAGTTGCAGTCGGGCGGAGGTGGCTACGACGTTGTGATCGCGGGGGACTATTACGTTCCGGTACTTGTGAAGTCTGGATTGCTGCAGAAGCTCGACAAGAACAAGCTGCCGAATATCGCCAACATCAAACCCGAGTATCGCCATCCGTCATTCGATCCGCAACGGGATTATGCGATGCCATACACCGTCGTGCTGACTGGTTTCGCGTACGATAGCGCGCGCGTTCCCGGAGGGAAACTCGACGAGAGTTGGAAGTCGTTCTTCGATCCGCCAGCGGAGTTGCGCGGACAGATCGGCGACTTGGATGTCGAAGAGGAGCTGTATATGGCCGCGAGTTGGTATCTGGGACAGGATGAATGCACAGAAAATCCTGCTGATGCGAAGCGGGTGCTCGACGTTCTGCAAAAACAGAAACCGTTCGTGAAAACGTACAGCAATGACGGAACCATAGATCGTCTCGCGTCCAAGCAGATCGCGGTGCAGCATATTTGGAGCGGTGCCGCTGCGCGTGCACAGGACCGTCTTCCCAGCATCACCTTTGTATACCCGAGGGAAGGCGTCCGTCTATTCATGGATAGCTTGCTTATTCCGGCAAAGGCACAAAACACCGCCTCGGCATATCAATTCGTTAACTGGATGATGCGCCCGGAGAACATTGCGCAGGTTACAAATGCCGTTCGCTACAACAACGAGATCATCGGCTCCGAGCGGTATATCGATGCCGCACTGTTGAAAAACTCCGCGATAAAAACCCCGGAGCAATACAAAATAAGGCTCCGTCCTTACAAAATATGTTCGCCGGCGGCGATTCAGTTACGAAACAAAGTCTGGCTAAAGTTGAAGGGAAATCGCTGACACACCATAGACTCAACCAGTCCCAAACCGGCGAATAGTCGAAGGAAAGAAAAATACAAGCTTAAGACGGCATGCCTGGTTGTTTTGGAAAAGGCTGTCGATCCTGGCGTACTGAAATGATGCGGTCGTGGGCAATGCTGCGAACATTGCCCACGGCCTGACCTAGGTGTACACATTGAGAGACCACCATGGCTGACTCTATTCTACGGGAACATCGGGACACTTGTCGTTTCGATATATCGACGTTTCCTTTCGTGATGACGCGAGCAAGGCTGCACACCATGAATCGCCAGCGCCCGTGCTTGCCGCGCACGAACATTAACCCTCCATCGGAAAACCAAAAGACCTCAGGCAGTCGGATGTTCGGTGGCCGTTTAACGGCTCGCGGTGGCCGACCTTCGCGGAACACCGTTCGCTGTAATTCAATCCGATACGCGAGTGGCACCTGATGGCTAAAACCGCTTAGGCCACCGCCTGGTGTCCTCCGAACTGCCTCGGAGCAGGCGGTTTTGCGATCGTCGATATCGGCGATCGCCTTTTTATTCCCGTCATATCGTCGCATGCATGGCACACGATACGCGCCCCTGACGACGTTCGGCGCTCGAATGGACGTTGTTGCATAAATCAGGCGTGAGGACGAAGTGGTGCCTTTGTTCATGATCTCGGGCAATACGGACGGACTGAGGGCGGGAGAGCTCGGCCATGCGGTTAAGCACGCCCACTCGAACGGCAACTTCGGTCGCCTGGGTATCGGTACGACGTGCCCACAGGCACGGACCCGTGAGCGTCTTGAGCCGGTACATCGCGTTCTCGGCCAGCGAACGACGGTGGTAACCGCTTTGCTGCTTCCATTCGCGTCGACTGCCTTGTGCAATGGCGTCGAGCGCGGCGTTGCGCCGAGACGCGCCGGGCGTGGTCGTCGGCCAGTGAACCGCGCCTTCGCGCGGCGGAATCGAGGGTAACGCACCGCGCGCGGTGATCGAGGCGTAACAAGCCTGCGTATCGTATGCGCCGTCGCCGCCGATGGTATCGATGGACTCGTCGGCCGAGATTTGTTCAAGCAATTCGGGCAGCACTTCACCGTCTGCGACATCCTGGTGCGTCATGAGCGCCGCTCGCAACTGGCCCGTGTTCGCGTCGAGTGCGAGATGGACCTTGCGCCACGTGCGACGCTTCGAGTAGCCATGCTGGCGAACCTTCCATTCGCCTTCGCCGCAGACCTTTGCGCCCGTGCTGTCGACGACCAAGTGCAGCGGTTCGTCGCTGTGAATGACCGGCAGTTTCACCTGCAGCGCCTGTGCGCGACGGCACACGGTCGTATAGTTCGGTACGGGCAATTCAGCGAAAGCCAGGTCACGCAGGCTTTGCGCGAAGCCTTGCAAGGCACGCAACGGCAGATGGAACACCGTCTTCAAGCCGAGCAATGCCTGAATCAGTGCATCGCTGTACAGCCGCGAACGGCCACGTGTGGGCTCGGTGTCGGGCATGTTCGCAAGAGCGTCGTCACCAATCCACATCGTGATGTTGCCTCGATTGATCAGGCCGGCGTTGTATGCCGCCCAGTTTCTGACACGGTATTTCGCCTTCGGCTCCTGCGTCCCGTTCTTATCCTTGCGCATGTTCTCGCGACCAAAGATCGAGAATCTACGCAGGAACCCGAAGTGTTAACAGAGGAATTGCTCCGCCTGTTGCGCGTAAACGTCACGCGACGCGGCCTGATTTATGCAACAACGCCGCTCGAATGTGCAGGTTTAACGTAATTCGATTGGAGAGTCATTGTGGCAACTTATGAGGAACTGAAAGCTCAACTCGATGCACTCAATAAGGAGGCCGAAGCAGCCAAAGCGCGTGAAATCTCGACGGCGCTGTCTCAGATCCGGGAAACCATCCTGAGGTACGAAATTCGTCCCGACCAGATCTTTCCGCAATGGACGCGCCTTCGCTCGCCGGACAAGCGGCGTGGTCCACTGCCTCCAAAGTATCGGAACCCGATGACTGGGGAAACCTGGTGCGGTCGAGGCCGAGCACCAAAATGGATGTCCGGGTTGCCGCGCGTAGAATTCCTTATAGATCGACCCGCCTGATCGACAATCGAGCACTCCGCTCTCGCGCCCATGGAGCGAGCCAGTCCGCCAAAAAATTTCCGCTTTGAAGGTCCATTTCGGGGCCTGGGATGGTGCGGCCCATGCTTGAGCGTACCAAAAGGCGATATTGGCCTGTCAACCTTGACAGGTCGCCTCCAGGTTGTCGACTCGTCCGTCGTCAGCGCGATGGTGAATCTTCGTTAATTTGGCCGCCATTTGCCTCAGCGTTGATAAAATCTACGCGCCGTGGGGAGGGCATCATTTACATCGAGAATCAATACTCCTCGGATTCGAATCCAAGCAGAAACCTGAGAGTCTGCCGTGACCAATTTGAACGATACGCTACGCAATTTTGCGTCGGGGGCGGTCGACTGGAATAAACGTCCGGTCGCGTTGCACTTTGGCGCCGCGCAAGGCGCGCTGGGCCACCTCCTCGCGTTGCAACACGCCAGTGTTCAGGAAGGTCTGATGACCGGGATTGGCGGGCGATTGACCTGTGTTTCGACCCGTCGCGACATCCCACCCGGCGTGTTTCTCGGCATGCCGGTCTCGATCCGGCTCATTACCGATCGCGGACAGCCGCACATGGTGAACGCGATCATCAGCGACGTCCAGATCGGCCAAAGCGACGGCGAGCTCTGTGTGTACCAGCTGACGGTCTGCGACGCGCTGTCGCTGATGGACAAGCGCACCAATTCGCGGGTCTTCCGAAAGCGCAGCGTCATCGATGTGCTCGCCACGCTGTTCAACGAATGGCAGCAGCGCAGCCCGGCCCTCGCGCGCGCATTCGAATTCGATCTGTCCGGCTTGCGCGCCGATCGCTATCCGCCCCGCGAACTGACCCGGCAAGTCAACGAATCGGATGCGCATTTCGTGCGCCGTCTGCTGCGCCGCGAAGGGATCACCGTGTTCGCGAAGGCGGGGCCGGCGAAGGGCGAACAGCCGTTGCAGGGCGATGCGACCGTGCACACGCTCGTGTGCTGTGACGAGCCGATGTCGCTGCCGCAAGCGCCGGCCGGCACGGTTCGCTTGCATCCGCGCGACGCCGGCACCGAGCAGCGCGACACGGTCACGCTGTTCGCGCTGCGTCGGCAATTGGTGCCCGGCAAGGCCGGACGCCCGTCGTGGGACTACAAGAAGGCGCGGATCGACGAATCGAGCGTCGCTTCGAGCCTCGATCAGGGCGAGGCGGGCAACGATCTGGCGAAGCTGCTGACCGACATCGCGATCGACATTCCGCACGCGGGCGATTCATGGAGCGATCACGAGCGGCTCACCCGCGCGCGCATGCTCGCGCACGAGTTCGAGGCCGAGCGCTACGACGGCGTTAGCAGCGTGCGGGATCTGGCCGTGGGCGCGTGGATCACGCTGACGGGCGATCCGGACTGGGACAGGCAACTCGCCGACAAGCGCCAGTTCGTGATCACGTCGATCGATCATGACATCTGGAACAACCTGCCGAAGGGGCTCAATGACCGCGTGCACGCGCTGTTCGCCGCGAGCCGCAATCTCGTGAACGCGCCCGGCGCGCTGCCGGCCGCGCTTGCGAACGACGCGGATACGCGCTACGAGAACACGTTCACCTGCGTGCGCCGCGGCGTGCCGCTTGCGCCCGCGTACGATCCGCAAGCCGATTTGCCGCCCGTGCATCTGCTCACGGGCACGATCGTCGGCGCGGAGGGCGAGGAAGTGTTCTGCGACGAAAACGGCCGGGTGCGCGTGCGGGTGCACGGCCTCGACCCGGCGGACCACGCGCACGCGCAGGGCGCGGGCACCAACGACAACGCGGGCGACAGCGCGCCGATCCGCGTGGCGTCGAGCCTCGCCGGCGCCCATTTCGGCGCATCGTTTCTGCCGCGAGTCGGCATGGAAGTCCTCCTCGGCTGTCTCGGCGGCGATCCGGACCGGTTGGTGATCATCGGCGTGCTCGGTAACGGCGCGAATCCGCCGGCGACGTTCAGCCATGCGGGCGGCTTGCCGGGCAACCGCTACCTGTCCGGCATCAAGACGAAGGAGATCAAGGGGCAGCGGTACAACCAGCTGCGTCTCGACGACACGCCGAACCAGATCAGCGCGCAACTGGCGAGCGAGCATGCGCATTCGCAGCTCAATCTCGGATACCTGACCCAACCGCGCGAGAACGGTCATGGCAACGACCGCGGCGAGGGCGCGGAGCTGCGTACCGACGCGGCGGCGGCGCTGCGGGCGGCGCAAGGCATTCTGCTGACGACCTACGCGCGCACGCAGGCGAGCGGCGGGCAACTGGACCGTGACGAGCTGATTCGGTTGCTCGGCGAGTGCTCGGAGCTGTTCAAGGCGCTGGGCGACTACGCGGGGCAGCACGGCGGGCAGGCTGCGGATACGGCCGGCCAGCACGCGGTGGCCGCCGCCTTCAGGAACTGGACGCCGGGCGCGGGCGGCGCCGATGCGCCGCCCGACGGCGGAGATCGCGCGCTGATGGCGTTCGGCGCGCAGGCCGGCTCGGTGAACGTCACGCCGAAGACGCACGTGACGTATGCCGGAGAGAACATCGATCAGGTTGCGCAGCAGCACCTGCAACTGATGAGCGGCCAGCGGCTGAACGCGACGGCCGGGCAGGGCATGCAACTCTTCGCGCGGGGCGCGGGCGTGCAGGCCGTGGCGGGCGAAGGGCCGATGCTGCTGCAGGCGCAAGCCGATACGTTGACGGCGAATGCGCAGAAGGGCGTCAAGATCACGACGAACGAGCACGAGGTGTTCGTGAGCGCGCCGAGGATTCGGCTCGTCGCCGAGGACGGCAGCTACCTCGAGATCGGCAACGGCATCACGCTCGGCACGAACGGCGACATCAAGCTGCTGTCGGCGTCGCACCAGTGGGGCGGGCCGTCGACGGCGCAGGCGGCGAAGACCGCGTTCGACAACCAGCCGACGGATCAGCGTTTCAAGCTGCACTATCCGGGCGAGGACGGCGATTTGCCGGCTGCGGCGAACAAGCCATTCCGGATCACGCTGAACGACGGGCGCGTCATCGAGGGCAAGACCGATGCGAGCGGCCTGACGGATCTGGTCAAGGACGACGCGATGCGTATCGCGAAGATCGACTATCTGAAACCGAAGCTTTGAACCCGGGCGAACGATGAACGGTATCAACGATCAGTGTTTCACCGCCGCCCACGGGGCGGGCGTGACGATGGCGAATCGGCCGGGCGACCGGCCCGTGCCGATTCCGCGCGATCTGCCGGGCGTGGTGATCTTCATTCACGGCGTCAACGATCCCGGTGCGGCTTATGCCACTGTGGAGCGCGGGCTGTGCCAGGGGCTCAATGAGCGATTGTCGCGAAGCGATTTGCGGCCGGCGGAATATGGCAGGGAATATGCTGAAGCCATCAAAGCGAAAGACCGGAAGAGCCCGTTCTTCGATAGCAAAATCGCCAACGATCCGGACATGTATCTGTATCGACGTGCGGAAAGTGGCGGTGCCCACAGCATGTTCCTGCCGTTCTACTGGGGCTATCGGGCATCCGACAACGAAATCGCGAAGATCAACCATCCGGGCGAGATCAAGAGCCGCGTGGCGGACAGCGACGGCAACCTGATGACGCGCGGCCAGTATCAGGACATCCACGGCAACCGGCTTGACGCCCATTTCGGCAAGGGCGGCGGGTTTTTCGCCAACGCGACGAACAACATTCCGCAGATGTATAGCCGGGGTTTCGAACCGGACAAGCTGGAGCGCACGGTCATGCAAAACGCGCTCGCCGGCAATACGATCTTCGCCGGCAAGTCGCCCGAGCGCCGTTACTTCGTGCTTGCCGCGGCTCGCCTGGCGAATCTCATCAAGACCATTCGGACCATTCAGCCCTCCGCGCTCGCGCTCGAACATGGAATGGACCCTCAGCACGAAACGATCACGGTGATGGGGCACAGCCAGGGCACGATCATCACGCTGCTCGCGCAGGCGATGCTCAAGCAGCAAGGGCAGCGCTGCGTGGATTGCATCATCATGGTCGATACGCCGTACAGCCTGCAGTTCACCAAGGACGGCAGCCAGCAAACCGGGCACGCGAAGCTCAAGACGCTGGTCGACATCGTCAACGCGGTGACGAGCGAGCCGCATACGATTCCGGATCTGGCCGAACTGATGATCGATTCGGCCCATTCGTGCGGCCGGGCCGGACAGAACTGGAGCCAGACGCAGGGAAAGCGGCTGGACAAGAGCGGCAAGCACTGGATCACGTTCGACGAGCGCGACAACCGCGGCAAGGTCTATCTGTACTTCTGCCCGGAAGACACCGTGGTCGGCCTCGACAAGGTGCGCGGGATCGGCACGTTCGGCGTGCCCGACGAGGTTCCGGCCGATGGCGCGGCGGCCAGCCGGGGCAAAACGATGCCTGCGATGACGGCGCTTGAGCCGAAGCGCTTCTTTCAGCGCATGTGGACGCGGCTCGAGCGCGACCAGGACGGCAGGGGGAGGCGCTCGAAGGTCGCCGTCGGCACGCCGCCCGCGCGCGTGCCGGTTCGCGATCCGTTTCAGCGATTGACGCCGGGCCCCGACACGGACGGCACGATGCTTGGCACCTTGGTCGAATCCGGCAAGAACATGGCGCTGCAGGCGTCGTTCAAGCGCAACGACATTCGCCTCATCAACGGCGAGCAACTGAAACCGGCGTACGAGCCCGATCTGTACGGGGGCGAGGTTCAGAAAGGCGGACAGGTGCCGGGGCACGCCGATGTCGCCGGGTTGATGCGTCCGGACGACGTGACGAAGAACGTCGCGCTCGGCAACCAGTACGCGAAGTTCCAGTGGAAGGACGTTGCGACGACGGACGACCCGGGCGCCAGCATCGAGCCGCACAAGCAGGCGTTCAATCGCGGCCGTCCGGTCGACGAGCAGTCGCATAACTGGCGCATCGTGCCGAGCCGGTCGCTCGGCTCGATGCTGTCGGCGGCCGCCACGGGCGGACGGTATCAGACGTACGTGATCCAGCGCGAGGAGACGCCGGACGAGGTTCGCAAGCGCATGCGCACCGATGCCGATCAACTGGAAGCGAACAACTATCATTCGGGCGTGCTGCTCAGTTCGGAGAACCATCGCTGGGTCACGGCGATGGATGTGGCGATCGGTCAGGCGGTGACGCTGGATGATCCGGACTGGCGGCAGTTGTTGCTTTTGATGGCGGATTGGAAGATGACGCCGGACGTGTATCGAAATATCCAGAAATGCAAGAACTTCGAGCGCTTGGACGAACACACGCGCGAATTCGTGAAAGCGTGTGTCGATTACTACAAGACCGGCCGATTTCCCGACGAGAAGTATGTACCTCTCATCCTGCCACCGCTCGTGACCAGCGAACTGAAGGTCGAGAGCAAAACATGAGATTATCGAAGAGGCACTATGAAACCTCGTATCTGGCCGTTCGCGGCTGCGTTCGCACTGATCGCGCTAGGTTGGACATTCCTCGTGATGACGCAGCATTATCACCATTGGCAAGCAACGGGACAGGAGATGCCGGGCATGGCGCGTAGCATTCGGAACGGGGTATTGGTTGCATTGGGTGTCGTCGCAGCGGCCTTTGCGGTGAGCTATGTCTGGCTGCATCGAGCTCCACAAGAGCCGATGCCGGCAGCCGTGAGTTCCGCGGCAGCCGTATCGGAGACGACCGAAGCAGTAATTCGCGGCAACAACGGTACGCCTGCTTTGCTCGCCCAGACGGGCGAGAAATTCGTGTTGGAGGTCCGCGGATTGGGGCTTGTGACCGGGCACAATGCGAATGACGAGATCTGGAAGGCCATCGACGCAAAGGCGAACAATCACTCGACCTACATGTCGCAAAACCCCACCGACTATCCGGATAACAAGGATAGCCGTATGACCTATCTAGGCGTCGCAACTGGCCTGAGCTTCCAATTGGCGGCTCATCATTCCGTCGAATATTGGCCGGTTCCGGTGTTCATTTGGGAGCCGCCGAAAGACCGCCGTTTCGGTCGCCCCGGAGCAGCACTCGATGGAATTCGGCAAGAGGCGAGCTTGGGGGTAACACTGTTGTTGTGGCAGGAGGATGCGAATACGGACGATGGAGCCAGCATTGTCGAAAAGCTGTTTGCGTTCTTCGACTCGCATCCGGATGTGCCGGAGGCCATCATCTACACGCTGGATGGATCGATGAAGCGCTGGCTCAATGAAACGCCCGGCTACATCGATACGTTTGGACAGTCCAACATTCCTTCAATGCCGGACAGCATGGTCGCGATGCTAGTGTCCCGCTCCGATCGAGTTGATCGACTGATTCGTCCGTATGCCGTTGAGCAAACGGAGAATGTAAACAACGGCACCGCCGACTACGATGTCACGCGGCTGTGGAATTTTTTCTGGAAAGTCAATCAGGATCGGGGGCCGGACAGCTTCACGGCGCATTATGAGGCGGAAGAAAAGCGAGCCGGAGTGAATACTCCGATGTCGGCGGGTTTTGCAACGTCCGCTTGGTGGCAAACCAAACTCCCCGATTTCTGGAAAACGATCAGCAACAAAGGCCCGGGCGAGTTCAAACCCACGCCGTACATCCCGGTGCGCTGGACGACCTGGCAGGTGGGGCAATTCGACAACGCGCCGCTGCTCGGCTACCTGCATCGGCCCATCGACGTGAAACTCGCCGATGCGCACGGCAAGCCGCTGAAGACCGCGCAGCAGGCGCAAGCGCTCAAGGCGGGGTGGCAGCAAGCCGTCGATACGCTGCCCACCGGCGAAACGCCGAAGCGGATCTTCTACGACACGACGGGCGATCGCGCGTGGGTTGCGCCGATCAACCAGGCGCTCGCGCAAAGCGGGCCGTCCGCGCCGAGTCTCGATGACGTGAAGGAAGGCTACGACATCGGCCGTCGGATCGGGAACACGGGCATCAGCTCGCCGTTGGTGCAGATCGGACTCGGCCTGATCGCGAGCTACAACGAAGGCGGGGCCAGCGCCACGATCCATCGCCGGCCGAACGGCACGGCGACGATCGTGATGGTGAGCCCGCCGACGCATAAGCAGCCTGACGTCAATCCGTTCCGGTAAGGAGCCCGTATGCGCGGCGTGATTCGCATCGGTGATTCGACCTCGCACGGCGGCCGCGTTGTAACCGGCCGCGAGGGTTCGACCGTGATGGGGCGGGCAGTGGCCTGCGTCGGCGACCGCTGCACGTGCCCGATGAATGGACACGAACATTGCGTGATCGTGGAGGGCGACGAAGGCGTGCGAATCGAGGGGCGCGCGGTGGCGTTCGACGGCCATCGGACGTCGTGCGGCGCGACGCTCATCTCGTCGATTCCGACGTCGGGGCGCACATAATAAGACTTGCCTGTAGTGGTCAACTAATCCCGGACACTGCGTTAAGTTTTTCTTCCGCAACCGCCGGCGCCAGTCCGTCATTGAACTGATGCGGCCGTATCCAGTTGTACCGGTGCATCAGGTAGTGGCTGATGTCCCGGTGTGCCTCCTGCGCCGACATGTAGCCCACTGACGGTAGCCATTCGGTCTTGAAGCTGCGGAACAGCCTCTCCATCGGGGAGTTATCCCAACAATTTCCTCGACGGCTCATGCTCTGCTGTATCCGATAGCGCCAGAGGCGCTGACGGAATTTCCGGCTTGCATATTGGCCGCCTTGATCCGAGTGAAACAGCAAGCCTTGCGGTCGACCACGTTGCTCAGGTGCCGGGGCACGCCGATGTCGCCGGGTTGATGCGTCCGGACGACGTGACGAAGAACGTCGCGCTCGGCAACCAGTACGCGAAGTTCCAGTGGAAGGACGTTGCGACGACGGACGACCCGGGCGCCAGCATCGAGCCGCACAAGCAGGCGTTCAATCGCGGCCGTCCGGTCGACGAGCAGTCGCATAACTGGCGCATCGTGCCGAGCCGGTCGCTCGGCTCGATGCTGTCGGCGGCCGCCACGGGCGGACGGTATCAGACGTACGTGATCCAGCGCGAGGAGACGCCGGACGAGGTTCGCAAGCGCATGCGCACCGATGCCGATCAACTGGAAGCGAACAACTATCATTCGGGCGTGCTGCTCAGTTCGGAGAACCATCGCTGGGTCACGGCGATGGATGTGTCGATCGGTCAGGCGGTGACGCTGGATGATCCGGACTGGCGGCAGTTGTTGCTTTTGATGGCGGATTGGAAGATGACGTCTCGCGCGTTTAAGCAAATGAAGGAATGCAAAGCCTTCAACCGATTGGATAAACATACGCGTGATTTTTTGGACGCATGCTCAACGTACTACCGAACCGGTCAATTTCCGGCTGAGAAATTCGTGATGCTTACACTTCCGCCATTGGTTACCAGCGAACTAAAGGCTGAAAGCAAAACATGAGATTATTGAAGAGGCGCTATGAAACCTCGTATCTGGCCATTTGCGGCTGTGTTCGCACTAGTCGCGCTAGGTTGGACTATCTTCGTGATTGGAACGGCCCCCTGAATCTCCGGACACAGTCTCCCGCTTAAACTAACGGGTAGGCATAGGACTGTGTTTTTGACTAACACCAGGCAGGAAGTGATGGAAGTGTTGACGGGCCCGGAGCGTCGGCGGCGCTGGACGGCGGAACAGAAGCTGGCGATGGTTCGCGAGAGTTTGGAGCCGGGGACGTCGGTTTCGATGGTCGCGCGCCAGCACGGCGTGAACCCGAACCAGCTGTTCCACTGGCGCAAGCTGTACCAGGACGGGAGCCTGTCAGCAGTCAAGGCTGGCGAGGAAGTAGTTCCGGCATCGGAGCTGGCCGACGCGCTCAAGCAGATTCGCGAGCTGCAACGGATGCTCGGCAAAAAGACCATGGAGAACGAGATTCTCCGGGAAGCAGTCGAGTACGGCCGAGCAAAAAAATGGATAGCGCACTCGCCCTTGCTGCCGGAGGACGGCCAGTGAAACTGGTTTGTGAAGTTCTCGGCGTGTCGCGCTCGAACGTATCGGCACGACTGTCGCGCCCGGCGACGTGGCGCGATGGCCGTCAATCGAGACAGGCCGACGATGCGAGCGTGGTCGAGGAAATCCGCCGTGTCGTCGGCGATTTGCCCAGCTATGGCTATCGCCGGGTTTGGGGCACGTTGCGCAACGAGCGTGTTGCCGTTGGGCTGGTGCCGTTCAATGCCAAGCGCATCTATCGCGTCATGCGTACGCACGGGCTACTGATGCAGCGCCGACCGATTCCACCTCGGCCGCAACGTCGCCATGACGGCAAGGTGGCTGTCGGTCGCAGCAATCAGCGATGGTGCTCCGACGGCTTCGAGTTTCGCTGCGACAACGGCGAGCCGCTGCGCGTAACGTTCGCGCTGGACTGCTGTGACCGCGAGGCGATGAGTTGGGCGGCCACGACGGCAGGCCATAGCGGCGACATCGTGCGCGACGTGATGCTGGCTGCGGTGGAAAATCGTTTCGGCAATGCGTTGCATACGCCATCCGAAATCGAGTGGTTGAGCGACAACGGTTCGGGCTACACGGCCGACGACACGCGCCGGTTTGCGATGGACATAGGCCTGAAGCCGTTGACCACGCCGGTGTGCAGCCCGCAAAGTAACGGCATGGCTGAGAGCTTCGTGAAAACCATGAAGCGCGATTACGTCGCCTTCATGCCGAAGCCGGACGCGGCGACCGCTGCACACAATCTGGCCATCGCGTTCGAGCATTACAACGAGAAGCATCCCCATAGCGCGCTGAAATACCGCTCGCCTCGCGAGTTCCGGCGCTCGATGGATTCAGCAACCTTAGTGTGAAGCTGTGTCCGGGATTACAGGGTCAATTCCAGTGATGACACGGCATTACCACTATTGGCAAGCAACAGGACAGGAGATGCCAGGTATGGTGAGTAGCATTCGAAACGGTGTATTGGTTGCACTGGGGGGTATCGCAGCAGCTTTCACCGCGAGCTACTTCTGGCTGCACAGTCGCTCGGCCGAACCACCGCTGGCTACGAGCACGGCGTCGAGTGCGCAGTCGACCCCGGCTATCCTCCCGCCCGGGAACAACAGCTCCCCGGCATTGCTCGCTCAGTCAGGCGGAAAATTCGTATTGGAAGTGCGAGGCCTAGGGCTTGTGGCGGGAAAGGAGACGAATGAAGAGATCTGGAAAGCCATCGAGGCCAAGGCAGACAACCATTCGACATACATGTCACAGAATTCCGCTGACTATCCTGCCAATGAAGATGAACGGATGACCGAGGTAGGGTTGTCGACGCGGATCAGCTTCAAATACGGCGCGCACCACTCCGTTGAATATTGGCCGGTTCCGGTATTCATCTGGGAGCCGCCGAAGGCTCAGCGTGCCGACCGGCCAGGCGCAGAACTTTCCGGTCTTCGGCAAGAGGCGAGCCTGGGTGTCACGTTACTGCTATGGCAGGAAGATGCGAACACCGACGACGGTACCAGCATCGTCGAGAAGTTATTCGCGTTCTTCGACGCGCATCCGGACGTTCCTGAAGCGGTAATCGTGACGTTTGATGGGGCAGCAACCCGAAAGCTCAACCAGACGCCGGGTTATGTGGACACATTCAAGCAGTCGAACATTCCCTCAATGCCGGATAGCATGGTTTCGATGCTTGTGTCCCGCTCAGACAGAGTCGACAGACTGATCCGTCCGTACGCTGTCGAACAGACCGAGGACGTCAACAAGAACACTACCGATTACGATATCACGCGCCTGTGGAACTACTTCTGGAAGATCAATCACGATTCCGGGCCGGACGGCTTCTCCGCACATTACGATGCTCAGGAACGGAAGGCAGGCGTCGACACGCCGATGTCACCGGGATTTGTCACTTCGGCTTGGTGGCAAACCAAACTCCCCGATTTCTGGAAAACGATCAGCAACAAAGGCCCGGGCGAGTTCAAACCCACGCCGTACATCCCGGTGCGCTGGACGACCTGGCAGGTGAAGCAATTCGACAACGCGCCGCTGCTCGGCTACCTGCATCGGCCCATCGACGTGAAGCTCGCCGATGCGCACGGCAAGCCGCTGAAGACCGCGCAGCAGGCGCAAGCGCTCAAGGCGGGGTGGCAGCAAGCCGTCGATACGCTGCCCACTGGCGAAACGCCGAAGCGGATCTTCTACGACACGACGGGCGATCGCGCGTGGGTCGCGCCGATCAACCAGGCGCTCGCGCAAAGCGGGCCGTCCGCGCCGAGTCTCGATGACGTGAAGGAAGGCTACGACATCGGCCGTCGGATCGGGAACACGGGCATCAGCTCGCCGTTGGTGCAGATTGGACTCGGCCTGATCGCGAGCTACAACGAAGGCGGGGCCAGCGCCACGATCCATCGCCGGCCGAACGGCACGGCGACGATCGTGATGGTGAGCCCGCCGACGCATAAGCAGCCTGACGTCAATCCGTTCCGGTAAGGAGCCCGTATGCGCGGCGTGATTCGCATCGATGATTCGACCTCGCACGGCGGCCGCGTTGTAACCGGCCGCGAGGGTTCGACCGTGATGGGGCGGGCAGTGGCCTGCGTCGGCGACCGCTGCACATGCCCGATGAATGGACACGAACATTGCGTGATCGTGGAGGGCGACGAAGGCGTGCGAATCGAGGGGCGCGCGGTGGCGTTCGACGGCCATCGGACGTCGTGCGGCGCGACGCTCATCTCGTCGATTCCGACGTCGGGGCGCGTGTGAAGCGCTTCGTTCGTTTCTGCGCCAATGCCGTCGCCACGCCCGGAACCGACGGGCCGTGAACCGGCTATGCGATTGACTGTGAGCCGTGCGGCATGGCAACGACAACAGGCGCACTGCGGCGCTTTTCCGGGCTCGCCGATGCCCACGCCTATGTCCGGTCTTCGGACACCGCCATTTCCGGCCAAGGTCGATGAGATCGGCGCGCCGCGCAGGCCTGTCGGTGAAGAACGCGTGCCGGCCGCCGCGCATGACCGAGCTTTGCGCGAAGACGTGCGCGGGCACCGCTGCCGCCGCGCGTCGCAAACGCGATCCCGGCGAACGGCCGCGACGGACGATCAAGAGGCGGAGGGCATCGAGCCGCCCACGCCGCGCCGGGTCGCGCGCGGCGCCGCCCACGCCATTCTCGCGGCCCGTTCACTCGCCGATCAGATGCAGCACCACATCGCGCCGATGCGGGGCGCGCCGATGTTCGAACAGATAGATGCCTTGCCACGTGCCGAGCACCATGCGCCCATGCTCGACCGGAATCGATAGCTGCACCTGCGTGAGCGCCGTGCGCAGGTGCGCCGGCATGTCGTCGGCGCCTTCGGTGTCGTGCTCGTAGCGTGCGTCGTCCTCGGGCGCGAGCGCGGCGAAGTATCGTTCGATATCGCGCTGCACCGACGGGTCCGCGTTCTCCTGGATCAGCAGTGAAGCGGACGTGTGCCGGCAGAACACGGTAAGCAGGCCGGTGCTGACCGACTGCACTTCGACGAACGCGCGTACTTGCGGCGTGAACTCGACGAGACCGCGCCCGCGCGCCTCGACGGTGATGTGTTGAATCGACTGTTGCATGGCGATGAGCGTCGGTTGATCAGACCAACGCGGCGAAGCCGATGGTTTCGATCTGCTCGGCATGGGTCGGGCGCACGACACGCGCCACTTCGGTGCCGTCGCGCAGGAACACCAGCGTCGGCCAGAGCTTGATGCCGAACGAACGACCGAGCGGCCGGCCGGGGCCGTCTTCGATTTTCAGATGCCGAACGTCGGCGTGCATGGAAAACGCATCGCGAATCGCGGGCTGCGCCCCCGCGCAGATGCCGCACCAATTGGCGCCGAATTCGATGACGGTCGCGCCGGCGAGCGCGTCGACTTCGGCGCGCGTGGGCGCGTCGGCGGTATAGGCTTGCGAAGAATGCATCGTGACTCCAGGGCTAGCAGAAGCAGGGTTGCGTTCAGGCCGTCGTCGAGGCCAGCGGTTTTACTGTAGTCGAAAAAGGGCGCGACTACACGGTGTGCTGCGAGGCGCCGGTCCGCCGGCCCGATTCAGGGCATATCCGTGCCCGCGCAAGAAGCGGACCCGAACCGGCCGATCGGGTGAGCGCGGCTTCGACCGACGGGCGGGCCGGCAATTCGGCGGCGGAATGCAACCGCGCGCGTGCGCGTGGCAATTCGGCGCACCGCGGTGTCGGCGCGGGGCGCGGCAAGCCTTGCATGATTCGTGGCTGCGATCGCCCGGCCGTGATGGCGCTCGACGGAGCGGGAACAAACTCTGTTCGCGATTGCAGCGAGCGCGACGCCCGTTTTCTCGATTCAGGACCTAGAATCGAATGTAGCGCCTGCACCCGGCGTGAAATCAGTGGACCTTTTTCCTCCATGTGACCGCAGCGGCCATGAATTCTCAACACGCGCGCTTCATCCGCCCGGTGCTGGGCACGCTTTGCATCGTTTCGCTGGCGGCGCTTTCCGGCTGCCGAGGCGACGCATGCTTCGGTTTCGACGGCTGCTTCGACGATGGCGGCGTGCAAACCGTCACGCTTTCCGGCACCGCCGCCACCGGCCCCGCGCTTGCGAGCGCGACGGTCAACGTCGACTGCGCGCGCGGCTCGGTCGCGACGCTGTCCGACGGCGGCGGCCACTATAGCGTCACGTTCGATGCGGCACTCCCCTGCGCGATCACCGTGACCTCCGGCGGCACGAGCCTGCACTCGCTGGCATACGCGGGCGGCACGTTCAATACGACGCCGCAGACGGAGCTGATGCTCGTCTACCTCGCCGCGCAGCTCGGCACGAGTCCGGCCCGCTTGATCGGCGATCTGCCGAACAGTTCGCGCTTGCAGCAGGCGTTGGAGAATCAGACCAATGTGCAGGCCGCGCAAACGGCCGTCGTCGCGAACCTCCAGCAGCGCTATGCGGTCATGTTCGCCGTGCCGGGGTTTTTGACTACGCCGTTTTTTGTCGGACAGCCGGGCGTCGACAGCGATCTCGGCGCGCTCGCGAACGCGGGCGCGATCGACGCCAACGGCATGCCGGACGCGCTCGCCGTGTCGCTGCTTCAACAGGCGGGGGCCGCGCATCCATTGTGAGGGCCGCGCGAGCCGCCATTGCGACGACCCCACGCGGATTGATCGCCGCGCGCATCGCACCGAACCGCGCGGGCGTTGCGCGGTATCCGGTCGAGCCGCGATTGTCCGGCGTGCGGTGCGTCGTCGTGCGTTGCTCGCCGCTTCAGCCGCGCAAAGCGCCCGATGCTTCCTCGTCACGTCATGCCACCGCGGCAACGGCATGACATGCTGCCCGATCGACGCGGTGTCGCCGCCATACCCGATCCGTAGCGTCGGGTCGGGCGCGTGCGCGGCATCGGGATCGATGGCGACCGATAGCGGATTTCGATCGCATCGCCGAAGCTTCGCGCCGCCGCATTGAATCGCGTCGACGCGCAGCTCGATCAGCGCGACGCAACCTTCATCGATGGCGTGCCGCGCATAGCGCGAGCGCGGCAGGCAACCGCACATCACGTCGCTTTTGCCGATCGCGTATGCGAACGCCGCGCATGCGCCGGCGATCGCGAACCGCAGTTCGGCGGCGCGATGGAGCGGCGTCGTCGGCAGCGAAAGGCGGCGCTCGACTAAAGCCGGCCGACGCGCTTGCCGATGCGCGCTGTTCGGATGTCCAGCCTTGCTTGGCCGGGACCCGCTCGTGCGGTTGGGTTGCTCGGAAACGGGGGCTTTGGACGTTCGCCGGATAGGCGTCCGCGCCCCCGATCCGCATCGCGTGTCGAAAACGACTTTTCACAGGGCGGCAATGTGCCGTTGCCCGCGTTTTCTCGCGTAGCAGGCCGCCCGCGCGCGTCGTGGCGCGCGGGTGGCGCGTGACTTGCGTCGCGCGTGGCCCGTCAGTGCGCGGACTGGATCGCGATGGGCGCGGGTGCCCCGGCGTGCGCATTCGGCGTGCCGGCCGGGCCGTATGCGGCGTCCGCGCTCCGGCGTTCGGCGAGCCGCTTTGCGGCGAGACGTTCCTGCGCGGCGATGATGTCGTCCGGGTAGTCGTCGCCGTCGCCGAGCGACGGGTTGTAGCCGACGGATTCCAGATCCAGCAGTTCCTGGCGCACCTGCGCGCGCGTGAGCGGCGACGGCGACGATTGGGCGAACGAGAGTGCCGGTGCGGCGAGCAGAACGGTGGCGGCGGCAGCGATGGTGACGATTGATTTCACGATGTCCTCGAGCGTATTCGTTTCGGCTCTACTCGGCACGCGCGGCGTCGTTCGAACCGATGTCCCAAGTCTACGCAGCGCCGCGCGCCGGATAAATCCCGATTCGTGGTGAGTTGTTTTCCAGAAAGAAGGGGACCGGATGTCCGAGCTTCGATGTCGTGCGACATGCGCTCGACGAAGGCCCCGCCACGCGCCGCAGGTCGGGTTCGATCAGCCATCCGAAACATGTAACGGCGGAACGCGGCGAAGGCGGGCGCGGGCGGTGCATGCGCTGGTTTCGCGGCGGTGCGCGGGCCGGCGCGATTGAATGCCCGCCGGCGATGGGAAAGCGTCGCGTGGCTGCGTATCGGCCTGCGGAACGCATAAGCGCGGACTCGCAAGCGGAACCGCGCTGCCGCAAACGCGTGCGTATCAGTTGCGGCGCGCGACGCACGCGACGTGCGGCACACGGCACACGGCGTGGTTGCGGCCCGCCGCGCTTGGTGGGGGCCGATAAGCCGCATTCGTGCTCGGCGTTCAGAAGCGTGTGCGCATGCCGACCGTGCAGACGATCTGGTTCGGCGTGCCCGATGCGCCGCCGGAGCCGTTGATGAACGCGCGGTAGCCTCGGCCAGATGCGTGCTGATGCATCGCTTCCGCATAGATGTCGGTGACGCGCGACAGCTTGTAGACGGCCTGCAAGTCGACCTGCTGCCACGCCGGGGCCGCGTCGTGTCTGCTGTCCGAGGCCGACACGTGGCCGCCGGTGTACACGTAAGCTCCGCCGACGCCGAACGCCGGCGTGATCGCATAGCGGAGGTTTGCTTCGTAGTTGTCGAAGCGGATCTCGCCCGTCGAGCCGAACGAACCGGAATCGTCATATCGTGAGCGGGTATAGACGAAACCGACGACGGCCGAGCCCAGCGTGTAGTTGACGCCGCCGCCATACGAGCGCATGCGCTTCGAGCCGGTCAGCCAGCCGCCCTGGCTCAAGCCTTTCGCCTCGACGGCGTCGACCGCGCCGGGGCTCGCGCCAGTCGTGCCTTTCGAGCCGTCGATTTGCAGGTAGGCGCCGGCCAGCTTGAGCGGCCCGTTGCCGTAGCTCGCGGCGAGGCTGTATGCGCGGTTGTCGGCGAAGTTCGCCGCGTTCGAGAACCCGTACAGCGCGCCAAATTTGACGCCCGCGTAATGGTCGCTCGTGTATTTCACCGCGTTATCGATGCGCAGCGAGTGGTTCAGGTTGTCGTTGTCGAATGGATGGGCGAAGTCCGTGTCGCCGAAGTCGCCAGCGCTCGCCGACAGCGGCGCGACGAAATCGACCATCGTGTCGTATTGCCGGCCGAGCGTCAGCGTGCCGTAGCCGTTGCCGCTCAGTCCCATGTAGGCGTGGCGGCCGAATATTTTGCCATCCTGACCGAGCGTGCCGTTGTTCGCGTTGAAGCCGTTCTCGAGCAAGAACAGCGCCTTGATGCCGCCGCCGAGATCCTCGACGCCGCGCAAGCCGAAGCGGCTGCCGTTGATCGTGCCGCTCGTCGCGCGCCATTGCGAGGCGCCGCCCGCGTTGTTGGTGTACATGAGGCCGGCGTCGATCAGACCGTATAGCGTGACCGAACGCTGCGCGTGAGCGAGCGGCGCGAACAGGGCGGCGGCGGTGGCGCCGGCGAGAAGCGGTTTTTTCACGGAAGGGCTCCTGCGTGTGGGCTGCGATGAAAATCGGCGCAAGTATAGGAACGCGGAAGCGGCGTTGACGATCACGGACGGAGGCAACTCCATTGCATGATTGACGGGACTGGTTCACAAAATCGCCACAAACGCGCGGAAATGCGGCGGGGCGGGCGCAGCGGTGATCGCGTGCCGCCACGAAGCGGGGAAGCGGAGCGTGTCTTGTCGCGCCGTCGCAACATTCGTTCGACGGCGCTCGACGACGACTGTGTGTCGCGAAGAGGAACGCTGCACGGATAACGACGGCGGAACCGAATGCGTTGAGCTTGCGCGCGGCGATGGGAGCGGCGGCTCGCGATCGCGAATACCGAATCGCGCGCGTCAGCCTTGGGGGGCGCATCCGGATGCGAATACGGCTCGGCGTCGTCGCCGATATGCGCGGCGGACAGCCCCTTCACGTCGAAAAGGTGGCCGACGTTGCGGCGATCCGGTGTGTCGACGAAGCGATTCGGACCGTGCGCCTATGCGATCGTGCCCGCAGTCAAGCGCTCAAGCGCCCGATCGGTCAAGCGACCAAGCGGTTATGCTGCTGGGCATTCGAGCATTCGAGCATTCGAGCGGCAACACGATCGAACATTCGCCCCGTCGCTCACGCGACGCTCATATCCACCCTGCCGACGGTGCGCGGCACCGAAATCATCGGCAGTTTGAAGCGGGCGGCGGCCAGATCGACGAAGGCGCGAACCTTGCCGGGCAGGAATTCCCGGCCCGGGTACACGAGCGATATCGTGACGCCGTCGTTGGCGATTCGATAGTCGCCGAGCAGCCGCGTCAGCGTGCCGATGCGCAGATCGTTCGCGACGAGGTACTCGGGCAGCAGCCCGATGCCGCCGCCCGCCAGCACGAGTTGCCGCTGCATCGGCGCGTTATTGACGGTGATCGGCGTGTCGATCTGAGTGGTGTCGACCGCGTTGTTCTTGCCCGTCCACCGATAAGTCCGCGCGCCGGCGGCGAGCCCGATGATCCGGTGGCGGGCGAGGTCCGCCGGCCGCGCGGGCGGCGGCGCTTGCAGCAGATAGCCGGGCGACGCGACGGCGACAAGCGGCGCGTGAATCAGCGTGCGCGACACGAGCGATACCGACGTGATCATCGTATCCGCTACGATGCCGACATCGAATCCGCCGCCGAGCAGATCGACTTCCGAATCGGTTTGCGTGATGCGCAGCGATACGTCGGGGTGGCGTGACTGGTATTCGGCGAACAGTCCGGCCAGCTCCGGCGACGTGATGCTGTCGAGTGCGACGACATGCAGATCGCCCGCGATCGCGCTCGATTCGTGCGTCGCGCGCGATTCGATCTCGTGGAGATTCGCGAGCAGCGCGCGGCAGCCCTCCGCATAACGCACGCCGACTTCGGTCAGGACGGTCTTGCGCGTCGAGCGTTGCAGCAGCTTGACGCCGAGGTGCGATTCGAGATCGCCGACATAGCGCGTCACCAGCGACGGCGAGAGGTTCAACTGGTTCGCCGCATGCGAGAAGTGATGTGTTTCGGCAACCTTGAGAAAGACTCGCATCGCACTGAATAGGTGGTTCACGGTGGCTCTCGAAAAGTGGAGTGCGTTGGGAAGGGGGGGCGCGGCGGTTCGGCAGGCGCATCCGCCTTCATGTGACGACGGCGCGTGCGGCGCACGCCGGCGGGGTCTGCAGCGGAGCTGCCGACGTCGCGGCCGCGGCGACCGCGCGTTGCGCCGTCATCGCGGATCGCGCGGAGGACCGGGAGGGGGCGAGCGGGGCCGTCTCACGCGGTGCGTGACGATCAGCCCATCGCAAGCGAGGTAACGCATGGCGTGGCTGCGCTTCTTGGGTAGTCGCCGATGTCGTCCGATGCGATCGCGGTGCGGCGGGCGATTTCCGCGCGCCGGCTTGTTTCGCGTGCCGGATGATCGGCGTATGCGCGTGATCGGCAGGCGGACGGAACCGGACCACCGGTTGCGGGTGCGGACATGCGGGGCGACGCGAGCGCCCGTCGTGTGGGAGCGCGCATGCGCCGGGACATCGGAGGGCGGGCGCGCTTCGGCGCACCCGCGTCGCATGAGGCGCTCATCTCGGCGAACCGGTAAGCATCACGAACGGCATCAGCTGCCGAAGTACGGGTTGCAGAAGCTCACCGGCCCGACGCATTGCAGCTCCGGCGCGATGTCGCGGCCCGCAGGCGCGTTGCCGACGGGAACGGCTGCCTTCGCCGCGGAGCCGACGTGATCGATATTGCCGCCGGTTGCACTCGAGCGTGCGGCGAGCTGTGCCGTATAGGCCGTGTCGGAGGCGTGCGCGCCTCCGCCCGCGGCGGCGCCCGATTCAGCATGGGCGGCGGATTGCGCCTGTTGAGCGGATGCGTTCGTCGGGATGCCGGAAAATGCGGTGAGCGCGACGGCGATGCTTACGAGAGTTTGCTTGAACATTTAGGATTTCCAATTCAATAATCGAGTCGATATTCCAATCGATTCGGTGCTGACGAATCGCGGAATTCCCTTGCCGAAGGTTGCGTGAAGGCGCCTTGGCGCTTGTCGGGTTCCCTTCGTAAAATCCCGGGAAAATGCGTGCGAAGCCGGCGCGATGGCCGGCGTGGCAGGCGTTTCGCGTAATCGATTCAGCGAGAATCGACAGTGAAAGGATGAAGGAGATTTGCGATCGTGTCCAAGGCGAATTTCCGATCCTGTCGATAAGGCAAAGCGATCATCCTTTTATTTTCTTTCAAGAAGAATTGATGTTTTGTTATTGATTTGTTTTCGATGTTCGGATCGGCTGGCCAATTGCCTCGCAGGGACGGAAAAAATGGGATTCGCGGCCCTGGATAGTATTGCGCCGGCAATCGTCGACCGCGTTCAAAACGCTTGAGCGATATCGAGCCGATATCGGCGTTGCTATCCGCGACAAGCCGCCGCGCGCGAGTGCGCGGCATTCGAATTTCTCATTTCATCGCGGCATGCACTCGCGCAATGGCGCGGTTGAAATTCCCGCGCGAAGCTACGCGCGACGGCAGGCCACGACGGCAGATCGCCCGCTTGCCCACGCGCCCGATCCGATCGTCAAGCCGATTCCTGCCGGTCGCGTCCGACGAAATCCGCACACGCGAGCGACATCGTCCCGGCGCGGCTGAGCCCCTTGCGCCGAGCCAGCGCATCGACGGCCGCCAGCAAATCCGGATCGATCGAGATGAGCACGCGCACCTTGTTCTTGCGCGCGGGGGATGCGGGCTCGGTCGAACGCGCAGCCGCCGTCGTCGAGCCGGATGCATCGTGGCTTGCCGGAAGCGCGGTTTGCGCCGCGCGCATCGTGGCGTTTCGGTCGTGAATGAATGACATGGGAATGGCCTGACAAGGATTGACGGCGCGCCGCGCCGCCGGTGCGTCACGTCGGCATCGCCGCCGCGCGCGATGAACGCGCGTTGGCGATCGCGCGCGACGTCAAGAATCGTCGCGCTTCGTCATCGTGCGCAGCGACGACAAGCTGCCGTCGTCGAGCAGCGCGCGAACGCTGGCGGCGAACGCCGTCGCGGCGACAGTGCGGTACGCGCCCTTGCGCCGCAGCAGCGCGACGGTGCGCACCGGGAACGGCGGATCGAGCGGGACGTACTGCAGATCGCGATGTTCGAACTCGATGGTGCCGGGCAGGATCGTGGCGATCTTGCCGCGACGCACGATCTTGAGCACCGCGCTGATCGAATTCGCCTGCAGCGCGACATTGGGCTTCATGTCGTACGACTGAAAGTAGCTGTCGATGTAGAAGCGCGAAACGAAGCTCGTCGTCAGCAGCGCGAGCGGCGTCTCGGCGAGCTGATCCGGCGTGATCGGATCGCGCTGCGTGGTGAGCGGATGCGTGGCGCCGGCCACCAGCATCAAGCGCTCCGGAAACAGCGCCTCGGCTTCGATCTCGTCGGAGCGTACGTCGACGAACCCGAACGCGAGATCGACCTGGTCGTCGCCGAGCGCGGTCTCGACCGCGTCGAGCGACATTTCGGTCATCTCGATGACGATGCCGGGATAGCGCTCGTGGAAGTGCTCGATCACCGGCGCGATCAGATATTCGGTGAACGTCGGCGTGAATCCGATCCGCAGTTGTCCGCGGGACAGATCGTGCACGTCGTTCAGCGCGCGCTGCGCGGTGAGCAGATCGCTGTGCGCGCGGCGCGCGTATTCGAGGTAGACGCCGCCGAAATCGGTCAGCTGGACCACGCGCCCGCTGCGGTCGAACAACTGCGCGCCGAGCTCGTCTTCGAGCTGGCGAATTTTCTGCGACAGCGCCGATTGCGAGATGCTGAGCGCCTCGGCCGCGCGCGTGAAATTGCGATGCTCGTCGACCGCGAGCAGATAGCAGATGTTTCGCAGAAGCGGGTTGCGTTGCATGGATTTCATATTCCGCCGGATCAATCGCTGGGCGTGCCTTTCTGGTGGGTCGACATCCTGCGCTTCGCGCGCCGTTGCGCTTCGCGGGATTGTTCGGGGCGGCCGGCGGCCGTCGGCAGCGGCGTCGCCGGGCATGTCGCTCGCGCGGCGCGCATCGGCCGGCGCGCCGGCGGCGCTGCGGTCCGACACGCCGGTTGCGGCGTCGTCGCACAGGTGATCATAAAACTTCGCGCTTCGCGCTGCCATCATGTCCGATTCCATTACTGCCAGCCGCCTCCGAGTGCGAGGAACGTCGCGATCTGATCGTCGTTGACTTCGCGCTGCGCGGCGGCGACGGCGGCTTGCGCGGCGAGCCAGCCGCGCTCGGCGTCGAGCGCGACGAGCCCGCCGACCTTGCCGCCTCGCCGCAACTCGTCGGTTCGCTCCATCACCGCGCGTGCGGCGTCGCGCGACGCTTCGAGGCGCCGCAGCCGTTCGAGCGCGCCCGCATAGGTCTCGAGCGCGGTTTCGGTTTCGCGCAGCGCGGCGAGCACCGTCGCGTCGAAGTGCGCGAGGCTCGCGCGGCTGTCCGCCCGTGCGGCTTCGATGCGCGCGCGTATCGCGTTTCGATGCAGATCCCATGTCACCATCGGGCCGATCGCGAAGCGATTCGTGAGCGGCGTGAAGAAGCTCGCTGCGCCGCCGGTCGAGCCGATGCTCGCGCCGAGCTTGATGTCCGGATAGAGCGCCGCCGTCTCGACGCCGATTCGCGCCGTCGCTGCCGCCAGGCGCCGCTCGGCCGCGCGCACGTCGGGACGGCGCTTGAGCAGCGCGCGCCCGTCGCCGGTCGGGATCGGCGCGGCGAGCGAGAGCGGCGTGCGGCAGGCAAGCAGCGCGCGATCGTAGTTTTCCGGAGGCTGCCCGGTCAGCGCGGCCAGGCGAAACGCCGCGTTCAGCCTGCGCGCCTCGAGCGGCGCGAGTTGCGCGCGGCTGCTGTCGGCCGCGCCTTCGTCGCGCCGCTGTTCGAACGATGGCGCGCGTCCGTGCGCGACCAGTTGGCGCGTGAGCGCGAGACGCCGCTCCTGCACCGAGATCGATCGCCGCGCGATATCGAGCTGATTGCCTGCGTTGCACAGATCCGAGTAGGCGCGCGTCACTTCCGCGGCGACGTTCACGCGCGCGAGATCGCGCGCCGCGGCGACGGCCTCGCGGTCGGCGGACGCCGCCTCGATGCCGCGGCGTATTCCGCCGAAGAGATCCAGATCGTAGCTCGCAGTGAAGCCGATGTTGTAGATCTCGTGTCGCGGCGGCTCGACGTGCGACAGTACGGATTGCGCGGATTGCTGCGTGTAGTTCGTCGACGCGTCCGCCGCGATGCTGGGTTCGCGGGCCGTGCGCGCGGCCGCGAGCAGCGCGTCGCTGCGCGCGAGATTCGCTTCGGCAACCCGGAGATCGACGTTGCCGGAGAGCGCCTTTTCGACGAGCCCGTCGAGCGCCGGATCGTCGAAGAGCCGCCACCAGCGATCGGGCAGCGGCTCGCCCGACGCGACCTTCGCGCCCGACGCGCCCGACGCGCCGGCGACGAACGGCCGGTTCGCCGCGGGCGCGTTGACGAGCGCGCCGGGCGGAATCCGATAGTCCGGGCCGACCTCCGCGCACGCGGCGAGCGCCACGCAGAGCACGGCGGCGGCGGCTTTCGCTGCGGCGCTCACCATGGCAGGCTCCGGCGCACCGTGACGTCGCCCGCACGGGCGTGAATCTCGACCGAGGCGGTTTGCCCCGGCACGAGCCGCAGGCCGGGCGGAACCGAATCGATGGCGACGCGCACCGGAATGCGCTGCGCGAGGCGAACCCACGTGAATGCCGGATTCACGTTCGCGAGCTGCGCGGCGCCGCCCGCGCGCTCGCGGTCTTCGACGCCGCCCGCGATGCTTTGCACGTGTCCGCGAATCTCGCTCGCGATGCCCATCAGATAGACGCTCGCCGGGTCGCCGACGTGAATCGCCGGCAGCTTGGTCTCCTCGAAATAGCCTTCGACGCGCAGCGACCGATCGTTCACGAGCGCCATCGCGCCCTTGCCGGCGCTCAGGTAGACGCCGGGCAGCAGGCCGACGTTCGTGACGGTGCCGTCGACGGGCGCGCGCACGCGGGTGCGTTCGAGATTCAGCGCGGCGAGGTCGCGCGCGGCGCGGGCCTGCGCGACGGCGGCGCGCAGCTTTTCGACGCGAGTCGCGCCTTGCTCGGTGGATTCGGTCGCGACGACGTCCGGCAGCGCGCGATTGCGGCGGTCTTCGCGAACGGCTTCGTCGAGTTCCGCCTGCTGGCTCGCGAGATCGGCTTGCGCGTGTTCGAGCGCGATCCGGTAGCGGGACGGATCGATCACGAGCAGCACCTGCCCTTTCGTGACCTTCTGGTTGTCGTGAACCCGCACGTCGGTCACGAGGCCGCCGACGTCGGGGGCGATCGGCACGACATCGGCGCGCACCTTGCCGTCGCGCGTGAGCGGCTCGATCTGATAGCGGATCCACAGCGCGTAGATCGCGCCGAGGATCGTCACGAGGATCGCGGCCGTCAGGCAGGTGCGCAGCAGAGGAATGGTTCGCTTCATGTCAGGAGAGAATCCCGCGTGGGAGAAATGCGTCGGCGAGGCGAGCGATACCCAGCCAAAGGAGAAAGAACGCGGCCAGCTCGAGCAGCGCGGGCTGCCAGAGGAACAGACGCAACGGCAGGCGAAGCAGCATTCCGCGCAGCAGGAACGTGAGAATCAGCGCGGCGATCGCCCACGCGAGCGCGGACGGCATGTAGATGCCGAAAATATGGATTTCCTCGATCATCGCGCGCCGCCTTCGATCGGTTGAACGTTGGGCAACAGATTGCATCGCATGCCGACGAGCGCGAGCAGCGTGGCGTCGTCGCGGCCCGCCGGGTCGTGCGCGGCCGAATGGATCGCGAGGTCGAGCGCGCGCAGCAGCGGCGCCGAAGCCGGGACGGGGAGCGACGCGTCGGCTCTCGCGCGATACAGATTCGAGACTTCGCCGAGCGCGCGCTCGATCGCGTGGCGCGTGCGCGCGCTGCCGCGGCCGATGCGCTGCCGCACCTGGATGATGTTGCGGCCGATGCGCAGGTCGCTCAGCCCGTCGACCGCGTGCAGCGCGTCGCCGGGGTCCGCCAGCGCCACGCGGGACGCCACTTGGCCGAGGCGGTCCACCGCGCGCGCGGTCCACGCTTGCGCGTCGAGCGCCTCGCGAGGATCGGCCATCTGCGCGAGCTCGGCCCAGTTCTGGCGCACGATCCGGTACGCGGTCCAGCGCGTGCTGGCCGAACGGAACAGCTTGGTCACGACGAGCGTGGTGACGATGCCGCCGACCTGCGCGAGCCCCGTGTTGACGAACGTCGCGAAGTCCGCCTGAAAGCGATCGAGAAAACCCATCGCGACGATGAAGCACGAGAACATCGGCAGCGCGCGCGCGCTGCGCGCGGGATCGGCCTGGATGTAGCCCATCCACAGGAACGCGGGGGCGAGCGTCAGGATCAGCATGCCCGCGCCGTCGACGCGCGGCAGGATCACGAACAGGTACAGCGCGGCGAGCGGAAACGTCGTGAGCGTCGCGACGAGGTAGCGGCCGATCGCCGGCGCGGGATCGTCCTGCGCCGCGAACGAGCAGGTGACGAGCGCGGCGAACGCGGCTGTTGCCGAGCCGCTCGGCCATGCGAGCAAGATCCACACCGCGCAATAGATCATGATGGCCGTCGTCGTTGCCGCGCCGGCGAGCAGCGCGAGGCCGTGATCGCGAGCGAGACGGAAGCGGTGCGCGCCGTCGACGAGCCGTGCGTGTCGCTCCAGCTCGACGTCGCTGTCGCCGAAGGTGCGCACGAGGCTGCGCGCGGCGTGCAGCGTGTCGATGAAGTCGGCCGTGCGGTCAAACAGGCTCGCCGCGAGCAGCGACGTCCAGGCCGGGTCGCGCAGACGCTTCGCGGCGAGCGCGCGGCAGCGGGACGCGAGGTCGATGTCGAGCGCGTCGCCGACTTCCTGCGACGCGCGCAGATCGACGATCAGCGAATCGATCAGCGCCGCCGTTTCCGCGTCGACCGCATTCAGCGAGCGCAGCCGGTCGAGCCGGTTGGCGGCCGCGGACGCAATCGACAACAGCGCCGCGAGCCGATGCTGAAGCGCCGTCACGGTCTCGCGCGTCGCGAGCGCGAAGCGCTGATCGAACGGCAGGTTCATCGCGATCATGCCGAGCTCGACGACGTCGGCGGCGAGCTTGCGGCGATGCTCGTGCTCGAGCCGCGCGTGATGCGTGCCGAACGCTTCGGCGGTCCAGCGGCATGCGTCGTCGAGAAAGGAGAGCGCGCGCTCGTGAATGACGGGCCGCACGCCGGCGGGCCGCAGGACCATGTGCGCGACCGTCACGCACAGGATGGCCACGGTCATCTCCTCGACGCGGGATATCGCGGTGATGAAGATGTCCGCCGGATCGTCGAGGTACGGAAGACAGATGACGGCCGAGCTGAACGCGGCCATCTGGAACAGGAACGCGCGCGGCGTGCGGTCGAGCACCGCGAGATAGATGCAGAACCCGATCCACAGCGCGAGACACAGCACGAGCAGCAGCGGCGAGTTCTGCAGGTTGGGCGCGACGACGATCGCGACCATCGCGCCTGCGGCGATGCCCGCGAGGCGATAGAGCACCTTGGGGCGAAATGCGCCCGCCATCGGTTGCGCGGTCACGTACACGGTGAGCAGCGCCCACCATGGGCGAGGAAAGCTGACCGTGAACGAGATCAGCAGCACAAGTGCGGCTGCGATAAAAGTGCTAATCGAGAAAAACAGTTTTCTGTGATCGATCGATAATGGATCGCGCGAGCGAAGCGGCGCGACTGAGGCATGCGACACGTCGAATTCCTTTGAAGGCACGGAAGGTGATGACGCAACGGTGGCCGTGCGGGTGCGTCGGATCGGGACAACCACGCTTCGTTTCGAGCCGCGCCAGCTCGCGACTCGCGTCGCGGCGCAGGGGAGAGGGCCGTGTGGCAAAAAGGTCCCACACGCAAGAGGCGATTCCAGCAGGTATTTCAAGCACGGGTGCGCGCCTTTTCCTTTTTATTCGCGAACATGGCCACGCACATCAGGTTGAGGCAGGCGCCACGAAAACTCGGCATGAAGGATTAGGGTTTCATTCGATTGCAACGGTCGAGATTGTGCCCGCCGCGGCTCGTGGCGTCCAAGACGGATTTTCGACAGAGCCGATCGGTTTTGCTTATCGTTTGCCATTCCGGGGCGCGCGTACAGGCGCATGAAAGGCACATTTCAAAGTGCCGACAGTCGTTGCGCGCGATGCGCGGTGATGGGCGACGCGTGCGGGGGGGGCAGCGAGTTGCTCGGCGCGCGAGGCGAATGCGACGACCCATAGCGGATTCCAGTCGTATCGCCGACGTTTCGCGCCGTCGCATTGAATCACTTCGAGATGCTGCGCGGTCGTCGAGATGCCATGAGCGGCGCCGGCATGGTTCGCTGCGCTGCAAGCGGCCGCATGACTGACGAAAAAAATCCCCGCGCTCCTTGCGAAGACGCGGGGAAAGCTAGAGACAACGAGCGTACCGTGACCTTACGGTGCACGGAGTTTTACTCTGAATGAAAATGAAGCGCATGAAAATCGGACGAATTCGATTTTCCCGACATCGTGCGCTTTGTAGAAGCTTCACGCGATATCCCACCTCGAGCCTGTGTCGGCGCGTGCGTGACGCCGCACGTGCGGCAGGGCCAAGTCGCAAAAAAACCCTCACGCCCAACGGGCGTGAGGGCAAACGGATGGAAACGGCCGAGGGCGAGCGCTTACCCTCGGCACGGTCACTTCAACCCGGAAGTGAACCGCAATTGATCTTGCGCGAACAAGAAACACCAATCAATCGGATCGGTCTGAATTTGCTGTTGCGATGCCACTGCGGTTGCCTGTTCGATCTTCGCGGCCGCAAGAGCGGACCCGATGCCGGACATCGGCGTCGCGCTCGCGATGCGCGGATGGTTCTCTGTTGTGCGTTAACGCGAAGTCGCCGCTGTACGGCGATTCCCAGTGCGTTAGCGTATCGTCCGGCATCGAAAAGGCGCTCTGGAACGGATCGTTCGCGAATCGGGGAAGAAACGTGATCCGCGATGCATCTTCGCTCGAATCGAAGTGATCCGACGGCCGTGGCAACGCAAGCGAATTGACGAACGCGGTTGGGCGATCATGAATGCATTCGCGCGCATAGTCGGACGCGGCGCGCGCCGACGATGCAAACTGCTCCATGACGAGCATCTCCATTCCGGACCCGCTCAAGCCGATAGCGTGCCCCTCCATGGGCCGTTCGTCGGCTCCGAGCGGCCGGCTGCAGAGAGCCGCGGCGTGCCCGTCAGCGGATTCGAAGTCGGTGGCGCGTATCGCTTCGACTCGCGCGACGCGCGTATCCGGAGGGGAATCCGTGTTTATCGGCGGAGTGCTGGATGACAACGTATCGGCGGGCGAGTACGGCGGAGCGACGTCGTGTTGCCCATCCAGCTCGAATGGAGGCAAATCGGAATGGGCATCGTCCGGTGCGTTCCATTGCGCCAGATCGAACGGCTCCGCTTGCAGTGTTGCATCAACCGATGCGACGCGCGGCGTCGGAGCAGGCGGCATTGTCGCCGCAGGGAGTTCGCGGGCGAACAGTTTCGTCCACGCGATATCGATCGCCCGTTGCGTCAATAGAGGCGGTGCAGACGGCATCCGATCGTTCGCGATCGACACGTGTATCGATGCGGCCAACATGTCGGCATAGAAAATCGGCGCATGCGTGCCGGCGGAGCGGTCATGCGGTTCCGCCTGCATGTCCGGGAGCGGCGTCGCATCCGGGTCGAGTTTCGCGAGCGTGATCGCGTCATGCGCTGTTCGGTTCATGGCTTGCTCGACCATGTCGGCGTAGAAGGAGAGCGGCATGCCGGCGGCTTCGCCCGGCTGCGGCGTGCCGGGATCGAGCGACGTATCGGCACGTGTGTGCGCATCGATGCTCGCTTGCGTCAACGAGGACGGTGCGGGTATCGGCGGGCCGGTGTGAACGGCCGCATCGACGCCGCGCTGAAATGGAAAAGGAGAGAAACTCGTATCGGGTAGCGGGCCGGGAGGAAGCGGACCGCTCGGCAACGGCTCGTTGCCGCCGATGCTGGCAAGATGCATCGGTAGTTCATCGAAATGATCCGCGGGAGATCGAGCCGGATCGATGCGAGGAAGCGTTTGTGCCTGGTGAGCCTCGGACGCGATCGGCTGCTCCGCGGACTCGGTGTCGGATGTCGCCGTTTCTTCAGGTGCGTGATTCCTTTGCTTGTCGATGTCGACCGTTTTCTGGAGCGTATGCGTGAGCGGGCCCGACATCGCGAGCATGAAAGCGATCACGAAACCGAACATCCAGATGCGCGTTTGACTGATCGACATGGATATCGAAATCCTCTGCGGTGTGACGGGCCGTGGGTGTATTGCGCCGAAAAGCGTCGGCGCTAGGGCGATCAGCCGGGCGAAAACCTTGACGTCGCGCGATGATCCGACGCATTGCGCATCGGCGAAATGAACGCGGCGATTCGTTTCCGGCCGGGTCAGGCATGCAACCGGATGCGATCGTTGCGCGCGTCAGTTGCCGCGCCTGAGTCCGGGAGCGTCGGTTGCGCGGTTGGCGCGCTTGTTCGACTGGCATTCCCGGAATTGCTTGAATGGCTTCGTCTTCGAACGAAGAGCGGTTGAAGCATCGATTATCTGATGCGGCCTCGCGGCTGCGTGCGCGCACGTCAATCAAGCTGCATTTGAGTAAGGATCTGCTCGCGATCGAAGGTCAACTTCAACGAACGAGTTTGACCGCTCCACATCAGAAGTCGGCCGGGTTCGCGAAGCCACTGCCCATCGCTCAGAAAAATCCACGTGACGTAGCCTCCCGGATGCTCGATAGCCTGATGAGGCGGGCCGAGACGCCAGCCGACTTGTGTCATTGGCGTGCCGGTGGGCAGCAGGCGCTCCAGTTCTTTGCGCGTCTTCCAAGCGAGAAGGTCGCGGCAATTTCGCGTCGTGACGAGAGCGTGGAGGCGCGCTGCCAGGCGGCGAACAAGCGATTTGAAGTTTGGGGAATGCGTCGATAGGGGTGTATTCATGATGCAGGACTCATGCATGCCATTCGGGATTCTGCGATCAACGCCAGCAGCAACTCGTATTCGAGGCATCGAACGGCTTCTCGCCGTCATCGGGAAAAAGTCTCTCACGTCCTGCTGCGTAAAACGATCGGACGGGTTCGAAAGATGGCATTCGTCGAGATGGGGGCAGGTGTCCCTCGTCTGCAGGGAATCGACGATGAGAGAGCGGACGTGACTCGATTTGCCCTACGTACGAAGAATGAATGATGCGGGTTAGTCAGGACAATTGACCTGATCCAAAACCGAACTTGTCTTATGTCGTCGCCAAATTTCTGTCGCTATGATGCGATTGATCGGTTCTGACCTTTTTGGGTGAAGAAATCGGAGTGCCGGAAGCACGCCGCGTGGCGTTCGAAAGAGATATTGAGTTCCCCTCCGATACTGAAAAGCCCTGGGCCGAGAGATTTCGAAGCCCGCATTTCGTTGAGTTATGCGAATTGTATTGGCGCATGCGTTGCAGAGGCGGGGCGATGTGGCCATGGCGATACCGTCGAGCGCCCCGCGGTGGCGGGACACGCCGCGCGCGTCACATGCGTTGCTGCCAGCGGCTACCTCATTCGATGCGCGTGAATTGCGAATGGCGTGTCGCGCCTGAGCGACTTCGGTGGCGTAGCCGCGAGATGGTGTGATGCCTCTGCATCGCCGGGCCGTTCGGTCATCCAATCAAGCAATGCATGGAATTGGGTAAATCGACGTTTTTGATAATTCAGGAACACTAAAGGATTGAGTTTTGGAATACAAGATTGATCGACGTGGAAATGGTAAGGCAAGCCGTCGAGGACGGCGGAAGTCTTCGCGAGGCATCATGACGCAGCGTGCGGCGCTCATCACGCTTCTTCTTGCAGCATGGTCTGCGCCGAGCGTTGCACAGGCACTCCATGAAGGGTCGGGGGCGCAGAGTGTCGAGGTAGGACAGGGATCGAACGCATCGGGCTCGCAAAGCACCGCGCTGGGTAACAATGCGCAGGCGACGGGCAGCCAGAGCACGGCAACCGGACAAGGGTCCCAGGCGACGGGCGATCGGAGCACGGCGACGGGTCAAGGTTCACAAGCGACGGGCGGCAATAGCACGGCGACGGGCCAGGGTTCGCACGCGACGGGTAGCAACAGCACGGCGACGGGGCAGGGTTCGCAAGCGACGGGCGGCAGTAGCACGGCGACGGGCCAGGGTTCGCAAGCGACGGGCGACAACAGCACGGCAACTGGCCAGAACGCCACCGCGTCGGGCGATTCGAGCACGGCAACGGGGCAAGGGTCACAAGCGACGGGCGACAACAGCGCGGCAACTGGCCAGGGCGCTACTGCGTCGGGCGACTCGAGCACGGCGACGGGTCAAGGCTCGCAAGCGACAGGTAGCAACAGCACGGCGACGGGCCAGGGTTCGCAAGCGACGGGCGACAACAGTACGGCAACCGGCCAGGACGCTACCGCATCGGGTGAATCGAGCACGGCGACGGGCCAGGGTTCGCAAGCGACGGGCGACAACAGCACGGCAACTGGCCAGGACGCCACCGCGTCGGGCGATTCGAGCACGGCAACGGGGCAAGGGTCACAAGCGACGGGCGACAACAGCGCGGCAACCGGCCAGGACGCCACCGCATCGGGTGAATCGAGCACGGCGACGGGCCAGGGGGCGCAGGCGACGGGCGACAACAGCGCAGCAACCGGCCAGAACGCCACGGCATCGGGCGATTCGAGCACGGCGACGGGCCAGGGTTCGCAAGCGACGGGCGACAACAGTACGGCAACCGGCCAGAACGCCACCGCGTCGGGCGATTCGAGCACGGCGACGGGCCAGGGTTCGCAGGCGACGAGTGACAACAGCACGGCAACCGGCCAGAACGCCACGGCGTCGGGTGATTCGAGCACGGCGACGGGGCAGGGTTCGCAAGCGACGGGCGACAACAGTACGGCAACTGGCCAGGACGCCACCGCGTCGGGCGATTCGAGCACGGCGACGGGGCAGGATTCGCAAGCGACGGGCGACAAGAGTACGGCAACCGGCCAGAACGCCACGGCGTCGGGTGATTCGAGCACGGCGACGGGGCAGGGTTCGCAAGCGACGGGCGACAACAGTACGGCAACCGGCCAGAACGCCACCGCGTCGGGCGATTCGAGCACGGCGACGGGCCAGGGTTCGCAAGCGATCGGCGACAACAGTACGGCAACCGGCCAGAACGCCGCTGCATCGGGCGAATCGAGCACGGCGACGGGCCAGGGGGCGCAGGCGACGGGCGACAACAGCGCAGCAACCGGCCAGAACGCCACGGCATCGGGTGAATCGAGCACGGCGACGGGCCAAGGTTCGCAAGCGACGAGTGACAACAGCACGGCGACGGGCCAGAACGCCACGGCGTCGGGCAACTCGAGCACGGCGACGGGCCAAGGTTCGCAGGCGACGAGTGACAACAGCACGGCAACCGGCCAGAACGCCACCGCGTCGGGCAATTCGAGCACGGCGACGGGCCAGGGTTCACAAGCGACGGGTAGCAATAGCGCAGCAACCGGCCAGAACGCTACCGCATCGGGCGATGCGAGCACGGCGACGGGCCAAGGTTCGCAAGCGACGGGCGACAACAGCACGGCAACCGGCCAGAACGCCACCGCGTCGGGCGACTCGAGCACGGCGACGGGCCAGGGCGCACAGGCGACGGGCAGTGGCAGCACGGCGAACGGCGTCAATGCGGCCGCAACGGGCCATCAGAGCACCGCACTGGGCGCGGGCGCCCAGGCTACCGGCTCGCAGGGCGTCGCGAATGGCTGGAACGCAAACGTGTCGGGGAATCAAGGCGTCGCAATCGGCGGGAATGCTGCGGCACAGGGCAATCAAAGCATCGCGCTCGGAGCCAATGCGTCGGCGACGGGTGAGCACAGCATGGCGTTGGGCGCCGGCTCGCAGGCGACGGGCTCGAACTCGGTCGCGCTCGGCCAAGGGTCGATCGCGGACCGCGACAACTCGGTTTCGGTGGGTTCGGATGGCGGTGAGCGCAACGTCACCAACGTGGCCAATGGATGGCACGACACCGACGCCGTCAATTTCCGGCAATTGCGTGAGGTCGCCCGTTATGCGTACAGCGGCATCGCGGCCGCTACCGCGCTTGCAATGATTCCGGACGTCGACGCCGGCAAGACTTTCTCGATCGGCATCGGGACGGGCGGCTATCTCGGATATCAGGCCGTTGCCGTCGGCGCGTCGGCTCGCATCGGACAGAATCTGAAGGTCCGGCTGGGAGCGGGCATCAGTGCGGCGTCGACGACGTGGGGCGCAGGCGCGTCGTATAGCTGGTAGCGCGTCAGGCAGCGCACGACGAGCGGCGGTCAGCGAATGTCGATCGACAACTGCTTCCGCCGCTCGGCGCTGAAATCATGAACGCGTATCGCGGCCGGGCAATGTCCGGCAGCTATCGCCGATGGGCGGAGGTGCCGTGCTCGGGTAGCCGTCGCCGAGAATATACGTCTGGCTCGTTGCGACGAACCCGTCGTCGAATGTTGCTTCGACGAAATAAGCTCGCCATCCGCTTGCCGGCCGATCGAGAACCAACCGCCGAGGTGGGGCGCCGTTCATCGTGACGGGCGTCGACGTATAGCGGATGCCGCACGCGTAACGGAAATCGCGCGCGTGCGGATTCGCCGCTTGCCACAACAGCAGTTGCCTCGGCTGCTCCGACGTGCGCAGCCGAAGTATCGTCTGGCCGTTCGTGTCGGCCGGCATCGCCTGCACTTGCGGCAAAGCCTTGCCGTGCTGAATGCGATTGACGAACGGGATGAGAGAATCGCGCGTGGCGCGACGAATGTCCGAGTGCGAAGCATTCGGCACCATGCGAAGCGCCTTCGCACCGGGAAGCTTGTCGAAGTAGAGTTGCGAATTGTCCGGCACGAAAAAGTCGTCGCCGCTCGCGTTGACGATGTACTTCGGCACGGCCAGGCGCGAGCCGTGGCGCGTGCCGAGATACGAAAGCGGATCCTCGATCCGCATCAGCAGGCCGAACGCCCGGCTGTCGAGCGTTCGGTCGATACCCTCCGCGTAATACGGATAAAAAGCCAGCGGCCAATTTCCGCCGTATGACCGATACATGTTGTCGAGCGCGGCGCGCGTCGAGAGCAGATCGATCGCGAAGGGCGCGATTGCGTCGATGCGCTTGTCACCGATGAGCGCAAGCCAAGTGGTCCACGCCCGCTTCGAAATGCCCGAGACGACGAAGCGATGGATGCCGAGCGTGGTCAGTTCGCGCTCCGCGAGCGACATCGCGCGCCAGACGGACGCCGCCATGGGCACGTGCAGCGGCATCGTGGCGCGCGTATGCGGCGACTGCATGAAAAGAGTCCAGCTGCGCGCCACGCTGTCGTCTTCCGCTTTCGGCTTGCCGTCGCCCGCATAAGTCAAAAGCTGATTGGGCACATCGCTCACCGAAATGACCGCGGTGCGCGTGTTTCTGGCGATATCCGTCAGCGTGTCGGGCAGGAAATCGTTTGGGCTCCTTGGCGTTTCCCCATCGCTTGGGTGCCGCGTGCCATCATTGGCGATCACGAGTGCGCGATGCGGCAGCGCGTCTTGCGGAATGTACAGCGTGACCTCGTGTACCCACGTGTCGGGTCGCACGAGCTGATCGGGCGCCCACGATTGCGAAACAAGCCGATACGTTCGCTGTTCGATCCCGGGCAGTTGCACGACGCTTGTCATCGTGTAGTTCAGCGGCTGGCTTTCCACCGTCTGCCTGTAGCAGGCGAGCGTATCCGTCAAATCGCGATGCGCGTCGGCTTGGCACGGAGAATCCATCGGCGCGGCCTCGGCGTGCGGGTAAGTGATCGATAACATGGATAGGGCAATTGCACCAGCAACCTTCTTCAGCATGTCCGGCTCCTTCGAGTTGAAACGATGTGCTTCCTATGGCGACTGCCGACGAGATACTGGACGAACTCATCGACTGCCTACGACAAAATCGCCGGCTGTTCGAGCCGACCGTGACGATGCCGCGTGCGATGCGACAAGACGAACGGCGTTTTCCACAAGATGGGGCGTGGCGCGGGATGCATCGCGCACTTGCCTCGTTCGATCGACGAGCACTTCAGAAAGAGAAACCGGCCGCGATATAGGGGCCGTTCGCCAAACGGGCATTTTGCGTGCCGTTGCGTCCCTTGAGTTCTTCGTAGCGCCATCCCGCCTCGAGGTTGATCGGCTTGTACGTCCAGCGAACGTCCGCCGTGGCTTGCGTGTATGCACCGAGCCCTGCGTTGAAAACCGAGCGAGGCGTGTAGAACGCTCGCCCGACGAGCGATAGCCTCGATGCCGCGCGAAGGCTGGCGATGACGCCGATGGGCGTCGTCAGTCCGCTTCGACCGTCGGCGGATCGGACATAGAGCGCCTTGCCGGCGGCCGTCAGTGAAACGGCGCCTATGGGAACCCCGAAGCTCAGACCGGGGCCGATCGAATAGGCGTCTTCGCCGCTGCGCGTTGCGTCGAACAAAAAAGCCGAACCCTGCGCCCGTCGGCGTACGGGACACGCTCTGATAGCCATTTCCGATGACGATGCTGTAGTCGCTTGCTCGCGCGCTCGACATGAATGAAATGACGGCGATCCACGATGCGGCGCGCGAGATTTTCGACAAAACGCGTGGCCAGCCAGGGCGTTTTGCAAAAATTAACGATTCAGTTCGGCTCATGAAATCTGGGCTATTGAAAAAGTTAAGAGAACATTAAATGGGTGAATGGGCGGATCGATGACAGGCGACGCTCATCGGGCGGTGTTCGGTCGTCTTTATGCTCGAGGTTCCTTCGCGGAAGAACCGTGCAGCGGCCGCAACTTCGGTGATGTTTCCACGGAAGAGAACAGGCGGCCCGAGCGAGGCACTGTGCGCTACGTAGCGAAAGGCGGCGGCTGGATGCGACATGGCACGCGGATCTATCGCCAAGGAAAGCGGCGTTTCGTTCGCACTCTGCTTCAGCGCGGCGAGAATTGAATTCGACAGGTCATAAGAACAAAAAAACGTAAATAAAAAATGGCTTATCTGGCGTGTCGAGACACGAAAGTTTCGACGCGAAAAGTTAAAAAAGTTCCATTTCGAGAATGAAATGTACGCGATCTATCGCGTTTTGAGACTTGTCAGATATCGCGTTTGAACGACGCTCGCTAACATCGTCGCGGATTCTGTTGGGTCCCGATGAGATGCCGTTGGCATTCGACGTGTCATTTCATGGCTGGAGCCGACGAGGTCGGCGTACTTTCATTACCGAAGCAGGAGTATTGAGTGAAGAAGAATGTCGTAAGTTTCGCTGCGGCGGCATTGCTTGGTCTTGGCGCAACGCAGGCTGCGTTTGCCCAGACGGCAGGGGCGGCTCAAGGTAAGGTGACGTTCAATGGCGAACTCATCACCAGCACGTGTACGGTCGATGCGGACAGCAAGGACCGAATTGTCCAACTGCCGAAGGTCTCGACCAACACGCTGACTACCGCAGGCCAAACGGCTGGTTCGCGGCCGTTCGACATCAAGGTGATTGATTGCCCGAAGGACGTCAAGGTCGCGGCTCACTTCGAGATGGACAACATGCATCCTGAAAGCCGCACGTTGAAGAACCTCGACGAGACGGACAAAGGTGCGAAGAACGTTTCGGTTCAACTGGTAGAAGCTGATGGTACTCCGCTGGACGTCGGCTCCACGAGCAAGAACTTTGTCGAGGTGTCAGACAACGGTGCGGGCAAGTACGGCGCAACGTTGACCTACGGTGGCCAGTACTACGCCTTGGGCAAAACGGACCCCGGTCTGGTTAACACGTTTACCCGTTTCACGCTCGCCTACGAGTAAATAAAGCGAACAGAGATCCGGGGAACCAAGTGTTTCCCGGAGTGCAATCAATCACGGGAGGTATGCGTGCGGTTTTGGAAAATGAGCGCCGCCGTGGCGGCAGCGGCGTGTTGCCTGGCTTCGACCTTGTCCCAGGCTGCGATTGTCATCACCGGAACCCGCGTCGTTTATCCGGAAAGCAGTCGCGAAGTCAACGTTCGTCTCACTAACGTCGAGCAGTCGCCGGTGTTGGTGCAGGCGTGGATCGACGACGGAAACGCGGGGGCGAGCCCGGACGAGATCAAGGTGCCGTTCGTTCTCATGCCGCCCGTATTTCGCGTCGAACCCAAGAAGGGGCAGACGTTGCGCGTCATGTATACAGGCGACGATCTGCCGAAGGATCGCGAGTCGGTGTACTGGTTGAACGTCCTGGAAATTCCCCCAAAGCCGACCGTGGAAGCCGAGCAAAACCTGTTGCAGCTCGCGTTTCGCACGCGCATCAAACTGTTTTTCCGCCCGTCGGCGCTGGAAGACGGGAACGCGGCGCAGGCGCGCGATCAGCTTACGTGGAAGGTCGTTCGCAATGACAAGGGCGTCACCGTGCTGCGCGCGGAAAATCGTTCTCCTTATTACATCTCGCTGAGCCAGGTGACGGCCAAGAGCGGCGAAAAAAGCACGCAGTTCGATCCGGGCATGGTTTCTCCATTCGGCAGCCGGGATTTCGTGAGCAAGCGGGACACGTCGACGCTTTCCGCGCATGCCGAGATTTCCTACAAGCTGCTCAATGACTACGGAGCGGAAGTGGCGGGCACGGCAACCGCGGAATAAGCGGCCGGACGAACAAGGTTCGACAAGGGGGAACGAGTGGTCCGAGCATCAAGTGGAGAGACGTCGAAGCAAGATCGTGATGGCGGGTCGCGACTGTTGCGCCGCCGCCAGATCATGATCGCCGCTGGAGCCGTCGCATGCGGCGTTGGATCGCTGTGCATGCCGGTCGATGCGGCGGAATTCGACGGCACGCGGATTGACGAACATTCGCGCTCGGATGCAATGGGGGCGGCGTTGTTGGACGCAGCGCCGACACAGCATGACCGTAAGGCCTTGCTGGTCGCGTCGCATGCGTCGCCGTCGGCGCCGACGACGGTCTCGTTCAATTCGCGCCTGCTCATGAGCGGTGGAATCGATCTGTCGCGCTTCGAGCGAGGCAATCCCGTGGTGGCTGGCATCTACCCGGTCGACGTGACGGTCAACGGCGAAAGACGCGGACGGATGGACGTCGAGTTTCGCGACGTTCGCGGCCGCGACAGCGCGGCGCCATGCTTTACGCGCGCGACGCTGGACCGGCTCGGCGTGGAGGGGGACCTCGTCGTCAAGCGTCTCGACGCCGCGCGCGGGGTGACGGGCGAGCAATCGGGCCGGCCGCCGGCGATTGCCGAGAGCGCCTGCATCGGCTTGCACGATGCGCTGCCTGACGCGACGTATACGCTCGACACAGCCGATCTCACGCTCGAACTGACCATCCCGCAGGTGGACATGCGCAAGACCGCGCGCGGCTATGTGGACCCGTCCCGGTGGGACAACGGCGTCAACGCGGGCCTTCTGCAGTACAACCTCAGCGGCTACGCAAGTGAAAACAAGTTCTTCGGAAGTGGCACGAGCAGCCTCTTTCTCGGCTTGCAAGCCGGCGTGAATATCGGGGCCTGGCGCGTTCGCCAACGTTCGAACCTGATGTGGGGAAACCGCAGCGCCGGCATGAGTTGGCGCAGTCTCGAAACCTACGTTCAACGGGACATCACGGCACTGCGCAGCCAGATCACGCTCGGCGACAGTTACACGACCGGCGAGATCTTCGAGTCGTTCGGCGTGCGCGGCGTGCAGTTGGCAAGCGACGACCGGATGCTGCCGGTCTCGCTGCAGTCCTACGCGCCGACGATTCGCGGCATCGCGGATACGAACGCGCGCGTGGCCGTGCGACAGCGCGGCAACGTGATCTACGAGGCCAGCGTTCCGCCCGGACCGTTCGAATTCGACGATTTGCCGCCGACCGGCTACGGCGGCGATCTCGACGTGACGATCACCGAATCGGACGGCAGGACGAAACAATTCACCGTGCCTTTCGCATCGGTACGTCAACTCTTGCGGCCCGGCATGCAACGTTTCAACTTCACCGTCGGTCAGTATCGAGATGCGCTGTCGAACGGCAAGCCGTGGGTTGCGCAGCTGACCTATCAGCGCGGCCTGACGAATTTGCTGACCGGCTATGCAGGTCTGCTGTCGTCGACGGGTTACGCGTCCGGCTTGATCGGCGTTGCGCTCAACACGCCGATCGGCGCGTTTGCTTTCGATGTCACGTCCGCGCGCACCAGCTTGCCCGGGCAAGGCGCGCGCAACGGATTCAGCTCGCATGTGTCGTACAGCAAGATGGTGCCATCCACCGGGACCAACTTCTCGATGGCGGCGTACCGATATTCGACGGCGAATTACTACAGCCTCGCCGACGCCGTCATCGCGCGCTACGGCTACAACGCGGAAGAACGCGCATGGCGAAACGATTACCGGGCCCGCACTCGCTTGCAGTTGAACGTCAATCAGCGGATCGGAGACCGAAGCTCCGCCTATGTTTCCAGCAGTCTGCTGAATTACTGGAACGGCCGAGGAAGGGACATTCAGTTTCAGGCAGGCTTTTCAAGCGTCTTCAAGCGCGTCTCGTACACGGTCTACGCACAGCGCAGCCGCTCGAGCGACGATCGCACCGTGACACAGGTCGGCGTGAATCTGTCGATTCCGCTCGGCGGCGGCGCTTATACGACGAGAAATGCGTTTAGTTCGCTGACGACTTCGCTGTCGCGCGCGTCCAACGGCGACAGTTCGGTTCAGGCAAATCTGTCGGGCAGCACGGCGCACGTGGTGCCGATCGACTACGGCGTCAACGTGTCGCGCTCGGTGAGCGGCGACAGCAATTCCGCATCGCTCGGGGTCTACGGCACGTATCGCTCGCCGTTCGGCACTTACAGCGGCAACGCATCGGTCGACAACCGGGCCCGCCAGGCGTCGTTCGGCGCGAACGGCGCGGTGGTCCTGCATCGCGGCGGCGTGACGTTGAGTCCGCCGCTCGGACCGGCGGCGGCGCTCGTCGAGGCGAAAGGCGCGAAAGGCGGCAGGCTGATCAACGGGCAGGGCGCGACGATCGATCGCTTCGGCTACGCGGTGATTCCTTCGTTGATGCCTTACCGGGCCAACACCGTCGCCATCGATCCGTCCGAGCTGCCGGACGACGTCGAGCTCGCGAATACGAGCGAGGAGGTCGTGCCTCGCAACAATTCGATCGTCTTCGTGAAGATGGAAACCAAGCGCGGCAGGCCCGTCTTCGCCGCGACCGAAACCGAAGACGGCAAACCCTTGCCGATGGGGAGCGAGCTGTTCGACGTCGACGGCAAGTCGCTCGGCGGCGTCGGGCAAGGCGGAATGGCGTTTCTGCGCGGTCTCGAGGGCTCCGGCAATCTGGTCGCGAAGTGGGGGACGGGTTCGTCCGAGCAATGCACGATGCCTTACGCGGTGCCGGTGGACCAAGCGGAAGCGAAAAAGTCCCGGGCGATCGTTCGTATCCGTTTGCGTTGCGAGCCGCAGTTGCGCGCCGAAGCGAGCCAGACATCGGACGGCGACGGCGAAACACGGAATGATTGAAATGAATAGGCTGACACTCATGAGAGGCGCGACGCGCCGGTGGTCGGCGATCGTGGCCGCCGCCATGTTCGCGTCCTCGGCGGCCTGCGGCGTTCCGCCGTCGCCGACCGTAACGATCAAGTTCAAGGGAAGCTATAACCCGGTGACGTGCACGGTCGTGGAGGGCAACGAGAACAAGGTGGTGAATTTGCCGACGATCTCGACGTCGTCGCTGACGAATGCGGGAGAAACCGCGGGTGCGACCGCATTCGACATTTCCGTGCTTTGCGACGGATACGCGGGAAACGTGGTGACTTTTTTTGAGCACGGACCGACGGCGAACGAAAACGGCAATCTCGACGTCGAGGACCCGAACGACGGGCAGAGCGCCACCGGCGTGCAGATTCAGCTCGTGAACGGCGACGGGTCGCCGATCAAGGTCGGCGACCTGTCGACGATGAAGACGGTGCCGGTCGAAGCGTCGACGCCTACGCCAATTCCCTTCTTCGCGCGCTACTACGCCACCGGCAAGTCCGGTGCTGGCAAGGTGCGCACCCATGTGACCTTCGTGATCCAGATGCTCTGAGCATACGAGATCCGCTTACCGAATTGAGACATGTCGATTGGAATGCCCGCGCAATCGCTGCGCATGTTGTTGCAGGACACGATGCTCCACGTCGCGCTATTGACGGAAGGCGCGCGCATATCGCGCGTACATGACTGGCGCGCGCGTTGCATCGCGCTCGTCAGGCAATTCGAGCAGGCGATGCAGGACGGCGGCTATCGCGGCGGCATTGCAAACGAATTGGGTCTCGCGCAATGCGTGTTGCTCGACGAAATGACGATGCGCAATCTGTCGCCCGAGCAAAAGGAGGAATGGTTGCGCGAGCTTCTCCAATTCCGTTTCCACTCGACTCGTGATGGGCTTGGCCAAGTGCGCGCGCGTGTCGATCGACTTTCCAGCGCGCATTCGGCGAATACCGAGTTGCTGGAAATGTATTCGTTGTTCTACGAGTTTGGTCTTCTGGAAGACAGGAAAGGGGCCGCGTTGGCCGGCGCGCTGGCGTCGGAGGCGAAGCCGGCGCTCGGAAAGAAAACCGCGAAAGCGCCGGAGATTTGGAATGAGAGCGGTCCATCGGACGAAGCGGCGCACGGGCGGCCTTGGCGAATCGTCGGCAGCCTGCTGGCGTTTGCCGCGCTCATGACGATGTGGCTCGTCATCGATGCACGTTTGAGTCGTGAGGTGGAGCAGATGGGCGTCACGTCCACGGATGAAGCAACGATTCGTCCGGAATCGGGGGATTGAGCATGTCGCGTCAGATTCGATTTTGGCTCGTGTGGGGCGCTATCCCCTTCGTGGTGCTCGCGAGCCTCTGCCTGCCGTTGAGCATGCAGCCGGAGTGGTCTCATGTGCTGACGATCGTTCTGATCATTGCCGCCGTCGTGCTGGCGATCGAAATATTCGAACGCTTTCGCGAGACGAGGCAGGATCGAACGGTCGAAGCCGAAATCGACGATCACGAACTGGCGGTGATCATCGTGGCCGGGCCTCACGCATCGTCGCTTTTCAATAGCAAGGGAGACGATGCGATGCTTCGGCGCGAAGCCGGCGCGCTATGGCTGCGCGCGGATAACGTCGAGCAGTTTCGAGAAACGATGGCGCGCATCAAGGCGTCGCGCGGCCGTTTTCCGGACGCCGCGGTGGTGCCGCTCGTATCGGAAAGCGACGACGAAAGCGAAATGAGGCAGGCGTTCTCGAAGTGGCGAACCGAACTGCGCGAATCGCTTTGCTACCCCGATGCGGCCTATGTTCTGCCTTGCTATCTCGCTGTCTACACGTGCCTTGGATTCAAGGGAGGCGACAGCGCGCGTCCAAAGTGGACGGGCGATGCAATAGAAATCGGTGCAGGGCAGATGAATGCCGCGTCGAAGGTAGGTGAGCTGCTTGCGGCGATTCGGCAACAACTGCTTCGGCCGTCGCGAACCGGTTCGTCGGCGCGGTGCGCGTTGGGGCTCGGGGCGTTCGACTGGCTCGATGCCACGGCGCTGCTGTCGTCGATGTCCGCGCTCGCGAATACGCCGCCATTCATGCTGAAGGGACTGACGCTCGCGGATGTGGGCAGACAGCCGGTACGGCCGGGAGCATGGACGCGCTGGCTGACCGTTCGGACCGGTCTTCATATCCGCCGGCCCCAATCGTCGACGTCGCCGCTTCCCGTGCCGCGCGTGACGAAGGTCGCCGAAAGCGGCATTCGGGAAGGATGGAGCAGTGCGCGCAATATCGTTTCCGCTCGCGCGAGTTTCGTGCCGGCCCTCGTGTTTTCCACCGTCTCGACGCTTGGCATCGCCGTCGCGGTTTCCGCCTGGATGAATGGACGCATGATCCAGCGGGTGGCGACCGACATGGCCGATTATCGGAGCGCACCCGATGAGTGGATCGGCAAGAAGCGCTTCGCGCAGGCCCGCCTCGAACACGATCGCACCACGATCGTGGATACCCTGCTCAATGGGGTGCCGGCCGGGCTCGGCTGGGGGCTCTATCGCGGGCAGGAGTTGCTGGTCAAGCTCGATATGGCGCTGGTTTCGCCGCGCGGGGAGTCGACCGCGATGCAGCTCGACACGGTGACGCTGTTTGCGACCGGCCAGGCGACGTTTTCTCCGGGCGCCGCGCAGCGCGAATTGCAACATGCATTGCGAATGATCCTCGCCAATCCGGAGCAACGCGTTCTGATCGTCGGGCATTCCGACAGCGCCGGATCGGACGCGGTCAATCTCCAACTGTCCAAAGCGCGCGCGCGTGCAATCCGTGACTGGTTCGTGGATCAAGGCGTGCTGAAGACGCGCTTCATCGTGCAAGGGGCCGGCGACACGCATCCGGTTGCCGATAACGCCAGCCCCTTGGGCCGTGCGCAGAACCGCCGTGTCGAGATCCTGCTAATTCCGGACGTTGCTTCGGACAGGACAGCGATCGAGACGGAACTGTAGACGCCGCCGGGCGGCGGCGCGAATGTCGCGGCGCCCGGACGCGCGCCGGTCACGCCAACGATCAGCAACGAAGTCTGAAAAGGCGGTCTGACGAGAGACCGCCTCGATCACGCACGCGCTTTGCACGCAGCGCGGCATGCGCACCGGCATGCACGAATCGATTCGGAAACTTTCAAACTTGTCTGATGTTGAACGGACTCCCGCTAAAGGAGAATTTGATCCGACGTCATCGCCATTAAGAGGAGAAATCGAAGGCGTAACGTTCAGCAAATTTCTATTGCGCGGGCAATGCTGAGGAGCACTTGTTCGTTGATTCTCATTCCGACTTCAAGATGGAGAAGATATGGCTATATCCAATAGCTCACAGAAATTTATCGCGCGCAATCGTGCGCCTCGCGTCCAGATCGAATACGACGTCGAGATTTACGGTTCCGAAAAGAAAGTCGAGCTTCCTTTCGTGATGGGCGTGCTTGCGGACCTGTCGGGCAAGCCGATCGAGCCTTTGCCGGCTGTCGGCGACCGCAAGTTCTTCAGCATCGATATCGACAATTTCGACGAGCGCATGAAGGCAATGAAGCCGCGTGTCGCGTTCTCGGTGCCGAACACCCTTTCCGGCGACGGTCAGTTGATGGTCGACATCACGTTCGAAAGCATGGACGACTTTTCCCCCGCGGCGATCGCGAAGAAGGTGGACGCGTTGTCGCAATTGCTGGACGCACGCACGCAGCTTGCCAATCTGCAGACCTACATGGACGGAAAGTCGGGTGCGGAGAACCTCGTGAGCAAGGTGCTCAAGGACCCCGCGCTGCTCAGCGCGCTCGCGAAGGCGCCGAAGCCTGCGGCGCAACAGGCGGAAAACCGGGAATCGAAGGAAAAGCACTGATTCCCGAAACCGGAATCGATCATAGGAGAAAAAATGGCTGCACGTGAATCTCAGGCGCGCTCCGCCGACGCACAGCTCGCTACGCAATCGGACTTCAACGCACTGCTGTCGCGCGAGTTCAAACCGAAGACCGAACAGGCGCGCGAGGCGGTGGAACACGCCGTCAAGACGCTGGCCGAGCAGGCGCTCGCCAATTCGGTGACGTTGTCGGACGACGCATACAAGAGCATCGAAGCGATCATCGGCGAGATCGATCGAAAGCTGTCCGAGCAGATCAATCTGATTCTGCATCACGACGATTTCCAGAAACTGGAAAGCGCGTGGCGCGGCCTGCATCACCTGGTGACGAATACCGAGACGGACGAGAAGCTGAAGATCCGCTTCATGGACGTCTCCAAGGACGATCTGCGTCGTACGATGAAGCGATACAAGGGCGTGGCCTGGGACCAGAGCCCGTTTTTCAAGCAGATCTACGAAGAGGAATACGGTCAGCTCGGCGGCGAGCCGTATGGGTGCCTCGTGGCCGATTACTACTTCGATCACACGCCGCCGGACGTCGATCTGCTTTCGTCGATCGGCAAGGTGGCGGCCGCCGCGCACGCTCCGTTCATTACCGGCGCATCGCCGTCGGTACTCCAGATGGATTCGTGGCAGGAGTTGGCCAATCCGCGCGACCTCACGAAGATCTTCACGCAGAACCTCGAATATGCGCCGTGGAATTCGCTGCGCAATTCCGAAGACGCACGTTACATCGGTCTCGCGATGCCGCGTTTCCTTGCGCGCTTGCCGTATGGGATCAGAACGAACCCCGTCGACGAATTCGATTTCGAGGAATCGACGGACGGTTCCGATCATCGCAAGTACGTGTGGGCGAATGCCGCGTATGCAATGGCGGTCAACGTTAATCGCTCGTTCAAGCATTACGGCTGGTGCACGCTGATCCGCGGCGTCGAAAGCGGCGGCGTCGTCGAGAACCTGCCGTGCCACACGTTCCCGACGGACGACGGCGGCATCGACATGAAGTGTCCGACCGAAATCGCGATCTCGGATCGCCGCGAGGCGGAGCTCGCGAAGAACGGCTTCATTCCGCTGATTCATCGAAAGAACACCGACTACGCCGCGTTCATCGGCGCGCAATCGCTGCAGAAGCCGGCCGAGTACTACGACCCGGATGCGACCGCGAATGCGAACTTGTCCGCCCGCCTGCCGTACCTGTTCGCATGCTCGCGCTTCGCGCATTACCTGAAGTGCATCGTGCGCGACAAGATCGGTTCGTTCAAGGAGCGCGAAGACATGCAGCAGTGGCTCAACGAATGGATCATGAACTATGTCGACGCCGACCCGGCGAACTCGTCGCAGGAGACCAAGGCGCGCCGTCCGCTGGCCGCGGCCGAAGTGGTTGTCGAAGACGTGGAAGGCAATCCGGGCTACTACCAGGCGAAGTTCTTCCTGCGTCCGCACTTCCAGCTGGAAGGGTTGACCGTGTCGCTGCGTCTCGTCGCGAAGCTGCCCTCGGTCAAGGAAGCGGCGTAACGGATGTCGTCCGGGCGATCGTGATGCTGGGTGCGCGCGATCGCGCAATGCACGCCATTGTCGCGGACGTACGCGGCCGGACGACGCAAGAGCAAGCCGAACAGCGGTGAACGCTGTTCGGCAGAGCGGTGGGCAGGCGCTCGTTAAATCTCTCTGACTCAGTAGTACTGAAAATTTAACGCAATAAGAAGGAGTTTGCCATGTCGCACGACATTTTCCTCAAGATCAACGGTATCGATGGCGAGGCGGAAGACGCAACCCACAAGGGCGAAATCGAGGTCTTGAGCTGGTCGTGGAACGTCAGTCAGCAATCGAACATGCACCTGGGTTCGGGTGGTGGCGCGGGCAAGGCGACGGTCGACGATCTGCTGTTCGAACATTACATCGATCGTGCCAGCCCGAATCTCGTTCAATACTGCTTGCTCGGCAAGCATATCGACGAGGCCCGTCTCGTGGTGCGCAAGGCGGGCGGCAGCCCGCTCGAATACATCAAGCTCACGATGAACGACGTGCTCGTTACCCAGGTGAGCCCGGCCGGCGTCGCTCAGGACGAGTCGCGTCCGCGTGAGCTCGTTCGGCTGTCGTTCTCGCGCCTGAAGCAGGAGTATGTCGTCCAGAACGCACAGGGCGGCAGCGGCGGCGCAATCACCGCGACTTTCGACATCAAGAAGAACGCGGCGTAACCCTCACCGCCGGTTAACCGGAACGGGCCTCGTCGACGTCCGGCGGGGCCCGGAGGCTGCTGTCCATGGCGCGCGCGACGCGGGCGCCACGAACAGCGGCTTTTCCCGGGGCGACAGGATCATCCAGATGGTTTCCCAATTTTTCTTTCGCCGCGAAGCGGCCAGGCGAACCGCGGTCAAGCGGATCGTGGCGGCAATGGTATGCGCGTCGCTCGCGGCGTGCGCAAGCTTGCCGGCACGCAAGGAAACAGCCGATCTGATCGTGAAGATCAAGGTGAGCGAAGGCGCGAACCCGGATGAGCATGAACGCCCGGCGCCCGTGATGGTGCGGCTGTACGAGCTGAAATCGGCCGGCGCGTTCGAGAACGCCGATTTTTTCACGCTGCAGAGCGACAGCCGGAAGGTGTTGGGTGACGACGCGATCGCGACGGATGAATTCGTGATGCGTCCGGGCGACACCCGAGATATTCACCGGCGCGCCGATTCCGCGGCCACGTCGATCGGCGTGCTGGTGGGCTATCGGGCGCTCGGCAAATCGGTGTGGCGGGCGGTGCATAAGCTGCCGCCGGTTCCCGAAGATGCATGGTACCGGGCATTCACGCCAAGGACGAAGATCAAGTTGAACGTCGATGTCGGGCAGCAAACCGTGTCGATTACAGAATTGGAATGATTGCGATGAGCTGGCATAACAAGGTGGTGTGGAACGAAGGGCTGTTTCTTCTTCCCCAGTTGTTTCAACAACAGGAACGTTACTTCGAATACTTCGCGCACAAGCGGGCCGCTGTCCTCAGCCCGTTTTTCTGGGGATTCAGCCGATACGAAATCGATCAGGAGTCGCTGTCGTTCGGCAAGCTCGTCTTCAAGAGCGGCACCGGAATATTTTCCGACGGCACGCCGTTCGATGTGCCGGGGCACACGCCGCCGCCGCCGCCGCTGACGATTGCTTCGGAGCACCAGGATCAGGTGATCTATCTCGCGGTGCCGCTGCGTCTGCCGAATACGGAGGAAACCGCGTTCGACGAACAAGCGGGATCGCTTGCGCGCTATTCGGCGTTCGAGATCGAATTGCGCGACAGCAATGCGATCGGTCAAGGGCCCAAGCCGGTGCAGCTCGCGAACATGCGGCTGCGCCTGCTGCCCGAGAAGGAGCTGACGCAATCCTGGATCGGCATTGCGCTGACGCGCGTGAAGACGCTTCACGCCGACGGCTCGGTTGCGCTGCACGACGGCGATCATATCCCGCCGGTCAGCCAATACGGGGCGAATCCGCTGCTGCGCGAATGGGCCACCCAGTTGCATGGTCTCGCGAAGCTGCGCGCCGACGCGCTCGCGACACGCCTGTCCGGCAGCGATGGCCGCGCAGGCGCGGCGGCCGAGGTGGCGGATTATCTGTTGCTGCAGGTGCTGAACCGGTATGAGCCGCTGCTCGAGCACATCTGCAGGATTCGCGAAATGCCGCCCGTGACGCTCTATCGCGAGTTGTCGATGCTGGCGGGCGAATTGTCGACGTTCGTGCGTCCGCAAACGCGCCGGCCCCGGCCGACGCCCGGCTACGATCACGCGCAGTTGTACGCGAGCATTCGCCCGCTGGTCGACGAGGTGCATTACCTGTTGAACCAGGTGCTGATTCGAGGCGCCCAGCCGATTCCGCTCACCGAGCAGCCGCACGGCATTCGCGTGGCCACGATGTTGCCGTCTGAGCTCGCGGGTTATTCGAGCCTCGTGCTCGCGGTCGGCGCGCAAATGTCTCCGGACGTGCTGCAGCAGCAGTTCGCATCCCAAACGAAGATCAGCCATCCGCAGCGGCTGCCGGAGCTCATTCGCTCTCACTTGCCGGGCATGACGATGATTCCGTTGCCGGTGCCTCCGCGGCAGATTCCGTTCAATTCCAGTTATATCTATTACGAGCTTTCCCGCACGGGGCCGTTCTGGGAACAGATCGCACAACAAGGCGGGCTTGCGATGCACATCGCGGGTCACTTCCCTGAACTCAAGCTCGAACTTTGGGGAGTGCGTCACAAATGAACTCGGGCGCCTTTGACGAAGCCGCGTTCGATTTCCTTGCGTCGGACGAAGGCCGGGCGAGCGTCGCCGCGGATCGCGCGCGATCCGCGGCGAAGGCCGCGGGCGCGGAGCCCGCGCGCGCCGAAATCGACGCATCGGTCAACGTCCAGCATCGCCTCGACGAAGTTCGCGCGGCTGCGAATCCGCTCCTCGAAGCAGCGAATCCCTTGCTGCGGATGCTGGCGGACATGCCTGCGATGCTCGACACGTCCGAAGCCGTGTCGAGCCTTCGCACGCTGCTCGTGCGCGAGGTCGCGCTGTTCCAGAACTTGTGCGAAAAGGCAGACCTGCCCTGGAAGCACATGGCGGTCGTGCGTTATTGCCTGTGCACGGCACTGGACGAGGCGGCCAATCGCACGCGTTGGGGCGGCGGCGGCGTATGGGCTTCGCAGAGCTTGCTGATTACCTACGAAGGCGAAGTCGACGGCGGCGAGAAGTTCTTCCTGTTGATCGGACGCATGGCGACGGACCCGCAGGAGTACGTCGATATTCTCGAGATTCTCTATCGCGTGCTGGGTCTCGGGTTCGAAGGACGCTACAGCGTCGTGGCGGACGGCCGGCGGCATCTCGAGCAGATTCGCCAGCGTCTGTGGACGCTCATCACCGGCGCGCGCGACGCGATTCAGCCGGAGTTGTCGCCGCATTGGCGCGGAGCCGAGCCCGGCAAGCTTCCGCTGTTGCGCAGCGTGCCCGCATGGGCGACAGGTTCGTTCGTCTTTCTGTTGCTGTTCGGTCTCTTCGCGTTCTATCAGTATCGGCTGCTTACCGAACGCAACGCGCTCGAGGCCCGCATTCTGGCCATCGCGAAGGATGAGCCGGCTTCGCCGCAGCAGCGTTTGCGCCTGTCGATATTGCTCAAGAACGAGATTGCGCGCGGTCTGTTGACGGTCGACGAAGACGACGCGCGCAGCGTCGTGGTCTTCCGCGGCGATTCGATGTTCCGCTCCGGCGAGAGCCGCGTGCTTCCCGAGATCGAGCCGGTTCTCGACAAGGTGGCCCGGGAAGTTGCCCGTGTCGGCGGCAGGGTCACGGTCACGGGGCACTCCGACAACCAGCCGATTCGGCGCGCCGATATCCCGAACAACCTCGTGCTGTCGGAGAAACGCGCGGCTTACGTTGCGCAAATCCTGGTCCAGCGAGGCACACCGGCCGATCACATTCGCTCGGAGGGCCGGGGCGACGCGCAGCCCGTCGCGGAGAACACGACGCCTGCTGGCCGATCCCGCAACCGCCGCGTTGAAATCGCGGTCACGCTGTAACGCAGGAGTCCGGCATGTCTTACCTGAAACGTTTCTTCAGATTCGTCTTTTCGTGGCAGATGCTCGCGTGCATCGCGGTGCTGCTCGTCTCCGTCGCCGTATGGTTCGTCGGCCCCTTGCTCGCGTTCGACGAGTTGAGGCCGCTAGCGGGCGTCGTCGTGCGCGTCGCCGTCATCGTCCTTCTGGTGGCGCTCCTGGCGTTCTGGCTGATGCGCTGGCCGCTCAGCCCGGTCGGTGTCGCCGCGCTGTGTCTGCTGATCTGGCACGCGGGGCCGCTCTTCGCGTTCGGCGATCACCGTCCGTTCGGACCTGCATGGGTTCGCGTGCTGATCGTCGCCGTGATTCTGTTCTGCTACGCCGTCTATGGCCTCTATCGCCTGTGGCAGGCGGTGCGGACGAACGACGCATTGCTCAGGCGCATTCTCGATCCGTCGGCGGGCAAGCCGGACGCGGCGGCGCGTGCGGACATCCGCGCGGTGAACGTGGCGGTGTCGAAGGCGATCGGTCAGTTGAAGCGCTTGCGCGGCGGTGCATTCGGCTGGCGGCGCTTGCTCGAAAGCGGACGCTATCTGTACGAACTGCCGTGGTACATGATGGTCGGCGCGCCTGGTGCGGGCAAGACCGCGGCGATCGCGCGTTCCGGTCTGAAATTCCCGCTCGCGGATCAAATGGAGGCATCGACCGAGCGCGCTCGGGGCGGCACGATCAATTGCGACTGGTGGTTCGCCAATGAGGCCGTGTTGATCGATACGGCAGGCCGTTACGCTCGGCACGAGGTGCCCGGCGACGAAGAGGCGACGCTCGCCAACGAAGCGGAGTGGAAGGGCTTTCTCGGCCTGCTTCGCAAACATCGGCCGCGCGCGCCGGTCAACGGTGTGGTCCTGTCGGTCAGCGTCGAGGATCTCGTCGGACGGACGCCGGCCGAGCGCACCGCGCATGCGGCCGCGCTGCGCGCCCGCCTCGGCGAGCTGCATCAGGAACTGGGCATTCATTTTCCGGTATACGTGATCGTCACGAAGCTCGATTTGCTGCCGGGCTTTCCGGAGTATTTCCAGTCGCTGACGGCTGAAGGGCGCACGCAGATCTGGGGATTTACGCTGCCCTACGACGCCGAGAACAGGAAGAGCGCGGTGGGTGCCCTGCGCGAGCATTGCGCCGATGAACTGAAGCGGCTGGAGATGCGCATCGACGCCGGACTGAACAACCGCCTGCTCGAAGAGTACGAAAACGATCGCCGCAAGAGGCTGTATGCGTTGCCGCAGGAGTTCCGGAGCCTGTCTGAGGCGTTGACGGACATGCTGGGCCTCGTGTTTCTCGATTCGCGCTACGACGACGCCCAGTTGCAGAACACGCTGCGCGGCGTCTATTTCACGAGCGCCGAGCAGACGGATCAGGTGATGGCCGCCGATCGCGAAACCATCCTGCAGCGCTTGAAGCGCCAGCTCGGCAGAATGCTTGGCGGCGACGCCGGGGCGCAGACGCGCGGTAACGGCGCGATGTCGGGCAGCCGCGGCTATTTCCTGCGCGATGTGTTCCAGCACGTGATCGTGCCGGAGGCGCACCTGGTTCGGCCGAACGTCATGTGGGAAGTGCGCTTTCGCCTGATGCGCTGGGCCGGACATCTGCTCGCCGTCGCGCTGCTGGTCTGGCTGGCGAGTTCGCTGACGGTGAGCTTCGACAGCAATCGCGGCTATCTCGATGCGATATCGGACAAGACGACCGCCCTCGCCGCGCGAGTCAACGCGTACAACAAGGCGCCGAAACCGGCAGGAGTCGCGGGCGTGCTGGACGGCTCTCGCGATCTTCCCCAGTACGGAAATCTCGATCTCGAGGCGCCGGGCGCGAGCTTCCGCTACGGCCTGTATGTGGCGCCCGGCATCGTCGACGCGTCCGACGCGACCTATCGGAACCTGCTGCGCCGGAGCCTTCTGCCGCAGATCGTGCGGCGTGTCGAGAATGCGCTGAGCGCGCAGATCGATGCGAAGAATGCGGACGAGGTCTATCGCACGCTGACGATCTACTTGATGCTCTACGACGCCGCGCGCCATGACGCGAAGGCGGTGAAGGACTGGGTCATGCGCGACTGGGAGCGCTCGGACAGCGCGGCCGAGATGGGCGGACGCAATCGGATGGCGCGGCACCTGGACGCGCTGTTCGTCGACGGTCAGCCGTTCGAGCCGAGCGGACGCCAGAACGCCGCGCTCGTTCAGCGCGCGCGGCTTTTCCTCAACGCGAATCCGGCGCCGAGGCGGCTGTACGAGCGCGCGATGGCCGCGATCGAGAAAGAGGCGCCGGAGAACTTCACGCTCGCGCGCGCGGTCGGGCTTCAGGGCGCGGGAATCTTCAGGCTCGTCGACGGTTCGCGATTTCAACGCGGCGTGCCGGGCTTGTATACGTACGAAGGCTACCATCAGGTGTTCAGCGCTCGGCTGCCCGAATTTCTCGCCCGCGCGCAAAGCGACGATGCATGGGTGATGGGGAGCGCCGATTCCGCCGCGCGATGGGGCGACGCGATCCGGAACACGAAGATCGTTGCAGGGCGCTCGGCGCTTGCCGACGACATTCGTCGCCAGTACCTGACGGATTACGGCAACTATTGGCAACAGTATCTGGCGGACATTCGGCCCGTCTCGTCCGGGGAAAACGGCGGGAGCGGCACGCTCGCGTTCGACCTCGCGACGCTGCGCGCACTCGCCGCGCCCGATTCGCCGCTCGTGAGACTGGCGCGCGCCGTCGTTCGCGAAACATCGTTGTCGGTCGTCGACGCAAGGGAAGACGCGTCGTTGACCGACACGGCGCTTTCGGCGGTCGGGCGACGGTCCGGCACGGCGAAGGAGGTTGCCGACGGCGCGCAGAAACTGGCGGCGCGCAGGCCGGAGCAGCGCCTGGAGAAGGAACTGGTGGATAACCGCTTCGCGGCGCTGCGCGAGGTGGTGACGGGGCAGGCCGATACGGGAAGCGGTCCCGCGATGACGGACATGCCGATCTCGTCGGGCGGCAAGGCGCTGCAGCTCGATGCAATTCTCACGCTGATCAACGAACAGTACACGCGTCTCGTCGTCGCCGACAACGCCCTCTCGTCACACAGCATGCCGCCCGCGCTGGATATCGGCACCACATTGCAAATGGAGGCGGAGAAATTGCCCGCGCCGCTGCGCGCCGTGCTGGGCGGCATCGCGACGCAAGCCGCCGACAAGGTCGGGCGCGAAGTGGGTTCGCTGCTCGCGATGCAGGTGGACTCGAGTGTCGGCAAGGCGTGCCGCGCCGCCGTCGACGGCAAGTATCCGTTCGCGCGGAGCAGCCAGGAGGTGGACATCGAGGATTTCAACCGCCTCTTCGCCGCGGGCGGGCTGTTCGACGAGTTCTTTCAGAAGGCGCTTGCCGCGCATGTCGACACCAACTCGAAGCCGTGGCGCTACAAGGCGTTGAACCCCGGCATGCCGCCGATTCGGGGGCCGAGCCTCGAGCCGTTCGAGCGCGCCGCCGCGATTCGCGAAGTGTTCTTTCGTGAGCCGGGCGCGAAGCGGATGGCGTGGAAGATGGACGCGAAGGTGGCGTCCATCGATCCCGAGATCACCGAGTTCATCGTCGATGTCGACGGCCAGTCGCAGCGCTATGTCCACGGTCCGGTGCTGCCGTTCTCCGTGAACTGGCCCGGGCCGCGCGGCGGCGCGATCGCGGAGATCACCGCGAAGCCGCGGATTCGTCCCGATACGTCGACGATCACGACGACGGGGCCCTGGGCGCTGTTTCGCCTGATCGAGCGCGGGCGGCTGACGGGCACCACGTCGGCGAGCCGGTTGATGCTGGATTTCGATTTCGACGGCCGGCGCGCGGCTCTGGAGCTCAGGACGAACGGCCAGGCGAATCCGTTGACGAGCGGCTTGCTGACGAATTTTCGCTGCCCGGGGAGCCTCGGTTGAGGCGATGCGGGCCGAAGCGCGACGCCGTCCGTGCGGCCGAGCGCGGCGCGATGCCGCCGGAGCTGCGATTCGGCCGGCCCCGAGCCGCGATGCCTCGCCCGCACGGGGGGATGCGCAGGGCATTCCGATATGAGGCAGAGCAAGGTTTTCATGACGTTTGCGCACATTCATGAACATACGAAACGCCGACACCTATACGTTTGACAAGCTCGCGAGTCGCCACGAATCGTCGACACAGGCGCTCGAGCGGGCCATCGCATCGAACTGCACGACGCTGCGCACGCGTATTCGCGAGTATCGCGAGATCGTCGCATTCCGTCGGCAGCCCCATTCGAGAAAGCTTGTGCGTGCGCTGTGGATCGCCGCGTGGCGCATGCCCAGGGTGGACGACGACTGGGTGGCCGCATTGAGCAGCCGCGGCAACCTCGCGACGATCGCCGGGGTCCTCGGCGAATGGCTCGGCACCCACGCGATGCCCGTCGGGCGGGTGGCCGCGATCGATCCGCCCGGAGACGGCGCCGAGATACCCGAGCCGCGAGCGGTCTACTGCATGCGATGCGTCGTCGAGTTCGGACAGAAGGTGGTCGATGCGCGCGCGCCGATCGATCTCGATCTGGCGGCGAGCCATCTGGTCGACGCCGCGTTGAGCATCGGCGCGAATCTGCTCATCGACGTGCTGCTCAGGCGCGCTCGCGTGCGCATCAGACATCCGTCGAGCGTGGGCGGCGACGGCGCTTGAGCGGTGTATCGAATCGGGCCGGAAGCGGGCGGCGCATCAGCGCCGGCGCGCGCGTCGGGCCGGACATTTGTTTTTAGGTAAGTGGGAGCTAGAAGACTGCATGCCAAACCATTTTTCGAACGGACGGACGAATCAAAGCCGTACGGTAGTGATCCGCAGCGGTGCGATGCCGCGGCTGCTTGGTCAGCCTGCGCTCAAGTTCCTGTCGCTGCGCGGTGAAGAGCACCTCGGAAAACTCTATACGTACGAACTGCTCCTGCGCACGCCGGACGATTTCCATGTTCCGTTGGCGACGAGCGCGAATCTCGACCTGAAGGCGATGATCGGCACGGAGATGACTGTCGGCATTCAGCTCGACGGAATCGGAACGGGCGCGCAAGGGGGCGTTGGCGCGGGCGCGCGCGAAATCAGCGGGCTCGTGGTCAAGGCGGGCTTTCTTCGCAGCGAAGGGCGCTACAACGTCTATCGCATCGAGCTGCGCCCCTGGCTGTGGCTCGCGACTTTGACGAGCGACTACAAGATCTTCCAGGACAAGAGCGTCGTCGAAATCATCGACACGGTCTTGCACGATTACCCTTACCCGGTCGAGAAGCGGCTCGACATCGACAAATATTCGGTTGCGGGCGAGAGCGCTCGAAACGAGCCGCGCGCGTTCCAGGTGCAATACGGCGAAACCGATTTCGACTTCGTTCAGCGCTTGATGGAGGAGTGGGGGATCTACTGGTTCTTCGAGCACTCGGACAACAAGCATCGCCTTGTCTTGTGCGATCACATCGGCGGACATCGCAAGGCGCCGAGCGAGGCCTATCACGAGATCGCGCATCATCCCGAAGGCGGGAAGATCGACATCGAGTACATCAACTATTTTTCGACGGACGAAGCGCTGCGGCCGGGCCGCGTCGTGATAGACGACTTCGATTTCACGCGTCCGCTCGCGAGCCTCGTCACGTCGAATCACCAGCCGCGGGAAACGAACTGGGGAGAAGGCGAGCTGTTCGAATGGCCGGGCGACTACACCGATAGCAAGCACGGCGATCTCATTAGCCGTGTGCGCATGGAGGAGCGCCGCGCTACGGGGTCGCGCGCATACGGTCGGGGCAACGTGCGCGGCCTCGCATGCGGCCATACGTTCGTGTTGGCGAAGCACAAGCACGACGACGCCAACCGCGAGTATCTCGTCATCGAATCGGCGTTGATGCTGACCGAAGTCGCGGACGAAACGGGCAGCGGCTACCGCTACGAATGCGACAACGAGTTGGTCGTGCAGCCGTCGAACGAGGTGTTCCGGATGCCGCGCGAAACGCCGAAGCCGACGACGAACGGGCCACAGTCCGCGATCGTGGTCGGGCCGCCGGGCCACGAGGTATGGACCGACGAATTCGGCCGCGTGAAGATCCGTTTTCTGTGGGATCGCTACGCACGCAATGACGCGACGGATTCCTGCTGGGTGCGCGTGAGCCAGGCGTGGGCCGGCGTGAACTTCGGCGGCATCTACATTCCGCGGATCGGCCAGGAGGTGATCGTCGGATTCATGAACGGCGACCCTGACCGTCCGCTGATTCTCGGCAGTCTCTACAACACCATTACGCCGCCGCCTTGGGATCTGCCCGGCGACGCGACGAAGAGCGGGTTCAAGAGCAAGTCGATCACGGGCGGGCGCGAGAACTACAACGGCATCCGCTTCGAGGACAAGCTGGGGGCCGAGGAGTTTCACATGCAGGCGGAAAAGGACATGAACCGCCTGACGAAGAACGACGAGTCGCATACGATCGGCGCGAATTATTCGATCGGCGTCGGGATCACCCACACGCGAGCGGTGGGCGCCATGTTCAGCAGCATTGTCGGCGGAGCCGCCAGCTATGCGGTGGGCGGCGCGGAGTCGACGATGATCGGCGGTGCGTATGCGTTGAACGTCGGCGGTGCGCACGCGGTTGCGGTGGGCGGCGCATCGTCCGTTTCCGTTGGCGGCGCATACGCGCGCAATGTCGGCGGCGCGTATGCGCTGACAGTGGGGGGCGTGCTGTCGATCGTCTGCGGCGCGTCTTCGATCACCATGACGGCCTGCGGCTCGATCAAGATCGTCGGCAAGAATATTCGCATCATCGGCAGCGACGAAGTCGTCGTGCAAGGCGCGCCGCTGCAGCTGAATCCCGGCGATTCGGATTGCGGAGGCGGAGGCGGCGGTGGCGGCGGTGGCGGCGCGATTCCGCCGATTCCGTTGCCGTCGTTCTTCCTCGATATTACGAAGCCGATCCTTCCGCCGCCGCCGCCGCCACCGACGGAGGTGCCGCCGGAGCCGACGCCGACGCCGGAGCCGACGCCAACGCCGGAGCCAACGCCAACGCCAACGCCGACGCCGACGCCGACGCCGACGCCAACGCCAACGCCAACGCCAACGCCAACGCCAACGCCAACGCCAACGCCAACGCCAACGCCAACGCCAACGCCAACGCCAACGCCGACGCCGACGCCGACGCCGACGCCAACGCCGACGCCGACGCCGACGCCAACGCCAACGCCAACGCCGACGCCGACGCCGACGCCGACGCCGACGCCGACGCCGACGCCAACGCCAACGCCGACGCCGACGCCAACGCCGACGCCGACGCCAACGCCGACGCCAACGCCAACGCCGACGCCGACGCCAACGCCAACGCCGACGCCGACGCCGACGCCGACGCCAACGCCAACGCCAACTCCGACCAGTTCCGAGATTTGAGCAATTTCCACTGGTGCCATGTACGGCACCGACGTTCAGAGGTTCACTAAGTCGTTAATCGGAGAGTTTTGAACATGACAATCCCGGCAGCAAGAGTGGGAGATGCGATCGGACATGGCGGCGTTCTCGTCACCGGCTCAGGTGACGTCTTCATGAACGGCATTCCTGCGGGATTCGTCGCCGGCAGCGTCGCGGTGTGCGCGCTGCACGCGTCCGCGCAGGCGGTTGTCGCCGCATCGGGAACGGTATTCATCAATCGCCTGCCGGCAGCGTTTGTCGGCGGCGTGACGTCGTGTGGTGCGCCAATCGTTTCCGGCTCGCCCGACGTAATGATCGGCTCATAAGGAGGTGCTGACATGAGTGGAATAGGTGGTCTAGGCGGGGTGATGGCGGGTTTCGATGCCCGGCGCCTGACATCGCTTGACGTCGAGCGTCGGATTGACCGGTACGGAAATCAGCCGGGAGATTGGACGGCGAGATATGGTGTCGAGCGCGCGCTTTCCGGATTGCTGCAACGTTCGGTCGACGCAGGTTCCGGCAATAAGGTGTGCTTGGCGACGGACGAAGTCGACATCAAGCTGCCCGGGCGGTTGCCGATCATGTGGGCCCGCTACCATTCAAGCGCTTTGAAGAACGTGGGTTTGCTCGGCCCGGGATGGCGCACGGATTGGGAGATAACCTTGCGGCGCGAGGGGGATCAGCTCGCCTATACCGACGATCAAGGCCGCGTCTTGTTGCTGCCCATGCCGCGCCGCGGCTCTCAGGTCATCGTATCTTCCGAGCAATTGCACGTTGCGCATCTTCCCGACGGTCGAATGGTCGTCGCCGATCTCACGCCGCATTACAGAGTATTCGGCGAATTCGACGAAGCCGGCGTTGCTCGGCTGAAATATATCGAAGATCTTCACAAGCAACGGATCGGTTGCATCTGGGATGACGCAGGCCGTCTGAAGCGTATGCGCGGCACATGCGGGCACGAACTGAAGATGCACTATGGCAATGACGGCCGCAGGCTGACTGGCATCGAATGCGTCGATGGCGGGCCGACGGGGTTGCTCGTGCATTACGGCTACGACGACGACGGCCAGCTTGCGGAGGTTCGCAATCGCATTGGAGATGTCGTGCGGCGTTTCACGTACGAAAACGGCCGCATCGTGCAAGAGGTCGGTCCGCTGGGCCAAACAACGCAGTACAAGTGGGATGTGCGTCGTGGCGCAGCGCGGGTGATCGAGCGAAGCACGTGTCGTGGCGCGCGCGATCGCTTCAACTATGATCCTGATGAGGGCCGCTGCGAGGTGATCGATACGTTCGGCCATGCCGCGCAGTGGAAGTTCGACAGGCAAGGAAACCTCTCGCGTCACACGGATTTTGCGGGAGGCCGCTATACGTTTGCATACGACAGCGCTGGATGGCCAACGGAGTTGAACCTGCCCGGCGATCGGCAGGTCCGCATCACGTTCGATAACCTTGGTCGTGTCACGCGGGAAATCGATCCTCTCGGCGGCGAACGTTCGACGATCTACGCATTCGCGACACGCGAGCCCGTGACCGTTCGCGCGAGCGACGGCAGGCTCTGGGTATGGCGACACGACGACAGGTTGCGGGCCATCCATCACCAATCTCCGTCGCATGGCGCGACGCAAATTGCGTATTCGGAGCACGAGCGAGGAGAGACGCACAGTTACGTCACGGAGAGAGGCACGTCGATCACGATCGAGCGTGACCGCCGAGGGCAAGTGATCGGCTTGGGCACCGCGCCCGATAAGGCGACGACGTATCGCCGCGACGCGGAAGGGCGAGTCGTCGAAATCATCGATCCGCTTGGAGCGATAACGAAAATCGAAAATGATCTGCTTGGGCGCCCGCTTATCGTGACGTTGCCCGGCGGCAGACAGGAGCGTCGAGTCTGGAATGCCGCGGGACAGATAATCAAGGTCACGGGGCCCGATGGCCATGCTCGACTTTGGCACCGTGACCCGTATGGCCGCGTCGTGCAGTTCGTAGACGAGGAAGGGAGCGTCACTGCGCACGAATACGATGCGCATGGCCGGCGAATCAGGACTGTGAGCGGCAATGGCGCCACGCAGGAATTCGAATGGGGCCCGGCCGACCGCTTGGTGTCGATCGTCGATGCGGATCGCGTGACGCGCGCCTTGGGTTACTCGATGGCCGGCTGGCTGCAGCAGGTCGTGACGACGGCGGAATCGATGACGCGCCGCGAGATATTCGTGCACGACGCATTGGGTCGCTTGATCGGCCGCGAGACGGAGCATGCGCATTATCACTACGCTTACACGCAGCAGGGGTTGCTCGGAACGGTCGATTGTTCACCGACCGAAGCCGGAGAGGCGATCGGTGTCGTGGCCGACAACATTCGATTCGAGTACAACCCGTTTGGCCTCGTGACAGCCGAGCACGGCAGCGCCGGCGTGCTGCACTACGAGTACGACGCGCGAGGCCGAACCAGCGCGGTCACCCTTCCGGACGGGTGTGTCGTGAAGAGCGAGCGCGATGAGGCCGGATGCGTCGCGCTGATCGGCATGACCTGTCGCGAGGAGAGTCGCGGGATCGCCGCATTTCGCTACGACAATCTAGGGCGACAAGTGTTGCGATCGCAAGGCGAGCTTTATCTGCGTTCCGTTTACACGTCGACGTCCGAACTCGAACGTTGTTTTGCGATGAATGTTGTCCGAACCCCGAACAACGAAATGCAGGCGGGTGAAATACAGTATTGGCGGGAATTTCAGTACAGCATCGCCGGCAATGTAACGCAAGTCGCGGATCGCTTCGAAGGAAAAACGTACTGCGATTACGATCGTCGAGGGCGCCTGCTTCGGATGCTGTCCGATGAGGTCGGGATCGAGTACTTTACGTGGGATGCTGCCGGCAACCTGTTCGATACGGCGCATGTTGCCGGAAACGTGGTGGCGTGTCCGGATCATCGGATGCGCGAATATAAGGGTTATCAATACGAGTACGACTCGTGGGGTAATGTGAGCTGCAAGCGCAGTGCGGCGGCCGAGCAATCGTTCACCTGGGATGCGGATGGAAGGCTGATGGAAGTTCGCAGTCGCCAGATGCTGGTCCGTTTCAGGTACGACGCGCTCGGCCGGCGTACGAGCAAATCGATCGAGCGGCTTGACGGCGATCACGCGCGGCAGGCGGATTCGTCCACGGAGATCACTCATTTCGTCTGGGAAGGCGAGCGGATCATGCAGGAGCGCGCGGAGAAAGAGATTCGGACCTTTCTGTATCAGCCCGCCGCCGACGGCTTCATGAGTTACGCACCGCTTGCTCGTGTCGACCAGGCGCGAGACGTGGACGGGACTGTTCAGCCAATGCGCCTGTATCATTATCAAGTCGATGCGGCCGGAACTGCGGTGGCGATGACCGACGACGCAGGGGCACTTGCATGGGCCGGCCGTTACTCGGCTTGGGGGCGGATTTTGCCGCCTACTTCGCTCAATGTGCAAGTCGATCAGCCGTTGCGGTTTGCCGGCCATTACGCCGATGACGAAGTGCGCCTGCACTTGAACGGGACCCGATATTACGATCCGGATACGGGCCGATACCTGAGCCCCGATCGCACCGTGGAGCCGGGCACGAGTCCGTATCGCTATGTCTCGAATCCTCAAACCGCCTGCAATCCGACGGGGCGCGCGGTAACGCTTGCACGGCCGCGCGCGGGGAAACTCGTGGGGTCAAGTGTCAAGAGAACATTTGATCTCGGACAGCCTGTTGCCGGCCTCGTCGCAGAGCTCGACGACGTAGTCGACGGGACGCTGATCCAGGGCGGACAAGAAATCTAGGCTGTAGCCGAACCACTCGCCCGAATGATGCCGACGAAATTCGTCGGCATCGACGGTCGCGCAGTGGAGGACAGTCTGTCCGGCATCGTGAACGGTCATGCGGCAGCTGTGAAGCGACGCCAACACTTCTGAAAACTGGTTTTGGTGAACCCAAACACGCACTTCGTTTGCGCGTTTGAGCGTCGACTTCCATTCGTCATCCGATTGTCGAGCGGCCGCTGCGGGTTCGGGCAGCGCCCCGTCGACCAGTGCTTGCTGAACGCCGCGATGGGTGAAGCTAAGGCCCGCGTAGCGCTCATATTCGGCGATGGTCCGCTCCGTACCCAGGCCATACGATGCGAAATCGATGCCGGTGCGCGATGCGCCGTCTATCCCGAGCAGCGCGCGGTTACGCTCGTGCGAGCGTTGATCGAGTTCGCCCCAGTGCCGCGAGACTACGCCGTTTGTTTTAGCCTCGACGGTGTGATCGTCCCAGATCTTCGGCCGCCCTCGACGAGTGTATTCATGCCATGCGATGGCGCGATGAGGATGATAAAGGTCATAGCCGTGTGTGAAAGCGCGAACGGCAATGGAAATTTCTTCGCCGTGGAAGAAAAAATGCGGGTCGTGCTGTACCATTTCCGCAAAATGGCCGTCGGCGAACGCGAAATGCGCGCTGTAAAATCGCGCCGGTATCGGATGCTCCATCGCCTGCCAATCGGCAATGTCGCGAGCGCGGAACAACACGACTCCTTCCGGAGAAAAACGGAAAAACGTCATTGCAAGCGGCGTATGGCTGAGGGAGCGACGGTCGCGTCCCGGAGTGAAGCCGGGCAAGTATGCGGTGATCACCGGCTTTGCGCTGAACTTCCTGAGCGACTCGAGCATCTCGACCATCTGTTGGTCCCATCCGTCGATAAAGCAGTGGTGGGAGTCAAGCTGAAGGGTATACCGCTCGCTTCCGTAACGCTGCTGAATGAGATTGCGCGCCCAGCACGCGCCACGTGATTGTTGATATGGAACGTCGATAATTTCGATCGATGCGCCACGGAAGGCAAGCGTATGGATCGTGAACTCTCCGGCGGTATCCGCGCGCCACCGCGAAAAGCCGTGGGCAAAGAACGTTCCGATCGTGTCTTCCAACGCGTGCTGTCGGCATACGACAATGCGAAGCGCATCGGGGCGAGACGCTCGATCGATCAAGTCAACTAAAGTCGGAATCAGTTGAGGATCGCGATAACTGGCAATTTGAACAAAGATCGAGTTATTCATAGTGTCGAACCAACGCCGTCGCATCGACGACGTCACAAAATGGTTAGCGTGATGATTGAAGTCGCGTCGATCGTGCCCGCGGTGGGGGGCGTCGTGCCGACACGCAGGACAGTCGCCTCGAGTGCGAATCCGTGCTCCATTGCACCGCCGGGCACGACTTTGATTTCGCTGGAGGGATCGTTTGGTTTTAGAATCTGTTGCGTGCCGGCATCGCGCAATCGGATGGCAAGGTTCTTCGCATCGCCGGCATTCGCGATCAGGCTTTGATCGTTACTATCCGGCGTGGCGGCCAAAGTCGCCGTGATGGAGACGGGGGGAGTGGGGCCTGAACACTGGACGTTGAATTTGACATCCCTGGTGGGGCCGGAGTCGAAGGAAACGTCCTTCGGGCCGAAATGACCGAAATCCACGTTCTTTTCCTGCTGATCGACATGGCAGATCGGCAGCACGCGCAACTTGACGCTGCCGGCATTGAAATCGACCACCGTTTTGCCGTCGTCACCGTATACGCGACTGAGGTTGCCAAGAGATACGGTCGATTCACTCGGCAACGCTTCGCTGGTCTTGATCAACTCGATACGGAACACGGTTCCCGCGCCGAAATTCAGAGAGCTGTCCAGGCCGGGCTTTTCTTCGGTCCACGGCGTATCGCGAGGAATCGCACCTATCGAGCCGCTCTGACGAACCTGAGTGATTCGAAATCCGACGCCGGGAACGCCGGTTTCGTATATCGACCCTCCGAGTTCCGACAGCGGCGGGGACAAATTAAGCGCAAAGTGAACGTTCCCGGACGGAGCGCTGCACCATATGAAGTGCAGTTCTTCGCTCGGGGTGCTTTTTGCTTCCGTTATTAGGCCGCCTATTTCCAGGTTCGGGTCGACATCGATCGTTCCGGAAGGAAATGATAGGGAGAATGAGCTATGGGCGCGCGCGATCTTGCCTTGCTCGGTGAGCCACGCGATATTCCCGTCGGTCAGCATGTTGCAGCCGGCAGCAAGTGCATCGAAAGTTGCTGCGAGCAGGATGAGAGCCGCAAAAAATCGTGAGAATTTTATCTTCATTCGATAGATGGGACGGTCGATAGAACGGAAAAGCGTTGCGCGGTCAACTGCAGATCTAGACGTCGAGCGCATCCCACTGAGCGAGCAACTCGGCGGGAATCGCATTCGCGATTTCCGAAAAGCGCTTGCCGACCATGCGCTCCGACTGGCGCAGCAGCACGATTACCGGGCTGCTCGGCTCGTTCTGCTCGAACCAAAGGCGCGTCGCCTGAATGGCCGCCAGCGCGCCCCGTCGATCCATCGGCGGTTGCGGGTTTGCGATCGACATTGCAGCGGGCGTTTGCGTGGCGGCGTCGCCTGCCGGGGCGAGGGCGTCGGCGGCGCGCGAATGCGCGGTGTCGCCGTTCGCCGGCTTCGCATCGCCTTGCGGTTGAGCGGCGGACGCCGAATACGGCGATTCCAGTTGCGCCTGCGTAAACGGATGCAGCAGTTTCGCGATGCCGGACAGGTCGGGCGCGTCGTCGCCGAGCGATTCACGGGTCGAGGCGATCAAATCGGCCATGAGGCACTGGGCCTGCGCGAGCGCGACGATCGTTCCGTCGCGCCGGTTCCACCATTCCTTGAGCAGCCGGCTGGCCGATTCGGGCGCGAGAGCGTCTTTCACGCGCGTCACCGCGAGCGCCTTTTCGATGTCGCGCAACTGCAATTGCAGGCCGCTCGCCTTGGGCAACTGGATTTCCCGGATGTCCGCAAGCGTTGCGTCGGGGTCCGCAAGCGTGGCGATCGCGTTCGCATAGACCACGGGATCGCGTTCGCCTTCGAAGAACGGTACAGGGTGCAGCGCCTCGCCGTAACGCGCGAGCATCTCGTTGAGTAGCGCGAGGCCGTCGCGCAGCCCTTGCGCGCCGCTCTGGCGGATTCTGCATCGTGTCAGGATCACGACGAGCCGAATGTCCTTCGTGCGCAACAGCAGCGCGCGGCAGTCGCGTTCCGCCTCCGCCCAGTTCGCGGGCTGAGGCGCTTCGACGAACTCGCCATATTGCGCATCCTTCTTCGGCGCGATCGCGGATTGCAGCATCACGAACGCCGGATCGTATTCGAGGTCCGGCCCGCAGGGCGCATCCTGTGAGACGGGCGCGAGAAGATCCGCGTAGCGCAGCGTTGCAGCGGGTGTGGTGGCATTCATCGATGAGCGATCTCCAGATCAGGAACAGTATTTTTCAGGCTCGAACACCATGCCGACGACCGGCTTGTCGTCCCTCGATTCCCCGAGCCAGGTCGAATAGCCGAGACGGTGCGCGGTGTCCGCGCGGGCGGGCGGTGCGGCGCGCGGCTTGACGAGCAGCTTGATCTCCCAGTCGTATTCGTGGCCGATGAAAGCGCGCACCCAATCGACCAGCGTGGGCAGATCGTTGCCGTGCGGCGTCAGGCGAAGATACTGGTCGAGATCGAGCGGACCGATGACCAGCCGGAACTTGTGCTGACAATCGGGAACCATGTCGCCGAGCAGCGCGCCCTCGCCCATGACGGTCGACGCGGCGCGCGCGCCGAGCAGGCAACGCTCCGGCTCCGCAATCCGAATCCAGTGGAAGACGTACTCGTCGACGGAGATCGGCACGCCGAAGTAATGAGACAGCGTAGCGGCCACGCCGTCCGGATTGCGCGCCTCGCGCACGAGATGCGCGCACGCGGCGTATCGCGCGTGTGTGGGCGGGTGCGTGCGCGCGGCTTCCTCTGGATCGGTGCCCATCAGGCTGCCGATGTAGAACGAGAACGTTTCGCGGTCTGCGCGGTCGAGCGATACGGTTGCTTGTGACGACGCCCACGCGCGATAGAACAACGCGAGCGCGCGGTGATGAAAGAGATTGGAGAAATGCGCGATCGCGTGATCCTGATAGCTCTCCGCGCGGTTATACGCGAGCTCGGTCATGTGAAGCGGCAACGGCCCTTGCGGCCCCCATAGGCCGAGACCGAACAGCTGAATGTCGAGACGCCCGCGCTGCACGTCGAGCGATGCGATCTCGCGCGGCGCGAAGGCCATCGACGGACGTTGTCCGATGCGAAACGGCTCTTCCCTCGGAAGACACGCGGTGCCCGGCAGAGGCATGCGCGCATCGCGTGCGGCGATTGCGCGCAACAAGCTCAGGAAGCCGGCGCGCCACGGCGCTTGCGGATCGAACCATGCGCGCAGTGCGTCCGGATGCAGCGGCGAGCGGGCGTCGATGGGCGGGGTGGCGGGCGGATGAGCCGTCATACCGCGCCCCTTCCGCCCATTCGCGGCTTCCATCGCGTGACGAGGCCGCGTTGCATCGAGCGAAGCTCGGTCTCGGTGAAGACATTGATCGAGACATGGCGCGTGAGGTACTGCTCGAGCACGAGACCGAACAGGTATGGGCTCAACCCCGAGAAGCCGCTTTCGTCGACGGTCAGTTCGCATCGAACGCCGCGTCCGTAAACCAAGAGCCCGTGACCCGGCAGACGCCGGACGACCGGCTCCGTGCGCGCGCCGACCAGGCTGTCGATCTGCGTGGCCTGTTCGCGTTCGCTCGTGCCGACGAACAGGCGCAGCATGTTGCGCAACGCCTGGCCGCCGTCGCGGTGATCGAGCTCGGCAAGCGGCATGTAGTTGAAGCTGAGCTGGCGAATCAGGCGCCACGCGGTTTCACCTGTCGCGTATGGCTCGCGCGGCGCGCTCGGCGGATGAACCAGGCTCACGCCTTCGATCGGCACGGAGTCTTGCATCGTCAGATCGTTGACGCCGTTGCGCGGGATCAGTCGGGGAAGATCGCGGTTGGTGACCCACGCGTCGACGGACAGGTAACGAATGTCGTCGGCGTACGGCGCTTCGGCCTGGTCGACGAGCGACACGTAGACTTCCGTTCCGACGTATGGCGTGCGCGTTCCATACTTGCGCGCGTTGGTCGACGTCGTTCTCGGTTCGCGCAGAATCGAGAAATACCGGCCGTAATTTCCGATGTCGCTATGCAGCGTCTGATAGAGCGGGTTGAAGGTGACTTCCGTCGACGTTTCGGCTTTTTGCCCGAACACGCGCGATACCGAGAACACTTCGTAATCGAGCGGGCGGGTGCGGTCCGGTATCAGGTGGAACGCGGTTTGGGCGCGATTGATTTCCACTCGGTCGGTCCGCTTCGGGAACAGATTGACGATGGGGGCGCAAAACAGCAGAAACCGCGCGGCCTCGACGTGCGTGACGAGTTCGTCGGGCAAGCGGTCGAGCAACAGCACGATTTCGGCTTCCTTTCCGTCGATGCGCGACAAGCCGGCGTTCAATTGCGTCAGCGCGAAGAAATAGAAGCGTTGGCGGCAGGTGAAGTATTCGTGCAGCAGATTGTGCCCATGGAACGTGTTCCATACGAGCGGCAACAAGCTTTGATCGGGCGATAAGCCTTCGAAATCGACCGCGTTCTTCGCAACGACGACGCCTTCGCCGCGCGCGGCGCCCTGCGCGCGCACGACCGACGCGACGCTGCTTGCGTGAATCAGTTCGAAGAGATGGGAGGCGATGCGTTCGTCGCCGCCGATATACAGCGAGAGGCGATCGAGTCCGGCAATTTGCGAGAACTTGATTTCGCCGACGGTGCGCACGCGCAGCCGGAGCGCGCCGCGCAGCTTCGTGTGCGGCAGCAGGCTGCGCTGAAGATCGGGAAGATCGGGCGGCACGGCGGTCAGCGTCGCGCCGGCGATCTCGATGGGCCAGAGCGTGATGTCCTGGCCGGTGCGGAATTCGCACGCGGTCTGCTCGCCGGGCGGGATCGACGAGCGCAGCATGCTGTGACGGGGAACCTTGAACCCCTTGCTGAAATCGCCTTCCCGCAGGCTTGGACGCAGGCGCGCGACGGCCATCGACGGCGTCGGCGCGACGTAATTCGGATAGGTGACTTCGAGCAGGCGTTGCGTGAAGCGGGGAAACTCGGCCTCGAGCTTGAGTTGAGTGCGTGCGGACATGAAGCAGAACGCCTCGATGAGCCGTTCCACGTAGGGGTCCGCCACTTCGATGCCTTGCATGCCGAGCCGGCGCGCGATCTTCGGGTGCTGCGCCGCGAATTCCGCAGACAACTCCCGCATGTAGGTCAATTCGCGGTTGTAATGGTCGAGAAACTGCGGGTCCATGTCATTTTCCGTTGAGCGTTGTCTTGTCGAGCGTGACTCGATTCAACTCGAGGTCGAACGTGCTCTGGATGCGCAACTCCAGCGGATACGGCGACCATTGCACGAGCGCGCTGATTTCGAACGTCAGTTTGTTGTAGCTGGCGCCCTGTTGCGCCGCGAGCGGCCTGATCGCCAAGGAGTCCGCAATGAGTCGCGGCTCGAAATGAACGATCGCGGTGCGCACGAGGCGATCGATCGTTTCCCGGTTTGGGTCGTGCAGGTAGCTGCCCGACAACGGCGGCACGCCATAGTTGACGACGGAGGCCGCAACGAGCGGATAGCGGCCGGCATCCACTTCGTCGTCCAGATTGCTCGTGTTGAGCAGCAGGCTCAGATCCCGCTGGACGATGCGACGCATCTCGTCGGCGCTTGGCGCATAGGCGTCGGGCGATTCGCTGAAGGAATGCGGCGCGTCGTCTTGCAGCCGGTCGAGCAGCGACGGAAGGTAGGCGGCCCGATGCCGTCCTTCAGGATGCCGCATCGTCGCTTTCGCCCGTGAAGCGGCATCCGCCGATCTGGAGCATGCCCCAGTCGCCCTGGTCGGTGGTCCACGTTCGTTGCCCGAGAGCGACGACGTTGGTGGTGCCGATGTCACTCCACGTCGTCTCGCTCGCCAGACGGATTGCGGTCGTGCCGTTTTCCGATCCCGGATAGCGGGTCGGCGCATAGCCGCGGAGAACCGTGGCATCGAGCATGAGCGCCGTGACCGGACGCCAGACCAGGTCGGTCAGCGTGCCGGCGGGCGTAAACGTGATCGACTTCAGCTGTTCGAACGGAATCCACCGATAGCCGCCCGCAACCGCTATTTCGAATATCGGACCGAGACGCGTGTCGCTGTCGGTGAGCCATGCGAAGCTGCCCATTTCGGCGCTTTCCCCGCAGGTGACGGGCGCGGAATCGAACGCGGACTCGCGCAGCGCATCGGCGGCTGCGACGTCGCCCGCGCCGAGCTTCGCATTCGCTTCGAGGAGCGTATCGACCCAAGCGGGCTGCGCGTCGATGAATCCCGGCGTTCGCTTGCCCGCAAACACGTCGGCCCGGAACATTTCGCATCGGATCAGGCCGCGATGCAGTTGCGCACGCGCCTCGCCCTGCGGCTCGAGTTGCGCCCAGGTCTGCAGTTGCTTGAGCGCGCGGTCCCATGCGCCGTCGATGCAAAGCAATTGAAACAATAGCCAGCGTTCCCGCGTGTCGGATGGCTTCTTGCGGACCGCTTCGGCCGTGCGCGCCTTGATTTCCTCGAAAGACTGGGTGCGCAGCGCGTCGTGCAGCATTTCGTCATGCAGATCGGAGTTGTGCGTAGATTCAGATCGATTCGTCATTCGGTTCTTCCTGTTGGATGTCCGTTTCGGCGGTCAGCGTCGGAAAGTGACTGTCCACGCTCATCAAGTGATGCTCGTGCCGGGCCAGCAGCGCCGTTTGCGGGAAATGTGCTTTCTTTCTTCGTAGTGGCGCGAGCAGAAGCAGCACGTCGTGTCGCTCTTCTTCGGCAAACAGCGCTTCGGCGCAAAACGGGTTCATCTCGTCCAGCACGTAGTCGATGTTTTGCCGATTGCCCAGCAAGTCGCCCAGCAGCGATCCCCGGCGGTAGCGGCCCGGCGCGTCCAGGAACGGATCGTCGGGAACGGGCGCGGCAATTTGGGGACGCTCGATCGACTTGAACTCGTGGGCATACGAGCGCTCGTGATGGATCAGCGCGTGCCGGTATTCGGTCAGCAAATGCACGAGAGGATCGATGTCCGTCGAATCGGGCACGGGCGGCGCCGGGTCGCTGAGCGCTTCTTCGTCGAGAATGACAAGCGGCGCGGCCACGCCCGCCGATGCGCTGCCATACGGAGGTGGCGCCGCGGGCAAATTGGCCAATTCCGCGAGATCCGCGAAATGCGCCGGTTCGCTTCGCGGCAACGCGTTGCCGAGCGCGATCAGATCGACCGGCGGCGGCTGCGACGCGGGCTGCCCGCACGAGCGGGCGCCGCCTTGAATGGTCAATTCGGCGGCGGCGACGGCGATGACGTCGCCATGATCGAGACGCCGGCAAGCCCCGCGCGCGACGGCCTCGCCATTGACGCGGCAATCGACTTGAGCGCAATGGTTTTCCATCCGGAGCGAGCCGTCGGGATCGGCTGCGAATACGATGCCGTCGTTCAGGATGCCGATGCATGTATCCAATGCGGCGAATCGGTTCGTCTGCACGAAATAGACGCAGCCGGCCGAGCCGATCGCATGTTGCTGCAAAGGCGAGGCATCGCGGCCGTCGTGGCGCGCGAGCGAGACGCGCGGCGCCGGCACATCCGGTTCTTCGTGATGTGCGGATGCGTGTCGCGAGCGATCCGATTCCAGTGGTGAGCCGTTTTTCGACATGACGATTGAGCGGCAGGCGTGATCTGCCCGTTTGGCGGCTTGCCGGCGCGCATTCGATTCATGCGGGATGCGCGATCCGGGGTATCAAGCGAGACACGCCGATCTTATCGTGGGTCGAATTTGCAACATATGAGAATAGTTCTAAAAAGCGGGTGATTATCGAGATTGCATTCACCCGGCCGTTGCATGCGTTTGAAATAGAGCGGGGCGTGAACGAAGCGAGATCGCGCCGGCGACGCCCGGAGGCTTGTGACGCGCGTTCAACGCGGGGCTCGCGCTCGTACGAGCGCATCTGTCGGCATGACTTCAACGCGCGAGAAGAAGCGCGAGATTTAATACTCGTCTCATTGAGCTTCATCGTGTGTCGCGATTAATGTCGTGCCTTTCCAGGCAAGCGCGCTTGCACATGACGGAGCCGGACACGACGCGCCATTTTCCGGTTTTGCATGCAAGCGTCGCATATTCACGAATTCACGATCGAGACATGACAGTTTCAAGACAGGCACTATTCGGCAAGCTCGGCCACTCGCTGTTTCGCAGCATCGAGTCGGCGACGGCGTTCTGCAAGCTTCGCGGCAACCCCTACGTCGAACTGGTGCATTGGCTGCATCAGATGCTTCAGGCCGCTGACGGCGATATCCAGCGGATCGCTCGTCACTGCGATATCGACATCGGCGAACTGGATCGCGACATGGTGCGCGCGCTCGATGAGTTGCCGGCGGGCGCGAGCTCGATCAGCGATTTCTCGCACCATATCGAGACGGCGATCGAGCGCGCGTGGGTGCTGGCGACACTGGACTTCGGCGATCGTCGGATTCGGGGCGCGTGGCTGTTGGCTGCGTTGCTGAAAACGCCGGAGCTCAGGCGCGTATTGCTGTCGATTTCGTCCGCGTTCGGCCGGATTCGCGTCGACGAGCTCGACGCGATGTTGCCGGCGTGGATCGATGGCTCGCCCGAGGCGAACGAGACGCCGTACGACAACAGCGACTTCGGCGCCGCCACACCGGGCGAGGCATCGAGCGCGCTGCAGCAGAAGGGGGGCGGTTCGCCGCTGGAGCAGTTCTGCCTCGACCTCACCGCGCGGGCGCGAGCGGGGCAGATCGATCCGGTGGTCGGTCGCGAGCTGGAAATCCGGACGATGATCGACGTCCTGCTGCGCCGCCGCCAGAACAATCCGCTGCTCACGGGCGAGGCGGGTGTGGGCAAGACGGCCGTCGTCGAAGGGCTCGCGCGTGCGATCGCCGATGGCGATGTGCCGCCGAAGCTTGCCGATGTGCGCCTGCTGAGCCTCGATGTCGGCGCGCTGCTGGCCGGGGCGAGCATGAAGGGCGAATTCGAGGCGCGCCTGAAAGGCGTGCTGGAAGCGGCGACGAAAGCGACGCAGCCCGTCATTCTGTTTGTCGACGAGATCCACACGCTGATCGGCGCGGGCGGCCAGGCGGGCACCGGAGATGCCGCGAACCTGCTCAAGCCCGCGCTCGCGCGCGGCACGCTTCGAACGATCGGTGCGACGACGTGGGCGGAATACAAGCGGCACATCGAAAAAGATCCGGCGCTCACACGCCGCTTCCAGGTGTTGCAGGTGCCCGAGCCCGATGAGGCGGCCGCGATCGACATGGTGCGCGGGCTGACGCGCACCTTCTCGCGTCATCACGGCGTCGTCGTGCTGGACGAGGCGATTCGCGCGGCGGTCAAGCTGTCGCATCGCTACATTCCATCCCGTCAGTTGCCGGACAAGGCGATCAGCTTGCTCGATACGGCGTGCGCGCGCGTCGCGTTGTCGCAACATGCGCCGCCGCGTGAGTTGCAGGACGTCCGTAGAAGATTGGAAGCGGCGAGGGTGCGGCTCGAACTGCTCGACGGCGAGCAGCGCATTGGCCTCGGCGACGAAAGCGCGCTCGCGCAGTCTCGCGACGAAATCGCCGCGCTCGAAGTGCAAGAGCAAGCGATCGATGCGTGCTGGCGGCAGCAGATCGAGGCGGCGCAGGCGCTGCTCAGCGCGCGCGAAGCGGCGGGCGACGATCCGGCAACGGCGATCGACGCGCTGCGCGAGCTGGAGCGAGCGCTGTCGAGCTTGCAAGGCGATTGCGCATTCGTCTTCCCCGAGGTCAACGAAGCGATCGTCGCCGAGATCATGTCCGACTGGACCGGCATTCCGGTGGGCAGGATGGTGACGGACGAAGTGTCCGCCGTGCGTGCATTGCCGGATACGCTGGCCGCCCGGGTGATCGGTCAACGCGATGCGCTGCATCAGATTTGCGATCGGGTGCAAACGGCGCGCGCCGGATTGACGGACCCGAAGAAGCCGCTCGGCGTGTTTCTGCTCGCGGGGCCGTCGGGCGTCGGCAAGACGGAGACAGCGTTGGCGCTTGCCGAAGCGCTGTACGGCGGCGAGCAGAATCTCATCACGATCAACATGAGCGAGTATCAGGAGGCGCATACGGTATCGGGGCTGAAGGGCGCGCCGCCGGGTTACGTCGGATACGGCGAGGGCGGCGTGCTGACCGAGGCTGTGCGCCGGCGTCCGTATTCCGTCGTGCTCCTCGACGAGATCGAGAAGGCGCATCCCGACGTCCACGAAATGTTCTTCCAGGTATTCGACAAGGGCTACATGGAGGACGGCGACGGTCGCTATATCGATTTTCGCAACACGACGATTCTTCTCACCAGCAACGCAGGCTCCGAACTCGTGTCCGGACTGTGCACGGACGAGGCTTGCGCGCCCGACGCGGATGGCCTTTGCGCCGCGCTCGCTCCGGCATTGCTCAAGACGTTTCCCGCCGCGTTTCTCGGGCGCGTGACGCTGGTGCCCTATCGTCCGCTGGCGCAAGAAACGCTATCGCGCATCGTCAGGCTGCATCTCGATCGAGTGGTGGCCCGAATGGCCGAGAATCAGGCGGTCGCACTGAGCTATTCGGACAATGTCGTCGATTACGTCGTCGGTCGCTGTCTCGTCCAGGAAACGGGCGCGCGCCTGCTGATCGGCTTCATCGAGCAGCATGTGCTGCCGCTGCTCGCGAAGTGCTGGCTGGATTCGCTTTCGTCCAAGACCGTGTTCACGCGGGTCGATCTCGACGTTGCCGATTCCGGCGCGGCTCCCGCGCAAGCGTTTGTCCTGCGCGCTTCTTGACGATGCCGTGGTTCGATCGTTCGACCGGCGGCGAAGTGCGCGCACGCGCGACGCATGCCGGATGAAACGGCCGACGGCTAGGGGGCGGGCAATTGCTTCGGCAAGCGAATTGACTCTGCGGGAAATCTGAACGACGGGCTGGCGGTTCCGCCAGCCCGTGTCTTTTTGCTGAAGATCCATCTCGGCCGTTGCACCGCCGACGCATGGCGCCAGCACGACGGCACTTGCAAGTGACTGGCAACTGGGGCAGGTTCGAGGCGACGCCGCGCGTTTCCCGGGCCGCCTCCAACGCGGATGCAGCGACGGTAAGCGCGCCCGGCCTGGAACTGGAGCGCTTTCGCGCCGGACGCTTGCCGCGGCCGGCGCGCCCGATGCGTGCAAAGCTTGTCGTCCTACAGGCGCTCCAGCGCTTCGAGGAGCGAAGACTCCAGGTTTCGCCAGGCTGCGCGCAACGTATCCAGATCCTCGCGTTCTGCCAATTCCTCGGCGGCGGAGCAACGCGCGATGAGGAAGCGGTTGCCCGTCAGCGCGAATCCCCCTTTTATCGAGTGAAGTTCCTGCCGGATCGTTTCGAAGCGGCGTGACGCAAGCGCATGAGCGATCTTGTCGATCGACTGCAACGTCGCTGTGCGCAACGCGGCCGCGACGGCAGGCGGCAGGGTGCGTATCCGGGATTCGGCGTGAGCCTCGCCGGCGTCGGCGACGACGACTTCCGCCGCGAGCGTGCGCGCCGCGTGACGTTGCAGCACTTTCTCCAGTGTGGTCAGCGAAAGCGGCTTCAGGACGATCTCGGCGATGCCGACTTTCTTGGATCGCCGATAGTCTTCGGCGGTCGCATGGGCGGTCATCGCGACGATCGGGATGCTGGCGCGCATCTTGTTGGCGAACATCGCGAATCCAAATCCGTCGAGCTCGGGCATGCCGAGGTCGGTCAACACGACGTCGTATTGATGTTCGCCGAATGCGCGCAGCGCGTCGCGTCCGTTTTCGACGACATCCACCCGATGATCGAGCGCCTCGAGTTGGTCGCGCAATAGCGCGCGGTTGGCCGGGTGATCCTCCGCGACGAGCACGTGCAGCGACGGGCGGGCGTGCGCCGGTGCATCGCGCCGCCGCACGGCCGGCCCGCTCGACATGGCCGTCGCATGGCGGGCTTCTCGCAGCGGCAGCACAACGGTGACCGTGGTGCCGAAATCGGGCAGGCTGTCGACTTCGATCGAGCCGCCCATGATCGTTGCAAGCCGTTTGCAGAGCGGCAATCCGAGACCGGAACCGCCGAAGCGGCGATGGATCGAGGTGTCGGCTTGCGTATAAACATCGAACAAGGTCGCGATGCGGTCCGGCCGTATTCCGATGCCGGTATCGTTGACCCAGATTTCTATCGCGGAATCGCCTTGGGCGGCCTTTGCCTGATGGACGTCGACTGAAATATGGCCCCTTTCCGTGAATTTGATTGCATTCCCGATCAAATTCGACAGTATCTGGCGGATGCGCGCCGGATCACCGGAGTAGTATCTCGCTACCCCCTCCCCGAGATTCGAAAGGAGCTGCAGACCCTTCGATTCGGCGAGCGGCGCATAGGCGTCGACGATCTCCTGCAATAGCGCCTGGATATCGAATGGGATGTTCTCGAGCGTCATCTGGCCGGATTCGACCTTGGAAAGATCGAGTATGTCGTTGATGATGTGCAGCAAGGCGTTCGAGCACGATTCCACCACTTGCAGGCGTTCGCTTTGCTGGTTGGACAACTGCGACCTGCGCAGCAATTCCAGATTGCCGATGATCGCGTTGAGGGGGGTTCTGATTTCGTGGCTCATCGTGGCGAGGAACGTGGATTTGGCCTTGTTCGCCTGATCGGAGGCGATGCGCGCTTCCTTCAGCTTCAGCTCGCTTTCCTTGCGCATGGAGATGTCCAGCAGCGTGCAGAGCAGGACGTTCGCGCCGCGATAACGGGCGGCGACCACGTTGGCTTGCAGGTAGATCGGATTGGAGTCTTCACGCTCGATGGCGAGATCGTGCAGCAGCAGCGCGCCGTCTTCGTCGTTCGACCGGCCGGTCGTCTGCCGATATGCGTCCCAGAGCCGGTTGGGCAGCGGTTCGCCGCTCGTGCGCGCCGACAGTTCGAGCATTGCATTGTTCTGCAGCAGCACGCTGCCGTCGTGTGCGGAAAGCAGGCCGAGCCCTACGGGCGCGGTGCGCAGGATCGCGCGATTGAGCACTTCGCTTTCCAGCAGCCGCTGGGCGCGGCGATAGTTCGGAATGAGGCCTTTACGGTCGAACTGGATCGCCAAGACCCACAGCATGACGATGATGCCGGCCGCGAACCCCGTCATGAGGGAGAAGCGCAGCGCCAATGCCGCCGCGATCGTCTTCCACGAATAGGCGTGGACGAGCACCCAGTCGGTTCCAGGCAACTGATCGCTGGTCACGAACATGCCGTTTTCGTGACGTTCGACGAGGCCGTCGAATCCGTCGCCGAGCGATCGGATGCTCAACGCGGAATCCGTTACGTCGCCGTCCCGGCCGGGCGGGTTCCACGAACCTATGATGACGCGGCCTTTGCGATCGACAATCGTGAGCGTGCCGCCGGCGGGCGTGTCGTTCAGATTGCTGTAAAACATGTCGAGCGGCAGGCTGCGGACATAGATTGCGAACAATTTTCCCGCCGCGTCGATGGCGGGCTGAACGACGCGGATCATGGGCTTGCCGGTGAGCGGATCGGGATGCGGCGGCAGCCATACGGTTCGTCGATCCGCACGCAGCGGAATGATGGTGCTGGCGTCGCGAAGATAGCGGATGCCGCGCATCGCATCGCCGATCACTCCGGATGCCGAATGAGATTCGATGAATGCTTCCGGGGCCTGGTCTTCGCGGGACCATAGAAGCGACAGGTACGTGCCGTCGGGCGAGAACGAGTAGCCTTCCACCCGATCGTCCGGCAACGGCGATTGGCCGTCTCCCATCAGGAGTTGCGTTTCCAGGAGCGCGAGATACGGCGCGAACGTGCTCGCGGAGCGGCCTGGCGCCGGGATGCCGAGGGCGAGCGCAGCCGGCGCGCCCTGGGGCGTGTGCAGGACGGCATAGCCCTGATGTGCGTCGAATCGCGAAAGCAACTCCGGCGACGGTTCGATGCGCCTGTTCCACAGGCCTTCGGCATGCATCACGGCCCGCATGAGCGCCGTGCGCCGAACTTGTAATTTGATTGTAAGTTTAGACTGCTGAATAAGAAATTCGGAGCGCGCGTTCGACACATAGTCCATCGCCTCCATCCGGATCACGAGCAGCAGGCAGAACAGGATGAACGCCGAAATTCCGAGTGCGCCGCCATACGTGAGCAGGCGTTGATGCGCGAGCATCCTTCGGGGGTCGAAGAGCGCTTTGCGGTGATTTAGCTTGAATGGCTGGATCAGCAGTTTTTTCAGTTTTCCTGGCATATCGAGACGTTGCTTTGGGCGTGCGAGATGAGATCGGAAATGCGGATGCTCGGCCGAGCTCCTTTTTTCGAATTTTTTTGCTGGCTTCCTCAGGATAAAAATAAATCCATCCGTATACTATGCGCTTTCACCGCTCCAATATTCGTCATCCCGTATCGAAAATGAAAGCAAAGTGCCTATTTGATGATTCACATGGGAAATTCTGAACGAACGGCGTGTAGCGAAACGTACGGTAATTCGTGAATTGCGGCGCCTTTTGGCTGGAAAACTGCTTGGGAAATAGAATTTTTCGATCCGGTATTGCTGGGATTCCTGAAAAATTCGAATTTATGAGCGCATGGATGTGATGCGCGCCTGTCCTGCCGCGAATGCTTGATGGGACAAATGCGACAGAGATCTTTCTTTTTGCTTTCGATGTGTCCGGCGAGTGACCGAATCTCGCTTCGAAAATACTGCGCGAGCGGGCCGCGAGCGCTCGGAAAGTCCGGTGGTGTGTTGTCCGGCAGGGAGACGATGAAAGTCCGGGGTGGACCATCAATCCTCATCGTTCGGATGCCTGCGGCTGCGGCATCGCCGGCCGCAATCGGCGCGGTGCGTTTGCGGCCTCCAGGGCCTTTCGGCTGAGTCATTGCCGAGATGACCGGTACCGCAAACGGAGGAGTCGAGCTGTCGTCGCCGACGCTCTCGTACCGCGGGGGCGCGGCTATACCTGATCGTTGAAATGCCGGTGCGCGGCCGGCATTCGTGCCGCCCGCGCGAGACGGGCGCATTGTCGCAAGTCCTGCAACGATAGAACGCTCACCGTTTGGTCGTGCCGCTATGCGGCAACCTGTCCATTGCGGCGATCCTTTTCCATTCTGCTTGTGTCTTGCGTCGTGCGGCAGGCGAAAGAAATATGAAATTGTTGAGCAGAACCAGAAATTCGCGTCTTGCCTCTTCCGGTAGTGATGCAAATTCGAGCATGAGGGAAGCAACTTTGGGTGAATGTGACATCGGATGGACCTCGGAAGATTGATTCAATCAGCTCCGGTCGAGATGCCTTGATGTGCGCAAATGTTTGATCGGAAATGAGGGTTTGTCGAGCTGAATCGGGATTGACGCGACCGGGCATGACGTGAATGGATCGAGCTGATTGACCGAAATATACGGATGCGATATTCGGGGGCATATTGGACAAAACAAGAATTCGACATCAGGCGAGGCGTATTTGTATTAATTTCGTGCGTGATGCGATGTCCTATGAGCCGATCGCGGCGCGATTACGTCCGGAGTGTCTTGCTGAGCGATCGCGGCTGATCGCAACGTGTCGACAAATGATGGCAGACGATGCCAGCCGCTTGTGGCCGGCCTCTCTGCGTTCGCGAATCGCGAGCCTTGCGGGCGGCCGGCACGATCGAGCCGGTGCGCAGCAATATGCGGACTGGAATCGTCCGGAACCGGGCCTTGCGCGCGCATTTGCCGCAGTGTTGCGGACGAGCGCGGCGGCGCAGCCTAGGCCGAAATTCGGCGCAGCGAGGATGACGCGCGTTGCACGCCATTGCGAGCGCGCGACGGTGGTCTCGCGAACGACCGCCGCCTATGTCGAAAGGCTCCAGCGACGTCTTCCATCGGTCAATGATTGGTCGTGTCTTCGACCAGCTTCACCTTCAGCGCGTATTTGAGAAGATCGATGTCGCTGTTCAGGCCGAGCTTTCGCATCGCGTTGGCTTTCTGAGAGCTGATGGTCTGCTTGCTTCGCTTCAGCCGGTTGGCAATTTCATTGACCGACAGCCCGGACGTGAACAAACGCACGACTTCTATTTCCCTCGGGGACAGCGGAATTTCTCCATCCTGAGACTTGCCGTGTCCGTTATTGACGATCGCCTCCATAGTCGGCGAAAGATAGGAGCCCTTGGCATAGCTGGCGTGAACCGCCGCGATGATGTGGCCGACTTCGTCCGATTTGCTGAGAACCGTTGAAATGCCGTGCGATATCAGATTTTGAATGATTGCGGGATTGCTAATCATGGTCAGCGCGATCAGGCGCGTGGCCGGATACCGTCTTTGGACATACGAGAACAGCGAGATGCCATCTCCGAAGTTTTCGTCGGGCATGCTGTAATCGGATATCACGACGTCGCAAGGGTGCTCGTTGAGCGCCGCCAGTAGTTCGGTGGAGTTTCTGCACGCGCTTACCACTTCTATCGAGCTTACGGGGGCCAGGGCGTGTAGCAGGCCGGTCAGTACAGCCGGGTGGTCATCCGCGATGATGACCTTTATGGAGAAAGAAGTCATCCTGATCCTGAATCATATGATTGGAAGGGCTTGCATAGAACCAGATCAGGATGGAGGGCGATGTGCTCGATTAATCATGCGCATGTGGTTGGATATATAGAATTGATTTTTTGCTAAGCAGGTTGATTCAGGGTTTGGTGCGCTGGAATTTCTCAAAAATAATGAATTCTCACGTGTGCCGCGGAAAAAGAGGCGCTTCACGAAGTGAAGCGTCAATTGGGGCTCCAATGAGATTACGCCTCGAAGGCAACGGCATCTCGCCAAGAGAGTCGACGCGATAAATTCCCTCGTTGCGTGAGTCATAGAGTAAGTGACAAGATTTGTCAGGGCTATCGGACATGTATCAAAGACGGAGGGTTGTCAATTTTTGACAATTTGCGTCTTTGTGATGCGGTCCCATTTAGGCCGTTTATCGCCGATCCAGAATGAAACAACGCGCTGTCGGCAGGTGCGTGTTCGAAGCGCGCGCTTAATTGGCGCGCGTGACAACGGCGCGCATCCCGCGAAAAGTGCGATGTCCGGCGGCATTGCGTCTGCGATCGACCGCGCCATGATGACGGGCGACGACGGTCCGCATTCCTCTTCGAACCTTGCATCACCACCATGCGGATTGAACAGTATGGTGCCCCGCGAGGGCCTCGAGATGCGGCGCGATCGACGGCCTCGCGGCACGCGCGAGTTTCGAATTCGGCCGAACAGCGCTTGCCGTTCGCGGCGAGGCGCGCGGTTGCGTCGTGAGCGTCGGCGCGGGCAGCGGGTCCGGCGTCGATCCGGCGCGCGGCGGAAGGCAGGATTTGATCGAGACGCACGCGAACGCGAGGATGAATGTGTCATACTTCGCGCCAATCGCAAGGACGAGCAACGCCATCGCATAGCATGCCCCACGAAAAGCTTCCCACACCCAGGGCCCGCGAGCAGTTGAGTGTCATCATGCTTGATGATCACGAGGTCGTACTGAGTGGTATCACCTATCAACTGAAGCGGGAGCGCGACATCGCCGTACTGGGCACATTCTCCAGGTCGCGTCAGTTATTCGACTATCTGGCGCAGCATGGGCCCGCATTGGCGCATACTCGGCCCGTCCTCCTTATCGACTACGCGCTTGGGCCGCAGGACACGGACGGCATCGCGCTGATTCGGCGCCTGTGCGTCCAGTTCCCTGTTTGCCCGATCCTCGTCGTGTCGGGGCACCTTCAGCCGTCGATCGTCAGATTGGCGTTGATGGCAGGCGCACGCGGCTATATCGGGAAGGACTGCACGCTGGAGGAACTCGTGGATGCGATCCGGCGGGTGGCATCCGGTGAAAAGTACGTGCATCCGTCGCTTGCGGAACGCGATGACCTGGTGCCGCCTGCCGCGATCGAAATGAGACGGGGAGATACGGGCCGCGCGACGCTTGCGTCGCTGCTGTCGCCGCGCGAACTGGAGGTGTTGAGACTGACTCTGCAGGGTTTCGAAGTCGGTCAGATTGCCGAGAAGCTGAGCCGAAGCAACAAGACGATCAGCACGCAAAAGCGTAGCGCGTACCGCAAGCTCGGCATTTCCGGCGATCGCGAGCTGTTCAAGCTCGAGCGAGAACTGCTCGACAGCTCGGGCGAAGCGGGCGGCCCGTACGCGAACTGAGGCGTTCGTGGCGCGGCCCGCTTGTAATGACTCGGGCGTCAGCCTCGCATGCGCCATGCCTCGCGCCGGGCGCTCGGGGGCGTTTCAGGCATCGAACGAAAGGCGATCCGGATCAATGCCGCACACGAGCCGGGCGAGTCTTGCCGCGTCCCGCCGCGCGGCGCCGACGTTCACATCGGGCGCCGACAGCGCGCGCTCGAGCCGCTCGGCGGTGTGCGCGATGTCATGCACGCGCATCACTTGCGCGGCGCTTTTGATGCGGTGCGCGCATGAGGCCGCAAGCTTGAAGTCGCCGTTCGCAAGCGCACTGTCTATGCGCGCGCTGTCCTCGGCGCAGGTGGTCGCGAATAGCGATTTCAGCCTGGGCAGATCGATCTCCTGTTCCGCGGGCGACGCTTGATCGGAGAATTCCGCGGTGCCGCCGGTCGCCCCGGCGGCGCGGCACCACAAGTCGATCATCGATGCGACATCGTTGAGCATGAGCGGCTTGCGCAAGCTCCCGTCCATGCCCGCGGCGATGCACTCATGCAGATGAGCATGATCCGTCAGCGCGGAAATGGCGATGATCGGCAGATAGGCCGCTGCATTCCGCCGGGCCGCGCGAATGCGGCGTGCCACTTCGTAACCGTCGATGTCGGGCAGATTGCAGTCGAGCAGCACGAGCGCGAACGCTTGCTCATCGAGCAGGCCGAGCGCCGCCCGGCCGGTGTTCGCAATAGTCGCGTCGCAGTGCAGTTCGGCAAGCTGAAGGCGGATCATCTCCGCGTTGAGCGGCTGGTCTTCCACGACCAGCACGCGCGGCCGGTCAGCGCGCGCCATGGACGGCGCGTCCGCAACGGCGTCCTTGTCGACGGACGCGCATACCTCGCGTTGCGCGGTATCGACCGGAATCACCACCGTTACCGAAGTGCCGACGCGTTCCTTGCTGTCGAGCGTCAACGTGCCGCCCATCAGTGCGACGAGTTCTTTGCAGATGGTCAGGCCGAGGCCCGTGCCGCCGAAGCGCCGAGTCGTCGTCGAGTCGGCCTGTTCGAACGCGTCGAACAGCCGGTCCTGCCGGTTTTTCGGAATGCCGATGCCGGTGTCGCTCACCTTGAGCGTCAGTTCTCCGCGAGCGCGCGTCGGCGGATCGGCGGCCGCCAGCCCGACGTCGACGCGCACGCGCCCGGCGTCCGTGAACTTGATTGCATTCGACAGCAAATTGACGAGAATCTGGCGGATGCGTGTCTGATCGATGTAAATGTCGAGATCGTCGGGTGCATCGAGATGCAGTTCGAGCGGCAGGCCCTTTGCGTCGGCCTGCGCGCGCATGATGATGGCGGCACTCTCGGCAACGGTCCGGATGTCGCTCGCGACGTGCGCGAGCTGCAGCTTGTCCGCATGCAGCTTGGAAATGTCGAGCACGTCGTCGAGCATGCCGACGAGACTGGCGGATGCCTTGACCGCCGTGTCGGCGAGCTGCTTCTCCATCGGCCCCAGTTTCGCGCGGCTGAGCAGGTCGATTGCCGATACGATCGCATTGAGCGGCGTGCGGATTTCGTGGCTCATCACCGCGATGAAGCGCGACTTGCGCGCCTCGCTCTCGGCCGTCAGCCGATACTGCGCGCGGGAGCGGAAGGCGAGCATCGCGAAGCCCGACACGACGAAGACGCCGAGCACGATTTCAATCGTGTAGTAGTGCGTGATCGCGCGCCACGACGGCGCGCCGAAGTCCGAGCTGTAGAGCCAGTGCGTCGTCAGCTCGTTCACGTCGCGCGCCGTCAGCGAGTTCAGCGACTTGTCGATGATCGACGCCAGCACCGGCAAGTCTTTGCGCGTGGCCATGACGATCACGGCGGGCATGTTCGCGACGGCGCCCGAGATGTACAGGCGATGAGAGTAACTGCTGCGAATCGCAGGCACGAGCATGGCGTCGAGTCCGATCGCCGCGTCCGCGCGGCCCGTCGCGACCGCGTCGAGCGTATCGCGCTGCTCGAGGGCCGGGAGCAGCCGTATCGACGGATAGTGCTGACGGAGGAAGCGCTCGTACGCTCCGCCTGAGCGCACTGCGATGGTCTGTCCGGAAAGCTTGTCGAGATCGAAGATCACGGTCTTCGATTCGCGCGTCACGATGACCGCCGAACCGACGAGATAAGGGCTGCTGAAGATGGCTTCGCGTTGGAGGACGTCATTCTGCAGGCCATAGGCGACGTTGGGCAGCAGGTCGATTTCGTGCGCGGCGAACGCGGCGGTCGGCGAGCCCCAGCGGCTGGTGTCGACCCTCTCGAACTCCAGACCGCTGATGCGGGCGACCGCGTCGAGATAATCCGCCGTAAGGCCCTGATGCCTGCCGTCTTCCACGTAGTCGAATGGCTGCGCGCCGGGGCCGGCCGCGAAACGCACGACGGGATGCGTGTCGATCCAGTGCTGCTCTTCGTCGGTGAACAGCGTGGCCGCGCTTGCGCGGAACGCCGCAAACGGTGCGAGCGAAATGATCAGACCAATCGTCATGTGACGCAACCGGCGCACACGAGCGGACCGACGGACATCGACCTCGACGGCGGGCAGGGTGGGGAGGGCGCGCAAGGGCTCGTTCATGTTCGTCGTGTATTGCGAACTCGCGACGCAACAGGCGGTTCGCAACAGGGTTGGCTTGCTCGCATGATAAACGGGCGCGCGACGCGGCAGACCGTTTTACTGAACGAAAAGAGGGCCGTATTGCCGCCTGGCTTTGCTCGTGCGCGCGCAAAAAAAATTTAAGTCCCTGCGTAGTTGGGTCGCCTAACGGTAATCGAAGCCTGCCGTGCGTGCGAATCGGCGGGGACCGTGCGTCGGCTGCCTCGGCGCGCGCGCGCCGTTCCGCCCCCGCGCCGGCGCGGCTTCGTCATGGTCTGCGCAACCGGCGCCGGGCGGCAGCCCGCGCGCCGCGCCGGGTTCGCGGCGCGGATTCCGGTTCGATCCCATTCATCGGAGGATTCATCGTGAGTCACAGGGCCGTCGCCCGGAAGAGCGGACGCGTCTCGAGCCTGACGTCGAAACTGCTTGCGCAGTCGCCGGCCGTGGCCGTCGACGCGTTTCCGTTTGTCAGTGTCGTATGTCCGACGTGGCAGCGCAGAGCATTCCTGCCGTATCTCGTCTACATGTTTCAGTATCAGGACTATCCGGCGAATCGGCGTGAGCTCGTGATTCTCGACGACTCCCCGGATAGCAGCCAGGATCTCGTTGAGCAGTTAGCCGCCGCCGATCCCGCGGGTTCGGTCATTCGCTACTACCACGTCGCCGAGCGCATGACGATCGGCGCCAAGCGCAACCGCCTGAATGAACTCGCGCGGGGCGACTATATCGTCTGCATGGATGACGACGATTATTATCCGCCGGACAAGGTGTCGCACGCCGTTCGCGCGATGCAGGAGCGCTGTGCGACGTTCTCGGGCAGCGACCAAATCTACATCTGGTACAGCCATATCGACCGGATCTACCAGACTTATTCGTTCGGACCGCATCACGCGTTGAACGGGACGTTTGCGTATCATCGCCGATACTTGGCCCATCACCGCTACGACGACACGGCCACATTGGCCGAAGAGAGCAGCTTTCTCGGCCGCTTTACGGCTCCGGTGCTGCAGATCGATCCGAAGCGGGCGATCCTGTGCATCTCGCACAGCGCGAACACGTTCGACAAGGATTTCGTTCTGGCGAGCTGCGAGCGGGCCGCGTTCACGCTCGAGGATTTCGTCGCCGACGCGCGCCTGCTCGCGCATTACCGCCGCCTCAGTCATGCGCCCGTGAGCTCGCGGGTCGAATGGCGACGCTTCGAGCGGATCGTCATCAATGCCGGCCGCGATGCCGGGCGGCTGGCGGCATTTCGCACGGTGTTGCTCGAGCTTGGCGTCGATGAGCGGCAAATCGTCGAGTTCCGTTCCGCCAGCGAGGACGGCGCCGATACGCGCAGCCACCTCGATCTGGCGAAGCGGGCTCGCGCCAGCGGCTGGCGCAACTATCTCCTGCTCGACGACCGGCTCGAGTTCGTTCGCCAGGAGAAAGCGGTGGCGAACGTCAATCGCTTCCTGCGCGCGCTGGACGGCTTCGACTGGGAAGTCGTCCTGCTCGGCGCGGATGTGCGAAGCGGCGTTCCGTTGCACACGCTCCCCGGCGCGCAGCGGGTCAATCTCGCCGGCGAAGCGGTTGCCTATGCGGTCAACCAGTCTTACTACACGGTCTTCATCGATCACCTCGAACGAGTGCTCTCGCACGGCGCGGGCGAGGAACGCGCGCGCGAACGGATCGATCAAGCATGGCTTCCGCTGATGACGAATTCGCGCTGGCTGGGGCTGTATCCGAGTTTCGCCTATCTCTCGCATCGCGACGACGGCAAGGATCTCACCCCCGGGTTCTTCCGGAAGATGCGGGAGAACGCAGGCGCGCCGTCCGGCGCGTCTGCCTCTTTCACTCCATCCCGATCCACATCATGACCGAAATCGGAAGCTACGTTCCCCAGTTCATTTTGCGCGGCAAGACGCGCATCAGTCAGTGCCAGTGCGAGAGCTGCCGGGCGCGATCGCCGCTCGTGACCCATGCATGGACCAATCACGTGAGACACAGCGCACTGCTTCAGTGTGAAACCGTGTCGCGCGAGGCCCTGTTCGAGCGCGACGCATTCGAACTGCATACGATCGCCGCCGACCCGGGACAGGATGACGCGCTCGATGCGTGGCAGAACGGCGTGAATCAGGCCTGCATCTATTTGCTGATCGAACAACAACTTTCGATTCCGGAGCGGCTGCATGCGATCGGCGTGCTGCTGAGCCGAGTGGCGCGTGCCGGCGAGGCGGAGCGTGATCCCTCGATGCCGATTGCCGTGGTGGAGGAACTGATCGAACTGGCGGGTCGCGGCGTGCTGCAGGCGCGCGTCGCACAGATGCCCGTCATCGATCTGTACAAGTACGCGTACCTGCGCCGTCTTGCCCGTGTGCAAATGTGCTTCGATCTCGACTCGGCCTCATCGATGTCCCTCAATCTCAGGCTGACCGAGCTGCAAGTGATCTCGGACGGCTTCCTTGCCGATGCGTTGCGCGAGATCGAGCGATCGCCGGCGGTCGAGAAGTTCTTCGCCAAGCACGACTGCACGTGGCAGAACTACTTTCTGTACCGCTGCTTCCACGAGGTTTTTCCTGGCGCGGAACCGGAACTCTATGATCTGGCATTCCTCGATATGTGTCTCGACTATTTCTGCCTCAGATCGCTCTGCGCAATACTGGTGTCGTGCGACGTGGAGTTGGACGAGGACGTCGTGTCGAGCCTGTTCTCCGCGTGGCAATGCAACGGCAAGGCCAGCCTCGGCCGCGACGATCACACGGATCCGCTGCTGATCGGCTTCACGTTGATCGGAGAGGTACATGACTGATACGGCAGCGAATACGAAGCCGTCGACGGACGACGAACGCCGCATCGCGAACAGGCATGTGCCGATAGATTACGAGGCCACCTATCGCTTCTTCAGGAGCCGCGCGGCCTGCGGTGCGGACAAGGTGGTGCAGGTGCTGTATCAGGACGACAATCCCGCGCTTGCGCATGCGCGGTCCGATGCGGAATTTCGGACGTTGGAGCGCGCTGTGTCTTTCGACGGCCGTTCGGTGCTGGATATCGGCTGCGGCACCGGCAGGCTTGCGGATCGAATCATCGATCGCGTCGGCTACTACTTCGGCTTTGATCTGCTTGCGGAATTTGTCGAAACCGCCAGGGCTTCGCTCGTCGAGCGGGCGATCCCGGAAAGCCGTTATGGTTTCGCGGCGCTGCCGTGCAACGCCCGTTCGATTGAAATGATCACGCGTCGCAAGCGATTCGACATCTTGATCATGTCGGGCGTGTCGATATATCTCAACGACGAGGATTTCCTGGGGAGCCTCCGTTGCCTCGCGGCCGCGATGCATTCCGGCGCGAGTCTGTATCTGCGCGACCCGATCGAGACGGCCGATGCGCGCCTCACGCTCAATCGGTTCATGTCGAATCAGTTGTCGGCGGAATACAGCGTCATCTATCGCGGTGCCGACGAGTATCGGCGAGCGGTCGCCGATGCATTCGACGCGTCGTTCGACATCGGACCGCTAACGCCCATGTATCGCGATCCGGCGCTGAACGGCCGCTGGTCGACTCGTCAGCATTACATGGTGATTACCCGGAAATGAACGATACGCTGATCTGCTTCGATCTGGATGGGACGCTGAGCAAGCAGGAGATTCTTCCGAAGATCGCCGAATTGGCCGACATATCGGAAGAAATCGCGGCGCTCACGCAGGCGACGATTCAAGGCGTGATCCCGTTCGAGATGTCGTTCAAGTTGCGCGTTCAGCTATTGCGCGACACATGCCCGAGAAAGATCAGTGACTATGTGGCCGAGACGGTCGAGTTGGACGAGCGCATTTTGCAGTACATCCGGGATGGAGAGACGGCGGATTGCGTGGTCGTGACAGGAAATCTCGATTGCTGGATCGAGGGTCTCGTGCGGCGCATCGGCGTGCCGTGCGTGAGCTCGCTGGGCGACGTGAAGAATGGGCGGCTTCAGGGCGTCAGGAACATCTTGCGGAAGGACACGCCTGTTGCGCAATTCCGGCGTGCTTATCGGCGAATCATCGCTGTCGGAGACGGTGAGAACGACATCCCGCTGTTCAGGCATGCGGACGTGGGTATTGCTTATGGCGGCGTGCACGCGCCGTCGGCCAATCTCGCGAACATGGCTAACTACATCGTCTATTCTAGCGAGGCGCTATGCGACCTGTTGAGCATGCAGTAATTCCGTGCGCGGGCGTCGGCTCGCGATTGAATCGGGGCGTACCGAAATCGTTGACCGAGATCGACGGCCGTACGTTGCTCGGGCGCACGCTGCTTGCGCTCGAGCACATTCCTCATGTGTTTCTCGTGGTCGGTTTCCGCAAGGAGCTGGTCATCAGCGAGGCGCTGCGACACCGCCGCAACCTGATCTTCGTTCCAAACGAATACTTCGACCAGACGAATACGCTATATAGCGTCAAGCTGGCGAGCCGACTGATCCGCGATGATTTTCTGATGGTCGACGGTGATGTCGTGTTCGACCCGTCGTCGTTTGCTTCGCTGCTCGGGCAATTGCAGACTTGCGATGGTCCGGCGATTGCCTACAGCAGAAGAACCACGGAGGATGGCGTCAAAGTCCGCCTCGACATGTCGCGCGGCGAAACGACATGCACCGGGTTCTTCCGCGGCGAAGGCGCCCACGAATGGACGGGCATCGGCCGGCTGAACAATCGCGTGATTTCGGGCAATTCGCTATTCGTCTACGAGTCGATCGAGCGGCACATGCCCGCGCCAGCCTATCTGGTGGATTCGATGGACATCGATACGCCTGCCGATCTGGAAATCGCCCGAGCGACGTATGGCCGTCATGACCATTAAGAAGAAAATCCGCTTTTTCTTTCAGGCGACGAGTCAGTGGTACTGCTTTGCGTCGGTATACCGTGCATTCGGCGACGATTGCCGTTACGACGTTGAAGTCGTCGCGTTGCCATATCTGAAGAATGGCGTTCAACTCGGCGAGCCGTCGTGGGTGTTTCTAGAGGCGCGGGGGATTCGGTATATCCATTACCTTCAATACGACCCGGATGCGGACGCGCCCGACGTCGTGTTCCTGCATTGTCCGTACGACGAGACGCGGCCGTCGGCATTTCATGCCGCCGCGCTGCGCGATCACAACGTGCGGCTTGCGTATATTCCTTACGGCCCCGATGTCGGCGGCGGCGAGCAAAATTGCCGGTTCCAGTACGGGCTCGATACGCAATTGCTCGCATGGCGCATCTTTGCACGTTCGCAGGCGCATCGGATGCGATATGAGCGCCACTTGCCGGGCAGCGCGAAGCGCGTCGTCGTCACGGGGCATCCGAAGCTCGATGAGCTTCATGGCGCGCCCGCCGGCAACCCGTTTTCGCCACTGGTGGACGGCAAGCACGTATTCCTTTGGAATCCGCATTTTTCCGTCGGCTTTCCCGCGGAGCTGCGTTGGTCGACGTTCGATCGATATGTGAACACGATGTGCGGACTCGCCGCGCAGCGCGACGATGTGGCGATCATCATGCGGCCGCATCCTAACCTGTTCCATACGCTGATGCTTCATGAGCCGGGAAAGCGGCTGATCGCGACGCTGATCGCGTTCGCGAAACGGCATCGCAATTTCGTGATCGACCAGTCGCCTCTATACAGAGCGGCTTTCGATGCATCGCACGCGATGATGACAGACACGAGTTCGCTCATGTACGAGTACCTCGTCTGTGACAAGCCCATTCTGCATCTGGATTGCGAAGGCGGCGCGGGCCTGAACGAGGAGGGCAGGCAACTGGTGCGCGGGATGTCGCGCGCACGTGCGGAATGCGACATCGTTTCATTCGTCGAGGACATCGTGCGCGGGCGCGACGCCACGCAGGCATCGCGCCGGCGCGTGATCGCCGAGGTGCTCGGCGTTCACGACGGCAAGAATGGCGAACGCGTGAAGCTTGCCGTCGACCGTTCGGATCTCTGGCAATCGATGCCTGCCTGAGATGGCATGTCTCGATGCGATTTAAGTTTGTCAATCGAAGCGACGCCTAAGCATGGTGAGGGCGCCAGACAGCGCCCCGCTCCCTGATAGACCATTCACACAGGAAATCAGCATGCTTAGTCTGCACACGAACCTCGCTTCGATGCGCATCCAGGGCGCTCTGGGTCGCACGCAACAAGACCTCACGACGTCGATGACGCGTCTCGGTACGGGCTACCGTATCAACTCGGCATCCGATGATGCCGCAGGCCTCCAGATCGCGACGCGCCTGAAGTCGCAACACCTCGGCATGGGCGTCGCGTTTCAGAACACGCAGAACGCAACGTCGATGCTGCAAACGGCGGAAGGCGCGTTCAAGGAAGTCGAGCAGATCCTGCACCGCATGAACGCCCTCGCGACGCAGGCGGCCGACTCCGCATGGACGCAAGCCGACCGTGACTCGCTGCAGAAGGAATACGACGCGCTCGGCACGGAACTGAAGAACATCGTCGACAACACGTCGTACGGCGGCGAGAAGCTGTTTGTCGCCGGCGCCTCCGGCGCGACGGGCGGAAAGCTGACGGAAAAGCTGACGTTCCAGATCGGCAATACGTCGGGCGAAGTGATGGAACTGGACGTGTCGACGGCGCTTGCGGCGGCCGTGAAGGCATTCGGGGACGCGTCCCAGGTGTTCGGCGGCGGCGCATCCGGCGCATCGGGCAACACCGACATCACGAGCATCAGCGGCGCGAATGCGCTGCTGGACAACCTGTCCGCCGCGCTGTCGGCAGTGGGCAGCCTGCGTGCCGAGATCGGCGCGGGCCAGAACCGCCTGACGCACATCGCGAACAACCTGACGAACATGCGCGACAACACGCAGGACGCGGAAGGCCGCATTCGCGATGTCGATTACGCGAGCGAAACCGCGAACATGACCAAGCTGAACATTCTGCAGCAAGCGGGCGGCTCGATGCTCAAGCAGGCGAGCCAGATGAGCCAGCTGGTCCTGTCGCTGCTGCAGTAAGCGCGGGCGGAAGGAAGGCGCCGCCGCTTGAGCGGCGCCACGGGCCGGAGCTCGTGTCAGGCATGGTGGCGCGGGATACGGCCCGGCAGCGCGCGGATCGGAGCGAGGCGAGGCGATGAGTCTCGCCGAAGTTTCGCCTTCGAGCCGCGCGCGATCGCCGTTCTCGCCGGCAACGCACGCTTCGCGCATCGTGCGGGATGCGCGCCTTCGCGTGCGGTGAGCTGCGGCGTCATGCGGCGCGCGTATCTGCGCGCCCGTCATCGAACAGACATTTAAGGATTCCCGTTGGCCGGACGCCTGACGTATCGGCAAAGCCCGGATTGCCGATCGCGGCGGCCGGAGCGCAACGATATCGAATCGAACGTGATGCGGCGGTCGCGCCGCGCACATTCCGAAAGGCGGTGAAGAGTCTATGCAATTGGCAATTGGGATCCTACTGGTATTCGGCTGCGTGTTCGGCGGATTCGTGCTGCACGGCGGCGCGTTGAGCAGCATCTGGCAACCGACCGAAATCCTGATTATCTCCGGTGCGGCTGCGGGCGCGCTGGTGATGGGCAATCCGCGCAGCGTGCTGTCCGAAATGGGCTCGCAGATCAAGCACGTGATCGCCCGCAAGAGCAACGGCGTCGAGTTCCAGCGCGAGTTGCTGCTGATGTTGTACGAGTTGCTCGAGACGGTGCGCGACGGCGGCCTGAAGGCGCTGGATCAGCATGTCGAGGAACCGAAGGAAAGCGATCTGTTCCGGAAGTATCCGATGATTCTCGCGCAGCCGCGTCTGATTGCATTCATCGTCGACAATTTCCGGCTGATGGCGATGGGGCGCATCACGCAGCATGAGCTCGAAGGGATGCTGGATCAGGAGCTCGAGGCGATCGAGAGCGAACTGATGCAGCCGTCGCGCTCGCTGTCGAAAATCGCGGAATCGATGCCGGGATTCGGCATTCTCGCGGCGGTGCTGGGCATCGTCACGACGATGGCGAACATCGGCGGGAGCGTGTCGGAGATCGGTCTGCAGGTGGCCGCCGCGATGGTCGGCACATTCATCGGCATCCTGCTGTGCTACGGCGTGCTGGAGCCGCTTGCCAGCGCGATGGTGCATCGCGTGAAGAGCGACATGTCGGCGCTGGAGTGCGTGAAGGTGGTGCTGTGCGCGCAGGTGGCGGGCAAGCCGACGCTTCTCGCCGTCGACGCGGGGCGCAAGCTGATCCAGCTGGACGTCAAGCCGAGTTTCTCGAAGCTCGAGTCCTGGATCATGGAAATCTGACGTGCGTGGGTCGCGACGATGAGCACGAACAAGGAAGCGGGGCACGGGCCGACGATCATCCGGCGGGCGCACAAGCGCCACGAGGAGCACAGCGGCGGAGCATGGAAAGTCGCCTTCGCCGACTTCACGCTGGCGCTGATGGCGCTGTTCATGGTGCTGTGGGTAATGAACGTCACGCCGGAGAAGGAGCGCAAGCAGGTGGCCGCGGAGATCGCGGGGCGGCCCTTTTTCGACGGAGGCGTCGGCATCTTCGAGCAGCGCAGCCGCAAGCCGGTTGTCGCGCCGTTCGATGCGCAGCAGCCCGAGCGGGTGAAGCGCCGGACACCCGGCGCGGCGCGCGAGCGCACGATCGATTCGCTGCAGCAACGCCGCGCGCTCGCCGCGCGCATCATGGACGAGGCGAGCAGGCTCGGCATGGACGGCAACGTCGCAACCGCGATCAACGACGACGGCGTTCGCATCACGATTCACGATTCCGACAAGCAGGGGATGTTCGAGCGGCGCAGCGACGCGCTGAATCCTCAGTTCGTCAGGCTGCTCACGGCGCTCGTTCCGGTGCTCGGAACCGTGACGAACAAGATGGTGATCGTCGGGCACACCGATGCGACGCAGTACGCCGACACCTCCGTGTTCAGCAACAACTGGAACCTGTCGAGCCGGCGCGCGCTGCGCGCTCGCCAGATCCTCGCGGACGGCGGCATGGACGTGCAGCGCATGTTTCAGATTTCCGGCATGGGCGACAGCGTGCCGGCCGTGCCGGACAATCCGAACCACGACATGAACCGGCGCGTCGAACTGCTGCTGCTCACCAGCCGCGCCGAAGACACGTGGCGCAGGTTGTTTCGCAGCGAGGACGTCGACGTCCGGCCGAGTGCGGACGGAATCGGGCTGACGGTGGATCAGGCGCCGCCCGGCGCGGATCGGCCCGCGTCCGCCCGCGAGCCGGCTCGCTGATCTCACCGTGGCCAACATGAAGAAGATTCTCTCGGTCGACGATACGGTCACCATTCGACGGCTGATCGCGCACGTTCTCACATCGTCGGGCTACGAGGTCGACGAGGCGCAAGACGGGTGCGCTGGGCTCGAAAAGGCGGCCGAGAACGACTATGACCTGATTCTCACCGACTACAACATGCCGCATATGGACGGCATCAGCATGTTGCGAGCGATTCGGGCGCTGCCGGCGCATGGCGCGACGCCCATCGTCGTCGTCACGACGGAGTTCGGCGCCGATCTCAAGCAGCAAGGGCGCGATGCGGGCGCCACAGGTTGGATGGTCAAGCCGATCCATCCCGGGAAACTCGTCGAGATGGTCCGCCGGTTGATCGGTTGAACGGCGGGAAGCGGTACATCAGCGATGCATGGCGGGAAGACCGAATGTCGATAGATTTGTCTCAATTCAGCGATGTGTTCTTCGAGGAAGCGGAAGAACACCTGCGCGCGATGGAAACGTTGCTGCTCGCGTGCGACGTCAGCAATCCCGATGCCGAAGATCTCAATGCGATCTTCCGGGCGGCGCATTCGATCAAGGGGGGCGCCGGGGCGTTCGGTTTCGTCGAATTGACCGGCGTCACGCATGTGCTCGAAACCCTGCTGGACCGGATCAGAAAGAAGGAATTGCCGCTGCGCGCGGCGATGGTCGATGCGTTTTTGCGCGCGACGGATCTGCTGGCTGTGATGCTCGCGGCGTATCGCAGCGCGGAAGCGCTGCCCGAGCAGAGCATCGCGGAGACGAAGCGCAGCCTGGAGCGCCTGAGCCAAGGCGAAGGCGCGCACGACGGCGATGCCGTCACGCCCGTTTCGGAACCCGTGGCCGCCCCGGCCGAGCATGACGGCGACGCACATCCGCTTGCGGAAGATCTCGACGACGCGTATCGGGACACCAGTCCGGCTGTGACGCCGCCGCCCGGCTGCCTGCATGTGCGGATCGCGGCCGGCGCCCCGATCGACGACGCAGGCGTGATGTCGTGCCTCGCGAGCTACGGCCGCGTGCTCGAGCATCATCCGGGAAGCTGCGATCGGCCGTGGCGTTACTTGTGCGAGACCTCGCGCGATGCGGCCGACATTCACGGCACGCTGACGTTCCTGATCGATCCGGATCGCCTGGCCATCGACCAGGCCGCGACCGAAGAGGGCGCGATGCCGCCGGAGTGGGAAGAGGAACACGACGGCTACGGCTTCTTCGTGCCGGTGCCGCCGATCGACGGCGGCGAGGCGGCTCGTGAAGCCGATGCCCGCGCCGAGCCGGCGCGGGAAGAAGCCGGCAACGCGCGCGCCGCGACGGGGCGCCCTGAAACGGAAGCGATCGCGCCCGCGGGCGACGCGCCGGCTGCATCGGCGGACGCGCCGGCTAGCGCATCGCTTTCATCCCCCCGATCGAGGCCCGCGGGCGATGCCGCCGGCGGCGACGGCGCGGCGAAGCGCAACGGCGCGGGCGGCTCGTCGATTCGGGTCAGCGTCGAGAAGGTCGATCAGTTGCTCAATCTGGTCGGCGAACTGGTGATCACGCAATCGATGCTCGCGCAGGCGGCCACCGAGCTGGATTCGAATCAGCGCGAGCGTTTGATTGGCGGGATCGGGCAGCTCGAACGGAATTCGCGCGAGCTTCAGGAAGCCGTGATGTCGATCCGGATGCTGCCGATCTCCGCGGTGTTCAACCGGTTCCCCCGGGTCGTGCGCGATCTGGCGATGCAGCTCGGCAAGCAGGTGGATCTGCAGATGATCGGCGAGCACACCGAGCTGGACAAGGGGTTCATCGAAAAACTCGCGGACCCGATGATGCATCTCGTGCGCAACAGCGTCGATCATGGGATCGAGGCGCCGCAAGCGCGTGTGCGAGGCGGCAAGCCCGCGACGGGCCGGCTGACGCTGCGCGCGTCGCAGCAAGGCAGCGACATCGCGATCGAGGTCATCGACGACGGCGGCGGCCTCAAGCGCGAACGCATTCTGGAGAAGGCGAGGGAAAGCGGTCTGCCGGTATCGGAGGCGATGACCGATCGCGAAGTCTGGATGCTGATCTTCGAGCCGGGTTTCTCGACCGCCGCGGCCGTGACCGACGTGTCGGGCAGAGGCGTCGGCATGGACGTCGTGCGCCGAAACATTCAGGCGATGGGCGGACGGATCGACGTGGATTCGACGCCGGGCGTGGGCACCGCGATCTCGATCAGGCTACCCCTCACGCTGGCGATTCTGGACGGCATGTCGGTGCGGATCGGCGGTTCGCGCTACATCGTGCCGCTCGCGTTCATCACCGAGGCCGTCATGCCCGCGGATACGGACATCCGCACGGTTCAGGGAAGCGGGCGCGTCGTCAACGTTCGCGGCGAATACTTGCCGCTGCGCTCGCTCGCCGATCTTTTCGAGACGGGGCAGGACACCACCGACGGCAGCCTCGCGCTGATTCTCGCTTGCGATTCGCAGAAGGTCGCGCTGCTCGTCGACGAACTTCTGGGGCAGCACCAGGTGGTGATCAAGAACCTCGAGACCAACTACCGGCGCGTGCGCGGGGCGGCGGGCGCGACGATCATGGGCGACGGTCGCGTCGCGCTGATCCTCGACGTCATGAGCCTCGTCATGTCCGCGCGGAATTCGGCAAACGTTTCGGAAGTGGAAAGCGTGTAGGAGGCTGCATTGATTGAGACGGAAAACGCCCAGCGGGAGACGCTGGTGTTCAGGCTAGGCGCGGAGGAGTACGGGGTCGACATCCTGAAGGTGCAGGAGATCAGGGGGTACGACGCCTCGTCGGTCACGGGCATCGTCACCGAGCCGCATTACATCAAGGGCGTCATTAATCTGCGGGGCAACATCGTGCCCGTCATCGATCTGCGCGGGAAGTTCGGGCTGGGAGACGCGGAATACGGCGCGACGACAGTCACCATCATTCTCAACGTGTCCGGCAGGACGGTGGGAATCGTCGTCGACGGCGTATCCGACGTGGTGGTGTTCAAGCGCGACCAGATCCGTCCCGCGCCCGAGCTCGGCGCGGCGATCCGGGCGGAGTACGTCGACGGCCTGGGCCTGCTGGACGCGCGGATGATCATCCTGCTGGGCATCGAACGCCTGCTCATGAGCGGCGATTTCGAACTGCCGGCGGCAATGGCTTGAGAAACGAATCGAGAGAGAGCATGACATTCAATCAGAAGATCATTTCCGCATTCGCGGTCATCATCGCGGGTGTGATCGGGATGCTCGGCATGGAGATGTGGTCGTTGAGCAACATCGAAAGCCGCGTGACGGAACTGCACGATCATCGCCTCGCGACGCTCACCGTGATGAGCAGCATCGAGGACGACGCGCTGAAGGTGTCGCTCGGCATCGCGCAGGCAGCCGACTACATGTGGGTGAAAAAGGTCAAGGCGATGGGCGGCGGCGGCGCGGTCGGCATCGGCGAGGAGGCGGTCGACCGGAAGTCGTTCGAGTCGCACGTCGAGGGCGCGGAGCGCGCGCTCGCGCGTACGATCGAGAAACTCGAGAACAACAAGATCAACCGCGAGGGGTTGTCCGCCGACGAAACCGCGAAGATCGACGGCATCCGCGCGCAGCTCGCGCAACTGCAGCCGGATGCGGTCAAGGATGCGCGCCGCATTCTCGATATCGCGGCGAATGACGAAACCGATCCGGACAAGTATCTGACGGCTTACCTCGCTATGCGGTGGCAGCCGTTCTACGAGAAGGTTGCGGAATTGTCGAAGGCTTCGACGGCGGCCACGAGCAAGAGCATCACGGACATGCTGGATTCCGTTCGCGAGCGCCGCAGGCACATCGCCTTCGTCAGCCTGTTCGCGCTCGCCGTGCTGGTGGGCATCGTCGTCTGGCAGATCTGGTACATCAGGCGCTCGCTCGGCGGCTCGATGGAAGCGCTGTCGCGCCACATGACATCGATCGCGCACGACGATCTGAGCGGCGACATCGGCGTGGACGAGCGCGACAAGCAAAGCCTGATGAGTTCGCTGGCCATCATGCTGGAGCGCCTGCGCGGGGCCAAGGCGATGGTCGTCGAGAACGCGCGCATTCGCGTCGCGCTCGACTCCGGCTCGGCCAACATCATGGTCGTCGACGATTCGCGCAAGATCGATTTCGCGAGCCATTCGCTGATGCAGGCGTTCGCCGCGATGCAAGGCGCGTTGCGCAGCGAGACGCCGCAGTTCAACTCGACTCAGGTCGTCGGCGCGCTGATCGACACCGTGCTCGAGCGCCGCGTCGCGGACGAGCTGCTCGGTTCGAACGGCCAGCAGCGCTGCCAGGTCAAGGTCGGCGGCCGCGACTGGCTGCTCGTTTCGAGCGTCATCGTCGACAACGGCAAACGGCTCGGCTTTGTGATCGAATGGATCGATCGCACGAACGAGTTGCAGATCGAGCGCGAAGTCGAAGCGGTGATCGCCGCGGTTGCTGGCGGAGACTTCTCGTCGCAGGTGGCGGAAGCGGGCAAGACGGGCTTTCATCAGATGCTCGCCCAGCGGCTGAATCGCCTGACGAAGACCGTGGCGGACGTGGTGACGGAAGTGGCGATGACGTTCGGCAAGCTGGCCGACGGCGATCTGCGCACGCGCATGACGGGCGCTTACCAGGGGGTGTTCGCCGAACTGAAGGAAAACTGCAATCGAAGCATCGCGCAGCTCGAGCGCATGGCGATCCGCATCCGGGAAGGCGCGCACACGATCAACGGCGCCGCGCGCGAAATCGCGTCGGGCAACGCGAATCTGTCGTCGCGCACCGAGCAGCAGGCGGCCAGCCTCGAGCAGACGGCCGCGAGCATGGAGGAACTGACGAGCACCGTCAAGCAGAACGCGGAGAACGCGCAGCAGGCGAACACGCTGGCACTCAACGCATCGTCGATCGCGGAGCGGGGCGGCCAGGTGGTCGGCCAGGTCGTCGAGACGATGGGGCGCATCACGGCGAGCGCCAAGAAGGTCGCGGACATCACGACCGTGATCGACGGCATCGCGTTTCAGACCAACATCCTCGCGCTGAATGCAGCGGTCGAGGCGGCGCGGGCGGGCGAGCAGGGGCGTGGCTTCGCGGTCGTCGCTAGCGAAGTGCGCAATCTCGCGCAGCGCTCGGCGGCGGCTGCCAAGGAGATCGGCGCGCTGATCGGCGAATCGGTCGTCGAGACCGATTCCGGCGCGGCGCTGGTCCAGAGCGCCGGCACGACGATGAACGAGATCGTGACCGCCGTGTCGCGCGTCGCGGGCATCGTCGGGGAGATCTCGAGCGCCTGCGTCGAGCAGAGCAGCGGCATCGAGCAGGTGAACCAGGCTGTCTCGCATATGGACGAGAACACGCAGCAGAACGCCGCGATGGTCGAGCAAGCCGCGGCCGCGGCGGAAAGCCTGCAGGAGCAGGCCCAACTGCTGCACGGCACGGTCGAGATGTTCAAGGTCGGCGAGCGCCAGGCCGCCGACGCGCTGCCGGAGATCGGGGCCGCCGAGCCGCCGATGCCGCCGATGCCGATGCCAGCGATGCAGGCCGTGTCCCGCGGGCGCGCCGGCGCCGCGTCGGCGGCCGACGAATGGACCGATTTCTGACCGAGTACACGTGAATCGCCGGACTCCTTCACCGCCCCGCCGGCATCGACTGCACGGCGCGACGTCGCGTTACGCGAACGTCGCGCCGCCATCCAATACAGCCGGACCCGATGAATAGCGTGGATTTCGAATACACGGATGCGGATTTCCGCCGGATTGCGCGGCATGTTTATCAGCGTGCGGGGATCGTGCTGACCGAGGCGAAGCGCTCGCTTGCGTACGGACGCCTGGTGCGCCGCTTACGTGTGCTGGGCATCGGGCGCTTTTCGGACTATCTCGATCGACTCGAAGCCAATCGGTCGAGTGACGAATGGCAGCATTTCGTCAACGCGCTGACGACCAATTTGACGTCATTCTTTCGCGAGAGCTACCACTTCGACATTCTCGCCGCGCAGATGCAGGCGGCTTCGGGGCCGTTCCGGATCTGGTGCGCGGCGGCGAGCACGGGCGAGGAGCCTTACTCGCTCGCGATGACCGCGTGCGATGCGCACGGGACGGCGGCGAACCGCGTCGAGATCGTCGCCTCCGACATCGACACGAAGGTGCTCGCCGCGGCGCAGGCCGGCATCTACAAGCTGCATCAGCTCGACAAGATGCCGCTGCGCCGCAAGCAGGCCTATTTTCAGCGAGGCAGCGGCAGCAACGGCGGCGCGGTGCGCGTCAAGCCCGCGCTGCGCGGCATGGTCACGTTCCGGCAGATCAATCTGCTGACGGAACCGTGGCCGCTCGATGGCCCGTTCGACGCGGTCTTCTGCCGAAACGTCCTGATTTATTTCGACGCGCCGACGCAGCAGAAGGTGTTGCGCAACATGGCTCGGCACCTGAAGCCGGACGGTCGCCTATACGTCGGTCACTCCGAAAACCTGAGGGCCCTCGACGATGTCTACGCACCGTGCGGCCGCGCGGTCTACGAGCTCGTGAATGGGCGTTGACGGTGTGGGCTATCACTTCTATTTCGACCGCGAATTCGGCCGGCAGGCGGTACGCGTCAACCCGGGCGGGTTCGCGATCGCTTCGGCGGACGTGATGCTCGCGACCGTGCTGGGCTCGTGCGTATCCGTTTGCATGTTCGATTCCGCGGCGCGTGTCGGCGGCATGAATCATTTCATGCTTCCCGGAAGCGGCAACGGCGCGCGCAACGACAGCCTGTCGTCCCTTTATGGCGTGAACGCGATGGAGCTGCTCATCAACGGATTGCTCAGGCGCGGCGCGCTCAAGTGGCGGCTGCGCGCGAAGCTGTTCGGTGGCGGCTGCGTGATGCAATCCCTGAGCGACACGCGCATCGGCGAGCGCAATGCCGCGTTCGTCCGCGCCTACCTCGACGCGGAAGGCATCCGTTCGGTCGGCGGCGACATGCTCGGCACCCGGCCGCGCCGCGTGTGCTATTTCCCGTCGACCGGCCGCGCGCTGTGCAAGCGGCTGGTTCGCGGAAGCGACGTCGCTGATATCGCGACGAGCGAGCGTGCATATGACGGCGACCTGGCGCGGCGATTGCCCGTGGCCGGCAGCGTCGAACTGTTCTAGCGGCGGGATCGGCCGGAGACGATTTCCGCTCCGCCGTTCTCGACTGCAAAAACACGAGGAAAACGAATTGATTCGCGTAGTGGTGGTGGATGATTCGATGTCGATGCGAACGTTGCTCGAACGCATCATCAATGGTTGCGACGGCATGACGTGCGTTGGCGCGGCCGAAGACGCGAGCGCGGCGCGGGAGATGATCCGCGCGCTCGATCCCGACGTCGTCACGCTCGACGTCGAAATGCCGGGCATGGACGGTCTCGAATTCCTGCGGCGCATGATGCTCCTGAAGCCGACCCCGACGATCATGGTGTCGGGACGCACGACGTCCGGCTCCGATGCCGCGTTGCGCGCGCTCGAGCTTGGCGCGGTCGACGTGATCGCGAAGCCGCTGTTGACGCGTCCGGCCGACCTCGCCGACTATGCGCGCGACATCGCGGAGCTGATCCGCGGCGCGGCGGCGGCCCGCGTGAAGGGCGGCGCGCTCGCCGCCGCGTCATCGGCGGGACGCGAGCGCGCGTGCGCGCACCGGCCGCGCGGCGCGAAGAAGGCCGGCATTGCGGCGACGCGTCTGAGCAGGGTGATCGCGATCGGTGCGTCGACGGGCGGCACGGAGGCGCTCAGGACCGTGCTGCAGGACATGAGCGGCACGCCGCCGCCTATTCTGATTTGCCAGCACATGCCGGAGGGGTTCACGGCGTCGTTCGCCGCCCGGCTCGACGCGATCTGCGGCATCCGCGTCAAGGAAGCCGAGCAGGGCGAGCCGCTGCATTACGGCTGCGCATACGTCGCGCCGGGCCATTCCCATCTGTCGCTGGCGGCGACCGGCCGTCTCTACGTCTGCCGGCTCGAGGCGTCGCCGCCCGTCAACCGGCACCGGCCGTCGGTCGACGTGCTGTTCGATTCGGTCGCGCGCCTCGCGGGCAAGCGCGCGCTGGGCGCGATTCTGACGGGCATGGGCAAGGACGGCGCGGCGGGGCTGCTGCGCATGCGCGCGTCGGGCGCGCGGACTTTCGCGCAGGACGAGCCGTCGTGCGTGGTGTTCGGCATGCCGAAGGAAGCCATCGCGATGGGCGCGGTGGATGAAATCCTGCCGCTCGCTCGCATGGGCGCGCGGCTCAGCGAAGCGCTGCAGTGACGCGCCGCGCCGGCCTGATGGCTTTTGACAGAATTTTCATCGAAGGAACGATACACGATGATTCGCGTACTGGTGATTGACGATTCCGCGACGATGCGGATCTTGCTGAAGAAGCTCATCGACAAGAACGAGCACATGGAGTGCGTGGGCGTTGCGCCCAATCCGGTGGCGGCCCAGGAACTGCTCCGGGAAACCCGGCCGGACGTGATTACGCTCGATATCGAAATGCCGAAAATGAACGGCCTCGATTTCCTCGATCGCATCATGCGGCTGATGCCGGTCGCGGTGATCATGATCTCCACGCTGACCGAGGCGGGCTCCGAATCGGCGCTGCGCGCACTTGAACTGGGCGCGATCGACTTCATCGCGAAGCCGAAGCTCGATTTCGCCGAAGGCGTGCAGGCGTACGCGGAAGAAATCTATCGCAAGATCGAGACGGCCGGGCGAGCCAAGGTGAAGAAGTTGACGCGCGACGTGCCGCCCGTGCGGATGGACGCCGAACCGCCCGCCAAGCCGCTGCTCGCGGAGGCGGGCAAGGACGGCCGCGTCGTGGCGGTGGGCGCCTCGACGGGCGGAACCGAAGCGGTGAAGGAGCTGCTGCTGAGTCTTCCGGCGGATTGTCCGCCGCTGCTGATCGCGCAGCATATGCCCGAGCCGTTCATGCGTTCGCTCGCGAAGCGCCTCGACCTGCTGTGCGCGATGCGCGTCAAGATGGCGGAGGACGGCGAGACGCTTCGCCGCGGTTGCGTCTATATCGCGCCGGGGCATTCGAACCTGACGATCGACGCGACGGCGGCCGGGTATGTGTGCCGGATCGTCCGGAACGCGGGCGAGGCGCAGTCGGACTCGTCCGTCGACGAGCTGTTCCGGTCCGTGGCGGCCGCCGCCGGCGCGCGCGGCGTGGGCATCGTGCTGACTGGCAGTGGTTCGGACGGCGCGGCCGGGGCGCGCGCGATGATGGCGGCCGGCGCGTTCAACATCGCGCAGGATGCCGAAACGAGCGTGGTCTACAGCATGCCGGACGCGGCGATCGCCGCTTGCGGCATCAACGAAGTCCTGCCGCTCGAGAAGATCGCCGGCAAGCTCATGGAGCTCGACGGCGCATGAGACGGCGCGCACCGGAGCGCGCATGTGGCCGGATCGTGCGATTCGGCCTTTTTTGTCGCGAAGGCGGCGCGGTTCGCGCCGCCTTCGATCATTCGAGCGTGCCGGCGATCTCGATCTGGCGTTCGTCCGGAATCTCGTTGTACGACAGCACGTGCAGCCCAGGCGCGAACACGCGCGCGTAGCGCGCGAGGAGCGGCCGCAGTTGCGGCGGCACGAACAGGATCGGTGCGTGGCCGAGCGTGCGCATGCGCTCCTGGACGCCCGGCAGGGCGCTTTGCAGGTTCGTCAGCAGGTCGGGCGCGATCGCGAAGTTGTCGAGCGGCGCCTTGGCGCTCTGCTGGGCTTGATTGAACGCGGCGAGCAGGATGCCCTCCAGCTCGCCGGCCAGATTGAACACGGGCACGATGCGCCGATGGCCCACCATGCCCGCGACGATCTCGCGCCGCAGCGCGCAGCGCACTTCCGCGGCGAGCAGAATCGGATCGTGGGTCGCTTCCGCATTTTCCAGCAGCGTCGTCGCTATCGCCACGATGTTTCTGAGCGGCACGCGATCGGTGAGCAGCACGCGGCATACCTTGCGGATCAGGGTGTGCGGCATCGCTTTCTCGAGCGCTTCGAGCAGGCGCGGCGCGACCTGGCCGAGCCGCTGCAGCAGCGAGCCGACGTCGTCGTGGGTCAGCAGTTCGCTCAGATGGTCGCGCAGCAACTTGTCGACGTGCGTCGCGACGACCGATGCGCCGTCGACCACCTGATAGCCGAGGCCGATCGCGTGCGCCTTGTCCTGCGGCCTGATCCAGGTCACGGGGATGCCATAGGCGGGGTCCGTCGCGGGAATGCCGTCGACCGATCCGTAGGTCGTCGGCGAAGGTATCGCCATCAGATGATCCGGGTGCAGTTCCGCGCGTTCGATCTCGACGCCGTGGAGGTGAACCGCGTAGTGGTTCGAGGGCAGGGACAAGTCGTCCCGGACCGTGATCGGCGGAACGAGAATGCCCGTCGATTCGCTCATCGTCCGTCGCATCCCGTCGACGCGCCGTCGCAGCGGCGCGCCGTGCGCGGGATCGATCAGGTCGACGAGCCGGTAGCCGACCCGGATGCCGAGCGGATGCACGTGGCTGATGCTGTCCCAGCCGAGATCCTGCGCGTTCGATTCCCGCAGCGCCGTTTCGAGCGCGTGGATCTGCGTTTCTTCGCGCTCGGGCGGCGGACGTTTGGCGACGCGCCACGCGACATAGCCGAGCACGCCCGCGAATGCGCTGAACGGCAGCCACGGCATGCCGGGGATGATCGCCAGGATCAACATGACCGCCGCGCCGCTGTAAAGCACGTTCGGCGACGCAAGCATCTGGCGCCCGACCTGTTCCTCGAAGTCGCCGGAATCGCTCACGCGCGTGACGATCACGGCCGACGCGGCGGCGAGCAGGAGCGACGGAATCTGCGCGACGAGGCCGTCGCCGATCGTGAGCAGGCCGTATCGCTGGAACGCCTCGCCGAAGCCCAGGCCGTGAGCGAAGACGCCGATCGCCAGCCCGCCGAGCATGTTGATGAGCAGGATCAGAATGCCGGCGATCGCATCGCCTCGCACGAATTTCGACGCGCCGTCCATCGCGCCGTAGAAATCCGCCTCGGTGGTGACGTCGCGGCGCCGCGCCTGCGCCTGTTCCTGATTGATGAGGCCGGCGTTGAGATCGGCGTCGATCGCCATCTGCTTGCCGGGCAGCGCATCGAGCGTGAAGCGCGCCGACACTTCCGAGATGCGTTCCGCGCCCTTCGTGACCACGACGAAGTTGATGATCATCAGGATCACGAACACGACGAGGCCGACAACGAAGTTGCCGCCGATGACGACCTTGCCGAACGCCTCGATCACGTGGCCGGCGGCGTTGGTGCCCTCGTGCCCCTTGAGCAGCACGACGCGCGTGGACGCCACGTTGAGCGTCAGGCGCATCAGCGTGGTGGTGAGGATGATGGTCGGGAAGACGGAGAATTCCAGCGGGCGCTTGACCGACACGCTGACCAGGATCACGACGATCGCGAGGACGATGTTGAACGTGAAGAGCAGGTCGAGAATGACGGGCGGCAGCGGCAGGATGACCATCGACAGCACCGCCAGCAGCACGAGCGGCGTTGCATATTGGTACTGCCTCAGGTCGGCGAACAGGTGTGTCAGTTTGTTCATGAATGTCGTGTCCTGTCGAGAAAATCCGGAATCGCAACGTCGGTCGGGCGGTCGGGGCGCAGGCCGCGGCGCCCCTGCCTGAACGCCTTCAGTTGCAGCACGTAGGTCAGCACCTGGGCGACCGCGCGATAGAGCGCGGCGGGAATTTGCTGGTTGACCTGGCTCGTGTCGTAGATCGCGCGCGCGAGCGGCGGGAGGCTCAGGACCTCGACGCCGTGTTCCTCGGCGATCCGGCGGATCGCGAGCGCCATGTCGTCGACGCCCTTCGCGATCACGAAAGGCGCTTCGGCGCGGTTCGCGTCGTATTTGAGCGCGACCGCATAATGGGTTGGATTGACGACGACCACATCCGCGCCCGGCACGGTCTTCGACAGCACGCGCTGGGCGGCTTGCCGCTGCAACTGGCGGATGCGCGAGCGCACTTCGGGACGCCCCTCCGCATTCTTGTGTTCGTCCTTGACTTCCTGCTTCGTCATCCGCTGCCCGCGCAGGAAAACGAAGCGTTGGAACGGCACGTCGGCGAGCGCGAAGACGAGCATCACGGCGGCGAGCGCGAGCGCGCCGTCGAGCGTGAGGTCGAAGCCGCGTTTCAAAGCCTCCTGCAGCGGCAAGTGCTGCAGCCGCAGGAACGCGGTGAGCGTCGTCGCGCTGAGATACGCGAGCATCGCGATGAGCGCGAGCGCTTTCAGCAGCGACAGCGCGAAGGTGCCGTAATGACGCGCGGAAACGAGGCGGCCGAGATTCGTCACCGGGTTGAGCCGCGAGAACTTCGGCTTCAGATGCGCGCCGCTGAGCATCCAGCCGCCGGGCAGCAGCGAGCCGAGCACGACGCAAAGCGGCACGACGAAGAACGGCGCGATCATCTTGAGGAACAGGGCGAGCGACGCCGGCAGCGCGGCCGACCACGCGTTGGCTAGCGCGCCGTCGCCGGTGACGTCGACGAGGTCGAGCAGGAACAGCGCGCGGAACTCGGCGAGCCACGACGGCGCGAGCAACACGAGTATCTTCAACGAGACGAGCACGCCGATCGCGGTCGACAGGTCGCGCGATCGCGCGATCTGGCCTTGCTTGCGCGCATTGCGCAGCTTTTGCGGGGTGGCCTTCTCGCTCTTGTCGCCGCTGTCCTGGCTAGCCACGCGCCGCTCCCAGATGATGCTCGAGCACGTCGAGCACGTGCCGCGTCATGCTGGCGTAATGCGCGGGCAGGCCTTTGACCATGGCGCCGAGCATGAGCAGTCCGAATACGGTCATGATCGCGAAGCCGAGGGAAAACAGGTTGATGCTGGGCGTCGCGCGGGACAGGTAGCTCTTGCCGATCTGCAGGACGACGGTGGCGAACACGAGCGGCGCCGCGAGGAGCGTCGTGGTCGAGAAGAGCCATGCAGCCTGGTAGGCGAGCGGCTTGAGCGAGGGCAGGTCGATCGGCGAGCCGACCGGCCAGACGCGAAAGCTCGTATAGAGCACCTGAACGACGACGAGGTGCGCGTCGATCGCGAAGAACAGCAGAATGCTCGTCACGAGCATGAAGCCGGATACGACATCCGACGTCGCGCCGTTGAGCGGGTCGTTCATCACCGCCATCGCCAGGCCCATCTGCGACGCAACGAGGTAGCCGAGCATCATGAAGACGGCCTGCATGAAGTGAAAGAGCATGCCGAACAGCAGGCCGATCAGGATCTGCTCGGCGGCGACGAGCGCGCCGCGGGCCGAGAAGACGGGAATGGCGACGGGGTCGACGGCGGGCAGCGCGATCAGCGCGAGCAACAGCGCGATCATCACGCGCATCCGCGCGGGCACGGTGCTTTCGCCGATGAACGGCGCCGCGCTCAGCGCGGCGAGTATCCGGCAGAACGGCCACCACGCCCGTGCGAGCCACTCGGGGGCGGCGGCGACGACGGCATCCATTGCGTCAGCCGACCAGCTGTGCCGCGCGCGTGAAGGTTGCGACGCAGTAATCCATCAATGTCTGCACGAGCCAGTGTCCGCCCAGCACGAGCACTGCCAGCGTCGCCAGCAGGCGCGGCAGGAAGCTGAGCGTCTGCTCGTTGATCTGGGTCGCGGCCTGGAACAGCGCGACGACCAACCCGACCAGCAGCCCGGGGGCGATGATGACGGCGACCATCAGCGTGACGAGCCGGATCGCGTTGCCGACGAGTTCGACGGCGAGATCGGAGGTAAGCATCAATAAGCCTGGATACTGGTGGTCAGGGTGTTGACGGTCAGCGTCCAGCCGTCCACGAGGACGAACAGGAGCAGCTTGAGCGGCAGCGAGATGACGAGCGGCGACAGCATCATCATGCCCATCGCCATCAGCGTCGAAGCGACGACCAGATCGATGATCAGAAACGGCAGGAACAGCATCGCGCCGATCTGAAACGCCGTCTTGAGCTCGCTCATCATGAACGCGGCGGCCTTCACGACGAATGCGTGATCCTCCGGCTTCGCGACGTCGCGCTCGCCGGACAACCGCGAGATCTGTTCGAGGCTGGCCTTGCTGGTTTGCGCGAGCATGAAGCGCGAGAGTGGTTTTTCCGCACGCGCGATGGCCTCGCGGAACGTGATCTCGTCGCGATCGTACGGCTCGATCGCGTGGCGCCAGACGTCCAGCCCGACGGGGCGCATGACGAGCAGCGTCAGCAGCAGCGCGACAGCCGTGATGACGCGGGCCGGCAGCCCCTGTTGCAGCCCGAGCGCCTGCCGCAGCAACGCGAGCACGATGGCGAAGCGAAGAAAGCTCGTCATCACGATCGCGAGGGCCGGCAACAGCCCGAGCAGCGTCATGAACAGCAGGATCTGCGTCTTGACGCTGTAATCGCCGCGCAATCCGAGCGATTCGAGCGGCAGCTCGAGCGGCGCGGCCAACGCAGGCGTGGCGGCGATCGCGCTCAGGGCGGCGGCGGCGGTCAGCGCCGCCGCAAGCCGCGCGGCCCGGAACCGCGGCCGTGTCATGGCGCAAAATCTCCGAGGTTCTCGAGATCGATGATCTTGAGCCCGTAGTTCTCGCCGGACACGACGACTTCCGCGTGACCGACGGTCGTGCCGTTTACCTTGACGAGGAGCGGCTCGCCCGCCAGCCTGTCGAGTTCGAGCACCGTGCCTTCATCGATGTTCATCAGTTCCGCGAGGGATACGGTGGCCGTTCCCACTTCAAGCGTGAGCTGCACCGGGATCTTGGCCAGCAGGTGGCGCGGGTCGCGGCGCGGTGCGTCCGCCGTCGTTGCGGTATCCGCCGGCGCATCTGTCGGCAGATCGTCCAGCAGTGCGTCGAGGTCGTTCGGCTCGTTCGAGTCCATCCATTACTCCACGTAGACAAAGGAAGTCAGACAAAGCTTGCCGTTGTGTTCGGCGATCGACGCGGTGAACAACTGCGCGTCGTGGGTCATGACCCGCGCGGGCGCGTGCAGGCGGACCGGCAGCACGGTGCCGGGCCGCAGGCGAAGCACGTCGCCGAAAGGAACGCTCATCTCCATGAGCTGCGCCGTCAGCTTGAGGCGCAACCGGGTCGACGGCAGCGAGCGCTCCCGCCTGACGCTCCTCGCGCGGCTCATCGACGATTTCAGGTGGTCGAACAGGCGCTGCTGCCAGACCGGGTCGAGCGCGAAGCAAATTTCGCCGACCGTTCGGGACGCCGCGCCTTCGATCGTGCAGATCGCGAACAGATGGGCGCGGCGCGCGTGGCCGCCGTCGGGCGGCGGCGGCGTTTCGTCGTCGGGAGGCGCGTCGAACGGAATCGCGCGAGCGACCGTGCGGGCGAGTTCCCCCGCGAGGCGCTCGGCCAGGCGGCGTTCGGTGGTGGTTTCCGGAATCGGCGGCGCGTGCGCCGCCGTCGCTTCGACGGGCGTCGAGGGCGCGGATGCGGTCTCGCCGTCGCCGTCGCCCGCGGGCTGCGCGTCGCCGGCTTCGGCCGCGGCAGCCGCGGGGGGCGTGACGGGCGGCATCGCCGGCCCGTAGCGCAGTTCCAGAAGCGTCAGCAGCAGCGCACGCTCGACGTGCACGCCGATCGCCGCCCGATCGACCGTCTCGCGCCGCCACGGCCGCGATTCCAGTTCGGGCGCATGCGACGCGAACGAGACGTTCCGGACCGCCACGGCGACGCCGTGCCTGCGGCCGAGGCTCTTCGCGAAGAACTGGTCGAGGTGCTGCTTGAGCGTCGCGCCGAACCGGTCCAGCAGGTGCGTCGGGCGGCCCAGCATTCTCGGGTCCAGCGCTTGATGGCGGACGGATCGACTTGGCTTCTTACTCGGATGATTAGCCATCGGCTTCAAATCAGATTTAATGACGTTCCGATATTTGACGCCTTTGTCATTACAAAGAGTCAATTCGGCCAGGGAGTTTAAAGATTGAAATCAATAATCAAGGATGAGCAGCGGTCGCGTGAATTGAAGTGCGCATCGTGACGCGGCCGGTCCGCTGCAAATCCAGTCATGCCCTATTTCGAAGGCCGGAAATAGGTGGGCAGTCGATTTTCGAGGGAGGTCGATGCCGGGCAATGAAGCGCATATTTTGCCGCGGCCCTGGAGCAGGCCGGAAATGAATAAGCATGCGCTGCCCGCAGTTGCCGTGAATGGTGCGGAAAAAGCCTGAATTCCCGGCCGGGCAAGGCCTGCGGACGCCGTCGGGATGCGCTCCCGGAGCCGCTTGTCCGCGCTTTGCGGTGCGAGTCGGTTGGGTGCCGGCAATGCGCCGGACGATGGCCTCGCGCCGGCGCTTCGTATTTGTCCGATTAATCTGGGCGTGCGTTAAAACTAATCCGATGCGGTGGGCGGAGCGGGTGGCGCGGCGCGGATCTGGATTATCGGCAATTCATGACGTTTCAGTTCGAATCATCGCGATTCACTGGTTACTCGCGTGCGATCGATCGAAAATCACCGTCTCTTAACGATTTGCCGGCCATGTGTGCGATTGGTTCGCGTGTGCGGGTCCGTTGATTCGGATTCGCAGCCTTCGCGACTCTTTTATGCCGCTGCGCCGGAGGGATCGTATCCCATTCAATTCACATAGAAATCAAACTGCATGGAATCGATTCAACAGGTGTCGTCGCAATTGCGCGGTCAGATGGCGGAACTCGCCGGCCAAGCCGCGTCCTTGAGCGGCGCGATTGCGGGGCAGCCCGGCCATGCCGGGGACGCGAATTTCACGCACATGCTGGGCTCCATGCTGAAGGAAGTGGACAACCGGCAGCTCGACGCGGCGGAGAAGGCCGTGGCCGTGGACAGCGGCCGAAGCGACGACGTCATCGGAGCGGTGCTCTCGAGCCAGGAGGCGTCGCTGTCGTTCTCGATGCTGACCCAGGTGCGCAACAAGCTGAGCACGGCGCTCGATGATCTGCTGAAGATGCAGATCTGACTCCGACGCCCCGATTTTCCTACAAAGGTCCGCTCGTGCTAGCCAAACTCAAAGCTGCCGTCGTCAGTCGGCTTCCATCGAACCTGCCGTCGTTGATGCCGTCGCCGGCCGCGTTGTCGCGGCTGATCCCGCTCGTCGTGCTCGCGGTCGCGTTGACCGCCGCGGCGACGCTCTACATGCGCTACGACCAAGCGAATTACAAGCCGCTGTTCGGCGCGCGCGAGCCGGTGCAACTCGATGACGTCGTGTCGGCGCTCGACGCCCAGCGCATCCCGTACCGCATTCATCCGGATACCGGGCAGGTGCTCGTCGCGCGCTCGGATGTCGCGCGGGCGAGGATGATGCTCGCCGCGCGCGGCGTCACCGCGAAGGCGGCGCCCGGGCTCGAGCAGATCGATCAGGACGACCCGCTCGGCACGAGCCAGTTCGTGCAGGACGTGCGATTCCGCCGGGGCCTCGAGAGCGAGCTGGCGCAGAGCATTGCGACGCTCGACCCGGTCGAGCGCGCCCGCGTGCATTTGTCGATTGCGAAGTCGTCGTCGTTCGTGATGATGGATGGCGACAAGAGCGCCGCGTCCGTCGTGTTGACGCTCAAGCCGGGAGCGCGTCTTGCGAAGGAGCAGATCGCCGCGGTCATCAATCTCGTCGCCGGCAGCGTGCCGAATCTGGCGCCGGGGAAGGTTTCGGTCGTCGATCAGCACGGCGCGTTTTTGTCCGCGCGCGTCGATCTGGACGGTGATCTGACGGGCAACGACGAAATCGCGGCGCGGTTTCGCGACGACGTGACGCGCAATGTCGAGGATTTGCTGGCGCCGTCGCTCGGCCCCGGGAACTTCCGCGTCAGCGTGACGGCGGTCGTCAACAACGACCGTGTCGAGGAAACGCGCGAACAGTTCGGCGAAGCACCGAAGGTGATGAACGAGGCGACCCGCAACGAGCAGAACCGCGATCGCGTCGCGCTTGGCGTGCCGGGCTCGTTGAGCAACCGTCCGGTCGACGTGCCCGCGTCCGGCCCGGACGTCGACGGCGGCTCGCGGCGCAACGCGACGACGCGCCAGTTCGCATACGACCGCAACATCACGCAGATCAAGCGCGGGCGCGGGCAGCTCGAGAAGCTGAGCGTCGCCGTCGTGCTCAACAACGCGGTGTCGCCCACCAAGGGCAAGCCCTGGCAGCCGGATCAATTGCGACGCATCGACGACATTCTGCGCAGCGGCCTTGGCATAGACAAGCAGCGCGGCGACCAGCTGATCGTGTCGTCGCTCGACTTTGCCGCGCCGGCGCCGGCCGAGCCGTGGTGGAAGGAGCGCGACACCCTCGAGCAGGGCGGCTGGTATCTGACCTACGCGCTGGCGGCCCTGTTCGGCTACTTGCTGCTCGCGCGGCCGATGCTGCGCATGCTGCAGCAATGGATGCAACACCGGTATGGCGCGCCGCCCGCCGCCGCGCCGGCGTCCCGGCTGCAGGCCCCTGAGGGCGGCGATGCGCAAGCGGCGCTGCCGGCCCCGGACGACGCGCGGCCGCCCCTCGGCGCAATGTTGCCCCTCCTCGACGACGTGGAGCTGCCGCCTGCCGATTCGGGCGTCGAGGTGCTGATCGGCCACTTGCGTTCGCTCTCCGAGAAGGAGCCCGAGCGCGTCGCTGAAGTCGTCAAACAATGGATACGAAATGATGGAAACGCCAGTAGCTGATAGCAATGCCCAGGGCTCGATCGAGCAGGCGGCGATCATCCTGCTGAGTATCGGCGAGGAGCGCGCGGCCGACGTGCTGCGTTGCCTGTCGCGTCCGGAACTGCTGCGAATCACGCAGACGATGTCGAGCATGGCGGGCGTCAAGGTGGACGTCGTGAAGGACGCGCTGCAGCGCTTCTTCGATCAGTATCGCGAACAAAGCGGCATTCACGGCGCGTCGCGCGTGTACCTGCAGCGCGCGCTGGATCTCGCGCTCGGGCGCGACATCGCGAACACGGTGCTCAACAGCGTGTACGGCGACAGCATCCGCCCGAAGATGGCCCGTCTTCAATGGGTGTCGCCGCGCTGGCTCGCGGACCATATCGTCCACGAGCACGTGCGCATGCAGGCCGTGTTCCTCGCATTCCTGCCGCCTGCCCAGGCGAGTCAGGTCATCGAGATGCTGCCGCCGCAGACGCGCGACACGATCCTCATCAACGTCGCGAAGCTTGACGAAGTGGATCACACGCTGCTCGTGGAACTCGAGGAGCTGATCGAGCTGTGCCTGAAGGACCTGGACCTGCAGGGCACGACCGTGGAGGGCGTGCGACAGGCCGCCGAGATCATCAACCGCTTGCCGGGCGACCGCATGCAGATGATCGAGTTGCTGCGCGCGCACGATCCCGGCGTCGTCACCGAGATCGAGACGAGCATGTATCACTTCGACATGCTGGCGCGACAGAGCGACAACGCGATCGGCCGGATCGTCGAGGTCGCGCCGGTCGAACAGTGGGCGATCGCGCTGAAGGGCGCCGATCCGGCGGTGCTCGCGGCGCTGCAACGGGTGATGCCGCGCCGCCAGGTGCAGGCGTTCGACGACACGATTCGCCGCACGGGGCCGCTTCCGTCCACGCGAATCGAGCAGGTGCGGCGCGACATCATGGCGCGCGTCAAGGCGCTGGCCGATGAGGGCGAGATCGAACTGCGCCTCGTCGAGGAGGACGTCGTCTCGTGAAGGCCTATCAGCGCTACCGGTTTCCGTCGCTCAGGTCTGTCGCGCGCGATGCGTCGGCGCGCGATTCGGCAGCGCTCGCCGCCGAGGCGCAGTGCGCAGACATCGATGCGCGCATCGAGGAGGGCTTCCGTCAAGGCAGGGAAGACGGTTATCGCGACGGATTCGAGCACGGCGAGGCCGAGGGGATGAAGCAAGGCCGGGAGGCCGGGTTCGCTGCGGGCGCGCAGCAGGCGCGCGATGCGCTGCGCAGCGAATACGCGGGCATCGCGAAAACGCTCGACGCGATGCGCGACGCGTTCGTGCGCGTTCAGGCCGAGTACCTGGCCGCTCGCCGCACCGAACTGGTCGACGTGGTCGCGAAGGTGGCCAAGCAGGTGATCCGCTGCGAGCTGACGTTGCAGCCGAGTCAGATGGCGGCGCTGATCGAGGAAACGCTGGGAACGATGCCGGCGTCGAGCGATGCGCCCGAGGTTCACCTGAGCCCCGACGATCATGAGCGTCTTGCCGGCCTGTTGCCGGAACGCGCGCGGCATTGGCGGCTCGTTCCCGACGCCCGTCTCGAAGCGGGCGAATGCCGCGTGCTGCTGGGCGGCAACGAAGCCGACGCCGGTTGCCAGCATCGTCTCGACGCTTGCGTCGAGCGGATCGGCGAGCAACTGCCGGGCGCCCCTGACGTCGAGGCAGCCGCGACGCCCGCCGACGAGCAGGAGGATGCATCGTGATTTTGTCCGCGCTGCGCAATCTCGAACTGGACTCGGTGCCCGTCGCCCGCATGACGGGCCGCCTGACCGGCGTGACGGGGCTGCTGCTCAAAGCGTCCGGCTGCCGGCTCGAAACGGGCGAGCGTTGCGTGATCGAGTCGGCGGATGGAGACAGGATCGACGCGCAGGTGGTCGGCTTCAATCGTGAGGAAACCTTCCTGATGCCGTTCAAGAAGCCGGTTGGCCTTGTCGCGGGCGCGCAGGTGCTGTCGTGCGACAGGCAGGGCTCGCTGCGGATCGGCCGCTCGTGGCTGGGACGGATCGTCAACGGCCTGGGCGAAGCCATCGACGGCCGCGGCCCGCTCGGCGGCGACGTGGCGCTCCGGGCGCATCCCGCGCCGGTGAATCCGCTGCGCAAGCGCCCGGTGCGCGACACGCTGGACGTCGGCGTGCGGGCGATCGATGGCCTGCTGACGCTCGGCCGAGGGCAACGAGTCGGCCTGATGGCGGGCAGCGGCGTCGGCAAGAGCATGTTGCTCGGGATGATCACGCGCGCGACGCAGGCCGATGTCGTCGTCGTGGGGCTGATCGGCGAGCGCGGGCGCGAAGTGCGCGAATTCGTCGACCACGCGCTCGGCGAAGCGGGCCTCGCGAAATCGGTGCTGGTGGCCGCGCCGGCCGACGAGTCGCCGCTGATGCGGCTCAAGGCGGCGGAGCTTTGCCATGCGATCGCCGCTCATTTTCGCGATACGGGCGCGAATGTCCTGCTGCTCGTGGATTCGCTCACGCGCTATGCGATGGCGCAGCGCGAGATCGCGCTGTCGGTCGGCGAGCCGCCCGCCACGCGCGGCTATCCGCCGTCGGTGTTCGGCATGCTGCCGCAGCTCGTCGAGACGGCGGGCAATGGCGAGGGGGCGGGCAGCATGAGCGCGATCTACACGGTTCTCGCCGAAGGCGACGACCAGAACGATCCGGTCGTCGATACCGCGCGCGCGATTCTCGACGGGCACATCGTGCTGACGCGCGAGCTGGCCGAGCGCGGGCACTACCCGGCGATCGACGTGCCGCGTTCGGTCAGCCGGTGCATGAGCCAGGTCGCCGGCGCCGAGCACGAAGCGCTTGCGCGCAAGGTCAAGGAAATGATCGGCCGTCACGAGCAAGTTCGCGACCTGATTCCGCTGGGCGGATACGTGCAGGGCGCTGATCCGGCGACGGACGAGGCGGTGGCGAAGGCGGCGCGCATCGACGCGTTCCTGCGGCAGGACATGCGCGACGTCGCGCGTCGCGACGCGACGCTGGCGGCGTTGCGGGAGCTGATCGCATGAACGAGCAACGCAAGGTCACGCGCATCGCGGGCTGGATCGCCGCGCGCGAAGCCGAGATCGACCGGCTCGCCGCGGACATGGCGCGCCAGGAGGCCGTGCGCCAGCGCTATCGGCACAACCTCGGCGCGATGCAGCGGCTGTACGACGATTGCGCCGCGGCGACGGGCGCGGCCCTGCCGATGCTCGCGCAGAACCAAGCCGGCTATCGCCAGACGCTGCTCGACGCCGTGACGCAACTGCGGGCCGCGTTGAAGGTGCAGGAGGACAACCTGGAGGTCGGCCGCGCGCTGCTGGCCGCGAAGACGCTGCGGTGCGAAGTGTGGCGGCGCGAGCTCGATCGCAGGCGGCGCGCGCTCGACCTCGCGCGGCGGCGCAGCGAGCAGCGCGCGCAGGACGAACTGGCGGCGCAGGCGTGGCGGCGGACGTCGGCATGACGGCATTGATGGGCGTTGGCGGCGATCGCCGCCAACACGGTGTATTTCGAGAAATGGAGAAAAGCGCATGTTGAAGGTGACGGATCCGCAGGCGACGGCGAGGGCTTTCGCCGAGAGCTACATGGCAAGTGCGCGGCGGCAGCTCGACCGGCAAGCGAACGACGTGAAGAACAACAAGGAGGCGCTGTCGAATCTCGGCAACTTGTTGACCACGTTCCGGGACAAGCAGCGCGAGCTCGTCGCGGGCGGAAGCATGATCCAGCACACGGTGACGCAGTCGAACGATGCGTTCGCATCGGTGACGACGGCGTCCGGTGCGAAGCCGGGCAGCTATCAGTTCCATGTCGAACAGCTCGCGACCGCGCATCAATTGACGATCGACGTGCCGCCCGGCGTTCGCGCCGAGGAAGCCGGCTCGGTGAAGATCAAGCTGGCCGACGGATCGGAATTCACCGTCGACCTCACGGCGGCCAAGGACAAGGATGGCAATGTGTCCGCCGAGGAGCTGGCTCGCGTAATCAACTCGAGTTCGGGGGCGAGCGGCGCCGTTCATGCGGCGGTGATCGGCGGCCAGCTCATGCTGACGTCGGCCAACACGGGAGCCGACAGCAGGATTTCCTTCGAGATCGATCCCGCGTCGCCGCTTGCCGACGCGTTTGGCGGGGCCTCGACGATCTCCGAGGCGCAGAACGCGAAGGTCAAGATCGGCGACCCGACGAACGGCAAGACGATCGAGCTGCAGGGCAACACGCTCGATTCGATCGAAGGCCTGAGCATCACGTTCAAGCAGGTCGGGTCCGGAACGATTACGGTCGCCTCCGACAAGGAAAAGACAACCGAAAGCGTCAAGGCGTTTATCGATGCGTACAACGAACTGATCGACAAGCTTGCCGAGCTGACGAAAGTCGGCGATGCGGCGAACGGCGATCCGGGCGGGCCGTTCTCGTCCGACGCGGGTGTGCGCGCGCTCGTCAGCCAGCTCAGATCGGAGCTGAACAAGAGCGTGGATGGCGTGAAGCTGTACGAACTCGGTATCGATACGGACAAGAAGGGCAAGCTGGTCCTGGATGTGAACCGTTTCGAAGAGGCGTTCAAGGCGTCCCCGGATCGCTTCGACAAGCTGTTCGGCGACGCGGAAAACGGGCTCGTCGGCAATCTCGGCAAGGCGCTCGACGGATGGCTGGACGAAAAGAACGGCCAACTGAAGACCCGCAACGAATCGGTCGCGCAGACGGAAAAGCAGCTTCTCGCCAAGCAGGAAGAGTACAACCGCCGCTACCAGGACGTGTTCGAACGCTACACGCAGGAATTCACGCGGCTTCAGGTGCTCCAGCTGCAAATGGACAACACGCTCGACCAGATCAAGAACCTGTTCGCGACGAGCAAGGATTGACGTCGCGATCGCAGCTTCGAGGAATGAACAAACGTGGAAAACATCGGGTACCGCAGCTATCACGCTGCCAATCTTGAATCGCAGATCGCGAACGCATCGCCGATTCAGCTCGTGCTGGTGCTGACCGACGGTCTGCTGGACGAAATCGCGCGCGCCCGCGCGCACATCGTCGCACGGCGCATCGAGGCGAAAGGCGCGAGCATCGGCCGATGCATCGAGCTGCTCAACGGATTGGCCAGTTCGCTCGACATGACGGCGGGCAGCGAGGTGGTGACGAACCTGGCGGCGCTTTACGACTACTGCGTGCGCCGCCTGAACGTTGCCGGCATCGAGCTGAACGTCGAGCCGCTCGACGAAGCGGCGCATCTGATCGGGGTGCTTCGCGAGGGGTGGCAGGGTGCGCAAAATGGCGGACTTTGATGTTGCTCGGGTGGGCGACCTGTCCGCCGCGCTGACGACGCGCGCGAGCCGGCTCGCCGACGCCGCGGCGCAACGCGATTGGGCGTCGGTGACGGCGCTGGATGCGGAGCTGAACGCGATTGTGCGCCGCTGCGCCGCGGACGGCGAGCCGACGCGGGACGTCCATGCTGCGTTGCAGGCCGTCGCGCGCGTGTACGAGCGGGCCGCCGCAACGATCGGCGACGCGCACGGCGAGCTGGCGACCTGGCTTGTCGGGCTGGCGGAGAACCGGCGTGCATGGATTGCCTACGCGACGATCGCCGAGGTGGGGCAATGAACGCGCTCCTAGTGATGACGGGACTGGCGGCGGCCGCGTCCGGGCGTATCGGTGCGGCTTGCTCCGCCCTGCTCGGCGGCGGCGCGGTGCGCGGGCGATCGGCCGGCGCATCGGGCGACGAAGCGCAGGCGCAGGACGCCGATTCGTCCCCGGAGGCGGATCGTTTGGAAGACGTTTCGCCGTCCGGCGCATTCGCCGGCGTGATCGCGGCGCTCGAGGTTCAAGCGCCCGTTCGGGATGTGCCGCCGCCTACGGACGATTTGGCGAACGAAGGCGAGGATATCGCTCGCTCGCGCGTTGCCGCGACGGCCGCGGACGCGGTGACGTCAGGCGGGGCGGCCCGCTCGCCGCGAGATGCGCTCGGCGGACTCGCGTTTGGACAGAGCCCGATGATCGAAGCGGGTAAGGCGCTGTACGTGTCGCCGGTACGCGACGACGAACGGCTGCGCAACGGCGAACGATTCCGCGACGGCGAACGGCTGCGCGATGGAGCCGACGGCGCGCGCGCCGGCATGCGGGACGCCGCGTCCGCCGCCGGCGCGGCGTCGACTTCCCGCGTCGGGCAGCCGGGCGCGGGCGCGCCGCGCGATCAACAAGCACTGTCGCAGTCGCCCGGGCAACAGGCCGCCGACAAGCCGCCGGCCGGCGCGCCGGGGCCGCAGGAGGGCACGATCGGCGCGCCCGTCGACATGCCGCGCGCGGCGGCTCGCGCGCATTCGCCGCAGTCCGCGCCCGTGCGCCTGGGGGCCGAGCTGATGAGCGTGTTGGGCGAGCGCATCGACGTGCAGCTTCAACGCGGGGTCGAGCGTGCGGTGATCCGGCTGGACCCTCAATCGATGGGCACGCTTCATATCGCGATCCGTCATGAAGGGGGAAGCGTCCAGATCCAGATGATCGCTTCGCACGAAGAGGTCGCGCGCCAATTGCAGACGATGAGCGAGGCGCTTCGCCAGGATCTGTCGTCCCGGCATCACGGCGACGTCACCGTGGTCGTGAGGCACGGTCAGGGCATGGAGCAAGGCGCGGGCCACGGCGAAGGCGGCGCGCACCGCGAGGAGAAGCGGCCGGGTGCGGCGCTCGCCGAGGCCGATGTGCCGGACGGCGACGACGGGTTTCGCCTCGACGGCCGCGACGTGATTTAACGATCGAGTAGGAAAGAGATTGCGATGAAAAAGAAGACCGTTGTGTCGATGATCGTCGGCGCGACGTTACTGGTTGGCGGCGCGGCCGGTGGTACGTGGGCGTTGCTGAGCCGCAAGGCAAGCCATCCGCCCGCGCCGGTTGCGGCGCAGGACAAGTACAAGTACGTCGGGGAAAGCCAGATTGTCGTGATGTTGCGGCAGCCGGACGCGCAGAACCCCATGCCGAGCTATTCGGAGGCGCACTACGCGATGCTCGATCTCGTGCTGAAAACCACGCCCGAAAAAGAAGCCATCGTCCACGATCACATGTTGCTGCTGCGCAGTCTGACGGTCGACGCGGTGTCGCAGTACACGCTCGACCAGATCCGGCGGATGAACGTGACGGAATTGGCGAACGTGCTCGACCGCGCGTTCCGGCAGTCGTACAAGACGCGGGCCGTCGCGATGCCGTTCGAGAGCGTGATGATCGGCAAGCTTCTCGCCGAATGACTGCAATGACGACACTGGACGAATGCGCTGCCGCGCGCACGGCTTACGCGCGCGCCGGAGCGGGCGCGGAGCAGAGATGGCTGGTCGAGTACGCGCCGATCGTCAAGCGCGCCGCCCGCCAGTTGAAGTCGCAGGCAGTCGGCATGCTGACGCTCGATGACATCGAGCAGATCGGCTTGATGGGGCTGCTCGAGGCGCTGCGCCGCTATGGCATGCCCGATGCGGCTTTCCCATGCTACGCGGCGACGCGCGTGCGCGGCGCGATTCTCGACGAGTTGCGCCGTCACGACTGGCGGCCGCGCTCGGTGCGCCTGGAAGCGCATCGCACGCGCGACTGCGAACGCGAGCTGTGCCGCTCGCTTGGACGCGAGCCGACGGAAGCCGAGGTCAGCAGTGCGCTCGGCATCAGCACGGCGGAGTACCGCGAACGCGTGATGGCGAACAATGCGGAGGCAATGGCGAGCTTCGACAGCGTGCTCGACGACGACGCGTTGACCCATGAAGAAAGCCCCGAAAGGCAGATCGTGCGGCGTCGCTGTCTCGAGCAGGCCCTGGCTCGCCTCAACGAGCGCGAGCAGCGTGTGATTCAGCTGTACTACGAGTTCGATTTGAGCCTGCGCGAAATCGCGTCGGTTCTCGAGTTGACCGAGGCGCGGGTTTGCCAGATCAACAAGGCGGCCCTCAAGAAGATGCGCGAGGTGTTGAGCGATGCATGAGCGTGCCGACGCGTCAGATGCGGGATGTCTTCTTTTCGGAGAGCGAACATGAAACTGTCCAGTACGAAATATGGCGTGCCCGCGCAACGAAGCAACGGCGCGAGCCGTGCGTCGACGACAGCGCAGGAAGGCGGCGCGCGCGGCGCGGCAGCGGGCGATGCGTGTTTGGAGGTCGAACTGTTGCGACCTGCGCAGGACGTGCTGCGCGAGCTGCCGGATTTCGACGCGGCGCGCGTGGCGGCGTTGCGCGCGGCGCTGCAGGAGGGGCGGCTGCCGTTCGATGCGGGCAAGCTGGCCGGACTGATCCAGCGTTTTCACGGAGCGAAGGAATGACGCGCAAGGAAGCATTCTCGCGGATGCTCGCCGGGCTCGGGGCGGACCGGAGCCGATGCGAGGAGCTGAGGGGCCTGCTCGAACAGCAGTTCGATGCGGCGCTGCGCCGCGACGGTTCGTCGCTGATGGCCGTCGGCAGTGCCATTCGGGTGCTGGTGGACGCGCTGGGCTCGAGCCACGAGGCGCGCCGGCAATGCGCGCGCGTGCTCGCCGATCCGAAGCGGCCCGCATCGATGAGCGAGCTGTGCGCGTTGCTGCGGGGCGCGGCGCGCGATGCGCTGACGCTCGAATGGCAGTCTTTCGATGCGCTGATGCGCGAGTGTCGGCAACTGAATCAACGCAACGCCACGGTGCTCATGTCTCAATTCGAGATCGTGCAGCGTGTGCTTCACGGCGAGAGCGATACCTATGTTCATCCCTGACTTCGATAGCCGTCCGTCCGATTGGGCGCGCGCGGCGTCCGCCCGCCCGGGCGTCTCCTCGCGGGGCGCCGCGCGAGGCGAGTTCCATGCGGAATTCTCGCGGCTTCAGCGGGATATCGCCGCGACGATCGCGCAAGGTTTCGACGCATCCGGCGACGGCGGCCGCGTTCGCATTCAGGGCCCCGCGCCGTTTGCCGGAGCGGACGCGCTCGTGCGCTTGCTGGATGGGGACTCGGCGCACGCGGCGCCGGACAAGGCGGCGTTCCTCGAGCGCATCCTGCCGTACGCGCGCGAGGCCGGAAAGGCCTTGTCCGTATCCGGCGATCTGGTGGCGGCGCACGCGGCGCTCGAGTCGGGGTGGGGGCGACGTCCGTTGACGACGGGCGACGGCGCGAATACCCACAACCTGTTCGGCATCAAGGCCGGCGCGAATTGGGCGGGCCGCGTCGCGGACGTGCTGACCACCGAGTACGTCGGCGGCGAGCCCGTCAAGACGGTGGAGCGGTTTCGCGCGTACCCGGATTACCGGTCGGCGTTCGCTGATTACGCCGCGCTGCTGCGCGGCAGTTCGCGTTTTCGCGAGGTCGTCGGCACGGGCGACGATGCGGCCGCATTCGCCGCGGCGCTTGCTCGCGGCGGCTACGCGACCGATCCGGCTTATTCGTCGAAGCTGCAACGGATCGCGGCCGACGTGGCGGCGTCGCGCGCCGCCGCCGGCGGCGTCAGCGGGACGCGTCCGGCGCTGGCTGAGCAATCGGCTCGGCAGTCCCCGGACCGGTGACGCGGACCGTCACGACTTTCGCGTCCTTGCGCGTGCCCACGCGAAGGCGGATGACGTCGTCCTGCGCGCCGTTTTGCATCGCGATGCCGGTGTTGACGATCTCAGCCTGACCGACGCGAGCGACGATCCGCACGGTTTGGCCGCGACGGATCAGCTCGGGCGCCTGAAGGATGCGGCGCGACAGCACTTGCCCCGCATGCAGCGAGCGGCGGCTCGTCCGGCCGATCGCCTCGTCCGCGCGGGTCACGGTGTCGGTCAGCGAGGTCAGCGTGCGGCGGGCCGTGCCGAGATCGTCGGCCGCGATCGTCTCGCGCGCATCGAGGTCGCGCGCGGCGACGGGAATCGTCGCCGTGACCTGGGCACGGGCCGTGAGCTTCGTCACGCGGCCGGATGCGGGGCAGCGCGCCGATAGGGTGAGTCTGCCGAGCTGACGCGGTTCGCCGACACTGACTTCGAACGGCGTATCGCAGACGGGCATGGGCGGCTTGAGCGGCGAAACCACGACCGCGATGTCGGCGTCGCGCAGTCCGGCGCGCTTCGCGAGTTCCGTGAGGCGGGTCAGCGCGGTTTGCCGGACCTGCTCCCGAAGCTCGGGGCGCGGCGCGGCGGCCGATGTCGATGCGGCGGACGCGGATGCGGCCGACGTGGATGCGGCCGACGCAGACACGGCGGACAGAGAAAGCAGCAACAGAGACGAGAGAGAGAAAACGCGCATAGCGGACCAGTGGAGAAGAAACGGGCCGGCCGGTGGCGCAAGCGCCGCATCGTGATGCGCGGCGGGTGGTCACGGCCGGCGGTCGAAATTGAGCGAAGTGTATAGCAAGGAACACGATATGGCATTTGATCTGGCAAGCGGACTGGACCTTCATCCCACCGCGTTGAAGCTGCGGGCGGAACGCACGAAGATCATCGCGTCGAATCTGGCGAATCTCGATACGCCCGGCTACCAGGCGCAGGATCTGGATTTCAAGCGCAGCCTGGCCGAAGCCGCCGGCGGCGGTGCGGGCGCACGTCTGGGCGATGCGCCGGCGGGCGGCGTCACGCTCGGCTATCGCGTGCCGTATCAGGCGGCGCAAGACGGCAATACGGTCGAACTGGGCATCGAGCAGGCGGCGTTCGCGCAGAACGCGATCGACTTTCAGATGAGCCTCACGTTCCTGAACGCGAAGATCAAGGGCCTGCAAACCGCGATTACGGGCAATGCGTAAGCGCGTCTTCTTTTCAAACCTGTTTATCGGATCACCATGAGCTTCAAGGACATCGCACAGATAGCCGGTTCCGCCATGTCGGCGCAGACGGTACGGCTCAACACGATCGCCAGCAATCTGGCCAATGCGGACGCGGCGTCCGGCGCCGAGGACTCGACCTACCGCGCGCGCAAGCCGGTCTTCGCGTCGATCTTCCAGCTCGATGCGCAGGGCGAGCCGCGTGGCGCCGCCGTGCAGGTGCTCGACGTCGTGAAGAGCACCGAGCCGCTGCGCAAGGTTCATCAACCGGGGCATCCGCTTGCCGACGCCGAAGGCAACGTGCTGTACCCGAACGTGAATCCGGTCGAGGAAATGACGGACATGCTGTCGGCGTCGCGCGCGTATTCGACGAACGTCGAAGTGCTCGGACGCGTCAACAGCATGCAGCTCGAGCTGCTCAAGCTCGGTCAGTGACCGCGCGCGAACGATACGAGGACAACATGTCGAATACGATCCAGCCCCGCGCGGGCGATATGCAGCAACCCGGCGCCGGACAGCGCATGCCGTCGCCATACTCCAACGGCGCGAATTCGCCGACCGATCTGTTCGCGAAGCTGCTCGCCGCGCAAATCCAGAACCAGAATCCGCTCGAACCGATGGATGCGTCGCAGTTCGTCACGCAAATCATGATGGGGCAGCAGACCGAGGCGCTCGGCGTCGTCGCGAACCTCACGCAGAACAGCGCGGCGCTGATGGAAAGCATGCTCGTCGTTTCGCTCGGATCGCAGGTGGGCACGCAGGTGATGGTGCGAACCGATTCGCTCGACCTGAAGGACGACACGCGCAACGCGCGCATCGTGCTCGATAACGCGGAATCGGACGTGACCGTCGTGCTGACCGATTCGGCCGGCAATTCGCATCGGATCGCGCTCGGCGCGCAGGCCAAGGGCGACGTGAATTTCACGATCGATCCGGAAGGACTCGGTCTGCCCGCCGGCCAGTACAAGATTCGCGTCGAGACCGCCAGCGGCGCGAAAGCGGGCGTCGAAGTGGAAGGGACGCTCGAGAACGTCCGCCTCGCGGCGGACGGCAAGGTGATTCTCCACGTCGCCGGTGTCGGCGATGTGGAGACTTCGTCAATCAGCAGCTTTTTGGGTCGCCGACCCGCCAACGAGACGCGCAAGGAAACCGTATGAGCTTCAATATCGCCCTGTCGGGCATCAACGCCATCAACAGCCAGCTGAACACGATCAGCCACAACATCGCGAATGCCAACACGTACGGCTTCAAGGCCGGACGCGCGAACTTCGCGACAATGGTCGCGGGCACGCAGGCCAACGGCACGTACATCGGCTCGATCACGCAGAGCGTCGGCACGCGCGGCGGCTTTCTCCCGACCGGCCGCGCCCTCGACGGCGCGATCGACGGCAACGGCTTCTTCGTGACGAAGGATAGCGACGGCTCGATGCTCTTCACGCGCTTCGGCTACTTTCAGCGCGACGCCGACGGCTATATCGTCGACGGTTTCGGCCGGCGCGCGCAGGGCTACGGCACGGGCGGCGCCTATGGCGACATTCGCGTGCCGACCGACACGGAGCCGGCGAAGGCGAGCGACAGCCTCGAATATGTCGGCAACCTGTCCGCCGACTGGGACGCGCCGAAGAACCCGACGTTCGACAAGGACGACGACACCTCCTTCAATCATTCGGTCGCGTCGACCGTCTACGACTCGCTCGGCCGTCAGCACATCGTGACGCAGTACTTCGTGAAGGGGCAGCCGCCGTCGACCGACGTCACCACCTATTACGCGATGGACGGCGAGATCGTCGGCGGAAGCACGCCGGTCCAGACGGTGCTGCAGTTCGACACGAACGGCCAGCTGACGGCGCCGAACTCGCCGGTGGATCTCGATCTCGGTACGCCCGCCGGCGCGTCCGCGCTTGCGATCAAGGTCAACTACGCCGGTACGACGCAAGTCGCCGGCGAGACGACGACGACGGTCAATCGCGACAACGGCTACGCGGCCGGCGTGCCGGGCGAGGTGACGCTCGACGAGGACGGCGGCGTCGTCGTGCAGTACAGCAACGGCAAGCAACGCAAGGTCGGCTCGCTCGCGCTCGCGACGTTCGCGAACCAGGACGGCCTGACCGCCGTGGGCGACACCGCCTGGCGCGCGTCGGCGGCATCCGGCAATCCGCTGATCGGCTCGGCCGGCTCCGGCGCGCTCGGCAAGGTGGTGGCCGGTTCGCTCGAGCTGTCGAATGCGGACGTCACGAAGGAACTCGTCGACATGATGAGTGCGCAGCGCAACTATCAGGCCAACTCGAAGGTGCTGTCGACCGAGAACCAGATGATGCAAGCGTTGATGCAGGCGCTGTAACCGATGGACGCACTGATCTATACCGTGATGAGCGGCGCGGACCGGACCCTGCATGGGATCGCGGTGCACGCGAACAACATGGCGAACGCGCAGACCGACGGCTTTCGGGCCGAACTCGAAATGGCCGAATCGCAAGCGGTGCGCGGCTACGGCTACGACAGCCGTCACCTGCTGAGCCCCCGGGCGAACGCGCTGAACGGCGAGGCGGGCGTGGTCGCGGATACCGGCCGCGAGCTGGACGCGGCGATCAACGGCAGCGGCTATTTCACGGTCGATACGCAGGGCGGCGAGGCGTACACGCGCGCGGGCAATTTCGAAATCGATGCCGACGGCGCGCTCACCGTCAACGGCCGGCCGGTGATCGGCGAAGGCGGGCCGATCGTGCTGCCGGAATTCACCAGCCTGCGCATCGGCGAGGACGGCACGATTTCCATCACGTCACCCGGCGACACCGAGGTGCAGGCGGTCGAGCGCCTCGCGCTCGTCGACGCCCCCGCGTCGGCGCTCGTGAAGAACGAGGCGGGGCTGCTCGTCGCGCGCGACGGCCAGCCGTTGCCGGCGTCGGACGAGGTCAAGGTGCTGGGCGGGCATCTGGAGCGCAGCAACGTGTCGCCCGTCGAGGAAATGATCGCGACGATGTCGCTGAATCGCGCATTCGAGGTGCAGATGCGGATGTTCAACGCGGCGGGCGAGATGGCCGACACGGGCAACCGGTTGATCCGGGGCTGACGGCCGGCGATCGAACGAACAGGAGAATCACATGAATCAAGCAATGTGGATCAGCAAGACGGGTCTTCAGGCTCAGGACGCGAAGCTGCAGGCGATCGCCAACAACCTGGCGAACGTGAACACAATCGGCTTCAAACGCGACCGGGTGGTGTTCGAAGACCTTTTCTATCGCATCGAGCGGCAGCCGGGCGCGCAACTGGATCAGGACAACGCGTCGCCGTCCGGCATTCAGATGGGCAGCGGCACGCGCATCGTCGGCACGCAGAAGATCTTCACGGACGGAAGCGTCCAGACGACCGGGCAATCGCTCGACGTCGCGGTGATGGGTAAGGGTTTCATCCAGGTTCTGATGGCCAACGGCGAGACCGGCTACACGCGCGCGGGCCAATTGAGCATCAATGCGGAAGGGCTGCTGGTGAACGCGCAGGGCCTGCCTCTGCAGCCGGAGATCTCGATTCCGGAAAACGCGACCGATATCGCGATCGGCGAAAACGGCATCGTCGCCGCGACGATGCCCGGCGCGTCGTCGCCGAGCGAGGTCGGTCAGATCCAGCTCGCGAACTTCGTCAATCCGGCCGGCCTGCTGGCGCTCGGCGACAACCTGTACATGGAGACGGTGGCGAGCGGCCCGCCCAACGAAGGCGAGCCGGGCACGGATGTGTTCGGCAAGATCAAGCAGGGCGCGCTCGAAGGGGCGAACGTGCAGGTCGTCGAGGAAATGGTCGACATGATCGCCGCGCAGCGGACCTACGAGATGAACACGAAGGTGCTGAGCGCGGCGGACAATATGCTGCAGCAACTTTCGCAGGCCGCGCGATGATGCGCATCCTCCTCGCGCTGACGTGGCTTGCCTGGCTGGGCGCCTGCACGTCGATCGAGCAGCCGCGTCCGGATTTCGCGGACGACGATCTTCCGCCGATCGCGACCGCGCCCGCCGCCGGACGCTCCGGCGGCGTGTTCAACGCGGTCACCGCCTGGTCGCTGGCATCGGACGGCCGCGCCTATCGGCCGGGCGACACGCTGACGGTGACACTCGAGGAAACCACGCAGGCGAGCAAGCGGGCCGACACCAAGTTCGGCAAGAACGGCGACATGGCCGTCAAGCCGGGCGTGCTGTTCGGCAGCACGGTTCCGTTTGATTCGTCGTTCGGCGCGAAGCGCAATTTCGACGGCGGCGGCAGCTCGTCGCAGCAGAACACGCTGCGCGGCGAAATCACGGTGATCGTCAATCAGGTGCTGGCAGGCGGGCTTCTCCAGGTGAAGGGGGAAAAGGTGCTGTCGCTGAATCAGGGCGAGGAAGTGATGCGCTTGAGCGGCTACGTCCGCCAGGCCGATATCGACACCAATAACCGCGTGTCGTCGCGCCGCATCGCGAATGCGCGCATCAAATACGTCGGCAAGGGCGCGTTGTCCGATTCGAACTCGGCGGGCTGGCTGACGCGCTTCTTCAACAGTCCGTGGATGCCATTCTGATGAAACTGCGATTTCGAGATCATTATTCGAGAAGGCGCACGCGCATCCAGCGCGTGTGTGCGTTCGCGGCGATCCTGTCGCTGCTGTCCGTGCTGCTCATGGCGACGTCGCGCAGCAGCGACGCCGCGCCGCTCGGCACGCTGGTGAGCGTCGAGGGCGTGCGCGACAACCAGCTCGTCGGCTACGGCCTCGTCGTCGGCCTGAACGGCAGCGGCGACGGCCAGCAGATCCGGTACACGGGGCAATCGATCGCGAACGTGCTCAAGCAGTTCGGCGTCACGCTTCCCGAGGGCATCCGGCTGCGCTCGCGCAACGTCGCGGCCGTGATGGTCAGCGCGAATTTCCCGGCGGGCTATGTGCCGGGGCAGAAGATCGACGTGACGGTGTCGTCGATGGGCGACGCGAAGAGCCTGCGCGGCGGCACGCTGCTGCTCACGCCGCTGCGTGCGGCCGACGGCGTGGTCTACGCGCTCGCGCAGGGCAACCTGGTGGTGCCCGGCGTAAGCGCGCAGGGGCGCAGCGGATCGAGCGTCACCATCAACGCGACCGCGGCGGGGCGGATTCCGCAGGGCGCGACGATCGAGCAGGAGATTCCCAGCGACTTGGACGCAAAGCCGTCCGTGCGGCTGAGCCTCAAGCGCCCGAGCTTCCAGACGGCGACCAGCATCGTCGCCGCGATCGACCGAATGGCCGGGCCTGGCGCGGCGACGAGCCGCGACGGCACGAGCGTCGAGGTCAGGGCTCCCGAAGATCCCACCGCGCGGGTCGCGTTCCTCGCGAAGCTGACGGCGATCAACGTAACGCCGCAGAAGGAGCCGCCGCGCGTCGTGTTCAATTCGCGCACGGGCACGGTGGTGATCAGCCAGGGCATGACTGTCTCGCCCGCCGCGGTGTCGCACGGCACGCTGAAGGTGACGATTTCCGAAGGAGCGATCGTCAGTCAGCCGAATCCGCTCGGCGGCGGCAAGACGGCCGTCGTGCCGCTTTCGCAGGTGGACGTCCAGCAGGACGGCAACCGTATGTTCAATTGGCCCGCGGGCGTGAGCCTGCAGAAGATCGTCGACACGATCAATTCGACCGGCGCGAGCCCGGACGACGTGATGGCGATCCTGCAGGCGCTCGACGAAGCCGGTGCGCTGAATGGCGAATTGGTCGTCATCTGATGAGGAGGATGTGATGTCGAATGGATCGATCGGCGCGGGCGCCGGCGCGTGGACGGCGGCGGCCGGGCAGGCGGCGCGGATGCCCGGGATCGCGGCGCGGCCGGCCGCGGACGAGAGCGACGAGCGAAAGGCCACGTATGCGGCCGAACAGTTCGAGGCGCTGTTCGCGTCGCAGATGCTGCGCGAGATGCGCAACGCGATTCGCGAGATCAGCCCCGAGGGCAGCATGTTTCGCGACGCGATCGGCAGCGGCCTGATGGACATGATGGACGGCGCGATCGCACAGGCGCTCGCGACCCAGCGCGCGTTCGGGATCGCGGATTTCGTCCTCGCCCAGATCGCGCCCGCAGGCGCGCAGGCCGGCGCCGCCGCGCGCTGACGCCGCGCGGCGCGCGGCGGATTTAAGTGACGCGCGTTCCGGGTCGCCAATACCGACTGCTACCTTCCCGTCAGCTCCGCGCCCGGCCGCATGTCGCAGCCGGGCGCGCGGGCATAGAAAAGGCTTGTACTGCGATGAACATCATTTATATCGGAATGTCCGGCATTCGCGCCGCGAACCAGTCGCTGCTCGCGGCCAGCCAGAACACGGCGAATATCGCGACCGGCGGCTATTCGCGGCGCGGCGTGCTGCTGTCCACGGGGCTCACGGGCGGCGTCGACGCATCGGGCCTGTTGCGCCTGAACGAAAGCTACAAGACCCAGCAGCTTTGGCAGACGGCCGGCCAGTACGGCCGGTACGACGCCGCGCAGACCTATTTCGATCAGCTCGAGGCGCTGTTCGGCGGCAATCCTGTTGACGGAAAGACCAAGGCAAACGATCTCGGCTTTGGCAAGTTCATCGGCGCGCTGGAGGCGGCGAGCGGCAATCCCGGCGACTCGGTGCTGCGCAACGGCGTGATCGACGCGGCGAATTCGATGACGAAGCAGTTCAACAACATGCGCTCGGTGCTCACCAACCAGCTCCGGTCGATCGAGCAGCAGCGCGTCACGACGGTCGAGCAGGTCAACGGCCTCGCGAAGACGGTCGCCGAGCTGAACGGAAAGATCGCGGCCGGACAGGCGAGCGGCGCGGACGTTTCCGCGTTGATGGATCAGCGCGACGCCGCCGTTGACGACCTGTCGAGGTTCGCGGGCGTACGCGTCGTGCAGCAGGCGAACGGCACGGTCGACGTGTCGATGACGAACGGCCAGCCGCTCGTGGTGGGCGCGCAGGCCGGCCGGATCGAACTGGGCCGCGACGCGGCCGGGCAGCAGACGCTTTCGCTCACGTTCGGCAGTCAGACGATGCCGTTGCGCACGGGAAGCCTCGGCGGCGAACTGCTCGGGCTGGCGGAGTTCGAGGGCGAGGTTCTGCGCCCCCAGATGGAGGCGCTGCGCACGCTGGCCGTTCGCACGGCCGAGCTGATCAACGATCAGCTGACGCAGGGCTTCGATATGAACGGCAACCCCGGCAAGCCGCTGATTACGTACGACGCCGCGACCGGCCTGCTGGGAATCGACCCGGACGTGAAGCCCGAGGAACTGGGCTTTTCCGGCGATCCGGCCAATCCGGGCGATAACTCCAACCTGCTGGCGCTCATCGAGATCGGCTCGACGTCGATCGACTTGCCCGGCATCGGCGACGTGTCGCTCGGAAACGCGTTTGCGACGATGATGGGCAAGGTCGGCGCGGCGAGCCAGCAGAACAAGCAGGCGAAAGGCGCCGCCGAGGCGGTGCGCGGGCAGGCCGAATTGGACTGGTATTCCGTAAGCGGCGTCGACAGGGACGAAGAGGTGATGAACATGCTCCGCTTCAAGGACATGTACAACGCCAACATGAAGGTGATCGCGGTTGCCAGCGAGCTTTTCGAAACCACGCTGAATTCTCTCTGACGCAAGGAGCACGCGACATGCGCATCACGAGCAATCAATATCATTCGATCATGGCGCAGGTGAACCGCCAGGCGACCGCGGGCCTCATGGACACGCAGATCCGCATGGCGACCGAAAAGCGCATTCTGCGGCCGTCGGACGATCCCACCGGCGCAGTGCGTCTCGCGCTGCTGGTGCAGGCCGACGCGACGCTGGACCAGTACCGCGCGACGGGCGCGATGCTGAACAACCGCCTGCAGCACAGCGAGCGTGTGATGTCGGGCATCGTCGATCAGCTTCAGAACGAGGCGGTGAAGCACCTGGGCTTGGCGATGGACGGCAGCCGCTCGCCGGAAGATCTGAGCGCATATGCGCAAGTGCTCGCGTCGGTCCGCGACACGTTGCTGCAATCGGCCAATGCGCGCGACAGTTCGGGCAACTACTTGTTTTCGGGCACGGCGATCACGACCGCGCCGATCCGATTCGATCAGGCGGCGCCGGCGGGCAGCCGCTATACGTTCGAAGGGAATCTGGAGAAGCAGACGGCCGTGGTCGGAGACGGCGTGACGGAGGTCGCGAACGATAACCTCGCCGAAATGGCGGACGCGCTCAATGCGCTCGACGAGGCGATCGCGAAGATGAGCGAGCCGGATGCGAATCCGAACGATCCGGCTTATCGCGACGTGCTCGGACGCGTCACGGATACGATCGAATCCGTCCTCGCGTCCGTCAACGCGAAGATCGGACAGATGGGCAGCGCGCAGGCGAGATTGCAGATGCTCGACGAGCTGCACGAATCGGCCCAGATCGTCGGGAATCAGGCGGCGCTCGATGTCGGGAAGATCAGCCCCGAGGAAGTGTTTACGGATTACCAGAGCTATATGGTCGCGCTGCAGGCGAGTCAGAAGCTCTATGCCGAGGTCACGCAACTGACGCTTTTGAACGTGCTTTGACGGTGGCCTGACGGGATGGAACTGAACACGACGATGCCTGCCGGCGGCGCGCGCGCCGCCTTGCAGGCCGGGCTGCGCGACGGGATCAGGACGCCGGCCGCGATGCAGCCCGAAAACCGGGATGGGCGCGTGCGCAACGCCGCGCGCGGGGCTGCGCAGATGCCGGCGGTCGGACGAGGCGCGGCCGACCGCGGGGACGTGCTCGCGGTGCATCAGCGCGTCAACGAACAGGCATCGGGGATGCAGCTGGTGCTGGATTATCTCGAACAGTTCGGCGATCGCATGAAGGCCCTGAAGCAAGCGCTCAGCGTGCGCTTGGCGGGCGGCGGCAGCGATCTCGACGTGCGCGCGAAGATCGACGGCGCCGCGGCCGCATGGAACCGGCGCGCCGCCGCAACGGGCGGGCGCCTGAGCGACGCGCTCGAACTGGGCGGCGCGAATTCCGCGCGGCGTGCGTTCGTCTTGCGCGGCCTCGATGTGCAGGATGCGCGGCGGGCAGAGGGCGAGGTCATCACGTTCCATCTCGGCGGGACCGGTGCGCGCCCGGCGACGCTGTATCTCGCGCCGGATCTGTCGGCGCGCGAGATGGCGTATCAGCTCAAGGTCGCTCTTGCGCCGCTCGGCATCGATTGCGAGACGCACGCACGGGAGCGCATCACGTTTTCCGTCGAGGAATCGCGCTGGCCTGTCGTCGCGCGCGGGCTGCACGTCAAGGGCGGCGGCGTGCGCTTTCCCGCCGGCGCGCCGCAGCGCGCGGCGATGGCAGACGTTCCGGGCCGCATCGACGCATCGGACTGGGAGGCGGGCGACGTCGGCGCGATGCGGGCCGCGTTGACGCGTGCGGTGCAGACGGTGAAGCGGATAGATCAAGTGTCCGTTCTCGCCGAACACGCGCTGAAGCGGGCGCGGCAGACGCTGGCGTCGATGCCGTCCGAGTTGGGCGCGCAGCGGGCGCAGGACGCGTGCGAGCGCATCGCCGCAGATGCATCCGCGCGCGGCGGCTACGGCCAGGTTGCCGTGCTGAGTGCGGTGACTGCGGGTCTTGACCGCGCGCGCGTGCGCGCGCTCCTGTCGATGCGTTGAGCATCGTGCTGCGCAGCCCGGCTGCGCGCCGATCGCGGTCGCCCGAGCGGCGGCCGTCGAGGTGGCACGCAGCCGGTTCGCCGCGCGCTGAGTGCAGTTGGGTTGGGGAAGGATTTGAAGGGAGAACGAAATGCCGGCGTCTCGTCCGGCGCTGCAACGAACGTTGCGCCGTTGTTTCGCCGCGTCCACCGCACGGTCGCGCTGCCGGCGTGGCGCGCGTATCGTCTGCGCCGCACGGGCCGGAAATCGCCTGCGCTTTCCGCGGCCGAAGCGCAGAGGGAGCGCCAGCACATGCTGGTTTCCCTTCGTCATGTAGTCGATACGTTGAGGCGCTTCGAAGGCGCGCTCGCATGCGTGCGCCGATCGCGCAGATCGAGCGTGCTCGAATCGATCTGGTTGCCGGACACGGCGAGACCGGCCGGCGCGGAAGTGGACGATCCCGTCGCGCTCGCGAACGCCTTGATGGGCATCCGCCGCAGGCGTGTCCGTGAATTGTTGGCGCTGCGCTTGCCGTAAGCGGTTGTCGTCGCCGGGCGCGCGCGCCTTCCGAAAGCGTCAGGATGTCGTCAGATCCCGGGTGGAGTAGGTGGTGCAGCGCTCATCGCTGCTGTGTCTGGCTCCCGCGCATATCGCGAGCCATCTGTCGCCGTTACGGGATATCTCATAGACGCGTTCTCCGGGGCCGGGGCGTACGCCGATCGACGCAAGCAGCTTGAGCCCGGCGGAGCGCGGGGAGACGTGAGCATGGGTATGAATGCCGAAATGCCCTGTCAACCACGGAAAGCGATCGTTGATCGAGATCATCTTCCAGGTGACGAGGCCAACCCAGACTACGAGCCCGGCGAGCAACGCGCGCTCCACGAAACGAAGCGTGCGCCGCCAGTTCCGTGCGCGGCCGGCGGGCGGCGCGGATGGCGGTTCGTGCTGCGCGAGGGGCCCGCGAGAAGCTTCGTCTGCCGCCTCGTCGAGATCGGCGAGACCCCGCTCGGCGGCGGGGACGGGCGCATCGGTCAACGCCTGTGCGGAACCCAGGAACTTCAACCCTTGACGAGGCAGCGTCTTGATGAGCGCGCCGCTGATGCCGTGTTCCTCGAGGCGGCTACGCACCGAGCGCACGAGCTGGTGATAGCTGCTGTCGGTCACGACGAGCCCCTTGCTGCCCCATACCTGCTGAATGACGGCGGCCTTGGTGGCCATCCCGTCGAGCACCATTTGAAGCAATTCCGATTCGTTGGTGGTGAGTTCGGTGGTTTGGTCTAGATGCGTCAGCGTCATCAGATGCGCATCGAACGTGACGAGATCTTCTATCAGGTATTTTTTCATTGTGTTTCAGTACGCATTCGCCGGCGACGTCGATCCTCTGGCGTCGTCAGGAGCGGAAAAGTCTGATTGTCGGAAAATCGCTCGCGCGGATCGAGCGATTCCGGCGAGGAGAGCGCGGCGCGACGCCGCGTGATTGCTGAATGTCGCTGAATGGTCTGCAACAGGATGTGCGGACCCAACGGCACAATTCTGCGATAGATGGGACCGTTCCCAAATCGGACATGTCCTAAAAATCCCATTTTCGGCTCCACGCATGCCGTCGCGATCGCGCTTCGCGCTTCGAATTTCCTCGTACGGCGCCGTTGAGCGAGGGGGGGCGAACTTTTCAGCGCCGATGCGGACCGATTCCGCGGAATTCCGCATTCGTGCGCGTCATTCCGTGCGAATGCAGGTGCGCCGGCAAGGGCCGGTTGTGTGTCGGGCGCGCGCGGCGATGGGCGAATCGATGAGCACGCGCGCGGCGCGCGCCGCCTCTTGTGTCGTGACGGTCGCGCGATTTAAGCCCGGCCGGCCGCATCTGGCGCGAATTCGCGAGGATGCGGGTGCGGAGGCCGCGCGCGCCGGCCGATCGCATCGGGCTTCATGCGAGCGAACTGGGCGCGCTGTCGCGCGTGCCGATCGGCGGCACGGATTGGCGCAGCGCCCTTTCCTCGAACGCGGTTCGGTCCGCGTGTTGCGCAAGCGTGGCATGGCGGCGCGGGCGACAGGAAAACGCATGCCGGGCATCGCGTGCCGCGCCGCCGTGAGATTTCTCGCGCGGGTAGCCCGTTGATTGTCCCGGTCCGGCATTTTGGGACTTGTCTCATGTTTTGGCGCAGGGCGCTTTCTAGAATCAGTGAAGGGTCTCAGCCGAACGGCTCACCGATCATCCGGATCGAGAGGTGCGGAGAACAGGTCGTCGTGGCGCGCGCCGCGCGAGGCTCGCGCGTTCTCGGCGAGAAGCTGCGCGGATCATCGGCGTGGGGGGCGATTCCCGAATCGTTCGGAAACGGATTGGTTGACGACGTTGGATTGATTTCAACGGCGGAGCGTATTTTTGGAACTGCTTGCGGAGGTGCGGTGACTATCTTGAAGGATATGATGAATGACTATTCGAAATTGACCGGCGAAGAGCAAGGTATTTTCATATCCGCTTTGAGCGATTATGTTCGGGCATCGCCCGTGCGGAGAATGGAGATGGTCGACCGATGGCGTCTGGCGACGCAAGATGGCGCTTCATGCCAGGTCCGTGAAAAGACATTTTCCGAGAACCGGTCGGAATGAGCATCGTCGAGGATGTGAATATATCGGGAAAATGAATCCGGATAGTCGGAATGCGAATGGATAATTCTTGTCTATTTATGCCGATAACGGTTGGTGCATTTGATGGCCGCATGAGCGACATCGCACACGGCGTTGTCCTGTTTTGCATGGCGTAGTGACGTCGTCATTCGATCTTCCCCCCGCGCGCGGCTGGGCGCGTCCGCCCGCCATGTCGCATCCTCGTATTGCCACTGCGTCGTCTCAAGAAAAGACAATGCATTTACATCGGGATGACCCCGTGGCATATCGGTTTCGACGCCTATTTTTCGCCTCTTGATCCGGCCTGGTATCGAATCCGGCGGCAGTGCCGTCTCGTTGCGCGCCTTCGACAAAAACTCGAACGCGACGCCTTGCCGAGCTTGATGGTTTGTTAAAGATCGTCAATTTTGCATGCCATCAATTAAGCGGATGCTGATTAATTGCGGCAACATGCCGCAGGAAAGGCGTGCGCCGAACTTGGCATGGCTGCGACTGAATGGCGGCGTATTCCTTTTCCTGCCATGTGTTTCCGATCAATTCCCCACATTTCTGATTGTGCAGGATGCATTGCGCGATCAGGGAAGTTCATGAATTTCAGCCCGGATTTCCGAGGCAATTCCCAATTGTTAAATATTGTTTATTAACGAGATGGGGAATTATTTCATTTGTATGATGTCATTGGATTCAACAAGATGTTGGAGGGAGCGAATGTCCGGCTATACCGTCGCGAGATCGCGAAGTGGTGCCGGATGAAGAAGGCAGCGGGACAATTGCATTATTGCGCGCTGTGCAAGTTGAACAGCGGGAATTGTTGAGGGTTCCCGTTGCATGGGCGGTGTTGATTTCAATCTGGCTCGACTCTATACCGGATGGATTTAAACGCTAAGTCGATATTGTATTCATGCAAATTCGGGGTGAAATGAAAATCGATTTGATTGTTGCTGACGACCATCCTGCACTGGTAGCCGGAATAGAGCATGCATTGAGCAGATCCAATGCGATCAGGGTGATGGGCACGGCGAGCAATTCAACCGAATTGGTGGATCTGCTCGCGTGCGAACGATGCGATATTCTGATTACCGATTACGCAATGCCTGGCGGCAGCCACGGCGATGGCCTGGGACTGCTTTCGTTCCTGCGGCGGCATCATCCCGATTTGAAGATCATTGTCTTCACGGCGATCGATAATTCCGCGCTCATCGCATCGATGGCGCGACTGGGCGTGCGGGCGATCGTGAACAAAATGGATCATATCGACAGCTTGATTGCGACGGTTCAGGCCGTCTACGCGGGAGCATCCTGTCTTCCGGCGGGCCTTGGGGCGTTTGCGTCGTCGCGACCGCCGATCGACGGAGAAGCGCTGGAGATCGAAAAGCAACTGTCCGCGCGCGAACTGGAGATCGTTCGCCTTTATGTGTCGGGGCTTTCCGTCAATGAAATTGCGGCCTACCTTCACCGCAGCAAGCAAGCGATCAGCACGCAGAAGATGAATGCGATGCGAAAACTCGGCATCGAACGCGATGCGAGCCTGTTCCGCTATGCATATGAAACCGGCCTCATGGCGGCCGGCGTGCCGTCCGAGATTCCGGTCGGCGCGCAGGCGGCGCATTGATCGTCGCTTCGCCGTGTAGCGGGGGCGCTCCGCTTGTCGCGAGATCCGCATGCGGCGGGCGTCCTGCTTCGCAGGGCGTGACGCGAGACGTGCGATCGCGATGCAAGGTCCGCGGTTTGGGTAAGCAAAGGCGCTCTGACGACCCAACCGCGTCCCGTCCAGGCCGCCACGCGAGGCCGCACGGCGGTTCGGCGCCGCACTTTCACCCGCAATGGTCGTTGCCCCGATTGCTCGACAATTCGAAGGCCTTCCTGTCTTTTCCGCGTATCCATTCCGGCTCTCGCCCGAGCCCGGTCCACGTCGCGCCGCTGACCGGGTCGTAGTACTTGGGCTCGCGCTTCTTCTTCGAGGAAAACACTTCCTGAGGCGTGAAGCCGAATTCCGCGACGCATTCGCGAATCTCCTGGAGCACCTTGGCGGAAATCGCCTTGCGTTCCCGGTCCAGGGACGCCTGGAGCGATTTGACGTGCTGTTTGTACTCTTGATAACTGTTCATGCTGAAATTCTATCGATCTAATGCGATATTTGACTGGCTGGGTATGCCGTTGAATGGATTCGGTATTATTGAATCGTAATTTAAAGAATCCATATTTGTAATGGGACAAGTATGGATTAAGCGGGCTTTAAATCGCGATCGTCGAAACTAAAGCGCCGGTCCTCGTTCGTCCTCGGCCGTCGCGCAACCGCGACGATGTTCGATGTGCGGCGGCGAAGGGACCGCCGCGATGCTTCGGGGGCATGCGTACGCTTGTCGGAGACGTTGGAACGAGGCAGGCCGCTCGACGAGGCAAGCCGTTTGGGCTCCGCCATATCCCGGTCCCGGGCCGCAATCGCGATCGTTGCCCGCCGGCGGCCGCCGAGGCAGCGCGTCGCGGCGGGTGAACGGCACGAGACACGTACGATGCTTGCGCTGACCGTCTTCGGAGCCGACGCCATCGCGACATGCCGCCCCAAAGCGGCGCAAGCGAAGTTCGAGGCATGCGGCGCGGGGTCGCCCGCCCGCCGTCCGTTCCGGGGATGAAAGCGGGGCCGTGCGTCAGCGGGGAGCAACCCGGGCGCATGCGAGTACAAATGCGGATGCCGTTCTGTCTGGGCGTTTGCACTAAAAATATCGCGTAAACGCTGCTAGAACGGTGCATTCGCCAGATGAATCCCCGTAGCGACGTGCCTAACATACGCATCACACGATACAAACGATCCGGAGACACGCATGACCCCTCCCTCGTCCGTTGCGGCACGGCCCGCATCGGATCCGCTGAACGACGGCTATCGCAAGGTCGCGTTCCGGCTGATTCCGCTGATCTTCGTCTGCTACCTGTTCAATTACCTCGATCGCGTGAACGTCGGCTTCGCGAAGCTGCAGATGCTGAGCGAGCTGAACATGAGCGAGACCGTCTACGGCCTCGGCGCGGGCATCTTCTTCGTCGGCTACGTGCTCGCGGGCGTGCCGAGCAATCTGGTGTTGCGGCGCGTCGGCGCGCGCGTGTGGATCGCGATCATCATGATCGCGTGGGGCGCGCTGTCGTCGGCGCTGCTGTTCGTGAAGACGCCGGCGTCGTTCTACGCGCTGCGCTTTTTCACCGGCATCGCGGAAGCCGGGTTCTTCCCGGGCATGGTGCTCTACCTGACGCAATGGTTCAGCGCCGAGCATCGCGGCCGTGCGATCGCGCTCTTCATGTCGGCGATCCCGGTCTCCGGCGTGATCGGCGGCCCGCTGTCGGGGTGGATGCTCGATCACTTCTCGGCGGGCCAAGGCGGGCTTGCCGGCTGGCAGTGGCTGTTCCTGCTGCAGGGCGCGCCGACGATCGTGCTCGGCGTCGCGGTGTTCGTGCTGCTCCAGGACCGGATCGACGATGCGCGCTGGCTGTCGGGCGACGAGAAAGCCGCGCTGAACCGCGCGCTCGCGACGACGACCGCCGACGCCGCCCGCGCGTCGGCCGGCCAGCCGCGCACGTTGCGCGACATCCTGCTGAACGGCGCCGTGTGGAAATTCGGCATCGTCTATTTCAGCATCCAGATGGGCGTGTACGCGATCAACTTCTGGCTGCCGTCGATCATCCGCTCGCTCGGCGTCGCCGGCAGCGGCGCGATCGGCTGGCTCAGCGCGATTCCTTACCTGTTCGCGAGCGTCGCGATGATCGCCGTCGGCAAATCGGCCGATGCGCGGCAGGAGCGCCGCTGGCATCTGAGCGTGCCGATGGCGGTCGGCGTCGCGGGGCTGCTGATGGCCGCGCAATCCGGCGGCGCGATCGTGCCCGCGATGATCGGCCTCGTGCTCGCGACGGCCGGCGCGCTCACCGCGCTTGCGATGTTCTGGCCGCTGCCCACGCTCGTGCTGACGGGCTCGGCCGCGGCGGGCGGCGTCGCGCTGATCAACTCGCTCGGGCAGGTTGCCGGCTTCGTGAGTCCTTACATCGTCGGCTGGATCAAGGATGCGACGCAGCGCACCGATCTCGCGCTCTACATCCTGTCGAGCACGATGGCCGTCGGCATCGTGCTCGTGATGCGCACGCACGCGCGGCGCGCGGGCCGCTGACGCGGGCAACGCCGCGCGTTTCGTCACTGCATTCCAAGCGCGCGCGCCGCGCGCGTCACCGAAGAGGTTCGCCGATGAAGATCGTGATTGCTCCCGACTCGTTCAAGGAAAGCCTGAGCGCCGTCGAAACGGCGCGGCAGATCGAGGCCGGATTCCGCGAAGTGTTCGCCGACGCCGAGTACCGGTGCCTGCCGATCGCCGACGGCGGCGAGGGCACGGTCGACGCGCTCGTCGCGGCCGCGGGCGGCGAGCGCCGCAGCGCGAGCGTCGCCGATCCGCTCGGCCGGCCGACGCGCGCCGCGTTCGGCATCCTGCCGGACGGCACCGCGGTGATCGAGATGGCCGAGGCGAGCGGCCTGCATCTCGTGCCGCCCGAATCGCGCGATCCGCGCGTCACGTCGAGCCGGGGCACGGGCGAGCTGATCCGCGCGGCGCTCGACGCGGGCGCGCGGCGCTTCATCGTCGGCCTCGGCGGCAGCGCGACGAACGACGGCGGCGCGGGCATGCTGCAGGCGCTCGGCGCGCATCTGGCCGACGCCGACGGCCGGCCGATCGGCCCGGGCGGCGCGCCGCTCGCGCGGCTCGCGCGCATCGACGCCGCCGGCCTCGACGGCCGGCTGGCGGCTTGCGCGTTCGAAGTCGCATGCGATGTCGACAATCCGCTCGTCGGGCCGAACGGCGCGTCCGCGGTGTTCGGCCCGCAGAAGGGCGCGACGCCGGAAATGGCCGCGGATCTCGATCGCAACCTCGCGCATTTCGCGGCGATCGTCGCGCGCGACGTCGGCCCGGACGTCGCGCGGCTGCCGGGCGGCGGCGCGGCGGGCGGCCTCGGCGCGGCGATGTCCGCGTTCCTGAACGCGGCGCTGCGCCCGGGCGTCGAGATCGTCACCGATGCGCTGCGGCTGCGCGACGCGATTCGCGGCGCGAGCCTCGTCGTGACGGGCGAAGGCTGCATCGACGGCCAGACGCTGCGCGGCAAGGCCCCGATCGGCGTCGCGCGGATCGCGGCCGAATGCGGGGTGCCTGTCGTCGCGATCGGCGGCGCGGTGACGAATCAGGCCGGCGCGCTGTACGCGCACGGCTTCGATGCGGTCTTCGCGTCCGTCAGGCGCGCGTGTACGATCGACGAGGCGCTGCGCGACGCGGCGGCGAACGTGCGCTTCGCGGCGCGCAACGTCGCGGCGGCGATTCGCGTCGGCCGGGAGCTCGGCCGGCACGCGTCGCCGCGGCGCGTAGCGCATTCGTCTCGCGCCTCCTAGCAGCGGGCGGCGCGACTCATCCCCACCCACCGACTCATTTCCTGCTCTGGAACCGGACATGCGAAACGAAAGCCACACCGACCGCGAGCGCCGCCGTTCGACGAAGATCGTCGCGACGCTCGGCCCGTCGAGCTCGACCGAGGCCGCGATCGAAGCGCTCGCGCGCGCGGGCGCCGACGTGTTTCGTCTGAACTTCAGCCACGGCACGCATGCCGACCACGCGTCGCGCCACGCGGCCGTGCGCGCGATCGAGGCGCGCATCGGGCATCCGATCGGCATCCTGCTGGATCTGCAGGGCCCGAAGCTGCGCGTCGGGCAGTTCGCGGGCTCGCGCGCGCAGATCGCGAAGGGCCAGCCGTTCGTGTTCGACCGGGACCCGGCGCCCGGCGATTCGCGGCGCGTGTCGCTGCCGCATCCGGAGATCTTCGACGCCGCGCGCCCCGGCCATCTGCTGCTCGTCGACGACGGCAAGCTGCGGTTTCGCGTCGAGGCGGTGTCGGCGGCGCGCATCGAGACGATCGCGCTGCTCGACGGGATCGTGTCCGACCGCAAGGGCGTGAGCGTGCCCGACGCGACGCTCGCGATTCCCGCGCTATCCGCGAAGGATCGCGACGATCTCGAATTCGGGCTGTCGCTCGGCGTCGACTGGGTCGCGCTGTCGTTCGTGCAGACCGCGCAGGACGTGCGCGACGCGCGCGCGCTGATCGGCTCGCGCGCGGCGATCGTCGCGAAGATCGAGAAGCCGCAGGCGGTCGAGAACATCGCCGACATCGTCGACGCCGCCGATGCGGTGATGGTCGCGCGCGGCGATCTCGGCGTCGAGATGTCGCTCGAGGACGTGCCGAGCGTGCAGAAGCGGATCATTCGGCTCGCGCGCGCGGCGGGCAAGCCGGTGATCGTCGCGACGCAGATGCTCGAATCGATGACGCTCGCGCCGACGCCGACGCGCGCGGAGGCGTCCGACGTCGCCTCGGCAGTCTACGACGGCGCGGACGCGGTGATGCTGTCGGCCGAATCGGCATCGGGCCAGTATCCGGTCGAGGCGGTCGGCTTCATGCGCAAGATCATCGCGACGACCGAGGCGGACCCGATCCAGCCGCAACTGATGAAGGCGATCGTCACCGCGCACGCGCCGAACGCGACCGACGCGATCGGCGCGGCGATCGAGGTGGTGTCGGATACGCTGCGGCTCGGCGTCGCGGTCACGTACACCGCATCGGGCGCCACGGCGATCCGCCTGTCGCGGCTGCGGCCGAGCACGGCGATCCTGAGCCTCACGCCGCGCGCCGACATCGCACGGCGGCTCACGCTCGCGTGGGGCGTGCGCTCGCGGGTGGCGCTCGAGGCAACCGGCATCGAGAACATCGTCGAGATCGCGATCGAAGCCGCGCACGCGGAAGGATTCGCAACCGACGAATACCCGATCGTCGTCGCCGCGGGCGTGCCGTTCGGGCATCCCGGCTCGACGAACCTGATGCGCATCGTCTGGCCGACCGAAATGACGCGACAATAGCGTCGGGCCGGGCGCCGGCCCGCGGCGTGCGTCGCGGCATGACTCGCGGCCCGCTCGCCGCCGTTTCCTGCCATTCGACCTGACCGCCATGATGATCGATGCCCGTCTCGCGACCGAAATCGTCGCACGCACCGTCGAAGTGATGCCGTTCGACGTGAACGTGATGGACGCGCACGGCGTGATCCTCGCGAGCAGCGACGCGGCGCGCGTCGGCGAGATCCACGCGGGCGCGCAGCTCGCGCTCGCCCGGGCGCGCGCGGTCGAGATCGACGACGCGATGGCCGCGAACCTGAGCGGCGCGCGGCCCGGCATCAATCTGCCGCTGAGCGTGCGCGGCAAGGTGTGCGGCGTGATCGGCGTCACCGGCGAGCCGGACGCGGTGCGCGGCTTCGGCGAGCTGCTGCGCGTCACCGCGGAATTGATCCTCGAGCGCGAGCAGTTGACCGTCGAGCTGCGCCGCAACGCGCGCCATCGGGAAGAATTCGTCCTTCAGCTTCTGAGGCGCACGGCCGCGGCCGCCGAGCTCGAGGCATGGGCCGGCCGGCTCGGCATCGACGTGCGGCTCGCGCATGCGGCGATCGTGTGCCGCCTGAGCGGCGTCGACGCGGACCCGGAAGCGGGCGTCGGCCAGATCGAGGCGATGCAGTCGCAACTGGCGAACGAGTGGCCGCAATTGCTGAGCGCGAAGACGTCGTACCGGGAACTCGTGATGTTCGAGGCGATCGATGCGCGCGCGGTTCGCGACGGCGCGCTCGCGACGCACGCCGGCAAGCGGCTCGCGGCGCTGGAGGGCACGTTGCGCAAGGTCGCGACGCAGCCGTTCGCGCTCGCGCTCGGCATCGCGCTCGACGGAATCGACGGCTTCGAGCGCTCGTACCAGTGCGCGCTCGCGACGCTTCGCGTCGGCGCGGCGCGCACGCCGCAGCAGGCCACCTATTCGTACTACGACTTCGTGCTGCCCGTTCTGCTGTCGGCGCTGTCGCAAGGCTGGCAGGCGCGGCAGTTGCGGCTGCCGCTCACGCGGCTGCTCGCGCGCGAGCGGCGCTCCGGCGCGCTGCTCGACACGTTGAAAGCCTGGTACGCGAACGATGGCCACCCGGGCGCGACGGCGCAAGCGCTGGGCATCCACCGCAACACGCTCGACTACCGGCTGCAGCAGATCCGCGACGCGACGGGCCTCGATCTCGGCGCGATCGACGATCGGCTCTGGCTCTATATCGCGCTGCAGACGATGGCGGGCAGCCGCGACGGCGACGAGAGCCGCGACGGCGACGCCGACGACCGCCATCCGGCGAGCTGATCGGCGCACGCGGGAAGCGGCAGGCGCCGCACGCGACGGCGGATTCTTTCATGAAGAAAGGCGGCGGCCACGCGCGAGGCCACGCGCGGGATGAGCCGCGTGCGCCGTTTCGTGTGGCGATGCGTGAAAGCGATGCCGATGCGCAATGGGCATTGGCATCTGTCTGCTCGGCATCCGCGTCGCCGCGGTGCGGCTGCGCCGGCCTCGTCGCATCGCGCCCGATCCGCTCCCCCTCTCAATCGAAGCGAACGGCCCCCGCCTCGGCCGATCGATTTCCGAAACATACGTAGAAAATACGGATGTCCATTGTGAAATATTAGGTTCGATAAATGTCGCTAACATGTCGTCCGGATCGGATATGAATCGCCAAATAAAATCCAATGATTTCGATGGTGTGAATGGATTGCGGAATTGATTTGTTTGAAATCGATTTTCATAAAAAACACCGCACTTTTTTACAAATTCACTCGGGTCGATCGAGTTTAAAATTCATGTGTTTTGTCGTAGACTGCGTTCCGTTTCAATCGTCCGGACTGGTACGGCGACATCGTCGCAGAAGCCCGATAGCTTGCACTGAAGCGCCGACCGTTGCCCGTTTTCGCTTCAATGCTTGCCGCTTGAATCGGCGCCGGCGCAAAGACGGCGCCGGAATGCCGATGATCGGCCGATTTCCGGACGGCGTTCCGCCGGTCGTCCGGATTCGGTTGATTGCATGAGATCGATGAATCGCATCGATCATTGGCGCATGGAAAACGATCGAATCATTCGTCATCTTTCATTGCTGCAATCGGCGGATTATTTCCAAATCCAGTTCGTCGCCCGGTGCGATTCGATATGAAATCGAGCATTTCGGATCGCCTCGGCTCACGTTGTCGGGACCGGCTCGAACAATCCCGTTTTTTGCCGGGCAAGCGGCCGGTTCGTCTCACGCTGTCGAGTGTCATTCGGCCGCCGATTCGCGTTCGCAGGGATCGGCGGCCAGTCAGGTAGGGATTCACCCGCAATCGTCAATCGATGCGTCCGCGCGGACACGCCCGGACGTTTGTTCCCACTTGCACCATCAGCATGGAGTGCCTGCACCATGACGCCATCCACTCTCGATTCGCCGCGCGTTTCCGAACACGAGTCGCGCGCCTCTTCGCCGCAAAACATCGTCGACCTGCTGTTGCGGGCCGCACGGCTGCATCCGCATACGGGCGTGCGCTTCATCGCCGCGCAAGCCGAGGAAAAGGGCGCCTTCGTCACGTATCCGGAGCTGCTCGACGAGGCGCGCCGCATCCTGGGCGGCATGCGGGCCCGCGGTTACCGGTCCGGCATGAAGGTCGCGCTGCTGCTCGAGCACGCGAGCGATTTCATTCCGGCGTTCTGGGCGTGCGCGCTCGGCGGATTCGTGCCGTGTCCGCTCGTGCCGATTCGCAACGATTCCGAGCGTTGGGCGAAGCATCTCGCACACGTGGACGCGCTGCTCGACCGCCCGCTGCTCATCACCACCGAAGCGCTGAAGAGCGATCTGCCGGGCGGCGCGCTCGCCGTCAACCTGAACGCGCTGCGCGCGAGCTTGCCCGACGAGTCGGTGCACGCCGCGCAGCCGTCCGAGCCGGCCGTCTTCGTGCTCACGTCGGGCTCCACCGGCAATTCGAAGGCGGTCGTGCTCACGCATGGCAACCTGCTCGCGTCGATGGCCGGCAAGAACGAGCGGCAGCAGCTCGCCGGCGCGGACGTCACGCTCAACTGGATCTCGTTCGATCACGTCGCCGCGCTGCTCGAAGCGCACCTGCTGCCGCTCTACGTCGGCGCCGTGCAACTGCATGTCGAATCAGCGGCGATCCTGACCGATCCGCTGCGCCTGCTGCGGCTCGTGAGCCGCTACCGCGTCACGATGACCTTCTCGCCGAACTTCCTGTTCGGCCAGCTGAACGCCGCGCTCGAAGCGATGGGCGACGAGGCGCTCGCGGCATGGCGCCGCTCGGTGGATCTCTCGTCGCTGCGGCACGTCGTGTCGGGCGGCGAGGCGATCGTCGTCGCGACCGGGCAGCGCTTTCTCGATCTGCTCGCGCCGTGCGGCCTCGCGCCCGACGCGCTGTGGCCCGCGTTCGGGATGACCGAGACGTGCGCCGGCTCCGTGTATTCGCGCGAATTTCCGGCGGGCGACGCGGGCCGCGAGTTCGCGTCGCTCGGCCTGCCGGTGGCCGGGCTGCAGATGCGTATCGCGGACGACCGCAACGACGTGCTGCCGGACGGCGAGGCGGGCGAGTTTCAGGTGCGCGGCCCGATGATCTTCCAGCACTATCACAACAACGCCGAGGCGACGCGCGCGGCGTTCACGAGCGACGGCTGGTTCCGCACGGGCGATCTCGGGCGCATCGAGCGCGGCCGGCTGTGGCTCGTGGGGCGCAGCAAGGACAGCATCATCGTCAACGGCGTCAACTATTTCAGCCATGAACTGGAGACGACGCTCGAGGCGCTCGACGGCATCAAGCGCTCGTTCGTCGCGGCGTTTCCGACGCGCGGCGCCGGCGACGAATCCGAGCAGCTCGTCGTGACGTTCACGCCGTCGTTTCCGCTCGACGACGAGGACGCGCTGTATCGCGTCATCATCGCGATCCGCAACAGCACGATCCTGCTGTGGGGTTTCCGGCCCGCGCTGATCCTGCCGCTGCCGGAGGACGAGTTTCCGAAGACGAGCCTCGGCAAGACGCAGCGAGCGATCATGCGCAAGCGTCTGGAGGCGGGCGGCTATGACGGCTGCAGGGCGTTCGTCGCCGATCTCGCGAACCGGCAGATGGGCGGCTACGTCGCGCCCGACGGCGAGACCGAAGCCGCGGTCGCCGCGATTTTCGCGGAGATGTTCCGGGTCGCGCCCGACGCGATCAGCGCGACCGCGAGCTTCTTCGATCTCGGCGGCACGTCGCTCGACATCCTGAAGCTCAAGCGCCACGTCGAGCAGCGGCTCGGCGTGGTCGACCTGCCGATCGTGACGATTCTCCAGAATCCGACCGTGCGCGCGCTGGCCGCGCGCCTCGCGTCGGGCGAGCGCGTGACGGCGGGCGAGTACGACCCGGCCGTGCCGCTTCAGCTCACGGGCGGCAAGACGCCGCTCTTCTGCGTGCATCCCGGCGTCGGCGAGGTGCTCGTGTTCGTCAATCTCGCGAAGTATTTCGTCAACGAGCGTCCGTTCTACGCGCTGCGCGCGCGCGGCTTCAACGAAGGGGAGACGTATTTCTCCAGCTTCGACGAGATGGTGAGCACGTATGTCGACGCGATCCGCAAGCGGCAGCCGCACGGGCCGTACGCGGTGGCCGGCTATTCGTACGGCGGCGCGGTCGCGTTCGAGATCGCGAAGGTGCTCGAATCGCAGGGCGAGCGCGTGGATTTCGTCGGCAGCTTCAATCTGCCGCCGCACATCAAGTACCGGATGGACGAGCTCGACGAGGTGGAAGGCGCGGTCAACCTCGCGTTCTTCCTGTCGCTGATCGACAAGCAGCAGTCGCTGACGCTGCCGCCGCAACTGCGCGCCGCGATGCCGGAGCAAGACCCGCTCGCATACCTGATCGACCACGCGCCGCCCGCGCGGCTCGCCGAGCTCGACCTCGATCTGCCGAAATTCCGCGCGTGGGCGGGACTCGCGCAATCGCTGCTGACGCTTGGTCGTTCGTACGCGCCGTCGGGCAGCGTGCGGGCGATGTCGATCTTCTACGCGATCCCGCTGCGCGGCACGAAGGACGACTGGCTGAACAACGAACTACGCCGGTGGGACGAGTTCACGCGCGAGCCGAATCGCTACATCGACGTCGCGGGCGAGCACTACACGCTGATGGGGCCCGCGCACGTCGCGACGTTCCAGGCGGTGCTGCGGGCCGAGCTCGATCGCGCGCTCGGCGGCAAATGACTGATATCCGACTTCACGATGAACAAGGAGAAGAGGCTCATGGCAGTGTCTGGCAACGAAGCGCGCGGTGACGCGAAACGGTCGCACGCGAAGCGCAAGGTTCTGATCACGGGGGCGACCGGCCAGGTGGCGCGGCCTGTCGCCGAAGCGCTGGCGGCGCGGGACGAGGTGTGGGCGATCGGCCGGTTCGGCGACGCGAGCGCGCAGGACGCATTGCGCGCGAAGGGCGTGAACACCTGGCGGTGGGACATGGAGCGCGACACGCTCGACGGCCTGCCCGACGATTTCACGCACGTGCTGCACGCGGCGGTGAGGCGCGGCGAGGACGGCGATTTCGACAAGGCGATCGAGATCAACACGGTGGCCACCGGCCGCCTGATGACGCATTGCCGGCACGCGGAAGCGTTCATCTACGTCTCGAGCGGCAGCCTGTACGCGCGGCGGGCGCTCGACCATCCGTATGCGGAGACGGACCCGCTGAACGGCGTCGCGCACTGGCTGCCCGCCTACCCGATCGTCAAGATCTCGTGCGAGGGCGTCGTGCGCGCGCTCTCGGCGACGCTTGGCCTGCCGACCGTGATCGCGCGCCTGAACGTCGCATACGGCCCGTACGGCCACGGCGGCGTGCCGGTGCTGCTGTACCGGCAGTTGCTCGCCGGCAAGCCGGTGCCGGTGCCGCGCGAAGGCCAGAACTGGGCGTCGCTGATTCACACCGACGATCTCGTGAGGCAGGTGCCGCTGCTGTGGGAGGCGGCGAGCTCGCCCGCGCTCGTGCTGAACTGGGGCGGCGACGAGGCCGTCGGCATTCAGGATTGCCTGCAATACGTCGCGGACATCACGGGCGTCGACGCACGTTTCGAGCGCAGCGACGTGACGCGCGAAACCTATGCGTTCGACAACACGAAGCGGCGCGCACTGATCGGCGATTGCACGGTGCACTGGAAGGACGGCGTGCGCCGGACCATCGAAACCCACTTCCCCGGCGCGGTGAAAACGCTGCCGGCCGTTCAGCGCTGACGCGCGAGGCAGGAGACACCGCAATGTCGAACAACATGCAGACCGTGCGCGAATCGTACGAGGCCTTCCACCGTCGCGACCTGCCCGGCGTGCTCGCGGCGCTCGCGCCGGACGTGCGCTGGACCCATCCGGACGGCATGAGCCCGTACGGGCTCGGCGGAACGAAGCGCGGCCACGACGAAGTGATCGCGTTCATCCGGCACGTGCCGACGCACATCGCCGAGATGCGGCTCGAGCCGGACGAGTTCATCGAATCGGGCGAGCGGATCGTCGTGCTCGGCACGCGCCGCGTCACCGCCGCCACCGGGCGCAGCGCGACGCTGAAGTTCGTGCACGTGTGGCGGTTCGAGAACGGCCGGGCGGTCACGTTCGAGGATCACTTCGACACGGCCGAGATGATCAAGCTGTTCGCGGCCTGACCGTCCCGGCTCGCGCGGCGGCGGCCAAGCGCCCGGCGGGGCGCCGCCCGTCGCTCCGGATCGGTCCGGAACGCGTCGCCGCGCGGGCCGCGGACGACAAGCCGCATTCGCACGCATTCGCATTTCGATCGATCAATCGAAAGGAGAAATCTCATGACGCAAGTGCAGGCGGAACAGCCGCCGCATGTCGCAATACTGCAGATGGTTACCGGCAAGTGGCACGCGCAGGCGCTCTATGTCGCCGCCGAGCTCGGCATTGCCGATCTGCTGGCGCGGCAGGAACGGACGGCGGACGAGTTGGCCGCGGCCACTCACACTCACCCCGAGGCGCTTTACCGGGTGCTGCGCGCGCTCGGCAGTCTCGGCGTGTTCGTCGAGTCGGACGGCCGGCGGTTTCGCAACAGCCCGCTCGGCGACACGCTGCGGTGCGACGCGACGGGCTCGATGCGCGGCTTCGTGCGGCTCGCGGGGATGGACGCGGGATGGCGGGCATGGGGGCAACTGATGTACAGCGTCAAGACCGGACGCAGCGCGTTCGAGCAGGTCGTGGGCGGGCCGGGTTTCGCGTACATCGATTCGCACCCGGAGATCGCGGCGATCGTCAACGACGCGATGACGAGCGTCAGCGAACTGGAATCGCCGGCGGTGGCCCGCGCATACGATTTTTCGCAGGCGCGCACGATCGTCGACGTGGGCGGCGGCCACGGCTTTCTGCTCGCGACGCTGCTGCTCGCGAACCCGAACGCGAACGGCGTGCTCTTCGAGCTGCCGCACGCGTGCGAAGGCGCGCGGCGGCTCTTCGCGAAGCACGGATTGACCGAGCGGGTGAAGGTGATCGCGGGCGATGCGAGCAAATCGATCGACGCGCGCGGCGACGTCTTCGTGATGAAGCATGTGGTCTGCGATTGGGACGACGAGCAGGCGACGCGGATCATGACGAACTGCGCGGAGGCGATGCGCGCGGGCGGCAAGCTCCTGCTCGTCGAGGCGGTGCTCACGCCGCCGGGCGAGCCGCATTTCGCGAAGCTGCACGATCTGGAAATGCTGATCATGAGTTCCGGCGGTCACGGCCGCACGGCCGAGGGATACGAGCGGCTCTACGCGGCGGCCGGATTGCAGATGACGGCCGTTCATCCCACGGAAGGCGCGCACAGCGTGATCGAGGGCGTCAAGCCGTGACGGCCGCCGCCGTGGATCGCGCCGGGCGGCGCGGTTCGCGGCCGAAGGATCGCCGGCGTCGCGCGCCTTACCTGTGCGTCGCCGTATCCGGCGCGTCGAGATGGGGCGCCGCGCTCATGTTGCGCCCCAGCATCTTCGCGCGATAGAGCGCTGCGTCGGCGGCCGCGACCAGCGCGCCGGGCGTCTCGAACGGATTGCCGCTCGTCGCCGCGTAGCCGGCACTGACCGTCACGTAGCCGGGCGACGTATCGGCGGCGATGCGCAGCCGCTCGACGGATTGCCGCGCCTGCTCGGCGATCGCCGCCGCGCCGCGTTCGTCCGTTCCGGGCAGCACGACGGCGAATTCCTCGCCGCCGTAGCGCGCGACGAAATCGGCCGCGCGGCTCGCCACGCCGGACAGCGCGGCCGCGACGGCGGCGAGGCACGTGTCCCCTTGCAGGTGGCCGAACGTGTCGTTGTACTGCTTGAAATGATCGACGTCGACCATCACGAGCGCGATCGGCAGGTTGTGCCGGCGCACGTAGTCGAAGGCGCGTTCGAACTGCTCGTTGAAATAGCTGCGGTTGTACACCATCGTCAGCGCGTCGTGCGAGGCGGTCCGCACGAGCGACGCATGCGCGTCGTAGAGCCGCCGGTACAGCATCGTCACCTCCCAGACGAGCACGCAAACGAGGATGCCCGGCGTGAACATGCCGAAGAGCCGCGCGACGTACCAGCCGGCGCTGAAGCGCGCCGTGCTCAGCAGATTCAGGCTGGTGTCGGCGAAGCAGGCGAGCAGTACGACGACGAGCCAGATGTCGAGCATCGTTCTCATTCGTCCGATGAACGGCGCGGCCACGATCGCGCCGAGGTTGATCGCCCAGACGGCGATCGCCGCCGGATTGGCGGCGGGCAACGTGTTGTCGAGCGAAGGCGTGAACGGCTTGGGCAGATCCACATACAGCGCGACGAACCCGAGCGCGATGCCGGCCGCGACCGGCGCGCCCGCTAATGCGGCCAGCCAGAGGCCGACGTGACGGGTGCGGTCGAGCCGCTTCGCGAGCCGGTATCGCGTCAGCATCGCGAGCACGACGAGCAGCGGGAAACCGCCGTGCCAGAGCATCCAGATCCATGCCGCGCTGTAACGCCGCGCGCCGAGCAGGCCGGTCGTCGAAAAGACGCCCGGATACGCGAGCAGTTGAAGCGCGGCCGTGGTCGCGACGAACGCATACGTGCCGGCGAGCGTGCCGAGAACCGGGCGGCGCATGATGGTGAACTGCGCGCCGAGCAGGAAGGCCGCGATGAGCGAGGTGCTGAACACGGTCAACGCGGACATCGGCAGGAACGGCCCGATTGCCGGGAGCGTCAGATTCGCGTTCGGCGCGGTGGCCGCGAGCGCGGCCAGCGTCAGCAGCGCGAATGTTCCGGCCCCAAGCGTTTGCAGACGAGACGGGCGCTGAATGAGGAAGCCATCCATTGGATCTCCCGAACGCGAAAGCCGGCGCCGCCGTTCGTCCGGCGGCGAATCGCGGGGCGGAAAGCGAACCCGGGGCGCGCGCATACCGAATTGAAATCGATTGCGCGGTCTGTCGCGACGTTGATTTACTTTAGTTCATTCCGCGATACATCGTTATCCGTGGGAACCGGCGCGGCCGCTGCGCCGCCCGAGCAAGGCAAACGAACGCGTGCCGGTTCAGTTTGTCGAGGACCGTGATTCCCTTTCACTTGGTTAGGGAACCGTCTCGTGCGGAATCGTGGCGGCGGATCAATTCGATGCGGATCGGATATTCGAAGCGGGGATATCTTGAATCAATGCCATCTCGGATTCTTTTTAGGCATTCTTGGTGGAGATGAAAAATTGTAAATTGTGATAAAAACGAATTGAAGGCTGTCGAATGAAAGATGTCGTATCGCGAAATACGATGCCGTCATGTCGACGAAGAAAAAGCCACCCGGCGCACCATGCAGCGGCATGTCCCGTCAGATTGCGAACAATTCCGAACGTCGGCGCACGTCGGTTATTCATATGAAATCCTGTTGGGCCGATTTATGAAATAGCGTAACGCGCGGCGACTGGTTTATGTCGTCATCGCCGCTCGGCGTCATCGAGGAATATTCGAGCAAATGAGGGCGATCGCAATCGGCGAATTCATCGATCGGATTTCGGAGGCGGTAACGGCTTGGTGCGACCGGGCCGCCAACTCGACAGTCGAAGCGGTCGTCAAGGCGACAGGTGCAACGATGCCGGCCGTGCCGCCGGCTCCGGCATCGAGGCTGCGGACGGCGCGGTTTCTTGCAACAAGAGCATGAAACGGCAACGAATCGCTTGATGGCTTCGCCGCGCGCGGCGTGCCTGACGCTGGCCGCCGCCGCAGCAGCAGCATGCGCGATCGCGTCGAGCGGCGCGCACGCGCGCACGCACGGCTTCGGCCGCCGCGCGGCGCCGCCGCCCGCACGGCGGCCGAGCGTCAATGCGAGCTCCAGCCCTTGTAGCTCTTCACGTTGTCGCGCGTGACGAGCGTCGGCTCGAGCAGGATCATCGGGTTCGCGGGCTTGTGTCCGTTGATGATTCCATAGCCGACCGCAACGGCCTTCTTCGCCATCGCGAACGGGTCCTGGCTCGACGATGCCTGCACCTGCGTGTCGCTCTTCAGCGCGGTCTCGATGTCGGGCGCGCCGTCGACCGACGTGATCACGATGCCGGTGCGATGCAGCTGCTTCGCCGCGAGGTCGCTGCCGATCGCCTGCGGATCGTTGATCGCGAACAGTCCGTCGAGCTTCGGAAAGCGCGTCAGGTAGCCTTGCATCGCGTTCATCCCGCCTTCGCGCGAGCCCTTGCCGTCCTGGTCGCTCGACAGCAGCTTGAGGCCCGGATTCTTCGCGAGCACCGCCTTGCAGCCGTTCACGCGATCGACGACGGCCGACACCTGCGGGCCGTTCTCGATGATCACGTTGCCCTTGCCGTTGAGCTTCTTCGCGAGGTAGTCGCACGCGAGCTCGCCCGCCTTCACGTTGTTCGTCTGCACGGTCGCGTCCGCGCCGGAAGCCGCGACGTCCACCGCGATCACCGCGATGCCCGCCGCCTGCGCCTTGCGCACGGCGGGCTCGATCGCCTTCGGATCGGCGGCGTTCAGCAGGATCATGTCGACGTGCGCCGAGATGAAGTTGTCGATCTGCGTGAACTGCTTGTTCAGGTCGTAATCGGCGGACACCGCGGTGACTTTCGCGTTCGGATTGATTTCCTTCGCCTGTGCTTCGGCGCCTTTCACGACGGTCACGAAGTACGGATTGCCGAGCGAGCCGACCGTGATGCCGATCGACTTGAGCGGCCTGTCGGCCGCATGCGCGCCGCATGCGGCGAACGCGAGCGCGCACGCGGCGGCGCTCTGAACGAGCTTGTGCTTGATCTCCAACATGTCGTTGTCTCCGTATGGTCCGGGATGAAGGGCGCGCGCGAGGACCTGCGCGCGCGCCGCATGGCGGCCGATGCGCTCAGGTGCGGGCCGATCCGTGCTGGCGGTAGCGGTCGAGCGCGACCGCGCCGATGATGACGAGCCCCTTGATGATGTACTGCCAGATGTCGGACACGCCGAGCAGCACGAGCCCGTTCGACAGCACCGCGATGATGAGCGCGCCGATCAGCGTGCCGACGATCGAGCCGACGCCGCCGACGAAGCTCGTGCCGCCGAGGATCACCGCGGCGATCGCGTCGAGCTCGTACGACTGGCCGAGCTGCAGCCCGTTGGCCGCATAGAGCCGCGCGGCGGACATCAGCGCGCCGAGGCCGGCGAGCAGGCCCGACGTTGCGTAGACGAACAGCTCGATGCCGCGCACGTTGATGCCGGACAGCCGCGCGGCTTCGGGGTTGCCGCCGACCGAATAGATCCGCATGCCGAGCACCGTGCGGCGCAGGATGAACCACGAGATCGCGACGACGGCGAGGGCGATCACGACGAGCCACGGCACGCCGAGAATCGAGCCGTTGCCGATGAACGCGAACGGCAACTGCGGGTTGAAGATCGTCGTGTCGTTGCCCATCAGGCGCGCGATGCCGCGCACGGCGGTCAGCGCGCCGAGCGTGACGATGAAGGGCGGCAGGCGCAGCAACGAGATCAGTCCGCCGTTGACGACGCCGAACACGAGCCCGACCGCGAGCGCGGCCGGAATGCCGAGCCAGCCCCAGCCGGGGATGTTCGACGCGAGCAGCGACGCGACCGCGGCGGCCGCGAGCACCGAGCCGACCGACAGGTCGATGCCGCCCGTCAGGATCACGAACGTCATGCCCGCGGCGAGCACGATGTTGATCGACGCCTGCTGCGTGACGATCGACAGGTTCTGCAGCGTGAAGAAGCCGTCGGTCATGAAGGCGAAGCCCACGCACAGAAGCACGAGGACGGGCAGCATGCCGGCCGTGCGCATCAGCGCCTGCATCCGCGCGCGGCGGTCGGCGGCGCGCGCCGGCGCGCGTTGCGCCGCGCCCGGCGACGCGGAAGCGATCTCGCTTTGCTTCATCTGTTGGTTCATGGCGATAACCCGAGGGTGAAATGACAAGACGACGGCGGCCGCTCAGTGCGCGGCCGCCGCCTCGGTGCTGGAGCCGGTGGCGAGCGCGATGATCGCCTCCTGCGTGATCGGCGCGCCCGTATGGCCGCCGAGCTCGCCGGCCACGCGGCCTTCGCGCATCACGAGCACGCGATCCGCGACGCCGATGATCTCCGGCAGCTCGCTCGAGATCACGATCACGCCGACGCCGGCGCGCGCGAGATCGTTGATGATCCGGTAGATCTCGGACTTCGCGCCGATGTCGACGCCGCGCGTCGGCTCGTCGAGGATCAGCACGCGCGGCTTCGTTTCCAGCAGGCGCGACAGCAGCACTTTCTGCTGGTTGCCGCCGGACAGCGCGCCGACACTAACGTTTGCATGCGGCACGCGAATCGACAGCGCGGCGATCGCATCGCGCGCGCGCTGCGCGCCGCGCGCCAGATCGAGCGCGCCGAGCCGCGCGTCGCGTCCGCACACGGAGATGTTGATGTTGTCGCGCACGCTCATGTCGAGGAACAGCCCCTGGCGCTTGCGGTCTTCGGTCAGATAGACGAGCCCGGCGTCGATCGCGTCGCACGGGGAGTGCCCGCCGAACGCCTTGCCGCCGAGCTTCACTTCGCCGCGCACGCGCGGCTCGGCGCCGAAGATGAGCCGCGCGAGCTCGGTGCGGCCCGCGCCGACGAGGCCCGCGATGCCGAGCACTTCGCCCGCGTGCAGATCGAGGCTGCAGCCGCGCACGCGCCCGCCGTCCGCGACGTCGCGCACCGACAGCAGCAGGTTGCCCGGATCGTACGGCGCATGCGCTTTCTTGTAGAAGCCCGAAATATCGCGGCCGACCATCATGCCGACGAGCCGCTCGGCCGACAGCGAATCGCGATCGAGCGTGCCGACGTACGCGCCGTCGCGCAGCACCGACACGCGGTCGGACAGCTCGTAGATCTCCGCCATCCGGTGGCTGATGTAGATGATCGCGAGCCCTTCGGCGCGCAACTGGCGAATGAGCCGGAACAGGTTCTCGGTTTCGCGCGACGAAAGCGGCGTCGTCGGCTCGTCCATCACGAGGATGCGCGCTTTCGTATGAACCGCGCGCGCGATCTCGACGAGCTGCTGCTCGGCGATCGACAGCGTGCCGACGAGCGTGTTCGGCCCGAAATCGGCGCCGAGCCGCGCGAGCACGTCCTGACAGCCGCGCGCCATCGCGGCGCGGTCGATCGTGCCCCAGCGGCCGTTGCCGCGGCGCAGCTCGCGGCCGACGTAGATGTTCTCCGCGACGGTCAGATTCGGCGCGAGGCACAGCTCCTGGTAGATCACGGCGACGCCTGCGTCGCGCGCGGCGAGCGGACCGTCGATCGAGATCGGCGCGCCGTCGATCAGGATCTCGCCGCCGGGATCGGCCTGATACGCGCCCGACAGGATCTTGATGAGCGTCGACTTGCCCGCGCCGTTCTCGCCCATCAATGAATGGATCTCGCCCGGATGGACGGTGAGGCTCACGCCGGCGAGCGCGCGCACGGCCGGGAACGTCTTGCTGATGCCGCGCATCTCGAGCAGCGGACGGGACGGATCAGAACGCTGCATATCGAGCCTCCTGCGAATCCATGCCGGCGCCGCGAAGAATGCCGGCGCGCGGCGAGAAGTTGAAGAACATCGGCAGCGTCGCGGCGCCGATCGCGCCGGCGTCCGGGCCGAACGAGCCGCGCACGAGCGCGGGCGTGCCGCGTGCTTCGGGCGCAAGCGCCGCGAGCGCCGTGTGCAGGCGCGCGATCAGCGTGTCGATCAGGCCCGCGTCGGTGTCGGCGTCGAGCACGACGACGGGCGATTCGAGCACGGCGAGCGCCGCGCGCAGCGCGGGCGCGAGCGCATCGACGCAATCGTCGATCCATTCGTCGACGGCCTTCGTGCCGCGCGCGATGCACGCTTCGAGATCCGCGTGGTTCTCGACGGTTTCGCCGCAGTGGCGCAGATGGCGGACGAGCCCGTTCAGCGATGCGCGCGTGATCAGGATGTCCCATGCGCCGCTCGGCTTCGGCACCGAAGGCAGGCGGCTCGGCGGGACCGGCATCATCGCGAAGTCGCCGGCGTTGCCGGTGACGCCGCGCAGGCAGTCGCCGTCCACCGCGATGCCGCCGCCGATCGCCGGTCCGAGGAACAGGTAGACGAAATCGTCGCGCTGCCGGCCGCAGCCGTAGAACAGCTCGGCGATCGCGGCGGCGTTGCCGTCGTTTTCGCTGAAGACGGGCAGCTCGATCGCGCGGTCGAGCTCGCGCGCGAAATCGACTTCCGCCCATGCGCCGAACGCGTCGGCGGGCAGGTCGATCTCGCGCAGCCAGTTGCCGAGGTTGTACGGCTGCGCGACGCCGACGCCCGTGAGCCGCGCGCGTTCGTGCGCGCAAAGCAGCCGCTGCATCGCGGCGACGTCCTCGCGGACGATGTCGAGCACGGCGGCGGGCGGCGGCAGCAGCGTGTCGTGCGAGCGGCGGCCGATCACCTCGCCGGCGAAGTTGACGAGCGCCGTCTCGATGCGCATCCGGTCGAGCCGCACGCCGATTCCGAACGCGCCGCGCGGGTCGAGCCGGATCAGCGACGCGGGCTGCCCGCGCTGGCCTTCGGCGCGGCGGCCGGCGAATTCGATCAGCTTCGCTTCGGCGAGCGAAGCGATGATGCTGCCGACCGCGGTGCCCGTCAGATTGGCGAGCCGCGCGAGATCGGCCTTCGACGCACTGCCCGCGCGCCTGAGCGTCTTCAGCAGAAGGCGCTCGTTGTAGCGGCGCACGTTGGCCGAGTTGCTGCCCTGGCCGATGTGCGGACTCCTCATGATGTCTCCTCCGGGTGGCACGGATCGCCAGAGGTTAAATAAATCAAGTTGATTTATTTAACTGCGGGATGCGCCGCGTGTCTGCCTAGGGGATTCCCGAGGGGCGAAGGTTCGATGTAAGGAAACGACGGCGGGCGTAGGGCAAATGGCTTTCAACGGTGCGCGCGCGCCGTCGAAAAAGCGCGCGGCCTTTTGTGGCCGCCGCGCGATTCAGCGGCGCTTTGCCCGCGCGGTCGAGCGCGATGCCCGCGCCGAGCCGGTTGCTTCGTCATCCGAAACGGAATGGCGACGAGGCGTATCGAGTGGCGTCGCGACCGGGCATGTGTGGCCGTCGACCGATGGGCCATGCGCCGAGGGCGGCGGTGCCGCGGGGAAACGGGATCACATGCATGGCACTCCTGCAATGCGGCGGCCGGCCGTTCGACCGGCCGCCGCACCGACATGCGCGCCGGACGGGCGGCCGGTAGCCGTTGCGCGACGCTTACCGAGGCCGGCGGGTGATCACGGCGCAGCCGATGCCGGCGGCCGCAGCGGCTGCGCGCCGGCGATGTCGGGGCCGCCGCGCTGCGCCTCGATGGGCGCGGGCTTCGCCGCCGGGTCCGGATTCCAGCTCGTTCCGCCCGGCTTGACCTTCACGGGCGGCAGCGTCTTCACGAGCGGCCGGCTCGGCGGCGCGGGCGCGAGCGCCGCCGTCGTTGCGCGATCGGCCGCCGGCGCGGCGGGCGAGGGCGCCGCGACGGGCGGCGGACGCCGATTTGGCGGCAGTTCGTCACGCCATCCCGCCACCGCCACGCCCAGCAGCGCCGCCGAAACGAGCGCGATCCAGCGCGTGCGCGACGCCGTCACCAGCTCACCTGATCGTTCAGCGTCAGCGTGCCGCTCGCGGGCGTCTGAAGCTGGCGGTTGCCGGACCCGTTCTCCCACGTCACGCTGCCGTCCGCGTTCTTCCGGTAGTACTTGTACTGGATCGCCTGAGCGGCCGGCAGGTTGACGGTGTTGCTCCACACCGGGTAGTTGGCCGGATCGACCGGAATGCCGAGATCGGTGTTCCAGTTGCCGAGCGCGGCGACGTTGCCCGTCACGTACATCTGCTGGCCGAGCTGCGTGCTCGCGTTCACGTTGACGGCCACCGGCACCTGCCCGCTTTGCGGCGGCGCGACGCAGTTGCTGTAGCGCGCGCAGACTACCGACGGCACGTCGACGATGCGCCCCGCCTGGATCGACGCGAGCAGGCTGATGTACTCGCCCATCGCCCAGTTGAGCGGCGCCATCGATTTGGTCGGCTGCCCCGGCGTGTAGCCGGCGGGCGTCGTCACCGCCCAGCCGTCGGGCAGCGTCGTCGAATTCGACCATACCTGTTCCGGCAGGAAGCCCTCGGGCGTCGTCAGTTGCTTGAGCGTCGAGAAGTACGCGCTGCCCGCGTTGCCGTTACCCTGGCGCGCGATCTCGACCATCCCGCGCTCGGCGGTGAAGATCGGCCACAGGCGGCCCGCGCCGGTGCCGTCGAAGTCGCTGCCGTCATTGTGCTCGCCGTAGCCGTCGAAGTTGTAGCGGAACCACGCGTTCGGCGACAGCGCCGGCGCGTTCGCGAGACTCAGCGTCTGGCCGAGCACGCTGTCGTAGACCGAGATCGTGTTGACGATCGTCGGATCGGTCGCGCGCTTGACGCCCATCCGGACGAGCTCGAAGAAGCCGCCGTCGACGACGCGCCGCGCATCGTGGCTGCCGCCGCCGTTCTTCACGGTCAGCGTCTGCGGCGTGTCGGGGCCGGCGGTCGGCGCGAAGCTCGCGCGGTCGGTGCCGGTGCCCGAGCGGCCCGCCGGATTGATCCGGATGTAGTAGCTGCCGTTGCCGAACGTGCCGCTCGACGTGTACGTCCACGCCGCGACGTTCTCCTGCCAGTAGTCGGCCGCGGAGAGGTAGCGCGCGGCGCTCGCCGTGTCGCCGTTTTGCGTCGCGATGTCCGCCGCCGTGACGAGGCCCGCGATCTCGGCCGCGATCGTCGACGGCGAGTAGCCGGCGTTTTCCTCCCAGCGCTCCTGATACGTCCACGGGCCGGTGTTGACGATGTAATCGGCGGTGAGCTTGATCTTCGGCCACAACGGATTGAACACGCTCGGGCCGAGCCGCCACGCGAGGATGATCGGCATCGCCTGCTCGTCCATCTGCGTGCCTTGCCAGTACGGCCAGCCGTTCACCCACGCGTTCTGCGGGAAGCGCCCGATGCGGCTGTAGCCCTGCGCGCAGCCGGACGCGTTGTATTCGGCGATGCCGCAGTTCGTCGTCTGCTGCAGCGTGTTGAACAGATAGTTGACGACGCTCGTCGCGCTCGACGTGTCGCCGGCCGTCGTCAGCGCGTTCGCGAACTTGAACAGGTCGCGCGGCCACACGAGGTGATAGCCGCCCGCGTTCGCATCGCCCTGCGTTTCGCCCCACGGCGTGCCGATGCCGGCGATCATCGCGCCGTTGCTCTTGTCCTGCATCGTCTTGAGCGTCATCGCGGCCAGATAGTAGCCGTCATCCGCGGCGCCGTTCTGCGACGACAGGCCCGCCGCATAGTTGTGCCATGCGGTGTCGTACTGCTGCTGCTCGCCGGCGAGATCGCCGCCGAGCACGGTGTTCGCGTCGCCGAGCGCCTGGTCCTGCGTGCCGCCGAAGCCGAGCACGACGTCGAACGACACGCTCGTCGCGCTCGGGTCGCCGAGATCGATCCAGCCCGTCTGCGCGACGTTGCCGTTGGTCGCGGACGAGAACGTCCAGTCCATCGTCTTGTCGGCGGTGCCGCCGAGCAGGTCGGTCCAGCCGTCGCTCTGCCCGACGAAGCCGTTCGACGTCATGCCGACGCCGTTGACCACTTTCCACGGGCGGCTCGTGACGAGCGCCGAATAGCGGCTGTTGTGATTCGCGACGAGCGCGGTGCCGCCGCTGCCGGACACCGTTTGCGCGGCGTTGCCGCCGCCGGCGTTGTCGAGGTACGGCTTGGACAGCAGGTAAAGATTGAAATCGCCGACCTTGTGGCCGTTGAGCGCGGTGAACGTGACGCGTTGCACGATCGCGTTGTAGTTCGGATCGGCGAAGATGATCTTGCGGATTTGCCAGTTATGCGAACCGTTGCTGGTCGTCACTTGCCAGCTCATCGTGCGCGTGTCCGTTTGCACGGCCGAGTAGGCCTGCTGCTTTTCTTCGTCGACGAAGGTCTTGCCGGCATCGCCGACCAGGAACTGCAGGTCGACGGACTCCGGCGTATCGAGAACCGGATAGTAGACCTCGGACAGGATGCCCCGATAACCGGTGAAATAGACCCGCGATGCGCCGTTGACCGCCGTGCCGAGGAACGACTTGGCCGAGGGGCCTCGCACGGCCGTTGCGCCGGGCGAGCCGAATGCTTCGGCAGCCGAAGCATGCGCGGGCAAGAACGCCGCGCACGCGAGCGCGGCCAGACTGCCAACCAGCACCGCCTGTTTGAAACCTAAGTGCTTTGCCGACATTTTTTCGTCTCCGTCATGAATGTGTCTGTTGTCATTCTTGTGGCAAAACAACATCCGCTGTATCTCATGCGAAGTCAAAATAGTCAATATTTTCAATGTTTTGTAGTCGACTATGTATTGATACTACATCCGCGGGGCGAGTGTGACGCGGATCGGCGGGGATGGGCGAGGGGGCTTTCGGAACCCGCTCGCGCGGGCGACATCGGGACGCGAACGTGTCCGCGCGAGCGGCGGACACGTTCGCAACGTGTCCGGACAACGGGGGCCCGCCCGCCGCGCCGTGCGGGCGTCGAATGTGCGTCACGCCGCGGCGGGCGCGGGCGTCATTCGTCCATCAGCCGGACTTTCACCCGCTTGCCCTTGATCTTGCCCGCGTTGAGCTTGCGCAGCGCGTCGCGCGCGATGCCGCGCTCGAGCGCGACGTAGGTCGAGAACTCGGTCACGTTGATCTTGCCGATCTGCGAGCCGCTGAAGCCCGCGTCGCCCGTCAGCGCGCCGAGCACGTCGCCGGGGCGGATCTTGTCCTTGCGGCCGCCGAGGATCTGCAGCGTCTCCATCGGCGGCAGCAGCGGCTCGTTGCCGTCGGCCTTCAGCTCGGCGAGCGGATGCCATTCGACGTCGCGCCCGAGCGCCTGCTCGATCGCGCCCACGCGCCCCATCTCGTCCATGCTCGCGAGGCTGAGCGCCCAGCCTTCCTGGTCCGCGCGGCCCGTGCGGCCGATGCGGTGCACGTGCACTTCGGGATCGGGCGTCACGTCGACGTTGATCACCGCTTCGAGCTGCGCGATGTCGAGGCCGCGCGCGGCGACGTCGGTCGCGACGAGCACCGAGCAGCTTCGGTTCGCGAACTGGATCAGCACTTGGTCGCGCTCGCGCTGCTCGAGCTCGCCGTGCAGCGCGAGCGCGTGGAATCCCTGTGCGTGCAGCACGTCGAGCAGGTCGCGGCACTGCTGCTTCGTGTTGCAGAACGCGATCGTGCTGACCGGGCGATAGTGCTTCAGCAGCAGGCCGACCGCGTGCAGCCGCTCGTCCTCGGTCACTTCGTAGAAGCGCTGGCGGATCTTGCTGTCGTCGTGGCGCTCTTCGAGCTTCACTTCCTTCGGATTGCGCAGGAACTGCTGGCTCAGCTTCGCGATCCCGTCCGGGTAGGTCGCGGAGAACAGCAGCGTCTGGCGCGTCGGCGGGCATAGCCGTGCGACTTTCGCGATGTCGTCGAAGAATCCCATGTCGAGCATCCGGTCCGCTTCGTCGAGCACGAGCGTGTTCAGCGCGTCGAGCGTCAGGTGGCCGCGGTCGAGATGGTCCATGATGCGCCCGGGCGTGCCGACGATGATGTGCGCGCCGTGTTCGAGGCTCTGCGTCTGCGGACGCATCGGCGTGCCGCCGCACAGCGTCAGCACCTTGACGTTCTCCTCCGCGCGCGCGAGGCGGCGGACTTCCTGCGCGACCTGGTCGGCCAGTTCGCGCGTCGGGCACAGCACCAGTGCCTGCACGTCGAAGCGGCGCGCATCGAGGCGCGCGAGCAGCGCGAGCGAGAACGCGGCCGTCTTGCCGCTGCCGGTTTTCGCCTGCGCGATCAGGTCGTGGCCGGCGAGCGCGATCGGCAGGCTCGCGGCCTGGATCGGCGTCATGACGGTGTAGCCGAGCTGCGCGAGATTCGCGAGCGTCGCGGGTGTCAGCGGCAGCGCGCTGAACGGCGTGGCGGTGGATTGCTGGGTCATGGCGTGGGGTCGGGGGCTGTTGACATAGGGCATGTATCGTACATGCCCTATGCCGGCTGGACCTAGCGATCGATCGTCCGGCGAGAAATTCCGATGTCGGACATGCGGCCCTTGTCGCGGGCGCGAGATCGCGGCCGCGCACGGCATCGCGCCGCATCGCGCCGCATCACCGCGCGACGCCGCGCGACGCCGCGCGCGGCCGCGCCGGTCAGAACTGGTGCAGCAGCGCGAGCCGCACGACGTACTGGTTCGGCCCCGACGCGATGTCGGCCGCGCCCGGGATGTACGCATAGTCGAAATCGGTGCCCGTGTGCGCGTTCATCGCGTGCTGGTAGACGCCTTCGACGAACACCGACGAGCGCTTCGACAGGTCGTAATCGAGCTTCATGCTCAACTGATGCCACTTCGGATTGAACGCGCCGACCGTCGAATCGACGCGGGCCTGCGTATAGGTGTAGGCCGCGCCGACGTAGAACGCGGGCGTCACGTGATAGAGGCCGTTGATCTCGAAGTTGTCGAACTTCCACGATTTCCAGCGCCCGCCGGCGGGCTGCGTCGTGCCGGTGAAATACGCGTTCGCGGTGGGATCGTAGACGTCGACGTGCGAATACGCGAAGCCGATCAGCGCATTCGAGAATTCGTAGGTCGCGCCGATGCCGATGTTCTGCTGCGACGACGCGTCGAACGTGTTGTCGCCCGTGACGGCGCCCGCCGCATCCGTGCTGCGCGCGTTGTTCATCTTCACGTACGACGCGCCGAGCGTCAGGCCGCCGTGCCGGTATTGCAGCGCCGCGCCGCAGAGGCGATGGTTCGCGAAGCCGCCCGCCTGATTGCTGACCGCGTACATGCCTTCAGCCGTGACGCCGTTCCACGTCGGCGACACGTACTTGACCGCGTTGTTCACGCGGAACGAGTAATCGGTGTTGTCGTTGTCGTACGGGTGCGCGAACAGGTAGCCGGTCCAGTTGCCGTTCGCGGTGAGCGGCGAGAACATGTCGACGCTCGGATCGTATTGGCGGCCGAACGTCAGGGTGCCGTAGCGCTCGGACGCGATGCCGACGAACGCCTGCCGGCCGAATTCGCGATTGCCCTGGCCCAGCCTGCCGTTGTTGACGTCGAAGCCGTTCTCGAGCTGGAAGATCGCCTTGTAGCCGCCGCCGAGATCCTCGGTGCCCTTCAGTCCCCAGCGGCTGCCGTAGTCGTAGCCGCTCTGCAATTGCACGGTACCGTGGCCGCGCGCGTTGCTCGTGTAGTTGATGCCGTCCTCGATCTTGCCGTACAGCATCACGCTGCTTTGTGCATGCGCGGCCGCGGCCAGCACGACGGCCGGCGCGACGATCCCCCAGCGCTTGTTCATGTCGATCTCCCGAATTTTCCCATTGCGGATCAGAGGCGCGCGCTGGAAGGCCGGGCCGCGCCCGGCGTCTCTGGCGACGCGACGGGCGCAGTGTAATGAGCCGTATTTGTTGCGTTAGTGGCTTGTGATGGAAGGGTGCGTTCCAGATTGGCCGATGTTTGCCGATGCGGGAAACGGTTACGATGGGCGCGCGCGAAGGCGCGCTGGCGGGATGCCGCGCGGGCGGAGGCAGGTGCGCCGCCTGTCGGCGGCGCGGCCCGCGACGTCAGTCGAGCGGCTTGCCCGCCTTGTCGTCCATCGCGCCGAGCGCGATCAGCGTCAGCGCGCCGCAGCCGATCGCGTACCACGCGGGTGCGTTCGCGTTGCCCGTCGCGGCGATCAGCCACGTGACGAAGAATTGCGCGAACCCGCCGAAGACCGCGACGCCGACGCTGTAGACGAGCGCGCCGCCCGTCGCGCGTACCGCGCGCGGGAACAGTTCGCCGAGCATCGCGCCCGTCGCGCCGATGTTGATCGCGTGCACCGCCGCGAGCGCCGCGATGATCGACAGCAGCGAGGCCGCGCCGGGCCAACGGTTGAGCGCGATGAACGCCGGATAGATCGCGAGCATCAGCGCGACGCGCGTCCACCAGACGATCCGGTTGCGCCCGTGGCGATCCGACAGATAACCGCCGATCGGCGTGACCACCGCGAGGATCGCGCCGGCGATGCAGCCTGCCGACATCGACAGCCAGCTCGGCAGATGCAGCACCTGCACGCCGTAGATCGCCATGTAGAACACGATGATGTAGTGAATCGACGTGCCGCCGATCGTGATGCCGAGGCCGGCGAACACGGCCTTGCCGTGATGGCGCAACACGTCGGCGAGCGGCAGCGGCGCGGCGTCCTCCCGCGACGCGGGCGCGGCCGCCGGCGCCTCGTCGACCGTGCGGCGCAGCCAGTAGCCGAGCGGCGCGAACAGCGTGCCGATGACGAACGGCACGCGCCAGCCCCAGCTTTCGAGCTGCGCGGCGCCGAGCGTCGACGTGAGCAGCACGCCCGTGAGCGCGCCGGCGAGCGCGGCGAGCCCCTGGCTCGAGAACTGGAACGATGCATAGAAGCCGCGCTGCGCCTGCGGCGCCTGCTCGATCAGCAGCGTGGTGGACGCGCCGACCTCGCCGCCGGACGCGAACCCCTGCAGCAAGCGCGCGGCCACGAGCAGCAGCGGCGCCGCGATGCCGATCTGCGCGTAAGTCGGCGCGACGGCGATCGTCGCGGTGCCGAGCGCCATGATGAGCAGCGTCGCGATCATCGCGCGCTTGCGCCCGGCGCGATCCGCGTAGATGCCGATCACGAGCCCGCCGAGCGGCCGCGTGACGAACCCGACGCCGAAGCTCGCGACCGCGAGCATCAGTTGCCCGAACGGCGAGTGAACCGGGAAGAACAGCTTGCCGATCAGGATCGCGAAGAAGCTGTAGACGGTGAAATCGTAGAACTCGAGCGCGTTGCCGACCGCGGCCGCGGCGATCAGGCGCCGCTTCTTCGCGGCGGTGCGCGCGTCGGCCGGCGCGCCGGCGAAATTGAGAGCGGACGTTTCCATGTAACCCCCGAGGAGCGCGAGACGGCGAGGCGGCGGCGCATCAGGCGGCGAGCCACGCTTCGGCGAGCCGCACCCAGTAGCTCGCGCCGATCGCGAGGATGTCGTCGTTGAAGTCGTAGCCGGGGTTGTGGACCATGCAGCCGCCCTTGCTGCCGACGCCGTTGCCGATGAACGCGTAGCAGCCGGGCCGCGCCTCGAGCATGTACGCGAAATCCTCGCTGCCCATCAGCGGCGCGGTTTGCGCTTCGACGCGCGCCTCGCCGAGCATCCGGCGCGCGACGTCGATCGCGAACGCGGTCGGCTCGTCGTGATTGACGAGCACCGGATAACCGTAGTCATACTGAACGTCCGCGTCGATGCCGAAGCTTTGCGCCTGGCCCTTCGCGAGCGCTTCGATGCGCTGCGCGAGCAGCGCGCGCACGTCGGGGTTCAGCGCGCGCACCGACAGCTTCATCACGACGGTCTCGGGAATGACGTTGAACGTCTCGCCGGCCTGCACGCTGCCCACGGTGATCACGGCCGACTGCTGCGCGTCGATCTCGCGCGCGACGATCGTCTGCAGCGCGACGATGATGCTGCCCGCCGCCGACATCGGATCGCGCGCGAAATGCGGCATCGCGCCGTGGCCGCCGACGCCGCGCAGCGTGATCGTCACGCGATCGGACGACGCCATCGCGGCGCCCGCGCGGAACGCCATGTCGCCCGCCGCGCGGCCGGGCATGTTGTGGAGCGCGAAGATCGCATCGCACGGAACGCGCTCGAACAGGCCGTCGTCCATCATCGCCTTCGCGCCGCCGAAGTTCTCTTCCGCGGGCTGGAAGATGAGGTTCAGCGTGCCGGAGAAACGGCGCGTCGCGGCGAGGTGGCGCGCCGCGCAAAGCAGCATCGCGGTATGGCCGTCGTGCCCGCACGCATGCATCTTGTTCGCGTGGCGGCTCGCGTACGGCAGGCCCGTCGCCTCGGCGATCGGCAGCGCGTCCATGTCCGCGCGCAGGCCGAGCGTGCGCGCGCCTTGCCCCTCGCGCAGCACGCCGACGACGCCCGTCTTGCCGAGCCCGCGATGCACGTCGTAGCCCCAGCCGGCGAGCAGCTCGGCGACGAGATCGCTCGTGAGCGTCTCCTCGAATGCGAGTTCGGGGTGCGCGTGGATACGGCGGCGCACGTCCACCAGCTCGGGCGCGATCGCGGCGATGCCGGGGATGACGGGGTTCTCGGACGGGTCGGAATGCATGCTGTTTCCTCGTGGGGTATGGGGAGCGCGCTTGCGCGGACAGGTCGACGAAGCATATGAATTTTTTTTGCGCACCATAAGCTGATAAATTGCGTTGGTGCTCACCGCAGGTTGCCTCTAGGGAACACCCTGATTCACCGGGGCGCAGCCGATGAGCGGCTTCTCCGAACCGCGCGTTTGCCCATGAAATATCACCAGTTGAAAGCGTTCGTCGCCGTGGCCGACGAAGGCAGCATTCGCGCGGCGGCGCGCCGGCTGAACGTGTCGCCCGCCGCGTTGACGAAGGCCGTGAAGGAACTCGAGCTTGCGCTCGGCGTATCGCTCGTCGTGCGCACCGCGCGCGGCGTGCAGCTCACCGGCTTCGGCCAGCAGTTGCAGGTGCGCGCGAGTCTGATCGTCGCCGAGATGCAGCGCGCGCGCGACGATATCGAGCAGGCGCAGGGCGCGACGACGGGCGCTGTCGCGGCCGCCGTCACGCCGGCTGCGGCGGTGACGATCCTGCCGGACGCGTTTCGTGCGTTTCGCCGGCGGTTTCCGCTCGCGCGCGTGAGCATCGTCGAAGGGTTTCCAGGCGTCGCGCTGCCGAAGCTGCACGACGGATCGCTCGATTTCGCCGTGTCGGTGGTGGTGCCGGAGCTGCTTGCCGCGGAGTTCGATCACTCGGAGCTGTATGCGAGCCGGCACGTGATCGTCGCGCGCAACGCACATCCGCTCGCGGCGGCCACGTCGCTCGCCGATCTCGTCGATGCCGACTGGCTGATGAATCCGTCTCCCGAAAGCTCGACGCAACTGATGTTCAACTGTTTCGCCGAGCACGGCTTGCCGCCGCCCACGCGCGTCGTCGAGTGCCCGAGCTACGCGATCGCGCATTGCCTCATTCAGGGCTCCGATCTGATCGCGTCGATGCCCGAGCAACTGCTCGGCGTCGAATGGTCGCGCGACCGGATCGCCGTGCTGCCGATACGCGAGGCGCTGCCGGCCGTGTCGGTGCAGGTGGTCACGCGCCGCGACAGCCCGCTGACGCCGGCCGCGGCGATGCTCGTCGATTGCATGCGCGATGCGGCGCGCCGGCATGGGTTGCGTTGATGCGGGATGCGCGCGGCCCGTTTGCGCCGGCGATCCCGCTGCCCGACGGGCTCCGCTTGCACGGAGCCTTCGAGTCCCGCCGGCGCGTGATCGCGTGATCGCGCGTTCGACGCCGCCGGCTATACGCCGGCTCGTTACGGCTTGTTCGCATCGTCGAACTTGACTTGAAGCGGTTGCGCTTCGCACGGACGCTCGCGATCGCGGCCGTTCTCATCGTGTCGGTCGGGCGTTCGCGCCGCACGCCGCACGTCACGCGTCACGCGTCACGCGTCACGCAAGCACCGGATAGCCGAGCGCGGCCGCATCGCGCTCGAATCGCTCGATTTCCGCATAGGCATCGGGCGCGAGCCGCGCGAAGCCGCGCAGCCGCAGCACGCGCGCGCGTTCGGCGTCGGTCGCGACCGCGGCATCGAGCGCGTCGCGCAGCGCGGCGACGTGCGCGCCGGCAAGCGTGCGCGATGCGACGAACGGCAGGCCGGGCGCGGACGCCGTCGCGCCGATGATCCGCACGCGCCGCAGCAATCCGGGCAGCGCGTCGCGCACGTACGCGAGCGTCACGCAATCGATCGCGGCGAGATCCGCGCGGCCCGCGTCGAGCGCGCGCAGCGCATCCAGATGCGAGCCGGCGCGCGTGAGCGTCGAGAAGAAGCGCCCGCCGCGCGCATGCGGCGCGACTGCGTGGCGTAACGCGTTCATTCCGCTGTGCGAATCGTCGCCGTTGCAGGCGGCGCGCAGGCCGCGGCACGCGGCGAGCGTCGTCGCGCCGCGCGCATGCGCATCGGCCGACACGGCGAGCATGCTGCGATAGCGTGGGCCGTCGCAGCCGTGCGCGTCGAAGACGGGCGTCGCGATCAGATGGACCGCGTCGCCGACGCCGAGCATTCGGTACGGATAGCCGCACGTCTGCGACAGCAGCAGATCGTTGCGGCGCCATAGCGGCGGCAGCTCGCCGAAGGGCTCGCCCGACGGCTCGCCGAGCAGCGCGACGTCGGCCGGGCCGCCCGCGCGCGCGACCGCGTGCAGCGCGTCGCGCAGCAGCGATTGCCACAGCGCGGCGTGCCGCGGCGTCACGTTGTACATCGGCAGTCCGGCGACCCATCGTGTCATGCGGCCATTCTACGGATTTGCGGATTTCCCGCGCGCGGCGCGCCCGCCGCTTGAAGGATGTCGCGGGCGCACCGCCGTCGCGGCCGCTTCCGGCGGCACCGATGCGCCGCGCCTTTTGCGATTGCGCCACATTGAATGCTCGCCGCGCCGCATAAGCAAATGCGAATCCGTTGGTTGGTGCGGCCGCCGCGATTGGTTACGGTGCACGCTTGGCCGTGCATGCCGCGGGAGACGCCGTTGTCGTCCGCACGCTTGTCGACGCTCGGCCTTCGACATCACGGAAACATGGCCGAATATTTCGACGTGGATCATGCGCGCGAGATCGAGGCGCTCGGCGATCGCTTCGCCGCGCGCACCGAGTGGCCGACCTGGCTGCTGATCTTCGTCATCTACGGCGGCTGGCTCGGCGTGCTGCTTGGCGTGCGCGCCGGGCAGTGGCCGCTTGCGGCCGCGACGCCGCCGCTGATCGTGCTGTGCGCGTGGCACATGTCGCTGCAGCACGAGCTGCTGCATGGCCATCCGACGCGTTCCGAGCGCGTGAACAAGCTGCTCGGCTATCCGCCGCTCGCGGTCTGGTATCCGTACACGCTGTATCGCGACACGCATCTCGAACATCATCGCGATGAGGATCTGACCGCGCCGGGCATCGATCCCGAAAGCAATTACGTGCCGCCCGCGCAATGGGCGCGACTGCCGCGCTGGCGGCGCGCGCTGTGGCGCGCGCGCAAGTGCTTCGTCGGGCGGCTCGCCGTCGGGCCGCCCGCGAGCGTCGCCGCGATGGCCGTGGACACGCTGCGCGCGTGGCGCGTCGGCGACTGGCGCCATGCGCCGATGTGGGCCGCGCACGTCGCGTCGGTCGTCGCGCTGCTCGCGTGGCTGCAATGGGCGATCGGCATGCCGTGGTGGTACTACCTGCTCGCGATCACGTGGCCCGCGCAGTCGCTCGCGATGATCCGCTCGTTGTACGAGCATCGCGCGGCCGAGCATCCGAAGGCGCGCATCGCGATCAACGAGGCGGGCCTCGCGATGCGCGCGCTGTACCTGAACAACAACTATCACCTCGTGCATCACGATCTGCCGGAGCTGCCGTGGTATCACCTGCCGCGCGCCTATCGGATGCGACGCGACGCATACGCGCGGAAATGCGGCGGCTTCGTGATTCGCGGCGGCTATTGGGAACTGCTGAAAAGGCATGCCTGGCGCGAGACCGATTCGCCCGCGCATCCGTTTGCCGACGGCGCGTCCGGGCGTGCGCCGCGTCGCGCGCGCGTCGCGGCGATCGACGGCTGCGTTCGGACCGGCGGTTGACTGGCGGCCGAACCGACGCGCCGGTCGGGCGAACGCAGACGCCGGCACGTCGCACGCAGGCGGCGCCGCGCGCCCGATGTTGAGAGAACGGCGCTACGTGCCGGCGTCGTTCGATGCAAGCCGCGTTTCGCGCGCGCCGGGGAGCATCGCTGGAGCGGCGGGCCTGCACGCCTTCCACGCCCCGGCCGGCGATGCCGAAAGGCGGCTGCGCCGTTCGCGCATCCATCGTCCGGCAATCCACGATTCGCCCCCGCCATCGACGAATCCGACGGCGCACGCGCGCCACCGCCGCACGTCTGCACCGCGCGGCGACGCTCGCGTCCGGGCCGCCGCGATGCGGCCGGATCACTTTGTTACATCTCTTACCAGCGTCGTGCCGAAAGGCAACAGACGCCTTTCACCGTCCCGGTATACTCGGCGGTGCTTCAAACCCAAAACGAAACAAGACCTGTCAACTATGTCGAAGAAACTCATCCAGATCATGGCTGTCGCGGCGCTGAGCGCTGCGGCGTCGCTGCCGGCCGTCGCCGGCGACATGAACAACGCGCTCGGCGGCGCGCTTGGCGGCGTGGCCGGCGCGGCGGTCGGCGGCGCAGTGGGCGGCAGCACGGGGGCTGTGATCGGCGGAGCGGTCGGCGGCGGCGCAGGCGGCGCGATCACGTCGAATCGCCGCGAGCGCACGGGCGCGATCATCGGCGGCGCGCTCGGCGGCGGCGCGGGCACCGCGGCCGGCAACGCGATGGGCGGCCGCAGCGGCGGCCTGATCGGCGCGGCCGTCGGCGGCGGCGCGGGCGCCGCGCTCGGCGGCAACATCTCGCGCTCGAACTCGTACGGCGACGACTACGATCGCGGCTATCGCCGCGGCAAGCATCGCGGCAAGCATCATCATCGCCACTGATCGGCGATGCGGGCCCGCCGGCGGCATCCGGTTCGGGCTCGCGCGTCGCGGGGCGGATGACGCCGGTTTCGGCGCGCGTTAGCCGGCCCTCGGCGGCGGGGCGCACAACCGGCTTCGGGCAGCGCCGCCCCATATGATCCCGATCGACGGCGCGCGGCGCTGCTTCGTGCGAATGCTACGCCCGCGCAATGCACCGTGGCCGTCGCCGATGCCAATCGGTGGTGCCGTGCGTGCGATGGCCGAGCGTGTCGGGCGGCGACGCGATCGTTGCTCGCGTGATGGCGCGCAGCCGTTCGCCGATCCGGGACTTTCGACGGATGACTGAAACCGGCAATCCCGCGCGGACGCCGCGCGCGTGCGACTGCGCCGCGGCGTCGAATGAAATCGCGATCGAATCGCAAGCGAGCGATCGTCGCAAGCAATCGTCAACAGAAAACGGAAGAAACGGAAGAAACGGAAGAAGCCGGGCTTCTTCCGTTTTTCGCTTCGGCGGCACGCCGCCCGGCGAACGCCTGCGCGAGCGCGGCTGCGTGACCGCTCAATCGAGCGCCTTGTCGTTCGGATTCGCGAACAGCTTCTTCATGTCCGCCGACAACGGATAGTCGAGATTGACGCCCTTCGGCGGAATCGGCCGGTTGAACCACTTCACGTACAGCGCCTCGGCCTCGCCGGAGCGCTGCATCCGCGCGATCACGCGATCGGCGAGCTGCTTGAAGCCGGGGTCGTCCTTGCGAAGCATGCAGCCGTACGCTTCGGATACCGGAGAACTTCCCGTGATCACGTAGTCGCCCGGATTCGCTTCTTTCGCCTTCGCGCCGTACAGCAGCGGCTCGTCCATGAAGAACGCCACCGCGCGGCCGCTCTTGACGTTCAGGAACGCATCGGCGTGATCCTTCGCGCTGATGATCTGCATCGACATGCCCTTCTCGGCGTTCCATTGCCGCAGCAGCCGTTCCTCGGTCGTGCCGGCCGTCGTCGCGACGGTCTTGCCGGCGAGATCGGGGAAGTCCTTCACGCCGGAGGACTTTTTCGCGATCAGGCGCATTCCGTATTGAAAGATGCTGTTCGAGAACGACACCTGGTTCGCGCGCTCCTTCGTGTGCGTGGTCGAGCCGCACTCCAGATCGACCGTGCCGTTCTGCACGAGCGGAATGCGGTTTTGCGACGTGATCGGAATCTCGCGGACCGTCAGGTTCGTCCGGTTCAGCTCCTTCTTGATTTCGTCGACGATCTTCAGCGCGATCTCCTGCGAGTAGCCGATCGTCTGTTGGCGCTGATCGTAGTACGAGAACGGCACGGACGATTCGCGCACGCCGAGCGTCACGACGCTCGTGTCGCGAATCTTCTTCAGCGTCGGGCTGGCGTCCTCCGCGTGCGCGGCGGCGGCGAGCGCGCAGCCGACGGCGATCGAAAGCAGCGGGCGGAAGGGTTTCATCATCGAGGTCTCCTGGCGGAACGGATTGCGGGTGATAAATCGAGTCGCGCAACGGGCAGGCGGCGCGCTTGCCGGGCGGCGCGATCGGCGTTCGATCGACGCGGCGAAGGCCATGCGGGCCGGCGCGGCGTGGCGCATGCGCGCCGGGTCAACGATGCAACGCATACGCGCGGGCGTCCAGCGCGGGCTCGCGGCCTGCGATCAGATCGGCCAGCACGCGCGCGCTGCCGCAGGCGAGCGTGAAGCCGAGCGCGCCGTGGCCTGTGTTGAGCCACAGATTCCGGAACGGCGTCGCGCCGATCAGCGGCTTGCCGTCGGGCGTCGCGGGGCGATGGCCGCACCACGTTTCGCCGCGCGCGTAGTCGCCCGCATGCGGAAAGATCTCCTGCGCCTGCCGCGCGAGCAGTGCGAGCCGGCGCGCGGCGCCGGACGAACGAAGGCCGGCGATCTCGACCATGCCCGCGATCCGCAAGCGCGCGCCAAGCGGCGCATAGACGATCTTGCGATGCAGGTCCGTCACGCTCACGCGCGGCATGGCGTCTTGCCGGCCGGGCAGCGTCAGGCTGTAGCCCGTCAGCGGATGGATCGGCAGCCGCATGCCGAGCCGGCGCAGCAGCGGCGCGCTGCCGTTGCCCGCGGAAAGGACGAACGCGTCGGCGCCGATGTCGCCGCGCGCGGTGCGCGCCGCGACGATCGTCGCGCCTTCGGCGCGCAGCGCGGCGATCGGCGTTTGATAGTGGATCGCGACGCGAAGCCGCTCGCGCAGCACGCGGGCGAGCCCGGCGCCGAACCGGCGGCAATCGCCCACTTCTTCCGACGGCGTATGAATGCCGCCCGCGAGCAGGCCGGCCGAGGGCCCGAGCGCGGGCTCCAGCGCGACGCACGCGGCCGCGTCGAGCGCGTGCTGGCGCGCGCCGGCCGCGATCAGATGGTCCATCGCGCGGCGTGCGCGGTCGAATTCCCGCTGGTCGCGGTAGACGACGAGCTTGCCGTTGCGCGCATAGTCGAAGTCGAGCGCTTCCTGCTCGACGAGCGTATGCAGCGCGGCGCGGCTGAGCGCGCCGAGTTCGAGCATCTCGGCCGCGGTCCTCCGCGCGCGGGCGGTGCGGCACGCGGCGAGAAACGCGGCGCACCACAGCCATTGATCGACGTCGAGCCGCGGCACGAAGCGCAGCGCCGAGTCGCGCCTCACGAGCCATGCGGGCAGCTTGCCCAGCACCGCGGGATCGGCGAGCGGCGCGACGTAGCTGTAGCTCAGTTGCCCGCCGTTCGCGAAACTGGCGTCGAGCACGGCGTCCGGGCGCGCCTCCAGCACCGTCACGTCGTGACCTTCGCGTGCGAGATAGTAGGCGCTCGTCAGACCGACGACGCCCGCGCCCAATATGCAAATCCGCATGACTGCCGGCCGTCCTTCAACAGGTTGTCGATGCCGCTCAGTCTTGCTGACCGAAATGGTCCCGGCAAATGAACAGATGTACGGCCCCATAACCGTGGGTTAAGGGCGCCGGCGCGCGCGGCTCAGCGCGCCCGCCGCTTCAGCTCGCTCGGCGCGCCCGGCGCGGGCGCGGCGGACGGCTGGCCGAACGGCGCGCGCAGCGCGCCGATGAACGTCGCGCCCGCGTGCGAATCGAGCCCGCCGTCGCGCCACAGCGCGAACACGCCGACCGACAGCGCCGGCTCGATCGGCCGGATCGTGACCGGCTCGCCGGGCGCGCGCGCCGTCAGTTCGTCGAGCAGCACGCGGCCGACGCCGCGCGCGGCGAGCGCCCGCGCGACGTACCACGTATGCGCCTCGACCATCGTCACGCGATCTTCGCCGAACGCCTCGAGCGCGTTGCCGATCGCGTCGCCGAGCGGGTCTTCGGTGCCGATGCCGATCGATTCTCCTTCCATGAATTCGTGCAGCGACAGCGGCGCGCCCTGCGCGCCGTCGTCCGGCGGGCCGACGCTGACGACCGCCGTGCGGCCGAGCTCGGCCGACGTGATGCCGGGCCGCGCCAGCGGATCGATCGCGACGGCCACGTCGAGATCGCGCGTGAGCAACGCGTTCAGCAGCGCTTCGGTGTGCAAGGTCTGGATCTTCAGCGCGACGCGCGGGTAATCGTCGCGGAACGCCTTCACGGCCTGCGGAATCAGGCTCAGGCCGAGACTCGGCAGGCAGCCGACGCGCAGATGGCCTTCGGGCCGCAGCGCCAGATTGCGCGCGAGCGTGCGGATGCGCTCGAGGCTTGACTGGAGTTTCTGCGTCTCGCCGAACAGCAGCTCGGCTTCGCGCGTCGGCAGCAGGCGGCCGTGCGCGCGGCTGAAGAGACGAATGCCGAGGTTCTGCTCGGCGTGCGCGAGCACCTTGCTGACGGCGGGCTGCGATACGCACAGCAGCTGCGCGGCTTTCGACAGCGAGCCGGTGCGCATGATCGCATGGAAGACTTCGATGTGGCGCAGGCGCATGGCGGGGGAAGCGGATTTTCGTGCGACGGACGGACACTACCGTGTGTCGCCGCCGGCCGCAATCCTGTTCGGCACGGAAGGCGGCCGCCCGGGCGTCACCTCGGATCGCGGATGTCGGCGGTCGGCGTCGTGCCGAAATCGTCGCCCAGCACATAGTCGATCAATCGGCGCGCGGCGGCGTCCGGCGTCGTCAGCGCTCCGCTCGATTTCAACTGCTCGAAGCGCGCGCGCGACGGGAACCGCTCGCCGCTCGTCGAGCGGATCGTCGCCTGCATGCCGGTGTCCACGACGCCCGGCGCGATGCTGCAGATCCGCAGCGCGCGATTCGCGTCCAGCGCGACCGCCCGCGCGTGGTGATCGAGCGCGGCCTTGGTCGCGCAGTAGACGCTCCAGCCCGCATACGCGTTGCGCGCCGCGCCGCTCGAGATATGCGCGATGCGGCGCTCGATCGTTTCGGGCGCGATCTTCGCGATCGCGCTCGCGAGCATCAGCGGCGTTGCGACGTTCAGGCCGACCGCGTGCGCGATCGCCGCCGCGTCCTGCGTGTCGAGGGGGCCGATCGGCTCGACGGTTCCCGCGTTGTTGAACAGCAGCACGCGGCTCGCGCCGGAGACGAATTCGCCGAGCGCATCGCCGCCGAGCCACGCTTGAACGCGCGCCGGGTCCGACAGATCCAGCTCGATCTCGACGAGGCGGCCGTGCGCCTGCGCGCCGAGCGACGGATGGCGGCTGCGCGACAGGCCGAGCACCGCGATGCCCCGCTGCAGCAGTTGCGCGGCGAGTGCGGCGCCGAGCCCGCGCGTATGGCCCGTGACGATTGCGTGAACGGCGGGCAATGGAGAAGGGGAAGTGACCATGTCAATGCGGAGAATGGCGAGAATGAATGGCGCGATGCGCCGGTGGCGGATTCGGTCGGCGCTCGTCCGGCCGCGCGGTGCGCGACGCACGGCCGACCGTCGCGTGCCGCGCGGGCGAGCCGGTATCGTAACGTCGGCGCCGGATTGGCGCAAACGCGCGCGCATGCTATCCATTTTTTCGCGAAGTCGGCCGTCACAAATTAACGCCCGAGCAATTTCTGACGAATTTCGTCATGACACGATTGCGTGCTAGCCTTGAGTTCGAGCTGTCGACGGCATGCCGAATGCGAAGCGAAAACGATTCGGCGAATTCGCCGGCCCGGTAATGCAAACGGTCGAATGGCGGCGCTTTTGCCGGATTGTCTCAAGCATTCTCTAATACTCACGCCCGATGGAACCGATCACGCAAGCATTCGCGCAGCAATTCAGCCGGGAATGGATCGATGCATGGAACGCGCACGATCTCGACGCGATCCTGTCGCACTACGCGGACGGATTCGAAATGTCGTCGCCGATGATCGTGCAGATCGCCGGCGAGCCGAGCGGGCGCCTGCGCGGCAAGGAGCAGGTCGGCGCATACTGGCGCGAGGCGTTGCGGATGATTCCGGATCTGCACTTCGAATGGATCGCGACGCTCGCGGGCGTCGACAGCGTCGCGATTCACTACCGTGGCGCGAAAGGGCGGCTCGCGCTCGAAGTATTTCACTTCGGACCGGATCGGCGTGTCGTGAAAGCGCTGGCTCACTACGCCGGATAATGGAATAACGAGATCGCGGGACATCGGCGCGGCTGTATTTTCTACCGTCTCCGAAACGAACTGACCGGCGGGTTTTACCGAATCGAGCAATGCGGCATCGATCGAAATTCGTTAGTACATTCGATTGGATGCCGAATGCGCCGGCGGCCGGTTTATCGAGTGAACGGCGTCGACGCGAAGCGCTTCGTCAACCGGCAGCGGGAACGCGGAGCGGGCGCAGGCGCGGAACGAGCGCGATGCGGCAGCGGCAGCGGCGGCGGCGGCGGCAGCGACGTGGCGATCAATCGACGACGGCTGCGACGGTGCGTTCGCCGGACTCACCTATGTCATACCCGGCGGCCTATATTGTCGACGGGGCAGATCGGGAGGGCATCACTCATGGTCAAGAAACGGATTCGCGCCATGTTCGCCGTCGCGCTCGTCGGGCTGGCCGCGCATGCGGCGCACGCGCAATACACGACGGACTGGATCGCGAACACTTACGGGACCATCGCGTCGCACGTCGGCAACAACGCGCGCTCGATGTGGGTTTCGCCCGAAGGCGTGATCTATACCGCATCCTTCTGGGATGAAAACGCCGGCGGCGTCGCGATCTACCAGAACGGCAAGACCCTCGGCTCGATCGGCACGCATGCGGAGTTTCAGGGCGGGGCGATCACCGGCAACGCAACGTCGATCTTCGCGGCGATGCAGTACGGCACGCCGCAGGGCAGCGGCACGGTCGGGCGTTACAACCGGGCGACGCTGCAGCGCGATCTCACGATTCCGGTCAGCGTGTGGAACGCGGTCAGCCGGGCCGACGTGATCACCGGCCTCGCGACCGCGGGCACGCTGCTCTATGCGAGCGACTACTTCGGCAACCGCGTGCGCGTGTTCACGACCGGCGGCGTCTGGCAGCGCGACATCGGCATCGCGAACCCCGGCGCGCTCGCGCTCGACGATGCCGGGAACCTGTGGGTCGCGCAGAAGAATGCGGCGAAGATCGTCGAATTCGACCCGAGCGGCGCGCTGATGAACACGATCCAGATGGCGAGCGCGTCGCGGCCGGCGTCGCTGTATTACGACGCGTCGAAGCGGCAACTGATGGTCGGCGATCAGGGGCCCGACATGAACATCAAGCTCTACGCGATCGCGGGCGTGCCGAGGCAGATCGGCACGTTCGGCGTGCAGGGCGGCTACCTCGACACGACGACGGGCATCAAGGGCCAAGTCGGCGACAGGCGCTTCACGCGCGTGGTCGGCATCGGCAAGGATGCGGCCGGCACGCTGTACGTGCTCAACAACCCGTGGGGCGGCGGCTGGGATCTCGGCCGCAACGGCGCAACCGACATTCACGCCTACGACGCGCTCGGCAATGCGCTGTGGAAGCTGCAGGCGCTGAACTTCGAGGCGATCGCCGCGCCGGACCCGACGACCGACGGCGCGCTGTTCTACAGCGGCATGAACATCTACTCGGGCACGGCGGGCGGCACCTTCATCGCGAACACGGTCGATCCGTTCACGTATCCGTCCGATCCGCGTCTCGACATGAACGACTACCAGCGCGGCCAGCACTTCGGCCAGCTCGTCAGCGTCGGCGGCAACAGGATTCTCGTCGCGTCGGGGCAGAATCCGGGCAACTTCAACTTCTACCACTTCAACGCGGCGAGCGGCTACATCGCGATTCCCGATGCGTCGCTGCCGGGCAAGGGGTTCAATACGTCGCTGCAGGTGACGGCCGGCTTCTCGATCGACAACAAGGGCGACGTTTGGGTGGGCCTCAACGGAACGAACGCGATCTCGCACTATCCGCTCGCGGGAATCGACGCGAACGGCAAGCCTTCGTGGGGCGCGCCCACATCGATCCCGACGCCGGCGAGCGTCCAGCCGACCGCGCGCATTCTCTACCTGTCGGACAGCGATACGATGATTCTCGCGCAGGGGATCGCGGGAAGCTGGGACTGGACCGCGATGAACGGGCGCATCGAGGTGTATCACGGCTGGAGCGCGGGCAACGTCACGCAGCCGAACCCGGTGATCGCGCTCACGAGCGCCAATCCGAAATCGATCGCGGCGGCCGGCAACTATCTGTTCGTCGGCTACGTGCACACGGTGCCGAACATCGACGTGTTCAACCTCAACACAGGCCAGCTCGTCGCCACGCTGATCAACTCGAACTCGGGCGTGATGGACGTCGGCAACGACGTCGATTCGATGTACGGCCTCAGGGCGTATCTGCGATCGACGGGCGAATACGTGATCACGAAGGACAACTACAACGGATCGAGCATCGTCGTCTATCGCTGGCGGCCGTGACGGCGGCGCGCGCGAGCGCTCGAAAGCGGGTGAGCGCCGGAGCGTGTCCGCCGCGCGCGCTCCGGCGTTCGATGGCCGCACGCATCGCCCGCGCGGACAGTCGAGATAAAACCGCCGTGTTGCACGGTGTTTCGCATCGTTTAGTAAATCTGATAAAAACATTACATCGCCCTTCATTTCATTGACGAAGAATCGTCCGGTGTCCTAGTCTTCCTGCGCAGTCGGGATTCACGATTGGCCGTCGACGTTGCGTCGATCGCGCCGCTCGCATACGAAGCACAAGAACCGGAGACAATGATGAATCGATTCGTCAGGCTGGGCGCGGCGATGGCCGTCGCATGCGCGCTCGCAGCTTGTGGAGGGGATGACGGCAGCCCTGCCGCGACGGCGTCTTCATTCGCCGAGGCGGGCGCGAACGGCGCCGCCCCCGATGCGGCCAATGCAGCGCAAGCGGACGGCGCGATCCGCGCCGGATCGCTGACCCAATACGTCGATCCGCTGATCGGCACGCTCGCGAGCAATTCGCCGAATCCGGTGCCGGCCGGGCAGGCGGGCAGTGTCGTGCCGGCCGCGGGCCTGCCGTCGGGCATGGTTCAATGGGCGCCGGATACGAACACGACACCCGCGCCCCCCGACAGCAAGGAGCCCGGCTCGCCCGCCGGCTACTACTACGATCTGAACGTGATCCACGGCTTCAGCGTCACGCACATGAGCGGCGCGGGCTGCGCGGGCAACAACGGCGAGTTCCCGGTGATGCCGACCACCGACGCGGCGAAGCTCGTGCCAACCTTCAGTCATGCGAACGAAACGGCGAAGCCGGGCTATTACTCGGTGCTGCTCGACTCGCAGATCAAGGTCGAGCTGACGGCGACGCTGCGCACGGGCTTCGGCCGCTTCGCGTATCCGGCCGGCAAGCCCGCGATGCTCGTGATCGATGCGACGCGCACGAACACGAAGACCACGACGAGCGGCGCGATCACGCGCGTGTCGTCGACCGCGATTTCCGGCAGCACGGTGGGCGGCGGCTTCTGCGGCAATTCGGTGCCGGTGCCCGTGTATTTCTATGCGACGTTCGATCGGCCGTTCGCGTCGACTTCGTCGATCTCGCGCGGCGTGGCGAAGCTCGCGTTCGACTCGGGCGCGACCGTGCAGATGAAGATCGGGATCTCGTACGTGAGCGTCGACAACGCGAAGGCGAACCTCGACGCCGAAAACAAGACGTGGGATTTCGACGGCGTGCGCGCGCTTGCCGATGCGACATGGAACGACCGGCTCGGCGCGATCCGCGTGTCGAGCACCGATGCCGACGCGCTGAAGAAGTTCTATACCGCCTTCTATCACGCGCTGTGGGCGCCGAGCGTGTTCAGCGACGTCAACGGCCAGTACATCGGCTTCGACAAGCAGGTGCACACGGTCGCGAAAGGTCAGGCCGCGCAGTATTCGAGCTTCTCGGGCTGGGACGTCTATCGCTCGCTGATCCAGTTGAAGGCGGTGCTGTTTCCGCGCGAGACGAGCGACATGATCCAGTCGCTCGTCAACGATGCGGACCAGTGCGGCGCGATTCCGCACTGGGTGAACGACAACGTCGAGGACGGCGTGATGCCGGGCGACGCGGGTTCGCTGATGGTGTCGAGCGCGTATGCGTTCGGCGCGCGCGAGTTCGACGCGCGCGGCGCGCTCGCGCACATGATCAGGATGGCGAACATACCCGGCACCGCGTGCGCGGGCGTGACGACCAACGGCGGACGCGCGAGCTATTTGCAGACGGGCTACATCACGAGCGGGGAATGGGGGATTGCGTCGTCGACGCTCGAATACACGAGCAGCGACTTCGCGATCTCGCGCTTCGCGCTCGCGCTCGGCGACACCGCCACGCACAAGATGCTGCTCGGGCGCTCCGCATACTGGCAGAACCTGCTGAACGCGTCGACTCCGCCGCTGATTGCCGCGCGCCAATCGAACGGCGGGTGGATCGCCGAAACGCCGGGCAGCACCGACAACTACGTCGAGGGCAACGCCGAGCAGTACACGTGGATGGTGCCGTACGATCCTGCCGGCCTGTTTGCGCAGCTCGGCGGCAATCAGGCGGTCGTGCCGCGACTCGACAAGTTCTTCACGGTGCTGAACGCGGGGATGAGCCTGCCGAATTTCTACATGGGCAACGAGCCGACGTTCGAGGTGCCGTGGCTGTACAACTGGGCGGGCTCGCCGTCCGGCACGCAGCGCGTGGTCCGGCAGATCATGCAGACCGCGTTCAGCACGAAGCCCGACGGGCTGCCCGGCAACGACGATCTCGGCGCGGTGTCGGGCTGGTACGTGTGGGCCGCGCTCGGGCTGTACCCGCAGATTCCGGGCGTCGGGGGCTTCGCGATCGGCAGTCCGCAATTCCACGCGATCGACGTGCGGCTCGGCAGCGGCAAGACGCTGAAGATCCGCGCGCCGGGCGCGCCCGCGTCGGGCTACGTGCAGAGCGTCGCCGTGAACGGCCGCGCGCAGACGAGCCCGTGGATCGCGCTCGATGCGCTCGAGGGCGGCGCGGTGATGCACTTCAAGATGGGCGGCGCGCCGTCGCAATGGGGCGCGGGCGAGGCGCCGCCGTCGTTCGGCGTGCCCATCGCGCGCGATGTGGTGGACAGCTTCAACAACCGCGGCATCAGCGCCGACGGCGCGACGAACGCCGACGGCCAGGGCGCCGATTTCGACGGCAGCCTGTTCAGCTACTCGGCGAACGCGCTCGCGCAGGCGGGCGTGCGGCCAGGCGCGCCGTTCACATACGGCGGCGCGAGCTTCGTGCTTGGCGGCGCGTCTTCGCTCGACAACGCGGTGACGGTCGGCCAGACCGTGATGCTGCCGCCGGGCTCGGCGGGCACGAGCGTCGTCGTGCTCGGCGCGTCGAACAACGGGCCCAGCACGGGCGTCGCGCGCGTGAACTTCGCGGACGGGACGAGCGCGCAGGTCATGCTGTCGTTCGACGACTGGACGCTGAACGGCGGCAGCGCGGGCGCGAAATCGGCGATCGCGGTGACGAGCGCCTATCGCAATGCCGGCAACGGTCAGAAAGATAACGTGAAGACCTATATCTTCGCGCAGAAGATTCCGGTGCCGGCCGGCAAGATCGTGACGAGCGTCACGCTGCCGAGGCAGGTAAGCGCGGGCAAGATGCACGTGTTCGGCATCGGCGTCGCGGCTTGACGTCGGCGCGGGCGTCATGCGTCGGCATGGCGCCCGCATCGCCGCTGCTCGGAACGGGAACGGCGGCGAAGGGCCGGGACGGATCGCGTCGCCGCGAATCGATTCGACGGGCGGCAGGCTTGCCGTCGCGTGCCTCGGGCGCGGCGCAATGCGGCGGCGGTCGCGGCCGGCCATTGCTTATTGCGCCGTTCGTCTTCATGTCGCCCGTCCGAGTATGCCGGTCTCCGGAATGGCGCTCTCCGGTCAATTGGGTATTTGAGATTTTATCTCGATGTTTTGATTTGGTAATCGAGTGACGCGACAGTAAACAAAAACAAGATTAATTGATCGTATTATTCGGTCGCAAAAAAGCCGTTTGAAGCGCTGTCCGATACCGCTTTCCGCTCCGCCCTTCAGGCACCCCATTCCCCTTGCAGGCAGCCGGTCCGGACCGATCGTCCGTCGCGCCGTCGATCCCGATTCGCCGCGCCTGAAAAACTGTTCGAGGCGTTTTTTTTTTGACCGTCATGTAAGCAAATTCTCCGAACAGTTATTTCGATTAATTCGTGTTTTTCGGATTTAGAATGAAAAATAGAATTCGACCTCGCCATTAACCATTGATAAGCGAGGTCGAAATTCATGAAATGCGACCGGAACAACGAGATTGCGCTGGCGGTCCTGGGCGAGATCCTCAGGATTCACCGGCGATATCCGGAATACACGACGGATTCGGACATCCGTCACGAGGTCGAGCAGATCCACGCGGTTCAGCTCCCGAGAATCCGTGCGTTCGTCGACGCGGCGCGGCCGATCGAATTCGTGTTGCCCGCGTTCCCGGCGAAATCGCCGAATCCGAACAAGGTGCTGGGGCGCCTGCCCGACATGGCCGAACGCCTGTCGCTGTCATTCCTGAACGAGCTGTGCGAGCGGATTCGCGGCTTCCATGCACCCGGCGCGAAGCTGACGATCTGCTCGGACGGCCGCGTGTTCGGCGATCTGATTCGCGTCGACGACCGCGACATCACCGCGTATCAGCATGCGCTCAGGCAACTCATCGCGGCGCTGCGGGCGGATCATCTGTCGACCTACAACCTGGAGAACTTCGAGGCATTCGCGCGACGCGCGTCGAATTTCGACGACATGCGGCGACGGCTCGTCGGCGAATTCGCCGATCCGATCGACGCGATCAAGCAGAAGCTGATGCGCGAGGAGGAGGGCACGCTGTTGTACCGCGCGATCACCCGCTTCATGTTCGAGGACGGCTTCACGCCCGACTATCGTGGCTCGAAAGCCGCGCTGCAGAAGGATTCGAAAACGCGCGCGCTCGGCGTGATCCAGCGCAGTTGGGCTTGGGGCGCGCTGCTCGCGACGCGGTTCCCGGATGCGATCCGCTTGTCGATCCATCCGCAGCCGGCCGCGAGCCTGAAGATCGGCGTCCACATGATGCCGACGCGCGACAGCTGGCTGACGCCTTGGCACGGCGTCGCGGTCGACCTCGGCGATCAGTTCGCGCTGATGAAGCGCCGCGATGTCGAACTGCTCGGCGGGCGCGTTGCGATGCGCGACGGCCGGCCCAGCCACTACGAAATCGAGCGCTCGCGCGTCGCCGGCGACGGCCTCCTTCCGCTTGCCGCCGCCGGCGGCGCACGCGCGCCAGCCGATGCCGCCCACGCCCTGATCGCATCCGAGGAGGCTGTATGAGCGACTTTTTCCTGCAGCGAGCGGTGTCGCTCGAACCGTTGACGAGCGACGCCGGCGAGCCCTGTTCGTTCGGCGTGCTCGTGAAGCCGCGCCGCGCGGGCATGCATGTCGGCGAGCTGTCGATCGAGTGGCTGCGTGCGCTGGTGCGCAGCCAGCAGCTCGTCGTGCTGCGCGGCTTCGACAGCTTCGTCGACGCGGCAAGCATGACGCGCTATTGCGCGACGTTCGGTGAAATCATGATGTGGCCGTTCGGCGCGGTGCTCGAACTGCTCGAGCAGGCCGACCCCGTCGATCACGTGTTCGCGAGCAGCTACGTGCCGCTGCACTGGGACGGCATGTATCTGGAGACCGTGCCGGAATTCCAGGTGTTCCAGTGCGTGCAGGCGATCGGCGAAGCGGACGGCGGGCGCACGACGTTCTCGAGCACGGCCGAGGCGTTGCGCATCGCCACGCCGCAGACGCGCGCGCTCTGGCAGCGCGCGCACGGCCGCTACCAACGCACGGTCGAGCTATACAGCAACACCGTCGAAGCGCCGATCGTCGAAAGGCATCCGCGCCGCGAATTCCCGATCCTGCGCTTTTGCGAGCCGTCGATCGCGGACGATCCGACATTCATCAATCCGTCCCGCTACACATTCGGCGGCATCGCCGACGGCGAGCAGGATGCGCTGCTCGGCAGCCTGAAGCGCGCGCTCTACGATCCGCGCGCGCACTATGCGCACCGCTGGCAGACGGGCGACGTCGCGTTCACCGACAACTTCACGCTGCTGCACGGCCGCGAGCGCTTCACGAGCCGCACCGGCCGCCATCTGCGCCGCGTGCACATTCACGGCGAACCGCCGCTGCGCAACCCGCACCTGTCGAAGCAGCCGCGCGATGCGGCGGCCGGCGCGGCCGCGGCTGCCTGACGCATTCGCCGACGGAGGAACGATCATGACGTTGATGACGGGAAACGACTATCTCGACAGCCTGCGCGACGGGCGCAACGTGTATCTCGGCGGCGAACGGATCGCCGACGTCACGTCGCACCGCGCGTTTCGCAACGCGGCGCGCAGCATCGCTTCGCTGTACGACGCATTGCACGGCGAGCATCGCGAGCGGCTGACCGCGCCCGACAGGCACGGGCAGATCACGCACCGCTTCTTCAAGCCGAGCGAATCGGCCGACGATCTGCTCGCCGCGCAGGACGCGATCGAGCTGTGGTCGAGGATGACCTACGGCTTCATGGGCCGCACGCCCGACTACAAGGCGGCGTTCATGTCGGGGCTCGAGGCGGGCGCCGACTATTACGGCGACTTTCGCCGCAACGCGGCCGACTGGTACAAGCGCTTCGCGGGCAGCGGCCTGTATCTGAATCACGCGATCATCAATCCGCCGCTCGATCGCAGCAAGGCGATCCACGACATGCGCGACGTGTTCGTGCACGTCGTCGGCGAGACCGACAGCGGGATCGTCGTGAGCGGCGTGAAGATGCTCGCGACAGCGGGCGCGCTCACCAACGCGACGTTCGTCGCGCCCGTCGCATCGGCGCTGCTCGAGCCCGGCAAGGCCGACGATTTCGCCGTCGTGTTCTTCGCGCGGATGGATAACCCGGGCCTGAGCCTGATGTGCCGGCCCTCGTACGAAGCGGCCGCGACGAGCCCGTTCGACGCGCCGCTGTCGAGCCGCTTCGACGAGAACGACGGCGTGTTGATCTTCGATCGCGCGTTGATTCCGTGGGAAGACGTGCTCGTCTATCGCGACGTGAAGCGCGCCACGGGCTTCTATGCGGCGTCGGGCTTCGCGAATCTCTACAACTTCCAGTCGGGAATCCGGCTCGCGGTGAAGCTCGAATTGATGATCGGCCTGCTGTCGCTCGGCACGCAAGCGAACGGCACCCAATCGTTTCGCGGCATTCAGGCGGCGCTCGGCGAGCTGATCGCGCTATGGCACCTGCTGAAGACGATCACGTCCGCGATGGCGCGCGATCCCGAGCGCGCGCCGAGCGGCGTCGTCGTGCCGAAGCTCCAGTATGCGAGCGCGCTGCGCATTCAGGTGCCGCAGATCTGGAAGCGCGTGCGCGAGTTGATGGAGACCGCGCTCGGCGGCTCGCCGCTCGTCACCGTGTCCGGCGCGGCCGATCTGCTCGATCCGCAGGTGAAGGGGCTGATCGACGCGTACTACCGCGGCGCGGCGCTCGAACCGGCGCAGCGGATCAAGCTCTTCAAGCTGATCTGGGATGCAACCGGCAGCGAGTTCGGCTCGCGTCATTCGGTCTACGAAACGCATTACTCCGGCAACTTCGACCAGATCCGGCTCGACTCGCTGACATGGGCGACCCGGTCCGGCCAGCTCGCCGACTGCGAGGCGTTCGCGCGGCACTGCATGGACGACTACGACGCGTCGGGCTGGCTGCGAGGCCCGTGGCAGCACGGCCGAAGCACGCCGCTCGAACCCTGACATTTTCATTTTCGAGGAGCAATCATGTGCGGCATCACCGGATGGATCGATTTCTCCCGCGATCTGCGCAACGAAGCGCCGATCGTCGGCACGATGACCGATACGCTCGCGCGCCGCGGGCCCGATGCGCGCGGCGTGTGGCTCGACACGCACGCCGCGCTGGGGCACCGGCGGCTGTCGATCATCGATCTCGAGCGCGGCGCGCAGCCGATGCTCACGCCCGAGCGCGGGCCGCGCGGCTTGCCGCGCGCGGTCATCTCGTATGCGGGCGAGACCTACAACTTCCGTGAACTGCGGGCCGAGCTGGGCGCGCTCGGCCACCGGTTCGACACGCACTGCGACACCGAGGTCGTGCTGCGCGCGTATCTCGAATGGGGCGCGGCGTTCGTCGATCGCCTCAACGGGATGTACTCGATCGCGATCTGGGACACGGCGCGCGACGAGTTGCTGCTCGTGCGCGACCGGCTCGGCGTGAAGCCGCTGTTCTATTATCCGACGGCGGACGGCGTGATCTTCGGCTCCGAGCCGAAGGCGATCCTCGCGCATCCGGACGTGCGCGCGCGCACGTCGTCGGAGGGGTTGTGCGACGCGCTGCTGTTCCTGCGCACGCCGGGGCAGGTGCCGTTCTCCGGGATGCGCGAGGTGAAACCCGGCCATCTGCTGCGCGTGCGGCGCGGCGGCCTCGTCGAGGAACGCTATTGGGCGCTCGAAGCGCGCCCGCACACGGACGACTTGCCGACGACGATCGCGACGATCCGCGCGTTGCTCGACGACATCGTGTCGCGCCAGATGATCTCCGACGTGCCGCTGTGCGCGCTGCTGTCGGGCGGCGTCGATTCGAGCACCGTCGCCGCGCTCGCGCAGAAGCAGCGGCGCGCGAACGGCGGCGGCGCGCTGGCGACGTTCTGCGTCGATTTCACCGGCCACACGCGGAACTTCCGCGCCGATCCGATCCGGCCCACCGCCGATGCGCCGTTCGCGCTGGAAGTCGCTCGGCACATCGGCAGCGACCATCACACGATCGAGCTGGACCAGGCGGGGCTGCTCGATCCTCAGGTACGCGAAACGGTGCTGCGCGCGTGGGACTTGCCGTTCAACTTCGCCGATCTCGACGTTTCGCTGTACCGCCTGTTCGCCGAGGTCCGCCAGCATGCGAGCGTCGCGCTGTCCGGCGAGGCGGCCGACGAGATCTTCGGCGGCTACCTGTGGTTCTCCGATCCCGTCGCGCGCCGCGCGCAGACCTTTCCGTGGCTCAAGCTGGGCGCGCATCGCGGGCTCGATCCGCGCGCGCTGTTTCACCGGGCTTTCATCGACGAGCTGAAACTCGGCGAATACGAAGCGCAGCTCTATCGCGCGGCGCTCGCCGAGGTGCCGCGTCTCGACGGCGAGAGCGCGGAGGACCGCCGCACGCGCGAGCTGCACTATCTGACGCTCACGCGCTGGCTGCCGGTGCTGCTCGACAAGAAAGACCGGATGGGGATGGCGAGCGGCCTGGAAGGACGCGTGCCGTTTTGCGATCACCGGCTCGTCGAGTACGTGTTCAACATCCCGTGGTCGATGAAGACGTTCAGCGGCCAGGAGAAGGCGTTGCTGCGCGCGGCGGCGGCCGACCTGCTGCCCGATTCGGTGCTGAGCCGCAAAAAGGCCGCGTATCCGTCGATTCAGACGCCGGGCTACGACCGCGGCCTGATCGAGCGGCTGAATCGCGCGATCGCGGCCGGCCGCGCGCCGCTCGAGCCTTTCATCGACGCCGGCGCGTTGCGCAACCTGACCGCGAAGACCGCCACCGGCAGCCTTTCGGAATTCGAACGAATCCTGCTGGAGTCGAGCAGCCGGCTCAACGACTGGCTCGACCTCTATCGTGTCGAGCTCGACGGCGTGCCGGCGGGCTGATCCCTTGACGAACTTCTGGAGCGAACTGATGCAAGCAATCGAAATCCGCGAGACGGGCGGCCCCGACGTTCTCGAATACGTGACGCGCGCCGGACGCGAGCCGGGCGAAGGCGAACTGCTCGTCGAGCTCGCCGCGGCGGGGGTGAACTTCATCGATCTGTATCGCCGCGAGGGCCGCTATCCGATGCCGCTGCCCGGCACGCCGGGCGAAGAAGGCGCGGGGTGCGTGATCGCGGTCGGGCCGAACGTCACGCGGTTCAAGCCGGGCGATCGCGTCGCGTGGACGACCGTGATGGGCAGCTATGCGACGCGCGTGATCGTGCCTGAGGACAAGGCGATCGCCGTGCCGGACGGCATCGATCTGCAGACGGCCGCCGCCGCGCTCGTGCAGGGAATGACCGCGCACTATCTCGTCAACGATTCGTACCGTGCGCGCGAGGGCGACGTCGTGCTCGTTCACGCGGCGGCGGGCGGCGTCGGGCTGCTGCTCACGCAATGGCTGAAACGGCGCGGCGTGCGGGTGATCGGCACCGTCTCGAGCGCCGGGAAGGCGGCGCTCGCGCGCAGCAACGGCGCGGACGACGTGCTTCTTCATCGCGCCACGGACGATCTTGCCGCCGAGGTGCGCCGGCTGACGGACGGCAAAGGCGTGCACGCGGTGTACGACGGCGTTGGCGCGGCGACGTTCGACGCGAGCCTCGCGAGCCTCAGGATGCGCGGCACGCTCGTGATCTTCGGCGGCGCGAGCGGCCCGGTGCCGCCCGTCGACGTGATGCGGCTCCTGTGGGGCGGCTCGCTCACGCTGACGCGTCCGTATCTCGAGCACTTCCGCGCGACCGTCGAAGAATTCCTGTGGCGTGCCGGCGAAGTGTTCGACGGCGTCCTGGACGGCTCGCTGAAGATCCGGATTGGCGGCACGTATCCGCTTGCCGAAGCGCGCCGCGCGCATGCTGATCTCGCGGCCCGCCGCACGACCGGCAAGCTGCTGCTCGTGCCGTGACACCCCTTCGTTCGCACGCTCACCCACTCATCGAACAGGATGCCTATTCATGGGAAAGATCATCGGTGCCGGCCTGATTTCGCACGCGCCCGTCGTGATGATGCCGCGGGCCGTGCGCCTGCGCGAAAACGACGGCCGGGACTTCACGCTCGCGACCGGCCTCGCGCGATTGCGGCGCGAAGTGTTCGACGCGCACGACTACGATACGGTGCTCGTTCTCGACAGCCACTGGCGAACGACGACCGAGGCGGTCGTCACCGCGCACGCGCGGCGCACGGGCCGCTTCACGTCGGACGAGATGCCGAACGCGATCAGGCAACTGCCGTACGATCTGGCGGGCGACCCCGAGCTCGCGCGCGCGATTGCCGAGTTGGCGACGCGGCGCGCGTGCTGGATCGCCGCGGTCGACGATCCGTGCCTGCCGATTCATTACGCGACGCTCAATCCGTGGACCTATCTCGGCCGTCCCGACAAACGCTGGATTTCGATGTCCGTGTGCCAGACCGCGACGACCGACGATTTCCTGCGGATGGGCGAGATCGTCGCGCAGGCGATCTCGCGGCTCGATCGCAACGTGCTGCTGGTCGCTTCGGGCGGGCTGTCGCACGCGTTCTGGCCGCTCGCCGAACTGCGTCGCCGGATGGCGGGCGCCGCGTCGAACATCGTGACGCCCGCCGCGCGCGCGGCCGACGAGCGGCGGATCGCGTGGCTCGAACAAGGGCGGCACGATCGGGTGATCGATGCGATGTCGGAATTCCTGCGCTTCGATCCGGAGGCGAACTTCGGCCACTATCTGATGATGGCGGGCGCGATCGGCGCGCGCGCGTGCGCGGCGCGAGCGCGCCGCTTCAGCGAGTATGAGAACGGCATCGGCACCGGGCATGTTCATCTGTGGTTCGGTCCCGTCGACGGTGGATGGACGCGGGCTGAAACGCGGGCTGAGCGAGAAGCGGCGCGCGCGTGATCGCCGCGATGCGCGGGCGGCGTTCGACGCCGCCCGCGCAGCCGGCCGCCATCCGCGGCTAGGTCGGAGCCGCGCCCGCCCGCGAGTGCTCGCCGGACAGGCCGGCCAGATACGCCTGGACCGCCGAGAGAAACAGGCGCTCGCGAACCGACGCCTGCCGCGGCGACGTGCGGAACGCATAGATGCCGCCCTTCGGCATCGTCCACGTCGGCAGCAGCCGGTGCAGACGCCCCTCCCGCAAGTCCTCGGCCACCAGATAATCGGGAAACGCGCTGATGCCCGCGCCCGCGAGCGCCATCTGATGCGCGAGCAGCACGCTCTTCACTTTCAGCCGCCCGCTGGTCTGGACCCGTACCGATCGGCCCTCGTTGCCGAACACCGAATAGCTGAGATTGGCGAGCCCGCCGTGCCCGATCCAGTGCGAGCCGGGCAGATCGTCCGGATGCCTCGGCACCGCATGCTTGCGCGAATACTCGGGCGACGCGACGAGCATCTGATCGAACGCGCCGAGCATCTTCATCCGGAAGCCTTTTTTCTTCGGCCAGCCCGTCTCGAATGCGAGATCGACGCGCTCGCCGACCAAATCGATTTCATCGTCGTTGCAAACGATTTCGAGCTCGATCTGCGGATGCTGATGGATGAACGTCGCGGCGATCGAGCTTAGATGCGCGGTGGAAAAGCCGCTCGGCGCCGCGACGCGCAACAGGCCCGTCGATTCGTGACGCAGGCGGCGGATGCTGCCGATCACGTCGTACAGGCCGCTCACGAACTCCTGCGATGCCGAATACAGTTTATTGCCGGCATCGGTCGGCGCAATCCGGCGGGTGCTGCGCATCACCAGCTGCGTGTCGATTTCGGCTTCGAGCCGGCTCAGGTATTCGCTGACCAGCGACTTCGACATGCTCAGGCACTCCGCCGCCGCAGTGAAACTGCCCTTCTCGACAATCGCCATGAAAACGCGCAGGTGATTCAAATTTCTTATCCCCACCTCGGACATATTTCCCACCTCAAGAACGGTCATGTTTCGAAATTCCGAGCGGCGCTTGCCCTTTCGCTGACGAAGCGCCGATGTCGCGCGGGCGCTGCATCGCGATTCGGCGACATGAGCCCGGTGCTGGGTATGGATCTGGACGATGGCTGTTGCGTCGCATGCGGAAGGTGACGACAGGGTGTATCGCGGGGCGGGCGCGACGTCGGGCAGGCGGGGAATGCGCGCGCCCCGCGGCCGATCCGCTCGGCGCGGATCGCGGGCGCCGACGCGGCGGGGCGCGGCGACCGCCGGGTTCGCTTTCCTTCGCGTGCGCGAATCCGAAACCGGTCCCGGGCGAGCCGGCACGCGTCGCAGTTCCTGTTTTTCATGTGCGGTAATCGGTTCATCGGCAAGGCAATACGGTGCAGCAGCACTCCGATCAGCGGAAATCAATGCGCTCTCACATGCGCTTTACAACCATCGCCGTCAGTATTCCATAGCCGACTTAAGATCTTAATAAAATAATGGTAAATAATCTTATCCGATCCGATTCCGATGCTGCACGGGAAGCTCACGAAAAGTGACAAACGGGCTTGAGTGCGAATCCATTCATTATTTCGACTTCATTCGGCGGGCTTATGCGGCGAGCGGTGTTTGCGCGTGCCGCGCGCGACGTCGGCACGGTGCCTGCGATCATGGATGTCGATCGGCCTGCGCCGGAGCCGGAAACGCAGGCGTGGCGCGGCGGGCGCGCTGTCGAGACGCGATGCGGACGTTATCGCGTACGGGCGTGGATACCGTCACGGAATCGGATGAAAAGCGACGATTTTCGGCAAGAAAATGCTTGAAACGGATGGAAGCCGATGAAGATCGGTATTAATGGAATAAATGAGTGTGGATGGTTTTTTGGTGGCGATAGACGAATATCGTTTGAAGTCAAGTTACTCTAAGGTTACTAACTGACAAAATCCAATATCGCGATTGCGACATACGGGATGCTAATCACCGGATGAAGCGATTCACTCGGCGATGGCGCCGTCGCTCGTATCGACGGCGATGCAACGCGATCCGTTGCCGGCGCAAGCGATGACATCGCCCCAAATAGTCGCGCGATGCCGGCATGGAGGATACGGATGCGCGAACTTGGCGAAACCGGGCGGCGTTGCCGAGCGTCCGCCGCGCGACGCCGCACGGCGGCCGGCATGCCGCGTTCTCCTGATCCTGACGATCCATTCGTGCGGCTGGCCGCCGGAAGGGCCGATCGCCGCGTCATGCTTGTCGCGAATACATCGAGTGTTCGCATCGCTGCAATCCGAGCGCCCGCTGCTCCGCGCGGCCAGCGTGCCTATTTTCCGAACGTCATCCATCTCTTCGTGGGCGGCGGGCCGGTTCACAACGTCGCGACGATCATCCCGGCGTCGAGCCGCGACAGCGGCGGATCGATGGGCGGCGTCGCGTCGCAGACCGTGTCCGGAAACCCGCGCAACCCGCAGGGCGCGTCGAAAACGCTGGTTGCCGGCATGCCGATCACGCGGATGACCGATCCGACTCAGCAGAACAACAACAATGCGACCGGTTCGGGCAGCTCGCCGAGCCTGACGATCGTGCTGAATCTGTGATTCGCCGAACCGCGCGCACGCGATTCGGTTCGACGGGCGCGGGCAGCGCGGGGACGCATGCGGGTGACGCCGCATGCAAACGTCGAACCCGGCGCGTACGCCGGGGCGGCGGCGTCCTCGGCCCTCGGGCGTCGCATCGCGGGCGTCGTCGTCGCCGAGGCGCGCAAAACGCCATGCTCGGCGCGCGGCGATCGTGAATCCGCCAGGAAAGAAGCGCCGTGCGAAGGATTTCCCGCGGCGATCTGACCAAAATTGACAGACGTTTCGCGCGGAATCGTCTAACTTTTAAGTCGGAAAGGCTATTCGACGTCCGGCCTTTTCCGATCTCGAGAAAATGCAGCAATCGGCCCATGTTGTATGGTTGATCGACCTGCCGCACTGCGTCATGACTGTCGCGGCGCGGCGGGTCAATTTTTCCGGTTGACTGCTTCGCCGGTCACGTCATCCGAACCGATCGGCACGAGCGAATCCCGAAATGCGCAAGCCGCATCTTTCCCCGCGAGCGCGCGCCCGCCGAATCCGCGGCCGACCGCGTGCAAACCCCTCCCTTTGCCGCCGATCCGATTGCCTAAAATCCAGTTACGTGCGGCGCGATGCCGATCGCATTGACGCGAACGCGTCCGGCGGCGCGCGCGCTCGAATGCCGGCGCGCGTCAATGGTCGGCGCAATCGCCTCGGTGCGCCGCGCGGCGTTCGGGCGGCGAATCGAAGGAAACCGGGCGGAGCACGCCGCGTCCGGCGTTCGCGTCAAACGGCGTTCGATCGATAGTTCGGCATCCAGAAAAACGGGGGGCCCGCGATGACCACGATCGCCAGCTTCGACATCGATTACACGCAATACCTCGGCCCGGACGGCGAGCCGGTACAGTCGCTGCCCGCGTTCGCGCAGGACGCGGCGGCGCTGCTGCCGCTCTATCGCGCGATGGTGCTGACGCGCGCGTTCGACACGAAAGCGGTCGCGCTGCAGCGCACCGGCAAGATCGGCACGTTCGCGTCGTCGATCGGGCAAGAGGCGATCGGCGTGGGCGTGGCGAGCGCGATGCGCGCCGACGACGTGCTGTTTCCGTCGTATCGCGATCACGCGGCGCAGTTCCTGCGCGGCGTGACGATGACGGAAAGCCTGCTGTATTGGGGCGGCGACGAGCGCGGCAGCGATTTCGCGGCCGCGCGGCTGGATTTTCCGAACTGCGTGCCGATCGGCACGCAGGTGTGCCATGCGGCGGGCGCCGCGTATGCGTTCGCGCTGCGCGGCGAAGCGCGCGTCGCCGTGGCGATGCTCGGCGACGGCGGCACGTCGAAGGGCGACTTCTACGAAGCGATGAACCTCGCGGGCGCGTGGCGCGCGCCGCTCGTCATCGTCGTCAACAACAACCAGTGGGCGATCTCGTTGCCGCGCGCGCGGCAGACCGCCGCGCGCACGCTCGCGCAAAAGGCGATCGCAGCCGGCATCGAAGGGCGGCAGATCGACGGCAACGATGTGGTCGCGGTGCGGCAGGCGGTGGGCGAAGCGATCGAGCGCGCGCGGGGCGGCGGCGGCCCGGCGCTCGTCGAGGCGCTCAGCTACCGGCTCGGCGATCACACGACGGCGGACGACGCAACGCGCTATCGCGATGCCGATGCGGTCGGCAAGCAATGGGAATTGGAGCCGCTGCTGCGGCTGCGCAAGCATCTGATGCGCCGCAACGTCTGGGACGATGCGCGGGACGAAGCGCTCGGCAAGGCGTGCCACGCGCAGGTCGACGAAGCGGTGCGCGCCTACCTCGCGGTGCCGCAGCCGGACACGTCGGCGATGTTCGATCATCTGTACGCGAGCCTGCCGCATGCGATGCGGGAACAGTTGGCGACGGCGCTCGCGTTCGCGCCGGCCGCGGAGCTTCATCATGGCTGAGCTGAACCTCGTCGAAGCCGTGAATCTCGCGCTCGCGTACGAGCTCGCGCACGATCCGTCCGTCGTGCTGCTCGGCGAGGACATCGGCGCGAACGGCGGCGTGTTTCGCGCGACCGTCGACTTGCAGGCGCGCTTCGGCGCGCAGCGCGTGATCGACACGCCGCTCGCGGAAACGGCGATCGCGGGCGCCGCGATCGGCATGGCGGCGATGGGGCTGCGGCCCGTCGCCGAAATTCAGTTCACCGGCTTCGTTTATCCGGCGATCGATCACGTGCTCAACCACGCGTCGCGGCTGCGCCATCGCACGCGCGGGCGTCTGTCGTGCCCGCTCGTGATCCGCGCGCCGTGCGGCGCGGGCATTCACGCGCCCGAGCATCACTCGGAGAGCCCCGAGGCGCTGTTCGCGCATATTCCGGGCCTGCGCGTCGTGATTCCGTCGACGCCCGCGCGCGCATACGGGCTGCTGCTCGCGGCGATTCGCGATCCGGACCCGGTGATGTTCTTCGAGCCGTCGCGGCTGTATCGCCTGTTCAGGCAGCCCGTCGAAGACAACGGCGAAGCGCTGCCGCTCGACACGTGCTTCACGCTGCGCGACGGCGCCGACGTCACGCTCGTCAGCTGGGGCGCGGCGCTGCAGGAGGTGCAGGCGGCCGCCGATCAGCTTGCGCAGGACGGCGTGACGGCCGAAGTGATCGACGTCGCGACGCTCAAGCCGCTCGACGCCGATACGATCGTCGCGTCGGTGTCGAAGACGGGGCGCTGCGTGATCGTCCACGAGGCGCCGCGCACGGCGGGCTTCGGCGCGGAAATCGCCGCGCTCGTCGCCGAGCGCTGCCTGTATTCGCTGCTCGCGCCCGTGCAGCGCGTGACGGGCTACGACATCGTCGTGCCGCTCTTCCGGCTCGAAAGCCAGTACATGCCGAGCGTCGCGCGGATCGTCGATGCGGCCAGGAAAACGCTGGAGGCGGCGTGACGACATGAAGATCTTCAAATTGCCCGATCTCGGCGAAGGCCTGCAGGAAGCGGAGATCGTCGAATGGCACGTCAAGGCGGGCGACACGATCGACGCGGACCGGCCGCTCGTGTCCGTCGAAACCGCGAAGGCGATCGTCGAGATTCCGTCGCCGCAATCTGGCCGCGTCGCGAAGCTGTTCGGGCAGCCGGGCGACATCGTTCACCTCGGCGCGCCGCTCGTCGCGTTCGAAGGCGAAGGCGGCGGGGAGGATGCGGGGACGGTGGTCGGCCGCATGACGGTGGGCGAGCACGTCGTGCAAGAGCCGCCCACGGCGCTCGGCGCGGGTGCCGGCGCGCTCAAGGCGATCCCGGCGGTGCGCGCGCTCGCGCGCAAGCTCGACGTCGATCTGGCGATGGTGACGCCGTCCGGCGCGGACGGCGTGATCACCGCGGCGGACGTGCAGCGCGTCGCGAAGGTGCTGGCCGAGCTCGGGCCGCCCGAAGTGCTGCGCGGCGTGCGGCGCGCGATGGCGCAGAACATGGCGCGCGCGCAAAGCGAGGTGGCCGCGGCGACCGTGATCGACGACGCCGACATCCACGCGTGGCCCGCGGGCGCGGACGTGACGATGCGCCTCGTCCGCGCGCTCGTCGCCGGCTGCCGCGCGGAGCCCGGGCTCAATGCGTGGTTCGACGGGCAGGCGGGGCGGCGGCACGTCGTCGCGAAGATCGACGTCGGCATCGCGGTCGATCTGCCGGACGGCCTCTTCGTGCCGGTGCTGCGCGACGTCGCGCATCGCGACGCCGCCGACCTGCGCCGCGGGCTCGACCGGATGCGCGCCGACATCCGCGCGCGCAGGATTCCGCCCGACGAACTGCGCGGCAACACGATCACGCTGTCGAACTTCGGGATGATCGGCGGCAAGTACGCGGCGCCCGTCGTCGTGCCGCCGACCGTCGCGATTCTCGGCGCGGGGCGCGTGCACGACGCGGTCGTCGCCGCGGACGGCGCGCCGGCCGTGCATCGGGTGCTGCCGCTCAGCCTGACGTTCGATCATCGCGTCGTCACGGGCGGCGAGGCGGCGCGCTTTCTCGCGGCGGCGATCGCGGATCTGCAGCTCGCGCAATAGCCGGCGGCGGGCGCATGCGCGCGCTCGAGCGCGGCGCGCGCGGCCGGCGTGACCAGTGCGGCGCGCCGCGCGCGAACCGGCAACGCGTCACGCCGAGGCCGCGGCACGCTCGCGCAACCACTGATGCGCGGGATCGCGATGCGAGCGCTCGTGCCGGTGCATCGGCATCCGGAGGCCGGGCGCGTCGATCGGCCGCTCGACGACTTGCGGCGCGCGGCTGTCGCGCACGCGCCGCTTGCTGAAGAGCGCGCGGCGACGCCATAGAGGAACGCGCGGCCGATCATCGTGCCGCGCGCGCCGAGCGCGACCGCCTTCAGCACGTCCTGGCCCGTGCGCACGCCGCCGTCGAGCCACACTTCGGCGCGCCTGCCGGCCGCGTCGACGACGGCGGGCAATGCCTCGACCGACGACATCGCGCCGTCCAACTGGCGGCCGCCGTGGTTCGATACAACGCGCGCATCCGCGCCCGCATCGACCGCGCGGATCGCGTCGTCCGGATCGAGCACGCCCTTGACGATCAGCTTGCCGCCCCACCGCAGCCGGACCCATTCGACGTCGCGCCAGCCAATCGTCGGATCGAACTGCTCGCGCGTCCACGAATCGAGCGACGACATGTCGGTCACGCCCTTCACGTGCCCGACGATGTTGCCGAAATGGCGGCGGCGAGCGCGCGCGCGTGATTTCGCGATACCGAGGAAGCCGGGCGCAGGCGGCCGTGCGTCATGCGGCGAAGGACGCAGCCGCCCGGACGCCGCGCGCGCGCCGCCGCATGCCGCGCGGGCTCACGAATTCGCCGCGAGCGCATGCGGCGCGGTTGCGCCCGGCTTGCGGCGATACCGCCCAAGCCCGACGATGCCGACGAGCGACACGAATGACAGCAGCGAGAAGAACAGCGCGAGCGGCAGCCATTCGCCCCGAAAGCGCTGCGCGATCATCGTGCCGACGAGCGGCGTGGTGCCGCCCGCGACGAGCGCGCACAGCTGGTACGCGATCGAGATGCCCGAATAGCGCACGCGCGTCGGGAACGCGGCCGTCATGAAGCCGGCGATCACCGCGTAGACCGCGGACAGCGTGACGACCGCGAACGCGATGCCCGCGACGATCGCGGCCGGATCGTGCGTGCGCACGAGGACGAACATCGGATACGGCGTGAGCATCGACAGCAGCGCCGCGCAGGTCAGAAAGCGCGTTTCGCCGACGCGTTGCGCGATCAGCGCCGAGACGGGCTGCGACAGCAGCTGGATGATCGTGACCGCGAACAGGCAATCGAGGATGAGCGATTTCGACATCCCGAGATACGTCGTCACGTACGAGATCATGAACGTGTTCGTGAAGAAGAAGCCGGCGGAGCCGATCGTCGTCGCGGCCGAGGCGAGCACGATCGGATACCACGCGGTGCGCAGCGCCTCGGCGACCGGAAATCTGGCGACCGCGCGGCTGTCGCGCATGCGCTCGAACTCCGGCGATTCGTTGACGCCGAGCCGGACCGCCAGCCCGATCAGCAGCAGCACGAAGCTCGCGAGAAACGGCAGGCGCCAGCCCCATGCGACGAAGCTGCCGTGATCGAGCGACGTGACGCAGCGGAACGCGAGCAGCGACAGGATCAGCCCGGCCGGGCTGCCCATCTGCGGAAACGACGCGAAGAACGTCCTGCGCGCGGCGCTCGCGTGCTCGCTCGCCATCAGCACCGCGCCGCCCCATTCGCCGCCCACGGCGATGCCCTGGAGGATGCGCAGCAGCACGAGCAGCGCGGGCGCCCAGACGCCGATCGTCGCGTAACCGGGCAACAGGCCGATGCCGGTCGTCGCGATTCCCATCAGGAACATCGTCAGGACGAGCATTTTCTTGCGGCCGATCCGGTCGCCGAGATGGCCGAACACCGCGCCGCTCAGCGGGCGCGCGACGAAGCCGACGAAGAACGTCGCGAACGACGCCATCGTGCTGACGAAGCGGTTGCCGCTCGGGAAGAACACGTCGCCGAGCACGAGCGCGGCTGCGGTGGCGTACGTGTAGTAATCGTAGAACTCGACGGTGGTGCCGATGAAGGCGGCCAGCGCGGCGCGCACGGGTTGGGGCTGGTGGGGCGTGCGGGGCGTCGGGGTTGGCATGGGCGGTCCTTTGGGTTCGGATGCTGCGTGATGCCGGGGCTTCGGGATGGTTGGGGGCGGCGCGGGCGGCGGAAGCGGTGAGTCGTTTTGTCGTCGCTTCGCGTCGCCTCGACTGTCGCCGGATTGCCTTCGTTCAATCCTGTTTTCTGATGCGAATCGCTGTTGAGGCATGTGTGCGGCGTGCGCGTCGATGGCCGATTGAGCAAGGCGGCATGGCGCGCGGCGGCGCGCCCGTCGCTGTCGTGGCATTCGAGCGGATGGATGCGCCTGCTCGCGCGGCGTCCGCTGGGAGCAGCCGTGCGCCGTGCGCGCAGAGATTGACCGAATCGGGCCGCGTGCGGGTAGCTACAGGCGATCGGAGGTGGAAAAGTTTCTGTCCCGCGCATTCGGCGGGCGTTGCGGCCGCGCGCGGACGGGTGCAACCGGCCGCGCGCGGGACACGTCAGTTCTTCTCGTACGCGAACTGGATGCCGGCCGTGCCGCCGGTTTCGATGAACAGGTTCATGAACGCCGGTACGGTTTCGCTGCGTGCCCAGTCGCGCTGAAGCTCGCAGAACAGTTGGGCGACGCTGATCATCTTGCCGCCCGCCTGTTCGATGCGGCGCAGCGCGGCTTCGTGCGCCGCGACGGACGTGCCGCCGACAGCATCGACGACGACGTATACCTCGTAGCCGGCCTTCAGGGCGTCGAGCGCCGGGAACGTCAGGCAGGCCTCCGTCCAGAGCGCCGTCATGATCAACTTCTTGCGGCCCGTTGCCTCGACCGCCTGACGGAATTCGACGTCTTCCCACGAGTTGATGCTCGTGCGATCGTAGGTCGGGTAATCGCCAAGCACCGCGCGCAGTTGCGGGACGGGCGGCTTGTTCAGGCCGGTCTTCACGTTGACCGTCGAATGGACGATCGGCAGCTTGTATGCGACCGCGGCCTTCGCGGCCCCCACGATGTTGTCGAGCAGCAGTTGACGATCCATCGACGCGATCGAATTCACCTGGACCGGCTGGTAATCGATGATGACGAATGCCGCGTTCAACGGTGTGAGCAGGTGATCGCTTGCGGGGTCGCGAATGGGTTCGCTCGCCATGGTGGCCTCCAGAAACAGTGCAAGAAGTGGACAACGCGTCCCGATGGTCGATGCTTGGCGCATCCCCGCAGCGTCGGGACAATCGCTGCGGCGGTTCATCTCCGGCTGCCGCGAACTTCCGACTCCGGTCGTGCGGCGGGCGCAGGCCGCAAGCCCGGTCAATCCGTCCGGCGGGCGATGCGCGGGCCGGCGTCGCGCTTCGGCGCCGGCGATCCGTTCGAGCCGGCCTCGAGGCGCGCGGTCGGGATCGCCGCCCGATCGAAGTGCTTCGCTGGATCGGTTCGTGCCGACAGGTTCGGGACGCCTCCGGGGCAATGTCGCGCGCGAGCGAAAGCGGCCCGGTGTGGCGATCCGTCGGAGCCCCGCGGCGTTCTGCTCGTCAAGGCCGCCGTCCGGCACGCTCATATGACTGCGCGACGGGGCCGATCGGCACGAACCAAAATCCTATTCGTGCAACAAGCCGGTTTCCAGTCCCGTAAAATGCCTTCAGTGTTCTATGCGTGGAACAATCATGGATGATCTGAACGATCTCTATTATTTTGTGAAGGTGGTCGAGCACGGGGGATTCACTCAGGCCGGGCGGGCGCTGGGCGTGCCGAAGTCGACGCTGAGCCGGCGTATCGCGGCGCTGGAGGCGCAATACGATGTGCGGCTGTTGCAGCGGACAACGCGTCATTTCACCGTCACGGAAACCGGGCGCGAGTTTTACGATCGCTGCCTCGGCGTGCTGGTGGAAGCCGAGGCGGCGCGCGAGGTCATAGAGCGCAAGCACGCCGAGCCGCAGGGCATCGTCAGCCTCAGTTGCCCGACGGCGCTGCTCGAGTATCGCGTCAGCGGCCTGGTGGCGCGATTCATGGCCATTCATCCGAAGGTGCAGGTGCACCTGGAAGCCACGAACCGCCGCGTCGACCTGCTGAGCGAAGGCATCGATCTCGCACTCCGCGTGCGCTTCCCTCCGCTGGAAGACAGCGGCCTTGTCATGCGGGTCCTCGGCGACAGCCCGCAGCGGCTGGTGGCGGCTCCTCACTTGCTGGGCGGGCGTGATTTGCCGACGTCCCCTGACGAGCTGGCGGGTGTCCCGAGCGTCGACTGGGGGCCGCCACGGCACCACCTATGGCAATTGGTGGGGCCGCAGGGCGTGGAAGCGCAATTGCGCCATCACCCCCGTTTCATCACGGACGACATGCATGCGCTGCGCGATGCAGCTCTACATGGCGTCGGCATCGCGCAACTGCCGTGCATGGTTGTCGAGGATGACTTGCGCGACGGCACCCTTGTCGACGTCCTGCCGGGCTGGGTGCCCAAGGGAGGCGTGATCCATGCGGTATTCCCGTCCCGGCGCGGCCTTCTGCCGCGTGTGCGCTTGCTGATCGACTTTCTGGCGGCCCATATCCAGAAGGACTGACGTGGGCGATTCCCGCGGGCCTGCCTCATCGCTTCCGCATTCCGAGAGCCGGTTCAAAGGGACGTCGCTCGATGCCGGCCGGCTCCGACGAGGCTGCCCTCGGGACAGCGAAGCAGACCGAAGGACGATGACGTGGCGGCCGGCGAGCGGTCGCTTGCCGGCCAGGCGCCGTCATTGACTCAGATGAACTGTTCGACATCCAGGAGGCCGCTTTGCTCCTCGAGGCGTGCGCGCAAGAGGGAACTGGACGATCGCGTCATTCTCTTTCCGTATCGAAAGGCATCGGCTCAAGCCGCGGGCGCGCGCGCGGCCGCCGTGTGTCGCCTCGCCGCATAATCGTCCGATTCAGCCCGCAGCCAGTCGACGAACATCTTGACCCGCGCATCTTCCGGCTGCGCGCAAATCGCCTTGTATTGCGCGGGAGCGGGCACGCGACATCCGAGCACGTTGACGAGCCGGCCGCGCGCGATTTCGTCGTTGACGAGCGCTTCCCGGCACACCACCACGCCTTGCCCGGCAACCGCCGCTCCGATCGCGAGACTCGCCAGATTGAACTCCGGCCCCCGCAACTCCCCCGCATAACCCGGCACGACGGCATCGAGCCACGTCCGCCATTCGACGTACCGCGGCGCATCCGGCCACGCCGATGCATCGTGCAGCGGCACGACGCTCGATATCCATTTCGCCGTCGCGCGCGGCGGATGCCGGCCGAGATACGCGGGCGCGGCGGCCGCGACGAGATACTCGTCGAACAGCGGCTCGACGTGCAGCGCGCGGTAGTCGAACGGGTCCCAGCGAATCGCGACGTCGATGTCGTCCGCGCGCATCGTCTCGCGGTCGATCGCGTGAAACTCCGCTCGCAGCCGCACCGGCGTCTGCGGATGCAGCCGATGAAATTCGCTCAGCCTCGGCATCAGCCATTGCAGCGCGAACGACGGCAGGCAGCTCACCTGCAACGGCGCGTCGGGCGCGCTCAGTTGCCGCAGCGTCCGGCCGAGCGAACCGAACGCCGTCGCGGTCGCTTCGTACAGCACGCTGCCCTTCGGCGTCAGCGCGAGCCCGCGCGCATGGCGCACGAACAGCGGGTAGCCGAGGCGCGCTTCGAGCTGGCGGATCTGCTGGCTGATCGCGCTTTGCGTCAGATGCAGCGCGCCGGCCGCTTTCGTGAAGCTGCCGAGCCGGCCCGCCGCCTCGAAGCAGCGCAGCGCGCCGAGCAGCGGCGCATCGAGCTTGATATCCATTAGCGTGACTTATGCATTTGCAAGAATTGATCGCTTCATCGTGCCGCTCGTGGGTCGTACGATAAGCGCTTCTTTATCGCATTTTATTTCATGCTCATGCACGACGTCCGACCGCTTCCGCTAGATCCCAATCTATTAGCCATACTTCAGGCTGGCTCGCCGACGCTGTGGCTCAATCCGCATCAGGGCGAGCCGCTGCCGGACTTCGCGCCGACCGCCGCCGATCTCGCCGAAGCCGGCGCGCGCCTGCACCGCTGCGCGGGCTTGCTGGCCGAGCTGTTTCCCGAACTGCGGCCGTTGGGCGGGCGCATCGCGTCGCCGTTGCAGCCGGCCGAGCCGTTGAAGCGCGCCGATCACGCGCAAGCGGGCGCGTGGTTCGTCAAGCGCGACGACGCGTTGCCGGTTGCGGGGTCGATCAAGGCGCGCGGCGGTTTTCATGAGGTGCTCGCGCTCGCCGAGTCGATCGCCGAACGGCATGGCCTCGTCAGCGCCGGCGCCGACCGGCGCGCGCTCGCGAGCGGCGAAGCGCACGCGCTGTTCGCGCGTCATACGGTGATGGTCGGCAGCACCGGCAATCTCGGCTTGAGCATCGGGATGCTCGCGTCGGCGCTCGGGTTCCGGACCGTCGTGCACATGTCCGCCGATGCGAAGGCGTGGAAGAGGGCGCGCCTGCGCACGCGCGGCGTGGACGTGGTCGAACACGCGGGCGACTACGCAAAGGCGGTCGACGCCGGGCGGCGTCAGGCCGCCGGGATGCCGCGCTGTCATTTCGTCGACGACGAAGGCTCGCGGATGCTGTTTCTCGGCTACGCGACGGCCGCCGCCGAACTCGCCGCGCAGCTCGCGCAGGCGGGCCGCCCGGTCGACGCGCGCCATCCGCTGTTCGTCCACCTTCCATGCGGCGTCGGCGGCGCGCCGGGCGGCATCGCGTACGGGCTGAAAGCGCGGTACGGCGAGCACGTGCATGTGTTCGTGGCCGAGCCCACCGCGTCGCCTTGCGTGCTCGTGCAGCTCGCGAGCGGCGGCGCGCATCCGGTTTCCGTCTACGACGTCGGCCTCGACAATCGGACCGAGGCGGACGGGCTGGCGGTCGCGCAGGCGTCGCATCTCGCCGGTCCGCTGTTGCGCGCGCAAGCGGCGGGCGTGTTCACGGTCGACGATCGTCAGTTGTTCGCGCATCTGCTCGACGCGCGCGAGCGGCTGGGCATCGATCTCGAGCCGTCCGCGGCGGCGGCGTTCGGCGGCCCGGCGTGGCTCGCGGGATCGGAGGCGGGGCGCGCCTATCTGCGCGGCCGCGGAATCGTTCCGGAGGCGGCGACGCACGTGATCTGGGCGACGGGCGGCTCGCTCGTGCCGGCGGAAGAGCATCGGCGCTTCCAGGCGCGGGCGTGCGCGCAGCGGCGGGAGAGCGGCGCGGGCGCGTGAGGGCGCACGAGGATGCGCGAAGGTGAGCGAGGAGGTTCGACGGCGTGTGAAGTCGCGAGGGCGATGGCGGCGCGCGACGCCTGCCGGCAGGTCGATCCGGCGATCCGCGCCGACTCCGGCTCCGGCTCCGGCTCCGACTCCGGCTCCGGCTCCGGCTCCGGCTCCGGCTCCGGCTCCGACTCCGACTCCGACTCCGACTCCGGCGCGGGCGCGGGCGCGGGCGCGGGCGCGGGCGCGGGCGCGGGCGCGAGTGCGTGCGCTACGCGCCGTCGCGCCGCGCCTCGCGGATCAGCCAGGCCTCGGTTTTCGCGATGTCGTCCGGACGCCGCGGCTCGTTCGGATAGACGATGTAATAGCCGATCGACAGCGGCAGCGCGAAATCGAAGAGCCGGCGCAGCCGTCCGGCCTCGATGTCGCGCGCGACGAGCTGATCGCTCGCGAGCGCAACGCCGTGCCCGGCGATCGCCGCGTCGATCGCGAGCGACGACTGATTGAAGCGCGGCCCCTTGGCCGGATCGACGGCGGCGCGCTCGGGCAGCGCGGCGAGAAACTCGGGCCACAGGTCGTGCGCGTCGTGCAGCAGCACCTGTCCGGCGAGATCGCGCGCGCGCGCGCCGGACGGCGCGAGCAGGGCGGGGCTGCAAACCGCATGGATGTCGACCGGAAACAGCAAGCGCGCGACGAGCCCCTTGCCGAACGGCGGCTTGCCGTAGCGAATCGCGAGATCGACGCCGTCGCCCTGAAAGGTCGCGAATTGCGAATCGGCGATCACGCGGATGTCGACGTCCGGATGCTCGTCGCCGAAGCTCGCGAGCCGCGGAATCAGCCAGCGCGACGCGAACGACGGCGTCGTGCTGATCGTGACGCTCGAACGGCGCTTCGCGAGCCGGTCCGTCGCGTCGCCGATCAGGTTCAGCGCGCGGCGCACGTCGGCGAAATAGGCGAGCCCGTCGGCCGTCAGCGCGAGGCCGCGCGGCAGGCGTTCGAACAGTCTCACGCCCAGCGTGTCCTCGAGATGGCGCACCTGTTGCGCGACCGCGCCTTGCGTGACGCCGATCTCGCCGGCCGCCGCGCGGAAGTTCAGATGCCGCGCCGACACCTCGAACGCACGAAGCGCATTCAGCGGCGGCAGGCGGCCGGGCATTCGAGCACGCATGCTGAAACGGAATAAGCGATAAAAGTGATCGAGACAGCAGAAAAACTATCGTCAGACATCAGAAACGATGATTCGACATCACGCAGCGCCGGGCCTAAATTACCACGTCGCGGCCGGCGCGTGGAAGCCACGGCGCACAAGGCATCGAAAGGGACAACGCGCGGCGGCGAGCACGGCTTGCGCCGCATTCGAGGGAGATCGTCATGGCAGGAGAAAAAGTCGCATTGATCACGGCGGCGGGAAAGGGCATCGGCGCGGCGATCGCGCGCGAGCTCGCGTCGGCCGGCTATCGTGTCGCGCTGATGTCGCCGTCGGGCAGCGCGGTCGCGCTCGCGGGCGAGCTGGGCGGCTTCGGGGTTCGCGGCTCGGTCGCCGACGAGGCCGACCTCGACCGGCTCGTGCGCGAGACGCTCGCGCGCTACGGCCGCATCGACGCGGTCGTCAACAACACCGGCCATCCGCCGAAGGGCGACCTGCTGTCGATCGAGGACGCGAGCTGGCACGACGCGCTCGATCTGGTGCTGCTGAACGTCGTTCGGCTGATGCGCCGCGTGACGCCGGTCTTCCAGGCGCAGGGCGGCGGCGCGGCCGTCAACATGTCGAGCTTCGCGGCCGTCGCGCCGGAGCAGCCGATGCCGGTGTCGTCGGTGCTGCGCGCGGCGCTCGGCGCGTGGACGCGCCTGTACGCCGAGCGCTACGCGGCCGACAACATCCGGATGAACGCGGTGCTGCCGGGCTTCGTCGACAGTTGGCCCGAGACGCCCGAGATCGTCGCGCGCATTCCAGCGGGGCGCTTCGGCAGGACGCAGGAGATCGCGAAGACCGTCGCGTTCCTGCTGTCGGACGGCGCGGGGTATGTGACGGGGCAGAGCATTCGCGTCGACGGCGGGATCGTGCGGGCGATGTGAGACGGGCGGCGCATGCCGGCTCGCGCGCCGCGTTCATCGCGGCCCGCCGTGCTCCGCGTTCGACGCGCACGGGCGAGTGTGCCGCAATCGGCCCGCCGCATTCCCGGCGGGCTGCCGCGAGCCGAGACGGCCCGCCTTGACGCGCGCGCGGGCGCGGCCGACACTGGCTCGACCGGCGAACGGGGCAGGCCGTCCGAATCGGCCCCGGTTCGCCACGACGCTTCGCCCTCCATTCGCGCAGGTCCGTTGCGATGTACGTTTTGATCCGATTGTCTTGCGCCGCGTGCTCGAGCCTGTTCATCGGCTGCGCGAGCGCTTCGCCGATCGTGCCCGATTCCGCCGCCGCCGCCGCCGACGCCGCGCCCGCGACCGTCGTCAGCGACGTCCACGTGTTCGTCGTCCAGCGCGACGGCGCGCTCGACGAGCATGACGATTCGACGCTGCGCGCGAACACCGCGAGCGGCATCGACGACGCCGCCCAGCGCTACGTGTGGTTCAACAAGGACATCGACCGCGTCGAGCTGCTGCGCGCCGAGACGATCGACCGCGCGGGCGTCGCGCATCCGGTCGGCCCGGAGGCGGTTCGCGACGTACAGGAGCAGCGCTCCGCCGGCGCGCCGTTCTTCGAGGACGGCGTGCTGCGCTCGGTGATCTTTCCGGGCGTCGATGTGGGCGCGCGCACGCGCCTCGTGTTCCGCAAGTCGCGCACGAAGCCGCGCGATCCCGGCTACTTCAGCTACTTCGCGGTGCCGTCGCGCATGCCCGTCGACGCGCAGCGCCTGATCTTCGATCTGCCCGCCGACATGCCGCTCTACGCGGACGCGCGCGGATACGTCGCACGCGCGCCCGTGACGGAGAACGGCCGCACGCGCTACGAATTCGATTATCGGCACGGCCCGTATCCGCGCATCGAGCGCGGCTCGGTCGGCTACGCGACGTACGGTGACCGGCTGATGGTATCGACGCTGCGCGATTTCGCGGCGTTCGCCGGCCGGTATCGCGCGGCGGCCGTCGACGCGAGCGCGGCCGATCCCGCCGTCGCGCGGCTCGCCGAATCGATCGCCGCGAATGCGAATGCGTCCGGGGCGCGCGCGAAGGCGCGGGCGATCTACGACTGGGTGCGCATGAACGTGCGCTACGTCGCGCTCTTTCTCGGGGAGACCGCGGCCGCGCCGCACAAGGTGACGGACATCCTGCGCAACCGCTACGGCGACTGCAAGGATCATGTCGCGCTGTTCGGCGCGCTGCTCGCGGCGCTCGGCATCCGCAGCGAGCCGGTGCTGCTCAATCTCGGCTCCGTCTACACGCTGCCCGACGTGCCCGGCTACGGCGGCGGCGCGATCAGCCACGCGATCACGTGGCTGCCGGATCTCGGCCTGTTCGCCGATACGACGGTCGGCGGCGTCGAGTTCGGCTATCTGCCGCCCGTCGTGATGGACCGGCCGGCGCTCCTCGTCGACGAGGGCGTGCTGTCGCGCACGCCCGCCGCGCAGCCGCGCGCGCGCGGCACGCGCCTGCGGATCGACGTCGCGCCGAGCGGGGCCGCGCGCTATCAGTATTACGTCGAGGATGGCGGCTGGACCGCCGAGCTCGAGCGCAGCCTGTTCCGGCAGGCGGCGCGCGAGCGCGTGCAGCAGCTCGCGGCCGATCGCCTGCGGCAAAGCGGCTTGCTTGGCACCGCGCAGGTCGGCACGAGCGAGCGCGACGTGACGGGCGGGCCGTTCTCGACGTCGATGACGGGAACGCTCGAGCACTTCGCATGGCCCGACGGCACGACCGCGCTGCCGGCGCTGTCGAGCCTCGCGGGCGGCATCGCGACGCAGGTGCAGGGCTGGCTCGCGGAGCCCGTGCGCACGCAGCCGTGGCTGTGCATCGGCGGCGAGTTCGACGAGCGCGCGCAGATCGCGTTGCCCGACACCATGCGCGTGACCGATCTGCCCGCCGACGCGGCCGTGCACGATCGCTTCTTCGATTACGAATCGCACTATGTGTTCGACGCGGCGGCGCGCGTCGTGCAGATCACGCGGAGCCTGCGCGCGCGCTTCGCGCATCAGGCGTGCTCGCCGGAAGAATTCGACGCGGCGCGCGCGTCGCTCGAGCGCATCGAGCGCGATGCGCTCGCGCAGATCGTCGTGCGCGCGAAGGCGCGCGAAGAGGCCCCAATCGATTCGCAACTCGTCGCCGCCCTTCGCGGCCCTTCGGACTCCGCGCCGGCGAATCCGGATCAGCGCCGGCAGCGCCCGCGATAGTTCTCCACTTCCGCGTCGTAGGCGCAGAGGAACGCCTTGCCGAACACGGACGCGAAATCGTCTTCGATCGCGAACAGCGTGTCGCGATGCGTGGCCACGTAGCGGTCCCACAAGCGCGCCTTGTACAGCACGGGCACGCGCTTCTCGTGCCACCGCGGCTCGGCGTCGCGCTCGCGCAGGCGCTGCGGCGAGAAGCGCGTGAGCAGGTCCATCAGCGCGGCGCGCATGCCGGCCACCATGCCGATCTGATGCGCGTGCAGATCCTGGAACGCGTCGGACACCGCGCTTTGCGGCGTCATGAAGCCCGGCAGCGGCAGCCCGAACATCTGGCGCAGCACCGCGCTGCCGTCCGGCAGCAGCTTCAGCGGATTGTTCTCGCGATCGAGCAGCATCGTCATGTCGGCTTTCACTTCGCGCTTCAGGATGCTGCGCGACGACAGCAGCTCGACCGTGCCGTTCGCGAACAGCGCGAGCAACTGCCCCGCGACGAACAACTGCTCCGCGGACCAATGGTGCCGCTCGGCCGCGGCGTCGAGCCCCGCGCCCTCGAAGAACGCCTGCAGCAGCGTCTCGGGCGTCGCCGGCGTCGATGCGCGCACGCGCGACGGCACGTCGTGCGCGTCGCGCGTCTCGACTGCGTCATTCATATCGTTCGCGTCGCCCGGATGCGCGGGCGGCGCGTCCGAATGCGCGGCGGCGGCCGGCGCGGATTTCGCCGGCTGCACGCGGACGTGCTGCGTCCATTCGGGCGCGTGATCCGATGGCGTGCCGGTTGGCGGCCCGCGGCCGTCGCCTTCTCGCGCGACGCCGGCCTGCGCATCGAGATGGCCTTGCGGCTGCGCGAACAGGTCGAGCGGATCGGTCGATAGCTGATGCAGCTCGCGCGGCGCGGCGCGCGCCGGCGAATCGTGATGGCGCGACGGCGCGGCGCCCGGCCGCTCGCCGGACTTGCCGCTCGCGTCCTGCGTCCTGCCGAGCCCGAAGCGATCGTGCAGCAGGCCCCACAGCTTGTTGCCCGCGCCCCGCGTCTGCGCGTGCGATGCCGATGCCGATGCCGCCGGCGGCGCGGCGGCCGCCGCTTCGATGGTCCGCTCGATCATCGCGTCGTCGGGCTCCGCGCGCAGCAGGTAAGGGCCGATCCGGATGATGTCGCCCATGTTCAGGCGCTGCGCCTGCGCATAGCCGATCGGCACGCGGTTCACCTCGATCGTCGACACGCTGCTCAGGTTCTTCAGCAGGCACGCGTCGTCGGCCACTTGCAGCAGCGCCTGAAGGCGCGAGATTTGCCGCGTGTCGTCGCGCAGCACGAGGTGATTGTCGCTGTCGCGGCCGATCGTGCCGCCCGGCGGGTGAAACACGACGGCGTTGCGGTCGTCGGTGCCGACCGGCTCGCCCGCGTGTTCGATAACGGTCAGTTGCATGTCGATGCGTCGTTCGATGGATGAAGCGTTCGCATGAAAGCCGATTCGATTCGTTCAGGACGACGACGCATGTCTGCGACGCGCGTACTCGAACGCCGGCCCCCAGATCGGATGCCCCTTCTCGGCAGGGGACAGATCGAAGCGCGGATTGAGATCGAGAATTCTCGAGAACTCGGCGCGGCATTGCGTGATGCGCCTCGTCAAGCAATAGCTGAACGCGAGCAGCTTATGCGCGGCGACCTGCGTGTTGACGTCGGCGCCGTCGATCTCGTGCGCACGGCTGCCGAGCAGCGCGATCGCGCGCCGGTAGTCGCCCGCGTCGTATGCGGCGTGCGCGCTGTCGAGCGTCGCCTGCGCGACGGATGGCGTTGGGGAAATCGTGCCCGTGCCGCAGCCGCTCATTCCCGCCAACAAAAAGCCAAGAAAAATGTAAAGCGAAGAGCGGCCTTTCATTCTTGAATCGACGGATATTGGTGGAATGGACGTGGCGTTGCGCCGTGCCGTTCGATTCTAGTTCCCATAATTGGAAATGGATCGCCTGTTACCTTTTGTTTCAACTTGAAACAATACGTCGAATTAAAGTCCGCTTCCGGCCGGGGCTTTGCCTTGTGAAGCGCATCAGTTGAACCTATAGTTCGGTGTGCTTTTTGTTTTCGTCGGTTGTTTTGCAGCGCTCATCCCAGCGAGTAAAAGCTTGTCGTTTATTTGGCGGCATAAAGGGCTTGGCGCGAATCAAGCTCCGCGGCCCTGCCCTCGCGGCAAGTGGGCGCGGGGCGCGGGGCGCGTGGCGGCTACCCGGCCGGCGTTCGCGCGGACCGGATCGGGCGGCCGCGGCGAATCAGACCCCTGGGCGGTGTCAGGCTTTGTCCGGAAGTCACTCAACTGATCGAATTTCCAGCAATTTAAATTCACCCAAAAATTATTGGTGATTTGACCCGTCTTTTATTTAAAAAATGCAGGTTGAAATCACAATGAAAGGACGCGGAAATTACAAATTAATGGGCCTAATCGGGTTCGGTCAGATCGTCACCTTATTTAAATTGGTTCCGGCCTTTTTATTCGGAAAGCCGGCGGGCATGTTATTGCGATGCAAGGAAAGAGGCGGAAAATGCGACTGCGATTCAGTGGTTCCGTCGCGCTGGGAGGCGCGCTGCTGCTCGCCGGGTGCGGTGCGACCGAGCGTTCCGTTGCGGTGCCGTATTCGATCGCGCTCGACGTCGCGCCCGACGTCAATCCGGACATCAATCGCAAGCCGTCGCCGATCGTGCTGAAGGTGTTCCAGTTGAAGACGGCGTCCGCGTTCGAGAGCGCCGATTTCTTCTCGCTGCAGGACAAGCCGCAGAGCGTGCTCGGCGCGGATCTGCTCGGCGTCGACCGGATCATCCTGCGGCCGGGCGATGCGCGCACGCTGCACTATCGCGGCAACGTCGACGCGGGCGCGATCGGCATCGTCGCCGAATACCGCGTGCTCGAGAAGAACCGCTGGCGGATGACGGTGCCGCTGCCGCGCGCGAAGCAACTGAACCTGTACCGATTCTGGCAAACCTCGCCGAGCGAGATGAAGCTGCAGGTCGCCGTGAAGAACGGCGGCATCGGCCTCGGCGGCGATTCGCGAGTACGTCGATGAACGAGCCGGTATTGTCCGCGACCCCCGCGGCGGCGTTGCGCCAGCGTGTGATCTGGACCGAGGGCATGTTCCTGCGGCCGCAGCATTTCCAGCAGCTCGAGCGGCATTGGGAACGCTACGTCGGCATGCGCTGCCTGCCGTTGCAGGGCTTCTACTGGGGCTACGACGCGCTTCAAATCGACCGCGAGCTGCTCGCGCTCGGCAAGGTCGCGCTGCTCGCCGCGACCGGCGTGATGCGCGACGGCACGCCGTTCGATCTGTCGCATCCGGACGATCGGCCCGAGCCGCTCGACGTGCCCGCCGACGCGAAGGATCAGCTCGTCGTGCTCGCGCTGCCGCTCTGGCGCGGCGGCGCGCAGGAGGTGTCGTTCGGCGGCGAAGGCAACGGAAGCGGCAACGGAAGCGGCAACGGCAACGCGGGCGCGGGTTTCGCGCGCTACGTCGTGCGCGAGCACGAAATCGCCGACGCGAACGAGGTCGCGCTCGGCCCCGCGCTGTTGCAGACCGGTCGCCTGAACGTGCGCCTGATGCTCGAATCCGAATTGACGGGCGACTGGGAGGCGCTCGGCGTCGCGCGGATCGTCGAGCGGCGCACCGATGGGCGGCTGCTCGTCGACGACGGCTACATTCCGCCGCGACTCGTCGCGCAGCGCGATCCGGTGCTGCTGCGTCACACGCGCGAGCTGCACGGGCTGCTCACGCAGCGCAGCGAGGCGCTCGGCGAGCGCCTGTCGGAGCCGGGGCGCGGCGGCGTGTCCGAAGTGGCCGACTTCCTGCTGCTGCAACTCGTCAACCGCTATCTGGCGCTCACGTGGCACGCGCAGCAGGACGTCGCCGCGCATCCGGAGACGCTGTTCCGGGATTGGCTGAAGCTCGCGTGCGATCTGAGCACGTTCACTGCGGCGGGCCGTCGGCCGCAGTCGCTCGCCATCTACCGGCACGACGATCTGCGCGCGAGTTTCGGCGAACTGATGGCGGAGCTGCGCCGCTCGCTGTCGACGGTGCTCGAGCAGAACGCGATCCAGATCGAGCTGCGCGATGCGGGCAACGGGATGAAGGTCGCGACGATCGCCGATCCGGCGCTGCGCGATACCGCGGGCTTCGTGCTCGCGGTGCGCGCCGACGTGCCGGCCGACAGCCTGCGTGCGCGCTTTCCCGCGCAGGCGAAGCTCGGGCCCGTCGAGCGGATTCGCGATCTCGTGCAATTGCAGCTGCCGGGCATCGCGATGCGGCAGTTGCCCGTCGCGCCTCGGCAGATTCCGTATCACGCGGGCCACACGTACTTCGAGATCGACAAGGGCGGCGAGATGTGGAAGCAGCTCGAACGCTCCGGCGGCCTCGCATTTCATTTCGCCGGCGAATTCCCGGGACTCTCGATGGAGTTCTGGGCGATTCGCGGGTGAGGGCGGTATCGCGCGATGAACACTTCTTCCGATTCGTTCTCGGCCGGCACGGGCGGATTCGTGCCGCCGAACCCGGGCGGCGCGTTGCCGGCCGCCGCGCCCGCGTCCGCGGCCGCGTCGCAGCCGCGGCCGGGCCGGTGGGCGGCGAGCGGCACGAATCCGCTCGTCGCGGCCGCGAATCCGCTGCTGAACCTCGTGCCGCAGATTCGCTCGACGGTCCATCATCCGAATCCCGCGTGGCTGCGCGAGCATCTCGTCGTCGAGATCCGCCAGTTCGAGGAGCGCGCGCAGCAGGCGGGCGTCGCGTCCGAGGCGATCATCGGCGCGCGCTACTGCCTGTGCACGGCGCTCGACGAGGCGGCCGCGCTGACGCCGTGGGGCGGCAGCGTGTGGTCGTCGCACAGTCTGCTCGTGTCGTTCCACAACGAGACGTGGGGCGGCGAGAAGTTCTTCCATCTGCTGGAGCGGCTGTCGCAGCAGCCGCGCCAGCATCTCGACCTGCTCGAGCTGCTGTACTTCTGCCTCGCGCTCGGCTTCGAGGGGCGCTATCGCGTGCTCGACAACGGCCGCACGCAGCTCGACGCGGTGCGCCGCCAGCTCGCGCAGACGATCCGCTCGGTGCGCGGCGAGTTCGATCCGGCGCTCTCGCCGCATTGGCGCGACGTCGTCACGCGCGACGTCACGCGGCGCTTCACGGTGCCGCTGTGGGTGTGCGTCGCGCTCGCGCTGCTCGTGGGCTTCGGCGTGTTCGCGGGGCTGCGCATCGCGCTCGCCGGGCATTCGGACCGGCTGTTCGCATCGATCGACGCGCTGCACGTGCCGAAGCTGGAGCCGGCGCAGCCCGCGCCGCGTCCGGCGCCCGCGCCGCGCGTCGCGAAGTTCCTCGAGCCGGAGATCGCCGCGGGGCTCGTGAGCGTGCGCGACGAAGCCGACCGCAGCGTGATCGTGCTGCGCGGCGACGGCCTGTTCGGGTCCGGCTCGACCTCGGTGATCGATCGCTACATGCCGGTGCTCACGCGCATCGCCGACGCGCTGAACCAGGTGCCGGGCAGCGTGCGCGTGAGCGGCTACACCGACGACACGCCGGTGCACACCGCGCGCTTCGCGTCGAACTGGGACTTGTCGCGCGAGCGCGCGGAGGCGGTCCGCGGCCTGATCGCCGCGCGGCTCGACCGTCCGGACCGGATCACGGCCGAAGGGCGCGGCACGCTCGATCCGGTCGCGCCGAACGATTCGCCGGCGAACCGCGCGCGCAACCGGCGCGTCGAGATCACGCTGATGCTCGCGCCCGGCGGCGACGCCGCGCGCGCGGCGAAGGAGGCGCCCTGAGCATGAGCCACGCTGTCGCACGCATCGTTCGCCCGCTGCCGTCGCGGGAAATCTGGACGTTCGCCGGCCTCGTCGGGCTGGCGTGCTTCGTCTGGCTCGCCGGGCCGCTGTTCGCGTTCGCCGAGTTCCACCCGTTCGAGAGCGGCTGGGCGCGCGCGCTGACGATCGCCGCGCTGTTCGTCGCGTGGGGCGCGCGGATCGCGTGGCGCAACTGGCGCGCGGGCCAGCTGAACGCGCAGTTGCTGAACCAGTTGCGCGAAGCGTCGCCGCGGCCGGCCGCGCCGGGCGACCCCGCGCGCGCGCAGCTCGACGAGCTGCGCAGCCGCTTCGACGAAGCGTCGACGCTCCTGAAGAAAGTTCGCTTCGGCGCCGCCGACGGCGCGCGCAAGGGCCTGCCTCAATGGCTCGAACGGATGTCGCGCCAGTATCTGTACCAACTGCCGTGGTACGTGTTCATCGGCGCGCCCGGCTCGGGCAAGACGACGGCGCTCGTCAACTCGGGGCTCAGCTTTCCGCTCGCCGAGCAGTTCGGGCGCGCGGCGATTCGCGGCGTCGGCGGCACGCGGCACTGCGACTGGTGGTTCACGAACGACGCGGTGCTGATCGACACCGCGGGCCGCTATACGACGCATGAGAGCAATCGCGCGCTCGACGAGGCCGAATGGAACGGCTTCGTCGATCTGCTGAAGAAGTACCGCGCGCGCCAGCCGCTGAACGGCGCGATGCTGACGATCAGCGTCGCCGATTTGCTCGGCGCGTCCGAGGCGGAGCGCACGCAGCACGCGATGGTGCTGCGCAAGCGCCTGCTCGAGCTGCGCTCGCAGCTCGGCATTCGCTTTCCGGTGTACCTGCTCGTGACGAAGGCGGACCTGCTCGCCGGCTTCGCCGAATACTTCGGCGGCTTCGGCCGCGCGGAGTGCGCGCAGGTGTGGGGCTTCACGTTCCCGCTCGCCGAGAGCGAGGCGCCCGGCTTCGACTTGCGCGCGGCGTTCGATCGCGAATATCGGCTGCTGCACAAACGGCTGAACGACGGGCTGCCCGAGCTGCTCGCGTCGCAGACCGATGCGCACCAGCGCGAGATGAGCTACCTGCTGCCGCAGCAGATCGCCGATCTGCAGGACATGCTCGGCCAGTTCGTCGCCGAGGTGTTCTCGGTGTCGAGCTTCGAGCCGATGCCGATGCTGCGCGGCGTGTACCTGACGAGCGGCACGCAGGAAGGCACCGCGTTCGACCGCGTGATGAGCGGGATCAAGCGCTTCCTGAAGATCGAGGGCGTGCCGCCCGCCGCGCAGACGGGCTCGACCGGCCGCAGCTTCTTCCTGAAATCGCTGCTGCAGGACCACATCTTCCGCGAGGCGGCGCTCGCCGGCAGCAATCTGCGCTGGCATCGGCGGCAGCGCGTGCTGCAGATCGTCGGCTACGCGGCGATCGTGCTGCTGTGCGTCGCGGTGCTGTTCGCGTGGCTGCGCAGCTACTCGCGCAATCGCGGCTACCTCGACCAGGTCGCCGCGCGCGTGCCGGCCGTCGACGCGCAGATCAGCCGCGCGAAGTTCACGGGCGCGGCCGACGTCGTCCAGCTGCTGCCCGTGCTCGACGAGCTGAGCGGGCTGCCGAGCGCGGGCGGCGTCGATTTGCGGCATCCGCCGCTTGCGTATCGCTGGGGCCTCTTTCAGGGCGAGAAGATCGAGGAGGCGAGCGACGCCGTGTACCGCCGCGCGCTCGACGACGTGCTGCTGCCGATCGCCGCGAGCCGCATGGAGCAGGCGCTGCGCGAAGCGCGGCCCGACGAGGTCGAGTACGCGTACGCGGCGCTCAAGGCGTACCTGATGCTCTACGACGGCGCGCATTACGATCCCGCGTTCGTGCAGGCTGTCGTCGATCTCGAGATGGAGCGCTCGCTGCCCGCCGATTTCTCGTCCGCGCAGCGCAGCGCGCTGCGCTCGCATCTCGGCGCGCTGTTCGGCAATCGCGTCGCGGTGTCGCCGTTCCCGATGAACGAACGGCTCGTGGCCGACGTGCGCGAGCGGCTGCGGCAGGTGCCGTTCTCGCAGCGGCTGTACCGGCAGCTCGCGCGCACGCTGCGCCCGAGCACCGCGACGTACGACTTCAGCGTCGCGCGCGCGGTCGGGCCGGACGCGTCGCTCGTGTTCCGCCGGCAGAGCGGCAAGAGCCTCGCCGATGGCGTGCCGGGCCTCTACACGCGCGACGGCTACCGCAACGTGTTCGCGCCGCGGCTGCCCGGCGCGATCGATGCGTACGGGCGCGAGGAGGTGTGGGTGCTGAATCTCGGCGCGTCCGAGACCCCGAATCCGGCCGATGCGGCCGCCTGGGCGCGCGACATCCGGCAGCTCTATCTGAACGACTACATCAAGAACTGGGACGACTATCTGGCCGACATCCGGCTGCAGCACACGTCGACGCTCGCGCAGAGCATCCAGGTCGCGCGCACGCTGTCGTCGGCCGATTCGCCGCTCACGCGGCTGATGGTCGCGCTCGCGCGCGTCACGCCGCTCGGCGATGCGCCCGGCGGCGCGCGCAACCTCGCGTCGCGCGCGCAGGACAAGGTCGACGAGGCGCGCAATTCGCTTGCGCAGATCTTCGCCGGCCAGCCGGGCGCGGACGCGGGCGCGGCGGCCGCCTCGCCCGCGAGCCCCGAGCAGATCGTCGACAGCCACTTCGCGGGGCTGCGCGCGTTCGCGCCGGGCGGCGGCGATCAGGCGGCGTCGTTCGACGCGGTGCTCAAGGCGATCGACGCGCTGTACACGTATTTGACCGCGACCGACGACGCGCTGCGCGGCGGCGCGACGCCGCCGCCGTCGGACGCGCCCGCGCGGCTGCGCGCGCAGGCGGGCCGGCTGCCGACGCCGTTTCGCGAGGTGCTCGACGATCTGTCGAACGTCGCGAACGGCAGCGTCGCGAGCGTCGAGCAGCGCAACGTCGCGCAGCGCGCGGGCGCGAACGTCGGCGATTTCTGCCGGCAGGCGATCGCCGGGCGCTATCCGTTCGCGCGCGGCGCGTCGCGCGACGTCGCGCCGTCCGACTTCGCGCAGATGTTCGCGGCGGGCGGCCTGATGGACGACTTCTTCCAGAAGAACCTGCAGACGCTCGTCGACACGACCACGCACCCGTGGCGCTTCAACAACCGCAACGCCGAAGCCGACCCGGCGGCGGCCGCGATGCTCGGCTCGTTCGAGAAGGCCGCGGTGATCCGCGACGTCTATTTCGGAGGCGGCGCGCGGACCGCGCAGATCAAGGTCGAGATCGTACCGCTCGAAATGGACCCGTCGATCTCGGAGATGGTGCTCGACGTCGACGGCCAGATCGTCCGCTACGCGCACGGCCCGCAGGTGCCGACGGCGGTGCAGTGGCCCGGCCCGCGCGGCAGCGATCAGGTGCGGCTGCAGGTGACCGAGCAGTCGGGCGCGACGGGCGGCTTCACGACCGAGGGGCCGTGGGCGCTGCACCGGCTGTTCGATCGCGCGGGCGTGTCGGGCGGGCGCGGGCCCGAGCAGATGGTCGCGAGATTCGCGGTGGACGGCAAGCCGATCGTGCTGCAGGTGACGGCGAGCAGCGTGCGCAACCCGTTCCGGCTGCCGCAGATGGAGTCCTTTACATGCCCTCCGAAGCAATGAGCACGATGCCGACGACGCTTGCCTGCGACGGCGAGCCGCCCGCCTGGTACGGAAAGATTCCGGGCGCGGGCGATTTCGTCAACCACCGGCTGTCGCACGAGCTCGCCGGCTGGTGGGAGCGCTGGCTTCAACAAGGGATGGCCGCGATGCGCCAGCGCGGCGGCGACGAGCTCGCGCGCTACTACACGGTCGCGCCGGTGTGGAACTTCCTGATTCCGGCGGGCGCGGGCGCGCAGTGCGTGCAGCCCGGCTGCCTCGCGCCGAGTTGCGACCGCGTCGGCCGCTACTACCCGGTGATCGCGACGCTGCCGATGCGCACCGCCGATTACTGGAGCGCGCTGCCCGACGTCGCCGACGCGTTCTACTGGCAGGTCGGCAGCGCGCTGCTCGATGCGATCCGGCATGCGCGCGCGCCGGTGCAACTCGAGCAGGCGCTCGCGAAGGTGCGGCTCGTGCGGGGCGCGGACGCACGATCGGCGGCGTTCGGCGGCGCGGGCGGCGAGCGTGGCGAGCTTGGCGAAAGCGGTTGGCGCGGTGAGCGCGTTGCGGCCCGCGAAAGCGGCGAAGGCGGCTGCATCGGCGGCGCGGGCGACATCGACGGCGCCGGCGAAAGCGGCAAGAGCGGTGCAAGCGACGAGCGCGGTGAAAGCGGCGGCGAAGCGCGAAGCGGCCCGTTCGCTCGGCCGAGGCCGAGCCCGCCCGCGACGCCTGCCTGGCCGGGGCTTTCGCAGTATTTCGATCCGTACGGCGCGACGAGCTTCTGGTGGACCAATCGCGCCGACGGATCGCCGCTGCGCACGCACGCGCACACCGGCGCGCCGGATAGCCGCCTGTTCCTGCGGCTGTTCGGCGGCGTTCAGCACGGCGTGTAGCGGACGCGCGCATCGCACGCGTGCGACGCACGCACGCGTGCGATGCGCTTGTAACGGCAATCGAAGGAGCGGCGCGGCTTCGCGCGCCGACACGCGACGGACCGGCGCGCGAAGCCGGCGCGATCCGGCCGCGATGCGCGGAATCACGAGGTGGCACATGACGGACCCATTTTCGAGAGACAACGAGCAGGAGACCGTGCCCCGCAGCGCCGCCGCCGAATTCGCGGTGCGGCCGCTGCCGCTCGGCCATCGTCTCGGCGAATTGCAACTGGACGAGGTGCTCGGCGTCGGCGGCTTCGGGATCGTCTATCGCGCGTTCGACCGCACGCTGCGGCGCGCGGTCGCGATCAAGGAATACATGCCGTCGATGCTCGCGACGCGCGGCGGCGACTATACGGTGTCGCTGCGCTCGGTGCGCTTCGCGCAAGCGTTCGACGCGGGCCGCAGCGCGTTCCTCAACGAGGCGCGGCTGCTCGCGCAGTTCGACCATCCGGGGCTCGTCAAGGTCCTGCATTTCTGGGAGAGCCACGGCACCGCGTACATGGTGATGCCGTTCTACGAAGGGCGCACGCTCAAGCAACTGCTCGACGGCGGCGCGCAGATGGGCGAGACGCAGTTGCGCCACATCGTCGCCGCGCTGCTCGGCGCGCTCGACACGCTGCACCGCGCGCAGTGCTTTCATCGCGACATCGCGCTCGACAACATCCTGATCCGGCCCGACGGCAATCCGATCCTGCTCGACTTCGGCGCGGCGCGCAAACGGATCGGCGATCTCGTCGACGACAGCGCGATGATGATCAAGCCGGGCTATGCGCCGATCGAGCAGTACACCGACGATCCGGCGTTCGGCCAGGGGCCGTGGACCGATCTGTACGCGCTCGGCGCGGTGCTGCACGCGATGGTCACGGGCGAGCTGCCGCCCGCGGCGGTCGTGCGCAGCATCCAGGACACCTACCGGCCGCTCGCGACGCGCGAGCTGAGCGCGCGCGAGCCGTACAGCCCGGCGTTTCTCGCGGCGATCGATCACGCGCTGCGATTGAAGATCGCCGACCGGCCGGAGTCGGTGGCGGAATTCGCGGCGGAGCTCGGGCTGCGCGAGCTCGACCGGGCGCCTTATGCCGCGCCGATGCCGGCGGGCTCGGCGCAAGCGCAGCCGCAGCCGCAGCCGCAACCGCAACCGCAGCCGCAGCCGCAACCGCAGCCGCAGCCGCAGCCGCAGCCGCAGCCGCAGCCGCAGCCGCGATCGAGCGAGCCGGAGGGCGATCGGGGCGCGGGGGCGGCGAGGAACGGCGAGCCTCAGGCGGCAGCCGGCTCGCCGGATGCGCATCGACGCGACGACGCGGACGTGGGCGCAGCCGCGAATGCGGATGCGACGCGCTTCGACGGCGGAGGCGAGCGCGCGGGGCCGTCGCGACAGACGTCGCGCCAGCCCGCTTCGCATCGGCGTGAAGACCCGGTTTCGGCCGCCGCCGGACGGGCCGGCGAAGATTCGGGCGCATCGGCTGTGCCGCATCGGCGGGACGATGACGAACGGGGCGAACCGACGATGTCGGCGCAGGGCGGCGCGCAACGAGCGCAAACGCCGTCGCATCGGCAAGCGAGCGCGCGCGACGCGAGCGCTGTTCGACCGGATGCGGAAGCGGCGGCGTCATCGTCGCGGCCACGGCCGTCCGATGATCGCGATGCCGAGCCCCTGCAACCGCGCGCCGATCATGCGCCATCGCCATCGCCATCGCCATCGCCCTCGCCATCGCCATCGCCATCGCCATCGCCCTCGTCATCGTCATCGTCATCGTCGCGAGACGGCCGTGTGCCGCCGCCCGGGGCCGGCGATCGGCATGTGTCCGATGCGCCGGGCGCACGCGCGGCGGCCGGTGTGAGCGCGGCTTCGGCTGCGGGAACGGCAGACGCGGCCGGCGCCGGCGTATCGAAGGCGTTCGCGTCGTCCGGCGCGTCGGCCGCCTCAGTTGCTTCGGCCGCCTCCGCAGCGTCGCGCCCCGCCGCGCATGCCGCGCGGCTCGGCCACGTGCGCATGCGGCTGCGCGACCGGCGAACGATCGCGTATGCGGGTGGCGCGCTCGCGGTGTCGCTCGCGATCGGCATCGGCGTCGCGTATCTCGTGAAGCCGTCCGGCCGTACCGAGACAACGGCGGCGGATGCGCTCGCGCCGCCGTCGCCCGCCGCGACGCCTGCACCCATGCCCGGCGGCGCGTCCGCAACCGCCGCGCTCGCGCAGCGCGGCGAGCCGCAGCCCGCGCTCGCGCCGCCTCCCGCCCCCGCCGACATGACCGCGCACGAGCCCGAACCGACCGTCGCGACGACGGTCGCCGGCGCGAGCGCCGCGCCGGCGTTGCCGAGCCCGCGGCCGGCTTCGCCGCAGATCGCGAACAACGACGCGGGCGCGGTGTCCGCGCACGGCGCGCCGGCATCGAACCTCGCGCCGAAGGGCAGCCTCGACGCGACGGAGACGGTCATCGCGAATCCGTCGGCAAGCGGCGGCGCGCCGCCCGTGTCGCCATCCGTCGCCGAGGAGGCCGCCGCCGCGGCCGCGGCGGACCAGCGGCCGCCGGACATGCAGGAGACGGTTCCCGTGCGCTTCCACGTGCGCCCGTGGGGCGACGTGTACGTGAGCGGCGTGAAGCGCGGCGCGAGTCCGCCGCTGCGGACGCTGTCGCTCGCGCCGGGCGTCTACCAGATCGAGATCCGCAACGGCGCGCTGCCGCCGCTGCGGCGCACGGTGAAGATCGATCCGGGCAGCAAGCCGGTGAGCATCGACTATGCGTTCGAATGACGCCGACGCGCCGGCGCGCGCCGCCGGCGCCGGTCCATCCACGGGAAGGCCCATGCAGAGTTCAGACCTGATCGAATCGTTGCTCGCCGGCGTCGCGCTCGACGCGCCGTGCGGCGCGAATCTCGAATACGAGCAGGATTTCCTGCGGCTGCAGGAAAGCGCGACGCCGCGGCCCGAGCAGCAGTACGGCGACACCGTGATCCCGGCCGAGGCGCCGGACTGGGGCGCGGTCGAGCGTCTCGCGCTCGAGCTGACGGCGCGCACGAAGGATCTGCGCGTGGCCGCGCATCTCGCGCGCAGTTGGACCGAGCTGCGCGGCATTCCCGGTTATGCGGACGGGTTGAAGCTCGTCGCGGGGATGCTGGGCCGGTGGTGGGACGACGTGCATCCGCGCCTGGACGCCGACGGCGACCGCGACCCCGCGCCGCGCGCGAACGCGCTCGCCGAAATCGCGGGCGCGCACGGCTGCGCGCGCGCCGCGCGCCGGCAGGCGCTCTTCGACGGCGGGCCGAGCGTGCGCGACGCCGAGCGCGTGTTCGACGGCCGCGACGGCGGCGAGCACGGCTATCCGGGCGGCCGCGAGCGGCTGATCGCCGATCTGGTTCGCGCGCGCGACGGCGGGCAGCCGGCGTTGCAGGCGGCGCTCGCCGCGCTCGACGCGCTCGATGCGATTCGCGCGCGCGTCGCCTCGGCGCTCGGCGGCGAATGGGCGCCGGACACGAGCGACTTCGAGAAGGCGCTGCGCCGGATCGTGCGCGACGGGCTGCCGCCGCCCGTGGCCGCGACCGAGACCGATGCGCGGGCGGGCGCGGCGAACGGCGCGGCGAACGCGGCGCATGGCGGTGCCGCGAACGGCGCGGCTTCGGGCGGCACGCCGGCTTTCGCCGCGAACGGCCGCGCGTGGCGCGACGCCGAGGTGACGAGCCGCGACGATGTGCAGTTCGGCCTCGAAAAGATGTGCCGCTACTTCGAGCTGCACGAGCCGAGCCATCCCGCGCCGATCCTGCTGCGCCGCGCGCAGCGGCTGCTGTCGCTCGACTTTTACGAAATCATCCGGGATCTCGCGCCGGAGAGCCTGCCGAAGCTCGACTTGCTGAGCGGCCAGCGCAGCGAATGATGCGGGGCGCCGCCGCGGGCGGCGGACATGATCGACGCAACCTGATGCGAAGGAGCAGACGATGACGAGCAAGTACAAGGCTTCGGCCAGCGGACAGAAATTCATTGCGCGCAACCGCGCGCCGCGCGTGCAGATCGAGTACGACGTCGAGACTTACGGCGCCGAGCGCCGCGTCCAACTGCCGTTCGTGATGGGCGTGATCGCCGATCTCGCGGGCAAGCGGGCCGAGCCGCTGCCGGACCTGCCGGAGCGCAAGTTCCTCGAAGTCGACGTCGACAACTTCGACGAGCGGATGAAGTCGATCGCGCCGCGCGTCGCGTTCCAGGTGCCGAACACGCTGTCGGGCGACGGGATGCTGAGCGTCGACATGACGTTCGAGAGCATCGACGATTTCTCGCCCGCCGCGATCGCGCGCAACGTCGATGCGCTGCGGCGCCTGCTGGAGGCGCGCACCGAGCTGTCGAACCTGCTGTCGTACATGGACGGCAAGCACGGCGCCGAGCAGTTGATCGAAAACGCGATCAACGATCCGGAACTGCTGAAGACCCTCGTGCGGCAGCCGCTCGCGGCGAGCGCCGACGGCGGCGCGCCGGCCGTCGCCGATACCGGCACCGCGGACGATTCGGAGATTCGCCATGAATGAACACGCTCAAACCCGGGCCGACACGCGCGCGGCCGCGCAGCCCGCCGTCGCGCGCGACGAGTTCGCCGCGCTGCTGCAGAAGGAGTTCAAGCCGAAGACGGCGGAGGCGCGCGAATCGGTCGAGCGCGCGGTGCGCACGCTCGCGCAGCAGGCGCTCGAGCACACGGCAGGCATGACGACCGACGCGTACGGCAGCGTGAAGCAGATCATCGCCGAGATCGACCGCAAGCTCTCCGAGCAGATCAACCTGATCCTGCATCACCAGGAGTTCCAGACGCTCGAAGGCGCGTGGCGCGGGCTGCATTACCTCGTCACGAACACCGAGACCGACGAGTTGCTGAAGATCAAGGCGCTGCCCGCGTCGCGCAACGAGCTCGCGCGCACGCTCAAGCGCTACAAGGGCGTTGCATGGGATCAGAGCCCGCTGTTTCGCAAGGTCTACGAAGAGGAGTACGGCCAGTTCGGCGGCGAGCCGTTCGGCTGCCTCGTCGGCGATTTTTACTTCAACCACAGCCCGCCCGACGTCGAGATGCTCGGCGAGCTGTCGAAGATCGCGGCCGCCGCGCACGCACCGTTCATCGCGGGCGCGTCGCCCGAGCTGATGCAGATGGATTCGTGGCAGGAACTGGCCAATCCGCGCGACCTCACGAAGATCTTCCAGAACACCGAATACGCGGCGTGGCGCAGCCTGCGCCAGTCCGAGGATTCGCGCTACGTCGGGCTCGCGATGCCGCGCTTTCTCGCCCGGCTGCCGTATGGCGCGCGCACGAACCCCGTCGACGAATTCGACTTCGAGGAAGACACCGACGCCGCGAGCCACGACCGCTATACGTGGGCGAATTCCGCGTACGCGATGGCGGCGAACATCAACCGCTCGTTCAAGCTGTACGGCTGGTGCTCGTCGATCCGCGGCGTCGAATCGGGCGGCGCGGTCGAGGGGCTGCCGTGCCACACGTTCCCGACCGACGACGGCGGCGTCGACCAGAAGTGCCCGACCGAGATCGCGATCAGCGACCGCCGCGAGGCCGAGCTCGCGAAGAACGGATTCATGCCGTTCGTTCATCGAAAGAATTCGGATTTCGCGGCGTTCATCGGCGCGCAGTCGCTGTATCAGCCCGCCGAGTATCACGATCCCGACGCGACCGCGAACGCGCGGCTCTCCGGCCGCCTGCCGTACCTGTTCGCATGCTGCCGCTTCGCGCATTACCTGAAGTGCATCGTGCGCGACAAGATCGGCTCGTTTCGCGAGCGCGACGACATGGAGCGCTGGCTCAACGACTGGATCATGAACTACGTCGACGGCGATCCGGCGAACTCGTCGCAGGAGACGAAGGCGCGCAAGCCGCTCGCGGCCGCGCAGGTTGTCGTCGAGGAGATCGACGACAACCCCGGCTATTACGCGTCGAAATTCTTCCTGCGGCCGCATTACCAACTGGAAGGGCTCACCGTGTCGCTGCGGCTCATCTCGAAGCTGCCGTCGGCGAAGGCGGCGAGCGAATGAGCGTCAAACGATTGAGATTGAACTGACATCCCGCAATCAACCACAACGGAGACAACGATGGGCGTGGCAATGTTTATGAAAGTGGACGGCGTCACCGGCGAATCGGCCGACGCGCAGCACAAGGGCTGGACCGACATCCAGTCGTTCTCGTGGGGCGCGAGCCAGCCGGGCGCGATGGCGAGCGGCAGCGGCGGCAACGCGGGCAAGGCGAGCTTCAACGATCTCGTCGTCGCCGCATACATGGACAAGGGCGCGACGGCGATCATCAAGAACTGCGCGAACGGCAAGCATTTGTCGTCCGTCGAGATCTCGGCGTGCAAGACGGGCGGCTCGCAGATCGAGTTCATGCGCGTGACGCTGCAGGAAGTGCTCGTCACGTCCGCGCAGATCGCGGGCGTCGATCCGGGCGACGCGGCCGACCGGCTGATGATGCAGTACGGCTTCCAGGCCGCGAAGGTCAAGAAGCAGTACTGGCAGCAGAACGACAACGGCGGCAAGGGCGCCGAGGTGTCGGTCGGCTGGAACATCAAGGAAAACACCGAGATGTGACGGCGCCGGGCGCGGATCATGAACGACGACACGCGAGCCCGGGGCGGCCGTGAGGGCGGCCTGCGCGCCGCGCGCGACCGGCTGCAGCCCGCGCTGCTCGACCGGCTGACCGACGACGAGCGCGCACGGTGCACCGAGCCGCCCGACGCGCAGGCGATCGGCGGCGAGCGCCTGCGCGCGGCGGTGCTGCGCGACCTCGCGTGGCTGCTCAACACGCGCAACGGCGAGGACGGCTTCGTCGACTGGGCGGCGTTCGCGCACGCGCAGGCGTCGGTGCTCAACTACGGGATGCGGCCGCTCGTCGGCAAGCCGATGTCGGGCGTCGAGCGGATGTCGGTCGAGGCGTCGATTCGCGATGCGATCGTGCGCTTCGAGCCGCGCATCGCGCCCGACAGCGTCGAGGTGCGCAGCGTGCTCGACGCGCCGGGCGGCGCGGCGGGCGAGCGCCGGCACAACGTGCTGATGTTCGAGATCAAGGGCACGCTGTGGTCGGTTCCGCATCCGGTCGAGTTCGTGCTGCGCTCGGCTCTCGATCTGGAGACGGGGGCGATGGCGCTGCAACCGGCGGCGGGGGGCTGACGCGATGGACACGCGCCTGCTCGACTACTACAACCGCGAGCTCGCGTACCTGCGCGAGTTGGGCGGCGAGTTCGCGCAGCAGTTTCCGAAAGTGGCCGCGCGCCTGCGGATGCACGAATCGGGGCCGCCCGATCCGTACGTCGAGCGGCTGCTTGAAGGCTTCAGCTTCCTCACCGCGCGCGTGCAGCTGAAGATGGATGCGGAGTTTCCGCGCTTCACGCAGGCGCTGCTCGACGCCGTTTATCCGGGCTACGTCGCGCCGGTTCCGTCGATGGCGATCATGCAGTTCACGCCGATGATGAACGAAGGCAGTCTCGCGCAAGGCTACCGGCTGCCGGCCGGCACCGCGCTGCGCGCGCGGCCGGCCGCGTCCGAGCAGACCGCGTGCGAGTTTCGCACCGCGCACGATTTGACGCTGTGGCCGCTGGAACTCACGGCCGCGTCGGTGACGGGCGCGCCCGCGTACCTGCCGCGCTCGGCGACGGCCGCGCGGCGCGACGTGCGCGGCGCGCTGCGCATCCGCCTGAAGGCGTGCGGCGGCGCGAGCCTCGCGAAACTGCCGATCGAGCGCCTGATGTTCCATCTCGCCGGACCCGAGCGCGACGCGCTGCATCTGCTCGAACTGATCGCCGGGCATACGATCGGCGTCGTGTGCCACGACGCGGCGCAGCCGCCGCGCTGGCTGCACGCGCTCGGCGCGGACGCGCTCGCCCATCAGGGCTTCGACGCCGCCCAGGCGCTGCTGCCAGACGACGGCCGCAGCTTCCAAGGCTATCGCCTGCTGCGCGAGTATTTCGCGTTTCCCGCGCGCTTCCTGTTCTTCAGCATCGAGGGATTGCGGCCCGCGCTCGCGCGCGCGACGGGCGACACGTTCGAGCTGACGCTGCTGCTCGACCGGCACGACGCGGCGCTCGAGAACAGCGTCGATGCGCGGCACGTCGCGTTGAACTGCACGCCGGCCGTCAATCTGTTCGCGCGTCGCGGAGACCGCATTCCGGTCCATCCGGGCGCGCGCGAGCATCATGTCGTCGTCGATCGCAGCCGGCCGCTCGACTACGAGGTCTATGCGGTGCGGCGGCTCGCGGGCGAGCCGCGCGACGACGCCCAGGCGCGCGAGTTCCGGCCGTTCCACGCGTCGTTCGCGGGCGACGACGGCAATTACGGCGCGTACTACACGGTGCGCCGCGAGCCGCGGCTCGTATCCGCGCGCGCGCGCGCGAACGGCACGCGCACGGGCTACGTCGGCAGCGAGACGTTCGTGTCGCTCGTCGACAGCGAGTGCGCGCCGTACGACGAATCGATCCGCTATCTGTCCGCCGACACGCTGTGCACGAATCGCGATCTCGTGCTGCTGCTGCCGGCGGGCGACGCGAACGCGTTCACGCTGCGCGTGTCGGCGCCCGTCGAGCGGATCGCCGCGATTCGCGGGCCGTCGCGGCCGCGCGCGCCGATCGCCGATGCGCAGACCGCGTGGCGGCTCGTGAGCCACCTCGGGCTCGCGCGCCAAACGCTGACCGACGTCGACGACGAAGAAGGCGCGCGCGTGCTGCGCGAACTGCTCGGCCTGCATGCGGACCCGGCCGACGCGGCGATGCGCCGGCAGATCGACGGCGTGCATCGCGTCGCGTTCACGCCGGTGTTTCGCAGGCTGCCCGCAGCCGGGCCGCTGATGTTCGGGCGCGGCGTGCAGGTGGATGTGACCGTCGACGATCATGCGTTTTCCGGCGACAGCCCGTATCTGCTCGGCGCGGTGCTCGAGCAGTTTTTCGCGCGGCACGTGTCGATCAACTCGTTCGCCGAATGCGTGCTGAGCAGCGCGCAGCGCGGCAGGCTCGCGCAATGGCCGGCGCGCGTCGGCAGGCGGCCCGCGATATGACGGCGCAACCGAAGCCGAATCCGGAGCCCGCCGGCGCGGACGCGGGCTCGCACGCGAACTCGAAAGCGGGCCGGCGCGCGGGCGCGGCTTCGAATGCGGAGCCGGGCGCGATGCCGAATGCGGATTGGGACGCGGCCGCGGATGCGACGCCGAACGCAACGCCAAGCGCGACGACGCAGGCCGATGCCGCGCGCCGCGACGCATGGTGGCGCCGCCTGCGCGCCGCGCCGCACGGCTACGACCTGTTCCACGCGCTGCGCTGGCTCGACGCGCTGTCGCCGGAGCACGCGCCGTCCGGCTACGCGTCGCGGCCGCGCGACGAGCCGGTGCGCTTCGGCCAGGCGCCGTCGCTCGCGTTCGCGGCGGCGATGCTCGCCGACGTGCGCGACGAGGCCCCGAGGCCGCGCGTGGCGATTCACGGCTTCGGGCTGTTCGGGCCGAACGGGCCGCTGCCGTCGCATCTGACCGAGTATGCGTACGAGCGCGCGGCGCAGCATGACGATCCGACCTTCGCCGCGTTCGCCGACCTGTTTCATCATCGGCTGATCCTGCTGTTCTATCGCGCATGGGCCGACGCGCAGCCGACCGTCAGTCTCGACCGGCCGGCGCGCGCGCGGTTCGATCGCTACGTGGCCAGCCTGATCGGGCCGTGCGATGCGCGTTCATGCGATGCGCCGCGCGGTGCTAACGCGATCGCGCCGCACGCGAAGTATCACCAGGCGGGCCATCTGGTGCGGCACACGCGCAACCCGGAGGGGCTCGTGCAGATCCTGCAGCGCTATTTCGGCGTGCGGGCGCGCATCGTCGAGCACGTGCCGCGGTGGGTGATGCTCGATCGCGCGCAGCGCTGCGCGATCCGCGCGACGCGGCCGACACAGCCGCTCGGCGGCGCCGTGCTCGGCCGTGCGGTGCGCGACGCGCAATCGCGCTTTCGGATCGTGCTCGGCCCGCTGACGCTCGACGAGTACCGGCGGTTCCTGCCGGGCGGCGCGCACGCGCAGCAGCTCGCGCAATGGGTGCGCGAATACGTCGGCATCGAATTCGACTGGGACGTGCAGCTCGAGCTCGCGCGCGGCGAAGTGCCGGCGCTCGCGCTCGGCAGCCGCGACGGACTCGGCCGCACCGCGTGGCTCGGCGAGCGGCTCGATCCCGGCCCCGCGCGCGACCTCGTGCTCGGCTACGACGGGCGCGCGCGCGGCGGCGCGGGCGTTGCGCGAGCCCGATCGACCGCGGCCGATCAGGCGGCCGCCGCCGATGCGTTTGATCGTCAACCTGCCTGAACGGGAATCGCCATGTCCGATATCGGCCGAGTGACCTTGTTCGGAAAGCTGAACGCTTTTCTCTACGAGACATTGGAGCAGGCGACGGGCTTCTGCCGGCTGCGCGGCAATCCGTACGTCGAGCTCGCGCACTGGCTGAACCAGATGCTCCAGCGCCCGGACAGCGACGTGCACCGGGTCCTGCGCCGCTTCGACATCGAAGCGGCCGCGATCGATCGCGGGATCGTCTCGGCGCTCGACCGGTTGCCGCGCGGCGCGGGCTCCGTGTCCGATCTGTCCGCGCACATCGACGACGCGGTCGAGCGCGCGTGGGTCTACGCGACGCTCAAATACGACGCGACGCAGATCCGCGGCGCGGTGCTGCTGCTCGCGATCGTGAAGACGGCGCAACTGCGCAACGTGCTGTATGCGATCGCGCGCGACTTCGAGCGGATCGTGCCGGACGTGTTCGCCGACGAACTCGAGCGGATCGTCGAAGGCTCGCCGGAAGCGCCGCCGCCGGCGGCGCGCGCATCGGCGGGCGCGGGGGGCGGCGCATCGCCCGCCGCGCGGGAAGGCTCGGCGCTCGCGCGCTACGCGGTCGATCTGACCGCGCGGGCGCGCGCGGGTGAGATCGATCCGGTGGTGGGCCGCGACGGCGAGATTCGTCAGATCGTCGACATCCTGCTGCGCCGCCGGCAGAACAATCCGCTGCTCGTCGGCGAGGCGGGCGTCGGCAAGACCGCGGTCGCAGAAGGCTTCGCGCTGCGCATCGTCGCGGGCGACGTGCCGCCGCCGCTGCGCGACGTCGAACTGTATCTGCTCGACATCGGCCTGCTGCAAGCGGGCGCGAGCGTGAAGGGCGAATTCGAGAGCCGCCTGCGCGGCGTGATCGACGAGGCGACATCGAGCGAGCGGCCCGTCATTCTGTTCGTCGACGAGGTGCATACGCTCGTCGGCGCGGGCGGCGCGGCGGGCACGGGCGACGCGGCGAACCTCTTGAAGCCCGCGCTCGCGCGCGGCCTGCTGCGCACGATCGGCGCGACGACGTGGTCCGAGTACAAGCAGTACATCGAGAAGGACCCGGCGCTCACGCGGCGCTTCCAGCTCGTGCAGGTGCGCGAGCCGGAGGAGGGCGCGGCGCTGACGATGCTGCGCGGACTCGCCGCGAAGCTGGAGGCGCACCACCGCGTGCTCGTGCTCGACGATGCGTTGCAGGCGGCCGTCACGCTGTCGCATCGCTACATTCCGGCGCGGCAATTGCCCGACAAGGCGATCAGCCTGCTCGACACCGCGTGCGCGCGCGTCGCGGTCAGCCAGCACGCGGTGCCCGCGCCGATCGAGGATGCGCGGCGGCGGATCGACAGCCTGCGCGTCGAGCGCGAACTGATCGCGCGCGAGTGCGCGCTCGGCGCGGGCGATGCGCCGCGGCTCGATGCGATCGATGCGTCGATCGCGAGCGAACAGGCCGCGCTCGATGCGCTCGACGCGCGCTGGCAGGCGGAGCGCGACGCGCTCGGCCAGATCGTCGACTGGCGGGCCTCGCTGCTGGCCGACGATCCTTCGCGCGCGCTCGATGAGACGGCGCGCGCGGACGTGCAGGCGAAGCTCTCGGCTGCGCTGCGCGCGCTCGCCGAGTTGCAGGGCGAGACGCCGCTCGTGCTGCCCGCGGTCGACACGCACGCGGTGGCCGCCGTCGTGTCCGACTGGACCGGCATCCCGCTCGGCCGGATGGTGCGTGACGAGATGCAATCGGTGCTGAAGCTCGCCGACACGCTCGCCGAGCGTGTGGTCGGCCAGCGGCACGCGGTCGAGCTGATCGCCGAGCGCATCCAGACCGCGCGCGCGCGGCTCGACGATCCGGCCAAGCCGCACGGCGTGTTCCTGCTGTGCGGGCCGTCCGGCGTCGGCAAGACCGAGACGGCGCTCGCGCTCGCCGAGACGCTGTACGGCGGCGAGCACAACGCGATCACGATCAACATGAGCGAGTTCCAGGAGGCGCATACCGTATCGACGCTCAAGGGCGCGCCGCCCGGCTACGTCGGCTACGGACAGGGCGGCGTGCTGACCGAGGCGGTGCGGCGGCGGCCGTACAGCGTCGTGCTGCTCGACGAAATCGAGAAGGCGCACCGCGACGTGCACGAGATCTTCTTTCAGGTGTTCGACAAGGGCTGGATGGAAGACGGCGAAGGGCGCTACATCGACTTTCGCAACACGGTGATCCTCCTCACGTCGAACGTCGGTTCCGAGCGCGTGATGCAGCTGTGCCGCGACCCGCAGCGCCTGCCCGATGCGCAGACCTTGACCGATGCGCTGCGCGCGCCGCTGCGCGAAGTGTTCCCCGCCGCGTTGTTGGGACGCCTGAGCGTCGTGCCGTACTACCCGCTCACCGACGAGATGCTCGCGCGGATCGTCGCGTTGCAGCTCGCGCGCATCGAGCGCCGAATCGAATCGCACCACGGCATCGCGCTGCGCTGCGAGGATTCGGCGACCGCGCTGATCGTCGAGCGCTGCCGGACGATCGAATCCGGCGGCCGGATGGTCGACGCGATTCTCACGCACACGGTGCTGCCGCGCATCAGCCAGGAGATCCTGCGCGCGACGATCGAGGGGCGCGCGCTGCGGGCGATCGACGTGAGCGCCGAAGACGGCCAGTTCGTTTATCGATTCGAAGAGGAGGGTGCGACGTGACCCGTGTGTTCACACTCGACAGCCTGCACGGCGACGACCTGAAGTTCCATCGCCTCTACGGCGAGGAAGCGCTCGGGCGGATGTTCGACTTCCGGATCGAAGCGCTCGCCGACAATCACAGCCTGTCGCTGAAGGAACTGCTCGGCAAGCCGGTGACGGTGCGCATCCGGCAGCAGGACGAATCGGAGCGCCATCTGAACGGGATCGTCGCGCGCGCCGCGCTGGTCGGGCGGCGCGCGCAGCGGCATTACGGCTATCAACTGATCGTGCGGCCGTGGCTGTGGCTCGCGACGCGCCGCTCCGATTGCCGGATCTTCCAGAACAAGACGGTGCCGGAGATCGTGCAGGACGTGCTCGTCACGTACGGCTTTCCGATCGAAAACCATCTGACCGACACGTACGCGCCGCGCGACTACTGCGTGCAGTACAACGAGACCGACGCGGCGTTCGTGTCGCGGCTGATGGAGTTCGAAGGGATCTACTACTACTTCAAGCACGCCGCGCAAACGCACACGCTGATGCTGTGCGACGCGATGGCGTCGCACGTCGCGCTGCCGGGCTACGAGCACATTCCGTTCATTGCGCGCGACCGCACCGCGATCGCCGACGAAGAGCACATCGACAGCTGGCTGCCCGCGCAGGAAGTGAGCATCGGCAAGCACGAGACGAGCGACTACGACTACACGAAGCCGCGCGCGGATCTGTCCGCGCAGAAGATCGATCCGCGCGGCCACGACCATGACGGCTTCGCGTCGTTCGAATGGCCCGGCGGCTATCGCGACGATGAACCGGGCGCGCATTACAGCCGCGTGCGGCTCGAAGAGCAGCAAGCGGAGCACGAACGCGCGCTCGCGCGCACCGACGTGCGCGGCATCGCACCCGGCTATCTGTTCACGCTCGAACACTGCCCGCGCGCCGACCAGAACCGCGAATACCTGATCGTGCGCTGCCAGTATCGGTTTCAGGAGAACGCGTACGCGACCGACAGCGGAAACGAAGCGGTCGTGCACGAATCGCAGGTGCTCGTGCAGCCTTCGAGCCTGCCGTATCGCTCGCCGCGCGCAACGCCGCGGCCGCGCACGAACGGCCCGCAGACGGCGACCGTCGTCGGCCCGGTGGGAGAAGAAATCTGGACGGACCAGTACGGGCGCGTGAAGCTGCAATTTCGCTGGGACCGCTACGGGCAGAGCGACCAGAACTCATCGTGCTGGGTGCGCGTGTCGAGCCCGTGGGCGGGCGGCGGCTTCGGCGGCGTGCAGATCCCGCGCATCGGCGATGAAGTGGTGGTCGATTTTCTGAATGGCGATCCGGATCAGCCGATCGTGACGGGGCGCGTGTACAACGGCGAGAAGATGCCGCCTTGGGGGTTGCCCGGCAGCGCGACGCAAAGCGGGCTGCTGTCGCGCTCGTCGCCGGGCGGCACGACCGAGCATTCGAACGCGTTTCGCTTCGAGGACAAGAAGGGCGCGGAGCAACTGTGGATGCACGCGGAACGCAACTTCGACGCGGAAACCGAGCAGGACCACACGCTGTCGGTGGGCCACGATCACTCGCATTCGGTCGGCAACAACGAGACGATGAGCGTCGCGAACGACCGGCAGCGGAGCGTCGGGCAGAACGAGACGGTGAACATCGGGAAACATCGCGTCGCGCAGATCGGCGGGAACGAGACGCATGGCGTCGCGGGCAATCGCACGCGGCAGGTCGGACAGAACGAGGCCGTGACGATCGGCGCGAATCGCGAGGCGACGATCGGCGGCAATCACGTGGAGACGGTCGCGAAAGACAAGACCGAAACGATCGGGCAGGGCAAGACGCTGAACGTCACCCAGCACTACCAGACGAATTCGAAAAGCATGAAGACCGCCGTCGTCCAACATCACGCCGAGGAGATCGGCTCGCGAACGTCGACGATCAAGAACGCGCACGTGCTCAATGTCGGTGATTCGCAATCGGTGAACGTTGGCGCAAGCCATACGATGAGTGTGAGGAACAACGTGCATGTCGGCGCTGGCGATGAAATCGCACTCGTTTGCGGCCACGCGAGCATCACGCTGAAGAAGGACGGCACGATCTTGATCAACGGCGTCACGGTGGAATCGAGCGCCAGCGGAAGCCATAGCGTGCGCGGCAAGACGGTGACGTCGTCGGCGACGGGCGAGCACACGGTGGAAGGCACGATACTGAAACTGAACCCCTGACGGGGCGCGAGGATCATGCAGAACTGGCAACCCACGAATCCCGTGGAGCGCAGGTTCATGGATGCGCACACGGATTGGCAACGCTTCGCGAAAGATCGGGCCGCGAGGCTGATGATCTGGCAGACGAACGAAGCCGACGCGCAGCTCGTGCAGCTCTATTTCCAGACGCAGGAGGAGATGTCGAGCGCGGTGCGCGTCATGCGTTCGGAATTCGTCGACGGCGCGCATTACGCGCCGGCGCTGACGGACGAGCTCATCCGGTTTTACGACAGCCGGCGCGAGGCGTCGAACGCGCACGGGCTGCGTGCGGATTGGCAACCGCCGCGCGATGACGGCGGACATTCGGTTCTGCGCTTCCTGAGCGTCGCCGACAGCTTGATGCGGCACCATCCGGACATCTTCCCGGCAATGGTGTTCGCATTGCAACCCGCGCAGGTTCGTGACGACCCGGCGCTCGCGCGCTGGCTCGGCGAATGGCTCCACGTCATCGAAGCATCGCCGAGGCTCGGTGCGCGCGTGCGATTCGTGTTGCCGCGCATCGACGCCGAACCGTTCAAGCCGTTGCAACAGCAACATTCCGGCACCGTGCACATCGTGAAGGGGCGTTACACGATGGCGAGCGTGCCGCGCGAACTGCTCGCGGAATCCGGCGAACGCGGGCCGAACGGCGAGTTCAGGCGATTGTTCGTCGAGCTGAGCGAGACGATCGGCGATGGCGATCCGGCGCGGCTCGAACAATTGCGCGCAGCGGCGTTGCAGATCGCCGAGCGCGAGCAGTGGTTCGATCAATGCGTGGTGGTGCACCTGATAGCGGGTGCCGCGTATCTGAAATGGCGCGATCACGAGCATGCACTCGATGCGTATCGGCGGGCGACGGAGAACGGTGAGCGTGTGGCCGGCGCGGGGCATCCGGCGGGACACAAGCTCGTCGCGAACGGCTTGTTCGGCGAGGCGAGCGTGCATCTGACGCACAAGGCGTTCGCGCCGGCTGCGTACTGCTACGAGCGCGCGGCCGCGTCGATGGCGGCCGCGCGGGACGCGCTGATGACCGTCGAGGCGTGGCGGATGAGCGCGGTGTGCTGGGAGAAGGCGGGCGAGCGCGAGCATGCGTTGGAAGCGGGCTTCAACGCGCTCGACGCGGGGCTGTTGATCGACGAGTCGATGCGACTCAACAGCAACTTGCGGCTCGTCGTCGAATGGATGGTCAAACAGGTCGGCGCGTTCGACCGGCGGCGCAGCGAGCTGAGCGACAAGGTCGCGGCGCTGCGCGGCGGGCGCTGAGCGCGAGCGGGGAGCGAAAAACATGGCGCTGCCGGCCGTCAAGCACATGGACCCCGTCGTCGGGATCGACGTGCATTCGGTAATCGTCACGCCGGGGCTGCCGCCGGTGTTTCTGCCGCATCCGCATGTCGGCTTCATGCTCGATCTGCGCGAATACGTCGAGGCCGCGAAGGGCGTGATCGGCAGCATTGCGATGACGATCGCCGAAGAGGCGGTGCAGGACTACCTGAAGGATCACCCCGACGACAGCAAGAAACTGACCGATGCGCTCAATTCGCTCGACAACCAAAAGAAGCAGGCCGAGCGCGATCCGATGGTCGCGGAGATGCTGAGGCTCAATCGCGACGTGTCGTCGATCAGGGGCGACGTGGCGAACGCGGTGGGCGCGGGCGTCGGGATGGGGGGCGCAGCCGGCCGGCCGATTTTCGTGAACGGGCTGATGCGCGCGACGGCGGGTACGCATTCGTTTCACGTGCCGGGCTTGCACTTCCCGCTGGGCGAAACGTTCGCGCCGCCCGATCCGCTGCCGTCCGACGACGCCGAATCGTACATGGGCAGCCGCACCGTACTGGCGAACAACGATCCGATGTCGTTCCTCGCGCTGCCCGCGATGAGCTGCTGGGCCGAGGGGATCGAGCCGCCGCCGCACAACGGCGCGCATACGGCGCGCACGCATGTGTCGATGCCGAGTTCGGTGATGCTGCCGATTCCCGCCGGGCGACCGGTGCTCGTCGGTGGGCCGCCCGTGATGAACATGGCGGCGGCCGCGAAGGGGATGTTCAAGGCGTTTCAGGGATCGAAGTGGGCGAAGAAGCTCGCGGACAAGCTGCATCTGAAGTCTGGGTTCCTGCGATGCGCGGTGCTGAAGGCGGAGCCGGTGGACGTGACGACGGGCGAAGTGGTCGTGCAGCAGAACGACTTCACCGTCTCCGGCCGGTTGCCGCTCGTGTGGGATCGATACTACGCGAGTCACGATCGCCATGCAGGCGCGGTGGGCTTCGGCTGGCAGACGCCCGCCGATATCCGGCTCGAGCTGATGCGCAACGAAGATGGCATCGGCGCGGCTGCTTGTTTCCCCGATCATGCGACCGCCTTCGACATGGTGCCGGCAGACGATGGTTGGCCGGCGCGCACGTATGACTGGCAGCATGGGCACGCGCTGTATCGCGACGATGGGCGGATGGTGCTGCGCACGCGCGAGGGCATCGAATACGGATTCGTGCTGCCTTCCCGTTGGCGAAATGCCGTCGCGGCGCTCGATGGCGACGATTCGCGACTCACGCTGCCGATCGGCCGCATGGCCGATCTCAACGGCAACGCGTGGGTGTTCGAGCGTGACGTGTATGGCGGGCTCGTGCGTCTCGTCGAATGGAAGCGCGACGGGCGGACCGAGCGCGTGGTCGAGTGCGGCACGGGCAGCGGGCTGCACGCCGGGCTGTTGACATCGCTGACGCTGATCGACGCAGGCGGAAACGCGCATCCGCTCGTGAGCTACGAGCATGACCGCGAGCGCAATCTGGCGGCGGCGATCGACGCGATGGCGCATCCGCATCATTTCGAATATGCGGCCGGGCATCGGATGGTGAGCCACACGAGTGCGCGCGGCGTGTCGTTCCGCTACAGCTACCAGCAGGGCGACGACGGCGTGTGGCGCGTCGATCATGCGTGGGGCGATAACGGGCTGTTCGACTATCGTTTCGTCTACGATCGCGCGCGGATGGAAACGCGCGTCACCAATTCGCTCGGGCATACGACGATCACGCAGATGAACGAGCGCGGGATGCCTGTTGCGGAAATCGATTCGCTAGGCGGCGTGACCGGGTATCGGTATGACACGCAGGGGCGTGCGAGTGCGGTGATTGATACGGCGGGGCGGACGACGGCGTGGGAATACGACGCGTACGGCAGTTTGGTTGCGCAGACGTTGCCGGATGGCAGTGTAGTGCGCGCGGAGTATGACGCCGACGGCCGGCCCGTTTGTATCACGATGCCTACCGCGCGGCAACTGCGCTACGAGTGGGACGAGCACGGTCATTTGCGCTCACGCACTACGTCTTCCCGGGCTGTTTCGAGATACGTGTACGACGCATACGGGCAACTCGTTTCGTACAGCGGATCGCGTGGTGCGATCACGCGATTCGAGTACGATCGCGACGGAAATCTGGCGACCGTTACAGATGCCTTGGGGAATCGTACGCGATATGTGCGCGACGCGCGTGGAAGAGTCGTTTGGATGGCCGACCCGCGCGGGCAGGTAGGGCTTTACGAATATGACGGCAACGGCAATTTGACGAGAGCGGTCTTGCCTGGTGGGAAAGAGATTCGTTGCGAGTTCGATGACGACGGAAACCTGGTTCATTATCGCGACGCCGCCGGCCAATCGACAACGTTGGCGTATTCGCCGATCGGGTTGGTGGAACGCAGAATCGCGCCGAGCGGCGGCATTGTCGATTGCCGTTACGATACGGAGGGGCAACTGGTCGGCGTCGTCAACGAACGTGGCGAGCAGTATGCGCTTAAACGCGACCCGCTAGGCCGGATCGTGTCCGAGTCGGACTATTGGGGGCAGACATGGCACTATCGATACGGTGGCTCAGGCGAATTGCTGTGTAGCACCGATCCGCTCGGGCGGGTGGTCGAGTATCAGTACGATCGATGCGGCCGGATCGTGGAGAAGCTTGCGCGGGCCTCTGCGGATGACGCATTTGTCCAGGTCCATCGCTTCACCTATGACCAGTGTGGCAATCTGATACTCGCCGAGAACGACGATAGCCGGGTCGAGTTTTGCCATGATGCGGATGGACGAGTGATTGAAGAAAAACAAGGCGACGACTTTACGATCAACAACGTCTTCGATGCGGCCGGCAATCGCATCGAGCGTCGGACCAGGCTTCTATCGGAAGGCGCGCTCATCGAACATGTCGTTCACTATGAGTATGACGTCTTGAACGCCGTGGTTTCGATTCGGATAGACGGCTCGGCGGCGGTCGTCATAGAACGCGATGATCTTGGCCAGGCCGTCTCAGAGCGACTGGGCCCTGCGCTGAGACGAGCGTTTTCATACGAGGCGGGCGGGCAGCTTGCCGTTCAGACGCTGTTTGCATCAACCGGCACGATGTTCGCAAGCGAGTATGCATACGACCCGAACGGCGAGGTGATCGAAAAGCGCGATGAGCGCGGGCGCATGGAGCGCTTCGAATATGATTCCGTGGGACGCGTGGTTTCGCACCTCGGCGCTCGCGGCATCGTGCGCCGGCTCGCCTATGATTTGGCTGGGGATCTGTTGCGAACACGTGTTTCCGGATATGACGCGGCGGCCCTTACCGACGCGGAAAAAGCCGCGAACTGGATTCGCGACGGCGAATATGAAGGTTGCTACTGTGCGTTCGACCGTGCGGGCAATATGGTTCACCGTCGAGATGCCGAGCAGAATCTGGCCTTGCGCTGGGATCCGGCGGGCCAACTGCGCGAGACGATAGCATTGCGTCCGGCAACGGCTGATGTGGCGTCCGCTCGGAAGCGTACTCGCACACAGTACGAATACGATGCATTGCGGCGGCGAACACGCAAGCTGGTGCAAATCGAATCGGAAGGCGAGCCGGATTCGGTGTTCTCGTACGTCAGTTGCTTCTTCTGGGATGGCGATGCGCTCGTGGGAGAGCGTACGACAGGCGGCTGGGTGGGGCGCGCGGGCCGCGCAGAGGAAGACGAGCGGGACGCAACATCGCTCGCGCCGCCGTCTCCAGCCGGCTCGAAGAACGGCAACTGGCTGACGTTACAACCCGATCACGTATGTGAGTGGTTCTATTACCCGCGAACATTTCACCCGCTCGGAGTCGTGCACTGCTATGCCGGCGAGAAGCGCGAGCTCGCGAGGGCGACGGTTGGCTCGCCTTCGAAGGCGGATGCAACTTACTTTTACCAAAGCGATCCGAACGGCGCGCCGGTGCGAATGCTCGATGTGGAGGGAAACGTGGCTTGGGAGGCGAGCTACGACGCCAATGGAGGCATCGAGCAATTTGGCATTCAGGCGATGCCGCAGCCGCTTCGATTGCAAGGGCAGTACTTCGATGCCGAGACGGGCATGAGTTACAACCGACATCGTTACTACGATGCACGGATCGGCCAGTTCGTCAGCGAAGACCCTATCCGTCTGAGCGGTGGAGAGAACTTGTACCGCTATTGCGTCAACAGCATATCGTGGGCGGATCCTCTCGGACTCGATAGAGTTCCTTTGTTCGATCCGAACAATCGGTTGTCTTTCAATGCGATCTGGGCATATACAGGCAATCTGCCCACTCCGTCCGACGTCACGGTCGTTCGGCCGGCGACAAGTTGGGGAAGGAATTCGGGGGTTCTAAAATGGCAGGATCATTATTATGTTTTTGCAAGCGCTGGTAAGAAATCGCATTCCGAGGACGCGATCATTGACTTTATAAAACAGCACGATATCAAGCCGAGCGAGATTCAAGGTTTGTATAGCATACTCAGCCCGTGCGCCGAAGAGAAGAAATCCTGTCTTGAAAAGACCAAAGGCGAAGGGCTGGAATTTGATTGGAGTTTATTTCACCAGACCGACAACGTAGGTTCGGAAGTCAGGAAGGAGATCGGTGCGCTGATTAAGAATATGAAGGGGGTGTGATGAATGAAATTGCTTGATCGTAAAGTGAGTATTTGATTTTATATGTGTGTGGCTGACTTTATGAGAGCGCAGAGTTTTTCATCGGTGAAATTCGGGCCTGTCAGGATTTTCGTGTTCGAGACGATTCCGTCATTCAGACGGAGGGCTTGATAAAACGATCTTCGTAGAGGATGTCGAACTGGTTCATGGCCGCTTTCAGGATGTCGCCGACGCCGCGTGTTTTCAGGTCGTTGAACACCTTCATCTAGAACTTGGCGCCCTCAGTGCCCTCGATCCACAAGTCGAGGATGTCGCGTGTGCCGTCGGGCAGAATGCCCAGCGCCAGATAGATCGCCTTGTTGTGCACCACGGCGTCCTCGCGGATCTTGCGCGCAGCGCGTCGAAAAAAACCACCGGATACATCGGTTCGAGCGGACGGGATTGCCACGCCGTCACTTCGGCCATGACTTCGTCGGTGACCGAGCTGATGAATTCGGGAGCATTACCGGGCGGACTTGGCAGCGCCTGGCGGGTAGCCGAGATGGTGGCTGAGCTCAGCGCGCAAAGCTCGCTCGATCAGCGCATTCTTGAACGCCACCGAGGTGGCGTTGATGGCCTCGGCGATATTGGCCGATACCGAACTGCTCGAGCAGTTCGGGCGGGATCGCCGGCAGAGCCGGCGGAGGAGACTTCGGTTTGCGGGACGTGTCAGGAATTTCGTGTGCTGAGGCCGGTTAAAGGTCTCAGTTGATGGCGGAGGTGAATCGCTCGCCGAACAGAATGGCGAACTGATTAACTGCTTGCCGCCAAGTGATAGGCGGCATCTTCCAATCCTTTTCGATGTTGCGCAAGGCCAGATACAGCAGTTTGCTGGCGGCTTCGTCGCTCGGGAAGTGGCCGCGGTTCTTGACGATCTTGCGCAACTGCATGTGCATGCTCTCGATAGCGTTTGTCGTATATACGATTCGACGCACCTCCGGCGGATAGGCAAAGAAGGGAATCACCTGTTCCCATTGGCGCTGCCACATGGCCGCGACGGTAGGGAATTTGCGGCCCCACTCGCTCTGCGCAAAGGCGTCGAGCGCCGCTGCCGCCGCCTCGGCCGTGGCGGCCTGGTAGATCGGCTTGATCGCGGCAGCCAGCGGCTTGCGATCCTTCCAGCTCGCCAGATTCAGCGAATTGCGGATCAGATGCACGATGCAGGTCTGGATTTGGGCGGCCGGATAGACCGCCTCGATCGCTTCGGGGAAGCCGCGCAACCCATCGACCACCGCGATCAGGATGTCGTGCAAGCCGCGGTTCTTCAGCTCGTTGAAGACCTTCAGCCAGAACTTGGCGCCTTCGGTTTGCTCGATCCACAAACCCAGTACTTCCTTGCGGCCCTCGGCGCGGATGCCCAGCGCCAGATAGACCGCCTTGTTCTTGACCGTGCCTTCGTCGCGGATCTTCAGCCGCAGCGCGTCGAAGTACACAATCGGATACATGGCCTCGAGCGGGCGCTGCTGCCACTGTTCGACGTCGGCCAGCACCTCGTCGGTGACCGTCGAAATCAGGTCGGGCGACACCTGCAACCCGTACAGTTCCAGCAGATGGCCCTGAATCTCGCGAACGCTCATGCCGCGCGCATACATGCTGATCACGTGGTCGTCGAAGCCTGGCAGCCGGCGTTGGTACTTGCCAACCAACTGCGGCTCAAACGTCGCCTGTCGATCGCGCGGAATATCCAGCTTCAGTTCGCCGTTGGGCGTCAGGACCGTCTTGGCGCTGGTGCCGTTGCGGTGGTTACCGGCCCTGCCTTGCTCGGTCTCGGCTGCCAGATGGTGGCTCAACTCGGCCGCGAGCATGCGCTCGGCCAGTTGCTTCTTGAGCTGGCCGGCCAGCCCCGATTCGCCCAGGATCGACTCGGCATCCTTGCCCTGAACCTGGGCAAGCAACTGATCGATCAGCTCATCGGGAAACAGCTTTGGTGCCTTCGGATTCTTGCTCTTCTTGCTCACTGTTGCATCGGTCATAGGACGTTAGTTCCGTTATCGTCTCATGACCTCAGCACACTAAAAATCTGACAGGCTCGGTTTGCGTGGCATATACGCTCCTGAGTGGCGTCATGTTATGCCTCAAAACACGAAATCTCTGACAGGCCCCAGCTAACGCCTTTTAACTGCCTTGCGCGCGGAATTACAGGCGGGTTCTTCCCGTCCAGTCAATCTATCGGCTTGGGGCACACTCCAGCAATTCCCACAGCTCCCGATCCCCAAAATCCCTGATCACCGCCTTCGCCCCCGCTTCCCTCAACCGCTCCTCGCCCAACGCCGTCAACATCCCGAACGTAAAGATTCCGGCCGAACTGGCGGACCGCACCCCCGATGCCGAATCCTCGAACGCCACCGCGTCCTGCGCTTTCGCGCCGAGCCATTCGAGCGCGGTCAAATAAGGCAACGGATGCGGCTTCCCGTGCTCCAGCTCGCCGCCGATCACGAGCGTCTCGAACCGCTCCTCGAGTGCCAGCGCCTTCAACATCATCGTCGCGTTCTCGCGCGGCGCATTCGTCACCACCGCGGTCTTCGCGCCCACCCGCTCCGCATACCCGAGAAGATCCGCCGTCCCCGCCGTCGGCGTCAGCTTCGCGCCCAACTGCGCGCGAAACATCCGCTCCTTCTCCGCCGCCAGTTCGGTATATTGCGCCGCCGGCATCCCCGGAAACAGCCTGCCGAAGATCAGATCGTCGGAAAACCCCATCACGTGCGTCTTGTAGTAATCGATATCGATCGACCGATTCCATCGTGCAAGCAGCGCGTTATACGCATTCAGATGCAGCGCGTCGGTGTCGACGAGCGTGCCGTCCAGATCGAACAACAGGGTGAGCGCAGTCACTTGGCGAAAACGCCTTTCGAAGCGTCTTGATGCCGTACGGAAGCGAACGCGCTCAACCCTAACATGATCGGCGGCATCGAAACGGGATACGCAATCGATGTGGCGCACATCGACGGCATTCCGATCCTTTCGGACGGCGCGCCGAGCCGGAGCCGCGCGATCGGCGAGGCGAGCCCCGTCATCCGCGCCGCTCGCGCACGCGCCGCGTCAATCGACAAGGCCATGCAGCTTCGCGTACTGGAGCAGCATGATCGTCTTGCCGTCGGCGATCTCGCCTGAATCGACCATCGCGAGCGCTTCGTCGAGCGGCAGCTCGAGCACTTCGATCTCCTCGCCATCCGCTTCGACGCCGCCGCCTTCGCCCACGCGATCCTTGTCGAAGTACTCGCCGACGAAGAAATACAGCCGCTCGGTCACGGAGCCCGGGCTCATGAACGCTTCGAAGATCTTCCGCACGTGCTCGATCCGGTAGCCGGTTTCCTCTTCGGTTTCCTTGCGGATGCAGGTGAGCGGATCGTCGCGGTCCAGAAGCCCCGCGCAGGTCTCGATCAGCATGCCGTCGTGCTCGTTGACGAACGCGGGAAGGCGGAACTGCCGCGTCAGGATCACCGTTTTTTTCGCGCGGCTGTACAGCAGGATCGTCGCGCCGTTGCCGCGGTCGTAGGTTTCGCGCGACTGGCTCTGCCAGGTGCCGTCGCGCCGCAGGAATTCGAACGTCGTCTTGCGCAGCACGTACCAGTTGTCGGACAGCACTTCGACCTGCTTGATGCGCACGCGGTCTTTGGTGGCAATCACATCGCTCAAGGTTTCATCTCCGTCATTCGGAAAACAATTCGACTGCCCAAAACGATGCTGCGGCCATGCGTTCGACAATGACCGGCGCGCGAGACGAGCGCGCGGTCATTGCAGCGGCATCGGCGGTGCGATCGCAGCAACGGCGGCGTGCGTCGCGATATGAGCCCGGCTGTGAGAACGCTTCGGTCACGTGCCGGAAGGTCGACATGCTGGCACTGGCCGTTCGTCGAGCGACGAACGCCGCGTTCATCGCGTCGTGCGTATCATGCCAGCATTCATCGAAATCGGTGGGGCACATGACAAGCGCATCGGCATGGCCATGCCGCGCGCCGACGTGCGCGTTTCGATACGAGGCAAGGAAGGCGCATGCGTTCGCCCAGTCGATGGACATGCGCGAGCGCGCCCGACCGTCTGCCCCCGCAGTCGATCGAACGCCTCGACACGAGCGCGCGCGGGCACGCCCGCCCCTGCGTGCGCTCAACGCGGATCTTTCGCGTCCAGCCAGCTCAGCAGCAATTGCGAGAACGCTGAACTCTCCTCCAGCTCCGGCGAATGCCCCGCCTGATCGAAGCCCGGATGCCGGACCGCATGCGGCACCTGCCGCGCGATCGACCACTTGTCGCTATGCCGATGCGTGCGGTCCGCCGCGCCCCACGTGAGCAGCGTCGGCTGCGTCACCTGCACCGCGCGCGGCGTGCCGCTGTAAAAGCGCTGCCACAGCGACGCGAGGCAACAGAACGCGCCGTGGTCGAACGACGTATCGAGCATCGGCGTGAATTCCCGATAGCGGCCTTTCGCCATCGCTTGCCGGAACCAGCCCGCGCCGATCTTGCGCGCGGCGAACGCGCACGCGCATTGCCCGACGAACGGCGTCGCGAGCAGGTTGCGCGCGTCCACATGCCGCGCCCACGCCACCTGTTCGTCCCACGCGGGGCTTTGCCAGAGCAGCAGCCTGCTGACGAGCGCCGGCTGCGCGGCCGCGATCTGCAGCGCGATATGCGCCCATACGCACGAGAACGCGAGCAGATAAGGCCCTTCGTTCAGGTTCGCGAGCATCGCCTCGATCGCGGCGCGGTAGTCGTCGAACGAAAACGTGAAATGCCGTTTCGGCACGGAGAAGCCGAAGCCCGGCGGCTCGAAGCAGACGACGCGCGCATGCGGCGCGACGAGCGAGATCAACGTGTCGAAGTGCTCGACGACGCTCGGCGGATCGCAGACGAGCACGATCGTCGGCCGTCCGCTCGCGCGCGTGCCGGCCACGCGCGCGCGGATCGTCGCGGCGTGCACGTCGACGAAACGCACATCCGGCCGCGACCGCCCGGCCCAGCCGCGCGCGATCCGCGCCGCGCGCGGGCCGAGCCGCAGCGAATCGAGCCACGTCATGTCGAGGCCGTCGCGCCGCCCGCGCGCGGCCGCGTGCGGCGCGTCCTTCAAATGTTGCGTGCTCATCGCGATTTACTTCGTCGGCCAGAGGATCATCTGCGTGCAGCGGAACGTCGCGAGCAGCTTGTCCGTCTCGCGATGCCGGACGGTCGCGTCCCAGACCTGCGTCGTGCGGCCGCTGTGGATCGCGCGCGCGTCGCAGACGATCACGCCGTCGCGCGCGGTGCCCATGAAATTGCTCTTTAGCTCGAGCGTGCTGAAACTGGACGCGCCCTCCGGCAGGCTCGCGAGGCATCCGTAGCCGCACGCGGTATCGGCGAGGCTCACGATCGTGCCCGCATGCAGGATGCCGTGCGCGAGCACGGCCTGGCGGATCGTCAGCTCGGCGAGCACGTGGTTTTTCTCGACCTGCTTGATCACGACGCCGAGCAGGCCCGGCAGATAGTCGGCGCCGAATCGGTTGAAGTAGTCCGCGTCCAGTTTCTCTTGCATGCCGTGTTCCTCGTCAGATGTTCCGGATGTCGTTCGGCGCGCCGCACGGCGCGCGCCACTGGGTGATCACCGGCAGCGTGTCGTTGAGAAACAGTTCGCGACAGGCGTGCCGCTGGACCTTTCCGCTCGTCGTCTTCGGTATCGCCGAAGGCGACGTGAAGACGATATGGTGTACCGCAATGCCGTGGTGCCGGTTGATTGCCTGACGCAGCCTGCCGAACAGCGCGTCGGGCGTGTGGCCGGCTTCGTGGCCGCCGTCGCCGAACGCCTTCAAATAGCGCGCCCGCAGCTCGCGCACGACGGTCACTTGCGGCGCCGCGCCGGTATCGAGCGCGAACACCGCGCAGCCGCCGGGACGGAACAGCTCGGCGTCGAGCGCCTCGATCGTCGCCTCGACGTCGTGCGGATAATGATTCGCGCCGCGAATCAGCATCATGTCCTTCAGCCGCCCGGTGACGAACACTTCGGAGCCCGACCGATAGCCGTAATCGCCGGTGCGCAGGAATCGCCCTTCGTAGCCGGGCAGCTCGGCCTCGAAGGTCTGCTTGCTGAGCGCGCGATTGTTCCAGTAACCGAGCGCGACGCTCGGCCCTTGCGCCCAGATTTCGCCGACCCGGCCATCATCGCACGGAACGCGCGTGTCGGGATCGACGATCAGCACCAAACTGTCGCTGGCCGCGTCGCCGCATCCGATCGCCGCGCGCGCGCTTGCTTGCCGCCCGTCTCCGGCCTGGTCGGCATCGTTGGCATCGTTGGCATCGTCGGCGCGGTCGGATGCGCGCGGCTGCTGCGCGTCGCCCGGCGCGTGCGCGACGACGGGCGGCTGCGATTTCAGTCCGCCCGTCATGAACAGCGTGTGCTCGGCGAGGCCGTAGCACGGATAGAACGCGTGCGCATCGAAGCCGCAGCGCGCGAAGCGCTGCGCGAACGCGTGCAGCGTGGCGGGCCGGATCGGCTCCGCGCCGACGAACGCGACGTCCCACGAGCGCAGGTCGAGCTTGTCGAAATCGGCGTCGGCGATGCGCATCGTCGCGAGCATCTGATACGCGAAGTTCGGCCCGCCGCTCGTCGTCGCGCGCCGCTCGCCGATCGCGCGCAGCCAGCGCAGCGGGTGCTTGAGAAAATCGACGTGCGACATCAGCGTCACCGGAAAGCCGACGTACAGCGGCTGCAGGATGCCGCCGATCAGGCCCATGTCGTGATACGGCGGCAGCCAGATCACGCCGCGGCTGCTCGCGCCATGCTCGAAGCGGCGTGCGATCAGCGCCGAGTTGTGCAGCAGGTTCTGATGGCTGATCATCACGCCCTTCGGCGCGCCGGTCGAACCCGACGTGTATTGCAGGTAGACGGGCACGCGAGGGTCGGCCGCGCGCGGCGCGCCGTGCGCGGCATCGTCGCCGGGCGCGAGCGCGTCGATCTCGATCCAGCGCAGGCCGCGCAGCACGGGCGAACCGGTTTCGACGCGGCTCATGTCGTCGCGCACGGCCGTCGTCGACAGCACCGCGACGGGCGCGCAATCCGCGACGATGCCGAGCAGCCGCCGCAATGTGCGCTCGGGCTGCGCGGGCTCGACCGGATACGCGGGCACGGCCACGACGCCCGCGTACATGCTGCCGAACAGCGCGGCGATATAGTCGATGCCGGGCGCAAACAGCAGCAGCACGCGCTCGCCGGGCCGGGCGATTTCCGATAGCGCGGCCGCCACGGCGCTTGCACGCCTGTCCAGCTGCGCGCATGTGAGATGCCGTTCGTCGCGATCGCCGCCGGCGACGAACGTGTAGACAGGCAGATCGGGCTGATGCGCGGCGCGATATCGCATGAGTTCGACGAAATCGGCGAACGCGTCGGCGGTCGTCGTATCGGGCGGATGTGTCATCGTGTCGGCTCCGCGGCTGGTTGGCCGGCCGAGACCGGGGCGGCGGCCGAAGCGTCCTCGCGCGCACCGGCGTCGTTCGCATCGCTCGCGCGATGCGCATCGCCGTCGAACAGCGCGCTGGCGTTGTCCCATAGCACCTTGCGCAGCACGTCCGCCGGCAGGTAGCGCTTCAGTTGCTCGATCTCGACATCCCAGTCGTACGGAATCAGCGGGAAATCGCTGCCGTACAGGAAGCGATCCGGGCGATCACACATCTGCGGCACCAGTTGCTCGAGCGCGGGCTTCCACGGCGCGGGCAGCCGCGGATGCGCGCCGCGCGCATAGCGCGTCTCGCGCAGCGGCCGCACGTCGGGCACGGCCTCGCCCGTCGCGATGCGGTGGCCGCCGAACGCCATCGCGGTATCGAAATGCAGGTTCGGGAATTCGTCGAGCAGATCGAGGTACGCCTGCACTTCGTCATAGCCGATGTGCGGGACGACGACCTTCAGCTCCGGCGCGCGCCGCATCGCGCGCCGGAACCGCTCGACGTTGCAGAAGCGGCGGATTTCGTCCATTTGCGCATTGTTTTTCGCGAACGCGCCGGAATGCAGGTTCAGCACTTTGCCGCGCTCGGCGAGCGCTTCGAAAATCGGCGCGAGCGCGTCGTCGTCCGGCGCGATCTTCAACAGGTGGCAATGGATCTTCAGGCCCGCGAAGCCGAGTTCGTCGAGCGCGCGCGCCGTCTCGCGCGCGGCGTCGCGGTCATGCGGATGCACGGTGCCGAACGGCACGAGAAACGCCGGATGCCGCGACGCCAGTTGCGCGACGAAGTCGTTCAGGAACGGCGCGATGCCCGGCTGCCCCGCGTAGCAGATGCCGGCCGCGCGCGCGACGCCGTGCGCCTTCAGGAAGGCGATCGATTGCTCGGCGAGCAGCTCGTAGCGGATCTTCCACGCGTCGCGCGCGTAGTTCTTCCAGACGAGCTTCGCCACGACGTCCGGCAACACGTGCACGCGCGCATCGAAGATCCTGAGAATCGTCATCGCGAGATCCGGTCGGGTTCGAAGAAAAGGCCGGCGCGGGCTACGCGTCGTCGCGCCGCGCGTTCGCGAGCCGTTCGCGAACCGCGTCCCGGTCCGGGTGCTGAACGTCCCACACGAGCCCCAGCCGTTCGAGCAGCGCGATCAGCATGCCGGTCACGTCGATCTGCCAGCGGGTCAGGCGCGTGCTCGCATACTGCGGAAACGCGTGATGGTTGTTGTGCCAGCCCGCGCCGAGCGTGACGAGCGCGAGCCACGCCGCGTTGCGGCTCTGGTCGCGGCCGGGAAACGGCCGCCGGCCGCCGAGCGCGTGGCCGATCGAATTGACCGCCCAGATCGCGTTGGTCGCGAGAAAGATCCGCACGGTGCCGCCCCACAGCAGGCCGAGCAGCGCGCCCCGCCACGAAGGATCGAGCAGCCAGCCGATCGCGGCCGGCAGCAGCAGGCCGAGCAGCAGCCAGTAGTCGTACGCGAGATGGATGCGCAGCAGCGCCGGGTCGCGGTACATGTCGTTCGCATATTGGTTCCAGCCCTTCGGGCGCGCGGACGAAGGATCGAACAGCCAGCCGACGTGCCCGTGCAGGATGCCCTTCGCGCGGCCGACGAAGCCGCGCCCGCCGAGTTGCGGCGTGTGCGGGTCGCCCGGCCGGTCGGCGTTCGCGTGATGCAGGCGGTGGATCGCCACCCACCACATCAGCGGCCCCATGTACGCGAGCGAGCCGAGGATCGCGAGCGCGATCTTCACGGGCGGCTTAGCCTTGAACGTGCGATGCGCGAAATAGCGGTGCAGCGCGAGCTCCATGCCGAGGATGTTGAGCACGTAGAAGACCGCGAGCATCGCGATGTCCTGCGCGCGGGGCGCGAGGCCGAATCCCGCCCAGAGCGCGATCGCGGCGGCCGTGCCGGCGGCGGGGAGCGCCGCGACGCCCAGATGGCGCGCGGACGACGCGCGCGACAGATGGCCGGACGCGCGCCCGTCGGGCGCGGGCGGGGCGGCCGTATCCGCCGCCGAGCCGGCCGGCGCGCGTGCCGGCGTTTCGGCGCAGCCGGTGCTCTCGGGGCTCTCGGCGCTCGCGTGCTTCATGCGAGCGCCGCCCGATGCCGCGCGCCGGCGTCGATCCGGTTCGGCTCGATGCGCCGGAACGTGATTCGATACAGCACGAACGCGCCGAGATCGAACGAATAGCTCATCGTCCGGTAAAGCCGCTCGTAGCGCTCGACCACGTCGAGCGGCGCGAGCTCGAGCGCCTCGCGGCGATGCGCGCGCAGGTTCTCGAACCACGCGCGCATCGTCTTCACGTAATCGTGGCGATCGTTGCGCACGAGTTCGACTTCGAACAGCATCTCGCAGGCGCGCACGATATCGGCCAGATACGGCAGATCCGATTCCGGAAAGACTTCGCGCGCGATGAAGAGGTCCGAATGCCGGCGCTCGCGCGGCACGTCGCCGTAGCCCATCGTCTGCAGCGAAAGGCGCCCGCCCGGTTTCAGGAAGTCATGGCATTTCCTGAAGAAGTGCCGGTACGCCTGCACCTTGTCTTCGTCGATCTTCGCGAAGTGCTCGAACGCGCCGAGCGAGATGATGCCGTCGAACGGCTGCTCGGGCTCGTAGTCCTGCCAGTTGCGCAGCAGCACGTCGACGTTCGGATGCGGGTATTGCTCGCCGATGTAGCGGATCTGCTCGTTCGACAGCGTGAGGCCCACGGCCTGCTTCACGCCGGCGACCGTCACGAGCCGGTCGAGCAGCGCGCCCCAGCCGCAGCCGATATCGAGCACGCGCGCCGCACCGTGCGCACGGATCTGCGCGATGTGATAGTCGAGCTTGCGGATCTGCGCCTGCTCGTGCGTATCGCCTTCCTCGTACATCGCGCACGAGTAGTTGCGGCCGCGTTCCTGCGCGAGCGCGAGGAAGGCATTGCCGATGTCGTAGTGGTACTGGATCGCGTCGGCGGACGCGCCGTACGGCGCGCCGCGATTCGGCGCGACGGATTCGCGGCTTTCGAGATGGACGGTCATCGTTCGCTCTCCCTATCGTCCGGCCGACAGATCGGCGAGCGCGCGGGCGAGCGCGTCGATCGTCGGATATTGATAGGGCAGGCTCGGCGACAGTTCGAAGCCGAGATAGTCCTCGAGATCGCCGACCATCTTCATCGCGTCGGCCGAATCGAGGCCGTATTCGATGAACTGTCTGTTCGCGTCGATCGCGCTGCTGTCGGTGCGCAGTCTGGCGGCCAGATAGCCGGTCATCCAGTCGATGATTTCCTCGTGGCTTCGTGCTTCGATTTCCACTGCTTTCAGGGTGGCGCTCTTCATTTTCGTGGCTCCCGTGGAGATTCGTTCATGGTGCGATGCGCTTCTTTTCGATGAGTTCCGCGTTCGGGCGATGCACGTCGTAGACGAGGTGCAGGCGTTCCAGCACGCGCACGAACAGCCCGCCCGGATCGATCTGCCACCAGTGCAGCCCGGTGAACGCGGACGCGGGGAACGCGTGATGATTGTTGTGCCAGCCCTGCCCGAACGTCGGGATCGCGAGCAGCAGGCTGTTGCGGCTGCGGTCGTGCGCGGTCGTGTGGAAGTCGCGCCGGCCGATCACGTGGCACAGCGAGTTCAGCGCCCAGATACAGTGGCTGACCGCGAAGATGCGCGCCATGTCGCCCCACAGGAAGCCGAGCAGCACGCCCATCCACGAGCGCGACGCGAGCCCGCAGACGAACGGCGGCAGCACGAGCCCGATCGCGACCCAGCGGTAGTACGCCATGTGCTGCCGGAACACGAGCGGGTCCTGATAGAGGTCGGGCACGTACTTCTCCCAGCCCGCCGGGCGTGTCGATTCGCCGACGAACAGCCACCCCATGTGGCTGTGATAGAGGCCCTTGAGCCGGCCGCCGATGCCGTCGCCCGACAGGTGCGGCGAATGCGGATCGCCGCAGCCGTCGCTCGTCGAATGATGGCGGCGGTGCGTGGACGCCCACCAGTTGACGGGACCGTGCGCGCCCATCGAGCCGAGCGCGATCAGCGCGGCGCGCACCCACGGCTTCGCCTTGAACGCCTTGTGCGTCACGTGGCGATGAAAGCCGACTTCGAGCCCGAGCGCGGTCGCGAAATAGAAGATCGCGAACACGATCCATTCGGCGGCGCCCGGCCCGTGACCGCCGATCCACAGCGCGATCGCGGCGGCCGTGCCCAACGCGGGAAGCAGCGTGACGACGGCGGCGATGCGGCGATCGAGACGGACGGCGGAGCGGGGCGAAACCGTTGTCGGGCGAGCGAAGCCATGCGAACCGGAAGGAAAAGACGCGGGAATCGCGCTTCCGATCGCACCCTCGGGCTGGCTCGCACCTTCGTTCGTGGACGGAGGCTGGCCGGAACTCATCGGATATCTCTCAGTAAATTGTTTGGTACATCTTTCATTGGCGATATCCGAAACTCAATATGAATTTTCCTATCGTCAATGCTGAGGTGTTTGGTGTACCAAAACAAATTAGCGAGGCGGCATGCGGATTTGAATGCGTAAATGGATAAAGCAGGCCGGAAACCGTTTCCAGCATCTATCGGCTTTTCTAGTCGGCGTTTCGTCGTTTCGTTGCGCTGAATGGTGAGCGGGGCTGGTTTTGGCGCTGGCTACGATGCGGCGGCGGCCGATCGGGCGCTGGAAACGATTCCGAAAACTGAAGAAATACTCGACTCGCGAGCCGATCTGCTTTTTTCATGCTGGATCGGAATAGGGATCGGATAATGACTCGGTTTCTCGGAATCGAAATAAGCGTCGATCGAATAAATGGAGAGAATTCGCACGCCGCCGGACGAGCGAGATTTCGATTCAATGCGGGATTGAATTGCGTTATTCGAGCTGCATTCGGATTCGTGTCGCGCGCGCCCGCGTGCCGGGGGCGCGATGCGCTTGCCGGCGGACGAGGCCGGAATCAGATTCGCGCGGCGCGCAACGGCCGGTTGCCGATCGGCGCGGGTTGCCGGTTCGCCGCCGCCGAGCGACGGCGAGTGCCCGGCCGGTGCGTCAGCTCGCAGCGGCGAAGCCGCGCCCGAACTGTTTCCGATAAGCGCCAGGCGAAATCGAATAGGCGGCGGTGAAATGCTGCCGCAGCGACACGGTCGACCCGAATCCGACGCTCTCCGCGATGCGCTCGACGGTCTTGTCGCTCGTTTCGAGCAGCCGCTGCGCGGCCGTCAGCCGATGATTCAGCAGCCACTGCGAGACGGTCGTGCCGGTCTTCGTCTTGAAGCGCCGCGTGAAGTTGCGGCGGCTCATGCCCGCGCGCGCGGCGAGCGCGTCGACGCACAGCGGCTGTTCGAGATGCTCGATCGCCCAGTCGAGCGCCGCGCTCAGCGCGTCGCCCGCCGTGGCCTTCGGCAACGGCTGCTCGATGTATTGCGCTTGCCCGCCGTGCCGGTGCGGCGCGACGACCATCCGGCGCGCCACGCGGTTCGCGACGTCCGCGCCGTGGTCGCGGCGCAGCAGATGCAGGCAGCAGTCGATCGCCGCGGCGGTGCCCGCCGACGTGAGGATGTTGCCGTCGTCGATGTACAGCACCTTCCGGTCGAGCTTGATCTTCGGGTACTTCTGCGTGAAATCGTCGCCCCACGCCCAGTGCGTCGCGGCGGTGCGGCCGTCGAGCAGGCCGGCTTGCGCGAGGACGAAGGTGCCGAGGCAGAGGCCCACGAGCCGGGCGCCGCGCCCGTGCGCGGCGCGCAGCGCGTCCAGCAGCGCCTCGGGCGGCCGCTCGTCCGGGGCGCGCCATGCCGGCACGATCACCGTGTCGGCCTCGGCGAGCACGGACAGATCGTGCGGCACGTCGATGCTGAAGCCCGACATCGTCGGCGCGAGCCCTTTTTTCTCGCCGCAGATCAGCAGGCGGTAGCGCGGCACGCCGAGCCGCGAGAGGTCGTCGCCGAACACGATGCAAGGCACCGACAGATGGAACGGGCTGATGCCTTCGAATGCGATGACCGCGACGGTATGCATGGCGAACGAGACGGCGGTGCGGAAAAGTGGCCCGATCCTATCACATGTTGTCTCTCGGGCCACTTTCACGGCCGGGGCCGGGTCCGGATACTGACGTCTGTTTCGCCGGCGCGCAGGCGAGACGCGCAGCGACGAACGATGGGCGTGCGTCGCGCTTCATTCACGAGGAGATTCACGATGAGCCATCCCACCATTCGCACCCTGGCCGGCGCGGGCGCTCCGCAGGCAATCGAAGCCGCGAGCGCCGCGCTGCTGGTGATCGATTTCCAGAACGAGTATTTCAGCGGCAGGCTGCCGATTCCCGACGGCGAGCGCGCGCTGCGCAACACGCAGCGCCTCGTCGCGCACGCCGATCGCGCCGGCATCCGCGTGTTCCACATTCAGCACGTGACGCCCGCCGGCAGCCCGGTGTTCGCCGAGGACGGCGACGGCGTGCGCTTCCATGCGGACCTGCAGCCGGCGGCGAATCATCAGGTGCTGCGCAAGACGTCAGTCAGCGCGTTTCCGACGACCGACCTCGACGCGCGCCTGAAGGCCGCCGGCGTCGGGACGCTCATCATCGCGGGCCTGATGACGCATGCATGCGTCTCGGGGGCCGCGCGCGACGCGGTGCCGCTCGGCTACGACGTGATCGTCGTCGACGATGCGTGCGCGACGCGCGATCTCGATCGCGCGGACGGCAGCGTGCTGCCGCATGCGGACCTGCATCGCGCCGCGCTCGCGACCGTCGACGACACGTTCGGCGACGTGATGACGACCGACGACCTGTTGAAGTTGGCGCTCGTCTGAACGTTCGCGGTCGCGCTCGGCAATTGCGCACGGATCGTGCGGATCGTGCGGATCGTGCGGATCGTGCGGATCGTGCGGATCGTGCGGGACGACATCGCCGCCGAATTGGCGTTCCCGGCCGATCCGGCGCCCGCGCATTCGCTCGAGGGGCCCGAGGCTCCGCTGTCGAATGCGATCGGCAAGCTGATTCGCCGTCTTTATTCGAAGCGCCGACGGCCGGCGGGCAACGTCGCTTCGACGGCGAGGAAGCGACGCCCGTCAAGCCGTGTCGGATTCCCAGACGATCGCCGCCCCGCGCGCATCCCACGCATCGAGAAACGGCGCGTACCGCGCCTCGACGCGATTGCGGCGCACCTTGAACGTCGGCGTGACGAAGCCGCTCGTCTCGTTCCAGACCGAATCGACGACCACGACGAAGCGCAGCTTCTCGTGATCGTCGAGGCTCGCGTTCACGCGCTTCAGATGCTCGCCGAGCGACGTATCGAGCGCCGCGCGCCGGCCTTGGCCGTCGAGCCGGCGGCCCTCTTCGGACAGCGACACGAGCGCGCACGGCTGCGGCAGCCCCGCGCCGACCACGCAGCACGCGTCGACGAACGGATGCGTCGCGAGCCGGCTCTCGATCGGCGAAGGCGCGACGTACTTGCCCTTGCTCGTCTTGAAGATTTCCTTCACGCGCCCGGTGATCTTCAGGCGTCCTGCCGCGTCGCGCTCGCCCTTGTCGCCGCTGCGCACGAAGCCGTCGGGCGTGAAGAGCGCGGCGCTCAGGTCCGGGCGCTTGTAATAGCCGAGCGTGTTGCCGGGCGAGCGGATCTCGATCTCGCCCGTTTCGGCGAGGCGGCACTCGACGTCGCGCACCGGCGTGCCGACGTAGCCGGGCCGCATGTCGTGCCGCCGGCACGAGTGCGACACGCCGCACACTTCGCTCATCCCGTAGCCCTCGAGCAGCTCGAGCCCGAGATCGCGATACCAGCCGAGCAGCGCGGGCTCGATCGCGGCGGCGGCGCTCGCGGCGAGGCGGACCTGGTCGAGGCCGAGCTGACGCAGAATCATCGGCTTCATCGCGTCGGGAATCGGCCCCGGCGGCAGGCGGCTCGCAACCGCATGCCGGAACTTCGCCCATAGGCGCGGCACCGAGATGAAGAACGTCGGCCGCGCGCGTTGCAGATCGGCGATGAACGTATCGAGCGATTCGCTGAAATAGACCGTGAATCCCGCGCGCACCGACAGCATTTCCACGTAGCCGCGCTCGGCGACGTGCGACAGCGGCAGGTACGAGATCATCCGGTCGTCGGGGCCGAGCGGGATCAGGTCGAATACCGGTTCGACGCACCATCCGAGCGCGCCGAACGTCAGCATCACGCCTTTCGGATCGCCCGTCGTGCCCGACGTGTAGACGATCGTCGCGAGCTCGTCGGCGGCGCGCGTCACGCGCCCGGCGAGCGGCGCGGTGTCGCGGACGATGTCGTCCCACGCCGCGTCGACGGACGACGCAGCGGGCAGAAAGGGCAGGCCGATGCATCGCACGTGCGGCGGCACGCCCGCGCGCATCGGCTCCCACGCGTCGAGCTTGCCGACGAACAGCGCCGCCGCCTCGCAGTGCGTGAGCGCTTGCCGGATCGACTCGGCGCCGAGCGTCGGATAGAGCGGCACCGATACGTGGCCGCTCAGCCAGATCGCGAAATCGGCGAGCACCCAGTGCGCGCAGTTCTTCGACAGGATCGCGACGTTCGATCCGCGCGGCAGATCGAGCGCGCGCAGATAGGCGGCGATGCGGCGCGCTTCGTCGACGGCGGCGCGCCACGTGAAGCGGCGCACGCCGCCGTCGCCCGTCGGCTGCACGAGCCAGACTTCGTCGGCGCGCGCGTGCTCCCAGTGTTGAAGGCGTTCGAGCGGCAGGTTGTCCGGGGCGATCGGGGTCAATGTCGTCTCCTTGCTGGCCGAGGGCGCGCAACGCGGCCGCGGGCTCGGTTCGATGTGTCGTTGGGTTGGCCTGCCCGGAGCATTCGAACAGCGCCGACGCGCGCCGGTTTTCGTCGGTTCGGAGCGGCTGCGGCCGTCTCCCGAAAATACTCACCTTTCGGTCATGCGTATCGCGAGCGTGCGGCGTGACGCGTCGCGCGCGTTCGCGCTGCGGCGTCCGTCAGTGTCGCGCCGGCCGCCGTGTCGTCACATGCTCCGCTATGGCCGCGACGGGCCGGTCGCACACGGGCCGCGGCGGCCGCGACCTGCGCGGCCCGGCGCGCTTACGCATGCGACGCGGTTTCCGCGCGCGTGCCGAGTATCCGCCGCGCGTCCTGCGGCGAGGCGATCTCGCGTCCGGCCTCGCGCGCGATCGCCGCGATCGCGTCGACGAGCTGGGCGTTCGACGTCGCGCGCGCGCCGTCCGGCAGATAGAACGTGTCCTCGAGCCCGGTGCGCAGTTGCCCGCCGAGCTCGGCCGTTCGCCGATGCAGCGCCCAGATGTTCGCGCGGCCGATCGCGGTGACTTGCCACGTCGAATCCGGGCGCAGCAGCCGGATCAGGATCGGCAGCAGCTCGGGATCGGCAGGCATGCCCGATTCGACGCCCATCACGAAGTTGTAATTCGATCGTCCTGCGAACAACCCGGCGCGCGCGTACATGTCGATGCAGCGGACGATGCCGGTATCGAAGCACTCGAACTCGGGCACCGCGCCCGTCTCGGCCATCGTCGTCAGGAACGACGCGACTTTCTCGACCGGGTTGTCGAACAGCATCGGCGGCCACGCCCATGCGCCGTCGGCCTTCACCTTCAGATAGTTGAGCGAGCCCGCGTTGCATGCGGCGATTTCCGGCCGAATCGCGCGGATGCACGCGAGCGGGCCTTCGACGTTCGGCCCGACGATGCCCGTCGACTGATTGAAGATCACGCCTGGGCACGCTTCGCGGATCGCCTGCGCGATCTCGGCCGCGAGCCGCGGGTCCCACGAAGGCAGGTGGCCGCGGTCCGGCTCCTGCCGCCGGAAGTGCACGTGCATGCACGACGCGCCGGCGTCGTACGCGCCTTTCGCCTCGCGCGCCATCTGCTCGGGCGTGACGGGCACGTTGAACTGCTTCGGGTCCGTGAAGATGCCGTTCAGCGCGCACGTGACGACGACGGGGTGGCTCATCGAGAAATCTCCTTGTATCGAATGCGGCTGCGCTCAGCCGGCCTGCGGTTCGAGTTGCGCGAGCACCTGGCCGGGCGCGACCTGCTCGCCCGCGCGCGCGCCGAGCGACGCGATGCGGCCCGCGAACGGCGCGGTGATCGCGTGCTCCATCTTCATCGCCTCGAGCACCATGACGGTTTGTCCGGCCGAGACCGTCGCGCCTTCGTCGATGTCGACCGCGATCACGCGGCCGTTCATCGGCGCGCGCAGCACGCCGTCGCCGCCGGCCGCGCCGGCGCTCGCCCGGCCTTCGCGGTTATGGATCGCGAACGCATGATCGACGCCGTCGACTTGCAGCCATAGCCGGCCGTGCGCGATCGCGAAGCAGTAGGCGTGCGTGCGGCCGCCGATCTCGACCGTCGACGGTTCGCCCGGGCCGGCGGGCCCGGCGGCCGCGTCGAGCGAGATCGGTGCGCCGCCATGCGGGCGCACGACGGCGCGCAGCCGATCGATCGCCACGACGCCGCGTCGCGCATCCGCGTGCTCCGCGCTCGCGCCAGCGTTCGCGTTCGCGTTCGCCAGCGACAGCCGATACGGCACCGGCAGCGGCGCGCCACTGCGCCAGCCGCGCCACGCCGGCGGCAACGCGTCGGCGCGATCGACGGCGGCGGCCGACAGCCACGCGGCGATCGCCCATGCCGCGTCCGTCGGCGCGCGGCGGCGGCTGTCGTTGTCGGGGAAGTGCGCGGCGATGAACGCGGTGGATACCGCACGCCCGTCGGCGAACGCCGGATGCCGCAGCACGCGCGCGAGAAACGCGCGGTTGGTCGGCACGCCGAGCAGCACCGTGTCGTCGAGCGCGCACGCGAGCCGGTCGAGCGCTTCCGCGCGCGAGCCGCCGTGCGCGATCAGCTTGCCGAGCATCGAATCGTAGAACGGGGTGATCGCGAGGCCCGCGGCGAGCGCGTGATCGCAGCGCGCGTGGCGGCCCGGCCGCCATGTCAGCACTTCGCCCGTGCGCGGCAGGAAATCGTCGGCGGGATCTTCCGCGCAGAGACGGACTTCGATCGCGTGCCCGTCGAGCCGGATGTCATGCTGCGCGAGCGGCAACGCTTCGCCTTGCGCGACGCGCAGTTGCCATTCGACGAGATCCTGCCCGGTGATCAGCTCCGTGACCGGATGCTCGACCTGCAGCCGCGTGTTCATTTCCATGAAATAGAACCGGCCGTCGCGATCGAGCAGGAATTCGACGGTGCCCGCGCCGACGTAGCCGATCTCGCGCGCGACGGCCACGGCCGTCGCGCCTAGCCGCGCGCGCAGCGCGGCGTCGACGGCGGGCGACGGCGCTTCCTCGACGATCTTCTGATGGCGACGCTGCACCGAGCAATCGCGCTCGCCGAGATGGACGACATGCCCGTGCGCGTCGGCGAACACCTGCACCTCCACGTGGCGCGGCTCGATCACCGCGCGCTCGACGATCATCCGGCCGTCGCCGAACGCCTTTTGCGCCTCGGATGCCGCGAGCGTCAGCGCGGCGGGCAGCGCGTCGCGCGAGGCGACGCGGCGCATCCCGCGCCCGCCGCCGCCCGCGGCCGCCTTCAGCATCACCGGAAAACCGATTCGTTCGGCTTCCGAAAGGATGCGCGCCGCGCGCTGGTCGTCGCCGTCGTAGCCGGGCACGATCGGAATGCCGGCCGCGGCCATCCTGCGGCGCGCGCGCGCCTTGTCGCCCATCGCGTCGATCGCGTCGGCGCGCGGGCCGACGAACACGAGGCCGGCATCGGCGACGCGCCGCGCGAACGCCGCATTCTCGGACAGGAAGCCGTAGCCCGGATGAATCGCTTGCGCGCCGCTTGCCAACGCGGCGTCGATCAGCTTGTCGATCGACAGATACGACTCGGCGGGCGTCGCGCCGCCGATCGCCACCGCCGCGTCGCACGCGGCGACGTGCGGGCTGTGCGCGTCCGCGGCGGAGTGGACCGCAATCGTCGCGACGCCGAGCCGGCGCGCGGTGCGCGCGATGCGCACCGCGATCTCGCCGCGGTTCGCGATCAGGAGCCGGGTGAAGCGGCGCGCGCTCATGGCGTTTCCGGCAGTGCGGGCGCGTCGCTTGCCCAACTGGGCAAGCGCTTGCCGGACAGTGCGGCGAGCCCTTCGGCGACGATGCCCGAGCGCAGCGCGGCCGCGAATTCGCCGGCGGCCGCGTCGAGAACCCGACCGCGTTCGCGCCGCAGTGCATCGGCGACGATCCGTTTCGTCGCGCGCTGCGCGGCCGGCTCGCACGCGAGCACGCGCGCGAGCTCGCTGCGCAACAGCCGCTCGATGCCGTCCGCGCCCGCGATTGCGTCGACGAGCCCCGCGTGCAGCGCATCGGCGGCCGACAGACGGCGGGCCGTCAGCATCAGCCAGCGGCCGCGCGCGGCGCCCGCGCGCGCGACGATGAACGGCGCGATCTGCGCGGGCGGCAGCCCGAGCGACGTCTCGGGCATCGAAAGATACGCGTCGCTCGCGATCAGCACGCGATCGCACGCGGCGGCGAGTCCGCAACCGCCGCCCGCCGCCGCGCCTTCGACAACGGCGAGCGTCGGCATCGGCAACGTCGCGAGCCTCTCGAGCAGCGCGCCGAACCGGCGGTTCGACGCCGCGATCGGATCGGGGGCGCCGGCGGGCGCCGGCTCGCGCATCATCGCGTTGAAGCCGCCGAAATCGCCGCCCGCGCAGAACGTGCCGCCCGCGCCGCGCAGCACGAACGCGCGCGCGTCGCCGTCACCGGCCGCGCGCTCGCATTCGGCGTCGAGCGCCGCGACGAGATCGTCGCTCAGCGCGTTGCGCTTGGCAGGCCGATTCAATGTCGCGAACACGACGCCGTTCGCGTGTGCGACATGCAGCGGCGCGGGCGTCGAGGAAGTCGTCACGGTCATCGCGCGTCACTCCCTCGGCAACGTGCCGAGCTTTTTGCAGATGATGCCGAGCATCACTTCGTCCGCGCCGCCGCCGATCGAGAAAAGGCGCGTGTCGCGGTACGTGCGCGCGATGCTCGATTCCCATGCGAAGCCCATGCCGCCCCAGAACTGCAGGCAGCTATCGGTGACTTCGCGCGCGAGGCGTCCCGCCTTCAGCTTCGCCATCGATGCGAGCGTCGTCACGTCGCCGCCTTGCACGTACAGCTCGGTCGCGCGATACGTGAGCGCGCGCAGCGCCTCGACCTCGGTCTTCAGTTCGGCGAGCCGGTAGTGCACGACCTGATGATCGAGCACCGGCCGTCCGAAGATCTTGCGCTCACGCGTGTAGTCGATCGTTTCGTCGATCGAACGATCGAGCACGACGAGCGCGGCCGCCGCGCCGTAGAGCCGCTCCTCCTGGAATTGCAGCATCTGATACGTGAAACCGTGGCCTTCCTCGCCGATCAGGTTGCGGCGCGGCACGCGCACGTCGTCGAAGAAGATCTGCGCGGTGTCCGACGAATGCATGCCGATCTTGCGGATCTTCTTTTCGATGTGCACGCCCTTCGATTTCAGCGGCACGACGATCAGCGATTTGTTCCGGTGCGGCGGGCCGTCCGACGTGTTCGCGAGGCAGCACATCCAGTCGGCCTGCGTGCCGTTCGTGATCCAGAGCTTCGTGCCGCTGATCACGTAGTCGTCGCCGTCGCGGCGCGCGGCCGTGCGGATCGACGCGACGTCCGAGCCGGCGCCCGGCTCGGATACGCCGATGCACGACACCTGCTCGCCCGCGATCGCGGGTGCGAGGAACTCGTCGCGCAACGCATCGGAGCCGAAGCGCGCGAGCGCGGGCGTCGCCATGTTCGTCTGCACGCCGATCGCGAGCGGCACGCCGCCCGCCGCGCAGACGCCGAGCGCCTCGGCCATCACGAGCTCGTAGCTGTAGTCGAGGCCGCCGCCGCCGAACGCGGCGGGCTTGCTCAGGCCGAGCATGCCGAGCGCGCCGAGCTTCCTGAAGACGTCGTGCGCGGGAAAGATGCCGGCTTCCTCCCATTCGTCGACGTACGGATTGACTTCCTGCTCGATGAAGCGCCTGACGGTGCGCGAGATCGCTTCGTGTTCTTCGGTGAATTGCATGATGTCTCCGGATCAGGGGCGGGCGACGCCGAACGTGAGCGGCTGGACGGATTTGCGGCGGCCGTCGCGGCAGACGGCAAGCGTCATCGCGAGCACGCGGCGCGTGTCGCGCGGATCGATGACGCCGTCGTCGAGCATGCGGCCGGACGTGTAGAACGCGTGCGTCTGGCGCTCGAAGTTCGCGACGATCTTCTCGCGCATCGCGTCGATTCGCGCGCGGTCGGGCTCGATGCCTTTCGCGCGCGCCGCGCCTTCCGTCACGATCGCCATCGTGAGCGCGGCCTGCTCGGCGCCCATCACCGCGGTGCGCGCGTTCGGCCACGAGAACACGAACGCCGGATCGAAGCCGCGTCCGCACATCCCGTAATTGCCCGCGCCGAACGACGCGCCGCAGAGAATCGTGATCTGCGGGACGGTCGCGTTCGACACCGCCTGGATCATCTTCGCGCCGTGCTTGATCATTCCCGCGCGCTCGGATTCCCGGCCGACGATGAAGCCCGTCGTGTTCTGCAGATACACGAGCGGCACGTCGCTCTGGCAGCACGCCTGAATGAAGTGCGTCGCTTTCGTCGCGCCGGCGGGATCGAGCGGGCCGTTGTTCGTCACGACGCCGACGGGCATGCCGTGCAGCCGCGCATGCGCGCAGACGGTGGCCGGCCCGTACGACGGCTGGAATTCCAGAAAGTCCGATGCGTCGACGATTCGCGCGATCACCTCGCGCATGTCGACGGGCTTCTTGCCGTCGCGCGGCAGGATGCCGAGCAGTCCTTCGGGATCGAGCGCGGGCTCCCCGCCCGCCGGCAGCGCCGCTTCGCGTTCGCGCCAGCCGAGCTTGTCGACAAGTTCGCGCAGGATGCGGATGCCGTCGGCATCATCGTCGGCAACATAGTCGGCGAGGCCCGACACGCTCGCGTGCATCGTCGCGCCGCCGAGCTCCTCGTCGGTCGCGATCTCGCCCGTCGCGGCCTTCAGCAACGGCGGGCCGGCGAGAAACGCCTTCGCGCGGTCGCGCACCATCACGACGTAGTCGGACAGCCCCGGCATGTACGCGCCGCCCGCGGTCGACGAGCCGTGCACGAGCGTGAATACCGGAATGCCGGCGGCGGACAGCTTCGCGAGCTGGAAGAAATGGCGGCCGCCGTGAATGAATTCCTCGACGCGGTACTGCATCAGGTTCGCGCCCGCCGATTCGACGAGATGCACGAACGGCAGCCGGTGCTCGAGCGCGATCCGCTGCAGCCGCTGAAACTTCTCGAGGCCCATCGGTTGCAGCGCGCCCGCGTCGATGCCCGAATCGGCGACGACGATCATGCAGCGCGTGCCGCTCACGTAGCCGATGCCGCCGATGAGCCCCGCGCCCGGCACCGATTGGTCCGGATCGCTTTCGCCGACCAGATAGCCGGCGAGCGACGCAAGCTCGAGAAACGGCGCGCCGGCGTCGACGAGCAGCGCGAGCCGCTCGCGCGGCAGCAGTTGCCCGCGCTTGTCGAAGCGCGGGCCGGCCTTCGCCGATTCGTGCGCCGCGCGCGCGTTCAGCGCTTGCCAATGCGCGATCAGCGCGCGCATGTGCTCGGCGTTGTCGCGGAACGCGGCGCTTGCGGTGTCGAGGCGGGAGTCGAAGACGGGCATGTCAGCGCCTGAAGAGTTCGGGCGCGATCGCGCGATGGAAGCCGTCGAACGGCGCGTTCGCGTCGACCGGCTGCATCGCGAAGTGGCGGCGCGCGTTCGGTGCGCCGCCGTCGACGCGCAGGCACGCGCCGCTGATGAACGACGCGGCGTCCGACAGCAGGAACGCGATCGCCGCCGACACTTCGGCTTCGTTGCCGATGCGCCCGAGCGGCACCATCTTCGGCAGCCCGCGCAGCATCGGCTTGATCGCGTCGGGGTAGGTGTCCATGCCGCTCGATGCGATCCAGCCGGGCGCGACCGCGTTCACGCGCACGGGCGCCCATTCGGCGGCGGCCGTCTCGGTGAGGTTCAGCATGCCGGCGCGCGCGGCGCCGCTGTGGCCCATGCCCGTCATGCCGTGCCACATGTCGGCGATGATGTTGACGATCGCGCCCGTCTTGCGCGGCTTCATCGATTGCACGTAGCACTCGCGTGCGACGAGAAAGCCGCCGAGCAGGTTCGTGTTCAGCACCGCCTGCCAGCCTTTCGCGCTGATCTGCTCGAGCGGCGCGGGAAACTGGCCGCCCGCGTTGTTCACGAGCAGATCGACGCGGCCGTGCCGCTCGACGATTTGCGCGACTGCCTGCCGCACGGCGTCCTCGTCGCGGATGTCGCACGCGATCGTGTCCGCGCGGGCGCCGTCCTCGCCGATTTCCGCCGACACGTTCGCGAGCTTGTCCGCGTTGCGCCCGAGCAGCACGACGTGCGCGCCGAGCGACGCAAGCTCGTGCGCGCAACAGCGGCCGATGCCGCTGCCGCCGCCCGTGACGAGCGCGATCTTGCCGTCGAAGCTGCCTGCGCGAAGTTGTGAGCGATATCCCATGGAAGGTCTTCCGTCAGTCGAGAATCAGCGGGGAAACAAATCGTCCGGAGCCGGCGCGGCCGTGCGCAAGCACGCGTCGCGCGCGAAAGCGCCGGCGGCGGCGGTCTTGCTGTGCGGCGCGTTCATCGGGCGGCCCGGATGCCGCCGCGCGATGTGCGCATCGTAGCGCCACGAATCTAATAAATCAATCGGTTGATTTATTTGTTCGGGCTTTCTAGAATCGGCGCGAACGAGGCCGTTCCGGTCAGGAGCATCCGGGAAGGCGGCCCCGGACGGCCGGCCCGACGAACCGACAGGAGACATCGATGCATTGCACGACCCCGAACCCGGCGTACTACCGGCCCGAACACATCGAATTGCAGGACACGCTGCGCCGGTTCGTCGCGAGAGAGATCTCGCCTTACGTGAACGACTGGGACGAGGCGGGCGAGTTTCCGCGCGAGCTGTACGAGAAGGCGGCGCGAATCGGGCTGCTCGGCATCGGCTTTCCGGACGCGTACGGCGGAGTCGAAGACGTCGACATGTTTCATCGGCTGATCTGCTCGATCGAACTCGCGCGCTGCGGCGCGGGCGGCGTCGTCAGCTCGCTGATGTCGCACACGATCGGTGCGCCGCCGATCGTGCATGCGGGCAGCGACGAGCTGAAGGCGCGCGTGCTGCCCGGCATTCTCTCGGGCCGCAAGATCTCGGCGCTCGCGATCACGGAACCGGGCGGCGGATCGGACGTCGCCGCGCTGCGAGCGAGCGCGATTCGCGACGGCGATCACTATGTCGTGAACGGCGAGAAGGTGTTCATCACGTCGGGCATCCGCGCCGACTACTACACGGTAGCCGTGCGCACCGATCCGCATGCGCGGGGCGCGAAGGGGCTGTCGCTGCTGCTCGTCGAGGGCGACACGGCGGGCCTGTCGAAGACGCCGCTGAAGAAGATGGGCTGGTGGGCGTCCGACACCGCGCATCTGCGCTTCGACGATTGCCGCGTGCCGGCCGCGAACCGGATCGGCCCGGAGGGCGGCGGCTTTCCGCTCGTCATGCAGAACTTCAATCTCGAGCGCTTCAGCCTGGCCGCGTCGGCGCTCGGTTTCGCGCAAGTCTGCTACGACGACGCGCTCGACTGGGCGCGGCAGCGCAGGACGTTCGGGCAGCGCGTGGCCGATCATCAGGTGATTCGGCACACGCTCGTCGACATGGCGATGCGCATCGGCGCGACGCGCGCGTGGCTCGAGCAATGCGCGTGGCAGATGGATCACGCCGACGGGCGCGCGCCGGCGCTCGTCGCGACGATCTGCATGCTGAAGAACTTCGCTACGCAGACGATGCAGTTCTGCGCGGACGCCGCGGTGCAGATCCTCGGCGGCATGGGCTACATGCGCGGCACGCGGCCCGAGCGCATCTACCGCGAGGTGAAGGTCAACATGATCGGCGGCGGCGCGCAGGAGATCATGAAGGATCTCGCCGCGCGGCAGCTCGAGTATTAGCAGGCGGTCGAAGTCCCTCTGGCGAGGTGGTGGAGACAATGGTCGGCCGCTCGGAACGCACGACAAGCGGCTCGCACGACTTGGATAAGGGGTAGGCCACCTCGAGAAACCCACGCGCGAGCGTCTCGCAAACCCGTTCTTCAACAGGCCCTGGCGCGGGACGCTCGGAATCGAAAGGCGCGCGCGAGCGGATCGGCTTTGCAAGCGTTTGAAACTCGCCGATAATCGCCGAATGACGGGCGTCGTCGCGGCTGCGCGGCGGCGAACGCCGGTTCGAAACATCGCATTGTGATTCTATGAGCGCCATACCTCAGGCCACGCGCAAGCGCGGGCGTCCCGTGAAGGGCGAGAGCGCGACGCTGCGCGACGAGCTGATCCTCAAATCCGCGAAGCTGTTCCGCACGCAGGGATACGAACGAACGACAGTCCGCGACATCGCCGCCGCCGCGGGCGTGCAGGCGGGAAGCTGGTTCTACTACTTCAAGACGAAGCAGGACATTCTCGTCGCCGTGATGGAGCAGGGGATGTCGAACGCGCTCGCGCGGATCGAGGCGCTCGACGTCGAGAACCTGCCCGCGCGCGACGCGTTTCGCGCGCTCGTGCGCACGCATTTGCAGACGCTCGTGTCGCCCGATCACGATTTCATTCCGGTGCTGCTGTACGAATGGAAATCGCTCGACGAAGCGATGCGCTCGAAGGTGCTGAAGCTGAAGGACCGCTACGAAGCGGTATGGGACGGCGTGATCGAACGGCTGCAGGCGGCGGGCGACTGGCCCGCGCCGACGCCGATCGACCGGCTGCTGACGTTCGGCGCGCTGAATTGGGTCGCGCAGTGGTACAAGCCGGACGGGGCATTGGGGCTCGACGCGCTCGCCGAGCATGCGGTGCGGTTTCTGCTGCGCACGGGCGCGATGCCCGCGCAAGCGCCGGCGGCCGCGAGCGCGGCGAAGAGAAGGCGCGCCGCGAAAGCGGGCTGACGCGGGCGAGCCGCCTTTCGTTCGATGTCCGGATCGTTTCGGCGCTGGCCGTGAAAGCGCGCTCGGCAAGCCGCCGGAGGTTGGCGGGCGTGCATATCGCGCAGGGCCGGAGTCGAGCGACCCTGGCGGATGAATGGAACGCCAACGAAAGAACGATGCCGAGACCGCAATGGCAGGCGTGGCAGGCGTGGAGGGCGGAAGGCGTTCGGACGTTTGGGGCATGAAAGAGCGATGAGCGGCGGCATCGGATGCACGTTTTTCATGTCGCCCGGACGCCGGCCGTTCGTCGAACGCCGAGCGCCGCACGCAACGCGCATGCGTGATGCGATCACGTCGCGTTCGATCGTTTCAGCCGCGCACGACGACGCTGACGCGGCTGCTCTCGGCCCTATTCAGGTTCACTCGCCCGAACCGAGGCGGCGCTCATCGTCGTCCGTTTCACCGGCGCTGGCGCCGCGGATCGACCGCGAGCGACGACGCGACGCGATGCGGCGAGTTCGCCTTCTCATGAAGCTCCGGTGGGAAAGTGGCGCCGCTCGTGGAAATCGAGCGGCAGGTCGTGTTGCGTTGCCTTGCTGTTGCCCGAGCGCGGCGCGACCGCGGTATTCCGCCTGATCTCCGACGGCGCGCAGCCGAACTGGCGTTTGAACAGTTTCGCGAACGAGGAGTTGTAGCAAAACCCATAACGGTCGGCGAGCTCGGAAATCCGGATGCGGGATTCGGTCGAGTGTCTCAGGATGTAATAAATCTTTCTCAGTCGAAGAAGTTTGATGTATTCGGCGACGCCCAGATTTTCCCGCGAGAATAATCGATATAGCGCGGCGCGCGAGAGGCCGATGTCATGGCAAATGGAATCGACGCACAGTTTCGGCGATTCCAGATGGTTGTTGATATAGGTTTTGACTTTCCTCGTCAATTCGATTTCCAGGTTCGTTCGAACGGGCCCGATAGGGTCGTGGGTCGCAGACGTCGCGGCCAGCAGCATATTCAGCGTGACGTCGCCGATGGCTTTCGATTCGGAATGGGAGATGGCGCCGATGTGCTCCGCGAGACCGACGATGTACTGAGCGGCGAGCGACGCCATCAGTCCGGAAAATACGGTGCCGTGCCGCGAGGAAAGATCGATGGGGATGAAGTTGCGCGGAACGATCAGGATGGCGACGTCGCCGGACTGAACGTCGATGCACAGCGGCCGGGCCGGATCGGCAAAGTAGAGCTGCCGCGCGCCGATGCGAACGATCCCGGTTTCGGAGGTCGACTGCCACGCATGCTCGCGGGAGGCGCAGAAAAAATAGTGGTCGCAACCGTTGCAATGGGTGCGCTGGATGGTCCGGATGGCGTCATGTGTGACGAGGCCGTTCGAGATCGTCGCCGGGTGGCGAAGCGTGCCGAGCATCAGGTTGCCGACATGCGCGCCGCTGAAAAAGCTGTCCGGCCCCGCAGGCGCGGCGCCCGTCTGACCCCGCCGGAGATCGGCCGTCGCGTCCCGATTTTGCAAGGGTTCGCGTTCTTTTCCCGAATCGAATGCTATGTTTGAAAATCGATATAGTTCTACATTCTCCATGTCCCTCTCCAAGACTGGATGTTCCGATTGAATTAATCGTTCTATTGGATTTCTATGTTTAGATGAGGAATCGATATTCGAGGGCACATTTGTCGGCCGTAGCACGAAACCGATGCGGTTCGCCGGTTCGTGTGCAAGATCGCACGTCCACCGCGTGAGCGCGGCTTATGGGACGGACCACTGACGATGAGGTGGCGGGCGGCGCGCGCAAAAGCCCGGCGCGCGGATGCGCAGCGCGCAACGCATCGGCGCAGCAGGCCGCCGATGGGCGTCGCCGCCGCGCCGATTGCCGCGCCGCTCGCCGAAAGGGCCGTCGCGTGCGAAACGGAAGGGGGGTTGTGGCCGAGCGTGCTCAATCATGTGCGGGCACTCCCTGGGCGTCAGGCGGCGCGTCGTCCCGATCCACGAGCGCAAGCTCGGGCAGCCGTAACAGCACGACAAGGGCGAGCGCGACGATTGCCGAGCCGACCGCGAACGTTTCGGCGATCGAACTGCGGTAGATGTCCGCCAGGCCGCCGGCCGCCTGGTGGAGCGAGCCGCTTAGATGATGCCCGGCGAGCGCCGTGCGCGCCGCGGCTTCCGTGGCCGGCAACTGACTCGCGATGATCGCGCTCGATCCGGCAATCCCGACCAGCCCGCCCAGCGAGCGAAAGAACGTCAGCATCGCGGTGCCGACGCCGCGTTGCGCGACCGGCAGCGCGTTCTGGACCGCGACCGTCATGTTCGGCATGACGAGACCCAGTCCGATTCCGAGCATGAAGACGCAGGGCTCGATGAACCAGTAGCTGAGGCGGGCGGAGATGGACCAGGCGAGCAGCGCGAACGCCACGATGGCGGTCGACAGTCCCGCCACTTGCGTGGGCTTGTAGCGGCCGATGCGCGCCAGGATGCGGCCGCCCATCACCGACGAGATGACCGCGCCCAGCATCAGCGGCACCATCAGCAGGCCCGACTCCGTCGCTCCCGTTCCGCTGACGAGCTGCGAGAACAGCGGCAGGAACAGCGTCGCCCCGAACAGCCCCATGAACGTCAGCGACATCACGATGCACGCGATGTTGAACACCGTGTTGTCGAACAGGGTCGGGGGCAGGATCGGCGCCGCCGTGCGCCGCAGGTGGGCAAGCAGCGCCGCGGTCAAGACCAGGCCGGCTCCCGCGCTGCCATAGACCTGCGGCGAGTGCCACGGCCATGCGGAGCCGCCCAGCGAGAGCACCAGCAGAAACGCCGTGACGGCCGCCGTCATCAGCAGCGATCCCAGATAATCGATTCGCTGCGCGCCGCCGGGCCGCCCGGGGCGCAGCTTGCGGACGATGTTGTACAGCGCCGCGCCGCCTACCGGGAGATTGAGCAGAAAAATCCAGTGCCACGACAATGCATCGGTGATCACGCCGCCGAGCAGCGGGCCCATCACGCTCGTCGCGGCGAAAACCGCAGCGATGCCGCCTTGCTTGTGCCCGCGCTGCGCGGGCGGAATCAGATCGGCGATGATCGCCTGGCTCAATGGCAGGAACGCCCCCGCGCCCAGGCCCTGCACCACGCGCGCCGCGATCAGCTCCGTCAGGCTTCGCGATAGGCCGCACAGCAGCGAGCCGACGAGGAACACCGCCACCGCGATGAGGATCATCCGCTTGCGGCCGAACTGGTCGCTGAGCTTCCCGTAAAGCGGCATCGACGTGGTGGAGGACAGCACGTAGGCGGTCACGATCCACGAGCTCTTGGCGATGTCGCCGAGATCGGACATGATGCGCGGCAGCGCGGTGGCCACGATGCTCTGATCGAGCGTGCCGAGGCCGATGACTACCATCAGTGCCCAATAGATCGTGCGGACTTCGCGCGCGCTCGGCGGCGCGTGAACCGGTTGCCGATCGCCGGCGGCCGGTTTCGACGCGCAAGCGGATGCCGGATCGGCCGGCGCATCGGGTATCCGGCGTAACGCGTGCCGTGCCGGCGGACGAGCGGATTCTTTCGAGAGCGGGGCGTCGTCGATGTGGGCGGCCGACGCGTTGGCGAGCGTGCCGGATCGCGCCGACTTCCTGAGTGGTTTCCCCATTTGCGCTCCCATGGTTCATCGAGACGACATGTCAGAGCGCCGCGCTCAATAGATCGGCATCGCGGGATCGACGCACGCCGCCCAGGCGCGGATGCCGCCCGACAGGCTTCGCACGCTCCCGAATCCGGCCTGGCGCAGGAGCGCGGCGGCCATGCTGCTGCGCTTGCCCGCAAGGCAATAGACGATGATGTCCGCGTCGCGATCGACCTCGTGCAGCCGCTCGCTCAGAACACTCATCGGGATGTGCTTGGCGCCCTCGATCCGGCAGATTTCCCACTCGTTCGGATCGCGCACGTCGAGCAGCGTCAATTTGATCGACGGATCGCTCAGCATCGATTGCAATGCCGCCGCCCCGATTTCCGCGGTCTCGGGAAGCGGCATCGCGCAAGCGGGCTGAGCGGCCTGCTCGCGCACCAGGTCGCGAATGACGGGGCGGGCGCCGCAGATCGGGCAATCCGGGTCCTTGGAGAGCCGCAGTTCGTGCGTGCGCATGCTCAGCGCGTCGAACGTCAGCAGTCTTCCGATGAGCGGCGTTCCGATGCCCAGGATCAGCTTGATGACCTCCGTTGCCTGAACGACGCCGAGCAGGCCGGGCAGTACGCCGAGCACCCCGCCCTCGGCGCAGTTGGGGACTTCGCCGGGGAGGGGCGCCTCGGCGAACAGGCATCGATAGCAAGGGCCGTGCTTCGCGTGGAACACCGTCGCCTGCCCGTCGAACCGGAAGATGCTCGCATGGACGTTCGGCTTGTCGAGCAGGACGCAGGCGTCGTTGATCAGGTAGCGCGTGGGGAAGTTGTCGCTGCCGTCGGCGATGATGTCGTAGCCCGCGCAGATGTCCAGCGCGTTGTCGGGCGTCAGCATCGCGTCGTGAACGACGATCTCGATTTCAGGGTTCTGCGCGCTCAGCTTCTCCTTCGCCGATATCACTTTTCTGCGGCCGACGTCGCTCGTGTGATGGAGGATCTGCCGCTGCAGGTTGCTGACGTCTACGACGTCGCTGTCGACAAGACCGAGACGTCCGACGCCCGCCGCCGCCAGATAAGTGGCGAGCGGCGATCCCAGGCCGCCCGTGCCGACGCACAGTACGCTGGCCGCCTTCAAGCGGCGCTGCCCATCCATTCCTATCTCGGGCATGATGAGGTGCCTGCTGTAGCGTTTGATCTCGTTATTCGACAGCATAAGATACTCCGTCTCGTCAGCAATGTTTAGCGTCGAGCCCGCTCCGCGCGCCGGGACGTCCGGCGCGACGGGCGGTACCGGTTCGCCGCCCCGCGAGGCCGTGGCGACGGAATCGCGCGGGTCAGCCCGACTGCAACGACCTTGGCTTCGGCGCGGCCGCGCGCGCACGGTTCGCTGCGACCATGCGGAAGAAGTGCCAGATTTCGAGCGGCGCGTCGACCGCGGTGCTGGTTCTGCCGAACAGGCGCGGGAATGTGTAGCGCGGCTGGGGAATCGTGTGTCCGCCGCCGTGAATCGTGATCAGTACGTTCTCGTCGCCCCACGCATCTCGCATCGCACGGGTCTGGCGATCCCGGGGAAACAGGTCGCCCGCTTCGTCGCGACGGTGCTGCGCATTCGGGCGGGCGAACGAGCGCGCGGTTTCCTCGGCGGACAGTACCGGGCCGAGCGCACGCAGGCCGTACGGAGAGAGTTCGCCGCCTCGATACGGATTGATCGGGTCCGCCGTGCCGCTGATCGTCATCATCGGCACCGCCACGCGCCTGCCCGCGTGTCTGCAATCGGCCGGCGCGGGCCGATTGGCCGAAATCGCGGCAAAGCCGGCAAGCTCGTTCGCCATCTCGAGTGCGAGGCGGAAGCACATGTGCCCGCCGTTCGAAAATCCGACGACGAAGACGCGAGATCGATCGATTCCATAAACGGATGCAAACCATGCGATTATTTCCCGCGTGAAGCCGATGTCGTCGACGTTGCGCCGCGTCGCCGCGTTCCTGCGCCCTTTCTGGCAGGTATTCCAGTTGCCGCCGACGCCGCGCGGATAGGCGAGCGCAAAGCCGTTCGCGTCGGCCAGCGCGTCGAATTCGAACGCCGTGTATTTCCGGATCTGTTCCGGCGTACCGGAGCCGCCATGGAAGACGATGACGAGCGGCGCATTCGGCGGCAGGGACGGCGGCGTGACATGCAGGAACGTACGGACCGTGTCGCCCACGCACAGCGATTCGACGCGCGGCGGCGGCGCCGGCTGTCGGTCCGGCGAACGCATCCGGCCTCTGCAAAGGGCGAATGCGCAGACGCTTGCGAGCAAGCTCGCAAGCGTACCCAAGGCGGCGGTGGTCGGGTGCATTTCGATGGACGATCGTGGTCGGTTCAGTCGTTGTGCTGCGCAATCCGCTCCGCCTCGGTGAGCTCGTGCGCGAGCGCGAGCCATCGTGTCGACGAGAGGAACGTCTGCCTGGTTTTCGTCGGATTGAGTCGCCGCACGTCCGCGGCCACGAGATTCCCGTTCCGGTCGAACAGGAAGCCGCTCTCGTGCGGCAGCAGCATGCCCCACACGCGATGCGACAGCGGCGGGGCGATGCGAACGCCCATCGCTTGAAACAGGTCGCCGTTGGGGTCCGCGGCGAATGTGAGCGAGATGCCCTTTGCGCGCCACCAGTCGTCGTGGCGGCGCGCGCTGACGGCCAGAACGGCAACCCCGAGGGTTTCCAGGCGATGCGCCACCGTCGAGAGATCGGCGAGATGAAGCCTGGAGTAGGGGCACCAACTGCCTCGATACAGGATCAGCAGCAGCGGCCGGCCGTTCGCGAATCGCGCGAGATCGATCGGATGATGGCCGAGGCGCGCCCATCCGTTCCCGGAGCGCGGAGCAGAAGCCGCCCCGGTTTCGCCGCCGGCGGGCTCGGCGATGTCGTGCCGGCGCTGGACGGACGCGGGAAGTTCCAGGTCGCGTTTCAGCACATCGTCCGGTGTCTCGGTGAGCGGATACAGCGATCGCTTCATGAAGGCGTCCACCGAGAACGCCCAATCCATCCGGCTGCCCATGCGGTAGCGCGGCCAGAGCAACGGAATGAGCAGAAAGCGGATGCCGACCCACGCACCGGCAAGCGGCGTGCGCAGCGCGGCGACGTACGGGGAGTGGCGGCGAATGCGCGGTTCGTTGGATGTTGTCACGATCATGGGCACGGAGTGTCGGCGCTGAGTCCGATCGTCAGGCGGCGTTTCCCGACCGCGCGGCCGCGTTGCGCGCGAATCCGCTGGGCGGCCGACGCGATTCGCTCGCGATCTGCCGACCGGCCGGACGGATTGCCGGCGTGCGAAGGCCGGCGTTCAGGCCACCTTGTTGCAGACCGCCGCGGTGAACGAACCGATGCGCTCGTGCAGGTATACCGAGATGATTTCCTCGTGCAGCGCTTCCCCGTTCAATGTGGGCAGGAACGCATTGCCGTTGTCGGTCGACCGGATCAGGCCCTTGGTGAGGAGTTCCGAAAAGACCGTCTTGAAAGGCTCGTCCTCGGCGAGATCCACGCCGTACTCGCGCTTGAAGCGGTCGATCTCGATCGGCTGACGGGATTTGTACGCGAAACCGAGCGCGGTGCCGACGGCCTGATTGCCGGTAAGCAGACGCCCGAAGGCGAGCGGCGGCGTGTCGCTCGATTCCATATGGTGGAGGTAGCCGCTGATGTCGGAGCCGTTGTGCGTCTGGATCACGCTCTGGTTGGCGCCCGCGAGCCAGCCGTATGCGCCGGGGCCGAATGCCAGCATGGTATCGAAGCGCTGCCATTTGTTGCGGGACACGCGGGGAATGTTGCCGTCGCGATACGTGCCGGGCAGGCTCCACCAGCCGCACGGGCTCGGCTGATAGCCGTTTCGCACGAGATGCTCGACCGCGCGCTCGCGCATCTCGTAAGTCGCACCCAGCGTCGGAAAGAGGCCTTGCTCGACGAGCCGGTTGCGAACCTTCGGCACGTTCCACACGGCCCGGTTGCCGATTCCCATTGACTGCCGGTCCGCGTTGCGCAGCCGATAGATCGTGATGGTCGGGACCCTGAGTTCGACGAGCGTGCGCAGATCCTCCGAGACCGTTTCGGGCGTCTGATGCGGAAGGCCGAACATCATGTCGACGTTGAACGGGAAGCCGGTGCTGCGCAGGTTGAGGATCGCCTGGCGCGACATGTCCGGCGTATGGCCGCGATTGGTGAACTGGTTCACCTCCGGCGTGAAGGATTGCACGCCGACGCTGAAGCGGTTGAATCCGATATCGCTGAGCGCTCGGACTTTGTCGATGTCGCAGAAATTGTCCGGATTGCCCTCGATGTTCAGCTCGCATTCCGGCGTCACGTGGAACGTCGAGCGGACGTGATCGAGAATGCGCAACAGATGCGCCGGAGTGAGGACAGCGGCCGTGCCGCCGCCGATATAGAAGGATTCGATCAGCGCGCCGGTGATCCACGGAACCTGCTGGGCGTACAGCGTGGATTCCTTGATCAACGCATCCGTCCACCGATCGAGCTGGGCGTCGCGCGATGTCGGCGAGGCAAGCTGCTTGACGTAGTTGCAGAAGTGACAGATGTATTCGCACAGCGGAAAGTGATAGTACAGATGCGCGGGCTTGCCCCGCCCGGGATGTCGCTTGTAGCGCTCGAACAGCGCATCGGGCTCGAGGCGCTCGCCGTAGTTCGCGGTGACGTTGATGTTGTAGTCGTCCCGTTCGATCTGCAGCTCCGGGTGACGGTCGAGAAGCGCGCCCAGATTGGGCTCGTATTCGATCGTCTCCGGAAAGTCACACGCTCTGACGTTCATTGGGGCCTCTCAGTTGATTGTTGTCGCACGACGACTGTGTGATGGAACGGGGCGTCGCCCCGCACGGTCCGGACCGACGGCGGGGAGCGTCGCTCGGCGGCTTCTTCAGCGCGCATTCGTGTTGTCCGCCGACAAGCGACGAACCCACGCGAGCGCCTGCTCCACATGCTCGACCGCGCTCGCGCCCGCGATCGTGGCGGCCACCTTGCCGTGCGGGGCGATGACGAAAGTCGTGCGCGGCACGCGGTCATGGTCGTTGGGCTCGCCGCGCGTGTCGGTTTTGCCGTGCGGGGCGGGCTCGACGGCCAGGCCGAAAGCGCGGGCCACCCGGCCTTGCGCATCCGAGGCGACAGGAAACCTGCCGCCGCAGTACTGGGGATCGGCCGAGAACGCTTGCAGTCGTTCGATGCTGTCGAGGGACACGCCGACGACCGAGGCGCCCGCGGCGGCGAACTGGTCGATGTCGCGGGCGAACGCGTGCGCCTGGGCGTTACATCCGCTCGTGAAGGCGGATGGGTAGAAATAGACCACCACGGCGCCTTTGTGCAGCGCGTCCTTCAGCGCGTAGTCCAGCGGGCGGCCCGCCCGGGAGGCGGGCAGGGAGAAGTCGGGAGCGGCGTCTCCCGCTTGCAGGACGGCCTGCGCCTGCGGGAGATCCTGTGCGTGGGGAGCGATATCGCGAGATCTCGCCAAAGTGGGTTGATGGCTCTGCATATTTAATGATCCGGAATATTTGCTTGCGTCGAACATGGCCCGCAGAGTGCCGAGCGGGAACATGTATTCCCCGTGCGGTGCGCGAGCCGCGGCGTGAGTTTTTTTGAATCGCCTAATTGGTTTTATGAGTTGAATCAACCCTATTTATTGGGGGTTTCTTTCGTCGATTTATTCCTGATGGATAGACTAAGTAAAGTCGTCGTTACGTGTTAGCTCGTTTTGTCTCAGAAAGATGCGGTTTTGTCTCACTCGGCAATCCGCCGATCGTCAGCGAAATTGGAGCGAAATCGCGTTGATTGAATTCGACGTGCGGTACGTACGACGGCGCCGACGCATCAAGGCGACGCCGTATTTCCGATCGCGGGCGGCTCGACGTGATGCGGCGCCGCCGCGCCGGCACGCGCCGCTCGGACGAGGAAAATAATCTCGCGAACCACTGATAGACGGTACGGCATGGAATCGGGCGCGCTGATGAAGCGGGGTCGAAAGTGAAATGAAAAATTGATCGCGTGCAAGCGGTTTAATGAATCGATTGCGATCGCCATCTTTTCGGGCGGATTGCCGAAGCCGGTTTTGTCCAAAGATCATGCAATGCCGGCGTGAGACAAATTGGCATCTTTCTGAGACAAAACGAACTGTCTGCGCGGCGGCGATTTAATTTAGTCTGTGTTCGAAGTGATGCGGCGGATTTGCCATGCCGGGCAGCGTTTCCGCCGGAGCGAAACTCCATCGGCCGGCGGCGCGCGGCGAAGGGCTTGTCGAGCCGTCTTGATCGGATAAACGGGAGCTACACTCATGTCGTCTACGCACGCGAGCGCAAGATTCGATGCGATTGCTGACAACTATGCGCGCAGCGAGGTTCACGAGAGCAGTCCTTCTCTCACGATGCTGCGTGCGCTCAGCGACGGGCGGACGGACCTGGACGTCTGCGACGTCGCGTGCGCCGCCGGCCATTCGGCGTTCGCGTTTCTGGGCCGCGCGAAATTGATGTGCGGCGTCGATCCGTCGCCCAACATGCTGCGCAACTTCGTCGCGCTGGGGCGGGCCAGAGGGGCGCCGGTTCGCGCGGTCGAGGCGTATGCCGAATCGATGCCGCTGCCCGATCAGGGCTTCGACTTCGTGGTTTGCCGGTTGGCCGCGCACCACTTCCACGACATTGCCCGCGCACTCGCCGAATTCCGTCGCATTCTCCGGCCCGGCGGCAGCGTCGTCATCATTGATCTGCAAGGCGACGACGATCCCGAATGCGACGGCGTGAACCACCAGTTGGAGGTGCTTCACGATCCGACTCACGTGCGCAGCTATACCGTTGCGCGCTGGCGCGAACTGCTCGAGAACGCGGGGCTGCGCATCGCGACGCTGGAGCGCGACCTCACCGAGCGCCCGGGCGGGGTCGGTCTCGCGCGCTGGTGCGATATCGCCAACTCCGGCGACGCCGCGTACGCGGCGATGGTCGCGCTGCTTGACGCAACGCCGCGGGCGACGCTCGACGCGATCGGCGTGCGCCGCGACGACCGGGGCTACACGGTGCCCGTGCGGACCTGCTTCATCGAAGCACAAGCTCGATAAGACGATTCCCGAGCCGACCATGCCTGTCATTCACATCCTGCACCGACACACCGGAGACGGCGTGTCATCGCTTCTGCAGCAGATCTGCGAAGCCGTGTGCGCGGCAACCGATATCCCGCTCGACAAAGTCTGGGCGTTCTGGCATCCGGTCGATCCCGCGTTGGCCTGGCGTGCGGACTGGTACCGAGAGCCGAGGGGCGGGCCGGTTGTCAGGATCTTCTGCCGTCGCAGTCATTCCGCCGCGCGGGTGCAGGGCATCGTGGCCGCGGTGCGGTCGACCTTGGCCGCCGCGCTCGGATGCGGTTTCTCCACCGTGTTTGTTCAAGTCATCCGCGTTGAAGACGAGGAGGTATTCAGTGTCGGCTAGTCAAATCACCATGGTTCCGATCGGCAAGGTGGCGTCGCCGCGTGTCGAGTTGATCGACGATCACTGGGGAGCGATCGAATCGACGATCACGATCGATTCGCCGGCGCTGTCGGACGACGCGCTGATGGGGCTCGATACGTTCAGTCACATCGAGGTGATCTACCACTTGAATCAGGTGCCTTCGCAAGAGATCGAGCGGGGCGCGCGGCATCCGCGCGGGCGCGCCGATTGGCCGAAGGTCGGGATTCTCGCGCAACGCTCGAAAGGGCGTCCGAACCTGATCGGCGTGTCCCGCTGCCAGTTGCTGTCGGTCGAAGGCCGAACCTTGCGCGTGAGGGGGCTCGATGCCGTCGACGGCACCCCCGTGCTGGACATCAAGCCGTACCTGGAGGAGTTCGGGCCGATCGGAAGGGTCAGCCAGCCAGCCTGGAGTCACGAGGTCATGAAGGACTACTACATCCTGCAACCTTCCGAGTGAGGGAGACGGTCGCCGCGGCGGCCGCCCGAAAATCGCCATGCGCCCACAACCTGACAGAGTCATTCCGGTTCGCCGGGTTCGACCGCGTTTCGACGACGTCGAAGGCCGCCTGTGGTTCGGCGGCGATCGGTTCCGCACGGCGCTGTTCAACGCGTACACGATGCTGCTGTGCGACGAGTTCGAGTTCGTCGCCATCGCGCGCGATTACCTTCCCGCGATACGCGACGAGCATCTGCGGCGCCAGCTCAAATCATGGCTGGGGCAGGAAGCCGCGCACGGCGTCCAGCACCGGAAGGCCTGCGATTACCTGGATCGCGTCGGCCTGCGGTACCGCGGCTTTCACAAGGTCGAGAACTTTCTCGTATTCCGGTTCCTGTTTCCGCTGCTCGGACGGAAGCTGCGCATCGCGCTGATCGCGGCGCTCGAGCATATCAATACGCTGATGGGCGAGATGTGCCTGCGCCGGCCGGATTACTTCGCGCGGGCGAACCGCGAACTCGGGCTGCTGCTGAGCTGGCATTTCGCCGAGGAAATCGAACATCGCGCCGTGATTCACGACGTCGCGGACGCGGCCGGCGTGGGCTACGTCACCCGGATCACCGTCGGCGCCTTCGCGTTCGCGCTCTACAGCGGAGTGCTGTTCGCGACCACTTTCTGGTTCGCCGCCCAGTCTTCGGATCTGTTGCGGCCATCCACGTATGTCCAGTGGTTTCGCTTCATGTTTGTCGACGAGCGCTTCGCACAGTTCATGCTTGCGTACGCTCGGGCATACCTGTCGCCGCATTTTCATCCGCTGAAGCGCGATTCCGACCATTTCGCCGAGGCGGTGTTCCGACGCCTGGCGCCGGCGAGAACGGTCGCAGGCGGATGAGCAAGCACATCGGCGCCGTTTTGCATCGCTTCGCCGTCGTTCGAGCATGACCCCATCCGGAGGACTCGCCATGAATATCGTCTTGTCAGGTGTGCTGCAGAAATACGCGCAATATCAGCGCGAGCACTCGCTGGCCGCGGAAACGGTTCAGGAGGCCATCCAGTTGCTGGTGGGACGATTCCCCGCGATGGGCAACGTGCTGCTGGATTCGGCCGGTCATCCGCGCAAGGTGCATCGCATGTTTCTGAACGGCCATCAGATTTCGCCCGAACAAGTCGGCCAATGCGTGAAGCAGGAAGACAGGCTGGAGATTCTGACCGCGATCGCGGGAGGTTGACGCGCATGCTCGCTCCTCAATTGGACGTGATCGCGCCGGGTGGGCCTGTGTTGCGGCACGCGGACGGGCTCTTCGAGCTGCCGCCGCCCGAGGACGCGACGCGCGACGCGACGAGCCGCTGGGTCGACCGGTTCGCAGGCGATCTGCTCGACAAGGTGTCGCACGAGGCCGCGCAACTGGACCGGGCCGGCGCGACGCTCCGGCGCGAGGTGATGACCGAGGCGGCCCGCTGCGGATTGCTCGGAGCGTCGCTGCCGCGTCGCGTCGGCGGCCTCGGCATGTCGCTGCTGGGTTGGGGGCACGCGCTCGAGCGCGTGGGTTATCTGTGCGACGACGCTTCGTTCGCGCTGAACGTCAGCCTGTTTCAGTCCGTGGCCAACATGCTCGCCGCGAGCGGCAACGCCGTGCTGATCGAGCGCTATGTCGCGCCCGTGTGCACCGGAGAGCGGCTCGTCGCGTTCGCCTACACGGAAGAGGCGGATGCGTTCAGCATGAAGAGCACGCTGCGCGCGCATCGCGGCGACTACGTGGTGAACGGCGCCAAGGTCATGGTGACGGCCGGTGCGATGGCCGACAGCTACATGACGTATGTGATGAACGAGGCCACCGACGACATGGCGGTCGCGATGATCGACCGGGATGCGCCGGGCGTGCACGTGCAGCCGATCGAGACGATGGGCCTGCGCGCGAGCGGCCTCGCCGCAGTTCGCTTCGATTCCGTGCGCGTGCCGAAGGAGCAGTTGCTGCTCGCGGAGAACGGCCTGGACCACGTGCAGAATTTTCTGAATCCGCGCCGCGGCATTCTGTGTTGCGCGCCAATCGGGCGCATGCAGCGTATCGTGGACGAGTGCGTGAAGATGTTGTCGGAGACGGTCCGGCACGGCGCGCCGCTGACGAGCATGCAACTGATTCAGGCCCGGCTCGGCCGGATGCAGATGAAGGTCCACATTTCGAAGGCGCTCGTCGATCCCGCGCTGGACTGGCTGGACCAGAACGCGACGAACAATCATCTCGAGGAGATCGTGTCGGCGGCCAAGCACGAGATCACCGAGCATGCGATTGCCGTCGCGCTCGACTCCATTCGGCTCACCGGCGCGCGCGGCTACGCGCATGCGAACCAGTTCGAGCGGTATCTTCGCGATTTCTGCGGATTGATCTCCGGCGCCGGTTCGCAGGACGTGCTGGAGGTCAACATGGGCTTGCTTGCGGTCGCCCGCGCGGCGGGCCGGACGACGGGATGAAAAATGGCGCGCTATTCCACCCTGCAGGTTCTCAACGATACGAGTCTCTTCGATTCCCGCCAGTTGCTGCCGCGAAGCGTGCTGGCGTGCACGATGAGAGTTTGGGCGCAGTGGCTGAAGGATCACCTTCGTCCTTTTCCGAAACTGATCCGGGAATTCGGATTCGGCGTTGTCGTCGTGCGGCAGAGCATCCGTTACGAACGGCCCTTCAGTTTCTTCTCGGCCGACGAGTTCCTGGTGCATTGCACGATATCGGTGCGCCAGAAGCGTCACTTGCTGCTTGGCGACGTCCAGTTCATGAACGGCGACGAGCGCTTCGCGCATCTGCAGTGCGCGATGCGGCCGCTCGCGATCGAGCGCGGCAGCGACCTGGGCGCGATGCCGGCTCGCGTCGAGGGGGCGGTGCTGGACATGTTCCTCCCCGACGAGATCTCGAATGACGCAGTGGAGCGGCCGCTGCGCAAGACACTGGGTGCGTTGTCGGCGGCATCGGCGATCGCCACGGCGACGCGCGCGATCCGGATCTGCCGGCACGATTCCGAAGCGGCGGACCAGTGGTCATACATAGAAGTCGTCGCGAATGCCGCGAGCGCCCGCGAGGCGATGATCCTCGAGGCAGCGCCCGCGCAACGCAGTGAGTTGCAGGCCGGGCTGGCCGCTCCCCTCGGCGGCATCGAGATCGAGATCGACCGGCCGCTGTTTCTGTTCGATTCCGCCGAAATCCATTCGACCGCCTATCGAATCGGAGACTGCCTCACGTTCGTGCATGTCTATCGATCGAGCGTCGGGGGCAGCCACGAACACGCGACGGTCGTCGAGCGATTTGCGATCTGATCGCCGATCCGCCGGTGCGGAGACGGCGAGCACGGCAGAGGGCGATTGCCGGAAAAAGGCGTTTCGAGATCACAAGAAAACTCAGATGCGCCACGCTCGCGAGCCGGACAATCGTCTCCGTTGAGTCATCGCTCGCGTACCGCCGAATGCCGGCGTTGCCCGGCACTTGCCGATGTCCTGTTGACCAGTCGACATCATTGCCTCGTTCTCGCGTGCGTTCTTCCCATCGCGGGCATCCCGAGCGCCGCCGCCGAACCCTTTCGCGGCGCTCTCTCGACTATGCTTCAAACATGTCTCGCAACGTCCCGACGAAAGGAGGCGCGATGGCCGAACCCGGACCCTGCGTGCTGGCGATCGATCTCGGCACGAGCGGCCCGAAGGCCGCCGTCGTTTCGCTCGACGGGCGCGTCGTCGCGGCGGCGCGCGATGCGGTTGCGATGCTGCGCGTGCCGGGCGGCGGCGTCGAGCAGGACCCGCTCGATGTCTGGCGCGCGGTCAGGCATGCATGCGGCGTCGCGCTGCATGCGGCGGGCGTCGCGCCGCGCGGCGTGCTCGCGGTTGCGTGCAGCAGCCAGTATTCGTCGATCGTGCCCGTCGGCGCCGACGGCGCGCCCGTCGCGAACATGATGCTCTGGCTCGACCGGCGCGGCGCGCCGCGCGCGGTGCGCGACATCGCGGGTTGTCCGGCGCCGGCCGATTCGCTGCTGCGGCAGTGGCGCTGGCTGCGCGTGCATGGGCTGCCGCCCGTCGAAGGCGGCATTTCGCTCACGCACATGCGTTATCTGAAGTACGCGAAGCCCGACGTCTACGCACGCACCGCGGCGTTTCTCGAGCCGATGGACTATCTGAACCTGCGCTTCACCGGACGCATGTGCGCGAATCAATGCACGGCGTTCATGTCGCTCGCGGTCGACAACCGCCACCTGAACGCGACGCGCTACGATCCGCGGCTGGTTCGCTATTCGCGCATCGACCCGGACAAACTGCCCGAGCTGCTGCCCGTCGATGCGATCGTCGGCCGCGTGTTGCCCGACGTCGCCGACGAGCTTGGCCTGTCGCGCGACACGCCGGTGGTCGCGGGGCTGAACGACACGCAGGCGGGGGGCATCGGCGCGCATGCGTTCGCGGGCGATCATGCGGCGCTGTCGATCGGCAGCTCGAGCGTGATGATCGCTCACGTGCGATTCAAGCGCACCGACATCCGCCATGCGATCCTCAGCATGCCGAGCCCGGTGCCGGACACGTATTTCGTGATGGCGGAGAACGGCGTCGGCGGCGCGGCGTTGAAGCACTTCATCGAGCAGCAGGTCTATGCGGACGACCCGTTCGGCGCGCTGCCGCGCGACGATTGCTTCGCACGCCTGCAGAAGGCGATCGACGCGACGCCGCCCGGCAGCGGCGGGGTGATGTTCATGCCGTGGCTGGCGGGATCGCTCGCGCCGCGTGCGGATGCGTCGATGCGCGGCGGCTTCGTCAATCTCGGACTTGACGCGACGCGCAGCCATCTCGCGCGCGCGGTGCTCGAAGGCGTCGCGATGAACCTGCGCTGGTTGCGCGGCCCCGTCGAGGCATTCGTGAAGCGGCGCTTCTCGCACTTCGCGCTCTACGGCGGCGGCGCGGAATCGGATGCGTGGTCGCAGATCGTCGCGGACGTGCTGGGCGCGCCTGTTCACCGCATCGAGCAGCCGCAGTACACGACGTGCGTCGGCGTCGCGCTGCTTGCGTTCCAGCGGCTCGGTTTGCTCGGCTTCGACGACTTCGCGTCGCGCGTGCGGATACGCGGCGTTTGCGAGCCGAATCGCGCGAATGCGGACGTCTATGCGGAGATGTCGGCGCAATTCGTCGAGGCGTTCACGCGCAACCGGCCGATTTTCAGGGCATTGCAGCGCAATCTGCGTGAACCGCGGGCATCGCCGGTTGCGGGGCGATCTCTCTTCTGAACGGCGCGCGCGGCTCGCGAACGCCGGGTCTTGGGCGCGCGCGCGGCGCACGCGACGCCGCCTCGCCGTCACGGCGGCCGTTGCCGCATGGTGTCGAAACCGACGAGAACGATCGAGCGTTCGCGCAACGATGCGGCGCATTCTTCAATCCATCGATTTCGTATCGAAAAAAAAACAATATCGATGAACGTCGATCGGATAATCGTCTGATATATTTTTCCGGCTTCGGCGATGCGTGTCGCCCGCGTCGTCGATCCCATGCAACCGCACCCGGCAACATTCGAACCCACACAGGCGCGCCGATCGACATCGGCACGACGAAGGAGAGAACGTCATGGATCTGGAGGAAGGCATCAGGCGGCTGTATCCGTATGCGGAGGAATTCGGCGTGACGCGAGGTTTTCCGGAACACGGGATGCCGCGCGACGCACTGCTCGCGCAATTGCGCTCGATGGCGGAGCGCGAGGACCGCAACTGGGAAAGCGGGCGTTGCTCGGGTGCGATGTATTCCGGCGATCGCGACCATCACGCGTGGCTGAACGAAGCGTATTCGATCTTCAGTCACGTGAACGCATTGCGGCGCGACATGTGCCCGAGCATGAACCGGATGGAAAGCGAGATCGTCGGCATGACGGTGGCGATGCTGCACGGCGAAGCCGTGGCCGCGCATCATCCCGGGCAGCGCGCGTGCGGAATGATTACCCTCGGCGGCACCGAGAGCATCCTTGGCGCGACGCTCGCGTATCGCGAGAAGGCGCGGGCCGAGCGCGGCATCGATCGGCCGCGGATGATCTGGCCGGCGTCCGCGCATCCCGTGTTCCGCAAGGCCGCGCATCTGTTCGGCTTCGACGTGACCGTCGCGCCGGTCGATCCGGACACGATGCAGGTCGACGCCGATTTCGTGCGCGATGCGATCGACGCGGATACGGTGATGCTCGTGGGCTCGGCGTGCAATTACCCGTACGGCACGGTCGATCCGATCGAGGCGCTGTCGGAGATCGCGGTCGAAAAGGAGGTGTGGCTGCACGTGGACGGCTGTCTGGGCGGCTGGATGCTGCCGTGGGGCGAGGAGCTGGGTTATCCGAACATTCCGGCATTCGATTTTCGCCTGCCTGGCGTCACGTCGATCTCGGCGGATACGCACAAGTTCGGCTACGGCCCGAAGGGCGGCTCGGTGCTCGCGTGGCGCGACGCGAGCTTTCGGCGCTATCAGTATTTTTTGATGACCGATTGGGTGGGCGGCGTCTATGGCTCACCTGGCCTGGCCGGCAGCCGCTCGGGCGGCCTGATCGCCGCGACGTGGGCGGCGCTGCGCGGCCTCGGGCGCGAAGGCTACCGCGCACGCGCAAGGGCGATTTTCGATACGGCGTTCGACATGCAGGCCGCGGTTCGCGCGATTCCGGAACTGCGCGTGCTCGGCAAGCCGACGTTCTGCTTCGCGTTCGCGTCGGACGCGTTCGACATCTATCACGTGAACGATTTCATGCGGCAGCGCGGTTGGCGTCTCAACGGCTTGCGGCACCCCGACGCGCTGCAGATGTGCGTGACGGAGCCGCAGACGCGGCCGGGCGTCGCCGACCAGTTTCGGCGCGATCTCGGCGCGGCGGTGGAGCATGCGCGACGCCATGCGCGGGAACGCCCGAAGACCAGCGGCATCTATGCGAGCGACGCGACGGGCGTCGACCTGAGCGACGACGCGCGGGCGAGGGCGTTCTTCACGCAGGTGATCGATCTGTTCACGGATTGCCCGCTTTAGCCGGCAATGCAGCGGCTGCCGTGTCGCGCATCGCATTCGCGGCGCGGCGGCCGGCATCGTCTTCGAGCGCTTCGGATTGCGCTTTGGTCTGCGCTTCGCGGCGCGACGCGCAGCCGACGTCGGTGTCATCGAGACCGGGGGCGGCACGAACGCGCGAACGTTCGTTTCCCTGTCGATCTGCGGCTGCCGCGGTGCATGTTCGTCCGGCGGGAATCGCTTCGCGGCCGTTCGCGATGCTCCTTCGGTTGCCGGTACGCAGCGCTCGCCGGAAGGCTCGCGCCAGCGAGGCCGTGGCCCGCGCGCCCGCGCGGCGCGGGACGCGCAACGGCCTGCCGCTCAACCAGGCGCGTAGCACACGAGCCAGTCCCTGACGTAATAGCACTTCCAGCTCGCGTTGATCGGCAGGTTCAGCGCAGGAGGCGGCGGCGTGGCGGGCTTCGGATCGTCCGGGCCGCTCGCGCGGCTCGACTGGTCAACGGACACCGGATACGGCACGTTCGCGACGATGCCGCCGTACTGCTTGCCGAGCACGAAGCCGACAGGCGTCACCAGCATGTAGGCGCCCGGATTGCCCGACGTTCCCGTCGACCAGACCGGCCCTCCCTTGTTGTACACGACGAGATTGCCGTCGGGCTGCATCGCGACGCTGTCCGCCGCGAAGCTCTTGTTCCACAGGTAATGGGTGACGTTGTTGAAGACCTGCAGCGATTGGTATCCGTTGAGCACCGGGAAGTTCAGGCCGAACGGATAGCCGGCGACTGTCGTGAGCGCGCCGCTGTTCGGCGTGATCGATGCGAACGGCCAGGTGAACGAAGGATAGCCGCCCTGCGGCGGATAGATCGCGACGACGCCGAAATCCTCGACGACGGCATACGAGCCCGGAATCGGCGCGGGGCCGAAATACCAGTTGCTCCAGACGACGTCGTTGCCCGCGTAGAACACGAGCCGGCCGTCGGTCTGCATCACGAGCCGGTCGCCTTTGCCGACGTAGAGCGCGCCCTCGGGCTTCGTTCCGTAGATTTGCGACATCGAACTTGCGCCCCACGCCTGCGTCGGGAACTTGTAGTGGAAATAGAGCTTGCCGGTTGCCGCGTCGATGCCGAATGCGAAATTGCCATTGTTCGATATCACGTATTGTCCCGCCACCAGCGTGCCGCCCGATGGAATGATCGCCCCCGCCATTGCGGACATCGACGAAAACAGCATCAACAAGAGCGCCAATGCGTATTTCTTCATGGGATGTTCCTGTTTTTTATTAGGATGTCGTTCTAATCATAGTGTGGACAAAAGGAACGTCCAGGGAATTTTTAATGTGTTAATTAGGCAGCCTTAAATCGATCGGCGAGGCCGGACCATCGGACGCGCCGTGGACATCGGCGCGTGTCCGCCCGCCGATGCCCGCCTCGAACAGGAGGGTCTCATGGATCTCGAAGAAGGCATCAAGCGGCTCTATCCGTATGCAACGGAATTCGGCGCGATGCACGGATTTCCGGAACATGGGTTGTCGCGCGAGCGCTTGCTCGACGAGCTTCGGTCGATGGCCGTGCGAGAAGATCGCAAGTGGGAGAGCGGCCGCTGCTCGGGCACGATGTATTGCGGTGACCACGAACATTATGCGTTCCTTAACGAAGCGTACGGGCTTTTCAGCCACGTGAACGCGCTGCAGCGCGACCTGTGTCCGAGCATGAGCCGGATGGAAAGCGAGATCGTCGGCATGACGGTGGCCATGCTGCACGGCGAAGCCGTGGCCGGGCACGGCGGCGCGCATCGCGCATGCGGCGTGCTGAGCCTCGGCGGCACCGAGAGCATTCTGAATGCGACACTCGCGTATCGCGAGAAAGCGCGCGCCGAGCGCGGCATCGATCGGCCGCGGATGATCTGGCCGGCGTCCGCGCATCCCGCGTTTCGCAAGGCCGCGCATCTGTTCGGCTTCGATGTGACCGTCGCGCCGGTCGATCCGGACACGATGCAGGTCGACGCCGATTTCGTGCGCGATGCGATCGACGCGAATACGGTGATGCTCGTGGGCTCGGCGTGCAATTACCCGTACGGCACCGTCGATCCGATCGAGGCGCTGTCGGAGATCGCGGTCGAAAAGGAGGTGTGGCTGCACGTGGACGGCTGTCTGGGCGGCTGGATGCTGCCGTGGGGCGAGGAGCTGGGTTATCCGAACATTCCGGCATTCGATTTTCGCCTGCCTGGCGTCACGTCGATCTCGGCGGATACGCACAAGTTCGGCTACGGCCCGAAGGGCGGCTCGGTGCTCGCGTGGCGCGACGCGAGCTTTCGGCGCTATCAGTATTTTTTGATGACCGATTGGGTGGGCGGCGTCTACGGCTCACCTGGCCTGGCCGGCAGCCGCTCGGGCGGCCTGATCGCCGCGACGTGGGCGGCGCTGCGCGGCCTCGGGCGCGAAGGCTACCGTGCACGCGCAAGGGCGATTTTCGATACGGCGTTCGACATGCAGGCCGCGGTTCGCGCGATTCCGGAACTGCGCGTGCTCGGCAAGCCGACGTTCTGCTTCGCGTTCGCGTCGGACGCGTTCGACATCTATCACGTGAACGATTTCATGCGTCGACAAGGCTGGCGCTTCAACGGGCTTCAGCATCCAGACGCGCTGCACATGTGCGTGACGGGGCCGCAGACGCAGCCGGGCGTCGCCAAGCGGTTCCGGCAGGATCTCGGCGCGGCGGTTGACTACGCGCGACGTCACACGCATGCGCGCGCGCAATCGAGCGGCGTTTATGGCGGCGATTCGGCGGGGCTCGATTTGCGCGACGACGCGCAGGCGAGGGCGTTCTTCACGCAGGTGCTCGATTTGTTTACCGACTGTCCGCTTTAGATCGCGAGATAGGGTGTGGTGCGCGCCGGTCGGGCATCGGCGCAGGATCGATCGCACGTCGCCCGTCGCGCATGGCGTAGCGGGACACGCGGTGGAACCCGAAGATCGGGCGGCCGTCCGCGGTGGCGGCTTCGGACGACGGGGGCGGTTAGCGGAGGTTCGTGCGCGAACGGCCGGATTGCCGGATTGCCGGATTGCCGGATTGCCGGATTGCCGGATTGCCGGAGCGGCGGCCTGCCGGCTCGTGGCGCGATGGTCGCCGCGTCGCGCCGCGAGCCGGCGCCTGGGCGCCCGTCAAGCGTCGTCGGTCGGCCCGTCCCAGCCGTCGAGATATTTCGGCAGATCGTCGCGCACGTCGACGATCCGGTGCCGATAGAACAGATGCATCGTCGGCCGCAGGCCGGCGGGCAGTTCGCCGCCCGCGGCGCGCGCGACGATCGCATTCGGCACGACGCGCATCCCGAGCCGGTTCGTGCCGAACACGGTCTCGCCGCACGTCGCGCAGAACGCGCGGGACAACCGCCGAGTCGGGTGCGCGAACGAGGCGACGTCGCCTTCGGCGACGATCACCTGCCCGGCGGGCCATGCGGTTGCCGACAGCATCGGCGCGCCGTAGAAATCGCGGCAAGCCATGCAGTGACAATGGGCTCTCGCAGCCGGCTCGCCGGTCAGCTTCACGCCGACGGCGCCGCACAGGCATCGGAGGGATCGCGTTGCGCTCATGGTTTCTCCTGCGGTGGGCGCGCAGTATATAGATACCGCGCGCAATTGTCGGCGCGAAGCGCCGTTGTCGCGCGCATGCGGTGCGCCGGCGATCGGATCGCACGGCGAGCGTCCTGTTTCGACGATCGGCGGGCAACGCGCGAAGCGCATTGCCGCGTCGCCCGCACCGGACGATCCGGCGATCGGATGAACGAGTGCCGACGCGCGTGTCAATCGAAATCGAACATGTCGAACAACGATTTTTTCTTCCGGTATCCGCCGTGCCGCGATCGGTCGTGCTCGTCGTAGCCGTGCGCGTCGTGCCGCCGCCGGTCGCGATCGCCGTGATCGTAACGCGCGAGCGGTGCGTCGCGGCCGACCTCGCGCGCCGCATCGCGCCGTCGCTCGTTCGCGTCGTCATCGGCGCGGGCGATGAGCTTGTCGAGCTCGCTGCGGTCGAGCCACACGCCACGACACGTCGGACAGTAGTCGATCTCGATCGATTGCCGTTCGGTCATCAACAGATCGGGCGTCACGCAAACAGGGCATTTCATCGTGCAACTCCTTCCAAGGGCGCGTGGACGCGCCGCGCTTCGTTACCGCCGCGCGCGGCCCGTTCGGGGCGGGCCGCGCAACCGTTCACCTGGCGTCGCGGCGCGTCACTGCGCGGCGATCTGCTTCGCACGCTTGCTCCTCGCGCGCCGAGCGAGCATGTTCATCCCTTCCACGAACGCGGAGAACGCCATCGCCGCGTAGATGTAGCCCTTCGGCACGTGCGAGCCGAAGCCCTCCGCGATCAGCGTCATGCCGATCACCATCAGGAAGCTCAGCGCGAGCATCACGATCGTCGGATTGCGATCGATGAAGCGCGACAGCGGGCCGGCCGCGAACAGCATCGCGGTGACGGCCGCGATCACCGCGACGAACATGATCGGGATGTGCGTCGTCATGCCGACCGCGGTGACGATGCTGTCGATCGAGAACACGATGTCGAGCATCAGGATCTGGCTCACCGCCGCCCACATCGTCAGGCCGGCGCCGTTCGCCGCGCCGCCCTCGCGCGTGCCGTCGTGGGATACGTGATGATGCATCTCCTTCGTCGCCTTCCAGACGAGGAACAGGCCGCCCGAGATCAGGATCAGATCGCGCCAAGAGAATGCGTGATCGAACAGCGTGAACACCGGCGCGGTGAGCCGCGCGATCCACGCAACCGTGCCGAGCAGCGCGAGACGAAAGATCAGCGCGAGCCCGATGCCGAGGCGTCGCGCGCGCTCGCGCTGCGCTTCGGGCAGCTTGTTGCTCAGGATCGAGATGAAGATCAGGTTGTCGATGCCGAGCACGATTTCCATCGCGACGAGTGTCACGAGCGCGGCCCAGACGGCGGGATCGGCGGCGAGGGTCAGCAGGTAGTCCATGGTCGTGGTGAGGGGGACGGATGGGTGAAGTATCGAAGGGGGATGATCGGCGTTTTCGGATTTCGGAAAAACCAGTTTGAAACTGAATTATCATTCGGTTTTTACGAAGTTTGGATGACGGCGGAGCGACGGGCGCGATGCTGAATTTTCGCCATTTGTACTACTTCTGGGTGGTCGTGAAGGAAGGCGGCTTCGCGCGCGCGGCCGGCCGGCTCGACATGGCCGTGCAGACGATCAGCGCGCAGGTGCGCGAGCTGGAGCGATCGATCGGGCACCAGTTGCTGAAGCCGGCGGGCCGCGGCGTGACGATGACGGACGCCGGGCAGGCCGCGTTCGCGCGCGCCGAGGAGATCTTCCGGATCGGTCAACTGATCGAGGACGAGGTGCGCGAGGCGGCGCGCGGCGAGGGCGTGCGGCTCGCGGTCGGCCTGACGGACGGCATCTCGAAGCTCACCGCGCACGCGGTGCTCGAGCCCGCGCTCGCGGCGCCGTCGCTGCGGCTGCTGTGCCACGACGGCGAGTACGAGGCACTGCTCGGCGAGCTCGCGCTGCATCGGCTCGATCTCGTGCTCGCGGGCGAGCCGGCGCCGCGTCGCGCGAACCTGCGGCTCGCGAGCGAGCGGATCGTCGCGTCGCCCGTCGACTGGTACGGGCCGACGGCGATCGCATCAGCCGCGCGCGGTCGCTTTCCGCAGTGCCTGGCCAAGCTGCCGGTGCTGTTGCCGACCGGGCACGCGGCACTGCGCGCGCGGCTCGACCGCTGGTTCGACGCGCATGGTATCCGGCCGCGGATCGTCGGCGAGTTCGAGGATAGCGCGCTGATGGCCGTGTTCGCCGCGCGCGGGCTTGGCGTGTTTCCGTTGAGCGAGCCCGGCGCGGGCGATCTCGCGCTGCTGCGCGGGCTGCGGCGGCTCGGCCGCGCGGACGGCGTGACCGAGGAGATCTACGCGATCCGGTCGCATCGCGGCCAGCATCATCCGCTCGTCGCGCAGGTGCTGGCCGCGGCGCGTGACTGAGCCGCGCGCGTTCGCCGCCGCGCGGCCTCAGGCGGCCGGCCGCGCGATTCGATGGAACGCGCGGCCGAAGTAGACGAGGCCGTCGCCGTCGCCGCGCACTCGGATCGCGTGCGCTTGGACGAACATCACCGCATGCGAGCCGACTTCCTTCGATTCGACGATCGTGCCCTGAAGGCTCGCGAGCGCGTCGCGCAGCACGGGCACGCCATGCGCGCCTTCGTCCCACAGGGGCAGGTTAAAGCGCGCATCCATCGGCAGGCCGGTAAAGCCGGCGAAATGGCGCGCGAGCAACTCGTGCTCGCTCGGCAGCACATTGACGCATACGTTGCGGTTGCGCAGGAAGGCCGCATGCATTGCGCTCGATCGGTTGACGCAGACGAGGAGCGTCGGCGGCGCATCCGTCACCGAGCACACGGCGCTCGCGGTGATGCCGCAGCGTCCATGCGGCCCCGCGGTCGTCACGACATTGACCGCCGCGCCGAGATGCGCCATCGCCTGGCGGAACTGCCGGCGCGCGTCGTCGGCGTCGAGGGCGGCGCGCGCGGCCGGCGCGCTCGAACGGTCTGGCATGGTGTCTCCTGAGAAGGTTGAACGAAGCGCCCGTCTGGCGAAGCGTCGAGGCGCGGACATCGCCGCGATCGTTTTCCGGCCGGATGAATGAAGCGTAAGGCACGCGGCGCCCGAAGAAAATTCGCGCGATTGACACGCGAGCACGCGTTGTCGCCACGCGAGCTAAAGATTTCACCTAGTCGCACGGGTAGACTCGGCGAGCATGGCGATGTCGGTGGCGCAAGGGGTTTTCATCAAGAATTGCGCTGGTTATGATGTGCTTCGACGGGAAGCTTGACGCTCGTCATGAAGCGCACGCGGCATTCGCAACACCGGGAAGACGGCGCGCAGCGCACGTTCGATACCCGTTCCTTTTTACGCGCACAGAGGCAGGCATGACGGCACCCGCTCCGGTCGTATATATCGTCGACGACGACAGCGGGATGCGTACGTCGTTGTCGTGGCTGCTCGAATCGGTCGGCGCGAAGTCGCTGGGCTTCGCGAGCGCCGCCGATTTTCTCGCGCATTTCGATCCCGATGTTCCCGCGTGCCTCGTGCTCGACGTGCGCATGCCGGAAAGCAGCGGCTTCGACGTGCAAGCCGAACTCAATGCGCGCGGCGCGACGCTGCCGATCATCTTCGTGAGCGGCCACGGCGACATTCCGATGTCGGTGCGCGCGCTGCAGAACGGCGCGATCGATTTCGTCGAGAAGCCGTACAACTCACAGCAAATGCTCGAGCGCGTGCAGCGTGCGATGAAACTCGCGATGCAGCGCCATGCGGCGGACTGTCGCCGGCGCGAGTTGCGCCGGCGCATCGATGCGCTGACGGCGCGCGAGAAGGAAGTGCTGCGCGGCGTCGTCGACGGCAAGGGCAGCAAGCAGATTGCCTCCGATCTGTCGATCAGCGTGAAGACGGTCGACGTGCATCGGGCGAGCATCAAGGAGAAGCTCGGCGCAACGTCCATCGCGGCGCTCGTGCGAGACGTGATGGGCGTATGGAGCGGCGAGGCGCCGCCGAGCCGATAAGCCGCGCGCCGCGCCCGAACCGCGCCCGCGGTGCTCGGGCGGCCGGCCGCACCCGAGCCGCCTCACTTCGCGCGCGGCTTCTCGAGCGGGATGCTGAGGTCATGCCGGAACACGTTCCGCGGATCGTATCGGTTCTTGATCGAGATGAGACGATCCAGATGCTTGCCATAGTAGCTGTCGAACAGATCGCGGCCGTGCGCCCACTCGTCCAGGTCGTCGTCGCCGATATAGCCGCCGACGGTGTACGGATAGAACAGCTCGTAGCATTCGTTGAGCCAGTTCAGGCGATTGACGCCCTGTTTGGCCGCGACGGATGCGGCCTGCAGGCTTGTTCCGTCGCTCTCGATCCACACCGACATGCCCATCAGCAACGGGCAGCCGCGCGCCTTGATCGACGCGCGCTCGGCGTCGGCCGCGGCGTACTCGGGATCGAGGCTCAGAATCTGAAAGCGCGTGCCGCTTGGGTTCTGCCGCGCGGCGATGCCGGCGAGCTGTCGGATCGCCTCGTCGGAAAGCCCTTCTTTCATGAAGCCCGCCTTGATCTTCATGAATCTCAGATGCTCGTCCTGCTCGCGCCGGATGTTCGCCAGGTCGTCGTACCACGGTGCGGAAGTCTGGGTCAGGCCGATATTCCTGACGATATCGATATAGTCGATCTTCAGGAGCTCGGTCTTGTCGGAATCGCCGAACTCGGCCTCGATCTCGCGGATCAGCTCGCCGAGCGCGTCGCGGCTCGGCGCGACGATCGTTCCGGTGATTTCCAGAAATCCCTGCCAGCCGACGATCATCGTCGTGACGTTCTTTTCCGAGCGCAGGCTGAAGTCCTGCATGCGCTTGAACACGGCGGGAAAATCGATCCTGTCGAGCGCATAGTCGAAAGTGAATTTCGCCGCGTGCTCCGGTGCGTCGCTCAACCGGAAGCGGTAGTGGGTGACGATGCCGAACGATCCCGTTCCCGATCCCTTGAGCGCCCACAGCAGATCGCTGTGCTGCGATTCGTTCGCGACGACGAGGGTCCCGTCCGCGAGCACCACTTGCGCCTCGACGATCCGGTCGGTCATGCTGCCATAGGCCTTCGCGAACATGCCGTAGCCGCCGCAGCTCGCCTGCCCTCCCACGCCGACGCTCACGCAGATGCCGGTCGGCAGCATCTTGCGTCCGTGATTCCAGGCCTGTTGCGCGACGTGACCGAGCAGCGCGCCCGTTTCCACGATCGCTTCGTTCTTCGCCGGATCGATGTGGACCGCCCGCATGTTGACGAGATCGACGACGAGCCCGCCGCCCTCGACGCCGCCCAGGCTGCTGCCCTCGAACGAATGGCCGCCGCTTCTGGCGTTGATTTTGCGGATGCCATGCGCATTGGCGAGCTTCACGATCTCGGACACTTGCAGCGCGTCGTTCGGCTGAACGACGCAGGCGGGCGCGAACTGCGTCATGACGTTCCAGGAGGCGCGCAGCGCCGCAAAGTCGGCGTCGCCGGGTTTCGAAACGACGATTTTCGGAAATGCCGATTTCACTGCATTGAAAAAGTCACTCATTGTGCCCTCGTTCGCGTGTTGAGTAGGGTGCGCGCCGATCGATCCGACGAGCGAGGCGACGCCCGTTGCGGATGGCCGATCGACGGCGCGAATTCATTGTGCGATGCGAGGTGGACAAGGGAAAGACGAGCGTTTGCCGAATTTGGCGGTGTTACCTTCCGGTGTGCTGAAGATCTCACCTAGGAAATGCGTCGTGCGAAGGGCCGAGCGGCGTCGGCGCGCGCGCTTGCGGCGTGCGGCGCTCATTAGCGCATGTAAAGCCCGCCGTTGATGTCCCAGCATGCGCCGTTCGCGAAATGCGCGTCGCCCGATGCGAGCAGCACGGCCGCTTGCGCGACGAACGCCGCGGAGCCGAGCTTGCCGCCCGGCAGCGTGGACAGGATCTGCGCGAGCTTGTCCGGCGCGACGCTCTCGTGAACGATCGGCAGATCGAGCGGCCCCGGCGAGATCGCATTCACCGTCACGCCGTGCGCGGCGAGATCGCGCGCGAACACCTTCGTCAGCGTGATCGCGCCGCCCTTCGCGGCGGCATAGTGCGCGCCCGTCGCGGAGCCGCCGTTCTGGCCCGCGAGCGATGCGATGTTGACGATGCGGCCCGCGCCGTGCGCCGCGAAGTATTGGCCGAACACCTGGCAGCCGAACAGCACGCTGCGCAAATTCACTTCGATCACCTGATCGAACTGTGCGCCGGTGATTTCCATCAGCGGTACGACTTTCGATGCGCCCGCGTTGTTGACGAGCGCGTCGACGCGTCCCCAGCGTGCGGCGAGCGCATCGCGCGCGGCCTCGAAATCGGCCTTGACGGTGACGTCGAGCTTCAGCGCGCATGCGGTGCTCGCGTCCGCGCTGAGCTCGCGTGCGAGCGCCGTCGCCGCGTCGATCGCGACGTCGGCGAGCGCGACGCGGCAGCCCGCCTGATGAAACTGTTTCGCGATGACGGCGCCGAGGCCGCGCGCCGCGCCGGTAATCAGGACCACTCGATTCGACATGATCGATTTTCCTCAGGATGATTGAATGATGCGGTGCGCTTCTCGCGCACGCACGTTGGCTTGCGGCGGCCGCGTCATGATGCGGCGAACGCCGCCTCGAAGCGCGCGGCGACCGCGCAGACCTGCTCGTCCGCGCCCTTGCGCCCGACGATCTGCAGGCCCACTCTCAGTGGCGAGCCAGCGAGCGGCAGCGGCAGGCTGAGCGCCGGATGGCCGCTCAGGTTGAACGGACGGATCAGCGACGACATCGCGATCACCGACGCGCCGCCACGCGCCTCGGCGAGCGTGATCGGCAGCGCGGGCAGCGTCGGCAGCACGAGCACGTCGGCGTCGGCGAGCGCGCGATCGACGCGCTCGCTGAAGTACGCGCGCACGCGCTGCGCCGCGGCGAGATCGTCGGCCGTCGTCGCCGCGGCCGCGCGCAGGCGCGCTTCGATGTCCGCGCCGAGCTTGCCGCCGCCGACGAAGCGGCCGAACGCACGCGATGTTTCCGCGTTGATCACCGCGAGCCCGGCGTCGAACGCGGCCGCAAGGCTGTCGATGCGAAGCGACGCGGCCGCGCAATCGGCCAGTGCGACCGCGCGCTTCACGGCCGCGCGGACGGCCGCGTCCGCATCGGTCTCGACGATCGCCACGCGGCACGCGGCGAGCGCGCGCGCCGCGGCGCGCGCGTCGAAATCGGGCGCGATCGCGGCCATCGCGGCGGCGAGCGTCGTGATATCGCGTGCGAACGGGCCGACGCAGTCGAGCGTCGAGTCCGCAGGCGCGACGCCGCGGCGCGAGACGCGGCCGAAGGTCGGCTTGAGCCCGATGACGCCGCAGCATGCGGCCGGGCCGCGAATCGAGCCGCCCGTGTCGGTGCCGAGCGCCGCATCGACGAGCCCGAGGCCGACGAGCGACGCCGAGCCGCTCGACGAGCCGCCGGGTATGCGCGTCGGATCTTGCGGATTGACGGGCGTGCCCGTGTAGTCGTTGATGCCCGTCATGCCGAAGGCGAGCTCGTGCATATTCGCCTTGCCGACGATTCGCCAGCCCGCGTCGAGCACCCGCTGGACGACCTCCGCGTGGCGCTCGGCGGGCGGAGCGTCGGCGAGCGCGCGACTTGCGCCTGTCGTGCGGCGGCCCGCGATGTCGATCGTGTCCTTGATCGCGATCGTCGGTCCCGGGCCGCCTAGAGAGAACGTTTCGATGAATCCTGTCATGGTGCGATGGTGCGCGCGTTGCGGGATCGGTCAGGTTGGAGGGCGGCGGTTGACGCGCCACGGCGCGTCGAACAGCCGTTCGGTGCGGAAATGGCGGATCAGCCACGCATCGCCGGCCGGGTTCGGCGAGAAGTCCACCGTCAGGCGCGCGGCGATCAGCTCGGCCGGCGCGCCGACGTAATCGGACGCTTGCAGCATGGTCCAGCAGCCTCGGCCCGTCGCGTCGCCGACGTCGACATCGATCGTCTCCGACGTCAGGAAGTGGACGTTCGTTGTGAAATGCGATGCCGGCGGCAGATAGCGTTGCAGCATCGCGACGATCTCGTCAGGGCCGCGCAGGCGGCCGAACTTGCGCGCGTATTGCGGGCCGACGCCTTCCCAGACCGCGTCGGCGGTGAACAGCGCGGCGAGCGCCGCCCGGTCCGAGGCAAGCGCCGGCACGTCGCAGAGCGACATGTAGCGGGCCATCGTCGCGCGGATCGCGCGCTCGGCCTCGAGCATCGCGACGCGGCGCGCGAGCGCGGCGAGCGCTGCCCGCGAGGCCTCGTCGCCGGGCATCGCGCGTGCGTCGCCTGCGACGGCCGCGTCGCGCGATGCGCCCGCGCGTTGCGCTCGCGTGGCGGAGCCGGCATCGGGGCCGACGGCGCGGCGCCGCGGCGCCGCGCGCGGCTCATATGGCGCATATGGCGCGTCCGACGCATCCGTCGCGCGCGCGCCGCCGTTCGCATCACGGCGCCGCCGGCTTGTCGCGGCGCTCACGGCGCGACCGCTTGCGCGGCGGCGGGCGGCACGGCGAGCGGCCGGCCGACGCGCGCCTCGATCTTGCCGTAGCGCCACAGGTTGTATTCGCCGACGGGCGTCGTGCGAAACAGATTGCAGACGGCCGTGGCGGTATCGAAGTCGGCGATGTCGGCCATGATGTAGAACGTCCACGGCGCGCCGTCGGACTGTCCGACGACGAGCCGGTCGTCGTCCATCACGCCCAGCACGCGCACGCCGTCCATCGCTTCGACGGCGGCGAGCATCTTGCCGTACGCCTGCCAGACCTCGCCGATGCGCTCGCGCGGGAGGTCGAAGAAATTCTGCGTGACGCCGCAGCAGAACAGCACGCGCAGCGGCAATGGACGTTGGTCGGACATGTGGGGGCTCCTGTCGGTTCGGGTTGAATTCGGAAGGGTCGATCGCGCCGCGTGCCGCGGCGCTCGGCGCACGGGACGCCCGCAGCGGCGCGACGGACGCCGTTGCGCGGACGTGTCGGATCACAAGTAGCCGGGAAACGGCGCGACGCCGGTGAACACGGAGCCCGCGCCGTCGAAGTTGCCTTCGCCGAGAAACGCGTGCTGCGTGACGACCATCGCATCGCGCAGCAGCCGCTGCAGCGGATGCGCGCGATAGATCGCGGGCGTGCCGCCGAGGCGGTACGCGCGCTCGACGACGCCCGCGCCTTCGCGCGCGGCGTGCGTCGCCGCGAGCCGCAGCAGACTCACGTGCTCGGGCCTCACGTCGCGGCCGTCGACGATCGCCTGCCACACTTCGTCGGTCGCTTCGTAGAAGAACGCGCGCGCCGCTCGCAACTGCGCTTCGGCCTTCGCGAGCTCGATCCGGAAGTACGCGCGATCGGCGAGGCGCGGCGCGCCCGTCGTCGTCTTGCGGCCGCCCGACATCCGGTTCACGGTGTCGAGCGCCGCGCGCGCGAGGCCGAGATTGACGACCGCGAGCACCTGCGCCGCGTACGCGACGCTCGGATAGCGATAGAGCGGCTCGTCGACGGTCGGCGCGCCGCCGCGCACGAATGTCCAGGGCTCGGCGACGAACTGGTCGACGACGCGCAGATCGTGGCTGCCGGTGCCCTGCATGCCGATCACGTCCCAGTTCTCGACGATCTCGACCTGCTCGGGCCGCAACACCGCGGTGCGCGGCTTGCCGGGCGCTTCGCCGTCGGCGCTCGGAATCGCGATGCCGACGCCGAGCCAGTCCGCGCCCTTGCAGCCGCTCGCGAACTTCCACGTGCCGTCGACGCGCCAGCCGCCGGGCGCCTGCCGCGCGGGCTGCACGGGGAACAGCCCGCCCGCGAACACCTGATCGGGCCCCGCCGCATAGATCGCTTCCTGCGTCGCGAGCGGCAGCGCGGCGAGATAGACGTTCGCGGAGCCGAAGCTCGCGACCCACGCGGCCGAGCCGTCGGCGGTCGCGATGCGCTCGATCATCCCGAGAAACTCGGCGGGCGGGCGCGCGTCGCCGCCGAAGCGGGTCGGCGTGCCGGCGCGATAAAGGCCGGCGCGCTTGAACAGTTCGACGACGTCGCGCGGCACGTGCGACAGCCGGTCGAATTCGTCGCGACGCGCGGCCACCACGGCGATCACGTCGTCGAGCGGCAACGCATCGGGCCGGCACGCCGGCGCGATGCGCGGCTGAGCGGGGCGGGCGGCGCCGATGACGGCGGCGGATTCTGGCATGGCGGGTCTCCTGAATATGGGATCGGCTGAAGAAGCAAAAGGGCGCATGGGCGCGTCGGCGCGGGCGAACATCACTGGAATCCAGTCTAGGAATGCAATAAGGCCGCTTCAATTGGGACGATGGCGGCCCGAACTGGGAACGAGCCGCGTCTTCATAAAGAATTCTTCAGGTGCGGCGCGTCGGCGCGGGTGTTAAGGTGAAGATTCGCGCGCGCCGCGTCGAGCCGCCTCCCGCAGAACCGAGCCATGACCTGTCCCGCCGAAGACGATTTCCGCCGCTTGCTCGACGCGCTGTCGCTGTGCGTGCTGCTGCACGACGCGCAGACCAAGGCGATCGTCTGGGCGAACCGGGCGGCGTGCGACGTGCTCGGCTTTACGCTCGAAGAACTGCTGCCGCTGAAGGCGCCGGACATGACGCGTCCCGGGCCGAAGTACCCGCGCGAGGTTGGCGTCGGCGCGATGGACCGCTCGATGACCGATGGTCCGCAGGTGTACGAGTGGTGTTACCGGTCGCGCACCGGCGTCGACATGCTGTCGGAGGCCACCGCGACATACGTGCGGTTGCGCGAGCGCGACGTCGTGATGGTGCAGTTTCGCGACATCAGCGCGGAGGAGGCGACTCGCCAGGCGCTGCGGCGCTACGAGGCGAGGCTGCGGGAGTTCATGCAGGACCTGGACGAAGGCGTCGCCGTGCTCACGCCGCACGGCGGCGTGCAGTTCATCAGCGAATCGGGGCGGCGCGTGCTCGGCATCGCGGTGGGCGAGCCGCTTGGCGGCGTGCTCGATTACTGCACGGTCGCCGATCGCGACCGGCTGATCGCGCAACTGCGCGATGCGCCCGCGTGCCGTCCGTCCGAGCCGCAGCGCTACCGGATCGCGCGCCGCGACGGCGCGTCGCGGTGGGTGCGGATCACGTGCCGGCGCGTCGACATCGAAGGCGACCTGAGCGGCTTGCTGATCCACTTCCGCGACGTGACCGACGAAGTGGCGCTGGAGGAAGCGCGGCGCGCCGAGGCGCGGATGCTCGAATACGCGGGGCGCTACAACGCGATGGGCGAGATGGCGGCCGCGATCGCGCACGAGCTCAGCCAGCCGCTCGCGGCGGTGCGCAATTTCATCGAGGGCGCGATCCGGCGGCTCGGCCAGCCGGGCGCGACGGACGACATCGTCTGGGGGCTGCGCAGCGCCGACCGGCAGGCGGAGCACGCGGCGCTCATCATCAAGAGCGTGCGCGAATACATCGTGCGGCGCGAGTCCGTCGAGACGGTCGTCGATCTGCGTGACATCCTGGCGGACGTGTCGTACTTCATCGATCTGCGCGCGAAGGAAGCGGGCGTTGCGGTGACGATCATGCAGGCGGACGCGCCGCTGCCGGTGCGCTGCGAGCGGGTGCTGATCGGGCAGGTCATCCTGAATCTCGCATTCAATGCGATCGAGGCGCTGGCCGGCATCGAGCGGCCGGCTCGCACGTTGACGCTCCGCACCGGCGGGCATGCGGCGCATGCGGTGCTGTATGCCGTCGACAACGGGCCCGGCGTTCCCGACGGCATGCATGCGCAACTGTTCGACGGGTTTTCGTCGTCGAAAGTCGGCGGCAACGGGATCGGGCTGTCGCTGTGCAAGAACATCGTCACGCGCCACGGCGGCCAGATCAGGGCGCAGCCGGCGGCGGGCGGCGGGCTCGAATGCCGCTTCACGCTGCCGCTCGCATAGCGCGGCGCGACGGCGTCCGGCGAGCCGGGCGAGCGCGCCCATCGTCAGCGGCCGAGGGCGCGAGCCGTCTTGCCGCCGATCCCGAAATCGGTGGCCGCAATGTCCTTGACGATCACGCGAATCGCATCCAACGGCGCATCGAGCACGGCCGCGCTCGCGTCGGACAGCGCGGCGATCAGCGCGCGCTTCTGATCGTCGGTGCGCCCGGAGATCAGGATCGCGACGATCACGGGCAGCGCGCTCGGCGCGCCGTCGGCCGCGCTGCGGCCGCCGAGCCCGATATGCGCGGCGGGCAGCGCGTTCAACAGGATTCGCACCGCTTCGGCGGGCGCGCCGATCGCGGCGACGGTCGCGGCGGTCAGCCGGTCGATCAGCTCGGCCTTAAGGGCGTCCGGATGGCCGGCCGGCAAGTACACTTCGAGTGTCGGCATGATGAGATGACGGAAAAGGCGTCGAAGAAAAGGCGTTCGCCGCGTACGCGCATGCGGCTGCATGCGCGCCGCGCGTTACAGCAGGAAGCCGATCGCGCTCAGCGCATCGGTCGAGTCGATCAGGCGGATTACCTTCTCGGCGAGGCGCACGTCGCCGCCGCGAAGCTCGAGCCTGTGCGCGACGTCCGCCGCGAACAGCGTCGCCGCGCCGCGCTTGTAGGCGACGACGACCTGCGCGGACTTCACTTCGATCGTGTCCGCGCTTTCGCGCTCGAGCGTGAAGCGCGACACGGTGCGCACGGTGCGCGCCGCGTCCGACGCCGAGGCCGAGTGGCCGGACAGCATGCGCTCAACGCGCTTCTCGCGCATCTCGTGATCGTCGTACACATAGTTGAGCGTGGCTTCGAAGTCGGTCGCGGCCGGATCGATCGGCACGACGTAATGGCCGGCCGGGTTCCACAGCGCGAGCCAGCCGCGATAATCGCGGCGATCGAGCAACTCGGCCTCGCGCCAGATGAATTCGACGGCGCGCGCGAGCGCGCGGTCGGTAAAAGGGGCGTTGTGCTCGTCCATCATGCTTGCTCCATCATCTTGCGCCATTGCCGGTACGCTTCGCGCATGCCTGTCTCGTCGGTCGCATGCGCGGTCTTCTCGCCGTTCGGCGCGGTCGTTTCGCGGTTCAGCCCGCGGTTCACGAGAATCGGCACGTCGGGCCCCGCGTGCGCGCCGCGCTGCACGCGCTCCCACGCTTCCGCGTCGTCCGGGCTGCCGAAGCCGAACGGCCCCTGGAAATGCTCGTGAATGCGCAGCCGGACCCGGTTCGCCTCGTCCGGGCCGCCGTCCATCGCGAGCGCGACGTGACGGATCTCGGTCTCCTGCGCTGAAATCGGCCGCAGCACGCGGAAGAACGCCATCGACAGCGCGAGATTCGGAAACAGGTTGAGGTTGAAGCCGACGCCCATCAGCGAGCGCACGATGCGTCGCACCTCGTCGGGCGCATGCCGCTCGGCGAGCTGGGCCGCCAGCGCGTCGAAGCGTTGCGGCAGCGGCGCGCCGTCGTCTTCGTCGAGATCGATCAGCTCGGGCATCAGCACGGCGAGGCTGTGGCCGTTGCCGAGCGCGCGGCAGAACGCGGCGTCGCTCGTCATGAAGCCCGTGATCGCGGCGGCCGTCTCGTCGTCGATCGATTTCATCCACGACTTGTGGACGACCGGGAAGTGATAAAGGTCGGTCGTGTTCTCGAGCTGGATCTTCCAGTTGCCCTTGAACCTGAACCGGTGCTCGCCGTTCGCCTTGATCGGGTAGCCCGCGCCCTGCTTCATGAACAGGTCGATCCACGGCTTCGCCGCGCCGAGAAAATCGTCGAGCGGTTCGATATCCTGATTGAAGCTGGCGAACACGAGGCCCTGGTAAGTGCCTGTGCGCAGCTTCACGAGCGGCAGATCGGCCTTGTCGCACACGCCTTCGTAGCCGTCGCCGTACGGCAGCGCGCGCAGCGTGCCGTCGAGCGCATATGACCAGCTGTGGTACGGGCACGTGAAGCCTTTCGCGTTGCCGCGGTGCGCTTCGCAGACAGTCGCGCCGCGATGGCGGCAGCGGTTCTGCAGCACGTTCACGTCGCCGTTCCTGTCGCGCACGACGATGACCGGCTGGCGGCCGATCGTCGTCGTCACGAAGTCGCCGGGATTCGGCAGCTCGCTGTCGTGCGCGACCCAGATCCAGGTGCGATAGAAGATGCGCTCGAGCTCGGCCTCGAACAGCTCGGCGTCGTAGTACATCGACGGGGCGATGCGATCGGACTCCGCGCGCCGGGCGAGCGCGCGCGTGTCGATGGTCTGATAAGGAGATTCGCTCATCGTGGTCGGAAGGAAATTCGCGACGTTGTCGCGAGGTTGCGGGGCCTGGCACGTCTGCCATGTCGTTCGGCCAGTGTCGCGGTGCGCTTGATATCCGTCAAATTGATCTAAAATCTATACATTCATAAATGCGATGAATTTTCTGGAGGCGGCCGTGACGTCCATCGATCATCTCGATCTGAACCTGCTGCGCGTATTTCAGGCGATCGTCGAGGAGCGCAGCCTGACGAAGGCGGGCGAGCGGCTCGCGCTGTCGCAGCCGGCTGTCAGCTACTCGCTCGGCCGCCTGCGCACGCTGTTCGACGATCCGCTCTTCATCCGCACGCGCGCGGGCATGCAGCCGACGCCGATCGCGCTCGAACTCGCGGCGATCGTCGGGCGCGCGCTCGATACGGTGCGCGAGGCGCTGCGCTATGCGGAAACGTTCGACCCCGCCGTGAGCACACGCACGTTCCGGGTGTCGCTGTCCGACGCGGGCGAGATGGCGTATCTGCCGGCGATCTGCCGGGCGCTGCGCGAGCGCGCGCCGCGCGTGAAGCTCGCCGTGCGGCCGATGCCCGTCGACGAGATCGAGGATGCGCTGCGCTCGAGCCGGCTCGATTTCGCGATCGGCAACTTGCCGGCGCTGATGCCGCGCACCCGGCACCGGCTGCTGTTCGAGGAGACCTATGTGTGCATGACGGGGCGGCGGCGCGGCTTGCCGAAGACCGATGCGCTCAGCCTCGAGCGGTTCCTGCAGGCGTCGCACGTGCAGGTGACGTCGGTCGAGCACAGCCATCACGCGCTCGACGACGCGCTGCGCGCGCAAGGCGTCGGCCGCAACATCGCGCTCGAAGTGCCGCACTTCGTCGCGCTGCCTGGCGTGCTGAGCGTCACCGATCTTTACGCGACGCTGCCGAGGCGGCTCGCGCAAATCCTCAATCGCGACGACGCGTTCCGGATCTATGCGCTGCCGGTGCCGCTGCCCGCGGTACCGGTGACGATGCACTGGCACGAGCATTTCGACGAGGACGCGGGCATTGCGTGGATGCGCGACCTGATGGCGGGGATCGTCGAGCATTTCGACGAGGCTTGAGGGGCGGCGGGCGAGGGCGCGGTCGAGCGGCTGGGCCATTGGGTCGCTGGGCCGCTGGGTCGCTGGGCCGCTGGGCCGCTGGGTCGCTGGGCCGCTGGGCCGCTGGGCCGCTGGGCCGAATGCGGTCGCGGGCCCGCGGCTCGACCCGGCGATCGTTGTGCGTGACGCCCCGTCGAGCGGCGCCTGACCGTCGCTTGTCGATTCGGCAGACCAAACGTCGAATGCCGATCGCCGATGCGCGACGGCTGGCGCTCGGGCGTCGGCGGGCCGTGTGGCGCAGGTGCGTGCGCGAGGGCTGTCGGGCGCGCGCGGGCCGGCAGTCCGAGGGGGGCCGCCTCGTGTAAGGGCGCGCGGCGGCGCGCGATCCGGGCAGCCGAAGCGGCGCGAGCCACGCGAGCGGAGCGAAACGCGAAAGCGCCCCGCGTGGTCGGCGTCAAAGATCGAGCACGAGCACCGGCGAGCGCGAGCGCGACACGCAGCAGCAGATCACCTTGCTGCTCGCACGCTCGGCCTTGCTCAGACAGTGGTCGCGGTGATCGGGCTCGCCGCTCACGACGCTCACCATGCAGGTGCCGCACACCCCTTCGCCGCACGAGGTGTCGACCTCGACGCCGATCGACGCGAGCGCATCGACGATCGACGTGCTGTCGTCGACGCGAATCGATCGTCCGCTGCGCTGCAAACGCACTTCGAACGCGTCGCCTCGCGCGACGGGCAGCGGCGGCTCGGCCGCGAAGCGTTCGAGGTGGATCGCGTCTTCGTCGATGCGCGCGGCCGCGCGCGCGACGACCTGATCCATGAACGGCGCGGGGCCGCACGTGTAGACGTGCGTGCCGGGGGTGGCGTCGGCGACGCATGCGTCGAGCGCCCCGGCGAGATCGGGCGGCTCGATGCCGACGTGCAGCGCGACGTGCGGTGCGAACGGCTCGCTCGACAGCCGATCTAAAAACGCCGCGTGCGCGCGGCTGCGCACGAAGTAATGCAGCCGGAACGGCGCGCGCCGCTCGACGAGGCGATACGCCATCGACAACAGCGGTGTCACGCCGATGCCGGCGGCGATCAGGAGATGCGCGCGCGCATCGTCTGCAATCCGAAACAGATTTCGCGGCGCGCCGACCTCGAGCTCGGTGCCGACGCGAACGTCGTCATGCAGCGAGCGCGAGCCGCCGCGCGAGCGCGGCTCCTTCTTGACCGCGAACTGATACGAGCCGCGTTGCGCGGGGTCGCCGCACAGCGAGTATTGGCGGATGAGCCCGCAAGGGCTTGTCACGTCGATGTGCGCGCCGGGCTCGTATGCGTCGAACGGCTGGCCGTCGACGCGCGAGATGCGGAAGGAGCGGATGTCTTGCGCCTCGTCCTGGAGCGCATCGACTCGGACTAGATGGAAACTCGCTTGCATGGGCAATCCGTCGATGGGGGTGAGATTCGCGCCGCATGTGCGGCGAAGCCGTGCGATCCGGCAAGAGCAGGATAGGCCGCGCAGTTGGATCAGGCAAATTGATGAAAAATTGGTTGATAAATAAATTGAGCTGATTTTATGGCGGTGCGGCGGATTGCCGGAGGAAGGCGGCAGCCTCGTTGCGCGAGAGGCGAGAGGCGAGAGGCGAGAGGCGAGAGGCGAGAGGCGAGAGGCGTGGGCGATCGGTCGGCGGGCGCATCGCGGCCGTCAGCCGATCGAATGCGTGCCGTCGGCTGCTCGGGGGCGGAGGGTGAACGGCGCTCGCAAGCCGCGCCGTCGCCGCCGGAAAAAAGGCGGCGGGCGAGGCGAGAAGAAGCGGCGCATGGAGGACGAAGGGAACGAAGAGAAAGAAGCCCGCGAGCGCCGCGTGCACGCGGGCTGCCCCGCGCGCCCCCTCGGCGGGCGTCGCGCGGAAACCGGCCGCCGCTTCAGTAGCGGATCATCACCGATTTCAATTCCGTGTAGTCGTGGATGAACGCACTGCCGAACTCGCGTCCGAGCCCCGACGATTTGAGGCCGCCGAACGGCACGGCCGGATCGAGGAACGTGTGCATGTTGATCCAGAGCGTGCCTGCCTCGATGCGGGGAATCAGCCGCAACGCCTTCGAGAGATTGTTGGTCCAGAGGCTCGCGGTCAGGCCGAACGGCGTGTCGTTGAACAGGCTGATGAGCTCGTCGTCGGTGTCGTACGGCAGAAAGGCGATGATGGGGCCGAACGTTTCCTCGTGCAGCAGGCGGTCGTCGCGATGTTTCGCGAGCACGGCCGTCGGCTCGACGAAATAGCCGGCGCGCTCGACGCGGCGGCCGCCGAATACGACCTCGCCGTTTTCCCGCGCCCAGTCGAAATAGCCGAGGATCTTCTCGAGGTGCGGTTTGTTCGCGAGCGGCCCGAACGCCATGGATTCGTCGAGCGGCGAGCCCACGCGGATCGCCTGCAATCCGGCCCTGACCTTCTCGAGCACTTCGTCGAGCTTCGAGCGGTGCACGTACACGCGTTCCGGCGACGCGCAGATCTGCCCTTGATGCGTATACCCCGCCGTCAGCAGCCCGCTTACCGCATCGTCGACATCGACATCCTCGAGAAAGCCGGCCGCGTTCTTTCCGCCCAGCTCGAGCGTCGCGCGGGTCAGATTGGCGCCGATCGCCTGCGTGCCGACGCGAATGCCGGTTGCCGCCGAGCCCGTGAACGACACTTTGGCGACGTCCGCGTGGTCGATCAGCATGCGGCCGATATCGCCGTCGCCATTGACGATGTTCAGCGCGCCGGGCGGCACGCCGGCCTCGGTCGCGAGCTCGGCCAGGCGCAGCAGCGTCAGCGGGCTGAATTCGCTCGGCTTGATGACGACCGTGCAGCCCGTGACGAGTGCGGACGCGATCTTCCAGACGGCGATCATCACCGAGAAGTTCCACGGAACGATGCCGGCCACGACGCCGACCGGCTCGCGAAATGTCAGCGCCGTATAGCGCTCGCCCGCGCGGGACGGCAGCGACGGGGCGATCGTCTCGCCGTTGATCCGGGTCGCCCAGCCGGCGTAATAGCGGAGAAACGTCGCGCTCTGCGCGACTTCGATCGCGCGCGATACGTGGATAGGCTTGCCCGAGCAGAGCGTTTCGAGTTGAGCGATTTCCTCGCCGTGCCGTTCGATGAGATCGGCCAGGCGGTTCAGGATCTCGGCGCGCCGGCCGGGAGACGTGTCGCGCCAGGCGCCGCGAAACGCCGCCTTCGCGGCGGCGACGGCGGCCTCGACGTCGGCCGCGTCCGCGTTGCGCACGTGAGCGATCGTCTGCTCGGTGGCCGGGTTGGTGATTGCGATACGGCGCTCCGATGTGCTGGCGCGATAGGCGCCGCCGACGAAATGCGCATGATCCTGCGCGAGGAAGCGGGACACCTCGGGAAGAAGTGGGATGTCGCTCATGTCGATCGAGTCCTGTTCAGTGATTGGAGGAGGATGCCGCGCCCGCTCGGCCCGCGCGATCAGCGGGCGCAGCGGGTGCGTTGCGTCCGAGCAGCAGATCGGCGCCGCGCTCTCCGATCATGATCGACGGCGCGTTGGTGTTGCCGCTCGGCACCTGCGGGCAAATCGAGCAATCGACGACGCGCAGGTTGGCGACGCCATGCACGCGCAGCGCCTGGTCGACGACCGACGACGCGGGGTCCGTGCCCATCCGGCAGGTGCCGGCGGGGTGATAGACCGTCTTGACGTTCTGACGAACGAACGCTTCGAGCGCGCGATCGTCGCCGCGTTCGAGCCGCGACGGCGCGACGATTTCGCGCACGTGGGCGCGCAGCGCCGGCGCGGCCAGCACGTCGAGCCCCGCCTGGACGGCGCGCATCTGCCCGGACAGGTCGTCGGGATGGCTGAGGAAATTCGCGTCGATGCGCGGCAGATCGGCCGCATCGGTGCTGCGCAGCAGCACGCGGCCGCGCGATTTCGGCTGCAAATGCCCCGCTTTCACGGTGATTCCGTGCTCGCTCGCGGGCGGCTTTTCGCCCGGCGTGTTGTCGAAATTGTCGAGAAGCGGCAGGAAATGCAACTGGATGTCGGGGCGGCCCGCGCCGAGGCTATCGATGAACGCGCCGCCCTCGAGTATGTTGCTCGTCAGCAGGCCGCTGCGGAAACACCGCCACTGGAGAAAGTGGGCAAGCGCGGCAAGCCCGCGGTCCGCGCCGAGCAAGCTGGCTTTCGTGCGGATCGACGCCTGCACCGACAGGTGCAGATGATCGTGAAAATTCCGGCCCACCGGCAGATCGGCGATCGTCTCGATGCCGAGGTCGGACAGATGGTCGCGCGGGCCGATCCCGGAGAGCATCAGCACTTTCGGGCTGCCGATCGCGCCGGCGCTCAGCACGATCTCGCGGCGCGCGCGTATCGTGATCGGCGCGCAGCCGCGTTCGCTGAACGCGACGCCGACCGCGCGCCCCTGCTCGACGAGAATGCGGTGAACGAGCGCGCCTGTCGCGATCGTCAGGCGTGCGTCGTCGCGGACCGATTTCAGATAGGTGCGCGCGGTGCTCGCGCGCTCGCCGTTGTGCGTGGTCGTCTGGTAATAGCCGATGCCCCGCTGAGACGCGCCGTTGAAATCGTTCACGTAAGGCAGCCCGATTTCCTGGCCGGCGCGCACGAAGGCGCCCGTCAGCGGATGGCGGTAGCGGTTCTCGCTGACGGGCAGCGGCCCTTGCTGACCGTGAAATTCCGTGCCCAGGCTTTCGTTGGCCTCCGCCTTGCGGAAATAGGGCTGCACGTCGCGGTAGCGCCACTCGGTGCAGCCCCATTCGGTTGCCCAGTCGTCGTAGTCCGCGGCTTGTCCGCGGATGTAGATCATGCCGTTGACCGAGCTGCCGCCGCCCAGCACGCGCCCTTGCGCGATGATCAGCGAGCGGTCGTTCGCGTGAGGTTGCGGCTCGGTCATGTACGGCCACGATTTCCGCTGAAACACCTTGACGACGGCGCCGGGAATCGCGTGAAACGGATTGCTGTCCGCGCTGCCCGCCTCCAGCAGCAGAACGGTTCCCGCTTTCTGCTGGATCAGGCGCGCGGCGACCACGCAGCCTGCCGAGCCGCCGCCGATCACGATGTAGTCGTAGCTGGGTTGCAGAGTCTTCATGTCAGTGGATGAACGTGAACGGTTGGTGAGAAGAACTGAACTGTTGCGCCGAACGCCGGAGGATTCTCCGCTGGCGGCGCGCGCGCAGGGCGCGCCATGGCCGCGCGACGCGATCGCGCATCGCGCGGCGCATCCGGCGTGACGGTGCGAAGCAGGATCGGCGAATCGGACAAATAAGACAAATCAATAGAAATCGCGTCAGCGGATAAATGATGCGGATATCACGATGGCGTCACGAAGCGTCGCCGGGATCGCCGCGCCCGCGCCGCCGCCGCGATGTGGTCACGCTCAACTCGCCGACGAACCCGGTGACGACCTCGGCATCGTTGCTGTCGCCGCGGCTTGGCCCGGCGCCCCGCGCATCGCCGCGAATCGCGTCGCGTGCTCGCGCGCGAGACTCGCGCGATACCGCCGGCAGCCGATTCCGAGCAGGCCCGTCGCGAGCGCCGCGGCCGCGAGATTGACGATCGTCATCGAACTGCCGACCGCGAGCGGCGAGCGGTACGCCTTGTCGGTGATCAGCGCGACGATCGTCGTGCCGATCCCGAGCGCGATCAGATTCGATACGAGCAGGAACAGCGCGGAGATCTGCGCGCGCAGTTGATTCGGCGCGAGCGTTTGCATCGCGGCTGTCGACGTCGGCATCGGAAACGACGCGAAGAACATCGCGACCACGAGCAGCGTGAGCGACGCGCCGAGATGATCGACCTGCGTGAACGCGGCGGCGGGCGCCAGCATGCACAGCGCGCCGATGAAGCCCGCCCGCATCGGCGCGTCGGCGTGGCCGCGCCGCAGCAGCCAGTCGTTCAGCCAGCCGCCGCAGAACACCCCCGCCGTATTCGCGACGAGCAGCACCGCGCCGAGCGTGTAGCCCGCCTCGACCGGCGTGAGGCCGAAATGGCGAATGTAGAACGCGGGCGTCCAGCTCAGCAGGCAGTAGAGCGCCATCGCATAGAACGAAAACCCGGCGTAATGGCAGAAGAAGGTCGCGCGGTGCTTGCCGACGAAGCGCAGCGCATCCGCGCACGACAGCCGCATCACGACGCCCGAGCGATCGCGCGCGAGTTCCTTGCGCTGCGGGTCGCGCACGGTGAGCGCGAACAACAGCGCGACGGCGAGCCCTGGCATGCCGACGATCAGGAATGTGACCTGCCACGCGTGCACGGCGCCGACGAGCGGCAGTGTGAACGCGCGCGCATGCTTGAGAAGGGCGATCACGTAGCCCCCGACGAGGAATGCGACGCCGCCGCCGATGAACGAGCCGAGCGAGTAGACGGCCACCGCGCGGCCGAGCTTCTCTTTCGGGAAGTAGTCGGCGAGCATCGAGTACGTGCCGGGCGAGAGCGCCGCCTCGCCGACGCCGACGCTCATCCGCGCGACGAACATGTGCAGGAAGTGCCGGCTGAGGCCGCACGCGGCGGTCGCGACGCTCCAGAGCGCGATGCCGACCGCGATGATGCGCGGCCGAGGGTAGCGATCCGCGAGGTACGCGATCGGCATCCCCATGAATGCATAGAACAGCGAAAACGCGAAGCCGTTCAGCAAGCTGAACTGTGTGTCGGTGAGCTGCAGGTCGCGCTTGATCGGTTCGATCATCAGCACGAGCACCTGGCGGTCGACGAACGAGAACACGTACGCGAGCATGCAGATCACGACGACGTACCACTCGTACGTGTAGCGTCGCGCGATCGAAGGGGCGGCGGGGGGAGCGGTCATGCGGCTTCTCCGGAGGCGGATGGACGGAATGTCGCGCTTTGCATCGCGCGATCGGAGGGCAGCGTAGTCAACCAAATTCCGCGCACATAGCCGGAGTGACAGCCGCGCGACACGGGCATCTACCGATCCGCCTAAAGAAATTCCCAGGCCGCGCGCGGCCGGCCTCGCGCGCGCGCCCCGCGCGGCGGGCCGCGCGCCGCGTCATGCGCGGCATCTATAAAACTTATAAAGCCCGTTCGGTCGACGCCGGATATTGGCCTTCCTAGACTCGCCCCCGGTTTGACACTCCCCGTTCGCACGCAGTCGCGGCGAACGCACGGCGCGCGGCGCGCGCCTCCGACACTCTCTACGGAACGGCACGAATGAACAACTGGAAATGGCTTGCGCCGCTGTTGAGCGCGGCGGCCGCGACACCCGCGTTCGCGCAATCGAGCGTGGTGCTCTACGGTCGCATCGATACCGCGATCGAGTTCGCGAACATGGGGCCGCGGCACGTGGCGCGCATCGGCGGCGGCAATCTGCTCGCGACGCAATGGGGCCTCAAGGGCGTCGAGGATCTCGGCGGCGGCTACTCGACGATCTTCAAGCTCGAGAACGGCTTCAACTCGGCGAACGGCACGCTCGGCAACGGCGGCGCGCTGTTCGGCCGCGAAGCGTGGGTCGGCATCACCGGGCCGTTCGGCGGGCTGCAGGCGGGCGAGCTCTACACGATCCTGCACACGACGTTCGTCACGTACAGCCTGCCCGGATATGGCGCGGGGCTCGCGTGGGGCAATGCGTCGAACAGTTTCGTCGGGCCGGCGTTCCTGCGCACGCACAACGGGTTGCGCTACACGTCGCCGCGCATCGGCGAGTTCCTGTTGCGCGCGAGCGCCTCGCGCGGAACGAACGGCGCGTCGGGCCAACCGTCGTCGCTCGGCGATACGTACGGCGTCGGCCTCAATTACGCGCGAGGGCCGCTGTCGCTCGACGTCGATTACATGGTGCAGCGCTTCAGTGCGGCGAGTGCGGCGTCGTTGTCCGCGACGAGTCCCGTCGCGGCGGGCAACTACGTGCTCGGCGGGTTCTCGTATGACTTCGCGTTCATGAAGCTCGCGCTTCTCTACATGCGGCATCGCGGCGGGCCGGACGTCGCCGCCGTCGTCGACGGCGCGAGCGCGTATCCGCACCACGACCTGTACGAGCTCGACGCGACGGTCCCGCTGGGCCGCGCATCGCTGCTCGTCAGCTACGGTCATTACCGGAAGATCGGCGACAGCGAGGGTAACGCCGATTCATACGGTGTCCGGCTCGACTATCCGTTGTCGAAGCGGACCGTGCTTTATACGGGCGCGGCGATGGTGCGCAACGGCGCGCATGCGACGTTTACCGTCAACGGCGCCGCGGGCGGCGGCGTGCCCGTCGCGAAGCCGGGCGCGACGGCGAGCTCGATTGTCGCGGGCGTGATGACGTCGTTCTAGTCGCGGTCCGTGCGCGGCGCGCACGATGCGGGCGGCGCGACGGGTGCGAGCCACGCGTCGAAAGCTTCGCGCGTGCCGATGTCGAACAGCTCGGAGAGCAGCGCGCGCAGCCACCGATGGCCGGGGTCGGCATCGAAGCGGCGGTGCCAGTACGCGTTGACGGTCCACGCCTGCGCGCCGGCGATCGGATAGGTCGCGCACGCGTCGCGCGCCGCGAACGTGCGCGCGATCGTGCGCGGCACGATCACCGCATGGTCGCAGTCGCGCAGGATCGCGGGAATCGCCATGAAGCCGGGCAGCGCGGCGCGCACGCGCGGCATGAGCCCGTGCCGGTCGACGAGCTGCATCGATTGCGGGTGCGACGCGACGGTGACGAGCCGCAGATTGGGCGGTGCGTTCGCATCGAGCACGAAATCGTCGCGCAGCGCAAGCCGCGCCGCCGCGCGGCGCGACATCAGCAGCACGCAGCTTTCCCGCAGCAGCGCGGTGCGCTGGAAGTGGCTCGACGCGTCGCTGTAGTGCCCGAGCGCGAAATCGATCCGGCCCGTCTCGAGCGCGACGTTCAGCTGCGGTTCGTCGACGTGCAGCGTCTCGATGACCGCGCCCGGCGCGCGCGCATCGAGCACCTGCAGGAGCGTGGGCAGGAACGCGCTTGTCGCGAAGTCGCTCATGTGCAGCCGGAATACGCGCTGGGTGGTGTCGGGTAAGAAGCGCGCGCCTTCGTCGAGCACGTCCTGCAGGATCGCAAGCGCTTTGTCGACCGATGCGGCGAGACGGCGCGCGCGCGGCGTCGGCTCGACGCCGGTGCCGGTGCGCACGAACAGCGCGTCGCGGAACATCAGGCGCAGCCGGCCGAGCCCGTGGCTGACCGACGGCTGCGTGACGCCGAGCCGCAGCGCCGCGCGGCCGACGTGCCGCTCGACGTACACCGCGCGGAACGTCTTGAGCAGATTGAGATCGAGGTCCTGCACGCGCAGCGAATCGATGGCGTCGGCAGCGGGTGCGGCGCACGGGATCGGTTCGAGCGTCGCGGCGGCGACGGGGCGATTCACGGCTGCCGCCCGCGGGATGCGCGGCTTCCGGGCGCGGTGCTCGTCGGCTGCGACGCGCCGGTCGCACGGGCGTCGGCGCCGGGCGCGCCGTGCTCGCCCACACCGGTCGCCGACGGCGGATGCCCGAAGCGGCGTGCATAGGCCTTCGCGAAGTGCCCGAAGCTGTGCACCCCGTGCTCGATCAGCACGTCCGCGACGCCGCGCCCGGGCGCGTTCAGCAACGCGTCGTGGACCGCGGACAATCGCCGCTCGCGCACGTAGGCGGCGGGCGATGTCTGCAGGAATCGCGCGAAGCCGTTCTGCAGCGTGCGCGGCGACACGCCGGCCGCGCGCGCGAGCGTCACGAGCGGCAGCGGCTCGCCGAGGTGCGCATCGACATGATCGCGCGCGCGGCGCACGTGCACGGGCAGCGGGCGGCGAACGCCGCGTGCGAGCGCGTCGCTGTACGAATGCGGCAACCGGGTCAGCAGCATCGTCATCAGCCATTGGGTGAGATCGGGCCCGAGCATCGATCGCGCGGCGGCCGTATCGGGCGGCGCGCACCAGCGGCACAGTTGACCGAGCATGTCGCGCACGACGCCCGCGCCGCGGTGCGCGGCGTCGACCGACAGCGCGAACAGCAGCGGCGCGCGCGGCGTTGCCTGAAGCAGGTCGGCGAGCTTGAGCTCCAGCGCCGCGCGATCGAGCCGCAGAAGCAGGCTGCGGCAATCGCGGCTCGTCTCGATGCGGCTCGCCCGCGCGGGCGACGAGACGCTCAACCCGCCGCGCGCGACGGCCGCGCGTTCGCGGCCCGTGCGCAGCTCGCAGCGCCCGGCGAGCGTGAGCCGGAACAGGAACGGGGCGGCGTCGCCGTCGATGTCGATGCGCGCCGCATCGCCGTAGCTGAGCTCGAGCAGGCCGCCGCGATCGAGCGCGATGTCGAACAGCTCCGCGCGCGGCAGATCGGGCGAGGCCACTTCCATTCGATGCGGCCCGAGCAGCCGCGACACTTCGCGCTCGATGTCTTCGCGCGCGTGCAATGCGCGAAGACGGTTACCGTTGCTGCGGGGGAGCGCGATGTTCATGGCGAGCCTCGTGACGAAGAATGTCGAGCGGGAGACGATGATCGGCGGGCCGATCCGCCGTGGCAACCGGCGCGGCGCCGGGCGCCGCACTTGCCTGCCGGAATCGTATTGCCGTTGCGCACATCGAAGCGACGGCGTGTGGCGTTACGCGTAACTTCGGCTGCATTGCACATCCGGAGGTGGACATGAAGGTATGCGTGCTGGGCGGCGGTCACGGTTGCCATGCGGCGGCGATCGATCTGCTCGAAAAGGGCCACGACGTGACATGGTGGCGCCGCGATTCGGAGGCGGCCGCGAGGCTGCGCGCGCTCGGCGCGCTGAACGCGAGGGATTGGCGCGGCGCGCGCACGATCCCGATCGGCGCCGCGCGCGGCGCGATTCGCGTCGTCGACGAACTCGCCGATGCGATGCGCGACGCGCGCCTGATCGTGATCGCGCTGCCCGCGACGACGCACGACGCGCTGTCCGCGCGGATCGCGCCGCTGCTCGCCGATGGCCAGGTCGTCTATCTGCCGCCCGGCACGTTCGGCAGCTACGTGTTCGCGCAGGCGCTCGCGTCGGCGGGCAATCGCAGCCGCGTCGCGTTCGCGGAAACGGGCACGCTTCCTTATCTCGTGCGCAAGCATGGCGAGCGCGACGTCGTGATCAGCGCCTACGCGACGCGCCTGCCGACGGGCGTGTTCCCGGCGAGCGCGGCCGGCTGGGCGCTCGACGTGCTGAAGGCCGGCTATCCGTCGATCGAGCCCGTCGAGGACGCGCTGTCGGCCGCGTTGATGAACGCCGGGCCGGTGATTCATCCGCCGCTCATCATGATGAACGCCGGGCCGCTCGAACACTTCGATGCGTGGGACATCCACAACGAAGGCACGCAGCCGTCGATCCGGCGCGTGACGAGCGCGCTCGACGCCGAGCGGATCGCGGTGCGCGAGGCGCTTGGCTACCGCGCGCCGCACTTTCCGCTCGCGGACCACTACGCGGCCGACGGCGACGAATGGATGTACGGCCGCGGCGCGCACGGCAAGCTGACGGACAGCGGCGACTGGCGGGAGGCGATCGATCTGAGGGCGCATCGCTACATGCTCGAGGACACGCGGCTCGGCCTGTCGCTCATCGTGTCGTGCGGGCGCTGGGCCCGCGTGCCGACGCCAGTCGCGCAGGGCCTTCTGAGCATCGCGAGCGTGGTGGCGCAACGCGACCTGTATCGCGAGGGCCGCACGCTCGAGCGACTCGGGCTCGCGGATGCGACGCGCGACGCGCTTGCCGCGCGGCTGCGCGACGGGTGGCCGGCATGAACGCCGCTGACGTGTCGCGCGCGCACGTGCTGGGCGCCGGGCGCATGGGGCAGGGCATCGCGCTGGCGTTCGCGTTCGCCGGCCTGCATGTGACGCTGATCGATTTCAAGGCGCGCGACGCGGCGGCGCGGGTGGCGTTCGATGCTGCCGCGCGCGCCGCCATCGGCCGCCAACTGGACGCGTTGAGCGTGCTGTGCGAGGTCGCGCCGCAGCAGGCGGCACAGGTGCTCGCGCGCATCGACATCGTCGATCGCGCTGCCGCGAGCGCGGCGCTCGCGGCTTGCGACGTGCTGTTCGAAGCGGCGCCGGAAGTGCTCGACGCGAAGTCCGCCGCCCTGCAATGGGCCGAGGCGTATCTGCGCACGGACGCGGTGATCGCCTCGACGACGTCGACATTTCTCGTCACCGACCTGCAGCGATGCGTCGCGCATCCGGCGCGCCTCTTGAACGCGCACTGGCTGAATCCGGCGCATCTGATGCCGCTCGTCGAGATCAGCCGCAGCGACGCCACCGATCCCGCAGCCGTCGCGTTGCTGAGCGCGCTGCTCGAGAGGATCGGCAAGCGGCCGGTCGTCTGCGGGCCGTCGCCCGGCTACATCGTGCCGCGCATCCAGGCGCTGGCGATGAACGAGGCGGCACGGATGGTCGAAGAGGGCGTCGCGAGCGCCGATGCGATCGATCAGGCGATCCGGACCGGCTTCGGCCTGCGTTTCGCGGTGCTGGGGCTGCTCGAGTTCATCGATTGGGGCGGTTGCGACACCCTCTATTACGCGTCGCATTACCTCGCGCGCGAGATCGGCCCGCGCTTCGCGCCGGCCGCCGTCGTGAGCCGCCACATGGAGACCGGGCGCGACGGCATCCGGTCGGGCGCGGGCTTCTACGATTACGCGGGGCGCGACGTGCCCGCCTATGTCCGGCGGCGCTTGAGCGAGTTCGGTGCGCTGCTCGTGCATCTCGGGCTCGTACCGGTGCTCGACGGCGCGCGCGGTGAGCGGCGCGAGTGACGAACGCATGAACGGCGGGCGCGCGCAGGACGAAGGCGCGGACGTCGATGGCGCGAGCGCCGCACGCCCGTGCCGCGCGCACGGACGCGCGCGCCGCCGCGCGTCGGCCAGACGCGGCGTGCCGAGCGGGTGCGGGTGGGCCGTCATGCGGCTTCCGGCTTCGCGTCGGCGGCGCGGCGCGGCACGTGGCGCGTCTCGCGGATGAAAGCGAGCGTGACGAGCGTGACGGCGCCCATCGCGACGAGCAGCAGCAACACCGGCCACGCGGCGTGATAGCGGGCGAGCAGCGCGGTCGCGATGACGGGCGACAGCCCGCCCGCGAAGATCGAAGCGACTTCGTGGCCGAGCGCGACGCCCGAATAGCGGACTTCGGTGCTGAACAGCTCACCGACGAGCGCGGGCAGCGTGCCGATCATCGCGCCGTGGCTGAGCGCCGCGCCGAGCGTGAGCGCGAGACAGACGAGGAGCGGCTCGCGCGTGTCGATCAGCCAGAAGAACGGAAACGCGGCCGCGACGAGGCTCGCCGCGCCGATCAGATAGACGGGCTTGCGGCCGATGCGATCGGACAGATGGCCCCAGCCGAGCATCGCGGCCATTTCGACGACCATCGCGCACATCACGCCTATCAGCATCACCCGGTTCGGCACGCCGATGCGCCTGCCATAGACGAGCGAGAACGCGAGGAACACGTATGCGCCGCCGTTTTCGGCGATACGCAGCCCCATCGCGAGCAGCACTTCCTTCGGATGGCGCCGGAGCACTTCGACGATCGGCATGTGCGGCGCCGCGCGCCGTTCGCTCGCGCGCTCGAAGTCCTTCGTCTCCGGCAGGCTGCGGCGCACCTGGAGGCCGAACGCGAAGATCGCGACGCTCGCGATGAACGGCACGCGCCAGCCCCAGCGCACGAACGCGTCGTGCGGCAGCGTCTGCGCGGCGAGAAACGCGGCGCACGACAGCACGAATCCCGCGCCCACGCCCAGTTGGCTCCAGGCCGCGTAATAGCCTCGGCGATCGGCCGGCGCGTTTTCGCTGATCATCAGCACGCCGCCGCCCCATTCGCCGCCGGACGCGATGCCTTGCAGCAGCCGCAGCGCGACGAGTGCGGCGGGCGACCAGAAGCCCGCCTGCGCATAGGTGGGCAGCAGGCCGATCGCGAACGTCGACGCGCCCATCAGCATCAGCGTCCAGACGAGCGAGGTCTTGCGGCCGCGGCGGTCTCCGAGGTGCGCGAACACGACGCCGCCGAACGGCCGGGCGACGAAGCCGAGCGCGAACGCCGCGAATGCGGCGAGCGTCGCGACGAGCGGCGGCGCATCCGGCGGAAAGAACAGCTCGCCGAACACGAGCGCGGCGGCGGTGCCGTAGACGAAGAAGTCGTACCACTCCATCGCGTTGCCCGTCACGGACGCGACGACGATCTTTCTGAAACTGGCGCGCGTGCGCAACGGCGCGTTCGCCGCGCGCGAATTGTCGGTGAACGGCATGACGACTCCGATTGGGGGAAGGGCGATGCGGCGCCGTCTGAATGCGGCGCTCGGCGCGATCAAGTGTTGATGTGCGCCACGGGCAGGTCAAATCCACCGAAATTGGGCGGCCCCATAACCGGTGTCGATATAACGGCGGCGTGACGTGGGGGCGGCCGGTGTCGGGCAGGCCGAGGATCATGTCGCGGCCGCCGGCTGCCGAGCCTTGCAGGAATGCCCGCGCGGGCGCGTTTCGCGGCGCACGCCATCGGGCGTTCCTGATCGGGCGTTCCTGTTTTCCCGGCTGCGCGCTCGACGCAGCCGCGGGAACGCCGCCGCGCGACGGCAACGAAGCCGGCGGCAACGGCGCGAGCCATGGATCGCCAGCGCCGCGTCGGCGACCGGGCGCCGTGTTGAGGATCGCATTCGACGCCGCCCTGCCGGGACGGACAGTCCGTCGAAACGGCCGATCGAAGAATTTTCACCAAGGGGCTTGTGCGCCCGCGCGATGCTCTCTATAATTCGCGCCTCACACAGGCTCGTAGCTCAGTTGGTTAGAGCACCACCTTGACATGGTGGGGGTCGTTGGTTCGAATCCAATCGAGCCTACCAACGCACATCGGACGCGGATGAACAGCGCAGCAAAGCCCTTGCGGGCGAGCGCTTTCATCCGCGTTCTTCTTCGTCCGGCGCGCGTCGCGCGATCGCCGTTCCGGCTGGGCGGCGCGTCTTTCGGCATCCTTCGTTTCTCGTCGTTTCTTCCGCTGCGATGCGCGAGCGCAAGCGTGCGCGCGTGTCGCGTGCACCGTGTCACGTTCCGTCTTTCACGCGCGATCGATCGCACGCCGCTTCATGCGCGAGCCGTCGCGCAAGGCGCGTCACCGTTGCCGGCAACACCGCCCCGCCGGACACTGCGTCGCGCGCGGCCCGTGCACGCAGCCGTATCCGCCGCACCCCGCGCAGCCGCCGACCCGCGCCGGCAGCGATGCGATCCGCCGCCGTCCGATCACCGGATGGCAACCGCGCGCGCACACGTCGCCCGCCCGGGCGCTCGCGCAAACGCCGCGATTCGCGTGCCGCCAGACGATCACGTTCATGCGGACCTCAGCGCACGCAGGCCGAGCGCGAGCGCGTTGCACGGCGCTTCGATCGCGGCGAGCGGGAAGCGCGCCGTGTCGCTCGCATGCGGCTTGCTCATCAGCGCATGGACGATCCGCTCGCTCGCGTGGCCGTCGCCATACGGATTCGTCGCGTGCGACATCTCATCGTATGCGTCGTCGTCGTCGAGCAGCCGGGACGCCTCGCTGACGATGCGCTCGGTGTTCGTGCCGACGAGCCTCGCGGTGCCCGCCTGGATCGCCTCCGGCCGCTCGGTCGTGTCTCGCGTGACGAGCACCGGCTTGCCGAGCGCGGGCCCTTCTTCCTGAATGCCGCCCGAATCGGTGATGATGAAACGCGCGCGCGACATCAGGAAGACGAACGACAGATATTCCTGCGGCGCGATCAGATGGATGTTCGGCAGGCCGTCGAGCAGCGAGTGCGCGGGCTCTTGCACGTTCGGGTTCAGATGCAGCGGATAGACGAAGCGCACATCCGGATAGCGGAGCGCGAGCGTGCGCAGCGCGTCGCAGAAATGCGCGAACGGCTCGCCGAAACTCTCGCGCCGATGGCCGGTGATCAGCACGACGCGCTCGTCGCGGCCGAGAAACGGAAACCGCGCGGCGATTTCGCGCGCGAGCGGCGCGTCGGCTTCGATCATGCGCTTCACGTCGTGCAGCGCGTCGATCACCGTGTTGCCGGTCAGCACGACGCCATCCGTCGGCACGCCTTCGCTGAACAGGTTGTGCTGCGCGCGCTCGGTCGGCGCGAAGTGCCACGACGACACGGCGTCCGTCACGCGCCGGTTGAGTTCCTCGGGCCACGGCGACCAGATGTCGCCGCTGCGCAGCCCCGCTTCGACATGCCCGATCGGCAAGTAACGGTAGAACGCGGCGAGGCTCACCGCGAGCGTCGTCGTCGTGTCGCCGTGCACGAGCACGAGGTCCGGCTCGAAATCGTCGAACACGGCGCCGATCGTCTGAAGGATGCCCGTCGTCACGTCGGCGAGCGTCTGGCTTTGCCGCATCACGTTCAGATCGTATGCGGGCGCGATGCCGAACAGCGAAAGCACCTGGTCGAGCATCTGCCGATGCTGGGCGGTCACGCACACCCGCGCGTCGACATCGGCTCGCGTTTGCAGCGTGCGCACGAGCGGCGCCATCTTGATGGCCTCGGGACGAGTGCCGAACGCAAGCAGGATTTTCTTCATCTTGGTCCCCGATTCACGGTTGTTCCGATCGATCCGGCACCGGCGCGGCGGCCGCATGCCGCAACGCACGAGTGCGTGCGCGTAGCGTGCGGGCCGCGCCGCGCGGTTCGCCGCACGATGTGCGACGGTATTGCGGCGTCCGGGCCGGCGCATGCGCGGGGATTCGCGGCGCGAATCGCGCGGCGGCAGGCCGGGGCCGTCGCAGTAGGCGGTCACGTCATGAATCGCTCCTCGTGATGTCGTGAATCGGCGGCGCGCGTCGCGCACGTCCGTGCGCGTCGTATCCGGCGCGCTGCTTCGAACACTGCCGAGCAATATTCAAACCAGCGTCGTCGCAGCTTCGCCGCGCCCGGCTGGGCGCCGCGCCGGCACGCCGGAACGTCTCGCCGCTGTTACGGCGGCCAATGGCGTTTCACGTCATCGCGCGCGTGCGTCGCGCGGCGCGCACGCACGGTGGGCGAATGCCGTTCTCGCGCGCGATGCGGCCGCCGCCAGGATGCCGGCCCGCGGAGCCTTCGGCTTGGGTGAGCGTCGCGCGCGCACGAGGGCCGGCCGTGTGCGCGACGTCCTTGGCGCGGCGATTGCCGTCAGGGATTTCCCGGTCCCGGCCGCCCAAGAGCGGGCCACGGCCGCCGCCGTCGCGAAACGTATCGAATCTGAAACGCGCCCGTTAGGCGGCCTGCTTTCGGCCGGTCGCGGCCGCGCGAAGCGCGTGCCGGACGCCCGTAAAAGCAGACTTTTTGCGGCGGCGACGCGCGATGCTGCGCGAACATCGCGGCCGCGATCCCGCCTGCCCGCCTGCCCGCACGCGGCCGCGATCACGCGAGTCGTGCGGGCCGCGCGGCCGTGCAGGCCGTTGCGCGCGGTACGCATCCGCTTTTCGGCGAGCGCCGCGCGGTGCCGTGCGATGGCATTCCCGATGGTGATTCGCCGATGAATCAAAACGCCGCGTGCGTGCCGGCGACGGCAATCCGCGTTCGCCGCGAAACCCCTGTCGCGCGGTCTTTTCCGAACGATGGCTCGTCCCTTGCTTTGAACCATGCAGATCCGTTCCGACGCGATACGACATCAGCACACCAAAGGAACGGCCGATGTGACGAAACCGGAAACCGGCGGTGCGGCGCGCGCTTGGCGGCGTGGCGCGACAGGTGGCGAGGCGCGACGGGCGATGAACGATACGCGCGCGCCACGCGGCGCCGGCTTTCTTTTGCAAGTCCGTGCGGGGGCAAACGCAGCCGCCGCCGACGCGGGCACGGGGACTCGAGCATGAAGAACGGGCGGGCGATGTCGTTGTGCGTGCAATGCGTGCTGTTGCTGATCGTGTTCGCCTGTTCGCTGATCGTGCGCGACACGGCGATGCGGTCGGCGTCCGCGTCGCTCGCGACGGTGCCGCTCGTGAGTGACGGGCGGACAACCGCACGGGTTCGCGTGGTCGCGGAGCCGAGCAGGCCGTATGCGGAGGCGGTTGCGTTCGCGGAACCCGCATCGTTGGATGCCGAACGGTCTTTCGCGGCGGCGAGTCCGCCCGCCGTCGACGCGGTGCCGGTGTCCGGCGGACGGATCGCCGCCGGCCTGTGCGCGGCTTACCTGTGGATATTCGCGCTGCTGACCTGCGTCTACGCGTCGCGCAATTACGTCTTCAGTCTCGATCGACTGTTCAAGCCGCAGCACGCGCCGTATCGCGCGATCATGAACGCGGACTGGCCGGAGATCACGGTGTTCGTCGCCGCACACAACGAGGAGGCGGTCGTCGCCGATTGCCTGACGGCGCTCCTCGCGACCACCTATCCGCGCGATCGCCTGACGATCGTCCCGGTCAACGACCGCTCGACCGACAACACGCGCGCGCTGATCGACGCCGTGCAGGTGCGCGCGCCGGAGCTCATCAGGCCGTTTCACCGCGAGAGCGGCAAGCCCGGCAAGGCGGCGGCGCTGAAGGACGCGCTGCGCGAGATTCGCGGCGACATCATGATCGTGTTCGACGCCGATTACCTGCCGCGCCCGGGCCTGCTCAAGGAACTGGTCGCGCCGTTCTTCGATCCGGAAGTGGGCGCGGTGATGGGCCGCGTGGTGCCGCAGAACGCCGATCGCAACCTGCTCGCGCGCCTGCTCGATCTCGAGCGCGCGGGCGGCTATCAGGTGAACCAGCAGGCGCGCAACAACCTTGGCCTCGTGCCGCAGTACGGCGGCACGGTGGGCGGCATCCGCAAGAGCGCGCTCGACGCGGTGGGCGGCTGGCGCGACGACACGCTCGCCGAAGACACCGACATGACGTACCGGCTGCTGCTGAGCAACTGGCGCACCGTCTACCTGAACCATGCGGAGTGCTACGAGGAAGTGCCGGAGCGGTGGCCCGTGCGTGCGCGCCAGCTCACGCGCTGGGCGAAGGGGCACAACCAGACGCTGTTCCGCTACCTGATTCCGCTGCTGCGCAGCCCGGTGACGTCGCGCCGCTGCCGGCTCGACGGCGTGCTGCTGCTCGGGGTGTTCGTGATGCCCGCGCTGCTCGCGCTCGCGTGGGGCATCGCGCTCGTGCTGTATCTGACGAACGGCATCGATTCGCTCGCGCTCGGCCTGCTCGTGTCCGTGTTCGCGCTGTTCGCGTTCAGCACGTTCGGCAACTTCGGCGTGTTTTTCGAGATCGTCGTCGCCGCGCGGCTCGACGGTCGCGCGACGCGGCTGCGGCTCGTGCCGGTGAACGTCGTCGGATTCTGCGTGACGATCGCGGCCGTCGTCGCCGCGTTGTGGGGGCTCGCGCTCGACGTGCTGCTGCGTCGCGAGCTGCGTTGGGACAAGACCGAGCGCTTTCGCCGGCCGGTGAATTCGGGACGCTGAGCGATGACGACCTTCAATGTGATGATGCCGGTGGCGGGAATGCTCACGCTGCCGTTCCTGCCGCTGCTGAACGAACTGGTGAGGCGCAGCGATGTCGCCGCGCTGCCGATCGGCGAAGGGCCGTTCGTCGACTATCCGCTGCGCGCCGCGCAGTGGCTCGATGCGCTGCGCGCGAGCGCGCGCGGCGAGCCGCCCGCGCAGAACGGCGCGGCGCCGCCGTGGCAGGCGCTCGGCCTGCGCGTCGAGCATGTCGACGCGCTGCAGCTCGCGCGCGGCGACTGGCGCGACGGCGTGCTGTACGCGGACCACACGATTTCGCTCGGCGCGGGCTCGCACGCGACGTACGCGTTCGCCGAGGAACGCATCGAGATGCGCGCGGGCGCGACGCTCGGCGGCTTCGCGTACGCGCCGAATGTCGACATCGACAACACGCTCGTGCACGGCGCGGTCGTCGGACAGGCGGTGCGCGTTCATGGCTGCGGCGGCTTCGCGAACCTGCACGGCACGCCGATCGTGTTCGGACGCGTCGTGCGCGCGCTCGGCCGCGACGGCACGCTGACGCCGCGTCGCGCGATGTCGCTCGCGAGCCGGCTCGCCTACGTGCCGCACCGCGTGCTCGACGGCCGCTATCTGGTGCAGCGCGACATCCGCCTGCCGTCGCACACGATCCTGCACGGCACGCTGATCGTCGACGGCCGGCTGACGCTCGGCGAAGGCTGCGTGCTGATCGGCAGCGTGAAGGCGCACAGCGTCGTGCTCGAGTGCGACGCGTTGCTGAACGGCGCGGTGTTCGCGCGCGACGACGTGCTGCTCGACGAGGCGAGTTGCATCGACGGCGTCGTGTCCGCGGGCGGGCTGCTGCGGCTGACGGGCGCGCGCATCGGCGCGGCGGATCATCCGGTCAGCGCGTGCGCGCGCGACGTGTCGGTCGTCGGCCATGCATGCGTGCACGGCGACCTCGTCGCGTGGCGCAGCGGCTGGTATCACGCGTCATAACAAGGAGACCGACATGCCTGCGCTCCGTTGCCGACGCGGCCCGCCCGTCCCTGTCGCCGCCGTCGCGCTCGCGTGCGCGTGCGCGTTCGGCGCGCCGCCCGCGCGCGCGGCCGCGGCTTACTCCGAGGGGCCGGTCGCCGCCGCGAATGCGCCGTCCGAGCCGGCCGGCATGCCGGCCGCTCCCGCCGCTACGGCCGCTACAGCCGCGTCGCTTGCCGCACAGCCCGCGCCGTCCACGTCGCCTGCGCCGTCCGACGCACCGCCCGGGCCGCCTGGCCCACCAGGACCGCCCGGGCCGCCTGGGCCACCCGGACCGCCCGCGATCGCATCCGCGCCGCCCGCCGCACCGCGGTCCATGGCGCCTTCCGCGCCGTCGCTCACGCCGCCGCCCGCCGCGCCGCTCGTCATCGTTCCGCGCCAGTTCGACGACACGGCGCTCGTGAAGGTCGACCCGGAAGGCATGCCCGACGGCTGGCCGCTCGCCGAAGTCACGCCGAGTCAGGAAAATCAGCCGACGCTGCCGGAAGCGATCGTCACGCACGTGCAGGCGCCGGCGCAGCGGCACACCGAGCTGTCGCTCGCGTATTCGATGGCGCACGTGACGAACGGTTACGGCGACTGGTACGGCGTGCATCTGCGCGGGCTCTATCAGGCGGGCGGCCACACGTTCATCGGCGAGCTCGCGCAGTTGCACCGCTTCCATGAAAGCACGCAGCTCGGCGCGATCACGTACCTTCAGGACATGGGGCCGGACTGGTTCGGCGGCATCGGATTTTCCGGCACCACGTCCGGCACGATCCTGCCGAGCGCGCGCGTCGACCTGTCGCTCAACCGCAAGCTGCTGGCGAACCGGTCGCTCGTGCTGTCGGCGGGCGCGGGCTACGCGTGGAACCGCGACGGCCATCGCGATCAGCTCTACCACCTCGGCGCGATCTGGTACGCGGTGCCGAAGTGGATCTTCGAGGCGGGCTGGAACTACACGGTCGATTCGCCGGGCTCCGTGAAGGCGCCCACGTATTACGGCGCGATCACGTACGGCGAGGTCGGCAAGAGCCTCGTCGTGCTGCGCGGCGGCTTCGGCCGCGAGGCGTACCAGGCGATCGGCAACAACGCGCAGATCACCGATTTCCGCAGCCACGAGGTATCGCTGAAGTGGCGTTACTGGGTCACCCGCAAGTGGGGCACGCAAGTCGAGTTCGACTACTACCACAACCCGTACTACTCGCGCATCGGCGGCGAGGTCGGGATGTTCTATCGGTGGTGACGGCGGGCCGCATGGACATCGATCCCGTCCCGCCCCCCGATGATCGTTCGCTGCGCACGCACGCGCATCCGCGGCGCTGGCTCGCGTCGACGGCGCTTCTCACGCCCGCGCTGTACGCGCTGCTGTGGCTCGCGCTGCCGTACGCGTGGCGATACTGGCGCGCGGTTGTCGGCTGGGGCGCCCGGCAGCTCGACCCGTCGCTCAGCGCGGTCGTGCTCGGCTATCCGGCGCGCGCGCCGCGCGTGCAACTGCTGTCGATCAATCTCGCCGCGCGCATGCCGAGCGGCGCGCTACTGTTCGCGACCGCCGCGGTCTGCGTGGCAGGCTTCGCGGTGACGTTCTTTCGTCAGGCGAAATGGTTGCCCGGTGCGTACCTGCTACGGATCGCCGCGTTCGCGCAACTGATGATCTGCGTGTATTTCTGGGTGATGTATGGTCCGGCCGGCGCGGCGACGCCCGGCGTGGCGACGCCCGGCGCGTTTCCATACGACGCGCTGCTTCATTTGCGAGACGTGTTCGTGATGAACGTCGCCGCGATCGCGTTGATACCGCTCGTGATGGCCGCGCTCTACTACCCGCTCGATTTCTCGCTCGCGCAGAAGGCGTTCGCGTCGCTGCTCGTGCTCGGCTATTTCGTGCTCGCGCTGCCGTTCGTGCTGCTGCTGCATGCGGTCGTGATCTATCACGGCTCGCTGCTGTTCGTGCCGTTCTGCTATTTCGTGCTCGGCGCGCCGCTCCTGATCGGGCTGCTCGTCACGCTCTACAGCTATTGCGCGAGCTGGCGCGGCGCACTGACCCGGGAGCCGCATTGAGCCGCCGATAAGCAAAACACTCTCCGTATCAGCGTTGAGACGATTTCGCGAGATTTCGTCTGGGGTGAGTCGACGGGGCGGCCGCAAAGCCCGATCGGTCGGGGAAGCGAAGCGAATGGCACGGAGCTCGCTTCTATCGAGGGGAGGTCCGATCGCAGTGCCGCGCCGGATACGAGGCGGCGCCGTCATCGGAGGACGCCGGGCAGCGCGCCGGCGTGATGGACGGCCATCACATCCACGAGGCTCGGACCGGTCCGTTGCGCGGCGCGCTGGCCGCATCGCGGCCGGTCGCGAGCCGCCCTTCCTGTAGAGAGGAGCGCATCATGTTGGCAAAGTCAGGCAAGTTCTTGCGGGTCGTGTTCGCGTTGTTCGCGCTCGCGTTCGCGTTTAGCCCCGGCGGCGCGCGCGCGGCCACCAATCAACTGTTGTTGCTGGTTCCGGATACGCTCACGCTGCCCGACCCGAGAGTGTCCGCATGGCTCGACAGCGCGCAGGAGGAAGGGCTCCAGATCCAGGTGATCACGGACAGCCAGTTCATGCAGGCCGGCGCCGCGCTGTCGCAGTATCCGGGCCTGATCCTGCCCGACCAGGTGCACACGGTCGCCGACGACACGCTCGTCACCGCGATCCAGAACTATGCGCTGAACGGCGGCAAGGTGATGCTCGTCTACGATTTCGGCGTGCTGAATTCGGCGGGCTTCTATCCGATTCCGAAGTCGCGCTTCAGCTCGATGGTCGGCGTCGACTACGTGCTGTACGACCAGCTCGGCGGGAACATGATCGGCCTCGGCAACGTGACCGGCATGAGCAGCTGGCTGCGCACGATCCAGGTGCCGCCCGGCAAGTCGATGCCGTGGACGACGACGTCGGCGGCCACGACGACGAGCGCGCTCCTGACCGCCGCCACCGGCACGACGAGCACGGCGCCGTCGAGCACGGTGATGTACCTGAGCGCGAGCCCGTCGAATCCGGGCGGCCTGAAGAACTACAACCACAGCGCATGGTTCGGCTACACGCTGCCGAAGGGCGGCAAGGGCAAGTTCACGTCGACCTCGCCGAAGCTCAGGGGCTTCGTCACGGGCAAGCCCGTGAAATCGGGCACGTACAGCGCGAGCTCGCTGACGACCACCTCGACCACCTCGACCACCACGACGGCCAAGACGAACACATTGCTCGCGACGACGAGCGCGCAGACCGACACGCTCGAAGGCATCTCGGGCTACGTGTACGGGTTCCTCACGTATCCGAGCTTCGTCACGCAAGGCACGTACACGGGCACGACGATCCTGACTTCGCCGAGCTTCGGCCTCGTGTCGGGCTACAACGTTTACGGCAACGGCGGCGTGCTGTTCGTGAACCTGCCGCTCGCGTATCTGGACGGCCAGACCGACGGGATGCTGATTCACGGCTTTCTCCACTACTTCGGCACGAACCTGCTGAAGTTGCCGTCGCTGTCGAACTTGCCGAAGGCGAAGGGCGGCCTGGTGTTCCAGTGGCACTTCTGCGCGGAAGACCAGATTCAGCCGGCGCTTTATCTGAAGAGCCTCGGCGTGTGGAATAACGGTCCGTTCACGATGGCGGTCACGGCCGGGCCCGACGAAGCGACATTCGGCGACGGCGACGGCATCAACCTCGACAACAACCCGACGGCGATCAATCTGATGAAGTACTTCATCAGCAAGGGAGACCACGTCGGCAGTCAGGGCGGGTGGATTCACGACTACTGGGGCTTCTATGCGAGCGAAACCAATCAGAGCACGTTCCAGCAGTATCTGGTGCTGAACCATCAGGCGGTGACCACCGCGACGGGGCGGCCGGACACCGAATACGCGTCGCCTGAAGGCAATGCGCCGACGTGGGCCATCACGTGGCTCGAAAGCAATGGTTTCAACGGCTACTACTTCACGGGACACACGGGTTCCGAGCCGACGCGGGCGTATCGCAATGGCGCGCTGCTGAATCCGGGCCTGTGGGCATACCCGGTGATGCCGTTCGGCAAGTACGCGACGTTCGAGGAGTTCCAGCTGTATTCCGTGCCGACGACCGACGTCATCAACTGGTACACGAGTCTCATCAACTTCGTCGCGTCGAATCGCACGAGCCGGCTGATCTACGCGCACCCGCTCGGCGCATCGTCGTACACGGACGTGCTGACGTCGATCTTCACGCAGGCGAATGCGCTGAAGCAGCTCGGCCAGTTCACGTGGTACACGATGACCGACATCACGAACTTCAACCGCTCGCGGCTGAACGTCACGTGGTCGGCCACCGACATGGGCAGCAGCTGGGCGTTCGCGGCGAGCCATCCGACGAGCCTCGCGAACATGACGTGGCTGTTGCCGAAGGCGGCGTATGCGCAGCCGGTCGTCACGCTCGGTTCGGCCACCGTCGTCGGCACCGATGCGACGAACTGGCTCGTGATCGCGAACGGCGGAACGAGCCTCAAGTTCACGAGCGCAAAGGTGCAGTGACCAGCGGGAAGTCAGCACGACGCGCGCGGTTTCGGCCGCGCGCGGCGGCGAACACGAGGCACAACAGCGCGCAAGCGCACGACATCATGAACCGGCTCGCGCTCGTCGCGGCCGCTCGCGCCTGCGGGGCGGTCCGTCTACTTCTGCGCCGCGCGTCGCGAGCGGCGTCGTTTGCGATGTGCGGACTCGCGCTTTGCGCGAACGCGGCCGAGTTGCAACTGACCGGCTATTACCAGCGGCCCGACGGCGCGATCACCGTGCGCCTGAACGGGACCGGCATCGATCCGTATTTCGCCGCGAAGGCGCTGCTCGCCGCATCCGACGCGCAGCTCGACGCGCGCCAGGCCGCGCGCGCATGGATCGCGTGGCTGCTGCCGCGCCAGCGCGCCGACGGCGGCTTCGACCGCTTCTGCGTGAAGGACAGCCAATACGCGGCCTGCGCGGACGCGGACGCGGACGACTCGATGATGGCGACGTGGATGGAGCTGCTCGCGCGCTTCGCGCCGCCGGGCGGGATGCCGGCAAGCTGGGCGCGCAGCCTCGCGCGCGCGAGCGCGCATCTCGACACGCTGCTCGACAAGCGCACCGGCGTCTACCAGATCTCGCCGACGCTGCACGTCGCGCTCCTGATGGACAACGTCGAGGTGCACAGCGCGCTACAGGCGCTCGCCGCGTATTACATCCGCCATGCCGACTACGTGCGCGCGAGCCCGTGGAGCCGGCGCGCGGACCGGCTGTCCGCCGCGATCCTGCAGGTGTTCTGGCGCGGCGAGCAGTCTGGGTTCCGGGCGAGCACGCAGCAGATCGGCGACACGAGCTTCTATCCGGAGAAAGTCGCGCAGATTTTCCCGATCCTGTCGGGCATCCGCGTGCCCGGCCAATCGAACGCGACGATCTACGCGCAATGGATGCACCGCTACGGCAAGACATGGCTGCATCTGGCCGGCACCGATTTCCCGTGGGGGCTGATCGCGCTCGTCGCATACAAGATGAACGACTGGAGCACCGTCGCGTGCTGGCATGCGCGCTCCGGCCCGTACCGGCACGGCCCGCACTGGAACGTGCTCGAGGAAGCGCTTTATCTGGCATTCGAAAGCAGGATGGCCGATCCGGTCGCGCCCGCGAGCTGCGGGTTTACGACCGCGTCGGCCGCCATCGCGCCGCGTTGAGGGCGACGCGCGCGGGCATCGCAAGTCATCGGAGGTAACGAGTCATGTGCGGAATCGTGGGTGCTGTGGCGCAACGGAACATCGTTCCGGTTTTGATCGAGGGCTTACGCCGGCTCGAATATCGCGGCTATGATTCATGCGGCGTCGCGACCGTGGTGGACGGCGAGGCGCGGCGCGAGCGCAGCGTATCGCGCGTCGCCGATCTGGAGGCGCATGTGCGCACGGCCGGCTTGACCGGCACCACGGGCATTGCGCACACGCGCTGGGCGACGCACGGCGCGCCCGCGACGTGCAATGCGCACCCGATCTTCTCGCGCGATCACATCGCGCTCGTTCACAACGGCATCATCGAGAATCACGAGGCGCTGCGCACTCAACTGACCGGCCAGCATTACGAATTCGACGGGCAGACCGATACCGAAGTCGTCGCGCATCTGATCCACAGCAAGTACCGCGGCGACTTGCTGTCCGCCGTTCGCGACGCGACGACGCAATTGCGCGGCGCATACGCGATCGCGGTGTTCAGCAAGACCGAGCCGAACCGGCTGATCGGCGCGCGCGTGGGCTCGCCGCTCGTCGTCGGCCTGAAGGACGGCGAGTGCTTCCTCGCGTCGGACGCGCTCGCGCTTGCCGGCCTCACCGACCAGTTCATCTTTCTCGACGAAGGCGACATCGTCGAGCTGACGCCCGGCGGGGTGAGGATCGTCGATCGCGACGGCAGGCCGGTCGTGCGCGCGGTGCAGACCGTTGCATCGACGCAGGGTGTGGTGGAGCTGGGCGATTACCGGCATTTCATGCAGAAGGAGATCTTCGAGCAGCCGCGCGCGGTTGCCGCGACGATTCCCGACGCGGGGCTGTTCGATCCGGCGGTGTTCGGCCCCGACGCGCGGCGGGCATTCGAGCAGATCGACAACGTGCTGATCCTCGCGTGCGGCACGAGCCACTACGCGGGATTGACCGCGCGCCGCTGGCTCGAGACGGTCGCGCGGATACCGGCGCAGGTCGAGATTGCGAGCGAGTACCGGTACAGCGACGCGGTTGCGATGCCGAATACGCTGATCGTCGCCGTGTCGCAGTCGGGCGAGACGGCCGATACGCTCGCCGCGCTGAAGTACGCGCAGGCGCTCGGCCACATCGATACGCTCGCGATCTGCAACGTGCCGACGAGCGCGATGATGCGGCAGGCCGGGCTGCGCTTCCTCACGCGTGCGGGCCCGGAAATCGGCGTCGCGTCGACGAAGGCGTTCACGACACAGCTCGTCGCGCTGTTCGTGCTGGCGGTCACGCTCGGGCGGATGCGCGGCTGCGTCGACGACGCGCGGCTCGCGCGCTACACGCAGCAACTGCGCCGGCTGCCCGGCGCGCTCGAGGACGTGCTCGCGCTCGAGCCGCGGGTCGCGCGCTGGGCGGACGAGTTCGCGCGCCACGAGAACGCGCTGTTCCTCGGGCGCGGGCTGCACTATCCGATCGCGCTCGAGGGCGCGCTGAAGCTGAAGGAGATTTCGTACATTCACGCGGAGGCGTATCCGGCGGGCGAACTGAAGCACGGGCCGCTCGCGCTCGTGACGGACACGATGCCGGTGGCGACGATCGCGCCGAACGATGCGCTGCTCGAGAAGCTCAAGTCGAACATGCAGGAAGTGCGCGCGCGCGGCGGGCAGCTCTACGTGTTCGCCGACGCGGACACGCGGATCGACGACGGCGACGGGATCTCGGTGATGAGGATGCCGGATTATTACGGGTTGCTGTCGCCGATCTTGCACGTCGTGCCGTTGCAACTGCTCGCGTATCACGCGGCGTGCATCAGGGGCGCGGATATCGACAAGCCGAGGAATTTGGCGAAGTCGGTGACGGTGGAGTAGGAAGGGGGGATTGCCAATTTCCTGGTGCCGAGTCGCATTAATTTCAGTTACGAGCCCTCGGTTTGGTTTTGGCTACGGGGTCCTTACCGGCGGCTGGGCGTTACCTGATAAGGCATAACCGGAACGAATGTCAAAGGGGCGCTGGAGCGTTTTTCAGCGCCCTTTTTTTGCGGCTGGCTGACAGACCCGCAACGCACGCAGGCGTGCCTGAACCACCGATCGCCTGTTGCGTTCACGCAGTGCTTCTATCTGAATCAGATCGTTGCTTAATCCGTCGGCCTCCACGAATTCCATCCGATCTCAGGTCACGGAAGCATGATACAAATGCAACGCATACGCATCACTTTTTCTTATACCGCGCTCGTCAGGCCACCGTCGACGAACAGCGTCTGACCATTCACAAAATCGGACGCGGCTGACGCAAGGAAAATCGCTGCGCCGCACAGCTCGTCGACGCGCCCCCAACGGCCGGCTGGCGTGCGCTTGCACAACCAGTCGGAGAACGCCGCATCGTCGACCAGCGCGCGATTCAGTTCCGTTTCGAAATAGCCGGGCGCGAGGCCGTTCGCCTGAATTCCGTGCCTAGCCCAGTCCGCGCACATTCCTTTCGTGAGCATCCGTACCGCACCCTTCGTCGCCGCATACGGTGCGATCGTTGGCCTGGCGAGTTCACTCTGCACCGAACAGATGTTGATGATCTTCCCGCACCTGCGCGTGATCATATGGCGCGCAACGGCCTGCGCGACATTGAATACGCCGTCGAGATTAACGCGCATCAGCGCATGCCAGTCGCCAGGCTCAAACGCGTCGAGCGGTGCACGGCGCTGGATGCCCGCGTTGTTCACGAGGATGTCGATAGCGCCGTTGCGCGCCTCGAAGTCGTCGATCGCCGAGCGCACCAGTGCGTGCTCGGAGACATCGAACACTGCGTAGTCTGCCGCAAACCCATCATCACGGAAGCGCTTTGCGAGCGCCGCTACTCTTTCCTCATCACGATCGTTGATTACGATCGCCGCGCCGGCCTCAGCCAGTCCACGAGCGAGCGTCAGCCCGATTCCGCGTCCAGAGCCCGTGATCAGAGCACGGCGGCCGTCCAGGCGAAACTTATCTAACGTATTTGCCATATGAATTTCCTCGTGACAGTCGAGCCGGCAGCCAGCCGCGGCCAGTCTCGGATTGAGCGTATCTTGGAGGCTCCATAGACGCCGCACCAATGTTTTTTTCTTATCCAGTTATCATGGAACCTGATTAATAATCGCTGCTGCTTGCCAACCATGGAACTGAAGCAATTGCGCGCGTTCGTCACGCTCGCGGAAGAACTGCACTTCGGGCGCGCTGCGCAGCGCCTGTTCATCGTGCAGCCCGCGCTGAGCATGCAGATCAAGGCGCTCGAGCAAGCGCTCGGCGCACGCCTGTTTGAACGCGATCGGCACAAGGTCGAACTGAGCGACGCTGGGCGCGTGTTCCTGCCCGAAGCGCAGGCGACGCTGCAACAGGCCACACACGCGGAGCAGATGGTGCGGCTGTCGAGCCGTGGGGAAGTCGGTACGCTACGGATCGCGTTCGTGTCGTCGGTGTTGCCCGCGCTTCTGCCGGCCGTACTGCGCGCAATGCACGAGCGCTATCCGCTGATCACGCTCGAATTGAAGGACATGCCGACGCCCGACCAAGTCACCGAGCTGCGTTACCGACGGATCGATTTCGGGATGATCCGGCTACCAGCCTCTTATGCAGGCATCAACACGCGCGTGATACTCGAGGAAGGCTTTGTTATCGCGCTGCCGCCGGACCATCCGCTCGCCGCACATGGCTCGATCTCGCCATCCGCGCTGCGCGGCCAGCCCGCCTTCGTGCTCGCCCGCCGCTACGCGCCCGGCTTTCACGACGCCATGCTGCTCGCGCTGAGCCGCGCGGGCACGACGCTCGAGATCGCGCAGGAGTTCGGGGAATTCACGACAATGCTCGCGCTCGTCGCGGCTGGCATGGGAATCGGGCTGATGCCGGCGGAAGCGGCCAGCGCGCTGCCGCCGAACGTGCTGGCGCGGCCGCTCGATCTGGCCGGGCACCGGAGCGGCATCGGCCTTGCGTGGACCGATCTTGACAGTCCGTTGAAGCGCACGTTCGTCAACGTGCTCGAACACGCAGCCATCGATTCGCGCTGAACGGAGGTGGCCGCGTGAATTCGGAGAGCCTGACAAGCGGATCGGCCGGGGCTGAGCTCGCGATAATGCTGGATAAGAAACCGGAAAGATGGCGAAGAGAAGGCGACGGGCGCACTCGGCGGCGTTCAAAGCGAAGGTGGCGTTGGCCGCAGTCAAGGGCGAGCGGCCGCTGGACGAACTGGCGCAGCATTTCGATGTGCATCCGGATCAGATCACGGAATAGAAGCGGCAATTGCAGGAACACGCAGCAGACATATTCAGCACGGCAAGTGCATCGCCGAGCGACTATTTTTCCCTGCCCGGGCAGTTTGGCGTAGTGGGCTTGTTCCTCTTCGTTTGCGTGCTGTTCACGCTGCCGCGGAATCTGTTCAGCTGCTCGGGCTGTCGCAATCGCTCGCCGCGCCGTTCTTCTTCTCGTTTCCGAGTTTTCCTTTGATCGCGCTGCTGGCTGCGGGCGCAGCGTCGGCAGAAGCACGACATCCGGCTGCAGCACCGGCGGCAGGATAGCTCGCCGTCGCCTGATCGCATCGCGAAGCGCCCAAATCTCGTCGGCCCGCGCGATGTCGTCGGGCGGTGGTGCGCTTGCGCGCATTTGGCGACGAGCGGCCGATCGCACTCGCGCGCCGTCGCACCGCCTGGCGGCATCACACCGCGAGGGCACTCAACTTTTGACCTTTTGCCCTTCGTTGGAGGGGCTCGTGCATTGACGGCTTACCCAGCATCGAGTCCGGCATGGTTATCACGCATCATGATTACGGTATCAAAAATTGCCATTTGCACATGCTGGGAGCTGTGCGGTCAACTAGTCGTTAGTTGAAGCAGACCTCAGAATTTAACTGATTTCATATGCAGATTTGCGTCCGGTGACCGTTGGGAGAGAACAAATCAATGATTTTGATCGTAATGGGCGTGTCTGGTGCCGGGAAGTCGCATATTGGCGAAATGCTCGCAAAGCGCCTGTCGTGCAGCTACACCGATGGAGACGCATTTCACAGCGCTGCCAACAAGGCCAAGATGCGTCAGGGAACGCCGCTGATCGATGAGGATCGCTGGCCATGGCTGCGGTCGGTTCGCTCGGCCATTGAGGACAAGCGACGCTCGAACGACACGGCGGTGTTCGCTTGCTCGTCACTGAAGCGTGCATATCGCGAAATGCTGCGTTCTGGCGACACAGACGTCTGCTTTGTGTACCTCAAGGGTTCGCCCGAAGTGTTACGTGCGCGCTTGAATCGCCGTGCCAATCATTTTTTTGATCCATCCTTGCTCGAAAGCCAGTTCAAAACACTTGAAGAGCCGGGGCCGCGTGAAGCGATCGAAGTCAGCATAGAGCTGACACCCGATCAGATCATCGATCATGTACTACGAAAGATCAGTGCCAGGCTCCGATGCGCGCAAAATTAAGCGAATCGAGTTATCGAAAGACTCGAAATATTAACTTAGGAGACGAAATGGAAAGTGAAAATTCCCTAGCCAAGCAAAGATGGTGGTATCTAATGCCCGTCATCTTTATCACCTACAGCCTCGCTTATCTGGATCGCGCGAATTACGGCTTCGCGGCAGCCGCCGGCATTGATAAGGATCTGGGTATCACTCATGGAACATCGTCGTTAATCGGCTCGCTGTTCTTTCTAGGCTACTGCTTGTTTCAAGTACCCGGCGCAATTTATGCTCAGCGGAGTAGTGTCAAGAGGTTGATATTCTTCAGCCTCATCCTTTGGGGGCTCTGTGCGACGGCCACAGGCATGGTGAGCAACATCCCGATGTTGATGGTATTGCGCTTCATACTTGGAGTAGTGGAAGCGGCGGTAATGCCGTCAATGTTGCTCTATATCAGCCGCTGGTTTACGCGCAGTGAGCGAGCTCGGGCCAACACCTTTTTGCTTTTGGGAAATCCAGTGACTGTAATTTGGATGTCCGTGGTGTCCGGCTACCTGGTTCGCAGCTGCGGCTGGCGAGAGATGTTCGTGATTGAGGGAATGCCGGCATTGGTATGGGCCATCGTTTGGTGGTTCACGGTCAAGGAAAGACCATCCCATGTCAGCTGGATGAACTGCATTGAAAAGAATTGGATAATTTCGCGCCTCGAGGACGAGCAGGCTCATATTCCTCCGATCCGCAACTACAAGGCTGCGTTTCGTTCCCTGATCGTTTTGAAGTGCTGCGCGATTCACGCGCTGTGGAGTATTGGCGTATATGGCTTCATCATGTGGCTGCCGTCAATCCTCAAAATGGCGTCGACGATCGATATGGTATCGGTCGGTTGGCTTGCGAGCGTTCCGTATGTCGGCGCAATTGTGCTCATGGTGGGTGCATCGTGGCTCTCCGACAAGGCAAACAATCGCAAGCTCTTCGTCTGGCCTCTTCTGACCATTAGCGCTATCGCCTTCATCACATCGTATTTGATCGGCGGATCGCATTTCTGGGTCTCGTTCTGGCTTTTGGTTGTGGCCGGGGCGACAATGTACGCGCCATATGGTCCGTTCTTCGCGCTGCTATCTGAGTTGCTTCCGAGCAACGTGTTCGGTGGGGCGATCGGTATCGTCAACGCGAGTGGCGCATTGGGCGCGTTCATCGGCTCCTGGATCGTTGGCTGTCTGAATGGCGTAACCGGTAGTCCGGCTGCTTCCTATGTGTTCATGGCAGCGGCCCTGTTGCTATCCGTGATCATCACGCTTTCCGTTCCCAACGTGTCGGCACAACGTGCGAACGCAGGAGGAGCACTCCCTGCCATGGCAAAGGCTCAGTGATTCCTGTCAGGCTCGGCGCGGCGGTGCGCCAGCGATTTGCTAGGGCGTGTTCACACTACATTAGTTTGAGGTTATGCTTCGGAGATGGAAATCTCCGAAGCCCAATTCAAGCAGATCGAACATTGCCTGCCGCGACAGCGTGGCAATGTGAGCCTGTCGAACCTGCAAGTGCTCAACGCGATCCTTTATGTGGCCGAGCACGGATGTAAATGGCGCGGCCTGCCACCACGTTTCGGCCGCTGGCACACGATCTACACGCGCATGAACCGTTGGTCTCGCAACGGTGTACTGGACCGAGTGTTCACGGAGTTGCAGCGCGCGCAGATCATTCGCGTTCGGATTGAAGCGGTATCGCTGGATAGCACGATCGTGAAGGTTCATCCTGACGGCACCGGTGCGTTAAAAAAAATGGACCTCAAGCCATCGGCAAGTCTCGCGGAGGATGGACAACCAAGATTCATATGGTTGCCGCGGATGCTCGAACAGCCATAACGTTCGCACTGTCGCCCGGTCAAGCCGGCGATGCGCCGCAGGGACGTGCACTGCTCGAACGCCTGGGGCCGCCGAATCGGCCGCTGCACCTGCTGATGGACAAGGCGTACGAAGGTAACGAAACCCGACAACTCGCGCTCGATCTCGGCTTCATCCCGGTCGTCCCTCCGTTGAGTACGCGCGTCGAGCCTTGGGAATACGACCGGGAAATGTACAAGCGTCGTAACGAAGTCGAGCGGCTGTTCCGTCGATTGAAGGGTTTTCGTCGCATCTTCTCGCGCTTCGACAAACTCGACTTGATGTTCATTGCCTTTATCAACTTCGCCCTGATTATCGAAGCCCTTCGATAGTGTGAACACGCCCTAGAGCATGACGGCATGCATAGAGGACCGACCGGATGAACGTGACCACGGGATCGCCGAGATTGCACGAGAGGGTGAGCTCAGTAGGCGACTGACGCAATTACGCGGCATCGCGACGCGCTTGCGTTGATCATTGCCACGGATCGCTATGCTGCCCGGCGTGCCGATAGTACGTCAACGGTGCGATCGGCGGCGGGGGGGGAATCCCCCCGAAAAGCCACCAGGATCAGAAGTAGAATTTTCTTGTTGAGGGCGTTCTAGGGAATGAAGAAGTCGAGACTCACGGACAGCCAGATCATGGATGCGCTCAAGCGCGTGGAGACAGGGCTTGCGATACCGGACCTATGCCGGGAACTGGGCGTCAGCACAGCGACGTTTTACAAGCGGCGCTCGAGGTACGGCGGCATGGACGTTTCGCTGATCGCGCGGATGAAGGAGTTGGAGGCCGAGAATGCCCGGCTGCGCAAGATGTGCATCGAGGAGAAGATCAAGGCCGAGATCGTGGCGGAGGCGCTCGCAAAAAAAGATTGAGGCCATCTTGCCGGCGTGAGATGGCCATGCATGCGGTGTCCAGCCGAGGCGTACCGATCCGGCTGGCATGTGAGGCGTTTGGGATCAGCCAGGCCCGTTATCGGTACGTCGGTCGGCGCAGCGCCGAGAACGACGAGATTGCGAACTGGCTGCTGCGTCTGACGGACAACCACCGGAACTGGGGCTTCGGACTGTGCTTCCTGTACCTGCGCAACGTGAAGGGCTTCTGCTGGAATCACAAGCGCGCGTACCGAATCTATCGCGAACTGGAACTGAACCTGGAGCCTATCCGAATGTTTGTGTGTGAGGCATAAACTGATGGCCAAGGAGCCACTTTATGCCACGCAAACGCAAGGAAGAAGTGACGATTGAACCGGGCAAGGGCTTGAACCTGGACCCGGAACTGATCAAGCAACTGGTACCCGGAACGCTGGATCGGGCAACGATCAACGAGCAGCTCGCCGCGCTCAAGAAAGCAATCTTCGAACGCGCGCTGGGCGGCGAACTGACCCACCACCTCGGCTACGAGAAGGGCGATGCCAAGCCGGCAGGCCGCACGAACCACCGCAACGGCACCAGCCGCAAGCGCATCACGACCGACGACGACCTGCTCGACGTCGAGATTCCGCGCGACCGAGAAGGCACCTTCGATCCGGTGCTGATCGCCAAGGGCGAGCGACGCTTCACCGGCTTTGACGACAAGATCATCGCGATGTACGCACGCGGCATGAGCGTGCGGGAGATTCAGGGTTTCCTGCTGGAGATGTACGGCATCGAGGTGTCGCCGGACTTCATCAGTACGGTGACCGATGCCGTGATCGACGAAGTGCGCGAATGGCAGCAGCGGCCGCTCGAGCCGATGTACCCGGTCGTGTTCTTCGACGCCTTGCGAGTCAAGATCCGCGACGAAGGCGTGGTCCGCAACAAGGCGATCTACCTGGCGCTGGGCGTGCGCCGCGACGGCACACGCGACGTGTTGGGCCTTTGGATCGAGCAGACCGAGGGGGCCAAGTTCTGGCTGCGGGTGGTGAACGACCTTAAGCTGCGCGGCGTGCAGGATATCCTGATCGCCGTGGTCGACGGCCTGAAGGGCTTCCCGGAAGCGATCAACACGGTGTTCCCGGAAACGACGGTCCAGACCTGCATCGTGCATCTGATCCGGAACTCACTGGACTTCGCCAGCTGGAAAGACAGGAAATCGGTCGCAGCGGCGCTCAAGGAGGTCTATCGGGCACCGTCGGCCGAAGCGGCCGCCGTGGCGCTGGAAGCGTTCGATACGAGCCCGTGGGGTACGAAATACCCTCCGATTGCCGCGCTCTGGCGCCGAGCCTGGGATCAGGTGATTCCGTTCTACGCCTTCGCGCCTGACATCCGGAAAATTGTATATACGACCAACGCGATCGAGTCGCTGCACATGCAGCTTCGGAAGATCATCAAGGCGCGCGGCCACTTCCCGTCGGACGAGGCCGCGCTCAAACTGATCTGGCTGGCGCTGCGCAACGTCGTTGCCAAGTGGACCGGCTCCCGGCACGATTGGAAGAGTGCCATGACTCAGTTCGCACTGCTTTACCCGGAACGATTCAACATTGGAGTCTGAATCTCAACCCGCCTCACACACGAAATTCCGGATACCCCCCTGAACCTGCGGATCAAGCCGCGTAAGCGACTGGTCAGGCAGGTAGCCGCTTAACCTGAGCAGGTTCCGCTGGGTCATTGCACTTGCGCTTTGCAAAGCGCAGGTCCTCGGTGAGGCGGCGAGGCAACCTCGCAAGTTCTCGGATTCTCGGAAAAAAAGTAAGTAAACCAAACCTTCTGGCTCATAAACCCGGCGACCGGGATCAAACCGGCGGGAACTCGGGCGTAGATCATTTGCTGAAGGCGGGATCACTCAAACCGGCAGCCGGCCCGCCTTCACGTCCAAGGCGGCTCTATGCGTTGCCCTCTTTGCACCCGCAATCGGCTTCGACTGCGATCATGCGGTGAAGCTGCACAAAGCGCTCGTGTACCGGCGTTTGGAAAAGCGGGTCGGCGGACCGATGTGCGCCTGTCTGCAGGATTGAGGACCAATCGCCGGTATCCAGATAACGTTTCGCGATGGGAAACATCGTGAGCTCTTCAACCGCCATGTTATGTCGCAGTCGTTCCGCATACAATCGGATACGAAACTCGAGGAGCTCCCTGGACATATTTTCATCGCGCACCATTGATTCGAGATCCTGAATCAAAGCGTGTCCCTGACGCGCCAGCGTCGCGTGTTGCGCCGACAGTTCGCCCCCCAACTCGAGGGGCAACACTGTCTTCTCCAGCAGCTTGTCGATGATGCGGTCTTCCAGCGCATGGTGGTTCACGTCGGGAAACCGTGTCAGGTAATAGAGCGCATCCACGAGCAGTGCCGCATTCTCGGCCGCCTGTGCGTCGCGGAGCATCGATTGGCATTCGAGGAGTCGTACGAGCCGCTCCAAACGTCGGTGTTCGGCGATCAGATTGTCAATGATGCTCGCCATGCTGGGCCTCGCGCGACTGCGCTTCCTCCTTCATCGCGTCGAGCGCGAGTGCCGAATGCGCGTAAGCTGCACCCGCACGCATTTCGGCTGCGACCCAGATCGCTTCCATGATCTCGCCCTCCGTTGCACCAGCCTTCAGTGCCTCCTTCGTGTGACCGCGTATGCAATAAGGGCACTGCGTCACGTGCGCGACGGCCACCGCGATCAGTTGCTTCGTCTTCGTCGGCAATGCCCCGTCGGCAAAAACGCTGTTGCTGAACGCCCTGAATGCAGCGAGCGCTTCGGGGGCGAGTTCCCGGCGTCGTCTGGCGATTTCCGGTCCTGGCTGCGGATACATTGAGTTCTCCATCATTCATCCTTTGCGAAAATGCGGGCGTTCGGCGGCGACAGCGCTACCCTTAAGCAGGGCCGGCGTGTCGCTGCCGACGCCGCCAAAAAAAGTTCCCGGGAAGCCTGCAGTCACGCCTGCCGGACTGTGGCGCCCGTTCGTAACCATCGTTTGAACTCCAGGTACGCAACGATGAAGCGCCGCCGGTAGGGATGAGCGTGCGCGTAATGTCCCTTGGTGAGGACCGCACGACGGTAGATGCGTAACGTGCGATGCACCCGCTCGGAGGCCTGCGGCAACCCGTCGCGTTCGATCAGGAACTCGATGCGTGCGCGCTCGCTCATTCCTGCCTCCCCATCGCCCTCCCGGCCCGGCTTGCGACCATCGTGTTATTGACCCGTCCCCATCTGGCCTAATGACCGTGGGGAAGATAAAGGGTCACTAACACGGAGGCGTTTTCCGCGGCCTCTAGCCAATGTCGTTCCCCGCCCTGAAGAAACAGCATGTCTCCGCGGCGCATCAGTTGCGTTCCCGCATCGGTGCCGAATTTGACGATCCCTTCCAGGCACTGCACGGTTATTTCTCCGGGCACTCGATGCTCGGGGATATGTTTGCCCGCTGGAAGCACGAGCCGAACGACTTCCAGGTGATCCGACCGCATGAGGGTGATGGATTTCGAACCCGGCAATGCGTCACCGAGTGGTCGAACGTCGATCAGCTCCCCCGCTGTCGCCCGCGGCATCGCCATAGCAGCCTCCATACGTCAAATGACGGCACTCAGATCGTCCGGCGCGCAAGCATGGTCCGGATCTCGGAGATTGCCCTGGCCGGGTTCAACCCCTTCGGACAGACATCGGTGCAGTTCAGTATCGTCCGACACCGGAAGAGGCGATACGGATCGTCAAGATTGTCAAGTCGCTCGCCCGTGCCCTCGTCGCGGGAATCGACCAGAAAGCGATAGGCTTGCAGCAGGCCTGCAGGGCCGACATATTTGTCCGGATTCCACCAGTACGAGGGGCACGCGCTGGAACAGCACGCGCACAAAATACACTCATAGAAACCGTCGAGTTGATCGCGCTCCTCGGGCGACTGGCGCCTTTCCCGTTCGGGCGGCGGAGTGTCGTTGATCAGATAGGGCTTGATCGAGTGGTACTGCTTGAAGAACGCGGTCATGTCCACGATCAGGTCGCGAACGACTGGCAACCCGGGCAGCGGACGCAGGACCGTGTGGCGGGGGAGGTCGTTCAGGTTGGTGATGCAGGCAAGCCCGTTCTTGCGGTTGATGTTCATCGCATCCGAACCGCATACGCCTTCGCGACACGAACGCCGAAAGCTCAGCGTTTCGTCCTGTGCCTTGAGGCGGACGAGTACGTCGAGCAACATCCGGTCGCCGGCGGGCACCTCTATCTCGTACGCCTGCATGTACGGTTTGGCGTCCCTGTCCGGATCGTAGCGGAATATTTCAAAGGTTCTGGTGTTACTCACGATGTTCCTCCTTAGTGGAACGGATCTCGTGTCCGGCGCGTGTTGTTTTCCCCTGCACGTCGAGCTGCCCCTTGTCAGTGCAGACCAACCGCATTGCGCAGAGCGACTTGCTCACCGGCATGCCGAATTCATCGTTCACTCCGCCGAGGCGCCGTCGCGAGCGGAGGTTATGCCTGCCACTCAAATTTATAGCACAATGTGATATAAGGGTGGGGCGCTCAAACCCCTAGGTGTCACGCCCGTTCTTGCGTTTGCAGGGATTACATGGCGCTCAACGAGCGCATCGGGAACGGGCCATCCACGGATGGATGAGCCAACGGGCATGTGCGGTGCAGGGGGCGAGAGCTGACGTGCTAGCGTTGCGCGATTCGAACGTCATACCCGGCGTCGTAGAACGCGACGAGGAATTCCTCGGCGAAAAGCCAGGAGTCCACGTCGACCGTGTTCGACTGCACGTCCGTGGAGATCTTTGCATCGGGGTCAACCGAAATGATGGCGTTTGCAATTTTCGGTATGTCTTCGACGCTGAGTTTTTCGAGTGTTCTGAATTTCATGGCCCCACCTGTTCTCTTATGTAACGTGGATGCGTGCAGTGCCGTCGTCGGTGCGCGCCGACATGAAATATCTTAGTGGCGGCGCGCCGGGCGACGAACGTGCGGAGCCGCCGAACGAAGCAGCGCTGCGCGGTGCCATGATCGGCCATCGTCAGCGCCACCATTCGGAAAGCCGCGGCTAATGGCGATGGAGTTGGAGCTGGCGCAACAAATAGTCGCGCAGGACGACCGCCTGATTATGCTCGGTGTCTCGCGCACCATATAAGAGCGTTACGGGCTTTTTCCTGGCGGCGTCCAGAATCGGTTGCCAACTGGCGGGGCTGACATCGAGTTCGTGTTCGTAGCGTTGTCGGAATTCGTCCCAACGTTGAGGGTCGTGCCCGAACCAGTCGCGCAGTTCGTTGCTGGGCGCGACGTCCTTGAGCCAGGCGTCGAGTTTCACCGATTCCTTCTTGACGCCTCGCGGCCAAAGGCGATCGACGAGAAAGTGAACATGTCCGTCATCACCTGCGTGTTCATATACGCGTTGAATCTCGATTGCGTGTTTCACGATCGCGATACTCCCGTGTGGGCCTCTCCCGGAGGAACGCGAAAGTCGGTGCCGACCCAGCGTTGCGATTGAGAGAAATGGAAAGTGAGATCAAGGGCGGAATGACCGGCAACGTCAGCGCTCTCGAATCGGACGCCATGCCAGGTTGTAGCGCTGAGCCGCTGGGCGCACTGGTGCCGCTAGACGCTTGAGAGCAGTTCAATCTGGTGTCCTTGATGTCGTGCCATCAGCAACGCGAGAAATTCGCCATGTGCCTAGATGAGCTGCGTGGCGCTGCGGGTCGGCTTGCCGAGCTCAACGTCCCGCTCGGGGATCGCCGCGGCGTCTCACGCTTGTTTCGGGAGTCGGGCCGCCTACTTCGGTCATCCGTGTCCTCATTTCATAATAGGTCAACGAACCGATTCTCGGCAGGCAGCAGATCGGGATGTGATCGCTCGACCGTCGGCACAGGCCGCAGGCGCCGGGCGCTCGTATCATCGAAATGAAAAACGGCCAGGGGGAGCCCTGGCCGCCGTTCGGTGGTGCAGCCCCAAGGCACACGCCTACGCAAGACGCGCAAGCGGCGTGCCGGGCACGATGCGCGTTGTCGGCTCACTTGCCCTGCGATGGCGTTCTCCTAAGCCTTGCAAGAAGCGAGCTTTCATCCGCGCTGCGGGATTCGTTGATTTTTCTTTGGCGCGCGCCGTGTAAATACAAGCCGAGGGCGGGTAATCGAAACGCATCGACATCGGCGCAATCCGTGAATGTCCGAAGCACCGCCGGCCGCGCCCTGCGTCCGCCCCTTGCCTGAAACGCCGCTCAGCCGGTCAACTATACGACTGGTAAACGCTCGACTGCCCGCCGCGCCGAATCAGCAGCACGTCGTACGGCATGTGGCGCCCGTTGTACGCCGGGCCATCCATTCCCGGCGAGCCGATCGGCATCGCGGGCACGGCGAGCCCGACCGCATTCGGCTTCTCGCGCAAAAGCCGCTTGATCTCGCGAGCGGGCACGTGGCCCTCGAGCGCGTAGCCCTGCACGACGCCCGTGTGGCACGACGCAAAACGTTCCGGCATCCCGACCTTTTGCCGCACGTCGGACGTGTCCTCGACGTTGTGCACGGCCACATCGAAGCCATTGTTCTTCAGATGCGACAGCCAGTCCTCGCAGCATCCGCAAGTGGGCGTTTTCCATACCTGGACGACGGGTTTTGCCACCGTCTTCTGTGCAAACGCGACGACGGGCAGCAGCGCGAGGCCAGCCGCAATCGCGCGTCGCGCGTGTGAAACCGGTTTGTCTTCGGGGCGTTGGGCCATGACGATTTTCGTTCGAGTGAAGGGAGAGGGAATCGATTGCGCCGCTGGTCGTCGCCCGTGCGTATGGCGCCGGACGAGTGGCGGCGGTCGATCGCAATTCGAGATCATTGTAACGAGCCATCGCGCGGATATCGGCTCTCCCGCGCCGGCAGGCGCCCATTGCTGCTGCGGCATTGCGTCACATGTCGATTTGCGCCCGGCCGGATTCCGGGGCCGTTCCATGCCGTCAGCAGGCCGGGCGAACATGAAATCGGTTCGGAGCCGGGTGGTTTATGTCCGCGTCGATCTCGCCGTATTCGCTATTTGATGCGTCAGGCCGATTGTCGATCCGTGACGGATCGCACGATGCGGAGTGGGCAGCGTCTCGGCGATCGATCTTGCGTCGCGCGATTCATCTTTCGACCGCACCCGCATCGTCGCGGCACGAGGCAACGTGCCGATTCTTTGGCGATTGCCTCCGATGCCTGCGGCCGGCAGCCGGCGGATGCCGCGACGAGACTTCGCACGCGTGCCGCGCCGCCCGAATGCCGGCGATGCATTATCCAATCACTTAATTCGGTAATCTAATTTGCACGTAAATGATCGAATTTTGACTTGCCAGTTTCAATGAACTATTTTTAATCCGTTATGCAGCGCAAAAAACAAAGGCCCCGGTGCAGGTCATCAACAACTGAAATAGCCTGTGGAGATAACTATGAAACCAACCGAATTCAAAATTACGGTTTCGGGCGCGGCGTTGGACGGCAAACAAATCGCGCATGCGTCCGCGTGGAATTGACCCTGTAATCCCGGACACAGCTTCACACTAAGGTTGCTGAATCCATCGAGCGCCGGAACTCGCGAGGCGAGCGGTATTTCAGCGCGCTATGGGGATGCTTCTCGTTGTAATGCTCGAACGCGATGGCCAGATTGTGTGCAGCGGTCGCCGCGTCCGGCTTCGGCATGAAGGCGACGTAATCGCGCTTCATGGTTTTCACGAAGCTCTCAGCCATGCCGTTACTTTGCGGGCTGCACACCGGCGTGGTCAACGGCTTCAGGCCTATGTCCATCGCAAACCGGCGCGTGTCGTCGGCCGTGTAGCCCGAACCGTTGTCGCTCAACCACTCGATTTCGGATGGCGTATGCAACGCATTGCCGAAACGATTTTCCACCGCAGCCAGCATCACGTCGCGCACGATGTCGCCGCTATGGCCTGCCGTCGTGGCCGCCCAACTCATCGCCTCGCGGTCACAGCAGTCCAGCGCGAACGTTACGCGCAGCGGCTCGCCGTTGTCGCAGCGAAACTCGAAGCCGTCGGAGCACCATCGCTGATTGCTGCGACCGACAGCCACCTTGCCGTCATGGCGACGTTGCGGCCGAGGTGGAATCGGTCGGCGCTGCATCAGTAGCCCGTGCGTACGCATGACGCGATAGATGCGCTTGGCATTGAACGGCACCAGCCCAACGGCAACACGCTCGTTGCGCAACGTGCCCCAAACCCGGCGATAGCCATAGCTGGGCAAATCGCCGACGACACGGCGGATTTCCTCGACCACGCTCGCATCGTCGGCCTGTCTCGATTGACGGCCATCGCGCCACGTCGCCGGGCGCGACAGTCGTGCCGATACGTTCGAGCGCGACACGCCGAGAACTTCACAAACCAGTTTCACTGGCCGTCCTCCGGCAGCAAGGGCGAGTGCGCTATCCATTTTTTTGCTCGGCCGTACTCGACTGCTTCCCGGAGAATCTCGTTCTCCATGGTCTTTTTGCCGAGCATCCGTTGCAGCTCGCGAATCTGCTTGAGCGCGTCGGCCAGCTCCGATGCCGGAACTACTTCCTCGCCAGCCTTGACTGCTGACAGGCTCCCGTCCTGGTACAGCTTGCGCCAGTGGAACAGCTGGTTCGGGTTCACGCCGTGCTGGCGCGCGACCATCGAAACCGACGTCCCCGGCTCCAAACTCTCGCGAACCATCGCCAGCTTCTGTTCCGCCGTCCAGCGCCGCCGACGCTCCGGGCCCGTCAACACTTCCATCACTTCCTGCCTGGTGTTAGTCAAAAACACAGTCCTATGCCTACCCGTTAGTTTAAGCGGGAGACTGTGTCCGGAGATTCAGGGGGCCGTTCCACCGCGCAACTGAACATCGCGCTGCTCACCGCGCTCGTCGGCGAGAACGCCCCGCAGATCAAGGGGCCCGCGTGGAATGTCGTGCTGCCGAACGGCGGGCGCATCATCGTCGCCGAAGAGGCGGAGCGCCTGCTCAGGGTGGCCGAGCAAGAACGGATCGGGGAATAAGATGACGCCGGCCGGAGGAAGCGCCGCCGGCGCAGTGCCGGTGGATGCGGACCGCGCGTCGCTCGGCACCTGCCCAAGCGCGCCGGCCGAGTCGGCTTCGGCGGTGCTGGGCGCGGTGATGGACAGCGGGACCGTCGCCTATATCAGCCCGAAGATCCCGATCAGCAGTGAATTGCTCGACGGTCTGCGTGCAAATGGCGTGCCGCTCGAAAACCGAGTCCGATTTCTCGGCCCGTGCCTGGGCGGAAAATGCGCGCAGTGGTCCGGGCATCGCTGCGGCCTCGTCGATGCGATCGTGAAGGAACCCGTGGTGCTCGCGCCGCCGGAAGCAGGATTGCCGAAGTGCGGCATTCGAAGCACGTGCAGGTGGTACGCGCAGCATGCGAGCGCCGCCTGCACGCAATGCCCGGTCGTCATTTATGAGCCGCATGCCGGTTAGCGCGCCCGGCGTGACGGTTTCGAGGAAGGCGAGCGCATCGGACGATGCCGCCGAATGCGGCATGCATCGTGCATGGCCGGGCGGAGGGCGGCGCCGACGCGCGTGGCAACGCAACGCGCGCCAAGCCGATTCCGCCCGTAGGTAGCGAAGCTGTCAATCATGCCGCTAGCGGCGCGATGATGCGAGCCGGCGGTGGTCGACGTGCACCGGGGTCCGAACGTCAACCATCATTCGTACGACTGCCTTTCGATATTGCCGATCGCGTGTGATCGAACTGCGTGCCGCCGAGACCGACCGCCGCCGATGGCGTTCATCAAATGTACCGGAAGGCGGCAGGCGCTTTGTCGGATCGACGAAGTGCGCAATGCTCCCAGATCGCGACGCTTCTTCGCCTGCGCGACGCGCGTGCGCTCGTGGTCTTCGCTTCGGCGACGCCCGCATTCGCCGCGGCCGACGCGCACGGCCTGACGCTCAGGGATCGCAAATTCGCGCCGGCGGATTTCACGATTCCTGCCGGCAAGCAAGCCGATGTCTACATCGGTTCGTTGAAGGCGGGCACGTACGAGTTCCACGACGAGCAGCACGAAGCCGAATCGAAAACCGCGTTGACCGTCAAGCAAAGCGCCGCTCAACATGCTTGGCACAGCATCTGGATGGGCAAGCACGGCCGCGAGATGGCGCAGCAACTGTCGCAGGCCGGCCGCTGACACGGCTGGCGATCGTCGCCGGCGATGTCGCGACGAATGCGCCGCAGGTCGTTGCGCGCATTCCGGCCAAGGGCCATCCGAACAAGATGGTGCTGAACGCGGCGCTGTCGCGCCTCTACGTCGCGCCCGACAATGCGGACGTCGTGTCCGTGATCGATACCGCCGCGAGCAAGATCGTGTCGACGGTCGCGCCCGCGAGGCTCGTCACCGAGATGCAGTATCGCGGCGCGTCGCCGAACGGGCTCATGCTGTCCGCCGACGAGCACACGCTGTACGCGACGAACCTCGGTACGAACGATGTCGCGGTGATTTCGCTCGCAGGCGCGTCGCCCGCCGTCACCGGCCTGATTCCGACCGGCTGTTACCCGTCCGACCTCGCGGTTGGCGCAGCGAATGCGTTGTCCGTTGTCTACACGAAGAACATGCCGGGCCCGAACCCGGGCAACTGCATGGACAGTGGCCGCACCGTGCCGTGTCCGGTGAAGAGTACGCCGGTGAAGCTCGTCGAGAATCAGTACATCGAACAACTGAGCAAGAGCAGCCCGATGTGGATGCCGGCACCCGGCGGCAAGACGCTCGATCTGCTGACGACGCAGGTGGCGAACAACAACAGCGTCAACGCGGCGCTCACGCCGAACGATATCACGACGATGGCCGCATTGCGCAAGAAGATCAAGCACGTGATGCTTCAAGGCGGCGGCGTCCGGCCGGCTCGCGAACACGCAACTGCCGATTCCGCCGGGCGACATCAAGACGGCGGCGCTCGATCCGACGCACAGGATGCGCTATTGGGCGCTCGCGACGCGCGGCATGGATTTCTCGGTCGAGGATCGCGTCGATGCAGTCGCGTGCAACAAGGTGCTCTGGAAGGGGCTGATGAGCGGTCGCGCGTATCCGGTGCGCGTCGGCGAGCGTGCCGCGCCGCGCCGGCGCGGCGATGATGACGACGTGAAGGTGTCACAGGCGAAGGGCGCGTTGCGCGGATGACGTGAACGCGGTTCGGCGGCCGGCGGTGCGCCGCGCGCGCTGTCAAGCGGCGCCCGCACGGCGGGTTGCGCGCAATAGGAGAGCGGATCGGCCTTGCGCCGATCCGTTTTGCCTTTCGGATCTCGCGCCGTTCGCGGCGCGGCGACGATGCGCAAGGCTATTCGAAGCGGAACGAGCCGATCTGGCTGAAGGCCAGCGTGCTCGCGTCCGAAGCGTACGGCGTCGGGTCGTGCATGGCGGATCGGAGTCGGTTCGTCGGCGCGAACATGGGGCTCGTGCCGCTCGGCAAAAAATGGGCGCGCGCGGTGAATGCGACGCGCGTCGGCTACCAAGACGCGCGAGGCATGATCCAGAGCCTGATCTGGGAGCCGTATCCGGAGAGCATCGACGCGCCGCTCGCGAGCAATGACCTGATCGGCAAGGCTGTCGCAGCCACGCCGTTCAAGCCGCCGCTGCCGCTGAAGCAGGTCGGCGTCGTGATTCTGGCGAACAAATCGTATCCGCTCAGCGCGGGAGTGGCGGCCGGCTATAAAATCGTCGGCTCGATCGTTCGGGCCGAACGATGAGTCATTCCCTACTCTTTGCGGAACAACAATGAAATTCCGACACGCGCTGTCGAGCGCATTCGTTTTGCTGGGTTGCATCGCCGCGTCGGCGCATGCGAAGACGATCTGCACGGCGATCGCCGATGCGGGCACGGGCAAGCTGCTGTTGCAGGACGGCGATTGCAGCCGCCGCGCGTCGCCCGCGTCGACGTTCAAGATCGCGATCAGCCTGATGGGCTACGACGCAGGCTTCCTGCGCAACGAGCATGACCCGGTGCTGCCGTATCGCGACACTTACATCGCGTGGGGCGGCGAAGCCTGGAAGCAGCCGACCGATCCGACGCGCTGGCTCAAGTATTCGGTCGTGTGGTATTCACAGCAGGTGGCACACCATCTCGGCGCGCAGCGCTTCGCGCGTTATGCGAAGGCGTTCGACTACGGCAATGCGGACGTGTCCGGCGATCCCGGCAAGAACAACGGTCTCGATCGCTCGTGGATCGGCTCGTCGCTGCAGATCTCTCCGCTCGAACAGCTGAGATTCCTGAGCAAGATGCTCAACCGCAAGCTGCCCGTGTCGCCGAACGCCGTCGACATGACGGAGCGAATCGTCGAGGCGACAACGCTTGCCGACGGAACCGTCGTGCATGGCAAAACCGGCGCGGCTTATCCGCTGCTGGCCGACGGCACGCGCGACTGGGCGCATGGATTCGGCTGGTTCGTTGGCTGGATCACGCGCGGCAATCAGACACTGGTGTTCGCGCGTCTCATGCAGGACGAGCGCAAGCAGCCGGTTTCCACCGGCATACGCACGCGCGAGGCATTCCTGCGCGACTTGCCCCGGCTTCTCGCCACCCGCTGACGCGACGGCGGGCATGCTCGCCGTCGAGCCGTTGCGCGCTGTGGGTTCGGTTCGGCGGCGGGGCGGTACTCGTGGACGGCAGAAAGCGGCAGGCATCGCGAGATGGCCTGCCGCACGTTTCATCCGCGCTCACGCGGGACGCAGCCATGGCGCTCAGGACCCGGCATACGGGTTGCAGAACGTCCGCGGGCCGACGCAGCGCTCGTCCTGAGCCGCTTCCGACAGGTTGCCCGACGAGCCAGCCTGCGCATCGCCGCGCGTATCGGCGACCGCGTGCGTCGGTTGCTGCGGCTTGGCCTTGTTCGCGAAGCGCGGTGCGTAGAGCGGCGAGATCTCCGGATATGACGCATCGGTCACGTAGTCGAGCCCGTTGGCTTTCGCTTCGATCAGCTCCTGATAGACCTGAGCGCGTGTTTTCCCGACCGGTGCGTCCGCGAATGCCGCAGGCGAAACGAACGCGGCGGCGAGGGCGACAGTAAGGAATGTGGCTTTCATATGTTCTCCATATCAATGTCGAACCCAGAAGGGGGATTCGATGATTGACATTTTGAACGGCGGGCCCTCCGCCAGCGTGACCTTGTTATGAAGTTTTTGTCATTTTGATGAAAAGGCTGAAATCGAATTTAAAATAATTCGCGAAATGACTCAAGTCGGTTCGAGATGCCAACGCGAATCATGATCCGGCGGCGGGCAATCGCCGCGGTCGGCCACGTGTTCACGAGGAAAACGCAGGAAGAACGTCGTGGAGACGTTCGGCATGCTTTCGACCCAGCAATCGCCGCCGTGCTCGGTCATGATCGAGCGCACGATCGCCAGCCCGAGCCCGGTGCCCGACGCCGAATCGTATCGCGAAGGATCGACGCGGTAGAAGCGATCGAAGATCCGCGGCAGATGCACGCCTTCGAGCCCGCGGCCGGTGTCGGTCACGGCGATCACGACGTCCCGCTCCGACTGCTCGCAGCGGACGACGACCGTCGAGTGATCGGGCGCATGACGGATCGCATTGGACAGCAGATTGCTCAGCGCCCGCTGCACGAGGATCGAATCGCCGCTGAAGCTCGCCTCGCCTTCGACGGCGATCTCGATGCCGCGATCCTCGGCGACCGTCTCGTAGTAGCGGACGAGCCGGTCGGCCATCGCATAGGCGTCGATCGGCTCGATGTCGAGCTTGTTTTGGCGGCCGTCCGCGCGCGCGAGGAACAGCATGTCGTCGACCATCCTCGCGAGACGCTGATACTCCTCGACGCTCGATTCGATCACCTGACGATATTCGTCGACCGATCGCCGCTGCGACAGCGCGACCTGCGCTTCGGCGAGCAGGTTGGTGAGCGGCGTGCGCATGTCGTGCGCGAGATCGGACGAATATTCCTTCAGCCGCGTGAACGAAGCGTTGAGCCGCACGAGCATCCGGTTGAACGACACCGCGAGCTCTCTGAGCTCGCCTGCCATTTCCGTTTCGGCGAGCGGCTGCGCGAGACGGCTGCTCGAGATCTGATCGGCCTGCGCGGCGAAGCGGCGTAGCGGCATGAGCGCGTATGCGGCGATCCAGTAAGCGACGGTTGCCGCGATGGCGGTGCCGACGAGAATGATCGCGACGATGCTGATCGCACACGTGCGCAGCAGCGACTGCTCGCGACGGAAGTCGTACTGAACCGCGACGCGCAGCGCAGAGCCCGGATTGCCGGCGAGGCGCGTGTCGGCGACGAGATAGCGCTTCGCGTTGCGCTTGTCGTCGACGATCGTGGGATCGGGGCCGGGCTTCGCCTGCTGCACGCCGCCGTACGGCACGTACCAGCCGCTTTGCATGTAGGCGGCGCCCTGTGCGTCGTAGATCGCGAAATCGACTTTTTCGTCGCTATGGAACGAGTAGTAGAACTTGGTTCCCTTCTCGCGCAGCTCGGCGATGCTGCGCGCCTCGCCGATGTGCGCGACGACGCCGGCGAGCGTCGTCTCCATCGCGCGTTCCGACGAATACGCGAACGTGCGCGTGAGCGTTTCGTACAACAGCAGCCCGCTGATCGCGAGCAGAACCGACGTGGACAACGCGAACTTGATCGCAAGCCGCGCGCGCATCGTGCGCGGCTTGAGACGGCGCATCATGCGCACGATTCGCACGGCTCGCCCCGCTGCTCGAGAACATATCCCATTCCGCGCACCGTGTGGATCAGCTTGGGCTCGTAGTCCTGATCGACCTTCGCCCGCACGCGCTTGATCGCCGCATCGACGACGTTCGAATCGCTGTCGAAGTTGATGTCCCAGATTTGCGAGGCGATCAGCGAGCGCGGCAGGATCTCGCCCTGCCGGCGCATCAGCAGCCACAGCAGCAGGAATTCCTTCGAGGTGAGCAGAATCGTGCTGCCCTGGCGGCGCGCCTTGCGCTGGACGAGATCGAGCTCGAGATTCGCGACGCGCAGCACCGGCGCGTCGCTTGATTGCCCGCGGCGGAGCAGCGAGCGCACGCGTGCGAGCAACTCGGCGAAATCGAACGGCTTCGCGAGATAGTCGTCGCCGCCGAGTTCGAGGCCTTTCACGCGATCGTCGACGTGATCGCGCGCGGTGAGGAACAGCACCGGCGTGCGATGCGTTCTGCGCAGCTCGCGCACCACCGTCCATCCGTCGCAGCCGGGCAGCATCACGTCGAGGATCGCGAGATCGTAGTTCTCCGTCTGCAACTGGTGCAGACCGCTGATGCCGTCCTGTGTCCAGTCGCAGACGAAACCCGCCTCCGTAAGCCCACGCTTCAAATACATGCCCGTCTTCGGCTCGTCTTCTACGATCAGGACCTTCATTTCAAACTCATTAAGAACACGTTAAGTTTTCTTTGAGAATGCGTGTCGTTCACAGTTCAACATTTCGGTGTCCATGATTAAACGTCTGATTCGAAATTCGTTCTTTGCCGGTGAATGCCGCGATAAAACGTCGCATCCGAGAACCAATGGACGGCACGAACGTGCAACGCGTGGAAGCGGACGCGCGCGAGCGATGAAGCATGAGACGAGCGCCCGTGTCGATCGAACATGACAAGAATGTCATGCGGTCGCGACGACAATCGATCCGATGCGTCGATGCCGATGTGCCGTCTCGCGACGTGAGGGAGCGAAAACGAGAATCGCGGCCGCGATCGGGAAAATCGAAGAAATGCGATGTGCATGTACGCGATGAAAAGTCTCGATCGTCACGAGCGGCGCATGCGATTGATCGGCGATAGCCCTTGTAAAGCGTGGGGATATTCGGCTTGAAATAGCTTGTTGCGCCGCACGAGCCGATTTGATTTGCCGCGAGACACCATCGATTGGTGATTTCCGCTTCGAATGAAGCGTCAACCGTTGACGAAACCTCATGAGAATGCCGGCCTGCGAGGGAATGTGCGCGTGTGGCCGGTGCGCGATGGGCGCAAGCGCGAGACGGCAGACGCATCGCGCGCGGAACGTGTGAAGAAAAGCCGTTCCGTCGTGCACGATTCGGCACCCGAAAATCTCTCGCCGATGCGTATTCAGGCGGCGATTTTTTGCGCAATCGCCATTTTCTTCTACGAAATCGGACACGTGGAGAAACGGCCCGCCGCGAAGCGGATGTCCGCACTCGGCATGGCGCGCGATTGCGCCCGCAAGCGGAAAGCGATTCTCCGCCGGTAATTGGAGTGAAACATTTTTTGGTATCGACTAAAAATGTTTGACACGCGGATTTCAGCGAGATAAGTTTTATGCAAGCTTCTGGAAAGAAACGAGACCGGGCGGCGCGGCGCGCCGTATCGCGGACAGGCGGGCGATTCGCGCCGACAATGGCCGGCGCCGGCGGGTTCGCCGATCCGGCGTGTGGCGCACCGTTCGTCATCTCGTGTCGATATCGAGGAACAAGAATGTAATCCGAGTTCGCCGTCGTCGAACGGCACGGCGAATGCTTGATGCGGGCCTGACGAGTCGCAAAGACGTACCGATAAATACAAACGCGGCAAAAGAACCTGAGAGGGTGGGGCAGACGTAACGGGGCACCGTTGCGCGCGTTCCCATGACGCAGATCTGACGGAAGACGAACCGTCCGGCTCGCGCAGCCGGACGGTTCGGTCGACCGCAACCGGTTTGTCGGCAACACGCCGTCCGGTCGCGTGCCGTCGGCCGCATCGGCGCGGTGCGTCTTTTCTTGCCGGCGGCGCAGCGAAGCAAGCGGCTGCAGCACGACACCGTCGCCTCATTCCGTTCAATTCCGTTTGGGGGAGCATGGGCATGTCAATGTCAATATTGATTCGTACTGCTTCTATTGGGATGGTCGCGCTGTGCGCCGCGCTGGCCGGTCCCGCTTCGGTCGCGCGAGCGGAAACCGCAGTTGCGCCTCGGGTTCCGGGGCCGGCCGATGCGGTCGATCAGATGATCGTCAAGCTGCGCGCCGCGAAGACGTCGCCCGACGCGATGGCCGCGAAGACCGCGCACGCCGACGTTCAGGCGGTGATCGATCGCGTGCTCGCCGCACGCAAGGCGCGCGCGGCGGGGCGCGCATTCGGCTCGGCCGCCGCATCCGCGCCCGGCAATCCGGGCGATCCGGCCGCGGGCATTCGCATCAAGCGCGACATGTCGGGCGGCGCGACCGTGCTGTCGTTGCAACGTCGCGTGTCGCTCGCGCAAGCCGAGGGGCTCGCACGCGATTTCGCGGCGGACGGCGCGATCGAATATGCGGAGCCCGATGCGTGGATGCATCCGTTCGCCGTGCCGAACGACACGCGCTATTCCGAGCAGTGGGGCTACTTCAATCCGACAGCCGGCGCGAACCTGCCGAGCGCATGGGATCGCACGACCGGCTCCGCACGAATCGTCGTCGGCGTCATCGATACCGGCTACCGCCCGCATGCGGATCTCGCCGCCAACCTGCTGCCCGGCTACGACTTCATCTCCGATGTTCCGACCGCGAACGACGGCAACGGCCGCGACGGCGATGCATCGGACCCCGGCGACTGGGTCACCGCGCAGGAAGACGGCGATCCGAGCGGCCCGTTCTACGGCTGCGGCGCGAGCAACAGCTCGTGGCACGGCACGCACGTCGCGGGCACGATCGGCGCGGTGACGAACAACGGCGCCGGCGTTGCAGGCATCTCGTGGGCCGGCAAGGTGCTGCCCGTGCGCGTGCTCGGCAAGTGCGGCGGCATGCTGAGCGACATCGTCGACGGCATGCGCTGGGCGGCGGGCCTGCCGGTGCCGGGTGCGCCGTCGAATCCGAATCCGGCGAAGGTGTTGAACCTGAGCCTCGGCGGATACGGCCGCACGTGCAGCTCGACGTACCAGAACGCGATCAACGAGATCACGTCGCGCGGCGCGAACGTCGTCGTGGCGGCAGGCAACGACGGCGGCCCGGTGTCGACGACGCAGCCGGCGAATTGTCAGGGCGTGATCGCGGTCGGCGCGATCGACAGCAAGGGCGCGCGCGCGAGCTTCAGCAATTACGGCGCCGCCGTGAAGATCGCCGCGCCGGGCGTCGGCATTCTGTCGACGCTCAATGCAGGCAAGACGTCGCCGGGCGCGGACGGCTTCGCGAGCTACAACGGCACGAGCATGGCGACGCCGCACGTCGCGGGCACGATCGCGCTGATGCTCGCGGTCAATTCGGCATTGTCGCCCTCGCAGGTCTTGCAGCGGCTGCAATCGAGCGCGCGCCCGTTCCCGAGCGGATCGAACTGCTCGACGAGCACTTGCGGCGCGGGGCTGCTCGACGCGGGCAACGCGGTCGACGCCGCCGCGCAGTGAGCGAACGCGGGCGTTGCGGCAGGGAGGTTTGGCGTTCGCGCGCCGATGTCCGTCATGCGGGATGCGGCCATTGGCGCGGCGAATCGATGTGCAACGCGCTTTCCTGCGCAACGCCCGCATCGCGACGCCGCCGGCGCGGCACGGCCGGCGGCGTCGAAGCGTCGCGTCGCGGATGCGCCCGGCTTCCTCGGGCGACGATGCGCGCGATGCGGCCGGCAGCGTCCGCCGGCATGTTCAACACGACGCCATCCCGCACGGGATGACCGTTTACAGACGATCATCGAAACAAGGACAACAATGAGATTTCATCGAACCGAACCGCGTCGCGCCTGGATTGCCGTGCTCGCCGCCGCCGCGACGCTTGCCGCCTGCGGCGGCGACGACGGCGCGGGCGTCCCGGGCGCATCCGCGCTCGCTCAGGTCCAGCAGGAGGGGGCCGCGCCGTCCGCGGCCGGCGCGCAGCAGCTCGCCGAACGCTTCTCGCCGTCCGGCGTGCCGTATGCCGCCCTGTCGAGCGGCGGCCGCTATCGGCCCGTGATCCAGAACGGGCAGGTGCAGCCGTCGCTGTCGGGCGGCACGATCTCCGAGGAGGCGTGGGTCGAGACGCCCGTCGATTCCGACGGCGACGGCGCGAAGGACCGGATTCACGTGCGCATCGTGCGTCCGTCCGAAACCGCGTCGGGCGCGCGCACGCCCGTCATCGTGCTCGCGAGCCCTTACTACAACGGGCTCGCCGACAGCCCGAATCACAACGTCGACGTCGAGCTCGACGGCACGCCGCATCCGAGCGCTTCGGTCTCCGCGCGAATCATGGCCGCCGCGCCGCAGACGCGGATTCTGCAGCAGCTCGACGCGGCCGCAGCGGGGCGTTCGTGGATCGAAGGCTATTTCGTGCCGCGCGGCTTCACGGTCGTGTACGCGGATTCGCTCGGCACGGCCGGCTCGGACGGCTGCCCGACGATCCTGACGCGCGACGAATCGGTTGCGATGGCGTCGGTGATCCGCTGGCTCGGGCGCGGCGCGGCCGCGAAGGACGCGAACGGCAAGCCGATCGTCGCGACCTGGTCGACCGGGCACGTCGGCATGTACGGCGTATCGTACGACGGCACGCTGCCGAAGATGGTCGCGAGCCTGCGCACGCGCGGGCTCGACGCGATCGTGCCGGTTGCCGGGCTGACGGACATGTACGGCTACTACCGGTCGGGCGGGCTCGTGCGCGCGCCCGACGGCTATCAGGGCGAGGACGTCGACGTCTACATCAAGGCGCTGCTGACGAACCCGCATCCGGAGCGCTGCACGCATCTGATCGACGAGGCGCTGCAGAAGGAAGATCGCAAGACGGGCAACTACTCGGCGTTCTGGGCGGCGCGCGAGATTCCGAGTGCGCTCGCGGTCGCGCCCGCGCTCGTCGCGCAGGGGCTCGCGGACGACAACGTCAGGACCGATCAGTCGACGTCGTGGTATCTCGCCATGCGGCGTCAGGGCGTGCCCGCGCAATTGTGGCTGCACCGCGCGCGCCATACCGATCCGACTCGCGTGCCCGCGATGGCGGATGCGTGGACCGAGCAGGTGAACCGCTGGTTCACGCGCTATCTGCTCGGCTTCGACAACGGCGTCGAGCGCAGCCCGGGCTCGGTGATCGAGCAGGCGGACGGCACGCTGCTGAAGGAGGCGAGCTGGCCCGCGCGCGGCGCATCGTCCGTCACGTATTTCGCGGGCGGCGACGGCGCGAGCACCGGCACGCTGCTGACCCAGCCGTCGGGCGGGCCGCTCGCGAAGTTCACCGACGATGCGCGCATCCTGGCGCTTACGTTGGCGAACGCGAATACGGGCGAGCATCGCAGCCGCTTCGAGACGGCGCCCGTCGCGAGCGCGACGCGGATCTCCGGCACCGCGACCGCGCGCGTGCGCCTGACGTTCTCGGCGACCGCAAACGTGACCGCGCTGCTGATCGATCGCGCGCCGGACGGCAGCGCAACGATCGTCACCCGCGCATGGACAGACCCGCGCAACCGTCTGTCGAACTGGTTCTCGGAGCCTGTACTGCCGGGCATGCCGTACGATCTGCGCCTGACGTTCATGCCTCGCGACTACCGGCTCGAAGCCGACCACCGGCTCGGGCTCGTCGTGCTGTCGAGCGACAACGAGGCGACGCTGCGGCCCACCCCCGGCAGCGAGCTCACGCTCGATCCGGCCGGGACCAGCGTGACGCTGCCGCTGCTTCCGGCCTGACGGGAAGCGGGCGGGCACCGGCGGCGCACGACGCGTGCGCCGCCTGAACGAGATTTCGCCGCGGGCGGTTCGCCTGCGGCGAAATCGTTTGTGGAAGCGATTCGGAAAACGAACGAACCGGGCGCTTTCAAGCGATCAGCGCTTCGTCTGCCGGCGGCTCGGCGGCGACGGCAGCAGTTCGGCCACTTTGCCGCGCAGCGCAGGCAGCACCTCGGCTTCGAACCATGGATGCTGCTTGAGCCACCCCTGATTGCGCGGTGACGGATGCGCCAGCGGAATGAATTCCGGCCCGTACTCGGGCCATGCGCGCACCGTTTCGGTCAACGAAGATTTGCGGCGCGCGCCGAGGAAGCGGCGTTGCGCATACTGGCCGATCAGCAGCGTGAGCCGAATGTCGGGCAACTCGCCCAGCAGTTTGTCGAGCCAAAGCGGCGCGCATTCCGGGCGCGGCGGATTGTCGCCGCTCGCGCCGCGCCCCGGATAGCAGAAACCCATCGGGACGATCGCGAACAGCGATTCGTCGTAGAACGTCGCATCGTCTACGTTCAGCCACTCCCTGAGCCGTTTTCCGCTCGCGTCGTCCCACGGGATGCCGGATGCATGGACGCGCGCGCCGGGCGCCTGGCCGACGATCAGGATGCGCGCACGCGGATCGGCGCGCACGACCGGCCGCGGTCCGCACGGAAGGTGCGGCGCGCAGACGGTGCACGCGCGGATCTCGCGAAGGAGGGGGCCGAGACGGGAGGGGCGCGTCGGCTTCGGGCGTTCGCCGTTGCGGATCGGCGACGGGGCGTTTCGTTTCGGTGGCATCGCCCGTCATTATGCCGCCGTTTCGTGGCGTGCGTTCCGTCCCGTTTCAAACGTTTGGAACGGCTATCGATGGGCAGGCGCGCTCGCAATCCCGATGCACGTCGGCGCGTGAAACTGGTAGGGTGGCGAGCTGATTCTCCGCGGCGGCGCGTCGCGAGCGCGTGATGCACGCGCGTCCCCCTTGCATCGATAGCGGCTGCCGCGCGGTCGGCAGCAACGAAAGGAAGCCTTCATGAGCACAGCATCTGCCGCCGGCATCGACCCGGACGAATGGAAACTCCGCTGCGACCTGGCGGCATGTTATCGCCTCGTCGCGATGCACGGCTGGGACGATATGATCTTCACGCACATTTCGGCGCGCGTGCCCGGCCCCGATCATCATTTTCTGATCAATCCGTACGGGATGATGTTCGAGGAGATCACCGCATCGTCGCTCGTGAAGGTCGATCCGGCCGGCAACAAGATCGACGATTCGCCTTATCCGGTGAATCGCGCGGGCTTCGTGATTCACAGCGCAGTGCACGCCGTGCGCGAAGACGTGCAATGCGTGTTGCACACGCATACGCGCGCGGGCGTGGCGGTCAGCGCGCAGCGCGGCGGCATGCGGGCGATTTCACAGCAATCGACATTCGTGTTGCCTTCGCTCGCGTATCACGATTACGAGGGCGTCGCGCTCAGAGACGACGAAAAGCCGCGCTTGCAGGCCGATCTCGGGCGCGCGACGTTCCTGATGCTGCGCAATCACGGCTTGCTGACGGTCGGCCCGACGATCGCGGACGCGTTTCTCGCGATGTATCTGTTCGAGACCGCGTGCCAGATTCAGCTTGCCGCGCAGAATGGCGGCGAGCTGATCGAGATACCGCCCGAGATCGTCGCGACGAGTACGGCAGCGGCGTCCGTGCAGACGGGCGGACTCGGCGGCGCGTTCGTGTGGCCTGCCTTGCTTCGCAAGCTCGAGCGCCGCGACGGCAGCTACAGGACCTGAGCGCTCGCGCGGCGGCCCGCGTCGCGAGCCTGCGAGCTCGAACACAAAGGAGCGGCGCGCCTTGCGCGCGCCGCCCAACGCCGGTCGTCGTGCGGACTGCTCACGACGCCTGCTTGCCATTCACGTTGACGAATCGCGGGCCGTAGAACACCGGCTTCGACAGATCGGTATAAGTGCGCAGGTAGCCGATTTCGTCCGGATACAGCTCGGCGAGTTGCGCGACGGCGGCGGCCGGCACCGGGTGGCGCATGATGTTGAAGCACGACAGCACGCGCAGGTCGACCATCCCGTGCACGGCCGCGCCGAGCGTCTTCCACGAAGCGGACGACGGGCCGTTCCATACCGCATCGAGCGTCGAGAGGATCGTCGAGAAGCCGTTGTCGAACGCGTCCAGATCGCTTTCCACGGCGCCGCGGTCGGGATCGAGGGCGAGAATCCTTGCGTAGCCGTCGCGCGGCACGGCGAGCGTGTTGATCACGACGGGCGCGGCGATCGCCGGCCCGCCGAAGAAAAGCGGCTCGTTCTTCGGATTGAAATCGACGGGCGGCGACGGCGCATGGTAGCGCGCGCCATAGTAGAGCTCGGCGAAGCGCGCATAGTGCGATTCTTCGCTTTCGAACGGATTGCCGGCGAACACGTCGCCGCGCCCGGAGCCTTCGCCTTGCTGAAGAATTTCGTCGATGCCCGCGTAGAACGATTCGACAGGATCGACGCCCGGCGTGTACCTGACGGTCGCGATGCCGATGTCGTCGCCCACCTGGTTCGCCGGGCCGCCCGCCTGTACCGCCGCGCGCACGGCGTCGGCGTTGCGCCCGATCGCATCGCGGATGCTCTCGTAAAACGCGGCGATCGTCGGGTAGCCTTCGTCGCGGACCAGTTGGCGCAGCAGGAACGCGGGCGTCTCGATGCGCAGGAAATTCTTCAGTTGCGGCTTCGAATAGCGCGCGAGGCCGACGTGCAGGTCCGGCTCCGCGCCGCCCGGCAGCCCTGTCGTCGGGTACGTGATCCGGATCGACTTGAACTGCGGCGAGCCGCCGAGCGCCGCGAGCAGATTCGACGCAATCGCCATGTGCACCATTTCTTCCATCGCGACGCTGCGGATCGCGTTGTAAGCAGTGTAGTTCTGGACTTCGAGCGAAAACATCGCGGACAGATACAGCGGCAGCGTCGAGTATTCGAGCTCGATAGCGGCTTGCAGCGCGCGCTTGATCCACGCGATGTCGCGCGCGGCCGCAGGGACGGTGTTCGGGTTCATCGCATGCTCCTCGATCGTTCGTTCAGCCTTGATAGAACAGTGCATATGACGTGTCGCCGATGCGATACGGCACGACGTGCGATGCGCCCGCGTTCGCCGTCGCGGCGCCGATGCGTGTCCAGCCGAGGCAGTCCGCGTGAATCCGGTAGATGGCCGTCGCGCCGTCTCCCGCGACGTACGTGACGAGTGTCGGCTCGCCGTGCGCCCACGGCACGCATGCCGCATTCGTGATCTTCAGCGCATCGGGCAACTGGCCTTGCAGGTAGCTGCCGACCTCGATCGTGCCGAGCGCCGGATTGTCCTGGATGTGGTCGATGTTGACGTTGAGCTTCGCCGTGTTGATCTTGAAGAAGAAGTTCGCGCCGCCGAGCTGGAAGAACGAGAACTGCGTCCAGCCTTTCGCCCATTCGTGATACCAGATGTTCAACGCGAGCAGCGGCGGCGCGCCGCCCGCCGACGAAGGCGTGACGGCGACGCTGAAGTTCGCGACGCGCCCCGTGTTGAAGTCGTAGCCGAGAATGTACTGCTGGCCGAGCGACGTGAACGGCGCGATGTTCGTGAAGCCGCGCGTCGGCGTATTGCGCGGCAGCGCGAACGTATACGGCGGCGACGCGCGTCGGTCGGTGTCGAGCGCGAAGAAGCCGAACGTGCCGTCGTCGGCGCGATACGTGAGCAGATACGGCACGTTGCCGAGCACGAACGACGCGACGCTATCCCACGGCCCGCCGGCGAGTTCGATCTTCGAATCGACGGGATTGATCCACGGCGCGGCATTGCCGAGCGCATAGACGTCGGTCTTCTGCGTCGCCTTGTTGTAGGCGATCAGATCGATCTCGCCGGCGCGCGGCAGCGCGACGAAGCTCGTGTAACCGCTTGCGAGCGGGCCGTCGCCGTCCCACACGCGTTCCAGCGCGACTTTCTCGGAACCCGAATCGGGGCGAATCGAATAGAGGCTGCTCATGTGCGCTCCTTTGCGATCGAACGGTCGGGGGATCGGCGAGCCGGGCGCGATTGGCGCTCCGGCGTCGCCGATCGCTCATGAAATCGATTCGACGAACAGCGGCAGCGGCGTCGGGTCCGCTTCCGCAACCTGGTAGTAGCTCAGCCGGGCCGGCTGCCCTGCGCCCGCGAGCTCGAGAATCTGGAAGCCGCGGTTGTACCAGCCGTCGCTCAGATCGAGCCGCAGTTCCGCCTGCTTCAGCGGCACCGGGTACTTTTGCGCGTAGGGCGCTTCGCTCGCCTGAACGGGAATCGCGCTGTGGCCCGCGCAGCGCCCTTTCGGCAGCGTCTTGAAGATGCGCGTCGCCTCGTCGCCGTCGGCCGGCCAATCGGCGGGGCGATATGCGTCCGCGAAGATGCCGAGGTTGTGCTCGTGACCCCAGAGCCACGCGGCCACGCGATCGCCGAACGTCGGGCCGAATTGTCGCCATAGCGCCGTATTCACCCATTCGCGATTGAAATCGGCCGGATCGGGCGCGCCGGATGCGATGCGGCGCTGCGCGATGCCGCATACGTCGAGTGCCGAGTAGAGCTGATGATGCGAAAGCAGGATCGAGCGGCCGGGGAAGTTCGTCAGCTTGTCGAGATGCCATGCCGCTTCGTCGGTGCGCACGCTCACCTGGTCGACGGGCGACGCCGTGTCGCGCGGCGGAAGGCCGGCGAGCGATGCGTGCCGAAAGTACGGATTCCTGTCGGTCGGCCAATGCGGGCTCGCGCCTTCGCCGGCCGTCTCGACCTTGCCGATGTGCAGCCGCTCGAGCGTCGCCTGCTGCGCCGACGCAGCGACGTTCATGTAGTGTCCGTGATAGCCGGTGTCGAGGCCGAGGAACTGCCAGCCGTCGTCCGCGGTGCGCAGGCAGAAATAACTGGCCTGCTGCCGCTGCGCGGGGCCGTCGACGAGCTCGCCCGAATCAAGCGCATGCAGGAACGACACGGCGCCCGTGAAATACTCGTGGTTGCCGGGTACGGTGAAGAACGGCACGCGGCGTTTGTCGCTGCGCAGCACGTCGCGCACGAGGCCGACGAGCCGATGCTCGGTTTCGAAGCGCGTGCCGGAGAAGTAGACGTCGCCGAGATGCAGAATCGCGTCGGGAGCGAACCTCGACGCGGCGATGAGCACGGCTGCCGCGACGTCGGTTCCGGTGCCGATGTCGCCGACGATCGCGACGCGCGCCCGTGCCGGCAGCTTCCATTCGATCACGCCGTAGCGCGGGTCGCCCTTGCCGGCGTCGGCGGCCTGCCATGAGCGGTACTGCGGCTCGCCGCCCTTGTGATACGGGTATTGCCAGTAGTACTTGAAATACTGAACGTACATCTGCTGCCACAGCGGATTGCCGAATTTGTACTGCTGCGTCTGACGTTCGATGTCGCGCTCGATCTGCGCATCGTCGGCGATGGCCGCGTGCGCGCGGCGGTGATGCAGATACGACAGGTAGGTTTGCACCGCTTCTTCGTCGTCGCTGTCGGCGGCGGGCGCATCGAGCGGCCGGTTGTCGAGCATCGCGCGGCAATAGCGGTCGGTCGCGCGCATCAGCGGATGGTCTGCGTCGATGCCGGCGGACGGGCGATGCTCGACGCCGAGCGCCTGTGCAAGCACTTGTGCGACGCAAGACTTCCACAGCGCCAGGTGCGGAACCTCGAAGTGTTCGATCGGAATCATTCACGCCTCCGGTTCGCGCGGCGCCGTGCGGGACGTGCGCGGCCGGGAGAACTGCAGGTTGATGCATGCGTCGCGCGCGAGGTCGAGGCCCGGCCAGTCGTCCCATAGCCCGGCCGGCAGCGCGAGCGGGCGCGGTGCCATGCGCAGCACGGGCGTCGTCAGCGCCGCGAGCTGATCGAGCGCGGGGCAGGGGCGCGGCTGCGGATACGTGCTGTGTATCCACGCAGCGACGTAATCGTCCCCGCAGCACACGAGCGCGCCGTCGACGCCGTCGGGCGGTTCGGCCTGAAAAGAGGTCGCCCACACGTGCGCGGCCGCGAGAAAATCCGCTGCTCGCAGATTCGCGCGCCTTGCGCCGACGAAGTGCTTCGCGCTGCCGAGCATCCAGTCCGCGGCGCGATCGATGAGGAAGTACGGCTGCTCGGCGACGAGCGCGTCGGCGTGCGGGTCGAGCGCAACGGGCACTTCGGGCAGCTTGCTGCGCGCCATGTCGTAGACGTCGCCGTGCAGGTTCTGATAGATCCGCGCCGCGATCGCCTTCGTCGCGCGGTCGTGCGATGCGGGCGTCGCCCAGAACATCAGCGCGGTCTGATCGGGGACGGCCGGCGGCTTGCCGGCTTGCGGCATCATTGTCGGCAGATAGGCGCGCAATCCCACGGGCGGTTGAAGCAGCACGCAAGCGGGCACGAAAACGCTGCCGAGAAACTGCACGAAATGCTCGTAATCGAGCGCGGGCGACCGGAAGCCGCGCCAAACATAGACGGCGTTCGGCGCGACCGGGAAGGACTCTTGCGGCGTGTTCATCGGCTGACCTCGCGTTCGAACTGCATGTTGAAGCTGCTTCCCGAGCGCACGTCCATGCCGGCCCATTCGTCCCAGAGCCCGATTGGCAGGAACGTCGGCGCAGGCGCGAAGGTTTCGTGCCAGTCGGTCAGCACGGCCTGCAGGCGCGGCACGCCGGTTGGCGCCTGCGCGGCGCCCGCCGCGACAGGGCCGAGTTCCCAGTAGACGACATAGTCGTTGCCCGCGCATGCGAGCGCGCCGGAAAGCGGTACGTTCTTCTGAATATCGGCGAGTGCTTTGGCGATGGCCGAGCGAAACGACGCGGGATCTGCGGCGGCCGGCCGCGCGGCGACGAGATGACGGATCGCGCCGCGCATCCAGTCGGCGGGCGCGTCATACAGATAGACGGGCTGGTCGACTGCGAGCGTGCCGTCGAAGCGGACCGGAAAATCGGCGCGGCTCTGATTGTCCTGCGTCAGGTAGACGCCGTTGTGCGTCAGCGTGTACGTGCGCACCGCGAGCCGTGCGAAGCCGTTCCAGTATGTCGCGGGCGATGCCCAGAACAGGATGGCGGTCTCGTCCGGCACCGACGTGGGCTTGCCGGGCAGGCCCGCCGGCACCGTCGGCGCATACGCGCGCAAGCCCGCATCGATCTGCATCTTCACGGTGGCCGGCACGAACACCGTGCCGAGCTTGCTCATGAATTGATCGAGGCCGAGCGAAGGCAGCCGGAAGCCTCGCCATACACGCACCGAATCCGGTGCGACGCGCATGTCCTGCGGCAGATCGGTCGTGCTCATCGTGGTGCTCCTGTCGTGGCGCCCGGCGCGGTGGGCTTGCCGGTCGCGACGAGATGCTGCGCGACCTTGGCGAGAAAGCCGGCGGGCGGTTGTGGCTCGTGCGTCTTGTCGTAGCGGCATTCGTTCGGGAATTGCCAGTGGCGATTCACGCAGAACCGGCACGAGCCTTCGGTGCGCGACAGATAGCCGCCGCCGTCTGCGTCGTGCCACGTGAGCGCGCGTTTTTCGTAGAGCTCGTCGAGCACCGACGCCATCGACGCATGCGCGTCGACGAAGTACGCATCGAGCGTGCGGGACGCCTCGGGAAACTGGCTCGCGAGCCATGCGCGCGCCGCGTTCGCCGCATCCGCGTCGGCGGGCAACTGGATCGCGACATAATCGTCCGGGTACTCCGGCGTCGGCAGCGCGAGCGTGAAGCCGTTCTGCGGCGTGAGCGCCGCGACGCATTGCGGCTGAGCCGTGCCGAACGCCTGCCATTCGTGCGCGCTCATCCGGTATTGCTGCAGGAAGAAGCTGTTGTACGAGAAGTGCGGGGTGATGACGAGGCGCGTGCGATTGAAGTAGCGCACGCCGTCGATCGTCACGTCGAACTCGACATAGGCCGGGTGCGCAGGGTCGGTCGTTTCCTTCAGCAGCGTGTAGTCCTTGTCGGCTGGATGCGAGGAGAGCGGCGGATCGCGCCGCACATGCGCGCCGAACGCCGAATGGAACATGTTCCAGCTCGCTTCGCTGACGATGTAGAGCACGGCGGGCCGTGTCTGCACCATCTGCTTGATCGCCCATGCATTGCGGCTCACGCAGTTGTCGACGATCGCCGTGACGCTTGCGTCGCTGCCGCCGAGGAAGCCCGGTTTCCAGTGCGGCGACGCGCACGCGACCATGTCGAGCTGGCAGACGTCCTCGCCGACGTGCAGCGACGCGGCCGGATGGCCGCCGCTGCGCAGCGTGCGCTCGAAGCGCTCCAGCACGGGCACGAACTGCAGGTAATAGCTCTGCGGCTGCTGCAGCACGTCGACCTGGATGCCTTCCGGCACCGACACGCGCGCGGCGAGCACGTCCCCCGCGGCGAAGCGGTTGTGCGGCCGGTACGTGTCGAAGAGCAGCACGTACGGGAAATCGCCGGTCTTGCCGGGAATCGCGACCGTGGTATCGGTTGCGTCACCGTCGTAGCGCACCGTGATCGACCACGCGGGGCTGTCGCTGACGCGTGCCGCGCCTGTCACCTCGCCGCCGCGCGCCGCGATCACGCGTTCTTCCGGCAACATGAAGCGCCGCACGAAATCGAGGTCGAGCTTCTCCTGATACACGGTCCGATAGCGGTAGTACCACGCGTATTTCGCCCATGCGTCGGTGTCGCCGTCGGACGAGAAATCCGGATAGCACCACGCGGCGCCTGTCTGGCCCGGCAGGAACGCAGTCAGATTCGGATTGATGCCGATCGTCATGATGGGCGCCTTGCGGCAGCCGTCGATCACTTCGCCGTTCGGGAACGCCGGTGGCCGCGTGCGGCCGTTGATCCAGCGCACCGCGCCGCTCTTGCCGTTCGCGCTTGCCGGGTAGGGCACGGTGACGTCGAAGTCGAATGCCGTATACGGACCGTATGTGCGCTGCTTCGGATCGGCAGGCCAGAAGAACGAGCACGTGCCGCACGAGCGAACCTGGAATGCGAGCTGCACCTCGAGCGGATCGTCTGCGTCGATGGGCCGGTGTTCGCGGCTCGGGTTGTAGGTTGCCGAACCTTCGCCCGCTATCGTCGCCCACGTCGCGAGCGCGCCGTTGTAGCTCGTCTGCAGTCCGAACGTCGAGTAGATGAGGCCGGACCAGTCTGCGCGTACGGCGTCCGAGATCGGCGTGCCTCGGTCGGTGCGGCGCCGCACGATCGGATCGGAAATGTTGCGCACGCAGGCGAAACGCACGCCGAGCCGGTTCGCCTGCTGGGCGATGACCGCATCGTCCATCTCGAGGCACGAGTACGCATGCGCATCGTCGCCCTCTGCGATGTAATAGAAATCCGTCGTCAGAAGCGGCGCATCTTTCAGCGGGCGGATCGCCGGCGTGTGCAGGCATTCGGGCCGAATCGCATCGTTGAGCAGGTCCGACAGCGTCAGCTCGCCGAGGCCCGGATCGTCGGGGTGGCGCGCCTTCAGTTCGTCGAAGAGCGCGGCGAGCGATTGCTGCGTGACGATTTCGCTCATCCTGAACAGCAGCCTGCTTTCGACTTCGCCGACGAGCGCGGTCGACGGATACCACGTCGGACAGCGATACACGTTGCCGCCGTCGTGGCTCGTCGCGTTCTGCGGGCGCTGCACCTCGAGCAGCGCGGCGTTCGCGAGCACCGTGTCGCCGAGGCGCTGATCGCGGCGCGCGCCGCCCGCGGTCCCGATCGTGTAGATGCGATCGGGGCGGGCATCCTCGGCGATGCAGCGAAGCATTGCGGACAAGCCGTCCAGCCAAGGCGAATGCGCGAGATGCGCGTTCGACTTGAACAGCAGCACATTCCACGGGCGTCCCGAGCGATCGATGATCCGCACCATCTGAAAGAGCCCCCAGAGCAGGCCCGATTTCGTGTCCGCCGCGTACGACGACGCGCCGCGCGTGTACGGCAGCCACGCCTGCTTCCATGCGTAATCGTTGTAGTCGCCGGTGTGGCCGCTGTTGACGAACACGTGGTCGAGCGCGAACCACTCGGCGCTCGTCCACGTGATCACGACGATGTCGGCGCGCGGCAGCGGATCATCGGGCGCGCGCGCGCCGGGCGCGATGCGCGAGGGCGCGCTCCGGCCGATGCGTTCCCATGCGACGGGCGGCAGCGTCGTCGTGCCGCGCAGCGGCGCGGCGGCTGCGATGTCGGTATGGCGCGTGACGAGCGGCACGAGCGCGCCGGCGGGTGGATGCGCATTCATGGCAAGGCTCCTGGGCGATGTGGGGAAGCGCGAGCGTCGACATTTTGTTGTGCGGGCGGACGCCGCGCTATTCGGCCGGTTCGTGCGTCTTGCGGATCATTGCCCGTGCCTGCGCGTCGGTCTTGCCGGGCGGCGGTATGATCAGATCGGTTTCGCAAAGCGCCTTCCACAGCTTCGGGTCCTGGAAGGCGATCGTGCCGCCGCCGCGTTTCTCTTGCGTCACCATCCGGTTGATGTCGCCGACGCATACCCAGTTGTCGGTCGTCGTGATGCCCCACTTCGCGTGGTCCTGCGTCTCGGGCCACGCCCACGGCGCGCCCAGCTTGCGCAGATCGATGAACTTGATGTCGTAGGTCTTGTGCACGCCGTCCGAATCGAGGACGGGCGGGATCTTGCCGCGTATCCAGGTCTCGACGTACATGTCGGCTTTCAGTGTCGGGCCGACGAGGTCGTTCCAGAAGTCCTTTCCCCATTTGCGATTCTTCGCGATCACCTTGAACGGCACGCCGCCGCGCGTCTTGAAATCGAGCGAGTCGGAATCTCCGGGCGCGGATGCGTTGAGCGGTTGAGTGAGCGCATACAGGGGGCTCGTGTGATCGAGCCCGCCGGTGCGCGGCAGATAGACCTGCGGCTGCTGATGCAGCGCCATCTGCGCGGCGAGCTTGCCGGCCGTCGCGAGATCGAGGCTCAGGCACAGGAATGTCTGGCCGTAAAGCGGCGTCGGCACGCCGGGCACCGACGGGCTCGCGTATTTCGGCCACGAGTGCAGCAGCCACAATGCGGAGCTCGACGCGATATCGAAGGCGATCACGCCTTTCGTATGGCCGAGCGTCGCATTGTTCGAGCGATTCGCATCGGCGGGCATTTCGTCGTTGTAGAGAATCCAGCCCGTCGTGTCGCCCGGATCGCCGAAGACCGAATCGAGCGTGTAGAACAGCGCCCCCTTCGGATCATTCATCAGGTTAGGCGATTTCTGCACTGCCCCGACTTGACGGTCGTAGTACACGTACTCGTAGCCGCTCGCGCTGTCGCTGTCGGCATCCTTCGTGAGCTTCGGTACTTTGTAGGCGAACCACAGATCGACGGATCGATTCTGTTCGTCGCGCGGCGAGATGGCCATTTGATGCCCCCGGTTGCTGAATGGCGCCGCGTGCGCGGCGAGCGACGCCTGCTGCCGCGAAGCGTCTTTTTCCGGTCGTCGACGGTGGTCAGCTGTTGCCGGCTGCGTGGCACTCGCAACGCGGCAGTGCTTCGTTTTGTCCGGACGCGCGAGGGTCTCTTCGCGGACGGCGGGCGAATGCGCGTTGCGCGTGCATGGGTTGCCGAATGCCGGCGCGCGCGCACGACGCCGCCCGTCGGCTCGCGTCGCGAACCATCGGTGTCGACGATCAGTGAGTAGGAATGCGAATGGTCTAGCGGATGGATCGACTGATGCGCATAGAGGTCCCCTCCTTTCTTACTGTCCGTTGTCTTTGCGCATGAACCCGTTCGTTGACGGCCGAAGCGGCACGACTCCGGACGCGGCGGGTTCTTGTGGTCTTAGCATAGGACACGCAAACGAAAACGGTAAGCACAATCCGGGCGCATTGCGATGCCGGATAGGCGTCGTTTTTGGGGGCCGCGACAACGCCCCGGAAGGCATCGGGTCCGTTCATCGCCGGACGGAGCGACGCGAGCCGCTCGGGTTTCGGCGCCGGCCGGCAGGGGCATGGGCGAGGCGCCGTCCGCGCAAGCGCCGCTCGATTCTGAGTGAAGCGCTTCACTCGCCGGCATGCGACGGCGCCGGTCCGAAGAGGAACCGGCGCGCAGGATGGCCGTCATGCGCGGGCCTGTTCATTGCCCGCCTGCGGCACGGTCGTCGACATCCCGCCGCGCGCGTTCGTCGAGCCGGACGCCGCTTTGGCTCGGTGTCGCGGCAGTGGACGACGATCGTCGTTTCGCCTTTGCGTCAGGCGCGGCAATGCACTTCGACGGTCACGTGCGACAAACTCTTGAAGCGCTTCAACAATTGGTGATAGAAGCGTGAGTCGCGTGCCGGATCGCCTGTCGCGACGGATACGACCGCGCTCATGTGGCCGGGGCCGAGACGCCAGACATGCAGATCGGTGACGCGATCGCCGCCGCTTTCGATCGAGCGGCGCACGTTGTCGGCAAGGCGAGTGTCCGGACTGACGTCGAGGAGAATGCGGCCCGTATCGCGCATCAGGCCGTACGACCAGTTCGCGATCACGAGTGCGCCGACGATGCCCGCGAGCGGGTCCATCCACATCCAGCCGAACGTGCGTGCGAGCACGAGCCCGGCGATCGCGAGCACCGAGACGGCCGCGTCCGCGATCACGTGTATGTAGGCGGACCGGATGTTGTGATCGCGCGCCGTGGCGTCGTTCGAGCCGCCATGGCCATGATCGTGTGCATGTTCGTGCTCGGTGAAGGCAAGCGCATGCTCGGAGTCGTGCAATTTCACGATCGCGGTGAACGCGTGCGGCTCGGGGATCGGGTCGATCGATTCCAGGCAGTCGCCGCGCTTGGCCATATCGAACGTCCGTCGCGATCCGTCGGCGCGGATCGTCGTGATCGTCGCCCGCGAGTCGCCTAAGGATGCCTGTTTAGCCGCGGGTGAGATCCGGAATACCGGCGGCACGCCATCTTCGAAGATCGATATCGCGAAGACGCCTGCGCGCGTCGAGATCGTCTGCGTATCGTCGTCGTCGTGATCGTGGTGCGCGTCATGTCCATGCCCATGTCCGTGATGGTGGTCATGGCCATGGTGATCGCCGCTCAGCAGCCACACGCTCGCGAGATTCACGAGCAGACCGAGCACGGCGATCGGAATCGCTTGGTCGAAGTGGATCTGGACGGGCGAGAGGAATCGCGAGATCGCCTCGTACGCGATGAACAGCGCGATCATCGCGAGCACGATCGCACTCGTGAAGCCGGCCAGGTCGCCGAGCTTGCCCGTGCCGAATACGAAACGCGCGTCGTTCGCGTGCCGGCGTGCGTACGTGTACGCGAACGCCGCGATCAGCATCGCACCCGCATGGGTCGACATGTGCAAACCGTCCGCGACGAGCGCGAGCGAGCCGAACAGCGTGCCGCCGACGATCTCCGCAACCATCATCGCCGCGCACAGCGCGATGACGGTCCAGGTCCTGCGTTCGTTCTGCTCGTGCGCCGCGCCGAGGAAAATATGGTCGTGCCCCGCGCCGAACGCGACGTTTTCGAATTCGCTCATCGTGAGCTCCGTTTACTTGAAATAACTGTGAACGACATCGATCAACTGCTCGGATGCGCTGCCTTCGTGATCGTCGTGCGCCTCCGCGTCGACGAGGTGCGTGCGGATGTGATCCTCGAGCACGACGGCCAGCAGGCCGTTCATCGCGCCGCGGCAACTCGTGATTCGCTGCAGCACGTCGCCGCAACCGCATTCCTCCTCGAGCGCGCGCTCGATCGCCTCGACCTGTCCCTTGATGCGTCGCACGCGGTTCAGCAGTTTCTGTTTTTCGCGGATAGTGTGGCTCATCGCTTTTCCTCAAAATACCGGGGGGGAGTATATGGCAATCAGCCCGTTTGTACAGCAGGGCGGGGTATCCGGGCGCTGTCGTTTCCGGGGGGAGGCGGGCTTTTCACGGACGGCCGAGCGATTCGGCATGGTGATGGCGGACGGCTGCGCCGGCTGACGATCGCGCGTTGCTCCTGCTTGCCAGCGAGCAGCGCGAGGGGAAGCGGAACCGTTCAGGGATCGGGCTGAGCCGGGGCGCGAGACCGGCTGGGCGATGAACGTCGGACGCCCGAAACGACAAGGGCGCCACTGGCGCCCTTGTCATCAATATCGCGTGCTGCGGCGAATCGATCAGCTCGTCTTGCCGACAGCCAGGTGCTTGCCGAGAGGGTGCTGGCGGGCCGTATGCGTCGTTGCATGCGAGCGCGTGCGGGCCGGTCGCGTATCCGCGAGGTTCGCATGCGCGGACGCGCGGTCAGACGCGCGCGAGAAACCCTTGTCGCGGTCGCCCGAATTGAAGCCGTTCGTGTTCGTCATACCCGAACTGCTCATATGACCCGCCGACATGCCGCCGGCACCGCCCACGCCACCCACGCCACCCACGCCACCCACGCCACCCATGCCACCCATGCCACCCATGCCACCCATGCCACCGCCGTGGCCGCCGCCCGCCGCGTGCGCGACCGACGAGAACAACACGAACAGACCCGTAGCAGTCAGTGCAACCAAACGAATGCCTTTCATTTTCGCCTCTTCCTAAACGTTGTTTGGGCCATTGCATTGTACGAACCGGCCATGGCGTGCAACGGCGGCGTTGTAATCAAAGGTAACTGCGGCGGCGGGCCGCGCTCGGCGAGGCGGCGCGCGCGGACGAGAGCCGTGCGCGCCGGATGCGCGCCGACCGCGGGCGCATGTACGGGCAGAATCTGCACCGTATCCCGGGAAGCGGAAGCATGCGTTACCGATCGGTTACAAGCATGCCGCGTTTTTCCGATGCGCACGGCGCCGCGGGCCAGCCGATCAGTTCTGCACGGCGCCGGCGATCGCCGCTCGCATGAGCCCGTAACGCGGCTTTTCCTGCGCGTTGTTCGTCATTAAGCCGTAAGGTCCGGTGCGATCGTCGTAAAGCTCATACCAGTTGAAGCCGATGACGTTGTAGGCCGCTTTCGCCGCAACCAGTTCGGGGATCGTCTTCGCGATGTACGCGGCGATCTGCGCGTCCGAGTTGTCCGTGTTCACGCCGATCTCGGTGATGACGATCGGCAGGTTGTAGCGGTCTTTCAGTCGCGCAAGCACGTTGTATCGGCCGGTCTTGCCGAGCGCGTTTTCGAAATCGCCGCCATTCGAATACCAGTGCCACTGAATCACGTCGGGCGTGATCTTCGGATGGCCGGTGGTGCCGTCGGGCTGCGTGCCGGTCATCAGGCCGTCGAGGAAACCGAAGTGCAGCGCGCCCGACGTCGCGTTCGCGATCAGCTTCGTCGTGTGGTTCGTGTCGACCGAGCGCCAGCCGTCGAGCGCGCCTCTGAGCGCGCCGCGCCAGACCGGAAAGGTCGAATTGTCGTAGTCCGAAATATTGATGCCGTCGCCCTGGATCGGCGCGTTGTGGCTGTCGATGTCGTACTCGTTGCCGAACTCCACCATCGGGATGCCTGCGAGTTTCTTCGCCGCGTAGACGGACAGCTTGTATGCGTACGCGTAGGCGCTCGCTTCGGTCGGCTGCTGCCCGTTCAGCGACGGATCGGCCCAAGGATGCGCCTCGATCATCGGCAGGACCGTGATGCCGGCACCGAGGCCGGGAATGGCTGCCGATGCGAGCGCATCGATGTGATCGGGAATGTACGCGTCCTGCCGATAGACGGTCATGCCGAGCCCGGCGAGATGGCTTGCCTGAGTGGCGAGCGGGACCGACGCGTAGACGCCGCCGCCGACGTAATGGCCGTTCGCGCCGAAAAACGGCAGTACCGAAGCCGTCTCCGACGGCGACGAAGCGCCGGGCGCGGCCGTGCCGGATGACGACGTACCGGCAGCCGGCGCGACGACGCTGTTGACGGGCGAGGCGGCGGCATTGACCTTGCTTTGGTCTCCGCCGCCGCCGCAGGCGCAGAGCAGCAGCGTGAACAATATGGCCGTTGCTTTCGTGTAATGGATAGGAATGCCAATCGATTGTGTCACGCTCGTGGCAACCGCGGCTAGGCGCTTCATGATGGGTTCTCCGATCAAGGAAAACTCTATTTTAGGTTAAATTGAGATAAACCTATCTCAAAATTCCGTATCGATCGCCGCGAATGTTCGCGCTCGAGAGATAAATAGTGGCTTCCGGATGGCTTTTGCCTACTCGGCGTGAGGTCTGGAGAACGTTCGCGACACGCTTCGAGAGGGCAAATGCCGCAGTGTCGAAAAGTGTAGAGCGCTTATGTGACGGGCCTTCGCGGCCTGCATGGATGAGGTCGGCTCGTGCGCGGCGCGCACGGGCGGCAGAAGACGATCGAGTGTTTTATCTAGTCGGGTTCTAGTTCGATTCGCGATCGATTCATGAAACGATCGTCGTCGTTGTGGCGGATGGATGAACGTTTGAGCCAATAAAAAACCGGAGGTTTTTAAATCTCCGGTTTTGCGTTGATTGCTTCTTTATATCGTATTGATTCGGAATCCGGCGAAACCGGAACGGCCACCTTCAGTTTCGGGAGGCCTTCGCGACCGCGCTCTTCGCGAGCTTGAACGTCTGCTTCGCTTGCGCGGGCCGTGCAGGGCGGTGAGGCTTCGTCCCACGCGCGACGATTTCGCGCCACTCGTCGCGCAGCGACGTCCGGGGCGGGCGCGGCGGCGCGACATATGCATTGAAGACGTGACCGGCGATTTTCGCGTCGACGCTGTCGAGGCGCTGCAGCGCCGTTTCGAGTTCCGACGCGCGCGTCGTTCTGCCGCGCGACACGAGCAGCACCGCGTCGCAGTCTTGCGCGGCGATCGACAGCGTGTCGCTGTACGGCAGCACGGGCGGCGCGTCGACGATCACGAAGTCGAAACGCGTGCGCAATGCCGCGAGCAACTGCGGGAATTCCGGGCGTTCGAGCAACTCGCCCGGATTCGATCCCGTGAGCGTGCCGGGCGTCATCACCGACAGCTTGCTCTTGCCGAGCTTGACGATCGCCTTTTCGAGCGGCTGCCCGCCTTCGAGCACGTTCGCAAGACCGATCGCGCCGCCGTTGCGGCCCACGCCGAGCGGGTTGTGCGAGCCGCCGCGCATGTCGGCGTCGACGAAGAGCACCGACGCGTTCGCGTCGGCGAACAGATAGGCGAGATTCGATGCGACGAAGCTGCTGCCGACGCCCGCCGTCGGGCCGGCGAACACGACCACCTTGCCGCCGCCGCGGCCGTCGTGCGCGAGCGCCGCGCGCAGGCTCGTGCGCAGCGCGCGCAGCGCCTCGACGCCCGGATCGTTCGGGCATTGCGCGGCGAGCGGCTTCACTGTCGCGCGCGCCTTGCCGGATCGATCGTCGTTGAGCGCGAGCGATTCCGCGGACGGCGCGACCACCGCGACGCAAGGAATGTCGGATACGTTCGCGATCGACGACGGCCCGCTCAGTTCGTCGCGATGGCGCGCGAGCAGATAGGCGGCGGCGAGGCCCGCGAACAGTCCGCCCAGCAGCGCGCCAAGCACGACGATGCCGCGTTGCGGCCAGGCCTTCTTGTACGGCTTGTTCGCCCAGTCGACGACGCTCACGCCGGGCGTCGTGCTGGCCACGGCGATCTCGAGTTGCTGCGCATTGGTCAGCACGCTCGTGTAGAGCTGCGTCGCGACCGACACCTGGCGCGACAGTCGAACGAATTCTCGCTGCGCGGTGGGCAGCTTGTTGGCTGCCGTCGTCGTCTGCTGGATCTCCTTCTTCACCTGATTGAGCTGCGTCTGCACGGTTTGATACGTGGTGCTGCCCGGCAGGAACCGCGCCTTCACGTTGTCGAGCGCGAGCTGCAGCACCGTCTGATGCTCGGACAGCGAGTTCAGCCGGTTGATGAGCGCGATGCCTTGCTGGTCGACGTCGATCGTGCCCGTCGTCGTGCGATACCGGTTCAGCGCGTCCTCCGCTTTCTCGAGGTCCTTCTTCAGGCCGGGCAGCCGTGCGTGCAGCGAGTCGAGATTGCGCTGCGCCTTTTCCGCGCGATACTTGATGTCCTGGTCCAGATAGACGCGCACGATCGCGTTGACCATCTCCTGCACGCGCTGCGGCGTGTCGGCCTGATAGACGAGCTTCATCATCGACGGCTCTTCGAGCGTCGAATCGCGATTCGACACGACCGTCTTCATCTTCTTCATCACATCGTCGTAGACGCGCTGCGTGGGTTCCTTGACGATCGAGAACGCGATGCCCGAGCGCGCGCGCAGCGTGTCGACGCGAATCCGGCCGGGTTGAGCGCGTTCGCCGTCGACGGCGACGGTGAACGGCACGCTGTCGCCGAGCGCGCCGCGCGCGAGCAGGCGGTCTTCCTTGTCGTAGAGCGTCCATTGTCCGGCGTCGCCCGCGACGAGCCGGAACTTGTCGCCGAGCGCGGCGTCCGGCAGCGAGAATTCGCCGAGCTTCAGTTTCTCGCCGCCCCATGCGAAGCCGGACAGACCGAGCAGCGGCGGCGCGAGCTTGTCGTCGTTCGCATGCCCGGACGCGAGCAGGCGGCCGATGAGCGGGAAATGGCCGAGCGTGCGGATCTCGAGGTTCGCGCCGATCTGCTCGATCGCCGCGCCGACGATCGCGCGCGAGGTCAGCACCTCGCTCTCGTCGTTCGCGGACGGGCCGTTCGAGATCGTGCCGGACACGTCGGACAGTGCGCTGATCGCCGATCCGGGCTTCGTCTGGATTCGCAGCAACGCTTCGGCGCGGTACTGCGGCGTGGCGACGAGCGCGTACAGGACGCCCAGCGCGAGGAACGCGGCGACGATCGCCGCGAAGAGCCGCCGGTGCCGAACGACGCTCCACCAGAGGCTCGCGAGCCCGTCGTTTCGCTTGGCGTGCGGTGTCGCCGAAATCGGTTGTGCTTTCAGATCCATCGTTATTTCCCGTGATATGCGACGGCGGCCGCGATGCGGGCCGCCGCAATCCTCTCAGTCAATCCTCTTCATCGAGCGTCGAGCGAATCCGGCCCGGTGCGGCCGTGGAGCCGGGCACGACGCTCATGCCCCGATCGTGATGAATACCGGCCCGCGTGCCTCGGGCACGTCGAGCCGCCTGCGATTGCCGGCGTCGAGTCCGGCGCCGTACATGTCGGTCACGGCCGCGCCGGCGGGCAACCGCGACAGATCGACGCCGATCGCGTTGCCGTTGCCGTAGCACCAGACCGCGTACTTCGTCGCGCGTGCGGCGGCGAGCTTCAGCACCACGTAGCGCGCGTCCGAATCCAGACAATACTGAGCGCGCGTGGCGTTGGCGGTGAACGAGAAAAGCCGGCGAACCGCGACGTACGCGGGCAGCGCCGCATCGTCCGCGTCGAGGAGTCCGAAGTTGTGCTCCATGTTCCTGCGATCGCGGCCGTCGTTGCGAATGTCGTAGTACGACGTGAGCCCGATCTGCGAAATCCAGTTCGCGAGCAGCAGTCGCACCGCGTAGTTCGCCTGGCGCGCGCGCGCGATGCTCGAATGGCCGTCGCCGATGTCGGCCACGTAGTTGTAGCCGTAGCTCGGATACGACCATTCGGTCGCCCAGATTTGCGGCCGCGTCCGGTACGACGACAGGTCGCGCCGCAGCGCCGCGTAGTCGGCGAACACCGTTTCCGGTTCGGTCTGCCGGTACGGATGCACGCTGATCGCGTCGGGCGCGGGCTGCGCCGGGCTGGCGATGTCGCCGACCGCGCGGATGAACGTGCGGTTGACTTGCTGCACGCCGCCCGTCGCGACGGCCGCCTCGGGATTCGCGGCCTTCACCGCCTGCACCGCCAGCTTCAGCACGTTCCGGTAAGCGGCGGGCGATGGCTCGCCGTGCCAGTAGGTCTTGTGATCCTGCTCGTTCCACACCTCGAAGCGCACCGGCTTGCCTTTGTAGCGCTGCGCGGCGTTGAACACGTACTGACGAAACGCGGCGAGCTGGGCGGGCGTCGTCGGCGGCTGGTTCGGGCTGTACCGGCGATGAATGCCGCCGAGAATGAACAGCGCGCCGAGCCCGCGCTCGGCCAGGTTGGCGACGAGCGCGTCGTATCTCGAGAAGTCCCAGCCGTGCGGCGTATCGACAGCCTCCCAGAACAGGTCCGCGCGGACGAACGAGAAGCCCGCGTCCTTCACCGCGTCGAGCAGCGTCATATCGTCGATTTCGTGCACGGCGATACCGGTGGTCCCGCGCGATGCGATGAAGCCGGGCAAGTCGATATAGCGGCGCCTCGCGTCGGCGCCCGCTTGGGCGGCGTCCAGCACGACGGTCGTCGCCGCGTGCGACAGGCCGGGCGCGGCGAGCATCGCGCCTGCGAGCGCGACGAGCTGCCGGCGGCGCGGGTTGGGCGTCGGGTTCTTCATATCGTCGTTTCCTTTGCGGTGCATCGCGGCGTCAGCGCGCGTTCGGCGCGGCCGCGCCCGTGTCGCATCGCAGCCGCTCGAACGCGATGCGCGCGCTCGCGATGCGTGCGCGCCGCGGCGCGTGCAGGTTGATCGAGCGCAGCGTCAGGCCGAGGAACAGCAGGCAACCGATCGTCTCGCAGATGTCCGTCGTCAGGCCGCTCACGAGCAGGAAGCACAGCATCAGCCAGACAGGCCGATCGTTCGCCGGCCGCGCGAGGATCAGGCGCACGAATGCGGCGAGGATCAGTGCGGCGCCGATCACGCCGAAGTTCGCGACCGTGTAGAGCGCCATGTTGTCCGCGTAGCCGACGTTGAAGCCGAAATCGGCTGTGTAGTAGCCGACCGCCGCGCCGAATCCGCCCGGCCCGATGCCGAACCAGATCATGTGCTCGCGCAGCAGCCCTTCGATCAGCAGCGGCCATGTGTTGATGAAGCGGTCCTGCATCGACGACAGCGAGCCCGAGCTGCCGACGTCCTGCGTGCTCGCGAGCGTCGCGATCCAGCCGGCGATCGGCAGCGCGATCGTGAGCGCGGTCGCCCAGAGGCACACGGTGCGAAGCGAATGCGCGCGCAGCATGCAATGCAGCGCGACGACGAGCGCGAGCGCGACGAGCGTCGTCTTGTTCGTCGTCGCCCAGATGCCGACCGCCGCGATCGAGAGCAGCGCGGCGAGCGCGAGCCGCGAGCGCAGGCGCGGGAAGATCCAGGTCGTCAGCAGTCCGATCATCAGGCCCGTCGTCGCGCTGCTGCGGCCGAAGCCGGGCAGCCGCGACGAGGTGCCGACATACGAGGATTTCGCGAGCTGCACGCTGACGCCGCCGATGTCGACGCTGCCGCCGACCCACGGCAGCTTCACGAAATAGTTGAGCAGCACGCCGCCGATGCACAGCAGCGCGAGCGCGACGAATGCGCCGAGCATTCGCGGCGACTCGAGCTTGTCGAGCGCTTGCGGCGGCATCACGATCGCGAACAGCATCGGCGCGATCGTCCAGATCCAGAAGCCGACCGCGCTCAGGCTCACGCCGTTCGCGAGCGACACGCACGTCTGCGCCGCGAGGTACGCGGCGACGAGCACGTGGCTCGCTTTCGGCTGCCGGACGATCGCGAGCCCGAGGCACGCAACCATCAGCGCCTTCGGCAGATAGCCGAGCGGCGCGACGCCGGCGAGCGACGTGTAGTAACGGATCGCGCCGGACAGCACGTCGCTCGCGACTGCGATGACGAACGTCGCCGCCCAGAGTCCGTGTATCTTCGAGATACGTGGCATCGGTGCGTAGTGGTCGGGTGGCGAGTCGAACTGCGGATCGAACCGCCGGGTCTTGCGGGCTGACATCGTCGGGTCTCGAACGGTTGCGGGCGCCGCCTTCAATCAGCGAGCGATGCCGCAACGAGGGCGGCGCCGGCTCGATTCGTCTGATTCACTCGGGCTGCGCGCCCGTGGACGCGTTCGCGCGGCCGGCCGTCGCCCGACGGCCCGGTTGGCGGGCGCCGCCGCCCAAGGGCGGCGGCGTCGAACATGGATCGACGCGCGAGCCATGCATCTGCGTCGAAGGATAGCGTTGCCGTCCGGCCGGGAAAGTACGACAGCCCACACTACGCGGATCGCGCAGAAGGCGGGGAATCGGCGTCGGCGGCGGCGAAAAATAGGGGGAAGACGATGGGAGGTGGCGCGCGATTGGCGGAAGGTCGCGCGCGGGCGAGGCGGCCGGCGCGGGCCGCGCGTGCGATCGTTAGCGGTGCGAAGTCATGCGGGGGGCGACGGATGTTGGGCCGGCGGGGCGATCGCGCGGCTCGGCGCCGTTTCGGCGTTTCGGTATGCCGGCGGTTCGCGTTCGATTGCCGCGCGAATGTCAGAAAGTGTGAGCGTGCCTGTCATCCGGACAGGCAATCTCGAAATGTCGTCGCGCCGAGGGCCGAAGCGCGCATGCGCCGGCTTCGACATCGTTCGATGCGCGCGCGACGATTCCAGCTTCGCGCCCGGCCGATCGCGCGGCCTCCTGGCGATGCCGAGCACGGGCGCGCTCGGCGCGCGGCGGCGTGCCGGCGCGCGCCGGGCGTCGATCGTCGGGCCGCGGCGTTACGCGCGCTGCCCCCATCCAACCATCCGCCCGAGCTTCGCGAACATCCCGTGCCGCGCGATCCATTCGGCGTACGCGCGATAGTCGGGATCGCGCATCAGATGCCGCTCCTCGGTTTTCGCGCGCAGCCAGTACAGCAGATTCACCGCGACGAGCGCCGCCGAATGCATGATCGCGAGACGCCATCCGAGCGGCTCGACGAACGGCACCGAGATCATCCAGTACGACAGGTTCTTCGCGAGATACGCGGGATGCTTCGTGAACCGGTACGGGCCCGACGTGATGATGCCGCGGTTGGTCAGGTTCGAGAAGCGCAGCCCGAACGAGATCGTCGACAATGCATAGCAGAGCAGCAGCACGACGATGACCGCGCCCCACGCGAATCGGATCACGGGCACCGACAGCAGCCAGTTGTCCCAGAACATCGAGCCTTCGTAGCGGATGTAGTTGTTCGCGATCAGCGACCAGAACGGTTGATAGCAGATCAGCGCGGCGAGCCAGCCGAGCGTCGTCGGCTCGGCGCTGCGCACGTGCGAATCGAGCAGGCGGAACGTGCACAGATAGCCGACCGCGCCGAACATCAGGTCCATCGTGTACGACAGGTCGTACATGAAGCGGAAAGTCGCGAGCGAGAACGGCGCGCTCGCGGCGCTCGCGAACGACGCGCCGATGCGCTCGGCATCCGTCGACAGATAGACGACCATCAGCGGCAGGAAGAACGCCTTCACGGCCCAGCCGGCGAGCATCTCGCGGATCGGCCGCCAGTCGGCCGGGCGCTGTCCGCGCAACAGCCACCGGCCCCAGCACAGATACGCGTCGTCGACGTCGCGCATGCGCCGGTCCATCCAGCCGAAATAGAGCGGCGCGGTGAGCGCGACGTACGGCGCGAGCATGCCGACGAGCGACCAGAACGGCTGGTAGAACGCGCCGTGATACTCGGGCAGCAGCCAGTAGACGAGCGCGAAGCCCGCGTACACCGACGCGAGCGCGGCGAGCCGCAGCGACACGCGCGCGATGCTGAGCGGCCGCAGCGCGCGATTCGCGAGGCCGGCGCTCGGCCGCAGATGGACGCGCGCGACGAACAGCTCGTATGCGCCGATCGTCGCGATGATCGCCGCGCACGCGAGCAGGCTGCGCTCGGTGCCCGTCAGCGCGGCCGCGCCGCGCGACGCCCACAGCGTGAAGAGCCCCGCGGCGATGCCGGCGAGGCCGATCGAAAATGGCGTCGCCGAACGCGGCGGCCGTTCTTGCGCGTTCGCGACGCTGTCGAGAGTGGATTGCATGTCATCCCCCGTGTCATGACATGGACGGCGGGCGGCCGGGCGTTTGGAATGGTTGGACCCGGCCGCCGCGCCGTTCGGCTTGCCTGCGCCTACTTGCCCGACACGCTGCCGAGCAGCCCGCCGATCAGGTTGGTCACGGGCGCGAGCAGGTTCGTCGTCGACGTGCCGCTCGCGGTCGCGCCGCCGGTCAGGCTGCCGACGACGCCCGTGGCGGGCGCGGTCGTCGTCGAGCCGGCGGTCGTGGCGGGCGGCGTTGCCGCGACGGCGCCGGTCATGCCGGCGGTCAGCGAGCCGACGAGATTCGTGACGGGCGCGAGCGCGGCGGTCAGGCCCGCCGTCGCGTTGCCGCCCGCCGAACCCGACAGGCCGCCGAGCAGGCCGGTGACGGGCGCGAGCGGATTCGTCGTCGCGCCCGGCTGCGTCGTGCCCGCCGTGAGGCCCGCGTTGGCGCCGAGCGTGCCGCTCAGCGAGCCCGCGACGCCGGTGATCGGCGCGAGCGGGTTGGTCGAGCCGCCGGACAGCACGCCGGTGATCGGCGCAAGCGGATTGGTCGTGCCGCCCGTCAGCAGGCCGCCGACGCTCGTGACCGTGTTGCCGAGCTGGCTGACGACGCCGCCGACCGCCTGGACCACCTGGTTGTTCGTCGAGCCCGACACCTTCGTGCCGGCCGCGTTCAGCCCGTTGCCGACGGTGGTCAGCAGGTTGTTGACCGGCGCGCCGAGGCCGGTGGCGGTGCCGATCGTCTGCGTCGTGCCGGAGACGGCGTTCGTGATCGGATTGATGATCGAGCTGACGCCCGTCTCGAGCTGCTGGATGGGCGCGCTCGTGAGCACGTTGTTCAGGCCTGAGCCGACCTGCGTGACGGTGCTGCCGAGCGTGCCGACCGCGCCGCCGAGCGGCGACGTGACGGGGGCGAGCGGCGCGAGCGGGCCGGTGCCGATGCTCGTCACGACGCCGCCGAGCGACGAAACCGCATTGCCGACGTTCGATACGACGCCCGATGTCGACGTGAGCGTCGGCCCGAGCGGGTTCGTCGACGTGCCGAGCGTGCCGAGGCCGGCGGCGGTGCCGTTGCCGAGCGTCTGGACGCCGTTGCCGAGCGAGCTGACGGCGTTGCCGAGGTTCGTGGTCGTCGCGCTGTTGACGCCCGGCACCGACGTCCCAGAGATCTGGTTGCCGGTGGCGGAGACGACGGTGCCCGTCGCGGTGATCAGGTTGCCGGTCTGCGCGAGGATATTGCCGAGCGGGGAGGAGGCGGTGCCGGAGGTGCCCGACGTACCGGAGGTGCCCGACGTACCGGAGGTGCCCGACGTACCGGAGGTGCCCGACGTACCGGAGGTGCCCGACGTACCGGAGGTGCCCGACGTACCGGAGGTGCCCGACGTACCGGAGGTGCCCGACGTACCGGAGGTCCCCGACGTGCCGGAGGTGCCCGACGTACCGGAGGTGCCCGACGTACCGGAGGTGCCCGACGTACCGGAAGTCCCCGAGGTGCCGGAAGTCCCCGAGGTGCCGGAAGTGCCCGACGTACCGGAAGTGCCCGAGGTGCCGGAAGTCCCCGAGGTGCCGGAGGTGCCCGAGGTACCGGAAGTCCCCGAGGTGCCGGAAGTGCCCGACGTACCGGAAGTGCCCGACGTACCGGAGGTCCCCGAGGTGCCCGAAGTCCCCGACGTGCCCGAAGTCCCCGAACCCGACGATCCGGACGTGCCGCCCGAACCCGACGTGCCGGAAGTGCCCGATGTACCGGAGGTCCCCGAAGTCCCCGAATTGCCGACGGTGGCGGGCTTGACGCCGCCGGCCGACAGCGACGGGCCGTCGACCGAGCCGCAGCCGGACAGAGCGAGAAGGGTGGAAATGCCGATTGCGATGGCCGATTTATTGAACAGTTTTTGCATGACAGGCTCCCAGATAAATCTTGATGCCAGTCGTCGATGCAATTTTCGTACCATTGGTTATTTCGTAGAGTTTATCTTCGTTAATGTATAAAAAATATTAAATGATCGATTAATCGTTCGAAATTCGCCGGAAAAGTCGGATTTTCTGCGAGGCCGCCATGAGCGTGTTCCGGTTCCGCTACGTGACGTTCCGCACGACGTAACGGGGGCGTCGGGAACGCGGAACGGAACATGGAACAAGGGGGGATCGCGAGAGCCGCGCATCGAACGTCAATGCGCGTACGGGCGGCGCGAATTCGAATGTGTCAAATGCGTTGCGATTCCTGACGAGAACGGCGCGATTCGAAAATGGGAGTGAGATCGATGCGGCTTTGACCGACCGTTCGGCCGGCATCGATCGACCGATCCGCACGCCGCCCATCGTGCCCCATCGTGCCCCATCGTGCCCCATCGTGCCCCGACACCGCCCCGACACCGCCGCGCATCCCGAACGGGCGACGCGCGGCGACTCCCTCCCGCTACTTGACCGAACTCGCGCTGACCTTCGCGAAGTCGAGGCTGCCGAAGCCGGTGTCGTCATCCCATCCGGACTTCGCGCTGTAGCCGTAGCTGTTGTAGCCATTGTTGCCCGACGTCACGTCGTGAATGAGCGACGGATTGCCCGGCAGGCCCTGGTAGAACGCCGACGTCGGCAGGCCGAGGCTGTTGCCGTTCGCCGATTCGACGCGCGCCCAGCCGCCGACGAAGATCGGCGACGCGAGGCTCGTGCCGCCGACCAACTGATTCGCTTGGCCGTTGATCACGAGATACGCGCCCGTCGCTTGGGCGGCGTCGAACGCGACGTCCGGCACGACGCGCTTCGTCACCGAGCTGCCGAGCGCGGCCGTCTGCCAGCTCGGCGCCGCTTCGTAGCCGCTGACGCCGCCGCCCGTCGCCCACAGGCGCACCGCGCTGTCGAGCGGCTGGCCGCTGCCGCTGACGTCCGCGTAGGCGAGCCCTTCGTTCCAGACGGTCTCGCCCGCCCAGGTCGTCGTGCCGCTCGTCGACAGCGTCGTGCCGCCGACCGCGACGACATACGGCGAGCTTGCCGGCGACGACACGCTGTACTTCGCCAGATTGATCTTCGTCGTCACCTTGCCGCCGCTGTAGGTGCCGACGTAGCCCGGCGCACCGTACGGCGAGGTCGACCATTGATAGACGCCCGCGTCGCCGGACGACACCGAGAAGATCTGCCCCTGCGCGACAGCCTGCTTGAACACCGCGTCGTTCGCGGCGAGCGAGCCGTCCGAATTCGAGGCCGCTTCGTCCTCGCCGAGCGATACGTTGATGATCTTCGCGACGTCGTCGGTGACGGCCTTGTTGTACGCGGCGGTCAGCGTCGCGTTCGTGAGGCCGCTGTCGTTGCTGTCGCCGTTGACGGCCGCATAGAAGATCAGTTGCTTCACGCCGCCCGACGTGCCGATGATCGTCTGGCTGTCGAGATCCCATTCGCCCGGATCGCCGTCGTCCGCGAGCGTGCCCGAGCTGCCCGCGACGACGGCGGTGTTCACGCTCGGCAGGCCCGCGTTCTGCGTGAACGTGTTCAGGTCGGCGATCGTCTGCGTCATGTCGCCCCACGTGATGATCCCGACCGTCGTGTTGGTCGCGGCGGGCAGCCCGCTCGCGCCGTAGATCTGCGCGAAATCGGTCGGCTGATGGCCGACCTGCGAGCTGCTCGCTGCCGCGTTCTTCGTGATCGTGTCGGTCTGGATGCGCGCGCCGGCCGGCGTGCCGCGATGGATCAGCCGATGTGGAACGGCCGCGCTTTGCAGCCCGAGCACCGATTCGACGAACGGGCTCAGCGACGCGGGAACCAGCGCGGCCGAGTCGTTCGCATAGACTGCCTTGCCGCGATAGCTGAAGCGCTTGAGCGTCGTGCGGAAGCCGCGCTCCGCGTTCGACGCGTTGCCTTGCGCGAAGATCAGCTTGTTGTTCGCCGACACCGTGATGTCGCCGAAGCCGTTCGCCTTCAGGTGCGCGACGACGGCCCGCACCTGGCCGTCGGTCGGCGCGAAGCGCGCCTTGAACTGCTCGGGCGTCAGGTACTTGCGATAGTTCGCGCTACCGGGCTGGTTCACCTCGCGCACGAGTGCGTCGAGCTGCGCTTCGTTGCGGCTCTTCAGCACGATGGTCACGCGCAGCGGCTGGCTCAGCTCGAGCGGCGTGACGTTCGTGTCGGTGAGCTCGGGCGTGCCGATCATGTTGAGCGCATAGCTCGGCGCGGTTTTCGCGAGCGTCTGCGATGCGGGCGCGCGCGCGATCAGGAACGCGCCGGTGCGGGTGGGCACCCAGTCGGGCGCCGCGTGCGCGAGGAGCGGGGACAGCGTGGCGGCAATCGCCAGCGGTAGCCGCGACAGCGCGAAGCGTTTCGAGAATAGCCGGTTGACATGCTGAGTTCTCTGCATTTTTGAGCCCCAATAAGACGGTGATGAACGGATGCGACGGCGCGCTCCGACGGGGTAGGGACGCGCGGCGTGCAGCCGATGCACGGCGATGCGGCGCGGCAGACGTTCACGGCGACATGATTTCCTCCCTTCGATGGAATGCGGCGGCGGCGCGGCGCCGTTTCGCACGGCGTTCGCGTCGAGCGAGCCCGCGCGTTTCGATCAGTCGTTCGTCGGATGCTTAGGAATCCCATTCATATGGCGCGCGAAAGGCCGCGTTCGACGCGCCGAAAACCGTTTCGCGACCCTGGCGGCGCATCGGCCCGGCGGTGGTCCGACGCGGCCGCTGCGCCGCGCTTTCCTGCGATTTCGGACAACACGATTCCCGTCACGCAGCCGCGGCGAAGCGGCGTGCGAGATCGATCACACGTTCTGTTGCGCAGTTGGCGCGGGGCGAGTTGCACCGTGCGCGAAACAGGCAGCGTTGCCGATGCGCGATGCCCTCTTGTCGCGCGCCGTTTGTCGAGTGCATGGGCCCGACACTCGATATTCCGGCTCCGCCCACATCGCCGGAAAATCCAATCTCGAAAATCCGCAGTGAATCGAGTGATTTTCGGTATTTCCGAATTGCGATGAATGGCGTCGGATTGCCGGTTAATCAGGAGTCAATCGGTGGCCCGGAAATTCTCTGCGGTTTCTTCGTGATTTGAATGCCGCCCCTCGTCAACGATGTAATTGAGTTGGAAGAATTCGGTTAGGGTGATGTCGGGTAATGCTTGTGCCGCGTGCCTTCGGCGGCATTTGTCTGCGAAAAGATAGCAAGTAAAAAATCAAGGCGTCAAACTTTTTTTGATCCGATCTAAAAAATTTAGAGTCGTAATTCGTTTGGCGCGAATTCGATAAGCGCGGGTTGCCGGCGCAATCCGCGGAAGGCGTTCGAGGCGAAATGGATGCGCCGAATCCGTATTACGAATTCGAGGATAGGGATTTGCGCGACGTGAATTGCTCGACGAGCCGCAGCGCATTTCGGCATGCATCGAGATCGAACGTGTGAATCGTGCTCGACGCGGCGTCGAGCCCCAACTGCGTCGCGAGCCAGCGGATTCCCTTCGCACGCGCCTCGAACGCATTGCAGCCGTCGCGCCGCATCTTTGCGGCGACGAGCGGCTCGAGGGCCGCATGCAATTCGGATTTCGCGTGCCTGAGCTCGGCGTTCGCGAGCCGGCCGAGCGGCACGTGGCGCCGGCTGCGCGCGAAGACGCCGATCCACGCGTCGCACGGCGCACAGATCCACAGCTCGCCGTGATCTTCGCGGTACGGGTATGCGTCGTCGCCGAAGCGTGCGAGCAGCGCTTTCGCGCCGCAGTAGTCGCAGACGGGTTGGGGGAGGGCGGGAACGGGGCGGCCGACGCGCATGGTTCAGGGCAGGGGATTCGAGTGTGGACAAGGCAATAGCGTATACGAATGACCGGATCGCGCGGCCGCGGTTCCTTCCGGGCGCGATCGCGAGCCCGAACGCGGCGCGGCCGCCGCGTACGCGCCGGCTCAGGCGTGCTGCGCGTCGCAGACGCGGTTGCGTCCCGTCGATTTCGCTTGGTACAGCGCGGCGTCGGCCATCTTGACGAGCGTCGTGTCGGAGTGCGCGGCGTGCTCGTGCGACGTGACGAGGCCGATGCTGACGGTCACGCGCGCGTACGGGCTCCTCACATGCTCGATGTCGAGATCGTAGACCGCGCGGCGGATGTGCTCGGCGATCGCGGCCGCGCTTTTTGCGTCGATGTCCGGCAGCGTGATCACGAACTCCTCGCCGCCGTAGCGCGAGACGTCGTCGGCCGCGCGGCGCACGTTCAGCGCGAGGCAGCGGCCGACTTCGCGCAGCACGTCGTCGCCCGCCTGATGGCCGTAGTGGTCGTTGTAGGCCTTGAACTGATCGATGTCGACGAACAGCAGCGACAGCGGCCGGCCGGTGCGCAGCGCGCGCGCCCATTCGCTGCGCAGGTTCTCGTCGAACGCGCGGCGGTTGCCGAGGCCCGTCAGCGCGTCGGTGCGCGCGAGGCGCTGAAGGTGCAGCTCCGCGTGCCGTCGCCAGCGCAGCTCGCGCGACAGCAGCGCGGTGCCGCCGACGATCACGACGCCGAACACGAGCATCAGCGCGACGAGCCGCTGCGCCCGTATGCGCCACTGCAGAAACACGTGCTGCTCGGTGGGCGACACGTTGACGATGATCGGCAGCCCCGGCAGCCGCTTGTACACATAGAGCCGACGCACGCCGTCGATCGACGCGACGCCGGTGAACACGCCTTCGTCGCTCGCGCTCGCGTGCGCGTAGAGGTCCGAGCCGACGATGCTGCGCCCGACCATCTTCGGATCGAACGGCAGGCGCGTGATGAGCAGCCCGTTGGTCCCGAAGACCGACGCCGTGCCGCCCGGGCCGACCGACAGGCCGTCGAGCAGCGAGCGGAAGTAGTCGATGCTGAGCGTGCCGACGACGACGCCGCCGAACGAGCCGTCGGCGCGCGTGATGCGCCGGCTCAGCGCGACCGTCAGCGCGCCGTGCCGCAGGCGCGCCGCGTACGGTTTGCTGATGTAGAGGCCGCCTTGCGGATGATCGCGCTGATAGGCGAAATAGTCGCGATACGAGAAGTTCGCGACGGGCGGCGGGCGCGGGAAGTGCGAATCGAGCACGATGTCGCCGCGCTCGTTCATCACGTAGATCGTGCCGAGATACTTGCCGGTGGCCGCGCGGTCGAACAGCACCTTGCTGCGTATCGCGGGATCGAGCGCCATGATGCGCGGGTCGTTGACGCCGTCGACGACCGCCTGCAGCGACAGATCGTACAGCTCGACGTTGCGCGCGATGTCGCGTTCGAGCAGCAGCGCGAGATTGTGCGAGTTTTCGACCGCGTGCAGGTACGCGTCCTTGCGCGATTCGTACAGCACGCGCGCGCAGAGCAGCCAGATCAGCGTGAGCAGCAGCGCGCCGCAAACGATTACGCCCATCGGCGACATCAGGTGCTGCATCCGGGACTGCAGGTGACGAGTGACGGAGGAGGTCGAACGCGTGCGCATGGCGTCGGGGGAGCTTGTCTGGCGATCGGGGCGGCGGCGTCGCGGTGCGTGGACGCCGTTCGATCGGACCGCCGTGTCGTGCGCCGCCTCGCGAGCGTTTCAGCTCATGCGAAGGCGGCGGTTATTCAGGTTATCGTGCAATGCCGCATTTTCTTGAGCATTCTGACGTAGCACAAGGGCAATTCCCTAGACGGGGACGGGCGTGGCGGGCGGCGCGGCGGCCTTGCGGTTCGCTTGCCCGCCGCCTCGGCGTTTGCGTCGCGCGTGTTCTTGCGATCGCGGGCGTGGGCGGAGTTTTTCCTTCCGATTATCGCGATCGGCGCGCACGGATTCGCGCGGCGATCGCTCGCCGCCGCCGCAAGTCCGATTCGCTGGGCAGGCCCGGAATGCGCATGCGGCGGATTGCCGCATGAATGCGCGGCGATTCCGCGGCGGCACGGGCGGGCGGCGGTGGGCGCACGATCGGCGCGCGGCGGGCGGCACGGCGATGCAAGGCGTCCGTTATCGAGCCGGAAGGCTCTCGTCATGATCCCGGCCTGTGGTCGGCCGCAGGTCAGATTCGTTGCGCATGCAACGGAATATCGCGCGCCGTTCGCCGCCGCGCTCGCCGATCAAAAAAAACGCGCCGCCCGAAAGGCGGCGCGCATCGCGCGAACCGGCAGGCTTCGCGGCGCAACCGCACGCGCCGCGAGACCTGCCGCCGTCGGTCGTCGATTCAGCTTTCCGCGCTTTCGGCCTCGCGCTTGGGCTCGGCGGCCACCGGCTTGCCGGCGACGTCGAGCAGCCAGTCCGTCGTCTGCGCGGGCTGCGTGACGGGCAGCATGTGGCCGCCGTCGACGACCGTCAGATTGACTGCGTCGAGCCGCTTCTTCAGCGCCTCGCCGTGACGCTGCCAGTTGAGGATCTCGTCGCCTCGGCCGTACAGCACGTCGACGGGCACGGTCAGCGACGCATAGCGGCTTTCCATGTCGGGCAGATCCTCCGGCGCGGCGACGAGATCCGACGACGCCGAATAGAACGCGTGCGGCTGCAGCCCCAGCAGGCCGCCGCCCTTCACGCCGAAGTCGTGCGGCACCGCTTCGGGCGCGAAGACCAGTTCGACCGCCTTGCGGTTCTGCAGCATCGCGACCGGAAGGCCGAGCGTGAGCGACACGAAGCGGCGCACGAGCGACGAGCGCAGCGCGAGGCCGCGAAACGGGCCGGGCGGCTCGGTCTCGGTGTGCGTGAGCGGCGCGATCAGCGCGATCCGGCTCACGGCCTGCGGATGATCGAGCGCGAGCGCGAGCGAAATCGCGCCGCCGAGCGAGTGGCCGACGACGACGGGCTTGTCGAGGCCGAGCGTCGCGATGAACATCGCGATCGTGCGCGCCTGCGCATAGACGTTCGCGCTCGAGCGCGGGCCGCGCGTCGAGCGGCCGGAGCCGGGGCGGTCGACGAGGATCACGCGATGCGATTTAGCGAGCCGCTGCAGGTCCAGATACGCGAAGTTGCGCAACTGGCCGCAAAGGCCGTGCACGAACACGATCGGCGGGCCCTCGCCGTATTCGACGTAGTGCAGGCGGTCCGCGCCGACGTCGACGAACTTGCCCTCGGGCGGAAACGTCTTTCTGATCCGATACGCGGCGTACTGCGTGAACGCAACGAGCGCGACGAATGCGTAGACGAGAAAGTGGAACAGCTTGGCTATCATCGGGATCACCTTCCTTCGTAGGCGGGCTGACGGGTGGCGTCACGTTCGGCGGGCGCCGGGCGGCGGCGCTCGAACTGCATCGCGCCGTCGGCGAGCGCGCCGAACCTGAATGTGGCGAAATCGCGCGCGTAGTTCTGGTAGGACTTCCACGGCTTTTTCGTGCCCTGCTTCGGCAGCACGCCGGCGGCGCGCTGGATATAGCCCGACGTCAGGTCGACGACGGGTTCGAGCTCCATGCTCCCGGGGGCGAGCCGCGGCACGCAGACGTCGTAGCCGTGCGTGCGCATGTGCTCGAGCAGCCGGCACACGTATTGCGCGATCAGCTCGGCCTTCAGCGTCCACGATGCGTTCGTGTAGCCGAACGACGACGCGAGATTCGGCACGCCGCTGTACATCATCCCCTTGTACGACACGGTCTGCGACAGATCGACGGGACGCGAGTCGACCGTCACGGCCGCGCCGCCCAGCATCTTCAGCTTCAGGCCCGTCGCGGTGACGATCACGTCGGCATCGATGCGCTGGCCGCTTTTCAGGCGCAGGCCGGTCGGCGTGAAGCGCTCGATCTCGTCGGTGGCGATCGACGCGCGGCCCGAGCGGATCGCCTTGAAGAGATCGCCGTTCGGCACGAGGCAGAGGCGCTGGTCCCACGGCTTGTAGCGCGGCGTCAGATGCTTGTTGACGTCGAATTGCGGCCCGAGCTGCTTGCCCGCCGCGCGGATGATGAACTTCTTCGTCGCGTCCGGGCGGCGGCGCGCGAGGTTGTAGAAGTACATCGTCAGCAGCACGTTCTTCAGCCGCACGAGCCGGTGCGCGAGCCCCGACGGCAGCCAGCGGCGCAGCGTGTTCGCGATCGCGTCGCGCGCGGGCAGTGACACGATGTAGGTCGGCGAGCGCTGCAGCATCGTCACGTGGCGCGCGTCGGCCGCCATCGAAGGCACGAGCGTCACCGCGGTCGCGCCGCTGCCGATCACGACGACGCGCTTGTCCTTGTAGTCGAGATCGCTCGGCCAGTGCTGCGGATGCACGATGCGGCCCTGGTACGCGTCCATGTCCGGCCAGCTCGGCGCGTGGCCTTCTTCGTAATCGTAGTAGCCGCTGCACATGTAGAGGAAGCGGCACGTGTAGACGGCTTGCTCGTGCCGGCCATCGTCCGTCGCGCGCTGCACGCGCACGGTCCAGCGCGCGCTCGCCGAATCCCAGTTCGCGGCCGTCACCTTGTGGTTGAAGCGGATCGTCTTGTCGAAGCCGTATGCGCGCGCGGTGTCCTTGATGTAGTCGAGGATCGTCTGGCCGTCCGAGATTGCCTTGTCGCTGCGCCACGGCCGGAAGCTGAAGCCGAGCGTGAACATGTCGGAGTCCGAACGCACGCCCGGATAGCGGAACAGGTCCCACGTGCCGCCCATCGTCGCGCGGCCCTCGAGGATCGCGTACGTCGCGTCCGGGCAGCGCTCGCGCAGGTAGTACGCGGCGCCGATGCCAGATAGGCCGGCGCCGACGATCAGCACGTCGAAGTCGGTCTTGGCGCGGGCGTTGCCGCCCGTCGCCGCTTGCGGCGCGTGATCGTCGAGCGCGCGCGCGGCGTTCCAGTCTGTCGTCGAGCTCATGCGGGGTCCTTGCTGATGGAGGAAGGGGGAGCGGTTCGCGCCGCCGCCTGCTGCCGCGCGAAGTTGCGCTCGCGCGACCTGCGCACGAAGCGCAGCACGAAGACCTGGTACGCGGAGCCGAACAGGCGCGCGAGCTTGTCGATGCGGCGCGCGTCGGCGCCGACGAGCACGCGTCGCGCGTTGCGCTCGACGCTCGCGATGATCTGGCGCGCGGCCGCCTCGGGCGTCGTCGCGTTGATGAGCCGGTTCGCCGCGCGGCGATGCGTTTCGACATCCTGACCGGTCAGCGTCGCGATGCTCGAATCGATCCGCGACGCGGTCGCGATGTTGGTGGCGACGCCGCCCGGATGCACGCAGGTCACGCCCACCGGCGCGCCTTCGAGTTCGAGCTCCATGCGCAGCGCCTCGGTGAAGCCGCGCACCGCGAACTTCGTCGCGTTGTAGGCGCTTTGCGTCGGCATCGCGACGAGGCCGAACAGGCTCGACGTGTTGATCACGTGGCCGTCGCCCGATTCGCGCAGATACGGCAGGAACGCCTGGGTGCCGTGCACGACGCCCCAGAAGTTGATGCCCATGATCCATTCGAAGTCTTCGATTCGCGCCGTCTCGGCGGGCGCCGCGAGCGACACGCCCGCGTTGTTGAAGACGAGGTTGACCTTGCCGTGCGCGTCGCGCGTCTTGCGCGCCCAGTCGAACACCGCGTCGCGCGACGCGACGTCGAGCCGTTGCGACGTGATCTTCACGCCGTGCGCCGCGCAGATCGCGACGGTCTGCGCGAGGCTGCCTTCGTTGACGTCACTCAGCGCGAGATGACAGCCACGCCGCGCGAGCTCGACGGCGAGGCTGCGCCCCATGCCGGAGCCCGCGCCCGTGATCGCCGCCACCTTGCCGGAGAAATTCCTCATCTGACGGCCCTCCCTAAGGGTGTCTCGTGATTTATGTCAGTTTTAAATGTGGTGTGAGCCGTCACCACTTTAATTTTGACATTGGCTGATGTCAAATAGCGAAATGGAGAACTTTCTCGAACTCGACAAGAAGGGCCGCCCGTACGGCGGGATCGCACCCGAGGCGCGCGCCGCGGAGCGCCGCGACGCGCTGATCCGCGCGGGCACGCGCATCTTCGGCACGGCCGGCTTTCGCCGGGCGACCGTGCGCGCGATCTGCCAGGAAGCGAGGCTCAACGATCGCTATTTCTACGCGGCGTTCGACAGCGCCGACGCGTTGCTGCGCTGCACCTATCAGCATCACGCGGAGCGGTTGCGCGCGTCGGTGAGGCAGGCGGTCGACGCGCTCGGCGGCTCGCGCGACGGGCTCGAAGCGCGGGTCGACGCGGGGCTCGCGGCGTTCTTCGCGTTTTTGCGCGACACCTGTGCCGCGCGCGTGCTGCTGCTCGAAGTGATGGGCGTGAGCGCGGAAACCGACGCGACCTATCAACGCAATCTGCTCGAATTCGGCAAGATGATCATTTCGTTCGCCGGGCCGGTGAGCGAAGACGCCGACGAGCGCGCGAACCAACGGATCATCGGGCTCGCGCTCGTCGGCGCGATGACGAACGTCGGCGCGGCGTGGCTGCTGACCGGCTATCGCGATCCGGAGGAGAAGATGGTGCGCAATTGCCGGAAGGTGCTGCTCGGGACGCTGCGGTTTCTCGCGATGCGGTGAGCGGGCGGCGGCGGCGTCCGGCGCCGCGCCGCCGCTTCGAGTCGGCGCGCGCTTGCGGCCCGCGCTTGTGCGGCGAGCCGCGCCTTGCGCACTACGCGGCGAGCCGCGTCTTGAGCGCATCGATCAACGCGCGCACCTTCGCGGACGGATGGCTCGCCGACGGAAACACCGCGTGGATGTCGCCGGGCGGAAACGACCAGTCCGGCAGCAGGCGCACGAGCCGGCCGGCCGCGATGTCGTCGGCGCTCGAGAAACTCGTCGCGACGCCGAAGCCGCCGCCCGCGAGCACCGCCGCGCGGCACGCGGTTGCCGTGTTCGACGCGAACGCGCGCCTGCAACGCACGCTCGCGCGCTCGCCGCGCGCGTTCGCGAGCTCGAGCGTCGTGCGCGGCACCGTCGACAGCATCACGTACGGCAGCGCGCCGAGCGCTTCGGGCGCGGGCGGCGCGCCGTGGCGCGCGACGAACGCGGGGCTCGCGACGAGCCAGCGCTCGAAGCCGCCGAGCTTCACCGCGCGATGGTTCGAATCGGCGAGCCGGCCGAGCCGGATCGCGACGTCGAGGCTGTCGCGCACGAGATCGACGACGCGATCGTCGCACTGCAACTCGATGTCGAGCGCCGGATGCGCGTCGCGCAGCGCGACGAGCGCCGGCGCGACGACGAGCGCGCCGTAATCGACGGGCGCGCTCACGCGCAGCGTGCCGCGCAGCGGCCCCGCTTCGCCCGCCACGGCGGCGAGCGCCGTCTCGGTCGCGCGCAGGATGTCGCGGCACGCGTCGTAGAACGTGCGGCCCGCCTGCGTCACGTTGAGCCGCCGCGTGGTCCGCACGACGAGGCTCGCGCCGACCTCCGCCTCGAGCCGCTGGATGTGCGCGCTCACCATCGTCTTCGCGAGGCCGAGCCGTTCGGCTGCCGCCGTCAGCGAGCCGGCCTCCACCACGGCGACGAAGATCGCCAGCCGGTTCAGGTTCACGTCGCGAATGTCCGCCATCGCCGATTGTCCATTCATCAAGGATTGTGTTTCGGCAATTATCCATCTTATGTGAACGCGATGCGCGCGCTACGCTGCGTGTGTCGATGGCCGGGCCGCCGCCGCGCCGCAATGATGGCCGGCGCCGTCCGCCGCCGCGCTGCCGTCGTTTTGCGTGGTTGCCGTTCGTTCTTCGCCGTTTGCCCTTTGTTCTCTTGGTTCTTCGCCCTTCATTCGAGGAGTGCCGCCCCATGCCCGCCCACCGCCCGCCCGCCGCGCCGATCCGGCTCCACCGGACCCGGCTGTCCGGCCACTGCCATCGCGTCGAGCTGTTCCTGTCGCTGCTCGGCCTGCCCGTCGAGTTCGTCGATGTCGACATGCGCGGCGGCGCGAACCGCCGCCCCGAATTTCTCGCGCTCAATCCGTTCGGCCAGGTGCCCGTCATCGAGGACGGCGAATTCGTGCTGTTCGATTCGAACGCGATCCTCGTCTATCTCGCGAAGCGCTACGGCGATCCGTCGTGGCTGCCCGACGATCCGCCACGCGCGGCCGCCGTGCAGCGCTGGCTGTCGCTCGCGGCGGGGCCGATCGCGTACGGCGCGGCCGCCGCGCGCCTCGTCACGCTGTTCGGCGCGCCGCTCGATCACGCGAGCGCGATCGGGATCGCGCGGCGGCTGTTCGACGTGATCGAGCCCGAGCTCGCCGGCAAGCGCTTCGCGACGGGTGACGATCCGACGATCGCCGACGTGGCCGCGTATGCGTATATCGCGCACGCGCCGGAGGGGGGCGTGTCGCTCGATCCATATCCGAATCTGCGTGCGTGGCTCGCGCGCATCGAGGCGCTGCCGGGCTTCGTGCCGATGCCGGCGAGCCGTGCGGGGCTGCGCGCGGCCGACGCGGCCTGACGCTGACGCGCGCTGCCGCGCGCGACGCCGAATCCATTGCGAAGGAGAACGACATGACGCAAGCCGCACCCGCGGCGCCCGAAGCGCCGCCGTCCGTCGCGCCGTTCCACGACGGCGAGCTCGCCGCGCAGCGGCGCGCGGGCGTCGCGGACGCGGCCGCCGAGTCCGGCGGGCGCGGCATCCGTGCGTTCATGCCCGATCAGCACCGCGCGTTCTTCGCGCAATTGCCGTTCTTCGTCGTCGGCGGCGTGGACGGCGACGGCCAGCCGTGGGCGACGTTGCGCGTCGGCGCGCCGGGCTTCATCTCGTCGCCGCAGCCGCGCACGCTCGACATCGCGGGCGGCGCGCTGCGCGACGATCCGCTCGCCGGCAGTTGGCGTGTCGGCAGTCTGCTCGGTGGGCTCGGCATCGAGCTGCATACGCGGCGGCGCAACCGGATCAACGGCGTCGTCGCGTCGCTCGAGGGCGATGCGATGTCGGTGACGGTCGGCCAGAGCTTCGGCAACTGCGCGAAGTACATCCAGAGCCGCACGCCGACGCCCGCGCCGCCGCAGCGGGCGTACGCCGCGCCGCCTCAGCGGCGCGCCGCGCGGCTCGACGCCGACGATCGCGCGCTGCTCGCGCGCGCGGACACGTTCTTCATCGCGACCGCGAACACGTCGGACGCGGCGGGCGGCGCGCGCGGCGTGGACGTGTCGCATCGCGGCGGACCGCCCGGCTTCGTGCGCGTGGACGACGACCGCACGCTGACGACGCCCGACTACAGCGGCAACAACTTCTTCAACACGATCGGCAACCTGCTGCGCGATCCGCGCGCGGGTTTGCTGTTCGTCGACTTCGCGCGCGGCGATCTGCTGTACGTGGCGGCCGACGCGGAGATCGTCTGGGACGGGCCGGCGCTCGCCGCGTTCGACGGCGCGCAGCGGCTCGTGCGCTTGCGCATTCGCGAAGTGCGGCGCAGTGCGGCGGTGCTGCCGTTCCGGTGGTCGGCGCCGCGGTTCGCGCCGCAGTTCGCGGCGTGGGGCGGGGCGGGGGTGTTTTCGTCTTCGTCTTCGTCGGGGATGGGGGCGGCGGGTGTCGCGGGCCTGGCGAGGGTGGAATCGGCGGAATTGCCGGAATCGTCGATGTTGTCGAAAGTGTTGAAGGCGTCCGAGGCGTCCGAGGCGTCCGAGGCATCGGAAGCATCGGAAGCATCGGAAACGCGCGACGGGCCGAAAGCCCCGGAAGCGCCGCATACAACGCAGGCGACGAACGAGGCGGAGATGCCGCAGGCTTCCGCCGCGATTTCGGCGCGGTCGCCGGATGCACGCTGGCGCACGCTCGTCGTCGCGGCGGTGCGCGACGAGACGCCCGACGTCCGCTCGTTCGAGCTCGAAGCCGCCGACGCGGGCCCGCTCGCGCCGTTCGAGCCGGGCCAGCATCTGACGATCCGGTTGCCCGCGGCCGGGCAATCCGGACCGCTGATCCGAAGTTACACGCTGTCCGACGCATTCGACGGCCGGCGCTACCGGATCAGCGTCAAGCGCGACGGCCGCGCGTCGTCATGGCTGCACGATCATGCGCGGCCCGGCGTGCGGATCGACGCGACGGCGCCGCGCGGCGCGTTCACGTTCGATGCGGCGAGCCCGCGGCCCGCCGTGTTCGTGTCGGCGGGGATCGGCATCACGCCGATGATCGCGATGCTCAACGCCGTGCTCGCGCGCCGTGCGGCCGGTGCGCCGGCCGATGCGCACGCGAAGCGGATCTACTTCGTGCACGGCGCGCGGCGCGGCGACGAGCGGCCGTTCGCCGCGCATCTCGCCGCTGCGGCGCGCGCGCATCCGGCGTTGTCTGTGCACCTGTTCGATAGCCGCGCCGACGGCGCGTCGGCCGGCGCGTCGCCGGGCCGCGTGAGCATCGATGCGCTGCAACGCGTGTTGCCTTTCGGCAGCTACGACTTCTATCTGTGCGGGCCGGCTTCGTTCATGAAGTCGCTGTACGACGGGCTGCGCGCGCTCGACGTGCCGGACGGGCGCATCCGCCTCGAGGCGTTCGGGCCGGCGAGCGTTCGGCGCACGGCGTTGCGAGGCGGCGCGGCCGCGATCGTGGCGGCCGATGAAAAGCCCATCGTGAAGCATGGCGGGAACGGGGACGGAAACGACGGCGAGAAGAGCGGCGAGAAGAGCGGCGAGAAGAGCGGCAAGAAGAGCGGCGGCGGAGACGACGCGAAAGCCGGCGGGCAGGCCGGCGCGCATGCGGCGACCGTCGTGTTCAGCCGGTCGAGGCGCACGGTCGAATGGACGCCGCGTGACGGCACGCTGCTCGAACTCGCGGAGGCGCACGGTGTGCCGGCGGACTCGAATTGCCGGTCCGGCGCGTGCGGCACGTGCACGACACGCGTGCTCGGCGGACGGGTTCGGTACGGCGGCACGGTCGACGCGGAAGTCGCGCCGGGCATGGCGCTCGTCTGCATGGCGACGCCGGATTGCGCCGGCGATGCGGAAAGTGGGCCGCCCTGCGTGACGCTGGATCTGTAGCGCGGCGGATCGAAGCCGCCTCGCTGCTTCGTCGCTTCGCGGTATCGCCACTCGCGGCAAGGTGCGCGCCGAAGCCGAACGCCAGCGCTCCTACCTCGCCAAAATCCCGCCGGCAATCGAAATCACGCGCCGCATGCGCGAGCAAACATCTTTCGTTCCCCGATCGATCCGGCCACTGGCGTTCGCCGCCCGCGCACGTTATGTTCTCGTCCGATGAATAAACGGGCTCGCGCGTCCGATCGAGGCGGCCGGCGAGCCGGACCGGTCGCGCCGGCGAAGGCGGCTTCCCATCCCAGCATCCGAGGTATGTTCGTGGACATCTTGCGCAGCTTGTGTGGCATCGTGGTATTGCTCGGCGTCGGTTATGCGCTGTCGATCAACCGGCGGGCGATCAGCGCCCGCACCGTCGTCGCGGCGCTCGCGACGCAGCTTGCGATCGGCGCGCTCGTGCTGTTCGTGCCCGTCGGCCGCGACGCGCTCGCCGCCACCGCGCACGCGGTCAACAGCGTGCTCGAGATGGGGCAGCACGGCGTCGCGTTCCTGTTCGGCGGCCTCGTCGGCGACAAGATGTTCGCGCTGTTCGGCGACGGCGGCTTCGCGTTCGCGCTGCGCGTGCTGCCGATGATCGTGTTCGTCACGTCGCTGATCGCGGTGCTGTACCACGTTGGCGTGATGAAGTGGCTGATCCGGATCGTCGGCACCGCGATGGCGAAGCTGCTCGGCGTGAGCCGCATCGAGGCGTGTTCGGCCGTCGCGACGATCTTCCTCGGCCAGAGCGAGATGCCCGCGTTCGTGAAGCCGTTCATCCGGCGGATGAGCCCGACCGAAGTGTTCGCGGTGATGTCGAGCGGCATGGCGTCGGTCGCGGGCTCGGTGCTCGCCGGCTACGCGGGGCTCGGCGTGAAGATGGAGTATCTGCTCGCCGCGTCGTTCATGGCGATTCCGGGCGGCCTGCTGTTCGGCAAGATGCTGTGCCCGACGACGGAGCCGTCGCGCGTCGTCGTCGATTCGCTCGAATTCGACGAGAAGCGCGCGGCGAACGTGATCGAGGCGGCCGCGTCCGGCGCGGGCGTCGGGATGCGCATCGCGGTGAACGTCGGTACCATGCTGATCGCGTTCATCGGCCTGATCGCGCTGCTGAACGCGATGGTCGGGCTCGTCGCCGGCTGGCTCGGCTTTGCCGGCGTCACGCTGCAATCGCTGCTCGGCGTGCTGTTTTCGCCGCTCGCGTGGCTGATCGGCGTGCCGTGGCGGGATGCGTCGGTGGCCGGCAGCTTCATCGGCCAGAAGCTGATCCTGAACGAGTTCGTCGCGTACGGCGCGCTGTCGCCCTACCTGAAGGACGCCGCGCAGGTCGTCGCGGCCGGGCTCCCGGTGCTCGCGCCGAAGACGATCGCGATCGTGTCGTTCGCGCTGTGCGGCTTCGCGAATTTCTCGTCGATCGCGATCCTGACGGGCGGTTTCACCGCGGTCGAGCCCGGCATGCGCTCCGACGTCGCGCGCTACGGCTTGCGCGCGCTCGCGGCCGCGACGCTGTCGAACCTGATGAGCGCGACGATTGCCGGGCTGTTCCTGTCCCTTTCCTGAACGAGGTGCTCGCATGGAGCTTTCGTTGAATCGCAACCAATTGACCGAAGCGGCGCTGAAGGCGCTGCACCTGATCGACCTCACGTCGCTGAACGACGACGACACCGACGACAGCATCGCCGCGCTCGCCGCGTCGGCCGACACGCCGGTCGGCACGCCGGCCGCGCTGTGCGTGTATCCGCGCTTCGTCGGCGTCGCGCATGCGGCGCTCGCGCGGCACGGGCTCGTGCTGCCGGTGGCGACCGTCGTGAACTTTCCGCACGGCGAGGCCGATCCGGACGCGGCCGCGCGCGAGACGGCCGACGCGCTCGCGCGCGGCGCGGACGAGATCGATGTCGTGTTTCCGTATCGCGCGCTCGCCGACGGCAACGAGCGGATCGGGCGCGAGCTCGTCGCGCAATGCCGCGCGGCGGCGGGCAGCCAGTGTCTGAAGGTGATCCTCGAGACGGGCGAGTTGCGCGACGCAGCGGCGATCCGCCGCGCGAGCGAGATCGCGATCGAGGAGGGGGCGGATTTTCTGAAGACGTCGACAGGCAAGGTCGCGGTGAACGCGACGCTCGACGCGGCGGCCGTGATGCTCGCGACGATCCGCGTCGCGGGCCGCACGGTCGGCTTCAAGGCGGCGGGCGGCGTGCGCACCGCGCAGGATGCGGCGCAATACCTGTCGCTCGCGCAGCGCGAGCTCGGCCCGGGCTATCTGACGAGCGCGACGTTTCGCTTCGGCGCGTCGGGGCTGCTCGGGAATCTGCTCGAGACGCTCGGGCACCGGGCGGGGGCGACGCGCAGCGGGGGGTATTGAGCGACGCCGGGCGATGCGGGGGCGCCGCGCTCGAATGCATGATGCCCGGCTTCATGCGCGTTGGAGCGCGCCGCCCGGCTCGCCGCGCGGCGTCGATCAGCCGGGCTGCGGCTGCGTCGCGCGGTGAATCCCGCCGCCGTCCGCGGCAACGCCGTCGCAACGCACCGGCTGGCGCGCGCCGTCACGCTCGCGCGGCTCCGACGGTTCGCGGCGAAACGCGCCCGGCTGATGCGCGGCTGCGCCGATCATGTTTTCCGCTTGCCGATATGGCGTCGGCGCGCTTGAACAGGCCGCGCTTTGCGGCCGGCCGTATCGTCTTCTTCCTCGAACGATCCGATTCGCCGGCCGGCCGCCGGCACGGGTGAACGGAAACGCGACGTGCCCGGCGGCGTGACGCGGAAGACGCGAGCGACGGCTTGAGGCCACGCGATGCGATGAGAAGCGATGAGAAGTGATGAGAAGCGCAAGACGCGCCGGACGCCAATTCGTCAATGAACCGGCGCATAGCCGAGCTTCTCGACGCCATACGCCTCGATCCAGTCGTCGCGATCGTCGAATCCCATCGTTTTCGCGAGGTAGTCGGCCATGTCTTCCGGTGTCGGCGTGACCGATGAATCGTAGTAACCCAGCGGTGCTTCGGCTTTCGGCATCAAGATGGCGTAGCGCATGTCGACCTCCCTGTCTTTGATCATCTTAACGGCCGCCCCCCCCGTCGCCTTGACAGGGAAAATCCCCGGTTAGAGTGATATGCCGAATTTCCGGACCGCCAGGCGACAGGCGCGCGATTACTTTTTTTGAATTCGTTATCTCGTTATTCGGCCGTGCGAGACGGCGACGTTTATTGAAATTCGCCGGTGCGCTCGCGATTTGCGCGGGTGTTCGCCGTCTCGCGTCGATTCGACGGCCGCGTGTACCCTGCAACGGGACTGCCGGGGGCGGTCGGGATCGGAAACGGAAGGCAATGAGCGGCGCGAGACGGAATGCGCGCTTTTCCGCTCGAGCGTTTCCGTGGTCGATACGCATCTCGTGAAACGAGAGGATTCCGGATGATCCCGTTGCAGATTGTCCGGCCATGCGGGCCGGGCTTATTCGGTTTGCCGTGCGCGACGCAGGCCAAGGATCGCGCACGGCGACTGAGCGGAACACGTCGAGCGCGAAACATGCGCGCGGCCCGAGTCTCGATTTTGTCGCGCGCGGGCGCGTGTCGTTCCAATCGGTCGAGGTTGCGCGGGGCTTCAGGTTTTCGCGTGCCGCGCGCGCACTCGTGTTAGCGTTTGTTCTCGCGGGATGTCGCCCGGCCGCGCGGCGCCTTCGTCGCCTCGAATGCTGTCGAATGCAATCGTGTCGTTGAAAATCAACCGCTTATGCAAACCATGACCTTCCTGCCGCAGGAATTCATTCGCAAGGTGCGCGACCGCGAGCCGTTCGACGCGGCCGATGTCGCGCGTTTCGTGCGCGGCGTGACGACGGGCGACGTGACCGAAGGCCAGATCGCCGCGTTCGCGATGGCCGTCTACTTCAACGAGCTGCCGCTGTCCGCGCGGATCGCGCTGACGCTCGCGCAGCGCGATTCCGGCGACGTGCTCGACTGGCGCGGCGAGCGTCTGAACGGCCCTGTCGTCGACAAGCATTCGACTGGCGGCGTCGGCGATCTGACCTCGCTGCTGATCGGGCCGATGGTCGCCGCGTGCGGCGGCCACGTGCCGATGATCTCGGGCCGCGGCCTCGGCCATACGGGCGGCACGCTCGACAAGCTCGAGGCGATTCCCGGCTACGATGTCGCGCCTCGCGTCGATACGCTGCGCCGCGTCGTGCGCGACGCGGGCGTCGCGATCGTCGGCCAGACCGCACAGCTCGCGCCTGCCGACAAGCGGATCTACGCGGTGCGCGACGTGACGGCGACCGTCGAGTCGATCTCGCTGATCACCGCGTCGATCCTGTCGAAGAAGCTCGCGGCGGGCGTCGACGCGCTCGCGATGGACGTGAAGGTCGGCTCCGGCGCGTTCATGCCGACCGCGGAGAAATCGGCCGAGCTCGCGCGCAGCATCGTCGAGGTCGGCAACGGCGCCGGAATGAAGACGGCCGCGATGCTCACCGACATGAATCAGGCGCTCGCGCCGTGCGCGGGCAATGCGATCGAGGTGCGCTGCGCGATCGATTTCCTGACGGGCGCGGCGCGCCCCGAGCGGCTCGGAGCGGTCAGTTTCGCGCTCGCCGGGCAAATGCTGACGATGAGCGGGCTTGCCGAGGACGCGGGCGATGCGCGCCGCCGGCTGCGCGCCGCGCTCGAATCGGGCGCGGCCGCCGAGCGTTTCGCGCGGATGGTCGCGGCGCTCGGCGGGCCCGCCGATCTGATCGAGCGGCCGGACCGGCACCTGCCGCGCGCGGCGGTTGCCGTGCCCGTGGGCGCCGGGCGCGCCGGCCGGATCGAGCGGATCGACGCGCGCGCGCTCGGCCTCGCGGTCGTCGGCCTGGGCGGCGGGCGCGCGAAGATCGGCGATGCGCTCGACCACTCGGTCGGGTTGTCCGCGCTCGCGGAGCTGGGCGAGCGCGTGGAGGCGGGCCAGCCGCTCGCGACCGTTCACGCACGCGATGCCGACGCGGCCGCGCTGGCCGCCGATGCGGTGCGGCGCGCGTACCGCATCGGCGCGGAGCCGCCGGCGGGAACGCGCGTCGTTTACGCGGTGATCGAATGATCGATCATGCCGCGCGCGCCGGGGCTTCGACGCATCCGGCCCGTCCGGGCTCGGCGGGTATCGGATAGGCCGCGGCGTGTTGCACGGCGATGCGCGTTTGCGCAAGAACGCCGGCGAACGCAAACTTGCACGGACAAGCGACAAGCGACAAGCGCGGCCCGCGACGCCTCGCAAGCAACGTCCATCGCCGCCCGTCGCCGCGCGAAAAACGAAATCACCGAACATCAAGTCACCGAACGAGGTAACACGACATGACGCACCAAGCATTGATCGAAGCGGCGAAGGCCGCGCGCGAAAAGGCCTACGCGCCGTATTCGAACTTCAAGGTCGGCGCGGCGCTCGCGACGAACGACGGCAAGGTTTTCCACGGCTGCAACGTCGAGAATGCGTCGTACGGGCTGTGCAACTGCGCGGAGCGCACCGCATTGTTCTCGGCGCTCGCGGCGGGCTACCGGCCTGGCGAGTTCGCGGCGATCGCCGTCGTCGGCGAGACCGACGGGCCGATCGCGCCGTGCGGCGCGTGCCGGCAGGTGATGATCGAGCTCGGCAAGCCGACGCTCGAAGTCGTGCTGGCGAACATGGCGGGCGACGTGCGCGTGACGAGCGCGGGCGACCTGCTGCCCGACGCGTTCCACCTGGCGTGACGCGCGCGGCGCCGGCGGCGCGTGCGCGATTCGCCTTGTTTCGCGCGCTTTCCGCGCGTCTGGTCCATCTGGCATGATGGACGCGCGTCGCGCGCTTGCTCGCCTTCTTCGATCTCCGGCGCTTCGGCGACCGGCCGCGGGCCGCCGCGGCGCGCGCGGTCGGCATCGCGCCGCGCCGCATCGGCCGTCGTCCGGGCGCATGGCCGCGCATTCGTCCGTCGTTTCCCCTTCATTGACGCGCATCAAGGTCCGCGCCGCGCGATGCGCGATGCTGGTTTGCGTGCGCCGCCGCGCGTGTTTTGCCGCCGGCGCCGCTTATCGAAACCGGTCGGCGAGGAGACGACGATGAAATCCGATGCTGCGCTCAGGCAAGATGTCGAACAGGAACTGTATTGGGATCCGTCGCTGGATGCGCGGCAGATCGACGTATCGGTGCACGATCGCATCGTGACGCTGCGCGGCTTCGTGCCGAGCTGGGCGCAGAAGTACGCGGCGCAGAAGGCCGCGCAGCGCGTCGCCGGCGCGCGCGCGCTGGTGCTCGAGCTGAAGGTGTTGCCGGGCGAATCGCCACGCGACGACGAAGTGCTCGCCGCCGCGATCGTGTCGGCGCTCGCGTGGCAGGAAGGGCTCGCCGGACAGGAGATTCGCGTCGATGTCGACGAGGGGTGCGTCACGCTCACGGGCGAAGTCGAGTTCGGCTACCAGCGGCAGGCGGCCGAGGCGGTCGTGAGCCGGATGCGCGGCGTGATCGGCGTCGTCAACCGGATCGACGTGCATTCGCAGGACGCGGGCGAAACCGTGCGCGAGCGCGTCTCGGATGCGCTCGCGCGCCGCGCGCAGCGGGAGGCCGCGCATATCGACGTCGACGAGCGCGACGGCGTCGTCACGCTGACGGGCGTCGTCGATTCGCTGATCGAGCGGCGCGCGGCCTGCGGCGCCGCGTGGTCGGTGAAGGGCGTGCGCGAAGTCATCGACCATCTGACCGTCGCTTAGGCGCGCGCGGCGCTTGCGCGTCGCGCGCGGCGTTCGACGCCGACCGGCGGCAAGCGGCAAGCGGCAAGCGGCAAGCGGCAAGCGGCAAGCGGCAAGCGGCAAGCGGCAAGCGGCAAGCGGCAAGCGGCAGTCCGCTTGTGCCCAAGCGGACTGCCCGACACCGGATCGACCGTGCGCCTTGCGGCGTGCGGTCGCGCGTCGCCGCATCAGGCCGTCACGTTTTCTTTCTGTTGCCACGATCGCCCGAGATGCCCGAAATCGTCACCATCACGCCGAATCCCGCTGTCGACGTCGCGACGGCCGTCGAGCGCGTCACCGACACCCGCAAGCTGCGCTGCGGCCCCGCGCGGCGCGATCCGGGCGGCGGCGGGATCAACGTCGCGCGCGTGCTGACGCGCCTCGGCGCCGATTGCTCGGCCGTCTATCTCGCGGGCGGCGGCACCGGGCTCGCGCTGCACCGCCTGCTCGCCGACGAAGGCGTGCGCGCGCGCTGCGTCGACATCGCCGGCGAGACGCGCGAGAATTTCTCGGTGCTCGAAACGTCGACGGGGCGCGAATTCCGCTTTGTGCTGCCGGGGCCCGCGCTCGCGCCGCACGAATGGCCGCGCTGCGTCGACGCGCTCGCGCGGCTCGCCGACGCGTCGCGCTATCTGGTGATGAGCGGCAGCCTGCCGCCCGGGATGCCGGACGATTGCTATGGCCGGCTCGTGCGGATCGCGCGCGCGCGCGGCGTGCGCACGGCCGTCGACACGTCGGGGCCGGCGCTCGCGGCCGCGCTCGACGCCGGCGTCTATCTGGTGAAGCCGAGCCTGGGCGAATTGCGTGCGCTGACCGGGCTGCCGCTCGAAGACGACGGCGCGCGCCTCGCGGCGGCGCGCGCGATCGTCGGCAGCGGGCGCGCGCAGATCGTCGCGCTGACGCTCGGCGACGCCGGCGCGCTTGTCGTGTCGCGCGACGATGCGGTGCGGTTGCCGGGCGTGAAGGTCGCGGTGCGCAGCGCGATCGGCGCGGGCGACAGTTTCGTCGCGGGGCTCGTCGCCGCGCTCGATCGCGGCGCGGGCATCGCCGATGCGTCGCGCTACGCGCTCGCCACCGCGTCGGCGTCGCTGCTGAGCGAGGGCACCGCGCTGTGCACGAAGGAAGACGTCGAGCGGATCTATCGCGAACTGCCGGGGATGGCCGGCGCGTGACGCATGCGCGGTTTGCGTGAGCCGCCAACGCGCGTGCGCGGCCGGCGGGCGCCGACGGGCGATTGCTCGTTGCTCATCGAGTGCGCGAATCGGACGCCATGACCCGTGCGGCCGCGTGTGCGCCATCGGTCGACGCAATCGGCGCGACGCAGCAAGCCGCGTCGCGGCCGCCGGCCGGGGCGCTCGCGCGCGCCGCGCGATTGAGTCCGCCCGGCCGATATCGCATGCCGTACGAATCGCATTGCGCACGGTAGCCGTCGCGCGCCGTCGCGCGCGAAGCGCGACGCATCGGCGATGCCCATGCCGTTGCCGCCGGGCGACGCCCGCATGCGCTCATGCGCTCACGCATGCAGAACCGACGCCGCATCCCGCGCGATCACCTGCTCTTCGTCGGTCGGCACGACGAGCACCGCGACGCGGCTTGCGTCGCTGCTCACGATCTCCGCATTGCGCGCGTTCGCGTCCGCGTCGAGTTCGACGCCGAGCCAGCGCAGCCGCTCGCACACCGCGGCGCGCGTTTGCGGCTGATGCTCGCCGATGCCCGCGGTGAACACGAGCGCGTCGAGCCCGCCGAGCGTCGTCGCGAGCCGCGCCGCCTCGCCCGCGATCCGGAACGCGAACAGCGCGAGCGCATCGCGCGCGCCGGCCGACGGATCGGCGAGCAGCGCGCGCGCGTCGCCGCTCACGCCGGACACGCCGAGCAAGCCCGAGCGGTGATACAGCATCTGCTCGACGTCGTCGACCGAGTAGCCGAGCGTCTTCTGCAGGTGCAGCACGACGCCCGCGTCGAGCGTGCCGCAGCGCGTCGCCATCGGAACGCCGTCGAGCGTCGAGAAGCCCATGCTGGTGTCGCGGCTCACGCCCGCGTCGAGCGCGCAGAGGCTCGCGCCGCTGCCGAGATGCGCGGCGACGACCTTGCCGCGCGCCACCGCCGGATGCCGCTCGCGCAGCCGCCCGGCGACGTACCGGTACGACAGCCCATGAAAGCCGTAGCGTTTGACGCCTTCGTCGAACAGCGCGCGCGGCAGCGCGAAGCGCCGCACGAGATCGGACTGCGTGCGGTGGAATGCGGTGTCGAACGACGCCACCTGCGGCAGATGCGGCCGCAGGTGGCGCAGCGCGCGAATCAGCCGAACGCTCTGCGGCTGATGCAGCGGCGCGAGCGGCACGAGCGCCGCGATCGCGTCGAGCGTGCGCTCGTCGATGCGCACCGGCCCGCCGAACGCGTCGCCGCCGTGCACGACGCGGTGCCCCACCGACACCAGCTCGTGCACCGGCAGATGCGCGCCGATCCAGTTGAGCGCCTCGTCGAGCACGTCGTGCAGATCGTCGGTGACGCTCGCGGCGAGCGGCACCGTGTGCGCGTCGCCGCTGTTCGAGTATTCGAGCTGCAGCGGCGTGCGGTTGAAGTCGATCTTGCCGCGCCCGAGCGGCGCGGGCTCGCCGTTCGCGACGCTGTAGAGGCCGATCTTCAGCGTCGACGAGCCGGCATTGAACGTGAGCAGCAGCGGCTCGCTCATGACGCGAGCGCGCCGGCGCGCGTCCTTTCGGCGACGAGCTTCGCGAGCGCGGCCGAAGCGATCCGCACGCGCAGGCTGTCCGCGCGGCTCGTCAGGATGATCGGCAGCCGCGCGCCGAGCACGAGGCCCGCGGCGTCGGCGCCCGCGAAGTACATCAGTTGCTTCGCGAGCATGTTGCCCGCTTCGAGATCCGGCACGAGCAGGACGTCGGCGTCGCCGGCGACGGGCGACGCGATGCCCTTCGACGTGGCGGCGACCGCGCTTATCGCATTGTCGAACGCAAGCGGCCCGTCGACGATCGCGCCCGCGATCTGTCCGCGCGCGGCCATCACGGTGAGCGCGGCCGCATCGAGCGTGGACGGCATTTTCGGATTGACGGTCTCGACCGCCGCGAGCACCGCGACGCGCGGCCGCTCGACGCCGAGCACGTGCAGCAGGTCGACCGCGTTCTGGCAGATGTCGCGTTTTTGCTCGAGCGTCGGCGCGATGTTGATCGCCGCATCGGTGATGACGAGCGGCTTCGGATACGCGGGCACGTCCATCGCATACACATGGCTGATGCGCCGTTCGGTGCGCAGCAGCGACGCGGGGCCGACGACCGCGGCGAGCAGCTCGTCGGTGTGCAGGCTGCCCTTCATCAGCGCGGCGACCTCGCCCGCGCTGCCCATCTCGACCGCGCGCGCGGCCGCCGCGTGACTGTGCTCGACCGCCACGATCGGCACGCCCGCGAGATTCACGCCGGCCGCGTCGGCGACCGCGCGGATCTTCGCCTCCGGGCCGACCAGGATCGGCTCGATCAGGTTCGCGTCGCGCGCGTCGATCGCCGCGCGGATCGCGTCCGGCGAGCACGGATGGACGACCGCGGTGCGCAGCGGCGGCTGCTCGCGCGCGGCGCGCACGAACGTCTCGTAGCGGTCGTGGCGGCGCACCGCGACATCGGGCCCCGGCACGCGTTCCCACGCGATCGGCGTGGCGGGCGCGATCACGGTCGCCACGCCGCGCAGCACGACGTGGCCGTCCTGGTTCGTGCAGCGGGTGTCGAGCAGCACGATCCGCTTGTCCGCGCGCTTTTCCTTGACGGTCACGGTGGCCGTGATCGTGTCGCCCGGCGCGACCGGATGCCGGAACTCGAGCGTCTGGTCGAGATAGATCGTGCCGGGCCCCGGCAGCTTCGTGCCGAGCACCGCGGACACGAGCGCGCCAGTCCACATCCCGTGAACGACGACGTGGCCGAACAGGTCGTGCGCGGCGAACGTCGCGTCGAGGTGCGCGGGGTTCACGTCGCCGGACATCGCGGCGAACAGGTCGATGTCGTCGCGCGACGCGATGCGCACGAGCGATGCGCTGTCGCCGATCGCGAGCGAATCGAACGGGCGGTTCTGCAGGATTTCGCGGTCCACGCGGCGCTCCTTATTTCTGGAACACGTAGGTGCCCGGCGCGTCGCCGAGCGCGCGCGCGCCCGGCTTGCCGAGCGGCGGCGGCGCGACGCGCTGCGCGCCCGAATGCCGCGCGAGCCACGCGTGCCACGCGGGCCACCACGAGCCTTCGAAGTCGGTCGCGCCGGCGAGCCATTCGTCGGGCGAGATGTTCGGCGCGTCGGCGGCCGTCACTTTCATCCGGTAATGGCGCTTCGGATGGCCCGGCTCGCTGACGATGCCCGCGTTGTGGCCGCCGGCCGTCAGCACGAACGTCACGTCGCTGTCGGTCAGGTAGTGGATCTTGTAGACGGAGCGCCACGGCGCGATGTGGTCGTGCTCGGTGCCGACGACGAAGAACGGCGCGCGGATGTTGTGCACCGACACCGTCTGCCCGCCGATCACGTAGCGGTTCGTCGCGAGGTCGTTGTCGAGGAACAGGTGGCGCAGATACTCGGAGTGCATCCGGTACGGCATCCGCGTCGAATCGGCGTTCCACGCCATCAGGTCGATCATCGGCGTGCGCTTGCCGAGCAGGTAGTCGTGAATCACGCGCGACCAGATCAGGTCGTTCGACATCAGCAGCTGGAATGATCCCGCCATCTGGTGCGCGCCGAGAAATCCGCGCTCCCACATCATGCTTTCGAGGAAGTAGATCTCGCTGTCGTCGATGAAAAGCTGCAGTTCGCCCGGCTCGGTGAAATCCGTCTGCGCGGCGAGCAGCGTGACCGACGCGAGGCGCTCGTCGCCCGCGTTCGCCATCGCGGCCGCCGCGATCGAAAGCAGCGTGCCGCCGAGGCAGTAGCCGGTCGCGTGGACCTTCGCGCCGGGCACGATCTTGCCGATCGTGTCGAGCGCGTCCATCACGCCGAGCCTGCGGTAGTCGTCGAGGCCCAGGTCGCGGTCGCTCGCGTCGACGTTGCGCCACGAGACGCAGAACACCGTGTGCCCCGCGCCGACCAGGTAGCGGATGAGCGAGTTGTGCGCCGACAGATCGAGGATGTAGTACTTCATGATCCACGCGGGCACGATCAGCACGGGCTCCGCGTAGACGTCGGCCGTCGTCGGGCCGTACTGCAGCAGCTCGATCAGGTGGTTGCGGAACACCACGCGGCCGGGCGTCGTCGCGAGATTCTTGCCGACCTCGAAGTGCTCGGCGCCCGCGGGCGGCTGCTTGGTCAGCAGGCGGCGGATGTCGTCCAGATAGTTCCACGCGCCCTGCACGAGATTCGCGCCGCCCGTGAGCGCGGTGCGCTGCGCGACCTCCGGATTCGTCGCGACGTAGTTCGCCGGCGCGAGCATGTCGAGCAACTGCCGCGCGGAAAACGCGACGACGTCCTCGTGATGCGGCGACACGCCGGGCACGTCGCGGGTCGCCGCGCGCCACCATTGCTCGGCGAGCAGGAACGACTGGTGCCAGAAGCGGTACGGCTCGAACTGCCACGCGCTCGCGCGAAAGCGCCGGTCGCCCGGCGACGGCTGCGCGGGCAGCGCGGGCGTGCGCCCGGTCGCCGCCTCGAACAGGTATTCGGCGAGCAGCGTCGCGTGCTTCATCGCGAGCGTCGCGAGCTCCGCGCGCTTGCCGGGCGCGGCCGCGAGATGGATCAGCCAGTCCGACAGCGCGAGCCGCAGCGAGGCCGGCGACAGGCCCGACGTCAGCTTCGCGACCGATGCCTCCTTCGCGAGATCGAAGATGCGGTACGGGTTTTCCGGTTCGTGCGACACGGGCGGGTGGGCGGGCAGCGGCGCGTCGGGCGCGCCGGATTCGGGGGCATGGCGTGTGTCCATCGGTCTTCCTTCGGCTGGCGCTGCGCGGGCGGGAGCATGACGAGGCACGGCAGCCGATGCGGCCGGCCGTGCGCGAAGCCGCGGCGCGGGCGTTGCCGCGCGCTTCGATCGCATGCGTCGACGATCACTGACACGGCCACTGTAGCCATGCATAGGTCTGCGGAATCTGATTTGAATCAACGTTGGACGCCGTGCGCGACGCGTCGCCGCCGTGCCCGCGCGTCGATCGTTTCGCATCGCGAGACGCCGCGTTTCATCTGGCGATTTCCCGTTTCTTGACCGAGATCAGCCGGCGGGCGGCGCGCGCCGTTATGGTGAAGCCATCTTCGAAACAGCCAGATGGGAGCGACGGTGGCGGACCTGCAAGCGACGAACGGCACGGCGCAGGCGCAAGCGAAGCACGGCGTGAGCGACGGGCGCGTCGTCGCGGTGCGCGGCGCGGTCGTCGACGTCGCGTTCGACGGCGGCGTGCTGCCCGCGCTGAACGACGCGCTCGTGATTCCGATCGACGGCGCCGCGCCGATCCTCGCCGAGGTGCACGCGCACCTGAGCGACGCGGCGGTGCGCGCGCTCGCGCTCGGCCCGACGGGCGGGCTGCGGCGCGGCGCCGCCGTGCGCGCGACGGGCGGGCCGATTCGCGTGCCTGTCGGCGACGCGGTGCTCGGCCGCCTGCTGAGCGTCACGGGCGAGCCCGGCGACGACGGCGCGGCGCTGGCGGCGGACGTCGCGCGGCGGCCGATCCATCGCGGCGCGCCGCCGCTCGCCGAGCAGAAGAGCGCGACCGCGCTGTTCGCGACCGGCATCAAGGTGATCGATCTGCTCGCGCCGCTCGCGCAGGGCGGCAAGGCCGCGATGTTCGGCGGCGCGGGCGTCGGCAAGACGGTGCTCGTGATGGAGCTGATCCACGCGATGGTCGAGCGCTATCGCGGGATCTCGGTGTTCGCCGGCATCGGCGAGCGCTCGCGCGAAGGGCACGAGATGCTGCTCGACATGCGCGGCTCCGGCGTGCTCGGCCGCACGGTGCTCGTCTACGGGCAGATGAACGAGCCGCCCGGCGCGCGCTGGCGCGTGCCGCTCACCGCGCTCGCGATCGCCGAGTATTTCCGCGACGAGCGCGCGCAGAACGTGCTGCTCCTGATGGACAACGTGTTTCGCTTCGTGCAGGCGGGCGCGGAGGTGTCGGGCCTGCTCGGGCGGCTGCCGTCGCGGGTCGGCTATCAGCCGACGCTCGCGAGCGAGGTCGCGGCGCTGCAGGAGCGCATCGCGTCGGTCGAGGGCGCGGCGGTGACGGCGATCGAGGCCGTCTACGTGCCCGCCGACGATTTCACCGATCCCGCCGTCACCGCGATCGCCGCGCACGTCGACAGCATGGTCGTGCTGTCGCGCGCGATGGCGGCCGAAGGCATGTACCCGGCGATCGACCCGGTCGCGTCGTCGTCGATCCTGCTCGATCCGCTCGTCGTCGGCGAAGCGCACGTCGAGGTCGCGATCGAGGTGCGCCGCGTGATCGAGCATTACCGCGAACTGCAGGACGTGATCGCGCTGCTCGGCATCGACGAGCTCGGCGCGGACGATCGCCGCATCGTCGGCCGCGCGCGCCGGCTGCAGCGCTTTCTCACGCAGCCGTTCGCGGTGACCGAGGCGTTCACGGGACAGGCGGGCGCGTCGGTCGAGATCGCCGACACGATCGCCGGCTGCCGCGCGATCCTGCGCGGCGATTGCGACGACTGGCGCGAGAGCTCGCTGTACATGGTCGGCACGCTCGACGATGCGCGGCGCAAGGAAGAGGCGGCGCGCGAAGCGGATGCGCGGCGCGATGCGGCGGCGGGCGCCGCGTCCGGCTCCGCCGGGCCGCAAGGCGCGCAGCATGGCCGCTGAGCTGCGCGTGACGATCGCGACGCCGGCGCGCGTGTGCGTCGACGATCTGCCGATCGTGTCGCTGCGCGCCGAGGACGCGAGCGGCGCGTTCGGCATCCGCGCGGGCCATGTCGATTTCGTCACGCTGCTGCGCGCGTCGGTCGTGCGCTGGCGCACCGCCGACGACGCGATGCATTACGCCGCGCTCGACGGCGGCGTGCTGCGCGTGACGCGCGGCGCGCGCATCGAGATCGCGTGCCGCGACGCGGTGCTCGGCGAGTCGCTCGCGGAGCTCGAAGCGGTGGTGCGCGGCGTGCGCGAGACGCAGCTCGACGAGAAGCGCCGCGCGCGCGTCGACGAGACGCGGCTGCATGCGCAGGCGGTGCGGCGGCTGCTTACGTATCTGCGGCCCGAGCATGCGAAGGACGGCATGCTCGCGCCGATGAAGCCGGAGACGCTCGAATGACGAAGCGCCGGCCGTTCGAAGCGAAGCGCGACGATGCGGCGCGCGGCGACGCGCGCCGCGCCGGGGCGAGCGCCGCGCGGGACGACGCGCGCGACGGTGCGCCGCGCGAGCCGTCGCCGGAATCATCCGGATCTCCCGCCGCGCGCGATGGCGGAAGGCCCCCGGCCGTGCGGCCCGCCGACGCCGCGCCGAAGCCCGCCGCCGACCGCGTCGCGCAGGCGGCGCGCACGGCGGCGACGCGCGCGGCGCGCGGCGCGCGCGATCCGGAGCCGTCGCTCGGCCGGCGGCTTGCGCAGATCGGCGTGCTCGGCTGGACGATCGTCGCGCCGACGCTCGCCGCGCTCGCGATCGGGCGCTGGCTTGACCGCGTGTTCGCGTCGCGCGTGTTCTTTTCCGCGCCGCTCGTGATGCTCGGCGCGGCGCTCGGCTTCTGGCTCGCGTGGCGCTGGATGAAAGGTCAACAAGAAGGAGATCGCGATGATTGACATGTGGGACACCGCGCGCGCGTCGTTCGACGGCATCGCCGCCGTGATCGGGCTGGCGGCCGGGTTCGCCGCCGGCGCGTGCCATTTCGTATCGCTCGGCTGGAACAGCCGGCTGTTCGTCGCGGGGCGCGCGGGCGCGGCGCTCGCGTTGCAGTTCGTGCGGATCGCGCTCGCGGTGGCGGTGCTCGTCGTGCTCGCGCGCGCGGGTTTCGGCATGCTCGTCGCGGGCTCGGCCGGCTTCTTCGCCGCGCGCGCGCTCGCGGTGCGCCGCGCGGCCGCGCTGACGGGAGCGCGGCAATGAACGCGTCGCCGCTGTCGACCGTGCCGATGTTCTCGATCGGCCCCGTCGGCATCTCCGCACCCGTGCTCGCGACGTGGGCGATCATGGCCGCGCTCGTCGCGCTCGCGCTCGCCGCGCGCGGGCGGCTGAGCGTCGAAGCGCCGTCGCGGCTGCAAAGCGTGCTCGAGCTGTTCGTCGCGACGATCGACGCGCAGATCGCCGACACGATGCAGACGCCGCCCGCGCGCTATCGCGCGCTGATCGGCACGATCTTCGTGTTCGTGTTCTGCGCGAACGGCACGTCGCTCGTGCCGGGCGTCGAGCCGCCCACCGCGCACCTCGAGACCGACGCCGCGCTCGCGCTCGTCGTGCTCGCGGCGACGCTCTACTACGGCGTGCGCGTGCGCGGCGTGCGCGGCTATCTCGCGACGTTCGCCGAGCCGACGTGGGTGATGATTCCGCTGAACGTCGTCGAGCAGCTGACGCGCACGTTCTCGCTGATCGTGCGTCTGTTCGGCAACGTGATGAGCGGCGTGTTCGTGATCGGCATCGTGCTGTCGCTCGCCGGCCTGTTCGTGCCGATTCCGCTGATGGCGCTCGATCTGCTGACGGGCACGGTGCAGGCGTACATCTTCATGGTGCTGTCGATGGTGTTCATCGGCGCGGCGGTGTCCGGTGACGAAACTTCCGCGCCGCGGCGCGGGCAGGAGAATGCATGAACAATCTCATCGAAGTGGTCAGCATCGCGGCGGCCGCGCTCGCCGTGTCGTTCGGCGCGATCGGTCCAGCGCTTGCCGAGGGGCGCGCGGTCGGCGCGGCGATGGACGCGATCGCGCGGCAGCCCGACGCGTCCGGCACCGTGTCGCGCACGCTGTTCGTCGGGCTCGCGATGATCGAGACGATGGCGATCTACTGCCTCGTCGTCGCGCTGCTGCTGCTGTTCGCGAATCCGTTCGTCAAGTGACGAGGGGGCGGCGATGCGAATCGACTGGTCCACGCTCGCGCTGCAGACGATCAACGTCGTCGTGCTCGTGTGGCTGCTGTCGCGCTTCCTGTTTCGCCCCGTGAGCGACATCATCGCGAAGCGCCAGGCCGCCGCGCGCAAGCTGATCGACGACGCGGCGCACGAGCGCGACGCCGCGCGCGCCGAGCGTGAGCGGGTGCGCGGCGAGCGCGCGTCGCTCGCCGCGGCGCGCGACGACGCGCTGAAGGACGCGCTCGCGCAAGCCGCCACCGAGCGCGAGCGCCTGATCGACGCCGCGCGCGCCGACGCGCGGGCGCTGCGCGACGCGGCGCGCGCGCAGGCGGACGCCGACGCCGCGCGGCGCGCGAAGGCGCTCGACGCGCACGCGACGCGCCTCGCGATCGACATCGCTGCGAAGCTGCTCGCGCGGCTGCCGGACAGCGCGCGCGTCGCGGGCTTCGTCGACGGCGTCGCGGCGTCTCTCGCGAAGCTGCCGGCCGACGTGCGCGCGTCGCTCGCCGGCGACGACGCGCAGGTGAGGCTCGTCGCGCCGCGCGCGCTGACCGCGCAGGAGGCGGCCGCGTGCCGCGCGGCGTTCGCGGCGAGCGTCGGGCGGCCGCTCGAGCCCGACGTGCGCATCGATCCCGCGCTGATCGCGGGGCTTGAGCTCGAATCGAAATACGCGAACGTGCGCAACAGCCTGCGCCAGGATCTCGCGACCATCGAGGCGGCACTGCTGAACGACGATGACGCAAACGCCTGATGCAACCGGGGCCGCCGCCGATGCGCGCTGGCTCGCGCGCCGCCGCGGCGCGCTCGCGTGCGTCGCGCTCGCGCCCGTCGCGCAGGCGCTCGGGCGAGTCGAGCGCGTCGCGGACGGGATCGCGTTCGTGTCGGGCCTCGAGGACGCGATGCTCAACGAAGTGCTGCGCTTCGACGGCGGCGTCACCGGCTTCGCGCATACGCTCGACGAGGATCTGATCAGCGTCGTGCTGCTCGATCCCGACGCGGGCGTTCAGGCGCAGACGGCGGTCACGCGCACGGGCGCGGTGCTCGAAGTGCCGGTCGGGCCGCAACTGCTCGGGCGCGTCGTCGATCCGCTCGGCCGTCCGCTCGACGGCGGCGCGCCGCTCGGCACGGCGGACACGCTGCCGATCGAGCGCCCCGCGCCCGAGATCATCGAGCGCGACCTCGTCAGCGAGCCGCTCGATACCGGCGTGCTGATCGTCGACGCGCTCTTCACGATCGGGCGCGGCCAGCGCGAGCTGATCATCGGCGATCGCGCGACCGGCAAGACCTCGCTCGCGATCGACGCGATCGTCAACCAGCGGCATTCGGACGTGATCTGCGTGTACGTCGCGATCGGCCAGCGCGCGAGCGCGGTGCGGCGCGTGATCGACGCGGTGCGCCGTTACGGCGCGCCCGAGCGCTGCATCTTCGTCGTCGCGCCGGCCGCGTGCGCGCCGGGGCTGCAGTGGATCGCGCCGTTCGCGGGCTTTTCGGTCGCCGAGTACTTCCGGGACCGCGGGCAGCACGCGCTCGTCGTCGTCGACGATCTGACGAAGCACGCGGCGACGCACCGCGAGCTCGCGCTGCTCACGCGCGAGCCGCCCGGCCGCGAGGCGTACCCCGGCGATATCTTCTACGTGCACGCGCGCCTGCTCGAACGGGCGGCGAAGCTGTCGGCCAAGCTCGGCGGCGGATCGCTGTCCGCGCTGCCGATCGCGGAGACCGACGCGGGCAACCTCGCCGCGTACATTCCGACGAACCTGATTTCGATCACCGACGGGCAGATCGTGCTCGATTCGGCGCTGTTCGCCGCGAACCAGCGGCCGGCCGTCGACGTTGGGCTGAGCGTGAGCCGCGTCGGCGGCAAGGCGCAGCATCCGGCGCTGCGCGCCGCGTCAGGCCGCCTGCGGCTCGACTACGCGCAGTTCCTCGAGCTGGAGGCGTTCACGCGCTTCGGCGGGCTCACCGACGCGCGGCTGCGCGCGCAGATCACGCGCGGCGAGCGGATTCGCGCGTTGATCACGCAGCCGCGCTTTCGCGCGCTGCGCACGCTCGACGAGGTCGTGCTGCTGAAGGCGCTCGCGGCGGGCGTGCTCGATGCGATGTCGCCGGATCTCGTCGCGCCGTTGCGCGAGCGGCTGCCGTCGTGGCTCGACGCGCGGCTCGCGCCGCCGCGCGACCGGCTCGCGGACGACGCGGCGCTTTCGATGCTCGCGGAATCGATCGGCGAACTGGTCGAGCGGGTTGCTGCGGACGCCGCGCATCGCGCGGCGGCGGGCGGGCACGCGGAGGACGCGGCGGACGACATGGGCGGTGCGCTCGACGGCGAACACGCGAGCGGCGATGCGACAAGCATCGCCCCGACGCCGCCGGGCGGCGCCGAAGCCGGCGCGCCGCGCAAGCGATGAGCGACAAGCTCGCCGCGATCGAAGCGCGCACCGACACCGCGCGCCAACTGCAGACCGTGATCGGCGCGATGCAGGGCGTTGCCGCCGCGCGCGCGCACGAGGCGCAGCAGCGCTTGCCGGGCATCCGCGCGTCGGCGGCGACGGTCGGCGCGGCGATCGGCGACGCGCTGTCGGCGGGCGCGCCGTCGGGCGAGACGGCCGCCGCGAGGCGCGGCGTGCCGCGCGCGCGGCTCGTCGTCGTGCTCTGCAGCGAGCAGGGCTTCGTCGGCGCATACAACGCGCAGTTGATCGACCGCGCGACGCAGCCCGACGCGGACGTGTCGCGCGAATACATGATGATCGGCTCGCGCGGCGCGATGCTCGCCGAAGCGGGCGGCGTGCCGCTCGTGTGGCGCACGCCGATGGCGTCGCACGCGGACGACGTCGTGCATCTCGCGAACCGGATCACCGACGCGCTGTACGCGCATCTCGCGAAGCGCGGCGCGCAGCCGGTGTCGATCGTCCATGCGATGCCGGGCGGCGCGCCGCGGCTCGACGTGATCGAACGCCGTCTGCTGCCGTTCGACTACGCGCGCTTCGACACCGCGCCGCGCGTGCAGCCGCCGCTCGTGCACCTGCCGCCCGCGACGCTGCTCGCGGAGCTCGCGCAGGCGTACGTGTTCGTCGAGCTGTGCGAGGCGGCGATGCTCGCGTTCGCCGCGGAGAACGAGGCGCGCACGCGCGCGATGATCGCCGCGCGCGAATCGGTCGAGCGCACGCTCGGCGAGCTGTTGCAGGCATACCGGATCGCCCGGCAGGACGAGATCACGGCGGACATCGTCGAGCTTGCGGCGAGCGGGTTGTGAACCCGGACGTGGCGGCGTGACGACGCAATCGCGCGATCTCGCGATTTCGCGATTGCTCGATCGAGCGCCGCGCGCACGCATCGCGCCGGGCACGCGAATCGTCAACTGCGCCGCGCATCGCGCCGGGCGCGGTTGACGCATGTCAATGGCGCGCGCCGTGCGTGATCGATACTCGATCGGGCATCGAACCAACCAGGAGCGACTGATGGCGCAATACATGAAGGCCGCGGTGGTACACGCATTCGGCGAACCGCTTCGCATCGAGGAAGTCCCAGTGCCGACGCCTGGCCCGGGCCAGATCCTCGTGAACATCAAGGCGTCGGGCGTGTGCCATACCGATCTGCACGCGGCCGACGGCGACTGGCCCGTCAAGCCGACGCTGCCGTTCATTCCGGGGCACGAGGGCGTCGGCTTCGTGACGGCGGTGGGCGGCGGCGTCAAGCACGTGAAAGAGGGCGATCGCGTCGGCGTGCCGTGGCTCTACACCGCATGCGGCCATTGCGAGTATTGCCAGACCGGCTGGGAAACGCTGTGCCACGAGCAGCAGAACACCGGCTATTCGGTGAACGGCAGTTATGCGGAATACGTGCTCGCCGATCCGAACTACGTCGGCCATCTGCCGAGCAACGTCGCGTTCGACGAAATCGCGCCGATCCTGTGCGCGGGCGTGACCGTCTACAAGGGCATTCGCGTGACCGATACGCGCCCCGGCCAATGGATCGCGATCTCGGGGATCGGCGGGCTCGGGCACGTCGCGGTCCAGTACGCGAAGGCGATGGGGCTGCACGTCGTCGCGGTCGACGTCGCGCACGAGAAGCTCGAGCTTGCGCGCAAGCTGGGTGCGGCGTTCGTCGTCGACGCGTCGAGGGACGATCCCGCCGCGGTGATCCAGAAGGAGATCGGCGGCGTGCACGGCGTGCTCGTGACGGCCGTGTCGCGCAGCGCGTTCGCGCAGGCGCTCGGCATGGTGCGGCGAGGCGGGACGGTATCGTTGAACGGGCTGCCGCCGGGGGATTTTCCGCTGCCGATTTTCTCGACGGTGCTCAACGGGATCACGGTGCGCGGCTCGATCGTCGGCACGCGGCGCGATCTTCAGGAGTCGCTCGACTTCGCGGCCGAAGGGCTCGTGCGCGCGCATATCCATCGCGACAAGCTGGAGAACATCAATAGCGTGTTCACGGCGCTGCGCGAAGGGAAGGTCGACGGGCGGATCGTGTTGACCGGGGAGTGACGCGAAGGGCGAGGGCGGCGCGGCCGCCTGTGCCGAGCGGATCGCACATCGATCGGCGCTGCTTGGCCGATACCGCTGACGTTCAACAAAAAAAACATGAGCCGAATCAGAATCCATGTCGACCAGCGCACGCTGGCGCTTTACGGGGTAAGCCACGCGGCGTTCGAGAACGGGATGCGCGACGAGCTTTCTTTCGCCGAATCGATGGGGTGTGAGATCGACGTCGTCCCGGATGCCGGGAACACGGACCAAGTTCAGTTTCAGGAAGCGTGGACGACAATTTCGGCGGACGAAGTCGCGCCGTCGGACTTCGAGGCGCTGATGCGCGGCATTCGTCGGGCATGGGAGCGCATGCCGAAGACATTCTCGCAAGGCGGCGTGCGATACCGAATCCTCCCGGCCGCGGGCGGCAATTGCGCCGTCATTGACGAGGCGCGACCCGAAGCCCCGATGTTCACGGGGGCGTGGTATTTCGTCGTGCGATTTCTGCGATTGAATTTTTCGCGCTTCGCGTCTCAGGAGGATTCTCGCTAAACCCTTCTGTTCGGTGCGGATCGCGATGAAAGGCGAAGCTCGCCCGGCTGTCGCTCGCGAACTGCGGCACGGCTGTCGCCGGCACGCGACGCTTGCGCCGGCGCGCGCATCGGCTCGCCGCCAACGTGTCCCGCGTCGTGTTACGGGAAGGCCGGAATAGTCGGATCGGTCCCTTCCAAATGGGCGTCCGGATGATGCTGCTTGATCAGCGCTTCGATTTCCTCGACGCGGTCGCGGTGCACGTCGATCATCATCAGCAATTCGCCTTTTTCGACCGCGTCCTCGAAGTGTTTCAGCCGCGTATTCGGCACGCTGACGCCGATCATCGTGCCGACCCACGCGCCGAAGCCTGCCCCGGCGATCGCGAACGCGACCACCGCGCCGCCCGCGATCGTGAGGCCGGCGGGCGGAAACGCGATCGCGGCCAACCCGGCGAGCGCGCCGGTGACGCCGCCGGCAGCGGTTCCACGAGCGAGCGCGGGCAGCAGATCGCTGCTTTGCGCGATCGTCGCTTCGGGCAGATTCTCCAGCGGAATGTTGTCGTTCGCGACGACGTGGATGCGCCGCCATTCGATGCGCTTGACCAACAGTTCGTCGACGATCACCCGTGCCGTGTCCGTGTCGGGCAGCAGGAAATAGATTCGTCTCATGATGACCTCTGTCAGGGGACGCCCGGGCATGTGCGTCGGACCCCATGACTTCGATGGCGTTTTGCCCGGCCAGCCGCGTGCGAGATAGGCTCGGTGTTCGAGGCCTATATGACGAAGTCTAGGTGATACGCGGGCTTCGGCAAGCGTTGCGCTGGGCGGTGGTGGGACGCGCCGGGCCACGCGGAGCCATGGGGCGCCGTTTGGGATCAAGCGTTCAACGTGTTTAGGGATTTGATGGGGAACTGGGGCGCTTGTCGATCCGGTTCGGTTCTTCGAGGCGCCTTCATTCAACGAAAGCCCGGCAAGCAGTTGCGGTCACTCGCTCGGGGGTATCCGGAATTTCGTGTGTGAGGCGGGTTGAGATTCAGACTCCAATGTTGAATCGTTCCGGGTAAAGCAGTGCGAACTGAGTCATGGCACTCTTCCAATCGTGCCGGGAGCCGGTCCACTTGGCAACGACGTTGCGCAGCGCCAGCCAGATCAGTTTGAGCGCGGCCTCGTCCGACGGGAAGTGGCCGCGCGCCTTGATGATCTTCCGAAGCTGCATGTGCAGCGACTCGATCGCGTTGGTCGTATATACAATTTTCCGGATGTCAGGCGCGAAGGCGTAGAACGGAATCACCTGATCCCAGGCTCGGCGCCAGAGCGCGGCAATCGGAGGGTATTTCGTACCCCACGGGCTCGTATCGAACGCTTCCAGCGCCACGGCGGCCGCTTCGGCCGACGGTGCCCGATAGACCTCCTTGAGCGCCGCTGCGACCGATTTCCTGTCTTTCCAGCTGGCGAAGTCCAGTGAGTTCCGGATCAGATGCACGATGCAGGTCTGGACCGTCGTTTCCGGGAACACCGTGTTGATCGCTTCCGGGAAGCCCTTCAGGCCGTCGACCACGGCGATCAGGATATCCTGCACGCCGCGCAGCTTAAGGTCGTTCACCACCCGCAGCCAGAACTTGGCCCCCTCGGTCTGCTCGATCCAAAGGCCCAACACGTCGCGTGTGCCGTCGCGGCGCACGCCCAGCGCCAGGTAGATCGCCTTGTTGCGGACCACGCCTTCGTCGCGGATCTTGACTCGCAAGGCGTCGAAGAACACGACCGGGTACATCGGCTCGAGCGGCCGCTGCTGCCATTCGCGCACTTCGTCGATCACGGCATCGGTCACCGTACTGATGAAGTCCGGCGACACCTCGATGCCGTACATCTCCAGCAGGAAACCCTGAATCTCCCGCACGCTCATGCCGCGTGCGTACATCGCGATGATCTTGTCGTCAAAGCCGGTGAAGCGTCGCTCGCCCTTGGCGATCAGCACCGGATCGAAGGTGCCTTCTCGGTCGCGCGGAATCTCGACGTCGAGCAGGTCGTCGTCGGTCGTGATGCGCTTGCGGCTGGTGCCGTTGCGGTGGTTCGTGCGGCCTGCCGGCTTGGCATCGCCCTTCTCGTAGCCGAGGTGGTGGGTCAGTTCGCCGCCCAGCGCGCGTTCGAAGATTGCTTTCTTGAGCGCGGCGAGCTGCTCGTTGATCGTTGCCCGATCCAGCGTTCCGGGTACCAGTTGCTTGATCAGTTCCGGGTCCAGGTTCAAGCCCTTGCCCGGTTCAATCGTCACTTCTTCCTTGCGTTTGCGTGGCATAAAGTGGCTCCTTGGCCATCAGTTTATGCCTCACACACAAACATTCGGATAGGCTCACTCGCTCAGTTGGGGCGGCTACCCATTTCGATCGACTGTCGCCGACGCCGACGTCGTTTGCAGCGACGCATGCCTGAGCAACCGCCGCAGACGTCGAGCAACACATCCTTGACCACCGATGCGCACGATCGCTGCCGGCCCCCGCGCCGGAATGCCTTGCCATGCATGTCGGCGGTGGGCGATGTGTCGATTTCGACGGAGCCGCATCTGTTGGCGCGCGAACGCAATGCCGACCGGTTACGGGAGACCTTTCCGTCGGGCCTGCCCTGACAGGCCCTCCGCGCTTGTCCTTTGCGCGACTGCGAGGCCCGCGCAGGGCGTGCATTCAAGACCGCTCTGCCGGCTTCGCGCACCGAGCCATGCATTCGCGATTCGCATTCGCCGGAGACCGCATCCGAGACACGATACTGTCCGACATACCCACTATAGAGAAGACGCCATGGATCCACTCCGTACCGGCCGGCCTAGCGGACTGAGCTTGTTGTTCAACGCGGGCGAGCAACAGAAAAGCAACGCACCCGAATCCGGTCCACGTCGCGAATCGCCTCATCCGCCTCAGGCGCTCGCGCCGCTCACGCCATTCAAGCAGCCTGCGCAACTGAGCCTCCCCAAGGCCTATTTGCACACGACAGGGGAGCACAATCTCCGCCATATCGACCGGGACGGATTGATCGCGGGCGGCAATCGCAGGAGCGCCGGGATCGGCGACGAATCCGGGAATCCCTGCGATCATGGGGTATTCGTCGTGAACCCCGGCATGGCCCATCACATGCACGGCGACGCGCTTCCCGAAAATGTTGCCGTTTTTTCCAATCAACATCCTATCGAAGACGTCAATTATCGACCGCGCGGAACGGCGTCGTTTTTTCCGTCCGATTCAAACAGGCCGGCACACATCCCGCCGTTACGGACAGCCGGAATCGGAACCGACGCGCACCATTCCGCGCAATTTCCGATGACGCCGCGCACAGCTCAAGGCGCACTCCATGTGATTCAGACGCGGAATCCCGGCAACCCCGAGGCTAGCGCGATGACGCCCGAAACTGCGGCGGAAAAGCTCTTCGACGAATTCAAGAAGAACTTTCCGATGGCGGCATACGGAAATGCAGCCTACACGGCAACCAGCCGTCATGACGATGCTGTGATTTCGGAACAGCCGCCGGCGGCGACGTCGACGGTCCGGCAAAATCCGCTGCCGATCACGCGCAGCGTAACGGCAAAGCCGGTGATCACGACGAAATCACCGCAGTTCGATTGACCGGCACGCCTGACGCGCTTGCGGCGCGGCACGATTCGAGGCGTTCGACGCGGCCGCGCGGCCGATTGCGATACCCGTTCGCGCACATGCAACGCCCGCCGAATGTCCCGCGCCGATATGAACAGGCGTCGTCGGCGAACGGCGGAAAACCGAGCGAAGCCGAAGCGCAACGGACAGATCCGCGATACCGTCGAACGACGCTTCATGGCCGAGCCCGGCCGGCTGTCGCCCCGGCGAGCGGCTCGAATTGACCCGAAGCGGTTTCTCATCCGTTCATCAGTCAATGGCCGTTTTCGATCGCAACATGGCCGTTCGAGAACGATCGCCATTCGGCGTTGATCACACCCACAGTCGATAGGCCCAAAACGATTCGTCCTCAGCGAATCGGCACGCGAAATCGCTTGGGGAAAAGCCCGTGCTGCGTTTCACGGCACGGCTCAAATGCGCCTGGTCGGCAAAACCCTCGTCGTGTGCGATCGCTGCCCAATCCAACGCTTCTCCGGCATCGAATTGCGTCCGAGCACTGAAAAACAAGCTCTCGGTTTTGACGAGCGACTGCCATTCACGCAACGAGCGGCCGCTATACGCCTTGATACGCCGTTCGACGTGACGCGGACTATGCGAGCGCCGCCATTCGTGTGCCTGCCAGGCGAGCCGCTTGACCCAATGGCGGCCCGCTTCGCGTAGCGACGGCAGTATCGGGCTCGCGCCATTGACGGCGCGCCAGCGCGGCGCGAGGTGATGCTGAAGCGCCGCGAGCGCGGCCGCGTCGCTGTTCGAGGCGAGCAACGTATCGAATAGCGCGTTCCATGTGCTGTCGAGCAACGCGCGCGCGTCGCAGATCACGTCCTGAATGACGGACAGATCGATCTGAAACAGCGCCTTGGCGGCGTCCGCTTCGAAGCAGATCATCCCGGCGCGGCCGCTGGTTGGCGCCCAGCAGGTGGTGGGATACGAATGACTGCCCGAAAGCACGATCGCTGAATTAAACGGCCGCCATTCAGGCCCCCTGTCGGTTGGCTCGATTTGGCCCGCATCGACGTCCTGAAACCACGTCAGGCTTACGATCGGCGAGGCGGGGAGGTGCGTCAGACGTTGCGCGTCGCTCAACACGAAGCCGCGCGTATCGCGGCAAAGCACCGCGACAATCGCGCCTTGCAGGCCGAGCGGGGCGAGATGAAGCCGCGCGTGCGGACGCCGATCGCCTTGCGATGCCAGCGGTGCACGCGTCAGCGGATCGGGGCAGGTCGAAAGGGTTGGCATCGTGTTCATGAGCGCTCGGTATAGGTAGGCGGGTGAGGCTGTCGATGTCGTTTGCGTTCAAGAAAACGCGTGGCCGCTGGCTCAGAATCACGTTCACGACCACTAGGTTCCTGACGCCATGACTATGCTACCTGAGCATCAATGCCCGTTTCATCGCAACTCGCCAACCCAGGCTCGCCCCGTCGGTTCGTCCGGTAGGTGGCCGCCTGGTCCGGAGGCGGGCCTCACCGGCTGGCGTCTGCTGGGAGCGATGTCGCGCGACTTGCCCGGTACATTGGCAGCATGGCAAAAAGCGTACGGCGATATCGTGCATCTGCGCATCTGGCCAGAGCATGACGTGGTCGTCGCCGATCCGCAACTCGCGCGCGCGTTGCTCGTTACCCATCACGACGCGCTGATTCGCTGGGAGCGCGGCATCCGCGTGCTTTCTCAGGTGCACGGGCATAGCGTGCTGACCGCAGAGGGGGAGGCTTGGCGCACCCGACGTCACGCGCTGGTTCCCAATTTCTCGCCCAAGGCTGTACAAGGCTTTTCGCCGACGATCGTCAAGGCGGCGACGCGGGCATTCGCGCAGTGGCCGCGAGAAGACGCCGACTGGCACATCGAGAGCGCGCTCACGATGTTGACCATGGACGTGATTCTCCAAATGGTATTCTCAAGCACCCTCGGCGAGGATGTGCGCGTAGCCGAGCAGGCCATACGCGTGGCCAGCGCAGCGGCCAACGCGGAGTTCTATTGGCCGACGAGCATGCCGGACTGGATGCCCTGGAAGCGCGAGAAGCGGCAGGCGCTAAGGACGCTGAAGGATCTGATCGAGCGGCATTTGCAGCGCCGCTTGAAACTGGCTTGCGACGCGTGGCCCGACGATCTGTTGTCTTGCCTTCTGCAATCTCGCGAAGACGCATCGGCGTTGTCGCTTCAAAATGTGCGCGACGAATGCATGACCATATTCCTCGCCGGCCACGAAACGACGGCAGCGACACTGGTATGGTGGGCGTGGTGCATGGCTTCCAATCCCGAGGCGCAACGCGTCGCGCGCGATGAAGTCCAGCGTGTGCTGCAAGGCAACGCGCCCGTGGCCGAGACATTGCCGGAACTGGGTTATCTGGTTCAAACGATCAAGGAGACGTTGAGACGCTATCCCGTCGCGCCGCTGCTCATCAGCCGCCGCGCCACGCGCGCCATTCAACTGGGCGACTGGGCATTGCCTGCGCGCACGCTGTTCATGATCCCGGCCCACCTGATGCACCACGACGCGCGATGGTTTCCCGATCCCGAAGCGTTCCGGCCCGAGCGTTTCGCGCCCGACGCGCCGGAAGTGCCGCGCGGCGCGTATATCCCGTTTGGGGCCGGCCCTCGCGTTTGCCTGGGGCAGCATCTGGCAATGGCCGAAATGACAGTCATCGCCGCCATGCTGCTGCAGCGCTTCGTGCTGTCTGCGCCGGATGGATCGGCGCCGCCGCACCCCGTGCTGAACGTTACCCTCCGGCCGGCCCAACCAATGCACCTGGCGATCACACAGGTCGATCCCAGGATCGCGTAGCGGGGGAAAAAGCGCCGCTCGAGCGTCGGCCGCTTACGGCGGTCAACGGTTGCAAGCAGTCGCCTACTCTGCGATTGGCGGCGCTCAGGCACCGATCCAGGCGCGCGCCTGTTCCGGCTCGTCGACGTGGAATGCCTTGACTTCGGCCTTCGTAAAGAACCGAGCCGGATGCCTCGAGGCGCGAATCCAGCCCGCGTCGGCCACCCCCGCGGCGCGCGTGATTTCAGCCATCATCGCGCGCCGCCGACGAACCCCGCCGCCCGTCCCGCCACACCATTCGCCGCATTCCTCCAATCCCGCTTGCCCGTGCCGCCTAGGGCGTGTTCACACTACATTAGTTTGAGGTTATGCTTCGGAGATGGAAATCTCCGAAGCCCAATTCAAGCAGATCGAACATTGCCTGCCGCGACAGCGTGGCAATGTGAGCCTGTCGAACCTGCAAGTGCTCAACGCGATCCTTTATGTGGCCGAGCACGGATGTAAATGGCGCGGCCTGCCACCACGTTTCGGCCGCTGGCACACGATCTACACGCGCATGAACCGTTGGTCTCGCAACGGTGTACTGGACCGAGTGTTCACGGAGTTGCAGCGCGCGCAGATCATTCGCGTTCGGATTGAAGCGGTATCGCTGGATAGCACGATCGTGAAGGTTCATCCTGACGGCACCGGTGCGTTAAAAAAAATGGACCTCAAGCCATCGGCAAGTCTCGCGGAGGATGGACAACCAAGATTCATATGGTTGCCGCGGATGCTCGAACAGCCATAACGTTCGCACTGTCGCCCGGTCAAGCCGGCGATGCGCCGCAGGGACGTGCACTGCTCGAACGCCTGGGGCCGCCGAATCGGCCGCTGCACCTGCTGATGGACAAGGCGTACGAAGGTAACGAAACCCGACAACTCGCGCTCGATCTCGGCTTCATCCCGGTCGTCCCTCCGTTGAGTACGCGCGTCGAGCCTTGGGAATACGACCGGGAAATGTACAAGCGTCGTAACGAAGTCGAGCGGCTGTTCCGTCGATTGAAGGGTTTTCGTCGCATCTTCTCGCGCTTCGACAAACTCGACTTGATGTTCATTGCCTTTATCAACTTCGCCCTGATTATCGAAGCCCTTCGATAGTGTGAACACGCCCTAAGCCATCTGCCCGATCGTCTTCCTGAACCGCTTCAACGACAGCAAAAACAACACCGTGCCGATCACCGCCAGAATCAGGAACTGCCGCCACACCGTCTCGATGCCCGCGCCGCGATAGAGGATCGCCTGCCCGATCTCGACGAAGTGCGTCGTCGGCGCGGCGAGCATGATGTCCTGCACCGCGAACGGCATGCTCTCGCGCGGCGTCAGGCTGCCCGACAGCAGTTGCAGCGGCAGCAGCACCAGCACGAGCAGCATCCCGAACTGCGGCATGCTGCGCACGAGCGTCGCGAGAAAGATGCCCATCGACGTCGTCGCGAACAGGTGAATCGCCATCCCCACGACGAAGAGGGCGACCGATCCCTCGATCGGCACGTGCAGCGCGCCGCGCACGACGAACGCGAGCGAGAACGCCGCCGCGCACGCGACGACGAGCCCCATCGACCACACCTTCGCCATCATGATCTCGCCGGGTGTCACCGGCATCACGAGCAGGTGCTCGATCGTCCCGTGCTCGCGTTCGCGGATCAGCGCCGCGCCCGTGAGCACCATCGACAGCAGCGTCACGTTGTTGATCACTTCCATCAGCGAGCCGAACCACGTCTGGTCGAGGTTCGGGTTGAAGCGCATGTGCATCGCGATGTCGACGGGCGGCGTCGCGTTCGCCCGGTAGCGGCGCGTGAAATCGTCGATTTCGCCGCTCACGATCTGCTGCACGTAGCCGTTGCCCGTGAACGCCTGGCTCATTCGCGTCGCGTCGACGTTCAACTGGATCTGTGCGGGGCGGCCCGCGAGCACGTCGCGCTGGAAATTCGGCGGGATGTCGAGCGCGAACGTGAAGTCGCCCGCGTCCATTCCGCGGTCGGCTTGCGCGAGCGTCACCATCTTCGGCAGCGCGAACTGCGGCGGGAAGAAGGCCGACGCGATCCGCGCGGACAGCGGCGACGCGTCCTCGTCGATGATCGCGATCGGCGCCATGTGCAGCGTGTCGGGCCGCGCGGTCGCGGCCGAATAGATCGAGACGGTGAACGTGTAGGCGATCAGCACGAGCAGGATCGGGTCGCGCACGAGGCTCCACAATTCCTTCACGCCGAGACGGTAGACGATCGCGAGGCGCTGCATGATCAGCGTTCCTGTTTTTTCAAGAGCAGTATGGTCGCGCCGAGGATCACCGGCACCGAGGCGGCGAGCGGCCAGAACTGCGAGTAGAGATCGTGGAGCGACAGCGCCTTGTTGAACACGCCGCGGCTGATCGACAGCATGTAGGTGGCCGGATAGACGAGGCCGATGAAGCGCCCGGTGCCTTCGAGCGACGACAGCGGCGTGAGCAGCCCCGCGAACTGCACGGTCGGAATCATCGTGCCGATGATCGTCATCACGATCGCCGCGACCTGGCTGCGCGTGAACGTCGACGCGAGCAGACCGATGCCGGTGGCGACGACGTTGAAGATCAGCACCGCGAGCAGCAGTGTCATGAAGCTGCCCTTGACGGGCACGTCGAACGCGATTCGCGCGAGCACCGTCATCAGCAGGAAGTTCAGCATCGCGAGCACGACGTACGGCACCTGCTTGCCGATCAGGAATTCGGTGCGCGTGACGGGCGTCACGTACAGGTTCAGGATCGAGCCGAGCTCGCGCTCGCGCACGACGGCGAGCGCCGTCAGCATCGCGGGCAGCATCAGCAGCAGCAGCGGCATCACGGCGGGAATCATCGCCGGCAGGCTCTTCACGTCCGGGTTGTAGCGGTAGCGCGTGACGATCTCCGCGCGCGGCGCGAGCGTCACGCCGAGGCGGTGCCGCGCCTTGTCGGCGAGCCACATCGTGTGCATGCCGATCGCGTAGCCGCGGATCGTCTCCGCGCGCTGCGGCATCGCGCCGTCGATCCACATGCCGATCTGCACGGGCGCGCCGCGCTCGACGTCGCGTGCGAAGTTCGGCGGAATCTCGATCGCGAGCGACAGCTCGCCGTCGCGCATCCGGCGGTCCAGCTGCGCGTAATCCGAGATCGGCGGCCGCTCGACGAAGTAGCGCGAGCCGGACAGGTTCAGCGCGTAGTCGTGGCTCAGCTCGGTCTGGTCGCGGTCGAGCACCGCGTAGGTCAGATCCTCGACGTCGAGGCTGATGCCGATGCCGATGACGCACATCAGCACGAGCGAGCCGATCAGCGCGAGCGTCGCGCGAACCGGATCGCGGCGCAGTTCGAGCATCTCGCGCCACATGTAGCTGAGCGCGCGCTGCGCGCTGAATGCGCGACGGGGCGGCTCGGTGGACGCAGCGGGCGGCTGCGGCGCGGAGGCGGGCGCGGCGGAGGCGGGCGGCGCCTGCGGTTCGGAACGCGAGGCGGCGGCGGTTCGGGTATCGACGCCCGCTGCGGGCCGCGCGTTCGCGACCGGTTCGACCTCGACTTCGGCGCTCGGGCCCGCCGCGGGCGCTTCGATCGTCCGGCGTCCGGCCGCGCCGTTCGCTTGCGCGACGCCGCGCGCGCGCGCGGCGTCGTCGGCGCCGCCTGTCGCGTCGCGGCCGGCGGGGGCGCTGCCCGCCGCGCGGTGAGCCGCGCCGGCGCCCGTGCCGCCATCCGCCTCCTTCGCCGACGCATCGACGAGATAGCCGATGAACGCGTCTTCGAGCGTCGCCGCGCCGCGCGCGCGCACGAGTTCCGCCGGCGAATCGCTCGCGAGCACGCGCCCCGCGTGCATCAGCGAGATCCGGTCGCAGCGCTGCGCCTCGTTCATGAAGTGCGTCGAGATGAAGATCGTCACCAGATCGCGGCGCGCGAGGTCGATCATCAACTGCCAGAAGCTGTCGCGCGCGACCGGATCGACGCCCGACGTCGGCTCGTCGAGGATCAGCAACTCGGGCTTGTGCACCATCGCGACCGCGAGCGACAGCCGCTGCCGCATGCCGAGCGGCAGGCTGTCGGGCAGCACGTCGTAGATGTCGGCGAGGCCGAAGCGGCGCGCCATTTCGTCGACGCGCGCGTCGATCTCGGCGGCCGGCACGCCGAACAGCCGCGCATGCAGCACGAGGTTCTGCCGCACCGTCAGTTCGCTATACAGCGAGAAGGCTTGCGACATGTAGCCGACGCGCCGGCGCGTGTTGATGTCCTTCGGGTCGACCTCCTTGCCGAACAGCTGCGCGGTGCCTTCGGTCGCGGGCAACAGGCCCGTGAGCATCTTCATCGTCGTCGACTTCCCGCAGCCGTTCGAGCCGAGAAAGCCGAAAATCTCGCCGCGCCGGATTCGGAAGCTCACGTGATCGACCGCGGTGAAATCGCCGAAGCGCATGGTCAGGCCGCGCGCCTCGATCGCGGTGCCCGCCTGCGAGTCGGCGCGCAGCGGCTCGATTTCCACCGGCTTGTGGTCGCGCCGCGCCTCCTCGGGCAGCAGCGCGATGAACGCCGCTTCGAGCGAATCGCAGCCGGTGCGCGCGAGCAGCTCGACAGGCGCGCCGGTGGCGAGCACGCGGCCCGCGTTCATCGCGATCAGCCAGTCGAAGCGCTGCGCCTCGTCCATGTACGCGGTCGCGACGATCACGCTCATCGCCGGCCGCTCGTCGCGAATGCGGGCGATCAAATCCCAGAACTGCGCGCGCGCGAGCGGATCGACGCCCGTCGTCGGCTCGTCGAGGATCAGCAGATCGGGATCGTGGATCAGCGCGCAGCACAGGCCGAGCTTCTGCTTCATCCCGCCCGAGAGCTTGCCCGCCGGCCGCGACAGGAACGGAAAGAGGCCGGTGCTGCGCGTGAGCGCGTCGATGCGGCGGCGGCGCTCGCCCGCGTCGTGGCCGAACAGGCGCGCGAAGAACTGCAGGTTCTCCTCGACGGAGAGCGTCGGATACAGGTTCTTGCCGAGCCCCTGCGGCATGTATGCGATGCGCCGGCACACGCGCTCGCGATGGCGGCGCGAGCGCATGTCGCCGCCGAGCGCGTCGACGCTGCCCGTTTGCAGGGCGCGCGCGCCGGACGCGAGCGCGAGCAGGCTCGACTTGCCGACGCCGTCCGGGCCGATCAGCCCGATCGTGAGACCGGCCGGGACGTCGAGCGTGATGCGGTCGAGCGCGACGGTCTTGCCATAGCGCAGGCTGACGTCCGAGAAACGAACGACGCTCGGCGCGCTCACTGCGGAACCTTGACCATCAGTTGCGCGGGCCACGGCTTGCCCGGGTCGACGCGCACCCACGCGACGCCGGGCAGCCCCGTCTTCACGAGCTTCAGGTGCTTTTGCAGCAGCTCGCGATCGATGCGCGCCTTCACGCGGAACATCAGCTTCTGGCGTTCGCTCGCGGTTTCGACGGTCTTCGGCGTGAACTGCGCGGTGCTCGACACGAACGACACGGTGGCGGGAATCACGTAGTTCGGCGCGGCGTCGAGGATGATGCGCGCGTCGGCGCCGAGCGCGACCTTGCCGACGACCGTCTCCGGCAGGAAGAACGTCATGTAGACGTCCGACAGATCGACGAGATTGAGCACCTTGCCGCCCGCGGGCAGCACCTCGCCCGGCTGCGCGACGCGGTACTGCACGCGGCCGTCGCGCGGCGACACGAGCCGGCTGTCGTCGATGTCGGCCTGCACGCGCGCGACCGTCGCGTCGGCCGCCGTCACCGCCGAATGCGCGGCGACGAGCTGCGCCTCGGTCGCCTCGATCGCGGCCTGCGCGGCGGCCACCTGCGCGGCCGCCGCGGACACGGCCGCCTGCGCGCTGCGCGCGCGCGCGCGGTCGTCGTCGAGCTCCTGCATCGACGATGCGCCTTCGCGCGACAGCGTTTCCGAACGCGCGAGCCGGCGCTTCGCGGCGTCGAGCTCGCTTTCGCGCAGCACGACCATCGCCTGCGCGGCCGCCTTGTCGCTTTTTCGCTGCGCGACCTGCGATTGAACGCCGGCCGCGGTGCTCAGCGCGCGCTGCCGCTGCGCGCTCGCTTCGTCGTACTGCGCGCGCAGCACCTGGATCTGCATGTTCGCGAGCGGCTGGCCGGCCTTCACGAAATCGCCTTCGTCGACGAGGATCGCATCGATGCGCCCGGGCAGCTTCGTCGCGACGTCGATCTCGGTGGCCTCGATGCGGCCGTTGCCGCTCGCGAAGCCGTCGCCCGGCCCCTGATGGCGCAGCAGCGTCCAGCCGTAGTAAGCGCCGAGCGCGGCCACGACCACGGCCGCCGCGGCGACGATCTGCTTCCTGGTGACTTGGATCATGACAACGGACCTTGTTTCGCTGAGGGTTCGGAGGAGGCGCGCGGCGCCGCGGCGCCGCGCGCGGGCTCGTCGAGACGGCCGCCGAGCGCCGCGTACAGCGCGACGCGGCTCGCCAGCAGCGCGCGGCGCGTCTGCACGAGCTGCTGCTGCGCGTTCAGCAAGTCGCGCTGCGCGTCGAGCACCTCGAGAAAGCGCGCGGCGCCGCTGTCGTAGCGCAGCTTCGCGAGCCGCGCGCGTTCGGTCTGCGTCGCGAGCGTCTCTTGCGCGATGCGTACCTGCTCGGCGAGCCAGTGCCGCGCGGCGAGCGCGTCGGCGACGTCGCGAAACGCCGACTGAATCGTCTTCTCGTATTGCGCGAGCGCCTCGTCGCGGCGCGCGTTCGCGAGCTTCAGGTTGCTGATGTTGCGGCCCGCGTCGAAGATCGGCACCGACAGGTTCGGAATGAAGCTCCACGCGGTCGTGCCGGACGCGAACAGGTTGTGCAGCTCGGTGCTGCCGGTGCCGATCGAGCTCGTGAGCGCGATGCGCGGGAAGAACGCGGCGCGCGCGGCGCCGATGTTCGCGTGCGCGGCGCGCAACTGATACTCGGCCGCGACGACGTCGGGCCGGCTCGCGAGCAGCTCGGACGGCAGGCCGGGCGCGAGATCGGGCGCGATGCTCGCGTCGTCGAGCGGAGCGGGCGCCTGCCCGGCCGCGCTCGCGCTCGCGCCGACGAGCAGGTCGAGCGCGTGCTGCTGCACGTCGCGCGCCTGCTGGAGCTGCGAGCCGAGCGTCTGCGCCTGCTGCAGCAGGATTTCCGATTGCGTCAGATCGAGCTTCGAGATCGCGCCTTCCTCGTAGCGCCGCCGGAAGATCCGCAGCGATTCGCGGCGGCTCGCGATCGTCTCGTTCGTGAGCGCGAGGCGCTCGTCGTACGCGCACAGCGACAGGTACGCGTCGGCGACCTGGCCGATCAGGCTGATCGTCACCGCGCGGCGCGACGCGTCGCTCGCGAGGAACGTGTCGAGCGCGGCCGCTTTCAGGCTGCGCACGCGGCCCCAGAAGTCGATTTCCCATTGCACTTCGCTGAGCGACGCCGAATACAGCTCGCCGATGATCGGGCTCGGCAGCAGCAGGCCGCCCGGCTCGCGAAAGCGCAGGTATGCGGCGTTCGCGGCGATCGTCGGGAACTGGTCCGCGCGGCGGATGCCGTACGCCGCGCGCGCTTGCTCGACGCGCCGCGAGGCGATCCGTAGATCGCGGTTGTTCGCGAGCGCCGTTTCGATCAGCGCCTGCAAGCGCGGGTCGACGAAATACGCGCGCCAGTCGAGCTGGCCGGGCGTGCGTGCGTTGGCGCCCGCCGGGTCGCCGGGATAGGCGGGGTAGGAAGCGGGCACGGGCAGCGGCTTGCGCACGTAGTCGGGCGCGAGCGACAGGCAACCCGACACGGCCGCGCACAGCGCGAGCGCGGCGGCATGCCGCGACGCGCGGCGCGCGATGGCGTGCCGCCGCTGATGCCGTTCGTCGTGACGCGCATCGTTGCGCATGGTCATATCCTCGGTGGTCGATGGAGTCGACTGTTCTTCGTGGACGCCGCGCGCTCCCGAAAACGCTCACCGTCGCGCGGCGCGGAGAAGCGCTGCGCGATGCGCGTCGCTCTCGTGTCCCCTTTATATCCGACGATTACCGTGTCCTATCTTGATCTGAGTCAGTGAGGAACCGACTGGTCAGTTTTTAAGATGTCGCCATGCACGATGCAGGTGCGTCCGCCCGCGGACGTCGCGCATCGCGAAACGAACGGCACAACGAACGGCCGCCTGTCGGGCGGCGAAGCGACGAAGGACCATGCGAAACCGGAACGGCAACGGGCAGGCGGCGACGGCGCGACGCGAGGCGCCGGCCCGGCCGCCGCGTTGCCGCTTGCCCGCCGGCATCCGCATCAGCCAGATCCTCGACGCGGCGCTCGCCGAGTTCTCGGCGAGCGGCTTCGCGGGCGCGAGGATCGACGACATCGCCGCGCGCGCGGGAATGTCGAAGGGCGGCGTCTACACCCACTTCGGCAGCAAGGACGAGATCTTCGAGGCGCTGCTCGAGCGCGCGCTGCGGCCGCCGCTGCCTGCCGCGTCGAGCGCGGCGGGTTCGACGCGCGCCGTTCCCGCGCCCCCCGCGTCCGCACCCGCGTTCGAATCGCTCGCGGCGATCGTCGATCTGCTCGCCGGCGACCTCTACACGTGGTCGACGAGCGAGCCGGTGATCGCGATGCTGCGCCTGCTGATCTCGGAAAGCCGGCGCGCGCCGCACGCGGTCGAGCGCTGGCGCAAGCATGTCGAGCATGCGCTCGCGGCGGCGGTGGGTCGGCTCGTGCGGCAGGGCGTCGACGCGGGCGAATTGCGCGACGGCATCGCCGCGCGCACGCCGCTTCTGCTCGTCGCGCCTCTCACGCAGGCCTGCCTGCGTCAGGCGTTGCGCGCCGCGCCCGCGACGCGGCGCGAGGTCGCCGCGTCGCGCCGCGACTACGCGCGCTTCATCGAGGAGCTGCTGACCTGACGAAATGCGGGAATCCGCAGGCCGCGCGGCGGAACGTTGACGGAAGTCAACTTTTCGTACGCAGAACGCCGGATCATGCACTCATGTTCTCGGCACCCCGAACGGTTCGTTGCAACGGTGACGGAGTCCGGCGCGCGAAGCGGTTTTCCGAAGCGCGGGAAAGCACGGGAGCGCCGAAACGCCGAAACGACATCGACTTGAATCAGGAGGTTGGTATGTATCAGAAGATCATGGTGGCGCTCGACGGCAGCGACATCTCGAAGCGCGGCCTCGCCGAGGCGATCAAGATCGCGAAGGCGACGGGCGGGCGCGTCCATGCGGTGTACGTCGTCGACAAGTCGGTGGTGTTCAGCTACGCGGGCCATTTCGATCCGAACGCGCTGCTCGAAGGCTTCCGCGACGACGGCCGCAAGGCGCTCGCCGAAGCGGAGCAGGCGCTGAGCGCCGCGCAGGTGCCGGGAGACGCGGAGCTGTTCGAGACGGCCGGCATCGGCGAGGAAGTCGCGCAGGCGCTCGAGCGTTGCGCGAAGAGCAACGGCGCCGATCTCGTCGTGCTCGGCACGCACGGGCGCCGCGGCGTGCGGCGCGTCGTGCTCGGCAGCGTCGCCGAGCGATTCCTGCGGGCGTCGCATTGCCCGGTGCTGCTCGTGCGCGGCGAGGAAGCCGAGCATCAAGTGCAGGTGTGAGCGCCGCGCGCCCCGAATACAAGGAGAACGACATGATGCATCGTGACCGCAAGGCAATCGCCTCGACCGTCGCTGTGTTCGCCTCGCAAGTCGGCCTGATCGCCGCGGTGCGCGGGCTGCTCGTCGCCGACGGCTCGGCGCCGTATTTCGTGCTGTTCGCGATCGCGGCGGGCGTGCTCGGTTTCGTCGACCTGTATTACCGGCCGATCTTCGCGCCCGCGTTCGCGCGGCAGCGCGTCGCATTCGCCGATCGCCGCCGGGGGGGCGTGCGCGACGCATCGTGAACGGAATCCTGAGGCTTGCGTTCAAGCTTCTCGTCAACGACAGCGCGAAGTTCTCCGCGCTGATCGTCGGAATCACGTTCGCCGTGTTCCTGATGGTCGAGATGACTTCGCTGTTCGCCGGGATTCTCAACAAATCGTCGTCGACCGTCATCAACGTCGGCGCGAGGATGTGGGTGATGGACCCCGGCGTGAAGACGATCGCGAGCAGCATCGGGATGCCGGCCTACGTGCTCGACGCGGTGCGCAGCGTCGACGGCGTCAAGTACGCGGTGCCGATCTATTCCGGCGGCGCGCTCGTGAAGCTCGCCGACGGCACCTATCAGGCCGTCACGGTGATCGGCCTCGACGACGCGAGCCTGCTCGGCAGGCCGACGATGACGGCGGGCCGCATCGAGGACATCTATGCGGAAAACGGCTTCATCGCGATCGACGACGCCGAATTTCCGAAGCTGAAGAACCCGACGCTCGGCACGACATTCGAGCTGAACGACAACCGCGGCGTGATCGTCGGCATCGCGAAGGTCGCGAGCAGCGGCCTGTTCGGCACGCCGACGCTCTACACGACCTACGCGCGCGCGACGCGCTACATCCCTTCGACGCGCTACACGACGTCGTACATTCTCGTCGAGCCGAAGTCGGCGCGCGACATCGCGCGCATCAAGCAGGCAGTCGCGGCGCTCGGCTATCGCGCATACACGAAAGAAGAATTCATGAAGCGCATCTCGGATTTCTACAAGTACGAGACAGGCGTGGGCACGAACATTCTGCTGATGACCGTGATCAGCTTCATCGTCGGGCTGTCGATCTCGGGCCAGACGTTCTATACGTTCATCATCGAGAACCTCGAGAAGTTCGGCGCGCTGAAGGCGATAGGCGCGAAGAACCGCGAGCTCGTCGCGATGATCCTGTTCCAGGCGACGTTCACCGCGCTCACCGGCTACGGCCTGGGCGTCGGCCTCTGCACCGCGCTCATCAGCTTCGCGCGGCTGCGCCTGCCAAGCTATGCGGCGCTCATCACGTACGGCAATCTCGCGCTCGCGTTCGGCATGGTCGTCGTGATCGCGGGGCTGTCGAGCTATCTCGGCGTGCGCCGGGTGCTGCGCATCGAGCCGTTCGACATTTTCAGGGGATGACGATGGCGGGGCTGGCGATCGACGCGCGCGGGCTCAACAAGTGGTTCGGTGAGGGCGAGGCCCGCACGCGCGCGCTCGCCGACGTGTCGGTGCAGGCGCGTTTCGGCGAGATGCTGCTGATCGTCGGGCCGTCGGGCAGCGGCAAGACGACGCTGCTCAGCGTGATGTCCGGCATCCTGCGGCCGGACGAGGGCAGCGTGATCGTCGACGGCGTCGATCTGTGGGCGCAGGACAACGATGCGATCGCCGAGTTCCGCCTGAACCGGATCGGCTTCGTGTTTCAGGACTACCATCTTTTTCCTCGCCTGACGACCGCCGAGAACGTCGCGATTCCGCTGATCCTCAAGCGCCTCGACTGGGATCGCGCGCTCGACGCGGCGCACGAATATCTCGACGTCGTCGGCCTGAGGAACCGCGCGTCGCTGCCGCCCGTGAAGCTCTCGGGCGGCGAGCAGCAGCGCGTCGCGATCGCGCGCGCGATCGTGAGCCAGCCGGACATCCTGATTCTCGACGAGCCGACCGCGTCGCTCGACGGCGACACCGGCCGCACGATCATCGATTTCGTCAAGCACAAGGTGCTGAGCGACAAGCGCTGCATCGTGATCGTCACGCACGACAGCCGCATCTTCGACTATGCGGACCGCATCCTGCGCATGGAGGACGGCAAGCTCATGGCGATCGAGAACGGGGGCGGTCTGTGAAGCAGCGCATCGTCTTCGTCGTCGCGATCGTCGGGTTTCTCGCGAGCATCGCCGCCGCGTGGGTCTACAGCATCCAGGAGCCGCCGCAGCCGCCCGTGTTCAAGCCCGCGTCGAATCCGTATCCGCGCGGCGTGTATGCGACGGGCATCGTCGAGAGCGATCAGACCTCCGGCGCGAACGTGAACCTGTATCCGGACGTCACGGGCGCGGTCACGCGGATCTTCGTGCGCGAGGGCGATGCGGTGAAGGCGGGCGACGCGCTTCTTGCGCTCGACGATTCCGTGCAGAAGGCGAGCGCCGAGCAACTCGCCGCGCAGGCGGACGCCGCGCAGGCGATGCTCGACGAGCTGAAGGCGCAGCCGCGCCGCGAGACGCTCGCCGTTTCGGCGGCGCAGGTCGACGCGGCCGCGGCGGGCCTGAAGACCGCGCAGGACCAGTACGACAAGCAGCGCCGCGCGTTCGAGATCGACCCCAGGGCGGTGAGCCGCGATGTGCTCGACAACGCGCGGAACGCCGAGACGGCCGCGCGCGCGAACCTCGACGTCGCCACGCGGCAATACCGCCTGACGCGCGCGGGCGCGTGGGTCTACGACATTCGCAACCAGGAGAAGCAGGTCGTCGCGCTGCGCAAGGCGGCGGAAGCGTCGGCCGCGCTGCTCGCGCACTACACGCTGCGTGCGCCCGCCGACGGCGTCGTGCTCGCGATGAACGCGGCCGTGGGCTCGTATCTGTCGCCGCAGGGGATGTACGACACGTACACGCAGGGGAACACGCCGGCGATCGTGCTCGGTTCGTCCGCGAACCGGCTGCAAGTGCGGTGTTATGTCGATGAGATCCTGATCAGCCGCTTGCCGGCCGGCAAGGCGCCGAAAGCGCACATGTCGGTGCGCGGCACGCCGACCGAGGCCGACCTGGAATTTGTGCGCGTGCAGCCGTATGTGACGCCGAAAATTCAGTTGTCCGATCAGCGGACCGAGCGCGTCGACGTGCGCGTGCTGCCCGTGATCTTCCGCGTCGTGCCGCACAAGGCTCTGCGGCTGTTTCCGGGGCAGATCGTCGATGTATACATCGCGTCCGATTAGCCGCGCACCCTGGGGCCGGCGGCGTTTCGCCGCGATCGCGCTCGGCTGCGCGGCGCTCGTCACAGGGTGCGCGGTCGGCCCCGACTTCGTTCGTCCCGAGCCGCCGCGCGTCGACGCCTACGTGCCCGGCGGCGCCGTTCGCGCGAGCTTCGCCGCGAGCGGCGCGACGCAGACGCTCGCGCCCGATGCGCCGTTTCCCGATGCGTGGTGGCGCCTGTTCGGCTCGCACGACATCGACGCGGCCGTCGACGACGCGTTCGCCGGCAGTCCGACGCTCGCCGGCGCGCAGGCGACGCTCAGACGCAGCGAGCACGAGCTGATGGCGGGCGCGGGCGTGTTCTATCCGCAGGCCGACGCGCAGGCGGGCGCGTCGCGGCAGCGCTACGTGCCGCTGCGCACGGGCGCGAATCTGCCCGCGTCGATCTTCAATCTGTTCACGTTGTCGACGACGATCAGCTATGCGATCGACATCTGGGGCGGCGAGCGGCGCAACGTCGAGGGGCTCGCCGCGCAGGCCGACGCGCAGCATCATGCGCTCGCGGCCGCGCGGCTCACGCTCGCGGCGAACGTCGTCAACACGATGATCGCGCGCGCCGCGTATGCGGACGAGATCGCGGTCACGCGCGAGCTGATCGCGCTGACGGACGAGCAGGTCCGCTTGACGCGCGCGCAGGTGAGCGCCGGCACGAGCGCGTACACGGCCGTGCTCGCGCTCGACGCGGCGCGCGCGGCGCTCGATGCGTCGCTGCCCGCGCTCGAGCAGAAGATCGGCCAGGCCGACGACCTGCTCGCAACGCTCGCGGGCCGCTATCCGGCCGAGCGCGTGCCGCCCGGGATGTCGCTTGCGGACATCGCGTTGCCCGCGCGGCTGCCGCAGACGGTGCCGTCCGAGCTCGTGCGCCGCCGGCCCGACATCCTGCAGGCCGAGGCGGCGCTGCACGCGGCGAGCGCGAACATCGGCGTCGCCACGGCGGCGCTGTTCCCAAGCATCACGCTGACGGCGTCGGGCAGCTTCAACACCGTGCAGCTGCCGTCGTTGTTCGCGGCGGGAGGCAAGGCGTGGAGCGTCGGTGCGGGAATCACCGCGCCGCTCTTTCGCGGCGGCGCGCTGTGGTATCAACGCAAGGCCGCGATCGACGCGTTCGACGAATCGAGCGCCGCCTATCGGCAAGTGGTGCTGAGCGCGTTCGCGCAGGTTGCCGATACGTTGCGCGCGCTCGACCACGACGCGGCGGCGCTCGAGGCGCAGTCGCGCGCGATGGCCGCGGCGCGCGACGCGCTGCGGCTCGTGACGATCGAATACGAGACGGGCGCGGCCGGCTACCTGCAGGTGCTGGCCGCCGATCAGCAATACCGGCAGGCGCGGCTTGCGTGGGTGCAGGCGAGCGCGCAGCGGCTGCAGGACACGGTCGCGCTGTATGCGGCGCTCGGCGGCGGGTGGGACGAGGCGCGCAAACGGTGATGCTTCCGCACGTTGCGTGCCGCGGCGCATCAGCGCCGCGCCGCTTCCTCGCGCGCCGCGCCGGTCTTCGCGAGCAGCCGCCGCAGCACGGCTGGCGTGCATTCCTCGACCATCAGGAAGCGCGGCAGCGTGAGCATCGGCGCGTCGGACCGGATCTTGCTCGGCTCGAGCGTAAAGCCCGCGACGTAGCCCGCCTCGCGCGCGGCCGCGCCGAGTTCGCCGTCGAAAGCGCCGAATGGCCAGGCGAGCAGATCGACCGTGTTGCCGATCTCGCGCTCGATGCGCGCGCGTGCCTGCTCGAACTGCGTGCGCGTCGCATCGAGGAGCGCGCCGGATGACCGGTGCGCGGCGTTCAGATCGGGATGCCACCACGCGTGCGACTGCACGTCGAACCAGCCGGTCTTGTGCAGCACGCGCAACTGGTGCCACGTGAGCGAGTCGGGCGCCTCGCCGATCGCCGACGGGTAGACGAACAGCGTGATCGGCGCCCGCTCGCGCAGCGCGATCGTGCGTGCCCAATCGAAGATCGACGCGTGTCCTTCGTCGATCGTCAGCGCGATCGCCTTCGGCGGCAGCACGACTGGTTCGCCGCGCAGCCAGCCGACGATGTCGCGCAACGGGACGATCCGGTAGCCGAGCCGGCGCACGTACGCGAGCTGCGCCTCGAACGTCGCGATGCCGACCGTCATCGGATCGGTGCCGCAGGCGTTCGAGAAACGGTGAAAGACGAGCACGGCGACATCGGTCGGCGGCATGTCGACGGCGGCTGCGCCGCTCGACGCATCGGTAGCGACGATCCGCGAGACGGGCTGCAAGCCGGGCCCGAAAACGGCCGTGCGCCAAGTGAACCGGGAACGAAGTGACATGATGATGTTCGTCGCTGGGTTGTCGGGGCCGGCATCGCGCCGGCTGCATGCCGTGCGCATGCAGGCTGCGATCGGAGGCGGGACGCGAGCATTCGGCGCGGCGCGCGAAATGCGCTGCCGGCGCATCGGGCGCCTGCCGGGCGGCGCTGGACGAACGGACGTGCGAGCCTCGTGAGCAGCATGCGAAGCATGCATGTCATACAGCATGCGCCGCGCATGCTCGCGCGCGTTGAGCCAGGTCAACGCAGTCGCACCCATGCAGGGCGCCACTATAGGCGGATGCCGCCGGCGTGGCGCACGGCCGCACGCACGATGCTTGATGTAAATCAAGTTTGCGCGTGTTTGCATGTTGCATGTGGGCGATGCGGCTTGCCGGAGCGGCGATGCGCCGTTCGCGCGAGCACGCTTGGTTCGATTCGCGCGCGAGCGGCGAATGCGTCGAGCGGCCGGATGGAGGGAGGCCGCTGATTCGTCGATAGCGTCATTGCCGCCCGCGTCGAACGTGTGTCGCCTGCCGATTTTTGTTTGATGCATGCGACGCGAAACGGACCGGCGAAATCGAAATGGAATCCTGATCGATTTCCGTCGTTCGATGGGTGCGGTGAATTCCGAATAAATAAAAAAAGAGGCGATGAGTCGGCATGCGGCATCGTGAGAATCGGCGCGTGCTGTTTAACGAAACCGGATTCGCGTACGGCGCTTTGCCGAAGCGCGCCACATCGGCCGCCGCTTCTTTATCGGATTCTCAGTCTGCGGGATCGATTCCGCGATATGTCCTGACGACCCTCTTTAAAAAAGTTCGTTTGCCGCTAAACGTTTGCGCGGCGGCTGCCGCTATCCAGGAACGGCATGACGGCTCGTCGTTCAGGGCTGCAGACAAAAACCGCCGACGCGTTCCGGGGTTCGACGAGCGATCGGTTATACGGGTCAGGAGAGATGATGGGATTCGCACACATGAAGATCGCCAACCGCCTCGGGATCGGCTTTGCGTTGGTCGCTTGTCTGCTTGCGGTGATGATCGCGTTCGCACTGGACAGAATGGCGAAGTTCGAAGGATGGATGGTCGAGATCACCGAGGTGAACAGCGTCGAGGCGAAGCTCGCCGCGAAGCTCGAGCTGAGCATTACCGAGCGCGCGCTTGCGTTGCGCAATCTGATCCTGCTCGATCAGCAGGACGAGATGCAGATCGAGTTGAATCGCATCGATGCGCAAACGAAGCTCTACAAGGAATCGCGAGACCGGCTCGCGACGATGTTCGCGACGCTCGACGGCACGCACGAGGAGCGCACGCTGCTCGACCAGATCGGTCTGCAGGGCGATGCCGCCGACGGCTTCATCGCGCGGGCGAGGGCGATGATTCTCGCGGGGCAGAAGGACGATGCGTACAAGCTGCTGCGCTTCGAGTTCCGTCCGGTGCAGGCGAGATGGTGGGCGCTCACGCGCGAGCTGAAGGCGCTCGAGGAAAAGCAGAACGAAGAGGCGACCGCGCACGCGAAGCAAGCCTATGAGCGCAGCCGTACGTGGATGTTCGCGCTCGGCGCGCTCGCGCTCCTGTCGAGCGTCGTATCCGCGTGGCTCATCACGCGGGGCATCGTGCGGCAACTGGGCGGCGAGCCGTGCGACGCCGCGCACGCGGCGAACATGATCGCCGCGGGCGATCTGAGCGTCGCGATCGACGTGCGCTATGGCGACGACACGAGCCTCATGCGCTCGATGAAATCGATGCGTGACAGTCTCGCTCAGATCGTGAGCCAGGTGCACGTGAGTGCCGATACGATCGCGACCGCGTCCGAGCAGATCGCGACCGGCAATCTCGATCTGTCGGCGCGCACCGAGCAGCAGGCGGCGTCGCTCGAGGAAACCGCGGCGTCGATGGAGCAGTTGACCGCAACCGTCCAGCAGAACACCGACAACTCGCGCCAGGCGGATACGCTGGCGGCGTCCGCGTCGCGGGTCGCGGAGAAGGGCGGCGCGGCGGTGACGCAGGTTGTCGATGCGATGGGCTCGATTCATGCGACAGCGCAGAAGATCGTCGAGATCATTGGCGTGATCGACGGCATCGCGTTTCAGACCAACATCCTCGCGCTGAATGCGGCCGTCGAGGCGGCCCGCGCGGGCGAGCAGGGCCGCGGCTTCGCGGTGGTCGCATCCGAGGTGCGCAGCCTGGCGCAGCGTTCGGCGACGGCCGCACGCGAAATCAAGGAACTGATCGGAGGCTCTGTCGTGCAGGTCGAAGCGGGCGACCGTCTCGCGAAGGAGGCGGGGGCGACGATGCACGAAGTCGTCGAAAGCATCCGGCGCGTGACGCTCATCATGGCCGAGATCACGCGCGCAAGCGAGCAGCAGACGGGCGGCATCGTCGAGATCGACCGCGCGATCACGCAAATGGATCAGGTCACGCAGCAGAACGCGTCGCTCGTCGAGGAAGCGGCGGCGGCGGCCGAATCGATGCGAGAGCAGTCCGCCGCGCTCGTGCGCGCGGTTCGCGTGTTCAAGCTGGACGCGTACCCGGCCGCGGCGTCGGGCCATGCCGCATCGGCCGCGCGGCACGCGCGCGCGGTGGGCTTCGACGCCTCGGCGGGCGCGGCCGCGCAGGCCGCGCCCAGGCTCGCTCGCGCCGTTTCCTGAGCGCATTCCGAGGTTCGCCGCGCAATCGTTTGGCGATCGTTTGCCATCCGTTTGCCGCGGCGGTGCTCTTCGGCCACCTCGGCCGATTATCGAAAGGAATCCAGATCATGTCAGCTTCATCGCCTCCGCGCGTGCGCTTGGGCGCGCATTCGTGCGACGCCGCGCCCGCGCGCGACGCGCGTTCGGCGCCGCGCCGCGCCGGGCCCGCGCCGGAGAACCTTTTCTGGCACGCCGGCCGTGTCGCCGCCGATGCGCGCGCGACCCAGTTCGGCCGCCGGCCGCTCACGCTGTGGCTCACCGGCCTGAGCGGCGCGGGCAAGTCGACGCTCGCGGGCGAGCTGGAGCGGCTGCTGCTGCGCGATCGATGGCCGTGCGCAGTGCTCGACGGCGACAACCTGCGCCACCGGCTGAACCGCGATCTCGGCTTCGGCGAGCAGGACCGTCAGGAGAACGTCCGGCGCGTCGCCGAAGTCGCGCGGCTGATGAACGGCGTCGGACTTGTTGTCATCGCGTCGCTGATCTCGCCGTTTCGCGACGATCGCGCGATGGCGCGCGAGATCGTCGGGCGCGAGCGGTTCAGCGAGGTTTACGTGAGCACGCCGCTCGACGAATGCGAGCGGCGTGATCCGAAGGGGCTGTATCGCAAGGCGCGCGGCGGCCTGCTGCCGAATTTCACCGGCGTGTGCGCGCCGTACGAGCCGCCCGTCGAAGCCGATCTCGTGCTCGACACCGCGCGGTTGTCGCTCGACGACGCGGCGGCGATGCTGCGCGCGCATCTGATCGCGCGCTGCGCAGGCAGCGATGTCGATTGAACGCCCGATCGATTGGTTCAAACGGATGCGGTGTTTCGTGTGCGACCGGCACTTCAATCAACGATGCGACCGGCATCTGCTCGCCGTGCTCGCGCGATTCGCCGGCGCACACGAGCGATGCGCGTGCGGCACGCAGGCTCGCGACGGCACCTGCGAGACGAACGGCGACGGCGGCGAGCCGCGCGGCGGCGACGTTCCGCGCGCGTGCGCGGACGCCCACCCGATTCGCTTCGACGAGCGGCCCGCCGCGCGCGCTTCGTCGCCCGACACACGGCAGGATTTCTGAAGGAGTGCATCGCATGACGCATGCAGCAACCAGCGGCGCGACCGCCGCCGCCCGTCCCCGTCCCGTGCTGATGATTCCGCTGAGGCGCTGCGGCAGTCACGCGCTGCGGCTGCGGCTGAATCTCAATTCGCAGTTCTATTCGCCGTATCCGCTGCATGTCGTCGACTTCATGCCGCTGTTGCCGCTGTACGGCGATCTCGCCGACGACCGCGCGTACTTCCGGCTCGTCGCCGACGTCGTCGGCCTGCAGGCGGCGAGCATGGTCAAGTGGCCCGGCGTAGCGTTCGATCCGGTCGAGATTTTCGACGCGGTCCGGCACGCGCCGCGCAGCGTTCACCGCATCGTCTGGGAGCTGCTGTTGCGCGCGGGCGAGCACGAGGGCGCGCGCGTCGTGATGGACAAGTCGCTCGACAGCGTGCACTACGCCGACGAACTGATGGCATTGTTTCCGGACATGCTGTTTCTGAACGTCGTGCGCGATCCGCGCGCGCAGGTTGCGTCGATGAACCGCGCGATCATTCATGATTTCGACACGCTGCTCAACGCGCGCACGTGGGTCGCCGCGCATCGCGCGGCCGACGCCGTGATCGCGCGCCATCCGCAGCGCGTGCTGACGATCCGCTATGAAGACTTCCTGTCGGATCAGGCGGGCACGCTGCAGCGCATATGCGCATTCTTCGGCATCGATTTCCTGCCGAGGATGCTCGACGTCGCGAATTCGCACGAGGCGCTGCGCATCTCGCGCATGTCCGCGTTGTGGGCGTCGAACTGTTTCGCGCCGATCGCGGCGAACGCGGACAAGTTCAAGCAGCAACTGTCGATCGCCGAAATCGCGACGATCGAAACGCTCACGCATGAATACATGCAACGCTACGGCTATCAGCGGATGACCGACGCGAGCGCGCCGCCCGATGCATTCGCGGCCGCCGCCGCGCGCCGCCGCTCCGATGCGCGGCGGCGGCACGCGTGGCGCGAGCTCGAGCAATCGAATTTTCGCGATTTCGTGCTGCGCCGGCATCGCGCCGATTATCTGGAGGCGGTGCGCGCCCGATTGCAGCGGCACGCGGGCACGCACCTGGATTCGGACGGCAATTCGCACGCCGGCGCACCCGGGCGGCTCGATACGCTGACCGCGGCATTCGACGTAACCGACTGACGAATGCCGCCGCGGCCGGCCGCGCCACGCACGGCGGTTCGCCGCGCGGGCGCAGACGCCGACGCGGATGCGGAATGCGGCCCGGTGCGATCGCGCGCCGTTTCGCCGGCGCGGCGCCCCGCGCACCGGCGATCGACCGCCGATCCTCCGCACATTCGGCCCGCGAAGCGCCGGTCCGCACTTGACGTGCATCAGGAAATCCGCGGCTCGCGTATGCAAAGCTGTTCTGAAGCGGCGAATGCGCGCCGTGTTTTCAGGTGGAGCGAGCGATGAAAACGGACAGGCAAATCAAGCAGGAAGTCGTGGATGAGCTGACGGGCGATCCGATGATCGACGTCGCGCATTTCGACGTCGACGTCGCCGGGCACATCGTCACGCTGACGGGCCATCCGTCGAGCTATGCGGAAAAGCTCGCGGCCGAGAAGGCGGCGAACCGGGTCGCGGGCGTGCGGGCGGTGGTCGTCGACGTGCAGGTGCGGTTGCCGAGCGACGACGTGCGCACCGACGAGACGATCGCCGACGCCGTGCGGTCGATCCTGCACTGGACCGTCGGGTTGCACGACGCGGCCGTGCACGTCCAGGTCGAATCGGGCTGGGTGACGTTGTCGGGCAAGGTCGACTGGTCGTACCAGAGCCATGTCGCGGTGCGCGCGATTTCACAGATGCGCGGCGTGACGGGCGTGACGAACCAGATCGAGGTGCTCGGCGACGTGAGCGCCGACGAGATCGCGGGCGGCATCCGGCGCGCGATGCAACGCCACGCGGAGCGCGAGGCGAATCATATCGAGGTGACGGTCAAGGACGGCACCGTCACGCTGTCGGGCAAGGTCGGCTCGTACGCGGAACGCGCGGTCGCGCGCGGCGCGGCGTGGTCGGCGCGCGGCGTGCGGGCGGTGGTCGACGATCTGGTCGTCGAGTGACGGCTGGCGGATATCGGCGGCGCGCCGAGCGCGACCGTCGAGCGCGATGCGTGCGCGGCGTCCGAGGCGGCGCGCGACGCCGCGCATCGACACGAATGTGACGAGCGAGGGCCGAATCCGCGGCCGCCGCATGATGCGCGACGCGCGGTTTCGAGGCGATCGTGCGGGAAGAAAAGCTCGCGAGCCGTCGAGAGGAGAAGGTGTTGCGTGGCTCGCGAGGCGAAAACGGGGATGAAAACGAGCGCGCGGGCGGTGGCGCGAAGCGTGGGCGCGGCCGATCCGGCTAACGGCAGCCGGACGCGTAACGGCGCGACGTGGAATTGGTGCGGCGGCTGCGCGCGCGGGCGGCGACGGCGCGCGGCACGCGCGTGCCGTGGCTCCGCGAGCAGCGGGCCGAGGTTTCGCAGGCGAGCATGTCAGTGGTCTCCGTCAAGCAGCGATTGTTCGAGCGCGGTCACGAAGCGCATCAGCGACGCGACGGAACCGGCGACGCTCTGGTAGCGTTCGCGGCCGATCTGGCCGTCCAGCGTGACGAGCATGCCGGCTTCGCGCGCGAGCTCGAGGAGCGCATCGGTCCGATCGGCGCGCACCGCCGGCCGCGTCCGCGCGGGGCGATCCGCTTCGGCGGCGGGTGCCGTTTCGGCGCGGCCATAAGCGAGGCAGCCCGATTCGGTATAGACGTCTTGGTATGACATGGCGGCCTCCTGATTCCCTTGGCGCGAGCCTCGTTGCGTTCGTCGCGAAATGCGTGTCTGCAATGACAGTATCGGGCGGCGCGAGATCGGTTCCAAGCAGCGCACACCGAGCTTGCCGTAGGAAATGCGCCGGGCCTATCGGCGTTTTCCTACAGCACGGATGCCCGGGCTCGCCGGTGTGGGAAAGCGCCTTACGGGAGAACCCGGAAGACCGCGGCGGCACGGGCGCGGGCGGGACGCGGGCGACCGGCGCGGCGGGGCCGTGCCGGATTATGGGAGTTTATGCGGGGCTATGCGGGCCGCCGATCGCGGCCCAGATCTCGTCGGCGGTTTCGCAGAACCGGAACAGCTCCATGTCGTGCGGATCGATCATCCCTTCGTCGACGAAAAAACCGAAATCGACCGCCGAGCGCCAGAACGCGCGGCCGACCAGCACGACCGGCAGCGGTGCGATCTTGCGGGTTTGCAACAGCGTGAGCACTTCGAACAGTTCGTCGCAGGTGCCGTAGCCGCCCGGGAAGAACACGGCGGCCTTCGCGCGCTCGAGCAGATGCAGCTTGCGGATCGCGAAGTAGTGGAAGCGAAAGCACAGCTCGGGCGTCACGTACGGATTCGGATATTGCTCGCGCGGCAGCGTGATGTTGAGCCCGATGTTCGGCGCGCCTGCGTCGTGCGCGCCGCGATTGGCCGCCTCCATGATGCCCGGGCCGCCGCCCGTGATGATCGTGAGGCGCCGCGGATGCGGCGAGCGGCCGGTCTCGCCGACGAGCCGGCCGAGATCGCGCGCGACGCCATAGTAGTGGCTGCGCTCGAGCAGCCGCACCGCGATGCTGACCGCATGGCGGCGCTCGGGATCGTTCGGGCGCTCGGCGAGCCTGCGCTGCGCGTCGGCGAGCCTCGTGCGCGCGATGGCGGGCGCCGAGATCCGCGTGCTGCCGTAGACGACGACCGTATCGCAGATGCCGAAGCGCTGCAGCGTTTCCTCGGTCTTCCAGTAGTCGAGCTGCAGGCGCACGCCGCACATTTCGGGGCGCTGCAGGAACGCGAGATCCTCGTCGGCCTGCCGGTACGTCGGGCTCGATACGAGCCGCTCGACGGTGGCCGGCAGCGGCGCGCGGCGCTTCGGCGCGATGCGCGCGCGACGGGGCGTCGCGCGCTTTCCGGCGGCAGGCGCGCCGGCGGGGGCGGCGGCGGACGCGCGGCGGCGCTTGACGCGTGGCGGGGGCGGGTGGTTCATCGCGCTGTCCGGGTACGGAAGGTCGGGGCGACAACCACGTTAAGCCGGATCGTTGCGCGCCGCTTGATCGCGGTCAATGTCGGCCGACAAAGGCAGTGTAACGATGCGCGGCTGTCCGGCGCCGCGCGCGATGGCGGCGCTTGCCGGCATCGCGGGTGAGCCGCGCGCCCGGTATCGGGCTCACGCTTGACGCATGTCAAGCGACATCCTTCGAAGAACCGGAAGATGCTAATCAGGCGCCCCGAAGATGGACGCAACGCTTTTCGCTCCGGCAGGTCATCCCGCTTTGCCGCATGAGCGCCAGGGGAGAAAGGACAATGGGAATTGGAATGCAGATCGCCTATTTCGGCTTCGCCGGATCGGCGCAGCTCGAAGCCGAGGCGAGCATCCAATTGATCCGTCTGGAGAGATTCAGCGCGCGCCTCGCGGGCTGCCACCTCGCGATCGAGGTGCTTGGCGCCGGCACCGCGAACGCGATGTATGACGTCCGTCTCGATCTGATCACGCGCGACTACGAATTGAAGCCGATTCCGCACATGACCGGCGCCGATCCTCTCGACGCGATCCGGCGCGCCTTCGACGCGGCGGAGCGAGAGCTCGCCGCGGCGTTCGCGTGACGGCCTGACGGGCAGGCGGGCGGCGGCCGCACGGCGAGGCAAGCGGCGTGAATCCGATCGCGGATCGTACCCGGCGGTCGATCCGGCGATCCGGCGAATTTCCGAAGCGAAACGCCGAAGCGAAACGCCGAAACGAAAGGATTGCCGGCCGCGATCTCGATTCGATGAATCGACGAGCCTGCGCACTCGCGCGCCGCCGAATCGGCGAGCGGGCGGGCGAGCCCGTCCTAACGCATCCGCCAACCGAGGAGCCGAGCCGGTCTTTTGAGCCGCCCTGTTTCGCCGAACGCCCGATATGCTTCGCGCGCGCCGGGCATGCGCGCCTCGACGCATGTCGAACGCGCTTCGCGCCGGCGGCGCGGCGCCGTCCGCTCAGGACGTCTCGCGCCCCGTGAACAGCTCGTGTTCGGCGGGCGCGACGGTTTCGTCGACGCACTGAACGTGCCACTCGCCGACGACAGGCGCGCGATGCGCGTGCGGATACCAGCGCGCCGCGCCCGTCTCGCCCTCGAACGGGCCCTGCTTCGCGCCGAGGTCGAGCCCTTCGAGCACGCACAGCGAATGCGCGTCGTCGGCGCCTGTCACGCGCGTCGCGCCGTCGCGGCACACGACGTTGCCCCACTCGGGCAGGTCGACGCCCGCGTGGCCTTCGCGCGACCACCTGCGTTCCACCGTGTCGATCCACAGGATCGCGTAGGCGGCCGGATTGGTGGACGCGAACGTGTCGAGATGAACGGTGATGCGCACGGTTCGCTCCTTGTCGAACGCGCGGCGGCGCCGCGCTACTGGCTCATGACCCATTGAATCAACGTATGCGCGTCCTCCTTCGACAGCGGGCCGCCGCGCTCGGCGGCGGTCGGCATCGGCGCATCGCCCCAGTGCGCGCGCCCGCCGCGACGCAGCTTCTGCTCGAGCATCGCGGCGGCGTTCGGCACGTCGCGATAGCGCTGCGCGATCTGATGAAAGGACGGCGCGAGAAACGGCATGTTCGGCGCGTGGCAGAACATGCAATGCTGCTGGTCGACGAGCGCGGTCGGCTCGCGCACCTGCGCGTCGGCGCGGGTCGCCGCGCCGATGCAGATCGCGCCCAGCGCGCACGCCAGCGCAATATTCGGCAGTCTGTTCGTCATGGCGCGCACCTCGGTCTGAAGAGCCGATTCCAGTCTAAGCGGCGGCGCGGAGCGGCCGTTGACCTGCATCAATGCGGTTCGGGCGAAATCGTCGAGGGCGGGCACGGGCGCGCGCCATCCCGCGCCGCGCGCGTTCGCGCGAGCGCGACCCGGCGACGCTTGACGCAAGTCAAGCCATATCGGCGCCCCGGGAGTTCAATCGATGACGATGCGCTTACGCTGGAACCGTCGGATTCGACGACGGAGAGGGAACAGGGATCATGCACCAGGACACGCTTTTCGATTCGCTGCTCGCCGCCGCGCAGCGCAGCTCGATCACGAAGGGAGAGTTGATGCACATGCTCGATGACGAAATCGCGCGCCTCGCCGACGGCGCGCGCGTTCACGACTATCTGCGCGTGATCGCGATCAGGCGAGTGCGCGAGCGGATCGCGTCGCCCGCGGGCACGGCCGACGACGCGCACGCGCGCCGTTCGGGAGCGCGTTGATGCGCGCGATGGTCTTCGACGGCGGCGCGCCGCGGCTGCGCGAAGCCGAGTTGCCGGACCCCGTGCCGGGGGCGGGGCAACTGTTGATCGACGTGCACGCGTGCGGCGTGTGCCGGACCGATCTGCACGTCGTCGACGGCGATCTGCGCGATCCGAAGCGGCCCGTGATCCCGGGGCACGAGATCGTCGGCACGGTCGCCGCGCTCGGCGCGGGCGCGGAGGGCTTCGCGATCGGCGAGCGCGTCGGCGTGCCGTGGCTCGGCCACACGTGCGGCCACTGCGCGTACTGCGCGAGCGGCCGCGAGAACCTGTGCGACGCGCCCGGCTTCACCGGCTACACGATCGACGGCGGCTACGCGCAGCGCACGGTCGCCGACGCACGCTTCTGCGTGCACGTGCCGAGCCGCTACGACGACATCCATGCGGCCCCGCTGCTGTGCGCGGGCCTCATCGGCTACCGGACGCTGAAGATGGCGGGCGCCGCGCGCCGCATCGGCCTGTACGGATTCGGCGCGGCCGCGCACCTCGTCGCGCAGGGCGCGCGCTTTCAGGGGCGCACCGTCTACGCGTTCACGCGAGCGGGCGACGCCGCCGCGCAGCAGCTCGCGCGCCGGCTCGGCGCCGCATGGGCGGGCGGCAGCGACGAAGCCGCGCCCGAGCCGCTCGACGCGGCGCTGATCTTCGCGTCCGTCGGCGCGCTCGTGCCGGCCGCGCTCGCGGCGGTCGTGAAGGGCGGCATCGTCGTGTGCGGCGGGATTCACATGTCGGACATCCCGTCGTTTTCGTACGACTTGTTGTGGGGGGAGCGGCGGATCGTGTCGGTCGCGAACCTGACGCGCGACGACGCAGCGGAATTCATGCGAATTGCGAACGACGTTCAACTCGACGTGGAGGCCACGCCGTATCCGCTCGCGCAGGCGAACCAGGCGCTCGACGATCTGCGTGCCGGGCGTCTGACGGGCGCGGCGGTGCTGACGATGCGCTGACGCGCAATCCGCTGCGCGTTGCCTGCGTCGCGCCAACCGCCCCGGACGGAACCGGTGCCGCGTTCTGCTCGCGCGTCCGGCTGCGCGTCGACACGTCGACACGTTGGCGTGCCGGCTCGTTCGCTCGATACCGCACCGCCGCGCGCGATGCGTCACACGCGCGCGAGCCCTTGCGGATCGGTGATGCGGATCTGCTTGCCGCGCGGCGCGATCAGATTGTCGCGCTGGAATTTCGACAGCATCCGGCTGACCGTCTCGAGCTTCATCCCCAGATAGCAGCCGATTTCCTCGCGCGTCATCCGCAGGTTGAACTCCGATGCCGAATAGCCGCGTTTCTGGAAACGCTCGGAGATGTTGAGCAGGAACGCGGCGACGCGCTGCTCGGCCGTCATCGTGCCGAGCAGCATCATCAGGCTCGACTCCCGAACGATCTCGCCGCTCATGAGTTGATGCACGTGGTGCTGCATCGGCTTGACTTCGCGGCACACCGCTTCGAGCTGCGCAAACGGGATGATGCACACGGTGCTGTCCTCGAGCGCGATCGCGTCGCAGTTGTGGCGGCCGCCGCACACGCCGTCGAGGCCGAGCGTCTCGCCGACGATCTGGAAGCCCGTCACCTGCTCGCGGCCGTCGCGGTGCATGACGACCGTCTTGAACGAGCCGGTGCGCACCGCGTAGATGCTCTGGAACGTGTCGTGCGTGCGAAACAATGCGTCGCCGCGCTTCACGTGGCGCGTCGTGCACACCATCGCGTCGAGCCGGGCGAATTCGCTCGGCGTGAGGCCGGCCGGCATGCACACGTTGCGTATCGCACAGCTCGAGCAGCGGGTCGCCGGCAGCTTCGGCGCGTCGTCGGCCGTGATGGGATGCAGTCGGAACACCGGCCGCTGCGGCTCGGCGCAAGGCATGGCTTCATTGACAGAGGCAGTCAGCATAATCGACTCCTTTCATGCGCGACGCCCGACTGGCACGATCGGACGTGGCGTACACGTGGCGCGGCACGCGGTGCCGCTTTGCGCGACGGCGTCGACGAAGCGATCGACGCGCGTCTCGCGGCATGCCGGACGGCGAATGCAAACTGCCGGGGCTGTCGTCCGGGGGCCCGGCTCGCACGTCGTGGTGCGCAATCCGCCATTTCGTTGCGATCGCCGAATCGGCCCACGCAAGCTGCCCGCTAAGAGCATAGACGACGAAACGCGGGGTGGAGCGATCCTTCGCGGAGCAGCCCTATGGTTGCCAGTATGGGATGCGGATTGCCGCATCGAAATTGGCAAACATTGAACCTAGCGTAAGCATCAGCGTAGCGCTGTAGGTCGTTTCCTACAGCAGTGGCAAGGGTTGTTGCCGTTTGTTCGTTTGACTCAGGTCAACGGATCGCGTGAGTGCGCGCTTACAGTGAAAAACGCGATAGCGTTAAGGGGTTTCACGGAGTATCGCGGCGGCGGATGTGGACAGGTCGCCGCGCATGCGAACCGGCGCGCGCGTTCGCCGCGCGCCGCGAGCAGTACATTTCTCAACCCATGTCCGGATGGCGACCACGCGACCCCGTTTGCGGGGCGCGGGGCGTCGATGCCAAACCGGGCACCTTATCGGGAGGCCGTGATGGAAGCAAAACGCGTGGCGTTCGTGACGGGCGGTATGGGAGGATTGGGGGCGGCGATCAGCCGGCGGCTGCACGACGCCGGCATGGCCGTGGCGGTGTCGCATTCGGAGCGCAACGATCATGTGTCGACGTGGCTGATGCACGAGCGCGACGCCGGACGCGCCTTCAAGGCGTATGCGGTCGACGTCGCGGATTTCGAATCGTGCGAGCGGTGCGCGCAGAAGGTGCTCGCGGATCTCGGCAAGGTCGACGTGCTGATCAACAATGCGGGGATCACGCGTGATGCGACGTTCCTGAAGATGACGAAGGGCGACTGGGACGCGGTGATGCGAACCGATCTCGACGCGATGTTCAACGTGACGAAACAGTTCATCGCGGGCATGGTCGAGCGGCGCTTCGGACGCATCGTCAACATCGGCTCGGTGAACGGTTCGCGCGGCGCGTTCGGTCAGGCGAACTACGCATCGGCGAAGGCGGGCATCCACGGCTTCACGAAGACGCTCGCGCTCGAAACGGCGAAGCGCGGGATCACGGTCAACACGGTGTCGCCCGGCTATCTCGCGACCGCGATGGTCGAGGCGGTGCCGCAGGACGTGCTCGAAGCGAAGATCCTCCCGCAGATTCCGGTCGGCCGGCTCGGTCGGCCTGACGAAGTGGCGGCGTTCATCGCGTTCCTGTGTTCGGACGACGCGGCGTTCATCACCGGCGCAGACCTCGCGATCAACGGCGGGATGCACATGTCCTGACCCGGGGGGCCGACGCCGTTCGTACGGAGTCGGCGCGCTTCGGCTTCCGGGCGGGGCGCTTCGCCTCGATGCGTCGCGCGCGGGGCGGCCCACGCCGCGCGTGGCGTCGCCGGACGTCTGGTTCGCGCGGTGCCTGCATCGCATGCCTGAAACGGCGGCATGCCGCGCTGCCGGGGTGGCGCGACCGCGGGCCTCCTTGCCGGCCGCCCTTGGCCGGCCGCGCTTCGGATGCATCGAGCCAAGACCATTCCGCCGTCGTTGTCGCTCGATTGTTCCGCGCAATCATTCAGGGTGACGAAACATCCGCGTCGGATCTTGCGGCAAGCGTGCGCCCGCACTGCATTCGTCTGCCGATTCGTCGCGCCTGATCCCGACGAATCGGGGCGCGCGGCGATATCCGGACGGGTCCGGCCGATGGGGCCGACGCGTTTGAAGCGCTCGATGCGCTCGGCTTCACGAAGCGCAGGACATCGGCGCGTGCCCGGCGCTTCGCGCGTCACGTCGAAATCACTTCGCGCGCGCGTGTGCGTCCTCGAGCTCGACCGATTCGAGATACGACGGCACCTCGCAGCGCCAATGCAGGGTTTCCTCGATCCGCCGCCGCAGCGCGTCGGCCGCCGCGGGCTCGCCGTGCGTGACGAACGTGCGTACGGGCGCGCTCGACTGCGCGCCGAGCCATCCGAGGATCTCGCCGTAGTCCGCGTGCGCGGACAGCGACGAGATCATCTCGACTTGCGCGCGCACGCGCACGTATTCGCCGTGAATCTTCAGCGTCGGCTCGTGCGCGGCGAGCGCCGCGCCGCGCGTGCCCGCCGCCTGGTAGCCGACGAGCAGGATCGTGTTGCGGCTGTCGGGCGCGTAGCGCGCGAGATGGTGCAGCACGCGGCCGCCCGTCGCCATCCCGCTGCCCGCGATGATGACCATCGGCCCGTTGTGATCGGCGATCGCCTTCGATTGCTCGACCGTGCGCACCATCACCGCCGCGTGGCCGATCGCGTCCGCGTCGGACATCGTGAGCCGGTGGTCGGAGAGCCGCCGCCGGTAGATTTCGGTCACGCTCGTCGCCATCGGGCTGTCGAGAAAGACGCTCACGTGCGGCATTCGCCCGGTCTTCTTCAGTTGCGCGATGTAGTAGAGGATCTCCTGCGCGCGTCCGACCGTGAAGCATGGCATCACGACCACGCCGCCGCGCGCGAAGGTCTTCGCGAACACGTCGGCGAGTTCGGTCTCGGGGTCGCTCGTGTCGTGAAGCCGGTCGCCGTAAGTCGATTCGACGACGAGATAGTCCGCGTGAACGGGCGGCACGGGCGCGCGCATGATCGGATCGTGCGTGCGGCCGAGGTCGCCGGAAAACGCGAGCAGCGTGTGTCGCCAGCAGACGATGACGCTCGCCGCGCCGAGAATGTGTCCGGCGGGCAGCAGGCGGAAGTTCAGGCCGGCCGCGAGCGTCGTCGGCGCGTCGAAATCGCGCGGCGCGAGGCGCGCGAGCGCGCGCTGCGCGTCGTCGGTCGTGTAGAGCGGCAACGCCGGATGGTGCTTCGAGTAGCCGTGGCGATTCGCGAAATCGGCCTCTTCCTCGAGGAGCCTCGCGCTGTCCATCAGCATGATTTCGCTGAGCGCCGCGGTGCCGTGCGTGCAATAGACCGGCCCGCGGAAGCCTTCGCGCACGAGCACGGGCAGATAGCCGCTGTGATCGAGATGCGCGTGCGTGAGCACGACGGCGTCGATCGAATCGGCGGGCACGGGCAGCGGGTTCCAGTTGCACAGCCGCAGCTTCTTCGTGCCCTGGAACAGCCCGCAATCGACGAGGACGCGTGTCCCGGCATCCTCGAGCAGGTACTTCGAGCCCGTGACGGTTTCCGTCGCGCCGAGGAACGTCAGTTTCATGCGACCTCCCGAAAAGCGTGTGGTGTTCGATGCGCCCATTGCACTACACGCGACACGCGCATTGCTGACGTGGATCAACCTGCGCGGCGAAGCCTTCTTGGCTCGCGGCAAAAAGGGGCGTGACCCGAAGAAGGCGCGGCGCTCCGTGCTTGTGCGGCGCAGAGGACGCCCCGCAACTGGCGGCGTCGGGTTAAACGGGGTGCCGGGGGCGTTGCGATGCGGCGAACGCAACTGCGGAAAAATCGGGCAGACGCATGCGCGCGACGCTCGCCGTGTGGGCATCGGGCGATTGGTGCGACGCCGCTTGCGCGCTGCGAAAGCGGCGTGCGCAAAACCGTAGGCAAGCAATGGGCGCCGCTGCGCAAGCGCGCCGTCGGCACGCATTGCCATGGCGCGGGCGCGCCGTTTGAAGGAAGCGCTCGGGCGTCGCCGAGCGCCGCGCGCACTGGAGGTTTGCGCGGGCGGGTAGGGAAACTCCGCAGCGATTCACGAGTTTTTTGCGTGAAGTCGTTCTTGCGCGGATGTCGAACGTCTCCTATCATGACATCCATCAATGTAACGTTGATTGATGATTTGATGTGAGATGGCGACCGCGCCCCAATCCCCAAATAGAACCGCCGGGGCGCTGCATCGAGTCGCACCGACGTTCCCTGACGGGACCATGGAGACAAATACTGTGAATCCGATTGTTCGTCGCGATATCCGCTTCGCCCTGCCGCCTGACCGTATCTGCGACTGGCACACCGAAGGCGTGGGCGTGACGCATCTGTTCAACGCGCTGTCGCTGCTGTTTCCGGCGGGCGAGCGCTTTTTCATGGATTCGGTGCGCAACTATCGCGACCGGATCGACGAACCGAATCTGAAGCGCGACATCGCCGGCTTTATCGGCCAGGAAGCAATGCATACGCGCGAGCACGTCGAATTCAACGATCTGCTGCAGGCGGCGGGCCTGCCCGCGCACAAGCTCGACAAGCGCCTGTGGACGGTGCTCGGCTGGTTCAAGAAAGTGCTGCCGCATTCGATGCAGCTCGCGATCACGATGGCGCTCGAACACTACACCGCGATGTTCACGGGCCTCGTGCTCGCGAATCGCATCACGACGAGCGAAGTCGACGGCTATCGCCAGATGTGGATGTGGCACTCGATGGAGGAAACCGAGCACAAGGCGGTCGCGTACGACGTATGGCGCGCCGTGATGAAGCCGAGCCTCGTGAGCTACCTGCTGCGCACCGGGACGATGCTGTTCGTCACGCTCGTGTTCTGGGCGACGCTGTTCGATTTCAACACGCGTCTGCTGATCTCGCATCGCAGCCGCATCGGCGGGGGGCTCGGCATCGGCAAGCTGGTCAAGTATCTGTGGGGCCCGAAGAACGGCATCTTCGCGCAGATCGCGCGCGAGTGGATCGACTACTTCCGTCCGGGCTTCCATCCGTGGGATCACGACAACAGCGTGCATCTGGAGCGCATCGACGATCTGCTCGCCGAGATCGACGCGAGCAATGCGCGCCAGGCGGCGAAGGCTGCGCCGCGCCGGGTGCCGCTGCATCCGGTGCCGCAGGCGGTGTAACGCAGGACAAGCAGGCAAATCAGGGAGAAGAGAAGGGCCGCTACGAGCGGCCCTTCCGTTTTTTCGGGCCCCGCTCGCCGGAGCCCATGCGCGGCCGACGTTCGTTCTCGTTGCGCCGCCTCGCGGCGTTTTGCCCGTTTCTTGCCCCGCTTCGGCACGCCTCGCGCCGCGTTGCGCCGCAGCGAAGATCGGCCGATTCCACATTCGTCATATTTTTCGATGCCGCGCTGCACCGGACGCGCGCCGGCCCGCGATACGCGGCGGCGAGCCACGAGCCGCCGCGTATCGTGTGCAACCCATTGATCGGCAAAGCGTTTTGCCGGAACCGATCTTGCGCGCCGCAGCACGTCATGTTGCAGGCGAGCTCTGATGAATCGGGTAGAATCCGCGCTGCGCAAAAAATGCGTGCGGCGCGGCGCGCCCGGTCGGCACCGGGCCGCGCGCCGCGGATCGTCCCGGGGACGCGCCGAATCCGGCGTCCTGCCCGGCGCGGCGTCGAACCGTCGCCCGCCGCTTTTGCCAGCCCGTTATGTCACCACACCCGAATTCCGACAACTCAACCGCACAATCGAATCCTCCTCAGCTGCGCCGCAGCCTGAAAGCCCGTCACCTGACGATGATCGCGATCGGCGGCTCGATCGGCACGGGCCTGTTCGTCGCGTCCGGCGCGTCCATCTCGCAGGCGGGCCCCGGCGGCGCGGTGCTCGCCTATCTGCTGATCGGCCTGATGGTCTACTGCCTGATGATGAGTCTCGGCGAGATGGCCGCGTTCATGCCGGTGTCGGGCTCGTTCGCGACGTACGGCGCGAAATACGTCGAGGAAGGCTTCGGCTTCGCGCTCGGCTGGAACTACTGGTACAACTGGGCGGTGACGATCGCGGTCGAGCTCGTCGCCGCGCAGCTCGTCATGCATTACTGGTTTCCCGACGTGCCGGGCGTCTGGTGGAGCGCCGCGTTCCTCGGCGTGATGTTCCTCCTCAACGTGCTGACCGTGCGCGGCTTCGGCGAGGCCGAATACTGGTTCGCGCTCATCAAGGTCGTCACCGTGCTCGCATTCATCGGCGTCGGCCTGCTGATGATCTTCGGCATCCTGAAGGGCGGCCCGAGCAACGGCTGGAGCAACTTCACGATCGGCGACGCGCCGTTCGCGGGCGGCTTGCCCGCGATGATGGGCGTCGCGATGATCGCCGGCTTCTCGTTCCAGGGCACCGAGCTGATCGGCGTGGCCGCCGGCGAATCGGAAAACCCGCGCACGACGATTCCGCGCGCGGTGCGTCAGGTGTTCTGGCGCATCCTGCTGTTCTACGTGCTCGCGATCTTCGTGATCGGCGTGCTGGTTCCCTACACCGATCCGAACCTGCTGAAGAGCGACGTGACCGACGTCGGCGTGAGCCCGTTTACGCTCGTGTTCCGACACGCGGGCCTCGCGTTCGCCGCCGGCGTGATGAACGCGGTGATTCTGACCGCCGTGCTGTCGGCGGGCAACTCGGGGATGTACGCGTCGACGCGGATGCTCCACAACCTCGCGACCGAAGGCCGCGCGCCGAAGCTGTTCGCGAAGCTCTCGGCGGGCGGCGTGCCGCGCAACGCACTGTACGCGACGACCGCGGTCGGCGCGCTGTGCTTCCTGTCGTCGCTATACGGCGACAAGACGGTGTATCTGTGGCTGCTGAACACATCGGGGATGACGGGCTTCATCGCGTGGCTCGGCATCGCGCTCAGCCACTACCGTTTCCGCAAGGGCTACGTGCGCCAGGGCTTCTCGGTCGACCAGCTGCCGTATCAGTCGAATCTGTACCCGTACGGCCCGATCTTCGCGTTCGCGCTGTGCATCGTGATCGCGCTCGGCCAGGACTATCAGGCGTTCCTCGCGAACAAGATCGACTGGGTCGGCGTGCTCGCGACCTACGTCGGCATTCCGCTCTTCCTCGTCGTGTGGCTCGGCTATCGGCTCGTCCACAAGACGCGCTTCGTCGGTTACGAAGACATGGACATCGCGTCGTGGGTGGCCGAGCACGAGCGCGCGGCGGCGCACGAAGCACGCGAAGCGGCGGCCATTCGCGTGCCGTCGAGCCCCGAAGCGGCTTCATAACGCATCGCGTCCCGCAGCGCTCGTTCGCTTCGCTGCGAATTCGACAGGCGGCCGGCCCGGCATCGGGCGCGGCCGCTTTTTTGGTTCATCGCAGAAAACCGTGGAGCCTTGGAGAACGATTGCGTAACCTGACGCCTGATTTTATGGATGTCAGGAGGCGGAATTGCTCGATCGCAAGGCACTTCAGGCACTAGGTTGCTGGACAGGCTATCGGCTGGAGCGGGTGGAGTGGCCGCAGGGCGATAGCCGCACGCTGTCGCTCTACCTGAAGCCGGTCAGTCGGATCATGTACTGCGAGCAATGCGGTGCGCGTTGCCAGCAGATTCATGAAACGACCGTACGGCGGGTACGTGATCTGCCGTTGTTCGAGTACCGGGTGGTGCTGCACGTGCCTCGACGCCGAGTCTGGTGCGAACGCTGCGGCGCAGCGCGGCTGGAGAAGCTGGACTGGCTGGGCCGCTACCAGCGGGTGACGGAGCGGTTTGCCCAGGCCTGCGAGAAGTTGCTGCAGGCCGCCAGCGTACAGGCCGTGGCGGCCTTCTACGATCTGGGCTGGCACACGGTCAAATCGATCGACAAGATGCGCTTGCGCGCGCGCGTGGCCGAACCGGACTGGTCGACGATCCGTTATCTGGCGATGGACGAGTTCGCGCTCCATAAAGGCCATCGCTACGCCACGGTGGTGGTTGATCCGATCGGCCGGCAGGTCCTCTGGGTTGGGCCCGGACGGTCACGCGAGACGGCGCGCGCCTTCTTCGAACAACTCCCCGAAGGCGTGGCCGAGCGCATCGAAGCGGTCGCAATCGACATGACCACGGCCTATGAGCTGGAGATCAAGGAACAGTGCCCGCAGGCGGAAATCGTCTTTGACCTGTACCACGTCGTGGCCAAGTACGGTCGCGAGGTGATCGATCGGGTACGGGTGGATCAGGCCAACCAACTGCGACATGACAAGCCGGCCCGCAAGGTTCTGAAGTCCAGTCGCTGGTTGCTGCTGCGCAACCGTCATAACCTGAAGCCAGAACAGGCCGTGCATCTGAAGGAACTGCTGGCGGCCAATCAGTCGCTGTTATGCGTCTATGTGCTGCGCGACGAGCTCAAACGGCTCTGGTTCTACCGCAAGCCGGCCTGCGCGGAAAAGGCTTGGGGGCAATGGTTCGAACAGGCTCAGCAAAGCGGGATCGCCGCCTTGCAAAAGTTCGCCCAGCGCTTGCAGGGTTACTGGCACGGAATCGTGGCCCGCTGCCGCCATCCGCTCAATACCAGCGTCGTCGAAGGCATCAACAACACGATCAAGGTCATCAAGCGCCGAGCTTACGGGTACCGCGACGAGCAATACTTCTTCCTCAAGATCCGCGCCGCGTTCCCCGGGATTCCGCGATGAACCGCTTTTTTTTTGTTTGCGTTGCCCGTCGCGCCGGTGTTTGGGCTCGACGGCGCGCGTGGCGCGTCGTGAACGCCGCGCGAGCGGACGCGGCGCTTGCCGCGTCAAGCGCGGCGATGCGCACGCGCGTCGCGCCATCGTGCGAGCGGGCGCGTGGCGAGCCAGTGCGTCGCGAGCACGAACGCGACGCCGATCAGGCCGCCCGCCAGTACGTTGACGACGCGCTCGACGGCGATCGCCGCGGACTGCTGCGCGACCCACGATGCACATGCGATGCACGCGCAGCGCGCGCCGAAGCCGCTCGCGTAATGGCGGAACGCGACGAGCGTGAGCGCCGACGCGAGCGTCGCGAGCGTGTAGACGAGCGCGCCCTGCGGCAGCGCGTAGCCGGCCGCGAGGCCGAGCGGCACGCCGACGAGCGCGCCGAGGCCGCGATCGCGCAGCTTCAGGTGCGCGGTGGCCGCATCGCCGGTCACGACGCTCGCGGCGGACCAGATCGCCCATTGTCCGTTGTCGATGCGCCGCCATTCGACGAGCAGCGCGGCGACGGCCACCGCGAGCGCGACCGCGACGATTGCCTGCATCGCATTGCCCCACGCGGCGGGCCGGCCGAGATCGCGCGCGTCGCGCCAGCCCGAGAGCGCGTGCAGGCGCCGCGCCGCAGGCACGCCGCGCAGCGTCGCGATGCATGACAGCGCGATGGGCGGCAGCATCGCCGCGCACAGATAGGGAACGAGCCGGGGCGCCGAAAGATGCGCGGCGGCGGCTTCGCAGGTCAGATACAGCGACGGGATGAAGACGAAGTTGCCGAGCGAGCGCAGCCGCGCGCCGAAGCGCGACAGCGCGACGGCCGCCGCCGCGAGCGCCGCGCAGCCGGCGACGAACGCCGGCCATGCGTTCAGCGCGCATGACAGCGACAGGAAGCCGGCGATGATCGCCGCGCCCTGCGCGAGCGCGCCGAGCGGCGCGATGCCGACGCGCTCGACGGCGATCGCGATCGCGATCGTCGCGATCGACGCGAGCAGCCAGCGCGCATCGCCGGTTGCGCCGTACAGCGCGATCGTCGGCGCGCAAACGACGAGCGTGCGGCCGAGCGTCGGCAGGTCGAACGCGGCGCCGATCCGGGCGGCGAGCGCGCCGCGCCGCGCGCGGCTCATGCAGGCCTCGCGCGAGCCGCGCTCACAGCGCCGCGAGATCGTCGACCGTGACGATCCGCGCGATGCCGCGCAGCGCGTCGATCGAGCGCTGATGCTCGTCTTCCGTCGCGGCGGCGCACGCGTCTTCGAGCACGAGCACTTCGTAGTCGCGATCGTGCGCGTCGCGAGCCGCGGCCTGCACCGCCCACGTCGTGCTGACGCCCGCGACGATCACGCGCTCGATCCGGTGCGCGCGCAGCGCGGCTTCGAGGCGCGTCGCGTAGAACGCGCTCACGCGCGGCTTGACGACGACGAGCTGCACGGCGTCCGCGTCGAGATCCGGGTGAAACGCCGTGCCGGGGCCGCTCAGATCGAGCGCGCCGAACTCCTTCGCACGGCCGAACATCGGCGAATGCGCGGGCAAGTCCGCGTAGCCGGGCTCGAAGCCGACCTTGACGCCGATGCGCAGCCAGTCTTTCCGCTTCGCGGCGGCGAGCGCGCGGTTGAAGCGGCCGACGACGTCGCGCTGCGCGGCGTGCGCGGCGCTGCGGGCGATCTTGCCGGCGGGATGCATGATGTCGACGATGTAGTCGAGGCCGATCAATGCGGTGTTCATCGTGAGCTCCTGGGGGAGGGGGCGGGCGGCGCGGCGCTTGCCGCTTCGTCGAATCGCGCGAGGCGTTCGAGCAGCGGGCCGGCGGCGGCGAGCAGCGCGCGTTCGTCGGCGTTCAGGCATGCTTGCATCGCGTGCACGAGCCATTCCTCGCGCTTCGCGCGGTTGCCGTACAGCATCTGCTTGCCGATCGCGGTCAGCGTCACGCGGCTCCTGCGCCCATCGGCCGGGTCCGCATGACGCTGGATCAGGCCGGCGCCATCGAGCTCGCGCAGCAGCGCGGCGAGATTCGACGAGCGCATTCGCTCGGCCGACGCGAGCTCGGACGGCGTGACGTTGCCGCCGAGACGATCGATCGCGCCGAGGACGACCAGTTGTGAGAACTGCACGGGATCGGCCTGCGCCTCGCGACGCAGACGCCGGTTGAGCGCTGTGATGTGGCCGCGCAGGCGGGAAGCTTGCTGGAGGTGCTGGGCGGTGATCATGTTTGCTACTTTAATATAGCTATATTTGTATAGCAATATCGGGAGCCGATCGAAAGCGGCGGATATTGCGGCGCCCGACGTTGCGCGGTGCCCATGCCTGCGGCGGCGCGGTCATCGTGCGCGCGGCGCGGCGTGCGGCCGTTCGCATTCGGGCGAGCAGGCGAATACCGAGACGGCACTCTATGCCTACCAAGCGCTTGTTGGGTTGCCTTATCGTTTATCGGTTTTCCATCGACGGCGATTCGCGCGGCCGACCGCGCGGCGGATCGAGCGCGATGCAGCGGTTGAATCGTGTGAATGCCGAATGCGCGCCGGCCGGGCTGCGCGCGGCGTGCGAACCGTCGTTCGAGCCAACGAGGAGCAGGCGATGCTGACAGGGGGGATGTTGATCGGATCGGCCGTGACGCTCGGCGTGTGGGCCGGCCGCCATCCGTTGGCCGTGCTGAACGCGGCCGCTCGCCGTCCGACGTTCGTCGGCCGGTTCGACATCGCGTACGGCGCGGGGCCGCGTCGCGCGCTCGACATCTATTTGCCGGCTGACCGCTGCGCGCCGACTGCGGGCGGCGGCTTGCCGATCGTCGTGTTCTTCTACGGCGGCAGCTGGCGGCGCGGCCGGCGAGGCGACTACCGGTTCGTCGGCGAGGCGCTTGCGTCGCGCGGCTGCGTCGTCGCGATTCCCGATTACCGGCTTTATCCGGATGCGGTGTTCCCGGATTTCGTCGAGGACGCGGCCGCAGCGGTGCGCTGGGCGTGCGATCACGCGGCCGAGCTCGGCGCGGACCCGCGCCGCGTATACGTCACCGGCCATTCCGCGGGTGCGCAGATCGCGACGCTGCTCGCGACCGACGGCCGCTTTCTCCGCGCGCACGGTCTCGACAAGCGCGATCTCGCGGGCGTGGTCGGGCTCGCCGGTCCGTACGATTTCCTGCCGCTCAACGATGCGACGCTCGAGCGGATCTTTCCCGAGCCGGTGCGCGACGCGAGCCAGCCGATCCGCTTCGTCGACGGCAGCGAGCCGCCGATGCTGCTCGCATCGGGCTTGCGCGACGCGACGGTCAAGCCGGGCAACACCGCGCGATTCGCCGCGCGCGTCGCCGCCGCGGGCGGCGCGGTGCAGGTAAGGCTCTATCCGGGAATCGGGCATGCGCTGCTCGTCGGCGCGTTCGGCTTGCCGTTGCGGCGCTTCCTGCCGGTGCTCGATGACGTTGCCGCATTCGTGCGCGGCGCGCCGCGCGCCCGGACGTGAGCGCGGCCGCGAACGAGGGCGCAACCGGGTTGCGACGCGCGGGCGCGGCGGCGCTCAGCCCTGATCGCCGCCGCCGACGGGCAGCACCGAGCCGGTGATGTACGACGCCTCGTCCGATGCGAGAAACAGGATCGCGGCGACCTGCTCGTCGATCGTGCCGTAGCGATGCATCAGGCTCGACGACAGCGTCTGGTCGACGATCGCGCGATACCAGCGCGCATCGTCGTCGCCCGGCGGTTCCGTGTTGCGCGGCACCTGACGCGGCGGCGCGTCGGTGCCGCCCGCGGCGACCGCGTTCACGCGAATGCCGTGCGCCGCGTGCTCGAACGCGAGGCTCGCGGTCAACGCGTTGACGCCGCCTTTCGCGGCCGCGTACGGCACGCGATGAACGCTGCGTGTCGCGATCGACGACACGTTGACGATCGCGCCGCCGCCGCGCGCGATCATGCCGGGCAGCACCGCGCGGCAACACCACAGCGTCGGGAACAGCGAGCGGCGGATTTCCGCTTCGATCTGCGCGACTTCGTAGCGGTCGAACGGCTTCGTCCAGATCGTGCCGCCGACGTTGTTGACGAGCACGTCGATCGCGCCGAATGCGTCGACGGCCGCGCGCGCCATCGCTTCGGCGCCCGCGTACGTTTCGAGATCGGCGACGACGGCGAGCGCGCGGCCGCCGTCGCGGATGATGTCGGCCGCGACGTCGTGGACGAGATCCGCGCGATCGACGAGCACCGTCGTCGCGCCTTCGCGCGCCGCGCGACGCGCGACGCCGTGGCCGATGCCTTGTGCGGCGCCCGTGACGATCGTCACTTTGCCGTCGAAGCGGCCGGGGGCGTGATGTATGGTCATCACGCGCTGCTCGACGAGAATTTTTCGAAGTACAGGTTGGCCGGCGCGACGCCGCGCTCGCGCAGCCACGTCTGCACCGCGTCGACCATCGGCACCGGGCCGCACAGATAGATGTCGACGTCGCCGCCGTTCAGCCAGTCGGGCTCGACGTGCGCGGTCACGTAGCCCTTGCGCGGGTGCGCGCTCGCGTCGTCCGCGACGCAGGTCCGGTACGCGAAGCCGGCGAGGCGGCGCTCGACGTCGCCAAGGCGCTCGAGCGCGACGAGATCGTCGTCGCGCGTGACGCCGTAGACGAGCCGCACGGGCGGCGCGCCGTCGCGCGATGCGCAGACGTCGAGCATCGACAGGAACGGCGCGATGCCGGTGCCGCCCGCGAGAAAGAGCGCGGGCCGCGCGGCGTCGCGCAGGTAGAAGCTGCCGTGCGGGCCGGAGAACGCGATGCGCTGGCCGGGCGCGGCCTCGTCGGCGAGGTAGCGGCTCATCCGTCCGCCCGGCACGTTGCGCACGAGAAACGACACGCGCGCGTCGCCCGGCCGCGAACTGAACGAGTACGAGCGCGTCGCGCCGACGCCGGGAATCTCGACATTCACGTACTGCCCGGCGAGAAACGCGAGCTTCGCGGGTTCGTCGACGTCGATCGAAAAATGCAGCGTCGACGCGGACAGCCGCTCGACCGACGCGAGCGTGCCCTCGTGGCGCGCGGCGCCCGTCTTGCATGCGGCGGACGAGGCGGGCACGTCGATCACGCAATCGGAGCGCGGGCGCGTCTGGCAAGCGAGCACGTAACGTCGCGCGGCCTCGTCGGCGGTGAGCGCGTCTTCGATATAGCTCGATTCGGGCAGATCGTAGTCGCCCGATTCGCAGCGGCAGCGGCAGGTGCCGCACGCGCCGTCGCGGCAATCGAGCGGGATGTTGATCTGCTGGCGATACGCGGCGTCAGCGAGCGTTTCGCCTTCGCGGCACGCGATGAAGCGGGTGACGCCGTCTTCGAACTGCAGGGCGATGCGGTGTTCCATGGTGCGTTCCTCGGGCGAGCCGCGATCTCGCGGCGCGCACCGGCTAGATGTGGTAGATGTCGATCAGCTGGTTGATGTAGTCGTTCTTCAGGACGATGTACTTGCTGACGATCTTCGGCGCGTCGCCTGCGAAATCGATCGCGTAGCGCGACATGCCGAAGTAGCTCGACACCGTCTTGTAGCGATAGCTGAGCGTGTGCCAGTTAAAGCGTACGACGTGCACGTCGCCGTCTACGCTTTCGCGCTCGACGTTCGCGATGTTGTGGCTCGTGCGCGTATCGGGCATCGTCGCGCTCGATCGCTCGGTCTTGATGCGGAACACGCGATCCTCGAGCCCCTGCCGGTTCGGGTAGTAGATGAGCGAGATCTCGCGCTGCGGATCGGTGACGAGCGTGTCCGCATCGTCCCAGGACGGCATCCAGAACTCGGCGTCCGGGTGATAGCAGTCGAGCCACGCGTCCCATGCCTTGTCGTCGAGCAGCCGGCTCTCGCGGTAGAGGAACGCCTGGATGCAGGCGATGTCGATCGTCTTCATGCGCGGCTCCTTTCGGCGGCGAGCGCGCGCTTCATCGTCGCGATCCAGTAGCGGTGCTGGACCGTGTAGAGCCCCTCGTCCTCGGTTTTCACGCCGCTCATCAGCGGCCGGATGCCGATCCGGCGCGCCGCTTCGTCGGGGCCCTCGATCCAGTGCGAAGCGCCGCGGCTCATGTCGTTCCATTCGACCGCGCGGCCCGCGTAGCCCTGCTGGCATGCGCGGAATTCCTCGAGATCGTCGGGCGTCGCCATCCCGCTCGCGTTGAAGAAATCCTCATATTGGCGGATGCGTCGCGCGCGCGCGTCGGGCGCTTCTTCCTTCGGCGCGATGCAGTAGATCGTGACTTCGGTGCGATCGACGGCGAGCGGGCGCAGCACGCGGATCTGCGAGCCGAACTGGTCCATCAGATAGACGTTCGGGTACAGGCACAGGTTGCGCGAGTTCCGGATCATCCAGTCGGCGACGTCGCCGCCGCAGCGTGCGGCGAATTCGTCGCGGCGATCGAAGTTCGGCCGGTCCTCCGGATTCGCCCAGCGCGTCCACAGCAGCATGTGGCCGTGATCGAACGCATAAAAGCCGCCGCCCTGGCGGCCCCAGTTGCCCGCATCCATCGCGCGGATCGCGTCTTCGTGCTGCGCGTCCGTCTTGCGGTGATTGACGGTCGCCGCGTAGTTCCAGTGAACGGCCGATACGTGGTAGCCGTCCGCGCCGTTCTCGGCGGTGAGCTTCCAGTTGCCTTCGTATGTGTACGTCGACGAGCCGCGCAGCACTTCGAGGCCGTCCGCCGACTGATCGACGATCATGTCGATGATGCGCGCGGCGTCGCCGAGGTACGCGGCGAGCGGCTCGACGTCCGGATTCAGGCTGCCGAACAGGAAGCCGCGATAGTTCTCGAAGCGCGCGATCTTCTTCAGATCGTGCGAGCCGTCGCGATTGAAGCAGTCCGGATAGCCGGCTCCTTCGGGGTCCTTCACTTTGAGCAGCTTGCCGCTGTTGCTGAACGTCCAGCCGTGGAACGGGCACGTGTAGCTCGCGCGATTGCCTCGCTTGTGCCGGCACAGCATCGCGCCGCGATGCGTGCACGCGTTGACGAACGCGTTCAGCTCGCCCTGGCGGTTGCGCGCGATCACGATCGGCTGGCGGCCGATCGTGGTCGTGTAGTAATCGTTCGCGTTCGGGATCTGGCTCTCGTGCGCGAGGTAGATCCAGTTGCCTTCGAAGATGTGCTTCATCTCGAGCTCGAACAGCATTTCGTCGGTGAACGCGCTGCGGTGCAGCCGGTAGTCGCCGCAGGCCTTGTCTTCGACGAGGAACTCGTCGAGGCTGCGCGGCGTCGGATGGCGATCCGGATGGATCGGGATCATGGGGCGTCTCCTGATGGGCTCTGATCGGTACCGGCGCGCGTTCCGGACGGACGGTCCGGCGCTGCGCCGCAACGCGCGTCGTGCGGAAAACCCCGGATGAACTTGCGATGCTTCGCAGGTATAGTGCTCGACGACGGCGCGGCCAGATTTGAGGATAGTTGCCGGCAAAACGGTGCGTCCAACACTGATTGAGTATCGGATCGATATCCTCGAGGTATGAAGATGGAATTGCGGCATCTACGCTACTTCGTCGCGGTCGCGGAGGAGCAGAACTTCACGCGAGCGGCCGAGCGCCTGCACATCGCGCAGCCGCCGCTGAGCCGCCAGATCCAGCAGCTCGAGGACGCGCTCGGCGTGATGCTGTTCGAGCGTCACGCGCGGCCGCTGAAGATGACCGACGCGGGGCGCTTCTTCTATTCGCACGCGGTGCAATTGCTCGCGCAGACGGCCGAGCTCGAATCGATGACGAAGCGCATCGGCAAGATCGAGCGCGCGCTGTCGGTCGGCTTTGTCGGCTCGACGCTGTACGGGATGCTGCCGCGCATCATCCGGCGCTTTCGCGCGGAGCACGGAGAAGTCGAGCTGAGCCTGCACGAGATGTCGACGATGGACCAGATCCAGGCGCTCAAGGACGGGCGGATCGACGTCGGCTTCGGCCGCATTCGCCATGAGGACCCGCGCGTGCGGCGCATCGTGCTGCGCGAGGAGCGGATGATCGTCGCGCTGCCGGACGGGCATCCGCTCGAGGCGACGAAGCCGGTGCTGTCGCTGCACGACCTCGTCAACGAGACGCTGATCATCTTCCCGAAGTCGCCGCGGCCGAGCTATGCCGACCAGGTGCTCGCCGCGTTCCACGATCGCGCGCTGAAGCCGCGCCGGATCTACGAGACGCGCGAGCTGCAGATCGCGCTCGGGCTCGTCGCGGCGGGCGAGGGCGTATCCGTCGTGCCGCACAGCGTGTACGGGCTCAGGCGCGACGACGTCGGCTACAAGGAGCTCGACGATCCGAACCTCGTGTCGCCGATCATCATGAGCACGCGGATGCTCGACGAATCGGAGGACATTCGCGCGATGCTCGAGCTGATTTATCGCTTGTACGACGAATTCAATATGGCGTATCTGCCGCCGCACGGATGAGCGGGAGGCGGGGAGCGCGATGCCGGGGCGCATGGCGGCGGAGCGCCGGCGTGCCGATGGCGCACGTTTCGCGCAGACGCGCGCGCGAGCGATGCCTCGCCGCACGAGGCCGGGGCGCGCCGCACCGCCGGGCGGGCCGGCATCGCCGCGGCCGCGCGGTCAGCGCACTGACGGCGCGGCGCGCGGTGCGCGGCCGTGCAGGCAGCCGAGCGCGTCGAGCGTCGTTTCGACCGCCGCTTCCAGCGGCGTGTGCGGTTCGCGGCCGAGCGCGGCGCGCGAGCAATTCGACCATCGCTTGCGCGACGTCGGGGAGACGCGCCCACTGACGGACGACACCCGCGCGCACGATCAACACGCGCGCGCCCGCCTCCGCGGCGTCGCGCAGGCGTCGCTCCATTTCCACGCGGATCGCACCCTTGCGGGGCAGCGGGTGTTGCGGCGAATCCTCGCGCAGCTCGCGCTGATCCGCTGCGGCGCGGGCATCGGCGTTTGCCAGGCCGCGTTCGCGAAGCGCGACCCCGCGCTCGCGCGCATGCTGCCGAAGGCGTTTGCCGGCCGGCTCGATATGTGGGTCACGATGCACGAGGACCCGCGCGGGAGCCCGCGCTGCCGGGCGGCGTTCGAGGCGCTGGCCGAAGGGCTCGGCGCGTATGTCGACGAGCGGCGCGCGCCGGCTATCGCTCGACTTCGCCGCCCGCGTCGCGGTACGCGCTCGGCGTGAGTCCCGTCCACTTGCGGAACGCGCGCGTGAAATTCGCCGGATCGTTGAACTGCAGCCGCTCGGCGATCGTCCTCAGATCGAGATCCGACGCGCGCAGCAGCCGGCGCGCGTCGCGCAGCCGCGCTTCGTCGACGAGCGCGCGATAGCCGGAGCCCGCATCGAGCAGCCGCCGGCGCAGCGTGCGCGTCGACATCAGGAGGCGTCGCGCGAGTTCGTCGGGCCCCGGGTAGCCGTGCGCCGATTGCGTGAGCTCCGCGCGCACGCGCGCGACGAGGTCGCCCTCCTCGTGGCGCACGTCCGCGTATTCCCGCTCGACTTGCGCGAGCGCCTGCTGGTGCGCGACTTCGTCCGCCATCGGCAGCGGCCAGCCGAGCGCGTCGTGCGACACCCACACCGCGTTCGCCGCGCAGTCAAAGCGCACGGGCGGCAGCCGGTCGCGATAGCGTGCGTAGTAGTCGGGCTGCGGCCACGCGAATTGCAGCTCGATCGGCGGATCGGCGCGCCCCGTCACCGTGCCGACGTTCTGCGCGATCCCGGTCAGCACGATTTCGAACATCGCATGATGCTGGAGCACGGGGCTCGCCTGCACGCCGTGCAGCGAAAGCGTCGCGCCGTCGTCGCGTTCCGCGTAGTGCAGCCGGTATTGCCTGTTGCGCATCCGGAAATAGCGCGCGTTGACGAGCAGCGACGCGCGCAGATCGGCGGCCGTCAGCGCCGCGTAGCCGAGAAAGCCGTGCACCGACATCCGCAGCCGCAGCCCGAGCTCGAAGCCGATTCCTTCGTCGCCGCTCAGCCGGATCGCGTTCAGCACGAGCCTCCCCCACTGCGACGGCGCGATGCGCGCGTCCGGCTCGCCGAGCACGGCGTCGCGCAGGCCGGTGCCCGCGCGGGCGTCGCGCGCGTCGATGCCGCGCTCGTCGAACACCTTCAGCAGATGCCGCAGGTACGCGACCGGAATCGTCGGCCGGCGCAGGCCCAGATTGTCTTTCGTCGATCGCCGCGTCATCGTGCCGTCGATGTTTCCAGATAGCTGAGAATGGCCAAGATTGGCCATAAATGACAAGCATTATGGCTGTTTGCGCCCTCACGGACAAGCGGCGCGCGCGCGTACGATGTGACGATCCCGATTACTCCATTCCCGCGATACCCGATGACGACTCCATTTCCGCACCTGCTCGCCCCGCTCGATCTCGGCTTCACGACGCTGCGCAATCGCGTGCTGATGGGGTCGATGCACACGGGCCTCGAGGACAGCCGCAAGACGTTGCCGCGCCTCGCAGACTATTTCGCCGAGCGCGCGCGCGGCGGCGTCGGCCTGATCGTCACGGGCGGCTTCGCGCCGAACGTCGCGGGCTGGACCAAGCCGTTCGGCGGCACGCTGTCGACGCTCGCCGCCGCGCGCCGGCATCGCGTGATTCCGGACGCGGTGCATGCGGAGGGCGGCAAGATCGCGCTGCAGATCCTGCATACCGGCCGCTACGGCTATCACCCGTTCGCGGTCGCGCCGACGCGGCTCAAGTCGCCGATCTCGCCGTTCACGCCGCACGAGCTGACCGTGCGCGGCATCGAGCGGCAGATCCGCGCGTTCGTGCGCTGCGCGCAGCTCGCGCGCGAAGCGGGCTACGACGGCGTCGAGATCATGGGCTCCGAAGGCTACCTGATCAACCAGTTCATCTCGCTGCATACGAACAAGCGCACCGACGAGTGGGGCGGCTCGTACGCGAACCGGATGCGGCTGCCGGTCGAGATCGTCGAGCGCACGCGCGAGGCGCTCGGCCGCGATTTCATCATCATCTATCGGCTGTCGATGCTCGATCTGATTCCGGACGGCAGCAGCTGGGACGAAGTCGTGCTGCTCGCGAAGGCGGTCGAGCGCGCGGGCGCGACGATCATTAACACGGGCATCGGCTGGCACGAGGCGCGCGTGCCGACGATCGCGACCTCGGTGCCGCGCGGCGCGTTCGCGTGGGTCACGAAGAAGATGAAGGGCGAAGTCGGCATTCCGCTCGTGACGACGAACCGGATCAACCGGCCGGAGGTCGCCGAGCAGATTCTTGCGGACGGTTGCGCGGACATGGTGTCGATGGCGCGGCCGTTTCTCGCCGATGCGGAATTCGTGAAGAAGGCGGCCGAAGGTCGCGTCGACGAAATCAACACGTGCATCGGCTGCAATCAGGCGTGCCTCGATCACGCGTTCAAGAACCAGATCGCGTCCTGCCTGCTGAATCCGCGCGCATGCCACGAAACGGAGCTGAACTACGCGCGCGCGGCGAACGCGAAGCGCGTCGCGGTGATCGGCGCGGGGCCGGCCGGCCTCGCGTGCGCGACGGTGCTCGCGCAGCGCGGCCATCGCGTCGAGCTGTTCGACGCGGCGGCCGAGATCGGCGGCCAGTTCAACATGGCCAAGCGCATTCCGGGCAAGGAGGAGTTTCACGAGGCGCTGCGTTACTTCGCACGCCAGATCGAATTGACGGGCGTGCAGTTGCGGCTGAATCGCCGCGTGGACGCGGCCGAGCTGATCGCGGCCGGCTACGACGACGTCGTGCTCGCGACGGGCGTTGCGCCGCGCAATCCGCGCATTCCGGGCCAGGATCATCCGAAGGTGCTGACCTACATCGACGTGCTCGCGCGCAACAAGCCGGTCGGCGAGCGCGTCGCGGTGGTCGGCGCGGGCGGGATCGGCTTCGACGTGTCCGAGTTCCTCGTTCAGGAGGGCGAATCGCCGGCGCTCGATCTGGACGCATGGAAAGCGGAGTGGGGCGTGACCGACCCCGCGCTCGCGCGCGGCGGCGTGACGCGCGGCGAGGCGACGCCGCCCGCGCGCCGCGTCACGCTGCTGCAGCGCAAGGCAACCGGGCTCGGCAAGGGGCTCGGCAAGACGACCGGCTGGATTCATCGGGCGACGCTGAAGATGAAGCAGGTCGAGATGATCGGCGGCGTGAACTACGAGTTGATCGACGACAGGGGGCTGCACGTGACGTTCGGCAAGGAGCGCCGCGATCCGACCGTGATCGAGGCCGATACGATCGTGCTGTGCGCGGGGCAGGAGCCCGAACGCGCGCTGTACGAGCCGTTGAAGGCGGCGGGCGTACCGGTGCATCTGATCGGCGGCGCGGAGCTGGCCGCGGAGCTCGATGCGAAGCGCGCGATCGATCAGGGCGCGAGGCTTGCCGCGCGGCTTTGAGCGCGGCGGCGCGACGGAGGCGGCGGATCGCGCTTGCCGGCTGCGCACGCTGTCATGTTGACCGTTTCGATGTGGCGACGCATTCGAAAGCGTCGCGCAATCGACGCGATCCGTTGACGGCGCCGACGCCGCGACGCGTGCCGCCGTCGCGCGCGCCGCGTACAATCGGCGCCGCGCGCGAGCGGCGGCGATCGGCTGTTCGACACGTCGAGCATTTCGCGCGCATGTTGTCAATCACGCGCCGGGCCGCTTCGGCGGCCATCGCGTTTCGGGCGGCCGCCGTCTCGCGCGTATACGCGTGCGCACGCGCGCATGCGCACTCCATTCTCCCGGCTCGTCAAAACCTGTGTCGCCGATGATGTGACATCGTGTCGCACTGTCATTTTCCGCAAAGATGATTTGCCTCATTGACGGATTTTCATCTCGTTCGCCGGCCGTATGATGCGAGCGCTTCCGCGAGTCGGTCGTCCGTCGGCTCGCTCGGAGCGCGTACATCTTGCTGGCAAATGTGATGAATAGAAAGGCTTTCAAAGGCTTGTCGTGGTTCGGGGCGATCGGTGCGCTCGCCTCGCTGTCCGGCTGCGGGCTCGACGTGCTCGATCCGAAAGGCGCGATCGGCGCCGCGGAGAAGTCGCTGATCGCGACGTCGACGTGGGCGATGCTGATCGTCGTCGTGCCGGTGATTTTCCTCACGCTGCTGTTCGCGTGGCGCTACCGCGCATCGAACCGCAATGCGACCTATGCGCCGAAGTGGGCGCACTCCACCGCGATCGAGATCGTGATCTGGACGGTGCCGTCGCTGATCATTCTGTTCCTCGGCATCCTCACGTGGAAGACGACCCACGCGCTCGATCCGTACCGGCCGATCGAATCGTCGGTGAAGCCGATCGACGTCGAGGTCGTCGCGCTCGACTGGAAGTGGCTGTTCGTCTATCCCGAGCTCGGCATTGCTTCGGTCAACCAACTGGCGGTGCCCGTCGGCACGCCGATCAATTTCCGGATCACGTCCGATTCGGTGATGAACTCGTTCTTCATTCCGCAGCTCGGCACGCAGGTCTACGCGATGGCCGGCATGCAGACGCGGCTGCACCTGATCGCGGACGAGCCGGGCGACTTCGCCGGCATCTCGGCGAACTACAGCGGCCGCGGCTTCTCGGACATGAAGTTCCGCACGCTCGCGACGTCGCGCGACGCCTTCGACGCGTGGGTCGCGAAAGTGCGCGCGTCGGCCGACCGGCTCGACATGACCGCGTACAGCCAGCTCGCGCAGCCGAGCGAGAAGCAGCCGGTGCGCTACTACTCGACGGTCGACTCGCGGCTCTTTCACAACATCATCGCGAAGTACAACAACGGTCACGTCCTCGATCTGACGGACGCCGCCTGTCGGACGAAGAGGTAATGCATGTTCGGTAAATTGACGCTTTCGGCGATCCCGTTCGATCAGCCGATCATCATGGGCGCGGGCGCGTTCATGACGCTCGTCGTGCTCGGCATTCTGGGCGCGCTGACCTACACGAAGCGCTGGAAATGGCTGTGGTGCGAATGGCTCACGACCGTCGACCACAAGAAGCTCGGCGTGATGTACATCATCGTCGCGCTGATCATGCTGCTGCGCGGCTTCGCCGACGCGATCATGATGCGCCTGCAGCTCGCGCTCGCGTACAACGGCCCCGGCTATCTGCCGCCTCACCACTACGATCAGATCTTCACCGCGCACGGCGTCATCATGATCTTTTTCATGGCGATGACGTTCATGATCGGCCTGATGAACATCATCGTGCCGCTGCAGATCGGCGCGCGCGATGTCGCATTTCCGTTCATCAATTCGCTGAGCTTCTGGATGACGGCGGTCTCGGCGATCCTGATCAACATCTCGCTCGTCGTCGGCGAGTTCGCGCAGACGGGCTGGCTCGCATATCCGCCGCTGTCGGAACTGCAGTTCAGTCCTGGCGTGGGCGTCGATTATTACCTGTGGGCGCTGCAGATATCCGGCGTCGGCACGCTGCTCACGGGCGTGAACTTCTTCGCGACGATCCTGAGGATGCGCGCGCCCGGCATGACGCTGATGAAGATGCCCGTGTTCACGTGGACCGCGCTCTGCACGAACGTCCTCATCATGGCGTCGTTCCCGATCCTCACGGTCACGCTCGCGCTGCTCGGCCTCGACCGCTATCTCGGCATGCACTTCTTCACGAACGACGCCGGCGGCAACGCGATGCTGTATCTGAACCTGATCTGGGCGTGGGGCCATCCGGAGGTCTACATCCTGATCCTGCCCGCGTTCGGGATCTTCTCGGAAGTGGTCGCGACCTACGCGAAGAAGCCGCTGTTCGGCTACAAGACGATGGTCTATGCGAGCTGCGCGATCATGGTCCTGTCGTTCCTCGTGTGGCTGCACCACTTCTTCACGATGGGTTCCGGCGCGAACGTGAACGCGTTCTTCGGGATCATGACGATGGTGATCGCGATCCCGACCGGCGTGAAAGTGTTCAACTGGCTGTTCACGATCTACCGCGGCCGGCTCGAATTCTCGCCGCCGATCCTCTGGACGATCGGCTTCATGGTGACGTTCACGCTCGGCGGGATGACGGGCGTGATGATGGCGATTCCCGGCGCGGACTTCGTGCTGCACAACAGCCTGTTCCTGATCGCGCACTTCCACAACGTGATCATCGGCGGCGTGCTGTTCGGCTATCTCGCGGGCTTCAACTACTGGTTCCCGAAGGTGTTCGGCTTCAAGCTGAACGAGAAGCTCGGCAAGGCCGCGTTCTGGTTCTGGCAGGTCGGCTTCTATGTCGCGTTCGTGCCGCTGTACGTGCTTGGCTTCATGGGGATGACGCGCCGCCTGAATCATTACGACAACCCCGCGTGGCATCCGTGGCTCATCGTCGCCGCGTGCGGCGCGGTGCTGATCGCGATCGGCATTGCGTGCCAGTTGCTGCAGCTCGTCGTCAGCCTGCGCGATCGGAAGCTGCCCGGAAACCGGGACCTGACGGGCGACCCGTGGGGCGGCCGCACGCTCGAATGGGCGACCTCGTCGCCGCCGCCCGCGTACAACTTCGCGACGATCCCGACCGTGCACGCGCTCGACGAGTTCGCGTACCGCAAGGAGCGCGGCCTCGGCACCGGCAAGCACGCGGAGTATCGCGACATTCACATGCCGTCCAACACGAGCGCGGGCCTCTTCGTCGGCGTGTTCAGCCTCGTGCTCGGCTTCGCGGCGGTCTGGCACATCTGGTGGCTCGCGATCGCGGGGCTCGCCGGCATCGTCGTGACGGTGATCGCGTATAGCGCGAGCGAGAACGATGGCTATTACATCCCGGCCGACACCGTGCGCAAGATCGAGGAAAAACGCGGCGGCGCGCGCTTCGCCGCGCGGCCGGCGGAAGTCGAACTGGAGGCAAACTGATGTCGTATCAATCCGTGAGCGCCGCTCGTCATCAGGCTCAGGCCGCGCACGATCATCCGCCGTCGCACTCGGTGTTCGGCTTCTGGCTGTACCTGATGACCGACTGCGTGATCTTCGCCGCGCTGTTCGCCGTGTTCGCGGTGATGGCGCATCAATTCGCGGGCGGCCCGACCGCGGTCGACCTGTTCGACATTCCGGGCGTCGCGCTGGAGACCGCGCTGCTGCTCGTGAGCAGCATCACGTACGGCTTCGCGATGATCGGCGCGCAACGCGGCCGTCGCGGCGCGCTGTTCGGCTGGCTCGCGGTGACGTTCGCGCTCGGCGCGGCGTTCCTCGGCCTCGAACTGCGCGAGTTCTCGCACATGATCGCCGAGGGCGCGGGCCCGCAGCGCAGCGCGTTCCTGTCGTCGTTCTTCACGCTCGTCGGCACGCACGGGCTGCACGTCGCGATCGGCCTGCTGTGGATGGCCGTGCTCGCGTTCCAGGCGATGCGCCGCCCGACGCTGACCGAGCGCGACATCCGCCGCCTCACGTGCCTGAGCCTCTTCTGGCACTTCCTCGACATCGTCTGGATCTGCGTGTTTTCCTTTGTCTATCTCGCGAGCGTGATCTAAATGGCCGATATGCATCTTTCTCACGACGGCGAAGCGCACGGCACCGTCGGCGGTTACGTGGCCGGATTCATTCTGTCGGTGCTGCTGACGGCCGCGTCGTTCGGGCTCGTGCTGAGCGGCGCGCTGTCGTCGCACGCGTCGCTCATCGCGCTCGCGGTGCTTGCGTTCGTGCAGATCGTCGTGCACCTCGTCTACTTCCTGCACATGAACGGATCGTCCAGCCAGCGCTGGAACGTGATGGCGTTCAGCTACACGGTGCTGACGGCGGCGATCCTGATCGTCGGCACGCTTTGGGTGATGCACAACGTCGGCATGAACATGATGTCGCGTTGAGCATGAGTCTCGCGTGCGCCGGTAGGGCCGGCGCACGCGCGAAAGCGCGGGCGCGCGGCGAACGGCCGCGCGCCCGTTTCCTTTTCGGCGCGCGGGCGTGCGCCGCGCCGCGTGGCTCAGCGGTCGTCGTCGTGGATCGACGACGGATGACGGCACAACGCGCGCACGTCGATCCGCATGTACGGGAAGAGCGGCAACTGGCTCAGCACGTCGTGCAGATGCGCGGGGCTCTCGACGTCGAATATGCTGACGTTCGCGTAGCGGCCCGCGACGCGCCACAGATGCCGCCACACGCCTTCGCGCTGCAGCCGCTGCGCGATCTCCTTTTCTTCGGCCTTCAGGGTCGCGGCCTTGACCGGATCGATGTCGACGGGCAGCTCGACGGTCATTTCCACATGAAACAGCATGGCTTGCTCCTTGCGACGAATGTGACCGCGGCGCCGATCAGGCTTGCGCGCGCACGCGCTCGACTTCGCTCGCCGGCACGTCGGCGCGATCGCGCGTCAGCGTGAAATCGAAATCGATCAGCGCGAACGGGCCGTCGACGCCATATGGCTTGCCTTGCGCGCCTTCCGCCTGCTTGACCTGCGGAATCAGCCCTTCGCGCGTCGCGAACGCGAAGTCGTCCCAGATGTGCGGATCGCCCTCGATGTTGATCTGAGTCGTCAGCTTGCGATGGCCGGCGGCAGACACGAAGAAGTGGATGTGCGCGGGGCGGTGGCCGTGGCGGCCGAGCTGGTCGAGCAACTGCTCGGTCTTGCTGCCGGGCGGCACGCTGTAGCCGACGGGCAGCACGCTGCGGAAGCTGTAGCGGCCTTCGGCGTCGGTGCGGATCGAGCGGCGCAGGTTGAACGCGGGCTGCGACGGATCGAAGTACGAATAATTGCCGAGATGGTTCGCATGCCAGACTTCGACGAGCGCATTCGCAAGCGGCACGCCGTCCTCGCCGAGCACGCGGCCGCGCATCACGAGCGTCTGGCCCGGATCGGTGCCGTCGTCGAGGCGCGCATGCCCGACCGATTCCGGCGCGCCCGCGACGTACAGTGGCCCTTCGATCGTGCGCGGCGTGCCGCCTTGCAGGCCCGCCTTCGCTTCGGCCTCGTCCATCCGCACGTCGAGGAAGCGCTCGAAGCCGAGTCCGGCCGCGATGAGGCCGAACTCCTTGCCGGCCTCGTTCAGGTAGTTGAGCGCGGTCCAGAATTCGCTCGGCTGCACGTCGAAATCCTCGATCGTGTAGCACAGGTCCTTCACGATCCGGTTGACGATCGCGCGCACGCGCGGGTTGCCGGGTTTCGTCGCGGCGTCGTCGAACGTCTTCAGCAGGGCGTCGATGGCTTCCTTGTTCATTTGCGTCTCCAATATCGAATAGTGGCGTGGGTCAGCGGGCCTGGCGTCGCATCCGCTCGATGCGGGCCCAGTCGAAGGTGATGCCGAGACCGGGAGCGGCCGGCAGGTGCAGCTTGAAATCCTCGTAGCGCAGCGGCTCGACGAGGATCTCCTCGGTCAGCAGCAGCGGGCCGAACAGCTCGGTGCCCCACTCGAGCGCGCCGAACGTGCTGAACAGTTGCGCGGACGCGATCGTGCCGGCCGCGCCCTCGAGCATCGTGCCGCCGTACAGATCGATACCGGCGGCGGCCGCGATCGCCGCGACGGCGGCCGCGCCTTGCAGGCCGCCCGATTGCGCGATCTTCACCGCGAACACGTCGGCCGCGCGGTCGCGCGCGAGCGCGAATGCGTCGGCGGGGCCGTGCAGCGCCTCGTCGGCCATGATCGGAATGTGCGCGAGCGCGGTCAGGCGTTTGAGGCCCGCGCGGTTCGCTGCGGCGATCGGCTGCTCGACCAGGCTCACGCCCGCGTCCGCGAGCCGCGCGCCGGCCCACACGGCCTCGCTTTCGGTCCATGCCTGGTTCACGTCGACGCGCACGTCGCCGCGCTCGCCGAGCGCGCGCTTGATCGCGACGACGTGCGCGACGTCGTCGGCCACCGCTCGCGCGCCGATCTTCAGCTTGAACACGCGATGACGGCGTGCTTCGAGCATCGCTTCGGCCTCCGCGATATCGCGCGCGGTATCGCCGCTCGCGAGCGTCCACGCGACGTCGAGCGCATCGGTCGTCCTGCCGCCGAACAGCTCGGACAGCGGCACGCCGAGCCGGCGCGCGTGCGCGTCGAAGAGCGCGGTCTCGAGCGCGCACTTCGCGAAGCGGTTGCCCTGCAACAGCTTGCGCACGCGGGCCATCGCGGCGCCGGGGCGGGCCGCGTCCGCGCCTTGCAGCAGCGGCGCGAAGTAAGTGTCGATGTTGGTCTTGATGCTCTCGGGGCTTTCTTCGCCGTACGCGAGACCGCCGATCGTCGTGCCTTCGCCGACGCCTTCGATACCGTCCGAGCATCGAACGCGAACGAGCACGAGTGTCTGGCAGTTCATCGTCGCGACCGACAGCTTGTGCGGCCGAATCGTCGGCACGTCGACGAGCAGCGTGTCGATCCGGTCGATCGTGATGCCTGTTGCTATCATCGGAATCCTCCTGTCGCACACATGGTAGAAACAAACGCGTGGCGGCGTCCAACACCCTTTACGACTACTTCCATACTTTCGAGGTATGCATGGAACTGCGTCAGCTCCGGTATTTCATCGCGGTGGCCGAGGAGATGAACATCACGCGCGCCGCGCAACGGCTGCACATGACGCAGCCGCCGTTGAGCCGCCAGCTTCAACTGATCGAGGACGAGATCGGCCTGCCGCTCTTCGAGCGCGGCGCGCGGCCGCTGAAGCTGACCGAAGCGGGGCGGGTGCTGTACGCGCAGGCGCGGCGCGTGCTCGAGCAGGCCGACGAGCTCGCGCCGCTCACGCGGCGGCTCGCGCAGGCGGCCGAGCGGATCGTGATCGGCTTCGTGCCGTCGACGCTGTACGGCGCGCTGCCCGACGTGATACGCGCGTTTCGCGAGGCGGCGCCCGCCGTCGAGCTGTCGCTGATCGAAATGTTCACGCTCGAGCAACTGGGCGCGCTGAAAGGCGGGCGCATCGACATCGGCTTCGGCCGGCTGCGCTTCGACGACGACCAACTCGTGCGCGAGGTGCTCGTCGAGGAGCGGCTGATCGCGGCGCTGCCGCACGGGCATCCGCTCGCCGCGCCCGACGTGCCGCTCTCGCTCGCGGACGTCGCCGGGCAGACGCTGATCGTCTATCCGAGCACGCCGCGGCCGAGCTTCGCCGATCAGCAACTGTCCGCGCTGCGCGACGGCGGGTTCGCGCCCGCGGCGGTGCACGAGGTGCGCGAGCTGCAGACGGCGCTCGGGCTCGTCGCCGCGCAGGTCGGCGTGTCGCTCGTGCCGGAGAGCGTCGAAGGGGTGAGAGTGAAGGGTGTCGTCTACCGGCGGTTGCCGGAGCCCGTCGCGACGTCGCCGATCATCCTGAGCCGGCGGGTGCACGACGAAAGCCGCGCGACCACGCTGTTCTGCTCGCTCGCGCGCGAGTTGATGACGGGCCGTTGACGCCGCGCGGCGCGCGGGCGAACGGAAGACACGAGGATCAGGCGTCGCGCCGGTCGGCGAGCGTCGCGGACGGCAGTTCGCCGAACCGCTCGCGATAGGCGATCGCGAAGCGGCCGAAGTGCGCGAAACCGCAGTCGAGCGCGATTTCGGCGATCCGGCGGTCGGGCGCCGCCGCGCGCAGCAGCTCGCGGGCGCGGTCGAGGCGCAGCTTGCGCAGGTATTGCATCGGGCTCATCCCGCGAAACTGAAGGAAACCGTCGCGCAGCGTGCGCTCGGGCACGCCCGCCGCCTGTGCGATGTCCGCGAGTTGCAGCGGCTGCGCGAACTGCGCGCCGATGAACTCCTGCGCGCGCCGCACGAAGCCGGGCGCCGGATCGGCGCGCCGCGCGCTCGCCGCGGCGGGCGGATGGCCGTCGATCAGCAGATCGAGCAGCAACTGCTCGAGCCGCGCCGCGACGCGCGGGTTCGCGCTTGCGCTCGCGAGCAGCTCCGGCGAGCGCGCGACGAGCTTCAGTTGCTGCATCCACGCGCTCAGCGCCGAATCGTCGACGCCGATCACCGGATCGAGCGATGCCGCCGCGTCGCCCGCGTGCGCGGCGAGCGTCGCCGCATCGATTCGGAGGACGAACTGCTCGCAATCGCGGGACAGGTGCGCGTCGAACGGCTCGCCGGGCGCGCACAGCACGCCCGTGTGCGCGTCGACGTCGAACGCGCGGCCCATCGTGCGGACCTGCGCGCAACCCGTCAGACAAAACATCAGCAGATGGTAGTCGTCGACCGCGTCGATGCGCACCCGCATCGCGTCGCCGAACGCGATGGTTCCGATTCCGAGCCCGCCGAGCCGCACGAAATCCATGTGCGACGGCCCGTGCCGCGTGCCGTCCGGCAACAGCGCGTGCGGCTGCATCACGCGCGAGATCCGCTCGCGCGTCTCGTCGAGATCGCGCGATTCGAACAGCCGGTGCTCGCGCAGCGCGAGCGGGTCGAATGGGGTCGGGGGCATGATCGTCTGCCTCGCACAAAGCGCCGGCATCCTGAATATCGTTCGTCGGCCGGGCGGCATGTCTGATGCTCGCATCGTAACGCGGAAATCCGCCGGATGTGGATATTGCGCCGCCGCAACCGCACTTTCCGGATAGACGGCGAATTCTAGCGTTTCAAAAATCGGTGTCGTCAGGCGGATTGTCGAGCGCCTCAACCGCAAGCAACTTGCATGGGATCGGAGTCAACGCCGAAGCGCCAGCTCCGATCGACAGGAGACAACGATGGAAACGACCGAATCGCCGGTATTGCCGATCGATCGCGCCGATTCGTCCGACGTGCGATTCCCGCACGACGACGGCTCGCGCGTGCCGTACAAGGTGTTCAGCTCGCAAGCGGTGTACGACCGCGAGCAGGAGCGGATCTTTCGCGGGCCGACGTGGAATTTCGTCGCGCTCGAAGCGGAAATCCCGAAACCGGGCGACTTCAAGAGCACGTTCGTCGGCGACACGCCCGTCGTCGTCACGCGCGGCGAGGACGGCGCGCTCGCCGCTTGGGTGAACCGCTGCGCGCATCGCGGCGCGCAGGTGTGCCGCCAGGCGCGCGGCAACGCGAGCTCGCACACCTGCGTCTACCACCAGTGGAGCTTCGATAGCTGCGGCAACCTGCTCGGCGTGCCGTTTCGGCGCGGGCAGAAGGGCATGACCGGGATGCCAGCCGATTTCGATCCGAAGAATCACGGGCTGCGCAAGCTGCGCGTCGACAGCTACAAGGGCCTCGTGTTCGCGACGTTCAGCGACGACGTCGCGCCGTTGCCCGACTACCTCGGCCCGCAGATGCGGCCGTGGATCGACCGGATCTTCCACAAGCCGATCGAGTATCTCGGCTGCACGCGCCAGTACTCGAAATCGAACTGGAAGCTGTACTTCGAGAACGTGAAGGACCCGTATCACGCGAGCATGCTGCATCTGTTCCATACGACGTTCAATATTTTCCGAGTCGGGATGAAGGCGCGCTCGATTCCGGACGCGACGCACGGGCTGCACAGCATCATCACGATGACGAAGACGCGCGAGGACACGGATACCGCGAGCGCGTACAGGCAGCAGAACATCCGTTCGTTCGACGAAGGTTTCTCGCTCGAGGACGACTCGATCCTTGGCCTCGTGTCCGAGTACGACGAGGACACGACGAACCACATCCAGCCGATCTTTCCGCAGCTCGTGATCCAGCAGATCCACAACACGCTCGTCGCGCGCCAGTTGCTGCCGAAAGGGCCGAAGAACTTCGAGCTGATCTTTCACTTCTTCGGCTACGCGGACGATACGCCCGAGCTGCGCGATTTGCGGATCAAGCAGGCGAACCTTGTCGGGCCCGCGGGCTACATCTCGATGGAGGACACCGAGGCGACCGAGCTCGTCCAGCGCGGCACGGCGCGCGATGCGGACGCGGCATCGGTGATCGAGATGTCGCGCGGCAATCCGGACCAGCAGGACACGGCGATCACCGAGAGCCTGATCCGCAAGTTCTGGGTCGGCTACCAGAAGCTGATGGGCTATTGAAGCGGGAGACGAACATGACCGACATCACTCACGACATCCGCACGTGGTTCGAGCTGCACATGCTGCAGGACCGCTATATCGGCCATCTCGACAACGACCGCCTCGAGCGCTGGCCGGATCTCTTCACCGAGGAATGCCTGTATGAGATCGTCCCGAAGGAAAACGCGGACTTGGGGCTGCCGATCGGCATCGTTCACTGCACGAACCGGCGGATGCTGCGCGACCGCGTCGTGTCGCTGCGCCACGCGAACATCTACGAAGCGCACACGTACCGGCACATGACGTCCGGGCTCACGATCGTCGGCGGCGAAGGCGGCGAGATCGAGACCGAGAGCAGCTATGTCGTCGTGCAGACGCGCAGCGACGGCGAATCGAACGTCTATCAGGCGGGCAAGTATTACGACACGGTCGTGCGCACGGCCGAGGGACTGCGCTATCGGAAGAAGCGCGTGATCTACGACACGTCGCGCGTGCAGACGCTGCTCGCGACGCCGATCTGATTCTCACAAGGAGTTCGAAGCATGAGCAACGAAACCGTCGCGGCGTGGCATCCGCTCGGCACGCTCGACGAATTCACCGAGGACGACCCGGCCGCGCGCATCGTCGGCAACAAGCCGGTCGCGGTCTTCAGGGTGGGCGACGACGTGTTCGCGCTGCATGACCTGTGCACGCACGGCCATGCGAGGCTGTCCGAAGGATTCGTCGAGGACGGCTGCGTCGAATGCCCGCTGCATCAGGGCCTGTTCGACATCCGCACCGGCGCGCCGAAATGCGCGCCGGTGACGCAGCCCGTGCGCGCGTATCCGATCCGCATCGTCGACGGACAGGTCGAGATCCATGTCGACGACTGATCCGTATCTGATCGCGGGCGGCGGGCACGCGGCGCGCCGCGCGGCCGAGACGCTGCGCGAGCGCGATCCGGCCGCGCGCATCGTGATGATCGGCGAGGAGCCCGAGCTGCCGTACGACCGGCCCGCGCTGTCGAAGGAAGCGCTCGTCGGCGGCGACGAAGGCGAGCGCCGCGCGTTCGTGCGCGACGCCGCGTGGTATCGCGAGCGTGGCGTCGAGTTGCGGCTCGGCGTGCGAGTCGAAGCGATCGAGCGCGGCACGCAGCGGGTGCGCCTGAGCGACGGCGCGAGTCTCGGCTACGCGCGGCTCCTGATCGCGACCGGCTCGCGCGTGCGGCGTTTCCGCGGACCGGTCGACGCCGGCGTGCCGATCCATTACGTGCGCACGGTTGCCGACGCCCGCGCGCTGCGCGCGGCGCTTGCGCCGGGCAGGCGCGTCGCGGTGCTGGGCGGCGGCTTCATCGGGCTCGAGGTCGCCGCATCGGCGGTGCGGCTCGGCTGCCGCGCGACGATCGTCGATCCCGCGCCGCGGCTGCTTCAGCGCGGAATGCCCGAGGTCGTCGGCGCGTTCGCGCTTGCGCTGCATGCGCGGCACGGCGTCGACGTGCGGCTCGGCGCGCTGCCGGAGCGCATCCGCCGCGGCGCGAACGGCGCGGCCGTGGTCGAAACGAGTGCGGGCGACATCGCGGCCGACGTCGTCGTAGCGGGCATCGGCGTCGTGCCGAACGTCGAGCTCGCGCAGGCGGCGGGCCTTCACGTCGACGACGGCATCAGCGTCGACGAGCGGTGCCGCACGGCCGATGCGGCGATTTTCGCGGCGGGCGAGGTCACGCGGCATTTCAATCCGCTCGTCGGCCGGCGCTTGCGGATCGAGTCGTGGCAGGTCGCGGAGCACCAGCCGGCCGTCGCCGCCGCGAACATCCTCGGCGGGCACGACACGTACGAAGAGTGGCCGTGGCTGTGGTCCGACCAGCACGACTGCAACCTGCAGACGCTCGGCGTCTTCGACGGCGAGCAGACGCTCGTGCTGCGCGGCTCGCCCGAGCTGGACCGCGCGTTTTGCGTGTTCGCGCTGAACGCGCGCCGGGAGCTGCGGGCGGTCGCGGCCGTCAACGCGGGGCGCGAGATCGCCGCGTGCCGCCGCTTGATGACGGCGAACGTCGCGCTCGATCCCGCGCGTCTCGCGGACCCGACGGTCGCGTTGCGCTCGATGTTGCGGGATGGAGCGTAACGGCCGGCGCGCAACGCGCCGGCGCGTGCGTTGCGCGAAATCGTTCCCGGCGCGATGCCGGCCGCGCATGCGCACGCGCGGCCGATGCCCGCGCGCATGCGCGATCGTGCGCCGTATCGCTTGCGCGTTCGCGCGCGACCGGTAAGAATCGCGTGTTGACTGACATCCGACAGACAGGCTCGCGAGCCGGGAGACTTTGATGGCCTACGATCAATCGAACATTTTTGCGAAGATCCTGCGTGGCGAGGTGCCGTGCATCCGCTTGTGCGAAACGGACACGACGCTCGCGTTCATGGACATCATGCCGCAATCGAAGGGCCACGCGCTCGTCGTGCCGAAGGAGGCGGCGGAGACGTTCTACGAGCTGTCCGAGGCGGCCGCGGCCGAGGCGATGAAGATGACCAAGCGCGTCGCGCTCGCGCTGCGCCGCACGCTCGAGCCGGAAGGGCTCTTCATCGGTCAGTTCAACGGCGCGGCGGCGGGCCAGACGGTGCCGCACGTGCATTTCCACGTGATTCCGCGCTGGGCCGACGAGCCGCTCAGGATGCACGCGCGCGAGATGGCCGATGCGGCGGAGCTGGAGGCGCTCGCCGTGAGGATTCGCGCGGCGCTTTGAGGGCGGGGGCGGCATCGCGCGCGGTGCGTGCGGTGCGCGTCGCCGTATGCGTCTCGTTGCGTCTCGTCTCGCCGCGTACGCCCGTGCCGCGCGCCGCGCCGCACATCAGAGCTGATCGCCGATCGGCAGCAGCCGGCAAAGCCCCGCGAGCAGGTTTCGATAGAAGCCCGCGTTCGGATCGACGCTGTACGTGCGCACCTGGCCGTCGGCGACTTCGGTCCATACGAGCGGCCATGCCGGCGCGCTCGCGCCCGCCGTCTTCGCGGCGTCCCGCGTGTCGAGCGTGTCGGGCGCGAGCGTCACGCGATAGCTGATGGTGGGCTTCGTCACTTCGTCGAACAGATTCGCGACTTCGTTCGCGAGCCGCGGGCTGTGGATCACGAGCGCGAGCTCCGTGTTCAGATGCGCGGAACGCGGATCGAGGTTCATCGAGCCGATCACGAGAATTTTCCGGTCGATCACGTACGCCTTCGCGTGCAGGCTCGCGCGCGAGCGCGAACCCAGCATGCCGATGCCGGGGCGGCCCTGATCCGGCTTGTATTCGTATAGCTCGATGCCGTGTCTCAGCATCGGCACGCGATACGGCGCGTAGCCCGCCTGCACGGCGACCGCGTCCGTCGCGGCAAGCGAATTCGTCAGGATCGCGACGCGCACGCCGCGCGCGGTCAGCAGGCCGAGCGCCTTCACTCCCGCGTCGTGCGGAACGAAATACGGCGACAGCACGAGGAATTCGCGTTGCGCGTCGCGCGTCAGCTCGAAGAGCCGCTGCATCGGCGGGCTCTTGTAGCTGTCGTCGGGCGCGGCGATCTTCTCGGGCGAATCGGCGGTGAATTCCGCGCGCGCCCAGACGAGGCCGAGCTCGTTGCGCGCGATCTGCGCGGCGAGCGGCGTCGCGTTCAGCGGCTTCGCGTTGTACGGCGTCGCGTTCGCGCGCCAGTGCGTGCGCAGCGCGTCGCGCGCCGCATCCAGATCCTTCGCGTCGTAGCGCCGGCGATTCAAAGCCGACAGCGGATACGTGAGCGCGCTCGACCAGTACGCGTCGAAGCTCGTCGAAATGTCGTGCGTGACGGGGCCGGCGGCGAGCACGTCGAGGTCGCGGAACTGCAGCGTCGGGCTCGCGTTGAAATACTCGTCGCCAAGATTGCGCCCGCCGACGATCGCGACCTGGTTGTCCGCGATCATCGCCTTGTTGTGCATCCGGCGTGTGAAATTATCGATCTGCGTGAAGACGTTCGCGGTGCGCGCGAGCATCCCGAGCCGTGCGGCGCCGAACGGATTGAACACGCGGACTTCGAGGTTCGCGTGCGCGTCGAGCGCCGCCATCAGCTTGTCGACGTCCTTGAAGTTCAGATCGTCGACGAGCATCCGCACGCGCACGCCGCGGTCGGCCGCATACAGCGCGGCGCCGAGCAGCAGTTTGCCCGTCGTGTCCTCGGCTGCGATGTAATACTGGATGTCGAGCGTCTTCGTCGCCGCGCGCGCGACCGCGATCCGCATCTGCAGCGCCTCGTCGCCGCGCGACAGCACGACGAAGCCCGATTCGCCCGGATGCAGGCGCGTCTGCGCGGCGAGCGCGTCGGCGAGCGGCGTCGGCGCATCGGGCGGCAGCGCGTGCGAGACCGTGCGATCGAGCGTGGTGGCGGGCGGTTGCGTCGCGCAGCCGGCGAGCCCGAGCGCCGCGCACACGACAAGCGCGCGCGCGGCGGCCTTCACGATGCGCAGCGCCGAGCGCGGCGCAAGGCGGCGGCAGGCGGGGCGATCCGGCACGTTGGGGACTCCTTCGGGCATCTGTCGGAACGAAACGTCGAATCGACGGCGCGGCAGGCCGGTGCACCGCGCGAAGGCATTCTAAGTGGCGCCGACGACGCGGGTCAACCGAGCGGCGCGCCGGCCGGTGTACCATCTGACGAGTCCGTTTCCCGTGCTGGCGAAGCCCGTCATGACCCTTCCGGCATCCTCACCTTCCGTCGCGATCAGGCGGCTCGCCGCCGCGCACGCGGCCGACTACCGCGCGATCCGCCTCGCCGCGCTGCGCGACGCGCCGCACGCGTTCGGCTCGACCTACGACGCGGAGGCCGCCCGCCCGCTCGCCGCGTTCGCCGAGCAGCTCGACGGCGCGATCGTGTTCGGTGCGTACGTCGGCGGCGCGATCGCCGGCATGGTGGGCGTCGAGCCGCTGGAAGGCGCGAAGGAGTGCCACAAGGGCTTCCTGTGGGGCATGTACGTCGCGCCCGCCGCGCGGCGGCTCGGCATCGGCTCGGCGCTGCTCGACGCGGCGCTCGCGGCCGCGGCGCGCACGCTCGAGCAGGTGACGCTCGCCGTCGTCGACGGCAACGGCGCGGCGCGGGCGTTCTACGAGCGGCACGGCTTCGTCGCTTACGGCGTCGAGCCGCGCGCGATCAAGGGAGCGAACGGCTACGCGGACGAACTGCTGATGGTGAAGTTCCTGCCGTGCGCGCCGCCGCGCGCATGACGAGGCGAAATCGATACGACCGGATCGCGATGCTCGACGACAAGGAACGGGAACTGAGAAACAGCAAGCGGCGCGCGCTCGCGCTGCTGCTCGCGGCCGCGGGCGTGTTCGCGGCCACGCTGTTCGCGCCGCGCGGCTTCTGGATCGATGGCGTCAAGGCGGTGGCGGAGGCGTCGATGGTGGGCGCGCTCGCCGATTGGTTCGCGGTGGTCGCGCTGTTTCGCCGCGTGCCGATTCCGTTGGTGTCGCGGCATACGGAGATCATTCCGCAGAACAAGGACAAGATCGCCGACAATCTCGCCGCGTTCGTGCGCGAGAAGTTTCTCGATCCGGCGTCGATCGTCGCGCTGATCAAGCGGCACGATCCGGCCGCGCGGCTCGCGCAGTGGCTCGCGACGCCGCGCAACGCGGACGTGCTCGGCGGCTACTCGGCGCGCCTCGTCGCGTTCGGGCTCGACATGACCGACGACGCGCGGATCCAGACGTTCGTGAAGGATGCGTTCCATGCGCTGCTCGACCGGATCGACCTGTCGCAGTCGGCGGGCGCGATTCTCGACACGTTGACGAAGGACGGCCGCCACCAGGCGCTCCTCGACGACGGGATCGCGCAGATCGTCGAATTCCTTCGCGATCCCGACAATCGTGCGTCGATCGCGACGTACATCGTCGACTGGCTCAGATACCAGTTCCCGAAGATGGAGAAGCTGCTGCCGACGAACTGGCTCGGCGAGCACGGCGCGGAGCTGATCTCGAACGTCGTCACCCGGGTGCTCACGCAGATCGCCGAGGACCCGGAGCACAGGCTGCGGCGCGGCTTCGACGATGCGGCCGCGCGCCTCGTCACGCGGCTGAAGAGCGATCCGGCGTTCATCGAGAAGGGCGAGGAGATCAAGCGCTATCTGCGCGACGGCGAAGCGTTCAACCGTTACGTGAAGGACATGTGGGACCAGCTGCGCGCGTGGCTGAAGGCCGATCTCGCGCGCGACGGCTCGATCGTCCGCCAGCGCGCGACGGCGCTCGGCGGCTGGCTCGGCGAGCGTCTCGCGCAGAGCCCGCAGTTGCGCGATTCGATGAACGAGCACGTCGAGCGCGCGGCGAGCGAGATGGCGCCCGAGTTCGCCGAATTCCTGACGCGGCACATCAGCGACACGGTGAAGAACTGGGACGCGCGCGAGATGTCGCGCCAGGTCGAGCTGAACATCGGCAAGGACCTGCAATACATCCGGATTAACGGCACGCTGGTGGGCGGGCTGATCGGGCTCGGGCTCTATGCGGTGTCGAGCATCGCGCGATGGGCGGGCGCGCTGCCGTATTGAGCCGGTCATGCGCCGCCATGCCGTCATGCCGTCGCGACGACCGCCGCACGCAAACATCGGCATCCTGAACGGATTTGACATTCGCGCGCTCGACGCGGGATGCGCGCTCATGCTGTAATCGCGCGACCGGGCCGACCGTTCGTTCGGCCGCTCAACCCTTGCGTAGAAGGCGCTTCCATGTCTCCCGTCTCGGCATTCAAGCTCGTCCTGCTGTCCTTTCTCGCGATCGTCGCGCTCGAGCTGCTCGCGAAGCGGCTCAAGCTGCCGCCCGCGGCGGCGCTGCTCGTCGGCGGCGCGGGCATCGCGTTCCTGCCTGGGCTGCCGCCCATCAATCTCGATCCCGATCTGGTGCTGATCGTGTTCCTGCCGCCGCTGCTGATGGACGGCGCGTACTTCTCGGTGTGGGAGGAATTCAAGCGCAACGTCGGCGGGATCATGATGCTCGCGATCGGCGCGGTCGCGTTCACGACGCTCGCCGTCGGCGTTGCCGTGCATCTCGTGGCGCCGGGGCTGCCGTGGGCCGCGTGCTTCGCGCTCGGCGCGATCGTGTCGCCGCCCGACGCGGTCGCCGCGAAAGCCGTGCTCGAGCGCGTCGCGCTGCCGCGCCGGCTGATGGTGCTGCTCGAAGGCGAAAGCCTTCTGAACGACGCGGCGGGGCTCGTGCTGTTTCGCTTCGCGGTCGCCGCCGCGCTGACGGGCGCGTTCAGCGCGGGCGACGCGCTCGTGCGCTTCGCGGAGCTCGGCTTCGGCGGCGTCGCGGTCGGCTTCGTCGTCGGCTGGCTGATCGTGCGTTTCCTGAAGCTTATCGAAGATGATTATCTGGTGATCACGGTGGCCGTTCTCGCCGCATGGATCAGCTACATCGCGGGCGAGATGTTCGAGGTGTCCGGTGTGATCGCGACCGTGACGACCGGAATGATGCTCGGCTGGCATCAGCACGAGGTGTTCTCGGCGTCGGTGCGCAACCGCGGCACCGCGTTCTGGCAGGTGATCGTGTTCCTGCTCGAGGCGCTTGTGTTCGTGCTGATCGGGCTGTCGCTGCGCGGCGTGATCGAGCGGCTCGGCGGGCTCGGCGAAGTGTTCGCGACGATGACGCCCGCGGTGGTCGCGGTGCTCGTCGCCGTCGTCGCGTCGCGCTTCGTTTGGGTGTTCGCGGTCGAGCTGCTGAAGGCGCCCGTCGCGCGCGTGCGCGGGCGCGGCCTGCGCGGCGACTGGAAGGCCGCGACCGTGATGAGCTGGGCCGGGATGCGCGGCGTCGTGACGCTCGCGATCGCGCTGTCGCTGCCGGACGCGATGCCGGGCCGCGACCTGATCCTCGTCGCCGCGTTCGCGGTGATTCTCGTCACCGTGCTCCTGCAGGGCACGACGATCGGGCCGCTGATCCGGCTGCTGAAGCTGCGCGATCCGGGGCGCGCAGCGCATCATCTGACGGAGCCGCAGACGTGGGCGCGCGTCGAGGCCGCGCAGCTCGCGGCGATCCAGCCGCTCGTGCACGACGCCGAGGGCAACGTGATCCATCCGCGCCTGCTCGAGCAGTACACGTACCGCGCGAACGTGACCGCGCGCCATCAGAACGAGCCCGCGTTTCCGCAGAGCGAGCGCGAAGCGCATTACGACGTCGTGCTCGCGGCGATCGCGGCCGGCCGCGCGGAGCTGCTGCGGCTGCATCGCGGCGGCCAGATCCATGACGAGATGCTGTACCTGCTCGAACGCGATCTCGATCTGCAGGAGATCGCGGCCCAGCATGCGAAGGGGTAGCGGCGCGCGACGCTCGTCGCGCGTGCCCGGCCTGCCTGTCATCGTTTCGTAAGCCGGGCGGCTCGAAGCGGCTTTTTCGGCGATCACCTACAATCGGAACACGCCCCGGCCGCCGGTGCGCCTCGAGCGCGCCGGCTGAAGCGGGCCGCGCCGCGCGCCGCCGCAGCCGTTTCGCATGGCTTGCCGTGTGCTTTTGTCTGTCGAAGGAAAGGATCGCGCGCGCCGTAGGCCGGCGCGCGCGCCGCTCAACGCCGCGCGGACCGTAGGCCGGTTGCGCGGCACCCACCGAGAGTCCCCATGAAAGCATCCGATCTGTTCGTGAAGGCGCTGGAGGCCGAAGGCGTCCAGTACGTGTTCGGCATCCCCGGCGAGGAAAATCTCGATTTGCTCGAATCGCTGCGGCGATCCCGGATCAAGCTCGTGCTGACCCGCCACGAGCAGGCGGCGGGCTTCATGGCGGCCACCTACGGGCGGCTGACCGGCAAGACGGGCGTATGCCTCGCGACGCTCGGGCCCGGCGCGACGAACTTCGTCACCGCGGCCGCGTATGCGCAACTGGGCGGCATGCCGATGCTGATGATCACCGGGCAAAAGCCGATCAAGTCGAGCAAGCAGGGGCACTTCCAGATCGTCGACGTCGTCGGGATGATGCAGCCGCTCACGAAGCTCACGCGGCAGATCGTGTCGATCGGCAACATTCCGTCGGCGGTGCGCGAGGCGTTCCGGCGCGCGGAGGAGGAGCGCCCGGGCGCGACGCACCTCGAATTGCCCGAGGACATCGCGCACGAGGAGGGCGACGGCAAGCCGATTCCGGCGAGCTACAGCCGCCGGCCGATCGCCGAGGAGAAGGCGCTCGCGCGCGCGGTCGACGCGATCCAGGCGGCGCGCCACCCGCTGCTGATGATCGGCGCGGGGGGCAATCGCAAGACGACCTGCAAGATGCTCAAGGAGTTCGTCGACACGACGGGCATTCCGTTCTTCACGACGCAGATGGGCAAGGGCGTGATCGACGAGACGCATCCGCTGTGGCTCGGCAACGCGACGCTGTCGGACGGCGATTTCGTTCACCGCGCGATCGAGCATGCCGACTGCATCATCAACGTCGGCCACGACGTGATCGAGAAGCCGCCGTTCTTCATGCGCGCCGACGACAAGACCGTGATCCACGTGAACTTCCTCGGCGCGCAGGTCGATCCCGTCTACTTTCCGCAGATCGAAGTCGTCGGCGACATCGCGAACGCGGTGTGGCAGATGAAGGAGAAGCTCGCGCGGCAGCCGCACTGGGATTTCTCGCGCTTCATGCTGATCAAGGAGCACTTCGACGCACACCTGAAGAAGGGGCAGGACGACCCGCGCTTTCCGATGTATCCGGTGCGCATCGTCAACGATCTGTACCGGTCGCTGCCGGAGGACGGCATCGTGTGCCTCGACAACGGCATGTACAAGATCTGGTTCGCGCGCTACTGGCGCGCGCACGAGCCGAACTCGCTGCTGCTCGACAACGCGCTCGCATCGATGGGCGCGGGGCTGCCGTCGGCGATCGCGACGAAGATCGTGCATCCGCAGCGCAAGGTGATCGCCGTATGCGGCGACGGCGGCTTCATGATGAATTCTCAGGAGCTCGAAACGGCGGTGCGGCTCAAGCTCGATCTCGTCGTGATGATCCTGCGCGACGACGCGTTCGGGATGATTCGCTGGAAGCAGGAGAACATGAACTTCCCCGATTACGCGATGACGCTCACGAACCCGGATTTCGTCGCGTATGCGCAGAGCTACGGCGCGCACGGGCACCGGATCGCGTCCGCCGGCGATCTCGAGCCGCTCGTGCGCGAGTGCTTCGCGTCGCCGGGCGTGCATCTGATCGACGTGCCGATCGACTACTCGGATAACGAGCGCGTGCTCAATCGCGAAATCAAACGCCTGTCGGCGCAGCTTTGACGCGGCCGGCGGGCCGCCTATCAGTCTGACGTCAACCGGACGTCAACCGGACGGAGTCATTCGACATGCTGAAGGAAACCTATCCGTATTACCTCGCGAACGAAGCGGTGTACGCGAACGCCGAGCTCGAAGTCACCGACAAATACACCGGCAAGGTCGCGACGCGCGTCGCGCTGGCCGACGCGAGCGCGATCGACGCGGCGATCGCGGCGGCCGTCGGCGCGCAGAAGCCGTTGCGCGCATTGCCCGCGTTCAGGCGGCAGGCGATCCTCGAACACTGCGTCGCGCGCTTTCGCGAGCGCTTCGACGAGCTCGCGCAGGCGCTGTGCATCGAGGCGGGCAAGCCGATCAACGATTCGAAGGGCGAGGTGACGCGCCTCATCGATACGTTTCGCGTCGCGGCCGAGGAATCGGTGCGCATCGAAGGCGGTCTCGTCAATCTCGAAATCTCGCCGCGCGCGCAGGGCTACAGCGGCTACTACAAGCGCGTGCCGATCGGCCCGTGCTCGTTCATCTCGCCGTTCAATTTTCCGCTGAACCTCGCCGCGCACAAGGTCGCGCCCGCGCTCGCCGCCGGCTGCCCGTTCGTGCTGAAGCCCGCGAGCCGCACGCCGATCGGCGCGCTGATCATCGGCGAGGTGCTCGCGGAAACCGACTTGCCGAAGGGCGCGTTCTCGATCCTGCCCGCGCATCGCGACGGCGCGGATCTGTTCACGACCGACGAGCGCTTCAAGCTGCTGTCGTTCACGGGCTCGCCCACCGTCGGCTGGGAACTGAAGAAGAAGGCGGGCAAGAAGAAGGTCGTGCTCGAGCTGGGCGGCAATGCGGCGGCGATCGTCGATGCCGATCAGCGCGAGGTGCTCGACTACGTCGTCGAGCGGCTCGCGTTCGGCGCGTACTACCAGTCGGGGCAGAGCTGCATCGGCGTGCAGCGGATCATCGCGCATGCGGACGTCTATGACGCGCTGCGCGAGAAGCTGATCGCGAAGACGCGCTCGCTGAAGATGGGCGATCCGAAGGACCCGGCGACGTTCGTCGGCCCGATGATCTCCGAATCCGAAGCGCGGCGGCTCGCCGGCTGGATGGAGGCGGCGGTGGCGGCGGGCGCGAAGATCGTCGCGGGCGGCAAAGTCGACGGTGCGATGTTCGAGGCGACGCTGCTCGAAGGCGTGGGCCGCGATCAGGATCTGTATCGCAAGGAGGCGTTCGGCCCGGTCGCGCTGCTCGAGCGGTTCTCCGATTTCGACGACGCGCTCGCGCGCGTGAACGACAGCGATTTCGGCCTGCAGGCGGGCGTGTTCACCGATTCGCTGTCGCATGCGCAGCGCGCATGGGACGAGCTCGAAGTGGGCGGCGTCGTGATCAACGATGTGCCGTCGTTTCGCGTCGACAACATGCCGTACGGCGGCGTGAAGGACTCGGGGCTCGGCCGCGAAGGGATTCGCTATGCGATCGAGGATATGACCGAACTGCGCCTGATGGTCGTGCGCCGGCGCTGAACGCGGCGCGGCGCTGCGCTTGCCCGCGCCGCCTTGGCTCGACATGTTCGCCGGATTCGTCATACGTCTTCTTTCGTCATCCGAATCGGCCGCGGCGAACGGAGCGGCACGCACGCGCGGGCGGCCTGCCACCCGGGCCGGCGCTATGCCGCCGCGATCGCGTCGTCCGGCAAGCTGAGGCTCATCGATTTCGCGATCACGCAGACATCGCCCGCCGCATTGCACAGCGTGCCCTCGAGGCGCACGACGTCGCCCTTGAGCTTCGGGCTCGGCTCGATCGCGACGATCCGCCATGCCATCGTCACCGTCTCGCCCGCCGCGACCGCCTTGCGGAACTGGAATTCGAATTCGAGCCCGAGCGCCGCCCGCCGTTCGCTGAGGAAGGTCGCGACCATGCCCATCATCAGCGCCGAATAATGCGTGCCGCTGACGATCAGTCCGCCGAATCGCGTCGATTCGGCGAGCGCCTCGTCGTGATGCAGCGGATTCATGTCGCCCGCGAGCGTCGCGAATCGGCGCACGGAATCCACGTCGAACGTGATCGTTTTCGAGATAGTTTCGCCAACGCAGTAGCTTGGATTCGTGAAGGTGCAGCGAATAATTGGATAAGAAACGCCCTGTCCGTTTTAAACGGAAATTGCGGAAATATTGAGATAAGGAATCAATGGCCGCGATCGCCGATATCTCGAAAAACGGGGGGTGACGCGCGATGTGCGGAACGTTCGCGATTGCGCCGCGGCACGCCTGCGGTACGTGGCTGCATATCGATTCGACATGCTATCGCCCACCGGCCAGACGGTCAAACCGATGTCCCGTCGATCGGGGCGGCGCGGTTTTGCGCGTTCGCTCGGTCGATTGCGGCGGCGGCGCATGCGGCACGCCTACGGCAAACGTTTGCCCGGCGAACGTCATGGGCCGCGTTTCCCGCCGGGCCGTGCGCACTTGGCGCATGTGCGGCGATCCGCATCGGCGAAAACGTTTGCGTTCCCGCATCTCGCGGCGCTGCGAGCGCGATTGATAAATCCTACTGTGGCGAGCAGATAACACACTGCACGGATGCAATTGCGCGCCGCGCGTATCCGGCGCATTGTGGCTACCGAATCGGCCGGGTCGTCCCGATACGCGTTTTTACCTGATCGACCGAAGATTCGATCGTAAAAAGAAGTGAAATGTCCTGCGATTATCGCGCGAGATCAGCGAGCCGACTTAATTTCATTTAACATCGGCACTTTATATTCGTTTTAAGAAAGAATGAGGGCCCGTTTCATTGCCGTCCTGCGAGGAACGGCGGGCTCGCGCTCACGCGGTCGCATGCCTCACCAGCCGGGCAAGCGAGCGACGAACGGGGCTGGAACAGGCGACAAGGCAACGATTGCGTAGCGCTACGACATGATGAATAAAACGAGCAGGGATAATGCTCCGGATTCGCTTGAATCGGGGATCTCGGTGCTGCTGGTCGACGACCAGGCGTTCGTCGGCGAAGTGATTCGCCGCTCGCTCGTCCCGGAGAGCGACATCGTGCTGCACACGTGCACCGACGCGCAGCGCGCGCTTGCGGTGGCGAAGGAAGTGAAGCCGACCGTGATCCTGCAGGATCTCGTGATGCCCGACATCGACGGCCTCGACCTCGTGCGCGCGTGGCGCGCCGACGCGCAGACGGCGCGCGTGCCGATCATCGTGCTCTCGGCGAAGGAGGAGCCCGCCGTCAAGCGCGCCGCGTTCGTCGCGGGCGCGAACGATTATCTCGTCAAGCTGCCCGACACGATCGAGCTCATCGCGCGCATCCGCTACCACTCGAATTCGTATCTGATGCTGCGGCAGCGCGACGAGGTGCTCGATTTCCTGTCGCACGACATGCGCACGCCGCAGACGTCGATCCTCGCGCTGCTCGATGTCTATCGCAACGAGCACGGCGAGATGCCGCCGATCCTCGAGCGGATCGAGACGCATGCGCGGCGCGCGCTCGCGCTCGCCGACGGCTTCATTCACCTGACGCGCGCGCAATCGGAGAAGCGGCCGAGCGAGACGGTGAGCCTGAACGAGGTCGTGCTCGACGCCGTCGACCAGATGTGGGAGAAGGCGGGCAGCGTCGGCAGCCGCGTGCGCGCGGACGTGCCGCCGACCGAGTGCCTGTGCATCGGCGACCGGATGATGCTCACGCGCGCGGTCGCGAACCTCGTCGACAACGCGCTGAAGTACGGCCCCGCGGGCTCCGAGGTGCGCTGCACGCTCGTCGAGGACGGCGATGGCTGGCTGATCGGCGTCGAGGACGAGGGCGCGGGCATCGCGCCCGAGCAGCGCGCGGCCGCGACCGAATCGTTCGTGCGGCTCGTGCCGGCGGGCGGCGCGCAGCGCGGCGGCTTCGGGCTCGGTCTCGCGTTCGTGCGCGCGACGGCGGCCAAGCATCGCGGGCAGATCCTGATGCGCTATACGCCGCGCGGCTTTCTCGCGGGACTTCGGATCCCGAAGGATGTGAGCGCCGTGTGACGCACGCAATGCGAATGCACTCGGCGTGCGCCGAGACACCTTTGTTCACGACGGTTCAAGTTACACTCGCGATGCCCGGGCCGCGCGGCGCGCCGGGATCGACGCGATCGGCCCGGCGCGCCGCGCGCCGCAACATTCACCTGATTTTCCGCCAGCCGGATAGAACGACATGCCCACAGTGACGACTCGCGCCAGCAACGAGACATTCCGCAAACCCGCCGCCGGCAGCCGGCTCACGCTGGGCAACCGGATACTGTTCAGCTTCGGCGTGCTGTTCGTGCTGATGCTGTTCATGGCGGCGCTGTCCTATCAGCGCCTGCGCGCGATCAACGACGAGGCGATCAGCATCGAGCGCGATTCGCTGCCCGGGGTCTATCTCGCGTCGTCGTTGCGCGCGGCGGCGAACGATTCGTACATCACGCTGCAGCGCGCGGTGTTCGTCGACACGGACACCGAATCGATCCGGCGCGATCTCGCGAAGGTGCCGGGCGTGCTCGAAGAGTTCGACAGGCTGTCGTCCGCGTATCAGGCGTCGACGTTCCGCAGCGACGACCAGGAGCGCTTCGGCGCATTCCGCGCGGCATACGACCGCTATCTGCCGCTGCTGAACGACACCGTGCAGAAAGCGCACGGCGCGAAGCCCGACGCGCTCGCCGCGTACGCGAAGATGACGCCCGCGTGGGAAGAGGTGATTCGTCATGCGAACATTCTCGTGCAGGAGAACCGGCGCTTCGCCGATCAGTCGGCGACGCTGATTCGCGAATCCGTGCACGGCACCGAGATCACGCTCGCGGTGGCGCTCGGCGTCGTGCTCGTGACCGCGCTCGCGCTCGGCTATCTGCTGTATCGCGCGGTGACGGTGCCGATGGCGCGGCTCATCGACGTGCACGACGTGATGCGCACCGGCAACCTGACGCAGAGGCTGAACCTCGGACGCAGCGACGAGTTCGGCACGCTCGAGAGCGGCTTCAACCGGATGGCCGACGAGCTGACCGCGCTCGTCGCGCAGGCGCAGCAGTCGTCGCTGCAGGTGACGACGTCGGTCGCCGAGATCGCGGCGACGTCGCGCGAGCAGCAGGCGACCGCGAACGAAACCGCGGCGACGACGACCGAGATCGGCGCGACCTCGCGCGAGATCTTCGCGACCTCGCGCGACCTGCTGCGCACGATGAACGAAGTGTCGGCGGTGGCCGAGCAGTCGGCGACGCTCGCGGGCGTCGGCCAGAGCGGGCTCACGCGGATGGGCGAGACGATGCGCAGCGTGATGGACGCGGCGGGCTCGGTGAACGCGAAGCTCGCGATCCTCAACGAGAAGGCGATCAACATCAACCAGGTCGTCGCGACGATCACGAAGGTCGCCGATCAAACCAACCTGCTGTCGCTGAACGCGGCGATCGAGGCGGAGAAGGCGGGCGAATACGGCCGCGGCTTCGCGGTCGTCGCGACCGAGATCCGCCGCCTCGCCGATCAGACGGCCGTCGCGACATACGACATCGAGCAGACGGTGAAGGAGATTCAGTCGGCGGTGTCGGCGGGCGTGATGGGCATGGACAAGTTCTCGGAGGAAGTGCGGCGAGGGATGCGCGACGTTCAGCAGGTGGGCGGGCAACTGTCGCAGATCATCGCCGAGGTGCAGACGCTCGCGCCGCGTTTCCAGATGGTCAACGAAGGGATGCAGACGCAGGCGAGCGGCGCCGAGCAGATCACGCAGGCGCTCGCGCAACTGTCCGAGGCCGCGCAGCAGACGGCGGAATCGCTGCGGCAGTCGTCGCAGGCGATCGACGATCTGACGCTCGTCGCGAATCAGTTGCGCACCGGCGTGTCGCGCTTCAAGGTCGATGCATGATGCGCGCGTGACGGGAAAGGCGGAGCCGACGATGCTGTTTCTGCTGTTCCATCTCGACGGTGAGCGCTACGCGCTCGATGCGGCGGAGATCGCCGAAGTGCTGCCGCTCTCCGCGACGAAGGCGATTCCCGGCGCGCCCGCGTGGGCAGCCGGAATCCTGATGCATCGCGGCGAGCCGGTGCCGGTGATCGACGTGCCTCGGCTCGCGCTCGGCCGTCCCGCGCAGCCGCTGCGCTCGACGCGGCTCGTGCTCGTGCGTTACCGGCTGCCCGCGTCCGCCGAGCCGGCGTTCGCGCCGCCGCGCGCGCGCCTGCTCGGGCTCATCGTCGAACGCGCGACGCAGACGGCGCGGATCGCGCGCGATGCGTTCCGCGACAGCGGGCTCGCGACTCCGCACGCGCGCTGGCTCGGACCGATCGCGAGCGATGCGGACGGCGTCGTGCAGTGGGTCGCGGTGCAGCACATCGTCGACGGCGACGCGCGCGCGTTGCTGTTCGACTACGCGGCGTCGCTCGATTCGCACGGCGCACCGGCGGGAGGCGGGCGATGAACGTCTTCGATCCGCGCTTTCATGCGTGGCTGTCGCGCGAGACCGGCATCGATCCCGCGTCGCTCGGCAACGATTTCGTCGCGCGCGCGCTCGCCGAGCGGATCGCCGCGACGCAGCCCGGCGCGGGCGACGGCGCGGCCGCGCCGGCGGGCCGCCCGCAGCAGTCGATCACCGACGAGGCGCTCGACGCGTACTGGCAACGCCTGAACGCATCGGCCGACGAGCGGCGCGCGCTGATCGAACTGTTCGTTGTGCCGGAGACGTGGTTCTTCCGCGAGCGGGAGGCGTTCGGCGCGCTCGCGCGGCTCGGCGCGCAGCGCCTCTTCGCTCAACCCGCGCGCGTGCTGAGAATCCTGAGCGCGCCGTGCTCGACGGGCGAGGAGCCGTATTCGGCGGCGATGGCGCTGCTCGACGCAGGCATCGATCCGGCACGCTTCGAGATCGACGCGCTCGACATCAGCGCTCGCGCGATCGCGCATGCCCAGCGCGCGCGCTACGGGCGCAACTCGTTTCGCGGCCACGCGCTCGGCTTTCGCGACCGGCATTTCAAGGCGGCGGCCGACGGCTGGGTGCTCGACGAGCGGGTGCGCGCGTGCGTGCGGTTCCGGCAGGAGAATCTGCTCGACCTGCTCGGCCGCGCCGGCGAGCCGTACGACTTCGTGTTCTGCCGCAATGTGCTGATCTACTTCGATCGGGACGCGCAGGATCGCGTCGTGAGGATCGTCGAGGAGCGGCTCGACGAGCGCGGCATCCTGTTCGTCGGGCCGGCCGAGACGGGCGTCGTGATGCGGCAGGGGCTCGCGTCCGCGCAGATTCCGCTCGCGTTCGCGTTTCGCAAGCCGGCCGCCGATGCGGCGACGCGGCCCGGCGCGAGCGGCATCGGCGCGCAGGCGGCGGGCGGCGCGTGGCGCGGCGCGGCGGCGGGCGTCGCGGCGAGTGCCGGCGGCGCGGGAAGTGCGGGCGACGATCGCACGCCGGCGATCGGCGGCACGCTGCGCGCGATTGCTCACGAGTGGTTCTTCGACGCCGGCTGGCCGACGCCCGAGCCGATCGCGCGCGCGATCGACGGCGCGCCGCACGCGTTCGAATCGTTCGCCGCGCCGTCGGTGTCCCCGCCGGGTGCGACGCGCGGCGCGTCGTCCGAGCCGCGCGCGCAAGCGGGCGAGGCCGGTCAGCCCGCGGCAGGCGTATTCGCGCGCGCGCCGGGCGCAACGGAGCCCGGCGGCGAAGCGTTCGCGCGTGCCCGCGACGCGGGAGGTCCGGCGGCCGCGCCGCGCGCGAACGCATTCGATTCGGGCTGGACGGCGGCCGGTGCGTTTTCGCGCGCACCCGGCGCCGAGCGCGCGCGGGCCGGCTCGTTCGCACCGGCGATCGACGGTGTGCCGCCCGCGGCCGAGCCGTTCGCGGATGCCGCGGGCCTCGCGCGTCCGGCATTCGATGCGCTGCCCGGCGCGGCGGCCGATGCCGGCCGGCTCGCATCAATGGCGCTCGCGCGCGATGCCGGCGCGGCGCCCCGCGCGTCCGCATCGCTCGCGCACACGTTCGACACCGCGTGGTCCGCGCCCGCGCGGGGCGCGGCCGCGTCCGGCATCGCGCAGCCGACGTTTTCGTCGCGCGCGTTGGGCGCCACCGCGCTCGCGGGCGTGGCCGAGACCGACGCCGCGACCGACGCCGCGTCACGCGCGGCCGGCGATGCGCCGCTCGACGCCGCCCGCCGCCTCGCCGACGCCGGCGCGCTCGACGCCGCGCAGCAGGCGGTGCACGCGTCGATCGAACAGGCCGGCCCGAGCGCAGACGCGTTCTACCTGCTCGGCCTGATCGCGGATGCGCGAGGCCAAGGCGACGAAGCGACGCACTGCTATCGGAAGGCGCTGTACCTCGAGCCGTCGCATTACGAAGCGCTGACGCATTTGGCGACGTTGCTCGACATCGCGGGCGATCGCGACGGCGCACAATGGCTGATGCAACGGGCCCGACGCGCGGCCCAGTACGAATCGGCCGCATCCGTGACCGACACGGATGACGGCGAACCGAGAGGAACCCATGGAACGCGACGTCGTTGAGCGACCGAAGATCGCATTCGACATCGACGCGTGCTGGAATCGCATCGGCACGCGCGGCGACCGTTCGTGCGAGCGGCTCGACACCTGTCAACGCTGCCTGAACTGCCCGGTCTTCGAGCGGCACGCGGCGCTGCTGCTCGACCGCCCGCTGACCGATGCGGATCTCGCGGACGCGGCGCGTCTTGCCGCCGAGCGCGCGCTGCGCGCGAACCCGGCGCCGGCGGCGCGCGACGGCGAGGCCGAGACCGTTCATTCGGCGCTCGCGTTTCGCGTCGCCGACGAATGGCTCGCGCTGCCGATTCGCGTGCTGCGCGAGATCACCGACACGCGCTCGATCCATCCGCTGCCGCATCGGCGCAACCGCGCGGTGCTCGGCATCGTCAACGTGCGCGGGATGCTGCGCGTCGCGGTGTCGCTCGCCGAGCTGCTGAGCCTCGATGCGCGCGCCGATCGCGCCGCGCCGCGCACGAGCTTCACGCGCATGCTCGTCGTCGCGCATCGCGGCGATCCGGTCGTGTTTCCGGTCGACGAAGTGGAAGGCGTGCTGCGCTTCACGCCCGCCGACTGGATGCCGGTGCCGGCCACCGTCGCGCGCGCGGGCGCCGTGCATTCGCGCGGCGTGTTCGCGTGGCGCGGCAAGACGATCGGCCTGCTCGACGAGGAACGCCTGTTCGACTCGCTGACGCGGAGCCTGCGATGAGCGTCGATGACGATTTCGGCCGCGCGTCGCTGCTCGAGCTGTTCCGCGAGGAGACGCTCACGCAGACGCAGGCGCTGTCCGAGCGGCTGCTCGCGCTCGATCGCGGCGCGCAGGACGCGGCGACGCTCGAGGCGTGCATGCGCGCCGCGCATTCGCTCAAGGGCGCGGCGCGGATCGTCGGCGTGCCGCAGGGCGTCGACATTGCGGGACGGATGGAGGATTGCTTCGTCGCCGCGCAGCACGGCCGGCAGCCGCTGACGCCGTGCCACGTCGACGCGCTGCTGACGGGCGTCGACTTGCTCGTGCGCGTTGGCGATCCGCAGACGGCGGCGTCGGTCGCGGCGCACGAGATCGACGCGTTCGCGGCGGCGCTCGCGGCGGCGGATGCGGGGCCGCCCGGAGCGGACCCGAATGCGAACGCGGGCGACGGCGACGCGGCGCGCGATAGCGGCGCGGGCGATGCGAGCCGCGCGGATGCGGCGCGCGAAGACGCCGACGTTCTTGCCGCCGCGAACGCCGGCGTCGATGCGCGCGACGCGGAAAAAAACGGCGACACGATCGTCGGCGCGCGCGATGCGGACCATTCCGACGATGTCGCCGGCGCGGGCGAAGGGGCCGATTTCGGCGCGTCGGCCGGCGTGCGCGGCGCGATATCGCGCGCCGGTGCGCCGCGCGCCGCATCCGCCCCGACGCAGGACGCCCCGACGCACGATGCCGCGCCGCCATCCTCCCGCGCGCCGGACGCGGACCGCGCGTCGAGCCAGATGCGCCGCGTGCGCGCCGACACGCTGAACCGGCTGCTGGGCCTGTCCGGCGAATCGCTCGTGGAGTCGCGCTGGCTCAAGCCGTTCGCCGAATCGATGCTGCGCGTGAAGCGCGCGCAGCGCGACGCGGCGCGCTCGCTCGATTCGGCCGTCGAGGCGCTCGCCGACGACGCGGACCCGCGCGTGCGCGGCGCGCTCAACGAAGTGCGGCAGATGTTCACCGATTTGCAGCGCACGTTCGCGGCGCGGCTCGACGAGCTCGACCGCTTCGAGCGCCGCAGCTCGCACATCGCCGAGCAGCTGTACGACGAGGCGCTGCAATGCAGGATGCGTCCGTTCGGCGACGCGACGCGCGCGTACCCGCGCGTCGTGCGCGATCTCGCGCGCTCGCTCGGCAAGCGCGTGCGCTTCTCGATCGTCGGCGAGGCGACGCAGGTCGATCGCGACATCCTCGACATGCTCGACGCGCCGCTCGGCCATCTGCTGCGCAACGCGATCGATCACGGCGTCGAGCCGCCCGACGTGCGGCTCGCGCGCGGCAAGCCGGCGGAGGCGAGCGTCACGCTCGAGGCGCGGCACAGCGCCGGCTCGCTGCTCGTGAGCGTGAGCGACGACGGCCCCGGCGCCGATCTCGCCGCGGTGCGCGCGGCGATCGTGCGCCACAACCTGACCGACGAGGACACGGCCGCGCGCCTGTCCGACGCGGAACTGCTCGAATTCCTGCTGCTGCCCGGCTTCTCGATGCGCGAGCGGGTGACCGACGTGTCGGGCCGCGGCGTCGGCCTCGACGCGGTGCAGGAGATGGTGAAGTCGGTGCGCGGGGCGGTGCGGATCTTCAACGAGCCGGGCCTCGGCATGCGCTTCGTGCTGCAGTTGCCGCTCACGCTGTCGGTGATCCGCAGCCTGATCGTCGACGTCGGCGGCGAGCCGTATGCGTTCCCGCTCGTGCAGGTGCGCCGCACGCTCGAGCTCGACCGCGCGGACATCGACGTGCTCGAGGGCCAGCAGCATTTTCCGCTCGACGATCGCCGCGTGGGGCTCGTCACCGCGCATCAGCTGCTCGACGCGGGCGAGCTCGACGAGAGCCGGCCGAAGACGGCCGTCGTCGTCGTCGGAGGCGAGCCGGAGACGTACGGCGTCGCGGTCGACCGTTTCCTCGGCGAGCGCATGCTCGTCGTGCAGCCGTTAGACGGGCGCCTCAACAAAATTCAGAACATTGCGGCGGGCGCTTTGCTGGAAAATGGCGATCCGGTGCTGATCGTCGACGTCGAGGATCTGATCCGCTCGATCGACAAGCTGATTCGCGGCGGCCAGCTCGCGAAGGTGCGGCGCGGCGATCAGGATGCGCTCGCGCGGCGCGCGAAGCGCGTGCTCGTCGTCGACGATTCGCTGACCGTGCGTGAGCTCGAGCGCAAGCTGCTCGAGAAGCGCGGCTACGACGTGACGATCGCGATCGACGGCATGGACGGCTGGAACGCGATTCGCGGCGACAGCTTCGATCTCGTCGTCACCGACATCGACATGCCGCGCATGGACGGCATCGAGCTCGTCACGCTGATCAAGGGCGATCCGCTGCTCAAATCGGTGCCCGTGATGATCGTGTCGTACAAGGATCGCGACGAGGACCGGCGGCGCGGGCTCGAAGCGGGCGCCGACTACTACCTGGCGAAGGGCGGCTTCCACGACGAGGCGTTGCTCGACGCCGTGCACGACCTGATTGGGGACGCGTAACAAGCCATGAACATCGGCATCGTCAACGACTTGCCGCTCGCCGTCGAGGCGCTGCGCCGCACGATCGCGCTGCGGCCCGAGCACCGCGTGCTGTGGGTCGCGACGGACGGCGCGCAGGCGGTCGATTTCTGTGTCGCGCAGCCGCCGGACCTCGTCCTGATGGACCTCGTGATGCCGCGCATCGACGGCGTGTCGGCGACGCGCAGCATCATGGAGCGCTCGCCGTGCGCGATCCTGATCGTCACCGCGAACGTCGGCGCGAACGCGTCGTACGTGTACGAGGCGATGGGCGCGGGCGCGCTCGACGCGGTCGACACGCCGACGCTCGGGCAGGGTGGCAGCGCCGATCCGTCGCAGCCGCTTCTCGCGAAGATCGACCAGATCGGCCGGCTGCTCGCGACGCGCATGCCCGCTGCCGCGCCCGCCGCCGCCGCGCCCGCGCCGCAGGGCGCGCTGCCGCCGCTCGTCGCGATCGGCGCGTCGGCGGGCGGGCCGACCGCGTTGACCGCGCTGCTGCGCCGGCTGCCGGAGGATTTTCCGGCCGCGATCGTGATCGTTCAGCACGTCGACCAGGCGTTCGCGATCGGCATGGCGCAGTGGCTCGACGGCTATTCGCGGTTGCCGGTGCGCATCGCGCGGCAGGGCGGCGTGCCGCAGGCGGGCGAGGTGCTGCTCGCGGCGACGAACGATCACCTGCACCTGACGGCGCGCGGCTCGCTCGCTTACACGCGGCGTCCGGAAGAGACGCCGTACCGGCCTTCGGTCGACGTGTTCTTTCACAGCGTCGTCGATCACTGGAAGGGCGAGGCGATCGGCGTGCTGCTGACGGGCATGGGGCGCGACGGCGCGCTCGGCCTGAAGGCGATGCGCACGAAGGGGCATTACACGATCGCGCAGGACGAAGCGACGAGCGCGGTGTACGGGATGCCGAAGGCGGCCGCCGCGATCGGCGCGGCGAGCGCGGTGCTGCCGCTCGAGCGGATCGCCGATCAGTTGATCTCGCTCGTTCAGCGCAACAGGCAGCGCCGGCGGTAAGGCCGGGCGCACGTTCGTCGCGCGCCTGTCGCGACTGGGTTTTTTCACGGCGATGGGCCGGCCGAACACCGTCTCGACTTCGACGTCGGCCTCGATTTCCTCGCCGCGAATGCATGCGCGGCTCGCCGATAATGTCGGGCGGCGGAAGTGCGTTTCTTTCAGACGTGCAGAAGCGGTGGTCCGCGTGCGGCGGGCCTGCGTTCTTCGCCTGCGTGCGCCGTCGGCCGGCGATCCGTCCGCCGCGGTTGCCCGGCCGATTGCGCACGCGCGGCGGCGGGCCGGTGCGAGCCGCCGACGGGCCCGCTGCATCCTGCAACGTCATCCCGCGACTCAGGAGAGCATCATGCAGGCGCTAGGCGTGAAGGCATGGGTATTCGACGTGTTCGGCACCGTGGTCGACTGGCGTTCCGGCGTCATACGCGACGCGACGCCGTTTCTGGCGAAGTACGGCGGCGCGGGAGCCGATCCGGCCGCGTTCGCGGATGCATGGCGCGCGCGCTATTCGCCCGCGATGGAGGACGTGCGCAGCGGCCGCCGGCCGTTCGTGCGGCTCGACGTGCTGCATCGGGAAAATCTCGAGGCGATCCTGCCCGCGTTCGGCATCGATCGCGCGAGCGTGGCCGACGCCGATCTCGACGAGCTGAACCTCGCGTGGCACCGGCTCGATCCGTGGCCCGATTCGGTCGCGGGGCTCGCGCGGCTGAAGGCGCGCTACATCATCGCGCCGCTGTCGAACGGCAACGTGATCCTGATGATCGACATGGCCAAGCGCGCGGGATTGCCGTGGGACGCGATCCTCGGCGCCGAAGTGGCGCAGGCGTACAAACCGACGCCCGAAGCGTACCTGCGCACGGCCGACATCCTCGCGCTGCGTCCCGACGAGGTGTGCCTTGTCGCCGCGCACAACGGCGACCTCGCGGCCGCGCGGCGCTGCGGCTATCGGAGCGCGTTCGTCGCGCGCCCGCGCGAGCACGGTCCCGCGCAGACGACCGATCTGCGCGCGGAGCAGGATTGGGACGTCGTCGCGGCGGACTTCGTCGAGCTCGCGGAGCGTTTCGGCGCGTGACGGACGGCGGGTTGGTCCCGGCATCGGTTCGCGCATCGGGCCGCGCACCGGCCGGCCCGCCTCCTTCCTCGCGCCGACGCTCCGGCTCCGCGTGCGCCGTCGCCGCGACGGTTGCCGCGCGCGCCCGGCATCGCGTACAATCCGCGGCTACCGGAGATGGCATGCCTCCGTACAACCGCCGGCGAGCCGGCTGATGATGCCTACGCGTTCCTGGGTGCAGGAGGTCGTAGGCCATCCGTGACAAGCGGCGTCCTGCCGCCCAGGTTTGATGTCCTGTCGAATCTGGAAATTCATGAAACGTCTGCACACTCTCGAGCCCGTCGCGGCGCTCGCGCATCTGTGCCGCTGGCTCGCGCTGTCGGCCGTCGTCGGCGTGCTCGCCGGCTCGGCATCCGCGCTCTTTCTGCGGGCGCTCGATCTCGCCACCGGCACGCGCGTCGCGCATCCGTGGCTGCTGTGGCTGCTGCCCGCAGCGGGCTTCGCGACCGGCTGGGTCTATCATCGCGTCGGCCGCTCCGTCGAGCGCGGCAACAACCTGCTGATCGACGAGATCCACGATCCGCAGGCGATCGTGCCCAAGCGCATGGCGCCGCTCGTGCTCGTCGCGACCGTCGTCACGCACCTGTTCGGCGGTTCCGCCGGGCGCGAGGGCACCGCGGTGCAGATGGGCGGCGCGCTCGCCGATCGCGTCACGCAGCTCGTCGGGCTCGAGCGCGACGATCGCCGGATCATGCTGATGGGCGGGATCGCCGCGGGCTTCTCGTCGGTGTTCGGCACGCCGCTCGCGGGCGCGGTGTTCGGCCTCGAAGTGCTGGCGATCGGCCGGTTGCGCTACGACGCGCTCCTCGCGTGCGTCGCGGCGTCGATCGTCGCGGACGCGGTGTGCCGGCTGTGGGGCATCCATCACACCGTCTACGTCGTGCCGTTCGTGCCCGCGCTGAGCGCGGCGGGCGTCGCGTCGGCGGTGGCGGCGGGCATCGCGTTCGGCATCGTCGGCCGCCTGTTCGCCGCCGCGACGCACGCGCTCGGCGCGTTCGCGAAGCGCCGGATCGCGTATGCGCCGCTGCGGCCCGTCGCGGGCGGCGCGCTCGTCGCGCTCGCGGCGACGCTGTTGCATGCGCCGCAGTATCTCGGCCTCGGCATCCCGACGATCGAGGCCGCGTTTCGCGCTCCGTTGCCCGTCTACGATTTCGCGGGCAAGTTCGCGTTCACGGTCGTCACGCTCGCGTCGGGTTTCAAGGGCGGCGAAGTGACGCCACTCTTCTATATCGGCGCGACGCTCGGCAACGCGCTGTCGCATTTGCTTGCGCTGCCGGTTCCGGTGCTTGCCGGGCTCGGCTTCGTCGCGGTGTTTGCCGGTGCGGCGAATACGCCGATCGCATCGACGATCATGGCGATCGAACTGTTCGGCGCGCCGATCGGCGTGTATGCGGCGCTCGCCTGCGTCGTCGCGTATCTGTTCTCCGGGCACGCGGGCATCTATCGCGCGCAACGGATCGGTCACGCGAAGCTGCCGGGGCTGCGCGGCGACGCGGGCGCCGCGAAGGCGGCGGCGGGGGAAGCGGCGCCGCGGTGATCGCGCGCCGCGCCGACGAAGCGGCCCGCGCGCGATCCGCGGCGGGCGCGCCGAACGCGCGGCCTGCGCGCGCGGATCGCGAACGGATTGCGAACCGGTTGATCGTGGAGCGTTCGGTCGCGATCCGCGCGGCGAAGCCGCCTCACACCGTCTGCCGGCGTGCGTGCGCGAGCGTCGAGCCGTTCCACGCCGCGTGCGGCGGCAGACGCCAGGCGACGTACGCGAGCGCCGCGAGCGCCGGAAACACGAGCACGCTCGCCTCGGGGCCGACCGTGCCGCCGCTCAGCCAGACCGGGCCGATCGCGTGGCTCCTGAACAGCGTGTCGTGCGCGGTGAGTCCGCTGTCGGCCGCGCCGAACAGGAACGATTCGCTCCAGTCCCACATCGCGTGCTCGCCGAGCGCCCACCACAGCGAGCCGGTGCGCCAGATCGAGAGGCACGCGACGAGCCCGTAGATCACGACGGGCACGATGCCCGCGATGTTCTCGTTGCGATTCGACACGTGCGAGATGCCGAAGGCGAGCGACGTGAGCGCCGCCGCGACGACGGGGTGCGTGCGCCGCGCGAGCTTGAGGAACGGATAGCCGCGAAACGCGACTTCCTCGGCGAGTGCGACGAGCGCGAACGCGGCGGCCCACGCAACGGCCGATTCGAATGCGGCCGTTCGGCTCGCGCCCGAATATTCGATCGTCGCGCCGCCCGTCGCGACGAGCAGGCCCATGATCGCCGACACCGCGGCGAGGCTGCAGAACGCCCCCCAGACGAAATGCAACGCGCCGCGCGGCGCGCGCAGGCCGTAATCGAGCCATGAGCGGCGATCGATGCGGCTCATCACGTGCGTGGCGATCAGCGCGGCCGCGCACAGCGCGAGCTCGAACGGAATCTGTCCGGCCGCGCTCAGATCGCTGCGCGGGTGGAGCGGATGATGCGCGATGCGCGCCGCAACGCCGAGCGCGAGCATGATCGCCGCGACGATCGCCGCATACAGCAGCACCGCCCACCCGGCGCGCAGGCCGTCGGGGCCGTGCCAGATGCGTTTGAGCCGAGGCGGCGACGGCGGCGGCCAGCCGGTTTTGTTCACATCTCCCATTTGTGCGTCCCTGGGTTTTCTGATGATCAGGCTTACGAAATGCCTTCGCGTACGTCGCTCGGCCAGGTCTCGGAATGCCGCGCGTACGGGGGCGAATGGTACATCCCGCGCGAGAAAATGTGGTGCCGCGGATTGTGGAGAATGGTAATGATGTGTCCGGCTGCGCGCGCCGGAGCCGGCCGCGCGTGCGGTTGGCGAGCGCGTTCGGCGCGTGCGGGCGGCGATGCGCCGGTTGCGCCGCATCGCCTCGTGCGTGGCGTCGCGCCGGATCGCCACGCCGATCCGGGTTCGCGATCTTCGCGGTGCGGCGCTCGCGTGACGCGGCGATTCCGCGCGCTCAGCGCGCGTCGGCATCGCGCGCTCGTGCAACGCGGCTGCGTTCGCGCAGCCGTAGGACGAGCGCCTCGATGTCCGCGACGAACCAGAACGCATCGCCGCGATTCGTCTCGTGCACGAGCTCGCGCAGCGCGCGGCTGCGCGCGAGCGCCGCATCGACGGTGCCGACGACGGCGAGCCTGACGCGAGAGTTGATCAGCTTCTGCACGAGGTGGCCGGCGAAGCGCGTGTCGAGGCGAAAGAAGTCGTCGTGCAGATGCTCGGCCGCCACCGCGATCCACGCGGCGTCGTGTTCCCACGCGGCGGCGAGCAACGTTTCGGCGGCCTCGCCGCGTCGAAACGCAATACGCGCACGCCGCCGACGGTCAGGATGTCATGGGCCGTCGCGGGTGCCTTGCAGTGAGTCGGCGAGAACAGCGGCATCGCGCCGCGATACGCGGCGGCGAATGATAGCGTGTCTTCATCGCGCGAACGATCCGGCGAGCATGTCGAGCGTGCCGAGGAGCGCCGCCGCGTCGCCGGCGGATGCGGCGATCACGACTTTCAGCCGCCGTTCGGCCGGATCGAGGATCGTTTCGAGATGAATCGGATGGGCGCGTGTCGCGTCCGGCAAGCGACGCGCGTCGCCGGTGCGCGAAGCGATGTGTTCGAAGCGGCGCGGCAAGCGTTCGCGCATCCGCCGGCCGAACATGCGAAAAGCGACGGGAGGCACGAAGCCGGCCATCGCGGCCGTCCGGCTTCCGTCGCTTCGTTTTCCGTATGCAGCGTCGCTGGTTGTAGCGTTCGCCGCCGCGTTCAATACCGCGAAATCTGATTGCCGTCGATGCGCACGCGATCGCCCGGGCGCAGATCGCCCGGCGTCTGCAGGTCGAACGAGCGCGTCGAGCCGTCGCTCAGTTGCACGTCGACGCGATAGGCGCTCGGCTGCGCACCCATCTGCTGGCCGATCTGGTTGCCCGCGACCGCGCCGCCGAGCGCGCCGATCACCGTCGCGGCGTCGCGGCCGTGGCCGCGGCCGATCTGGTTGCCGAGCACGCCGCCGACGAGCGCGCCGACGACGGTGCCCGCGACGCCCGACGGGCTCGTCGCGCCGCCGATCGGGCGGATGCCGGCGATCGTGCCGTACTGCGTCGAGTAGCCGGAATAGCCGGACTGATAGCCTTGTTGATAGCCCTGCTGATATCCGGGCTGCGCGTAGCCCTGTTGCGGATAGCCGGGCTGCGAATAGTCGGGTTGCGCGTACGACGGCTGCGAGTAGGCGGGCGTGCCGTACTGCGGTTGTGAACCATACGGTCCGTACGCGTTTGGCGCGACGCACGCGCTCAGCGACAGCGCGGCGGTTGCGGCGAGCGAAACGAGCAGGGTGGTTTTCGTGAAAGCCGGGCGCTTCGTTGTCGTTGTTGGGATGGGCTTCGTGTTCATGGTGGCGTGTGGTTGCTATTGCACGCGGGCAGTATAGGGAATGCGCTCGTCGTTGGATGAGCGTCGCGCGTAACAGTGTGTAAAGTCTGTTGCCGCGTGGCCCGCGGGCGCGAGAACCCTGCCGGGGCGGCGCGTGGCCGAAGCGGCGAAGCGATCCGTCCGATGAAAAGGCGGTGTCTTCGGCGCGTGCGCCGAATGCTCCGCGTATCTCGAAACGCGCTCGCGAGGACATCCGGCAATTGGCGTCCGAAGTCGAGTGCCGGAAGTCGAGTCGTCCCTTCCGTATCCCGGCGCTGCGGCCGCCGGTCGCGCCGCACACCTCACCCGACGAACCGCCGGAACGAAAACGCGCCCAGCGCATCGCGCACTTCGTCCAGCGTGCGCTGCGTGACGTTGTTCGCGCGCGCGGTGCCTTCCTTCAGCACGTCGACGACGTAGCCCGGCTCGCGCGCGAGCCGGGCGCGCCGCTCGCGGATCGGCGCGATCAACGCCTGCAGCCTGTCTTCGAGCCGGCGCTTGAGCGCCATGTCGCCGAGGCCGCCCGCGCGATACGCGGCCTTCAGCCGCTCGACTTCGTCCGGCTCGTCGTCGAACGCATCGAGATACGTGAACACGACGTTGCCTTCGACCGTCCCCGGATCGGACACGCGCAGGTGATTTGGATCGGTATACATCCGCCTGACAGCGTCGGCGATCGCGTCGGGCGACGACGACAGCGCGATCGCGTTGCCTTGCGACTTGCTCATCTTCGCCTTGCCGTCGACGCCCGGCAGCCGCCCCGTCGGCGAGATCAGCGCGCTCGCCTCGGGCAGCACGTCGGCGCCCGCCTGCCGGTTGATGCGGCGGACGATCTCGTTCGTCTGCTCGATGAGCGGCAACTGATCGTCGCCGACGGGCACCGTGTCGGCCTTGAACGCGGTGATGTCGGCCGCCTGCGCGACCGGGTAGCAGAGAAAGCCGGCGGGAATGTCGCGGCCGAAGCCGCGCGCGTGGATCTCGTCCTTGATCGTCGGATTGCGCTCGAGGCGCGCGACGGTGACGAAGTTCAGATAGAAGAGCGTCAGCTCGGCGAGCGCGGGCAGACCCGACTGCACGGCGATCGTGCTCCGGCGCGGATCGATGCCGACGGCGAGATAGTCGAGCGCGACTTCGATCACGTTGCGGCGAACCTTGTCGGGGTCGTGCGCATTGTCGGTCAGCGCCTGCGTGTCGGCGACGAGGATGAATTGCCGGTGCGTTTGCTGCAGCGCGATGCGCGTCTTCAGCGAGCCGATGTAATGGCCGAGGTGCAACGCGCCCGTCGGGCGATCGCCCGTCAATGCGATCGGCGGTTGGGGCGGGTTCGAGGTGTCGTCTTGCATGAACGGTTTCTCCGGGAAGAACCGCCGCAATCCGGGCCGAACGGGGGGCGCGATCGACGCAATGCCGGCCGGATGCGGCGGCATGGTCGTGGTCGGGACGTGACGATGCCGCTCCTTCAGGAGCGGCGCCAGAAATGCGAGAGGGAAGGCAGTTGCGTCGACATGCGGCTAGGGTCGCACATTTTCGGTTTTCACGCCACGCGAGGCGAACCGTTCGCGATAGGCCTGCGGCGTCACGCCGAGCATGCGCAGGAAGCTGCGGCGCATCGTCTCCTCGCTGCCGAATCCGCAGCGCGCGGCGATCCGCTTGACCGGCAACGGCGCGTCGGCGAGCAGGTGGCGCGCGGCTTCGACGCGCATCTGCTCGATCGCCCGCGCGGGCGTCTTGCCGGTCGTCTCGCGGTAGCGGCGCATGAAGCTGCGCTCGCTCATGCCGGCGCGCGCGGCGAGCGTCGCGACCGACAGGTCCGCGCCGAGATTCGCGGCCGCCCATGCGTTCAGTTCGCTGAAACGGCCGCCCTCGTGCTGCAGCGACAGCGCGGTGCTGAATTGCGCCTGGCCGCCCGGCCGCTTCAGAAACACGACGAGATGCCGCGCGACGTCGAGCGCAAGCGCTCGGCCGAGGTCGTCCTCGACGAGCGCGAGCGCCAGATCGATGCCGGCCGTGACGCCCGCCGACGTCCACACGTTGCCGTCGCGGATGAAAATGGGATCGGGATCGACGCGCACGTGCGGATAGCGTTGCGCGAGCTCGTCGCAGCGCGACCAGTGCGTGACGACGCGGCGGCCGTCGAGCAGCCCCGCCGCCGCGAGCACGAACGCGCCCGAGCACACCGACGCGACACGCCGCGTTTGCGCCGCGCGGCGGCGCACCCAGTCGACGAGCCGCGGATCGCGCGCCGCGTCGTAGACGCCCCAGCCGCCCGCGACGAGCAGCGTGTCGGACGGTTCGCGCGCGGCGGGCAGCGGCGCGGCGGCGAACGCGAGCCCCGCCGACGACATCGCCGACGGCGCATTGGCGGCGACGACGCGCGGCGCGTACGGAATCGCGAGACCGCGTCGCGCGGCGAAATCGTTCGCGGTCGAGAACACCTGCAGCGGCCCGGCGACGTCGAGCAACTGCACGTCGTCGAACGCGAGCACGTGCACCGTGCGCCGCGAGGCGGCGGGGGCGAGCGCGGGCGGCGCGGCCGGCGTTGGGGTTGGCGGGAATCGTGGGGACTTTGGCATATCCGCCACACGGTACTTGCATACAGTCGGTTTGTCCACGACGCCGGCGCACCCGGCCGGGCCGGCGCGACGCTCGTCACGTTGACGCGATGCTGATGACAAGGAGGAGGTTCGGCATGACCATCGAAGTGGGATTACTGTTGTTTCCGCAGGTGCAGCAGCTCGACCTGACCGGGCCGCACGACGTGTTCGCGTCGCTGCCAGGCGTCACGGTGCGGCTCGTCTGGAAAACGCGCGAGCCGGTGGCGGCGAGCAGCGGGCTCGTGCTCGTGCCGAACGCGACGTTCGACGACTGCCCGCCGCTCGACGTGATTTGCGTGCCGGGTGGCGCGGGCGTCGCCGATCTGATGGAGGATGCGGGCACGCTCGCGTTCATCCGGCGGCACGCGGCGCACGCACGCTACGTGAGCTCGGTGTGCACGGGCGCGCTCGTGCTTGGCGCGGCGGGGCTGCTGCGCGGGCGGCGCGCGACGACGCACTGGGCGTTCCACTCGCTGCTCGCGCCGCTCGGCGCGACGCCGGTGCGCGAGCGCGTCGTGCGCGACGGCAATCTCGTGACGGGCGGCGGCGTGACCGCGGGGATCGATTTCGCGTTGACGCTCGCGGCGGAACTCGTCGGCGAGGACGATGCGCAGGCGGTGCAGTTGCAGCTCGAATATGCGCCGGCGCCGCCGTTTGCGGCGGGCGACCCGGACACCGCGCCTGCGCGGATCGTCGAGCGCGTGCGCGAGCGGTCGAAGCCGGTGCTCGCGCGGCGCGAGCAAGTGGTCGCGCGCGTCGCGGCGGCGCTCGCGCAGCCGCGGGCCGACGGGGGATGCGGTCGCGCCTGTTGATCGATCGACGCGGGGCGCAGGCGGGGTGCGGCGGCGCGGCGGAGGCGCCGCCGGACCACGGGGCGCGGTTCGGCCGCGACAGCCGCTACTTCTCGACCGCCACCGCCGAATCGTCGACCTGCCCACCGTCGCGGCTCCCGTCGAACGCGCCGCGCGTGCGTCGCCCGCCGCGCCCGCCGGGATTGTCGCGTTCGCCGCGCGCGTTGCGCTCGTCGCGTTCGTCGTGCTCATCGTGCAGCCAGTCGGCGACGTCGCCGCCCGTCTGCTCGATCAGCCCCTTCGCGAGCTCGAGCGCCTGCCGCTCGAACAGCCGCCGGTAGACGCCGCGTTCGAGCCGGATCAGCGCGTCGTGGCAGCCTTCCTCGATCACGCGCCCCTTGTCGAGAACGATCAGCCGGTCGAGCGCGCGCACCGTCGACAGCCGGTGCGCGACGACGAGCGTCGTGCGCCCCACCATCAGCCGCTCCATCGCCTGCTGGATCAGCACTTCGCTTTCGCTGTCGAGGCTCGACGTCGCTTCGTCGAGGATCAGCACAGGCGCGTCGGCGAGGAACGCGCGCGCGATCGCGACGCGCTGCCGCTCGCCGCCCGACAGCTTGATCCCGCGCTCGCCGACGAGCGTATCGTAGCCCTGCGGCAGCGCGTCGATGAACTCGTGCGCGCTCGCGAGCCGCGCGGCGCGCTCGATCTCGTCGCGCGTCGCGCCGGGCCGCGCGTACGCGATGTTCTCGGCGAGCGTGCGGTGGAACAGCAGCGGCTCCTGCTGGACGATCGCGATCTGGCTGCGCAGCGACGCCTGCGTGACGTCCGCGATGTTCTGCCCGTCGATCGTGATGCGCCCGCCGTCGACGTCGTACAGCCGCTGGATCAGCTTGATGAACGAGGTCTTGCCCGAACCGGAATGCCCGACGAGCCCGATCCGCTCGCCCGGCGCGATCCGGATCGAGAAGTCGTCGTACAGCGGCTTCGCGTGCGCGCCGCCGTAGCCGAAGGTCACGTGCTCGAAGCGGATCTCGCCGCGCGCGATCGAGATCGGCTTCGCGCCCGGCTTGTCGTCGATGCCGAGCGGCTGCCGCTCGAGCGACACGAGTTCTTCCATGTCGTTGACGGAGCGCTGCAGGTTGCGGATGTGCATCCCGATGTCGCGCAGATAGCCTTGCAGCACGAGGAACGTCGTCAGCGCGAACGTGATGTCGCCGAGGCTCGCGCGGTCGTGCGCCCACAGCCACAGCGCGGCGCCGAGGATCGCCGCCTGCATCGCGACGAGCATCGCGCCCTGCACGCCGCCGTTGAGGGTGCCGCGCCGCCACGCGCGGCGGGTGCGCGCGCGCCACTTCGACACGACGCCGTCGAGCCGCGCCTCTTCGCGCGTCTCCGCGCCGAACGCCTTGACGACCGGGTTGCAGCTCACCGCGTCGGCGAGCGCGCCGCCCATGCGCGTGTCCCACAGGTTGCCGAGCCGCGCGGCGGGCGCGACGTAGCGCAGCGACATCGTGACCGTCACCGCGATGAAGACGACCGAGCCGCCGCCCACCACCGCGCCCATCACCGGCCAGTGCAGGCCGAGCAGCAGCGTCGCGCCGGTCAGCATCACGACGGACGGCAGCAGCGCGATAAGCAGCGTGTCGTTGAGCAGGTCGATCGCCCACATGCCGCGCGTGATCTTGCGCACGGTCGAGCCGGCGAAGCTGTTCGCGTGCCAGTCGGTCGAAAAGCGCTGCACGCGGTGGAACGCGTTCGCCGCGATCTCGCTCATCATCTTCAGCGTCAGCACGATGATGTTGCGGAACACCGCCTGCCGCAGCAGCGTGCACGCGATGCCGATGCCGATCAGCACGCCGAACGCATGCAGCGCGCGGCTCCACGCCGCGGCCTTGTCGGCGGCGGCCACGCCGTGCGACAGCGCGTCGACGAGGCGTCCCGCGAAGAGCGGCGTCAGCACGTCGCCGAGCGCGGTGGCGAGTGCGAAAAAGGCGATTCCGGCGATGCGCACGGGTTGCGCGCGCCAGTGCCGGAAGGTGAACGCGAGCACGTCGGTAAACGCGCGTCCACCCGGATGGGTAGTTTTCTGGACCATTTGTCGGGGCCCGGCCGCTCGTGGCGACGGGACTTGTCGATTGTTGTTCGAAACGAAAGCCGGACGGGCGCCGCTGCGCGTCAGCGCACGAAGCGAAGGCGAAAAACTGTCCGGAAGCGGTGCGGGCCGGAGCGCGGCCCGCGAAGACGACGACTTAAGACGCGCGTCGTGGAACTGCCGTCAAGGAGGCAACATGCATTTGCGACATCTGGCACCTCCTTCGAGCGTTGAGTGAGTGGAATGAAAGCGAGCGAAGTTTGGCTCGTGAAGCGATTCTAGCGGCCGTTTCGCATTGCTGCAATGTCAGACGAATGGATGTTGCCGATTCGATACGAGCGATGCGCGGCGTCGCGGCTCGCCGCGTTCGCCGGGGGCGGAACGCGTGGGTTAACATCGGGGCCCGGCGAGCGTCGCGATTGCGTCGCGCGGGCGTGTCGGCCGCATGGGCGCACGCGCATGCCGCCAACGCGCATGTCGCCGACGCGCATGTCGCCGACGCGCATGTCGCGGGCGGGATGCGACCATCGACATATCCCGGACGGAATTGCCGCTGCGGGCGCGCGCCGGCCGGACAGGTTTCGAGCGCGCGCGTACGGGTTGCGCGCGCCCGCTCCGGGCGTTCCGTGGGCCGCGCGTCGGGTCATCACGTCCCCGTTCCCGGCGCGGTGCGTACGGAAGCGCGCCGCACGGGCATGTCCCGCACGCGCCTCTTCCGAAGACGACGCCTGCCGGACGGACATGTCCCGACGTTATGGGACAATCCGACGTCCCCCTGTAGAACCGAACATTGCATCGAGGAAACGATGAGCGACTTTCAACCAGGCATTCTGGCTCCGATTCCGGCCGCGAGCCGCTACCTGTCTTTCCGGATCTCGCGTCCGGAGCATGCGGCGAGCGTGCTCGCCGCGTTGCGCGACGCGGTCGACGGCGTCGACACGGTGATCGGCATCGGGCCGACGCTCGTGCAGGCGCTCGACAAGAAGATCGACGGCCTGAAGGAGTTTCCCGAGCTGTCGGTGCCGGGCGCGCCGGTGCCGTCGACGCCCGCGGCTCTGTGGGTCTGGCTGCGCGCCGACGATCCCGGCGCGGCCACCGTGCGCTCGCGCGACATCGAGCGGCTCGTCGCGCCCGCGTTCGAGCTCGACGCGGCGGCAAACGCGTTTCGCTACGCGGACGACCGCGACCTGTCCGGCTACGAGGACGGCACGGAGAACCCGGAAGGCGACGAGGCGCTCGAAGTCGCGTTCGTGTCCGGCAAGGGCGCGGGGCTCGACGGCGCGAGCTTCGTCGCGGTCCAGCAATGGGTGCACGACTTCGGCAAGATGCGCGAGATTCCGGGCGACGAAATGGACCGGGTCATCGGCCGCCGCAAGGACGACAACGAGGAGCTCGAAGACGCGCCCGCGTACGCGCACGTGAAGCGCACCGAGCAGGAGAGCTTCACGCCGGAGGCGAAGGTGCTGCGCCGCTCGTCGCCGTGGGCGGACGAGCGGCGCGCCGGTCTGTACTTCGTCGCGTTCGGCCATTCGTTCCGGGCGTTCGAAGTGCAGATGCGCCGGATGATCGGCGCGACCGACGGCGTGCACGACGGCCTGTTCCGCTTCACGCAGCCGATCACCGGCTCGTTCTTCTGGTGCCCGCCCGTCAAGGGCGGCAAGCTCGATCTGTCGGCGCTCGGGCTGTAACGGACACGCAACATCGCGACAGCGCGTCGACGTCCGCGCGGCCGGCGTGACCTGGCGCGCGGACGCACGTCGCGCGTTCATCGGTCGGGCAAGCCCGATCTGCGTTGGGGCGACGCCTTGCATCCGGCCGCTACGCTGCACCGATGCAAGACGCCGCGGCGAACGGCACGGCGCGCCCGTGCCGTTCGCCCCGCCCGCCCCGTCACGGCAATGCCGTCCCGATCCGAGCCGCACGCCCGCGCTCGATGTGCGGCGTGACCGGCGTCTGCCGGCGAACGCCACGAGCCGCTCGCGCGCGTCATCCTTGCGCGGACGATCGACGCCTGAGCGACATCGACGGGCCCCGCGTGCCGGTTCCGTACGATCTGGCCGTGGCGTGGCGTCGCGGCGAACGCATTTCCGGTGCCCGATGCATTCCGGCAGACGGCGCCGGCGACGCTCGATCGGCGGATTCGGAGCGAGAATCGAAGCCGATTCAACGCAAATTCACTGTAGATTCAACGCAGGTTCAACGCGCCGAGCGATCTCGACGCAAATGGGCAAGCGGCGGAATGTCATTTGATTGGCCGTAGTCGATTGGCGGAAACGGCGGCCTGATTTAGCAGGTTCGGTTTTTTCGGGGTGCACGGTTTCGGCTTGAAACGGGCGAAAAATGCCGAGATTCTGCGTATTTGGCCACCTTGTGACGAAGCTTGGCTCGATTTATTCGGCGCGCCGATTCAACTAAAAACATATAAATAACATATTTAATATCAAGGAGACTCGATTATTCCGTCGAATAAAGTCGGTTATTCGCGGAAATGCGGCCCCTCACTTATAGTGCGCGACGCATGCCCGCGAATCGAAACGCCTGATGAGGAGAATCGAATTGAAATTCCACTGCATCGCAGCAACCATCCTGACCGCGCTCGCCGTTGACGCGACGGCGGCCGGCGCGTGCCTGAACGGCTCCGCGATCGCGTCGGCGACGAGCGCGCCGCTCGTCGCGAGACAAGGCTCGGCGTTCTCGTCGACGCTCTACGATCCGACGATCACGTCGAACAACCGCACGCACAGTCCCGTGATGCTGACGGTCAAGGTGACGAACCAGGGCAAGCCCGTTGCCGGCTGCGACGTCGCATGGCAGCCGCAAGGCCCGGGCGGCGCGTCGGGATGGCTCTTTCCGGCGAGCGCCTCGACGGACGCGAACGGGACCGCCGCCGCGTGGTGGGTGGCCGGCAACGGCGGCGCGCAAACGGCGGTCGCGAGCATCCGCAGGTTCGACGGCACCGTGCAGCAAGTCGCGTTCAACGGCTCCGCGAGGCCGCACGCGACGCGCGCGAACTCGATTCACCTGAACTACCAGCAGGCGAGCGACTGGACGGCGTTCAGCGTCGACGTCACGCCCGAGGCGCTCGCGCCGACCACCTATTGGGAAGCGATCGGCTGGCCGGGCGCGTACACCGGCCTTCAGTCGATCGACGGCAAGCAGAACGGCCTCGTGCTGTTTTCCGTGTGGGACGCGAACGGCAAATCGCCGCAGATCGTCGCAAAAGGGCCGGGCGTGAGCTGCACGCAGTTCGGCGGCGAAGGCACCGGCTACAAGTGCTTCAAGAGCCATGCGCCCGTCGCGGGGCGGACATACCGCTTCATGGCGTCGATCGCGCCCGTCGCCGGACAGAACCAGACCGACTATTCGGTCTGGTTCACCGATACATCGACCAACGTGCGCGAGCTGATCGCGACGCTGCGCTATCAGAAGGCCGTCCGGTCGGCGAATTACGCGAACAGCTTCATCGAGGATTGGGCGACGCAGGGCGCGTCCTGCCTCGGCGCGGCGCAGCGGGCCGGGCAGTACGGCAACGTGTGGGCGTTCGACCGAGCGTCGGCGCGGTGGGTCGAGGTCAAGAAGGCGACGACGTCGGCCGTCTACACGCCGGATCACAACGAGATCTGCTCGAACTACCGGTTCTCGGTGGTCAACGGCAACTTTCGGATGAGCACGGGCGGCTACGAGGTCGGGCAGCCGCACAATCTGCCGGACGGGCCGAAGTCGGTTCTGTTGACGCTGCCCTGATTCGTCGGCGGGCGCTGCGCGGCTCCGCGCACAATACCGCTCGGGTCCGGGCCGGGCAAAGCAATACAAGACGAAGCGCGATCGGGCGCGGCGAGGCGCGATGCTGCGCGACGGGCCCCCGGCGACGCGCGACGCGCGCGCGGCGAAAGCACGTCGCGCCGCCGCGCCCATTACTTCAACGTCGTCTCGATCCGCGTCCCGCGCTTGATGAACAGCGTGACCGGCGTCTTCTCGGCGATCTCCGCGAGCCGCGTGCGCTGCGCGTCGTCGAGCGCGCCGTCGACGACGATCGTGCGCCGCACGTACTGCGCGCCCTCGCGGTCGACGTGCAACTCGGCGCGCGCGAGCAACCGCGCGGCCGGCCAGGCCTTGCGCTGCATGTACATCCGCAGCGTCGCGACCGTGCATGCGGTAAGGCCCGACAGCACGAGCTCGTACGGCGCGGGGCCGACGTTGCCGCCGCCCTCGTGCTCGTTCTCGTCGCCTTGCAGGCGGTGCTTTCCGGCTTCGAGGTCGACGACGTAGTTCGGCGCGTCGGGGGCCATTTCGGCGGTGGCGTGAATGAGCGGCATGGCGTGTTCTCGATCTAAGGGGAAGGAGCGGCCGGCGCGCCGGCCACGATAGGCGAGCATAGCCGGCTTCGCGCGCGCCTGCAGCGGCGCCTACGCGCCGGCGGGATGCGACGACGCGGCGCGCACGACGTCGATCACGCGCTGCCGGAACCACTGGTGCGCTCGGTCGAGCTCGCGCGATTCGTGCCAGTACGCGAGGATCGGATAGGGCTTCAGCCGCAGCGGCAGCGGCTGCACCGCGATCGGCAGGAGCCGCGTCATACGCTGCGCGTACGAACGCGGCAGCGTCAGCAGCAGGTCGCCCGACGCCGCGATCTGGCATGCGGCGAAGTAGTGCTGACAGACGAGCTGGATCTGCCGGAAGCGTCCGTCGGCGCCGAGCAGCACGTCGAGCGTGTGCGGCTCGCCGAGCGGCGAAACCGTCACGTGCCGCGCGGCGAAATAGTCGGCGCGCCGCAGCGGCGCGCCCGCGAGCGGATGGTCGCGCCGCATCGCGACGACGAGCGTGTCGTCGACCACGTACTCGGCGGCCATTCGCGGCCCGGCGGGCACGCGGCGCTCGATCGCGAGATCGAGGTTGCCGCTGCCGAGCTCGCGCTCGATGTCGGCGACGGGCACGCGGCGGCTCACGAGCCGCACCCCGGGTGCGTCGCGCGCGAGCGTCTCGACGAGTTGCGGCAGCGCGATCGATTCGAGCACGTCGCGCACGCCGACGACGAAGCTCATGTCGAGCGCTTGCGCGCTGAAGCGCGTCTGCGCGCGCGCCGCGTCCTGCAGGCCTTTCAGATGGAGCTGGACGTCGGCGATCACAGCGCGCGTGCGCTCGGTCGGCACGACCTTGTTGCCCTGACGCACGAACAGCGGATCGCCGAAATGCGCGCGCAGCCGGTTCAGCGCGTGCGTGACGGCCGGCTGCGTCAGGTGCAGCGCGCGCGCGGCGGCGCTGATGCCGCCTTGCACGTAGACCGCGTCGAGCACGCGGAACAGGTTCAGATCGAGTCGGTGGTCGTGCTGCATCGGCGTTCCGGTGTTTCGAGGTATCGGCTTGTCCGCGCGGCCTGCACGCTCGCGCAAGCCCATCAACAATGTCTATATCCTCGCATAATAAATATTCATTTCATCGATTGTCGAGGATCGCGTACGCTCGTCTCCATTCGAACCGACCAACCGGAAGACGCCATGGACTTCTCTCCCTCGGCCCGCTGCCGCGAATTGAGCGAGCGCGTCGCGCGCTTCATGCGCGACGAGATCGCGCCCGTCGAGGCGCGCTACGTCGAGCAACTGACGGGCGGAGCCGACTGGCGCCGCTGGCGTCAGCCCGACGTGATGGAAACGCTGAAGGCGAAGGCGCGGGCGGCCGGCCTCTGGAACCTGTTCCTGCCCGAGGCCGAGCATGGCGGCGCGGGGCTGTCGAACGCCGAGTACGCGCCGCTCGCCGAGCTGATGGGGCACTCGTTGATCGCGCCCGAAGCGTTCAACTGCAACGCGCCCGACACCGGCAACATGGAGGTGCTCGCGCGCTACGGCTCGCCCGAGCAGCGCCGCCGCTGGCTCGAGCCGCTGCTCGCGGGCGAGATCCGCTCGGCGTTCTGCATGACGGAGCCGGAGGTGGCTTCGTCGGACGCGACGAACATGCAGGCGACGGCCAGGATCGAAGGCGACGAAGTCGTGCTGAACGGCCGCAAGTGGTGGTCGACCGGCATCGGCCATCCGCTCGCGCGCGTCGTGATCTTCATGGGGCTCACCGATCCGCAGGCGGAGCCGCATCGCCGGCACACGATGGTGCTGTGTCCGCTCGACGCGCCCGGCGTGAAGATCGAGCGGATGCTGCCGGTGTTCAATGCGTACGACGAGCCTTCGGGCCACGGCGAAGTCAGCTTCACGAATGTGCGGCTGCCGGCGTCGAATGTGATCCTCGGGCCGGGACGCGGCTTCGAGATCGCGCAGGGCCGGCTCGGCCCAGGCCGCATCCACCACTGCATGCGCGCGCTCGGCGCGGCGGAGAAGGCGCTCGCGCTGCTGTGCGCGCGCGCGACGACGCGCGACGCGTTCGGCAAGCCGCTCGTCAAGCTCGGCGGCAACGGCGACATCGTCGCGAACCTGCGCATGGCGATCGAGCAGGCGCGCCTGCTGACGCTGAAGGCCGCGTGGACGATCGACACGCAGGGCGTGAAGGCGGCGCTTTCGCTGATTTCGCAGATCAAGGTGGTCGTGCCCGCGGTCGCGCAGCAGGCGGCCGACGCGGCGATCCAGATTCACGGCGGCGCGGGCCTGTCGAACGATTTTCCGCTCGCCGCGCTGTACGCGTATGCGCGCGTGCTGCGGATCGCGGACGGGCCGGACGAGGTGCATCGCGCGGTCGTCGCGAAGCTCGAGGTGAAGCGGCAGCTCGCCGCGGCGGAGGCGGCATGAGCGTGCGCCTCGACGAAGCGCGCGACGTGCGCGACGAAGACCGGCTCGACGCGGCGAGGCTCGACGCATACCTGAAGTCGCGCATTCCCGGATTGAGCGGCGAGCCGAGCATCCGGCAGTTCCACGGCGGCGCGTCGAATCTGACCTATCTGATCGGCTACGGCGATCGCGAGATGGTGCTCAGGCGCCCGCCCGCGGGCGCGAAGGCGGGCGCCGCGCACGACATGCTGCGCGAGGCGGCGGTGATGGCGGCGCTTGCGCCCGATTACCGCTACGTGCCGGCGATCCTCGCGCGCTGCGACGATCCGGCGGTGCTCGGCAACGAGTTCTACGTGATGGAGCGCATCGCCGGCGTGATTCTGCGGCGCGAGCTGCCCGCCGGGCTGAAGCTCGACCGCGCGGGCGCGCGCAGGCTGTGCGAGCGCTTCGTCGATCGGCTGATCGAGCTGCACGCGATCGATGCGTCGCGCCCGGAGATCGCGGCGCTCGGCAAGGGAGAAGGCTACGTCGCGCGGCAGTTGAGCGGCTGGGGCGAGCGCTGGCGCAAGGCGCTCACCGACGGCACGAACCCGTGCGACGACGTGCTCGCGTGGCTCGAGCGCCATCGCCCGGCGGGCGAGCGCCGCATCTGCGTGATCCACAACGACTATCGCTTCGACAACGTCGTGCTCGATGCGGCCGATCCGTTGTCGATCGTCGGCGTGCTCGACTGGGAGATGGCGACGCTCGGCGATCCGCTGATGGACCTCGGCGGCTCGCTCGCCTACTGGGCGCAGGCCGATGACGATCCCGCGTTCGTCGCGATGCGCCGCCAGCCGACGCACGCGGACGGGATGATGACGCGCCGCGAGCTGGTCGAATACTACGGCGCGCGCACGGGGCTCGACGTCGGCGGCTTCGTGTTCTACGAAGTGTTCGGCCTGTTCCGGCTGATGGCGATCGCGCAGCAGATCTACCGGCGCTTCGTGCTCGGCCACACGACGAACGAACAGTTCGCGGGCCTCGGCGCGGTCGTGCGCTATCTCGGCGAGCGCTGCCGGCGCGTGATCGGGGCGGCCGGGGGCGCGCGATGACCGAGCTGTTCCTGATCCGCCACGCGCAGGCGAGCTTCGATGCGGCCGACTACGATTGCCTGTCGCCGCTCGGCGACGAGCAATCGGCGCGGCTCGGCGCGTGGATGGCGCGCGGCGCGCGGCGGCCCGGGCTGATCGCCACCGGCACGCTGCGCCGCCACGCGCAGACGGCCGACGGCTGCGCGCGCGCGGCGGGCGTCGATGCGCCGCGGCTCGCGCTCGCGGGCCTCGACGAGCTCGACGCCGACGAGTTGATCGCGCGCCATCGGCCTGCGCTCGCGTCGCGCGACGCGCTGCTGCGCGCGATGGCGGCCGAAACCGATCCGCGCCGCGCGTTCCAGGCGCTGTTCGCGGCGGCTGTGGCGCGCTGGACGGGCGGCGCGCACGACGGCGAGTACGGCTGCGCGTGGCCCGAATTTCGCGCGCGCACGCTCGCCGCGTGGGACGCGCTCGCGGCGCAACCGGCGCGCGAGATCTGGGCGTTCACGTCGGGCGGGCCGATCGGCGTGATCGTCGCGGCGCTGTTCGGCGTGCCCGTCGAGCGCAGCTTCGAGCTCGCGTGGCCGCTCGTCAACACGAGCGTGACCCGGATCAAGATCGGCCGCGGCGGCGCGCGCGTGACGACCTACAACGGCTGGCCGCACCTCGACGGCGAGCACGGCGAGCGGCTCGTCACGCACCGCTGATTCCATTTCCTTCATCGATTCGGGATATTCTCCATGACCGCACCCAACCTGTTCGACCTGTCCGGCAAGATCGCCGTCGTCACCGGCGGCAGCCGCGGCATCGGCGCCGAGGCCGCGAAGCTGCTCGGCGCATTCGGCGCGCACGTGGTCGTCACGAGCCGGCGCATCGACGATTGCCGCGCGATCGCGAACGAGATCGTCGCGGCGGGCGGCTCGGCCGAGGCGGCCGCGTGCCACATCGGCGAGCTCGACCAGATCGATGCGCTGTTCGCCGCGCTCGAAGACCGGCACGGGCGGCTCGACGTGCTAGTCAACAACGCGGCGACCAACCCGTACTACGGGCCGATCGTCGATACGGATCTCGGCGCGTTCCAGAAGACCGTCGACGTGAACATCCGCGGCTACTTCTTCATGTCGAGCCGCGGCGCGAAGCTGATGGGCAAGGGCGGCGGCGGATCGATCGTCAACGTCGCATCGGTGAACGGCGTGATTCCCGGCTACGGGCAGGGCATCTACTCGATCACGAAGGCGGCGGTGATCTCGATGACGAAGGCGTTCGCGATCGAATGCGCGGCGAGCGGCGTGCGCTGCAACGCGCTGCTGCCGGGCCTGACCGACACGAAGTTCGCGTCGGCGCTCACGCAGACGCCCGACGTGCTCAAGCAGGTGCTCGCGCACGTGCCGATGCGGCGCGCCGCGCAGCCGACTGAGATGGCGGGCGCGGTGCTGTATCTGGCGTCGGCGGCGTCGAGCTATACGACGGGGACGGTGCTGAACGTCGACGGCGGGTATCTGTCGGCTTGATCGTCGATAGGGGCGATGGTTGACTGCCGGCGAGCGGATGAACAACGCAGGCGAGCGGCGGCTGACGGCGGACGGCCGGCGACTGATGGCCGGCGACTGATGGCCGGCGTCATCGGCGGACGGCCGATCGCCGAAGTCCGGGCGGCCGATACGATCGCGAAGGCAATTGCTATAGCGATTGCGACGGCGACGGCGACGGCGATCGCGCGCATCGCCTGCGCCGCCTTCGCCCGCCGCGCGAGCGCATTACGCTTCATGTATGCGAGCGACGCGCGCATGCTGCAAGCGAACATCGAAAACGACAGGGAGGGTTCATGACGAAGAATCTGGCGCCGCGTCTTGCCGGCAAGCGCGCATTCATCACCGGCGCGGCGGGCGGCCTTGGGCGCGCGATCGCGCGTCGGATGGCGGAACAGGGCGCGAAGGTGTTCTTGACCGACATCGTCGACGCGGCCGTGCTCGACGCGTTCGCGGCCGAGCTCAACGATGCGGCGGGTGAGCGCGTCGCGTGGGCGGCCGTGCATGACGTCACCGACGAAGCGCAGTGGGCGTCGCGGCTTTCGCAGGCGAACGACGCGATGGGCGGGCTGTCGGTGCTCGTGCACAACGCGGGCATCGGCTCGTTCGGCGCCGTCGGGCAGATCGAGCGCGACGAATGGCGGCGCGTGATGGCGATCAACGTCGAGAGCATCGTGCTCGGCACGAAGCGCGCGCTGCCGTATCTGGAGGCGGGCGCGCCCGCGTCGATCGTCAACATCTCGTCGGTCGCCGCGTTCAAGCAGGAGCCCGACTACACCGCGTACAACGCGTCGAAGGCGGCGGTCGCTTCGCTGACGAAGTCGATCGCGGTCGACTGCGCGCGCCGGCAGACCGAGGTGCGCTGCAACTCGATCCATCCGTCGTTCATCATGACGGGCATCGTCGCGCCGATCGTCCGGCAGGTCGGCGAGAAGGAGGCGGCGCGCAAGCTCGCGCGCGGCGTGCCGATGCGCCGGCTCGGCGAGCCGGACGATGTCGCGTATGCGGCCGTCTATCTCGCATCCGACGAGAGCCGTTACGTGACGGGCGCGGAGCTCGTGATCGACGGCGGGATGTGCGCGGTCTGACGCCGCGCATGCGCCGGCGGCGGCTTTTTCGCGCGACCGTCGATGAATTCTTGAAAAATCGCGGCGTCGTGATTGCATCGTTGCGGTTCGCGGTTCGCGGTTCGCGGTTCGCGGTTCGCGGTTCGCGGTTCGCGGTTCGCGGTTCGCGGTTCGCGGTTCGCGGTTCGCGGTTCGCGCGAATGCGACAGCGCCGCACGCGCGGCGTTCGCCGATGAGGGCGCACGCCATCCGTTTCCACTCATCTCGAAGGTGATGCCATGTCCACACCCGTCAATCGCCAACTGCGTCTGAAGGCTCGTCCCGACGGGCGCGTCGGCCAGGAACACTTCACGCTCGCCGAAGCGCCGCTGCCCGCGCTCCGGCCGGGCGAGATGCTCGTGCGCGTGCTGTATCTGTCGATGGACCCGACCAATCGCGTCTGGATGAGCGACATCCCGCAGTATCTGCCGCCGGTGGCGATCGGCGACGTGATGCGCGCGCTCGGCATCGGCCGCGTCGTCGCGTCGAACGCGCCGGGGTTCGCCGAGGGCGATCTCGTGCAAGGGCTCGTCGGCTGGCAGGACTACGCGCACGTGCGCGCCGACGAGGCCGCGCACTACACGAAGCTGCCCGCCGCACTCGGCCTGCCGTTGCCGCGCCTGCTCGGCGCGTGCGGGATGAGCGGGCTCACCGCGTACTACGGCCTCACCGAGATCGCGCCGGTGCAGCCGGGCGAGACGCTCGTCGTGTCGGCGGCCGCGGGCTCGGTCGGCTCCGTGGCCGGACAGATCGGCAAGATTCACGGCGCGCGCGTCGTCGGCATCGCGGGCGGCGCGGACAAGTGCCGCTATCTGACCGACGAACTCGGCTTCGACGCGGCCGTCGACTACAAGGCCGACGACTGGAAGCGCGCGCTGAAGGACGCGACGCCCGACGGCGTGCACGTGAACTTCGAGAACGTCGGCGGCGAGATCATGCGCGCGGTGCTGTCGCGGATGGTGATCGGCGGGCGCGTCGCGCTGTGCGGCGTGATCGCGAACTACAACAGCGGGCGGCCCGCCGACGACGTCAGCGTGCTGATCGCGAAGCGGCTGACGATGCGCGGCTTCCTGATTCTCGATTACCGGAAGAGCCGCGAAGCGATCGCGACGCTCGCGGGCTGGCTGCGCGACGGCCGGCTGAAGGCGGAGGAAACCGTCGCCGACGGGTTGACGAACGCGCCCGACGTGCTGAATCGCCTGTTCGACGGCAGCCATCGCGGCAAGCTCGTGCTGCGGGTCGATCCGCAGGCTTGAGCGGGCGGCAGCGCCGATGCGCGCTGCGAGCGGTCAGGCCGATCGGGGCGATCGGGGCAGGGCGGCGCCGGGCGGCCGCCGCGGTTCGCGCGGCGTGCTCGGGTAGCGGCGCGCATTGGCCGAATGCGAGCGTGTTGCCGTCCCTGCGCGCGCGGGTATGCGCGATCGCATCGGCGAATGCGCGAGTACATGCGCCGCACGCTCGCCCCGGCCGGCTTACGCAACCTCCGTCGCCGGCGCGCGATGCCTGTCGCGCATCGCGATTGCCCACAGCACGACGGCGCCGCTCGCGAGCGTGAAGCCCGCGCACATCCACGCGACAGGCGCGAGCCCGAGATGCAGGAACGGCGCGACGGCTTGCGTCGCGAGCGCCGCGCCGCCGAGCCCGAAGAACATCAGCAATCCGGCCGCGCGTCCCGCGACGGCGGGCTCGGCCGCGAGCGCGCGCGCCATCGATGCCGGCCCGCGCAAGCCGAGCGAACCGCAGAACAGCATCCACGTGGCGACGACGAGCGCCGTCGAGCGCCAATCGGCGTACGCGAGCAGCAGGAACGCGGCCGACGCCGCGAACTGCAGCAGCGCGCCGAGCGAGATGATCCGGTCGAGGCCGAGCGCATCGGACCATTTGCCGCTGCGCGCGGCGGTCAGCATGAACGCGGCGACGCCGCACGCCTGCATCAGGCTGAACGTCGACGGCCCCGCGCCGAGCCAGATCTCGACGACCTGCGGCGCGCTCGCCACGAACGCGAGCAGCGCGGCGAAGCAGAGCGCGTGACCGAGCGCGTAGCCGAGGTAGCCGGGCGAGCGCAGCAGCCGTCGATAGCCGCCTGCGCGCGCGGGCGTGCGCGGGCGCATCGCGCGGGCCGCGGGAATCACGCGGAACGCGAGCGGCGCCGTGACGACGGATAGCGCGACGATGATCCAGAAGCTCATCCGCCAATCGGCGACGACGAGAAGCGCCGCGCCGGCGACGGGCGCGAGTCCCGGCACAGCGCTTTCGACGATGCCGAGCCATGCGAGCGCGCGTACCGCGCCGCCGTCGCCGAACGACTGCCGGACGAGCGCGGGGACGATGACCGTCGCCGCGCCGGCCCCGAAGCCTTGCGCGACGCGCGCGCCGATCAGTGCGCCCATCGACGGCGCGAGCGCGCACGCGGCGCCCGCCGCGAGTTGCAGCAGCACCGCGAACGCGAGCGTGCGGCGATGCCCGAAGCGGTCGGCGGCGGCGCCCCAGACGAGCTGAGACACGGCGAGCGCGGCCGAGAACGCGGCGAGCGTTGCCTGCGCGCTTTCGATCGAGCCGCCGAGCTGCTGCGGCAGCGACGGCACGGCGGGGAGATAAAGGTCGGTGGCGAGGAGCCCGACGGCCGTCAGCAGGGCCAGCGGGAGGATCGATCGGAGAGGATGCATGCGTGAAACTGAAAGGACTCTGTCGGTTTGCGAGCGCACGACGATATCACGCCGATGCGTGCGGCCCGGATGGCGGCGAGGGCGGAAGCCGGAGCCAACGTCGACCGTAAGCAATTTGTTACATGATTTGAAATGATATAACATATCAATATTCATCGCGAACCGACCCGAACCGGACGCACACGCGTGCGCCCGTCGAGCGGGCCGTCGATGCGCTTCGCCACGGGCCTCGATGCGCGCCGAGATTGATACGTTATATCGTTTCGTTGTCGGCGCGCGATTCGGCCCGTGATTCCGTCCACCCCGAGAACACCGCACCGATTACCGCAATGGATCACCACCGACGTATCGCGCCGCCTTCCGCCCGCAGGCTGCATCCCTTGTCGTTGCTGCTCGCCGCGAGCCTTGCGCACGGCGAGACGGGCGAGCCAGCCGGCCGCCCGTCGAGCGCGCCGCCAGCGACGGCGCTCGCGCCGATCTTCGTGACCGCGAACCCGCTCGGCGCATCGGCGCTCACGTCGCCGACGGCGTCGCTGTCCGGCGACGCGTTGACGCTGCGCCGCGCCGATTCGCTCGGCGATATGCTGAACGGCTTGCCCGGCGTGTCGACGACGACCTACGGTCCGCTCGTCGGCCGCCCGATCATCCGCGGGATGGACGGCGACCGCATCCGGCTTTTGCAGAACGGCGTCGCCGCATACGACGCATCGTCGCTGTCGTACGATCACGCGGTGCCGCAGGACCCGCTGAGCGTCGAGCGCGTCGAGATCGTGCGCGGGCCGGCCGCGCTGCTGTACGGCGGCAATGCGGTCGGCGGCGTCGTCAACACGATCGACAACCGGATTCCGCGCGAAGCGGTCACGGGCGTCACGGGTGCGCTCGACGCGAGCTACGGCGGCGCGAACAACGCGCGCGCGGGGGCGGCGCTCGTGGAAGGCGGCAACGGCCGCTTCGCGTTCCATCTCGACGCGTTCGGCCGCGAGACCGACGAGTTGCGCATACCCGGCTATGCGCACTCGGCGCGCCAGCGCGCGCGCGACGGCGAGGACGCGAGCGAGCCGTACGGCAAGCTGCCGAACAGCGACGGCCGCCGTTACGGCGGCGCGGCGGGCGGCTCGTACACGTGGGCCGACGGCTACGTCGGCGCGTCGTACAGCGGCTACGAATCGAACTACGGCTCGGTCGCCGAAACCGATGCGCGGCTGCGGATGCGGCAGGAGCGCGTCGCGATCGCGTCGGAGGCGCGCAATCTGCGCGGGCCGTTCTCGCAGCTGAAATTCGACTTCGGCTACACGAACTATCTGCACCGGGAAATCGAGGACGGCGTGACCGGCACGACGTTTCGCAACCACGGCTACGAGGCGCGCGTCGAGGCGCGCCACCGCAAGCTCGGCCCGTTCGAAGGCGCGCTGGGCGTGCAGGTCGGCCAGAACACGTTTTCCGCGCTTGGCGGCGAGGCGCTCGCGCCGACGACGCGCACGACGAGCGTCGCATTGTTCGGCCTCGAGGAATGGCAGGCGACCGATGCACTGAAGCTGTCCGCCGGCGCTCGGATCGAGCACGTGCGGCTCGACCCGAGCGCGAACGGGGACGATAAGTTTGGCGTCGCGCGCTCACGCGATTTCAATGCGGGCAGCGTGTCGGCGGGCGCGCTGTACCAGCTCGCGCCCGCGTGGTCGGTCGCGGGCAACGTGTCGTACACGGAGCGCGCGCCGACGTTCTACGAACTGTACGCGAACGGTCCGCACGGCGCGACGGGGCAATACCTGATCGGCCTGCCGGATGCGCGGAAGGAGAAGGCGGTGTCGACCGATCTCGCGCTGCGCTACGCGAACGGGCCGAACCGCGGCAGCGTCGGCGTGTTCTACAGCCGCTTGCGGAACTACCTCGCCGAATACGACACCGGGCGGCTCGTCGACGACGAAGGCGCGCCCGTGGCCCCGGGGGGCGACGAGACGCTGCGCGAGGCCGTCTATCGCGGCGTGCGCGCGGAGTTCTACGGCGTCGAGCTCGAGGGCAAGTGGCGCGCGTTCGAGAAGCGCGGGCATCGCATCGATCTGGAGCTGGGCGCCGACTACACGCATGCGCGCAACGCGGACACGGGCGAGCCGCTGCCGCGGATCGCGCCGCTGCGCGCGACGCTCGCGGCCGATTACGGCTACGGTCCGTTCGGCGCGCGCGCGCAGCTCACGCATGCGTGGGCGCAGCATCGCGTGCCGGAAAACGATCTGGCGACCGACGGCTATACGTCGCTCGGCGTCGTGCTGACGTACAAGTTCCGCGTCGGCGCGACGAACTGGCTCGCGTACCTGCGCGGCGACAACCTGACCAACCAGGATATCCGCTATGCGAGCTCAGTCGTGCGCAACATCGCGCCGCAGGGCGGGCGCAGCGTGACGGTCGGCATGCGCACGACGTTCTGAGCGCGCGGCGCGGGCGCGTTCGCCCGCCTCTTCTGTTTGCTGACGATCGTTTGTAAGATAGCGATCGCCGCGTACGGCCCTGAGAGCGCACGCGGCGTCGTGCGAACCGGCATGACCACCTTCCGCCAATCCTTTTCGAGTCGAAAATGAAAAGAACAATCCAGAAAAGCTGGGCGGCCCTCGTGCCGCTGCTCGTCGCAGGCTCGGCCTGCGTTGCCGCGCCGTTGTGCCAGACCCAGAAGCTCGGCGCGCATACGTCGAAGATGTGCGTCGAGCAGACGCCGTTCAAGCACGATTACTACACGCTGTGGGTCGACGATTCGCCGATCTTCATGCTGCCCGACGATTACGTCGAGAAGATCGCGCTCACGCACACGGTGCCGGAGGACGGCGTGATCGAGTTTCCGCTGTCGAAGCAGGGCACGCCCACCGTGACGATTTCGGGCGGTTGCGCGCCCGTCAGCGAGACGCAGGGCAAGGGCGCGGATGCGGTGAGCCTCGAAACCGGGCGCGTGTGCTCGTTCAACTGGGGCAAGGAGCCGATCGTCAAGGATCTGCGCTTCAGCTTCGAGTAAGCGGCGCGATGCGCCGGTGACGCTTCGCGCGGCGCGACGCGGAGGGCCGCGCATCGCGTGAGCAGGCGCGCTGCGTGCACGATCGCCCCGCTGGCCGCCGCGGGAACGAGACGGTGCGGCCATCGCCAAAGCAAAACCCGGCCTGAGAGGGCCGGGTTTCATTCGGCATCCGGAAGAATGCGCGCCGGCGGCGGGTCATTCCCAGTCGGTTTGCTCGGTGCGCGCGAAGATGTCCCAGCTCGCCATGAACAGCGCAGCGACAAGCGGGCCGATCACGAAGCCGTTGATTCCGAACAGCGCCATGCCGCCGAGCGTCGAGATCAGCACGACCCAGTCGGGCATCTTCGTGTCCTTGCCGACGAGGATCGGCCGCAGCAGATTGTCGACGAGCCCGATCACGCCGACGCAGAACGCGACGAGGATCACGCATTTCCAGACCTGTCCGGTCACCGCGAAATAGCCGGCGGCCGGCACCCAGACGAGGCCCGCGCCGATCGCGGGCAACAGCGACAGGAACGCCATCAGCGCGCCCCACAGAATCACGCCCTCGATTCCGAGAATCCAGAAGATCAGCCCGCCGAGCGCGCCCTGCACGGCCGCGACCGCGATGTTGCCCTTGACGGTCGCGCGCACGACGGTCGTGAACTTCGTCAGCAGATGCTGCTTGTGCTCCTCGTCGAGCGGCAGCGCGCGCCGCACGCGGCGGCCGATCTCGCCGCCGTCGCGCAGCAGGAAGAACACGAGATACAGCATCACGCCGAAGCTCACGACGAACTGGAACGTGTTTTGCCCGATGCTGAGCGCCTGTGCGGCGACGAACTGGCTGATCGCGGCCGCGCCGTCGGTCAGCTTCTTCTGGATGCCCGCGATGTCGGTGAGCCCGTAGTTGTGCAGCACGCGATGCACGGACGTTGGCAGCGCGTGCATGAACTCCTGGAAGTACTGCGTCATGTTCGGCTGCATCGTCTTGATCTGCTGATACGCGTACGCGATTTCCTGCACGAGCGTCGCGGTCACGAACGCGAGCGGCAGGATCACGATCAGGATGATGAGCGTCAGCGTGACGAGCGCGGCGAGATTGCGGCGCTTGCCCAAGCGTGCGGCGAGCCAGCGCTGCACGGGCTGGAACAGGATCGCGAGAATGGTCCCCCAGAAGATCGCGCCGAAGAACGGCGTCAATATCCAGCAAAGACCGACGGTGACGACGAGAAGCAGCAGGTGAAAGAATTTTTGGTGATCGTTCCCGCTATCCATGATGTGCTCGGGGGAGGATGGTTGATCGGACGGGCAAGCCGCGCCGCGGCGGCCCGCCGTGACGCAGCGATTATGCCTGACGCGTGCGGCGCGGCGACCGTGCGTTGCCTCGCCCCGAGCGCATGTCGTTCGGGCTGCGATCGAAAATGCCGCGATGGGGAACCGCGGCGCGCGGCGCAGGCGGCGCGCACGCGCGAGGCGCCGCGCCGCTTCCGCCGGCGTTTCAGGTCAGAGCTTCAGGCGCGTGACCTTCGTGCCGTTGACCGACAGATCGCCCATCAGGCCGGCGTTGGTCAGCACGATGACCTCGACCGGCGCGGTCGCCGTCGACGTGTCGACCGCGCCGTTCGCGCCCATCTTGACGAGCGCGACCGACGCGTCGGCGCCGGCGGCCCAGCCTTCCGAGCCGCGGAACCTGTCGAGCGCGTCCTGCGTCATGAACAGGAAGATCAGCGCCTTCGATTGCGCGCCCGCCTGCAGGCCGACCGACAGAGACGACGTGTTGTAGTAGCCGAGCGTCGCGCCGCCGACGCGCAGCGCGCCGTTGCCGCTTTGAGCGCCGACGATGAAGCCCGCCTGCAGCACGTTCGGGAACACGAGCACGCCGCGCGACTTCGCGACGAGTTCGCGCGAGCCCGGCACCGTCGAGTAGAGGCGCGTGAGCGTCGCGTTCACGTTCGCATCGATCGCTTCGCGGGTCGACGCATTGGACGCCGCGGTCGACGGCTTGTCGGGCGTGGTGGTGCAGCCTGCGAGCGCCAGGCCGCCGAGCGCGGTCGCGATCGCGACCTTCATGACGAGAGTCTTGCGCATGATGCTTCCTCCATCTTGATGGTTGAACGTCGGGCGTGAGCGCCGCGCTTATCGACGCGCAAGGAGGATGCCCGCCGCGAACGCGAGGCCGGCGACGATGCCGGCCGCCTGCCACGGGTTGTCGTGGACGGCCTGCGTCACGCGCTCGGCCGATCGCCGCAACCGGCGCGACGCGTGCCACGACGCGTCGTCGAGCGTGTCGCGCGCGGCTTCGAGCCGCCCGCGCAGGCGCTTGCGGAGCGCGTCGGCGTCGACGTCCTCCTTCAGCAGCGCGTCGAGCTCGTCGACGAGCGAGCGCATGTTGTCCTTCACCTCGCCGTTCAGGTCGCGCGCCGCGGAACGCGCATCGCGCGCGAACCGGTGGCCTGCGCGTCGTGCTTCGGAGAGGCCGCGATCGAGCTTGTATTCGACGGTGTCGGTAAGAGCCATGATGGTCGTTCTCCTGATCGTTGAAGGGAAAATGTATGGATGCTGCCCTGATGTGATCCGTTATCAGGCCCTGAGTTTCACGCGGCGGTGGCGGCAAGCCACCGTGGCGGGGCCAAAGCCTTTGCGGGGCTTGGCTCGGCGGAAAATGCAACAGTTTGTGTGGCGGGCCGACGCAGGCGCGGCCGCGTGCTCGAATCGACGGCGGAATTTTTTACGTTTCGTTGCGTCGGCGTTCGGTCAATATGACGTCCCTCACGCTCCGACGGGCGGCACGCCTTTTTTCGATTGCTTCATTTTCTTCGCGTCTCGCTTGGCCGTTTTCCACATCGTGGCGAAGCGGCCTGGAGCCGGCTTTGCTTCGCGGGCGATCGACGAGGGGCGCGCAGCCGACGGTGCACGCGCCCGATGCCGGACGTCGCATCAGCGAACGCCCGGCATGGGTGAGTCGTCAGGCATCGCGCGCGGCGCGGCGCGTCGTGCGTGACGGCTCATGCGCCACACGTCGCCTCTCGCGCGGCGCATGGCTCACGGTGCACGGCTCGCGGCGCATCGGCGCGCGACGCGCCGCCGGGCGCGTCATCGCAACGGGCGACGGCTGTGCGCGGCAGCCATCTCCGCGCCGCGGCGCGACGCCGCGGCCGCATATTCGTCGGCGAGCGCGATGTCGATCAGCACCGGATCGTGATCGGACGAGCGATACGCGTCGGGCGCGTAATACGTGCGCTGCTGCTCGGCCGTCTTGTACGCGAGCGTGTATTGCAGGGCGATCGGCTCGTCAGCGTTGATGTGCCAGTCGTGCACCGCCTTCACGCGCCATGCGAGCGCGTTCGTCGCGAGCGCGTGGTCGAGGTAGCCGGCCTCGCCGTTGTAAACATAGCTGTACGCGGGTGCGCCGATCTTGCTCGACACGAGATTCACGTAGCCGCGCGATTCGAGCGTGCGAACCGGGTCCTCGTACGTGTAGCTGTTGAGGTCGCCGATCAGCAGCACGCCTTCGCTGTGCGCGCCGGTCGGATTGCGCGCGAGCCAGTCCGCGACCTTCGCCGCCGCACGCGAGCGCGTCGCGTTCCAGCAGCCCTGGCCGTCGCCCTGGTCGAGATCGTCGCCCGTCGCATTCGGGCAGTTTTTCGATTTCAGGTGATTCACGGCGACCGTCACCGCGCGCGAGCCGCCGAACGGCTGGAACGTCTGCGCGATCGGCTGGCGGTTCTTGTCGTCGATCGCGAGCGTCGCCGCGTTGCCGACCGGCTTTACCTTGCGGCTGTCGTAAATCAGCGCGACCGCGATCGCGTCGCCGCCGAGCCGCGCGCTGCCCGGATCGACGACGCGCCAGCTGTCGCCGAGCTTCGCCGCGAGCTGGCGCACCGCGCTGAGCGGGCCGTAGCCGTCATTCTCGATTTCCATCAGGCCGATCACGTCGGCATCGAGCGCCTTCAGCGCGCTGACGATCTTCGCGTCCTGCCGGGCGAACTCCTCATCGCTCTTCGCGCCGCGGTTGTTCGGATCGTCGAAGCCGCCGCCCGTGCCGTCGCCGTTGAAGTAGTTCAGTACGTTGAACGAAGCGACTCGCAGGTTCGCACGCGAATCGCGTGCGGGTGCGGCCGTGCGCGGATTCGCGCTCGTACCGAACGAAGGTGCGCGCGCGCCCGGCACCGGTTGCAGGCGCCATGCGCCGTAGCGCATCTCGAGCACGCCTTCGACGTTGGCCACCGTGTAGCCCGCGCGCAGCGTGTTCGAGGCGGAGAGCGCCGGCGCCGGGTACGGGACGGCCGCGGGGTTCTGCTTGTTCGAGCCGTCGTCGAGGATCAGCCGGTTGCGCGCGTTCGCGTCGGCCACCGTCTTCGCCTGCGCGGGCGGCACGACGCTCGTCGGCGTGCGCAGACGCCCGTTGCTGAGCAGCACGCTGCCGTAGCGGCCGAGCTCGTAGACCTCGGTGACGGTCAGCGTCTGCGGCAGCCGCACGAGCATGCCTTCGTACGCGGCGAACGCGCTTGGGCTGTCGACGGGCAGCGCGAGCGTCGCGGGCGTGACCGACTGGCCGCTCGCGCAGACCGCGACGGCGCCCGACAGCGTGAGCTGCGTCTGCCCATATTTTTCTTCGACCTTGCCCGTCACGTGCACGAGGTCGCCCGCTTGCGCGCGCGCTTTCGGCGAGTAGACGAACAGCCCCTCGGACACGCCGGGCTGGTTGCGGCGCTGCGGATCGGCCTGCTGGACGAAGAAGCCGCCGAAGCCGTCGGCGCCGCCGAAATCGGCCGTGACGACGGCTTCGATCGACACGTTCTGGCCGGCGAGCGGAGAAGGCGAGCTGGCCCCCTGGATTTCGGCGATCGGCGTCGCGCTGCCGCCGCAGTTCGCGCTGACGGGGGCGGCGGTGGCCGCGAACGCGGGAGCGGCGGCGGACAGGAGCGACAGCAAGGCGAGCAGAGGGGACGGAGTGCGCATGAGGACGATCCTTTACGTGGGAATCCTGAAAGCTTAGTGGCGCATGTTGACAGTTTCGCGTAAAAAATAGATGTGAATCTGTAATCTGGCCAGGTTTTTTAGGCCGAGCCGGCAGCGCATCATCGAGGCGGATCGAGCGGCGCGTGACTGAACCGTTTCCACGGCCCGCGCCGGACGCGCTCGCGCGCAGTTCGCGCGTAATTCCGTGCGAGCGGCCGCGCGGCCTCGCGACGCTCGCGCGGTCGCCGATTCCGATGGACCGCCGCCCGCCGCCCGCTCAAAATGGAGGCGCAGCCGTTCCGCGATCGGCGGCGCGACGTGGTTGCATCGTGCAGATCGGGAAGGCGTCGTCATAGGAGGTGACGCAAATGAGCTATATGTTGTTGATCGTCGAGCCGCGGGGCCAACGCGCGGCTCGTACGCAAGCCGAGGGCGAGGCGCTGTACGAGCGGATGCGTCACTTTGCCGGCGAGCTTCAGTCGCGCGGCGTGCTGATCGGCGCCGAATCGCTCGTGTCCGACGACAAATCGACGCGCGTGCAGGTGCGCAACGGCGAGGTGCGCCTCGTCGACGGGCCGTACGCCGAGGCGAAGGAAATGGTGGGCGGCTTCTTCCTGCTCGACGTCGGGACGCAAGGCGAGGCGCTTGCGATCGCGAAGGATTGCCCCGCCGCCGAATGGTGCTCGGTGGAGGTTCGCGAGATCGGGCCGTGCTTCCGGTAACCGCTCGCGAATCGACGCGACCGGCGGCCGCCGGGCATCGCGCGCCCGGTTTGGGTAGGGGTTTCCCCTGATTTCGCGCGCCGCGTGTCGAGCGGGGATCGTGCCGCACGTCGTTGTGGCAGGACGCCGGATCGCGCGTCCTGCCATCCGCGAAAGGAGAAAGCGATGCGTTTCATGATCATGGTGAAGGCCAATGCGACGAGCGAGTCGGGCGCGATGCCAGACGAGTCGTTGATCGCCGCGATGGCGACTTATCACGAAGAGCTGGCGAAGGCGGGCGTGCTGCTCGATGCGTCCGGCCTGCAACCGTCGTTGAAGGGCTGGCGCGTGCGCTACTCGGGCGGCAGGCGTGCCGTCGTCGACGGTCCGTTCGCCGAAACGAAGGAACTGATCGCCGGCTACACGTTGATCCAGGTGCGCTCGCGCGACGAGGCGCTCGAATGGACCCGCCGCTTTCCCGCGCCGTTCGGCGAGCACGAGGACGGCGAGATCGAGGTGCGGCAACTGTTCGAGCTCGACGATTTCGAGCCGGGCGATGCGGTCGAGCGGTTTCGCGAACTCGAGAGCAAGCTCGGCTGACGAGCGCGACAGGAGACGGCAATGAGCCAGATCGTGGTGAGCGCGGGCGCCGTGGCGGCTGCGCTCGCGCTGCTGCTGATGCTGTATGCGGCGTCGCGTCCGGGCACGTTTCGCGTCGAGCGCCGCGCGCGGATCGATGCGAGCGCCGCGCGCATCTTTCCCTACCTGGCGGACCTGCGCCGCTTCAACGCGTGGAGTCCGTACGAGCGCAAGGACCCGGCGCTGCGCGGCGAGTACGGCGCGCTGACATCGGGCGTCGGCGCGAGCGATGCGTGGACGAGCGAGAAGGCTGGCGTCGGCCGCTTCGAAATCACCGAACTCGCCGAGCCGTCGCGCGTGACGATGCGGCTCGATTTCGTGAAGCCGTTCGATGCGCACAACGTCGCCGAATTCACGCTGCGCCCGGACGGCGACGCGACGGTCGTCACGTGGGCGATGCATGGGCCGTCGCCGTTTCCGTCGAAGCTGATTCAGGTGTTTTTCAGCATCGACAAGATGGTCGGCGCGGACTTCTCCGCGGGGCTCGCGAACCTGAAGGCGCTTGCCGAAGGGCGCGCATGACGGACGCCGTCGTCCATCGCGCGATCGACGCCGTCTGGCGGATCGAGGCCGCGAGAATCATCGCGCATGTCGCGCGGCTCGTGCGCGACGTCGGCGTGGCCGAGGAACTCGCGCAGGACGCGCTCGTCGCGGCCCTCGAGCACTGGCCGAGCGACGGCGTACCGGAGAATCCGGGCGCGTGGCTGATGACGGCCGCGAAGCGCCGCGCGCTCGATCATCTGCGGCAGAACGTGCTGCATGCGCGCAAGCGCGAGCAGATCGGCCTCGATCTTGATGCGCTCGGCGCGCACGTCGCGCCGGACGTCGCCGATGTGTTCGAGGCGGCGCGCGACGACGACATCGGCGACGATCTGCTGAGGCTCGTGTTCACCGCGTGCCATCCGGTGCTGTCGACCGACGCGCGCGTGGCACTGACGCTGCGGCTGCTCGGCGGGCTGACGACGGGCGAGATCGCGCGCGCGTTTCTCACGCCCGAGCCGACGATCGCGCAGCGGATCGTGCGCGCGAAGCGCACGCTGTCGGCGGCGAAGGTGCCGTTCGAGGTGCCGCGCGCGCCGGAGCGCGCGGCGCGGCTTGCTTCGGTGCTCGAAGTGATTTATCTGATCTTCAACGAAGGCCATTCGGCGACGGCGGGCGACGACTGGATGCGTCCCGCTCTGACCGACGAAGCGCTGCGGCTCGGGCGCGTGCTCGCCGGGCTCGCGCCCGACGAGAGCGAGGTGCACGGGCTCGTCGCGCTGATGGAGATCCAGGCGTCGCGGATGCACGCGCGCGTCGACGCGCAAGGGCGTCCCGTGCTGCTGCTCGATCAGGACCGCAGCCGCTGGGACCCGCTGCTGATCCGGCGCGGGCTCGCCGCGCTCGCGCGTTCGGAGGCGCTCGGCGGCGCGAGCGGGCCGTATGCGCTGCAGGCCGCGCTCGCCGCGTGCCACGCACGCGCGCGCAGCGCCGACGACACGGACTGGGAGCAGATCGTCGCGCTCTACGACGCGCTCGCGCAGGTCGCGCCTTCGCCCGTCGTCGAGCTGAATCGCGCGGTCGCGGTCGGCATGGCGTTCGGGCCGGCCGCGGGGCTCGAGATCGTCGACGCGCTCGCGGCCGATCCCGCGCTCGCGCGTTATCACTGGCTGCCGAGCGTGCGAGGCGATCTGCTCGCGAAGCTCGGGCGGCGCGACGAGGCGCAGGCCGAGTTCAGGCGCGCGGCCGACATGACGCTCAATGCGCGCGAGCGCGAGATGCTGCTTGCGCGCGCGATGCAGCGGTGAGGCGGCGCGCGTGTTGGCGCGCGCGCCGTCGGCCGTCGACGGAGGATCGCGGGCGGAATGCGCGGTGTTCGGATGATGCGCGACGCATGGCACGCGATGCACGATGTGCGGCGCGCGTGACGCCATAGGGCGCATTGCGTTATCGACATGCTTTGGGCCGCAGCGCGACATGCGCGTCCCTATCCGTCGATCGGGCAGGCAACGAGCGCGGGAGCCGTGGCCGGCCTTCGCGATCCGATGGAATGACGCGGCTTGATTTCGATGCGCAGCGAGCCGATTGACATAGCCTTCCGCAAGCCGCAAGCCGCAAGCCGCAAGCCGCAAGCCGCAAGCCGCAAGCCGCAAGCCGCAAGCCGCAAGCCGCAAGCCGCAGGCTGCTCACGCGGAACGTCGACACGCTGCACCTCTTCATCGCGCCCTCGCCGCAACATCGCGTCCGCCTCGGCGCTTTCCCGCTTCCCGAAAATCCATCGCACTCCGAATCGGAACTTGCGCGCCGCCGCCGACTCCCACGCTCGCGCGTTGCGTCATCGCGCAACCTACTCGCTCGGCGCATCGCGCCGATTCTCAATCGCAAGTTACGATTCGAACGGAAGAGGGTATGGCTGAAGAACAACAAGCGAAAATCATCAACGAGGGCAGGCGCGGTTTTCTCGCGCGTTCGTCGGCATGGCCGGTGGGGATGCTGATGTTGCCGCTTGCCGGCTGCGGCGACGGCGACGGCGTCGTGCCGTCCGCGCACGCGCAGGATGCGCCGCAGCCGCCGGGCGCGGGCTACGCGATCGATCGCTCGATCCAGTCGCCGAATCAGGATTCGCGGGTGCGCACGCTCGTGCTGCATTACACCGCGCAGACGCTCGCGGATTCGATCGCCTCGCTGACGAGCCCGCAGCGGCAGGTCAGCTCGCACTATCTGGTGCCCGACGCGCCCGACGGCGGCGAGCGCTTCAAGGTCTTCGAACTCGTGCCGGAAGCGCGCCGCGCATGGCACGCGGGCGTTAGCTACTGGCAGGGCGACCGGATGCTCAACGCGGGCTCGGTTGGCATCGAGATCGTCAATCTCGGTTTTCCGCCGGAGGACGAAAACCTGCCGCTGATGAACCGGCGCTGGTATCCGTATCCGGACGCGCAGGTCGCGGTGTTCGGCGCGCTCGCCGCCGAGGTCGTCGCGCGGCATCAGGTGCTGCCGCACAAGGTCGTCGGGCACTCGGACGTCGCGCCTGGCCGCAAGACCGATCCGGGGCCGCTGTTCCCGTGGAAGAAACTCTACGATCAATACAAGATCGGTGCATGGCCGGAGACGGAGGCCGTCGATTACTACCGGACCAACCGGCCGTTCGCGGGGGACGTCGCAAGTCTGCAGTCGAAGCTGCTCGCGTACGGCTACGATGCGCCGCAGACGGGCACGCTCGACGTGCAGACCGTCAACGTCGTGTCGGCGTTCCAGATGCACTTCCGGCCGTCGCGCTACGACGGCGTGCCGGATGTCGAAACCGTGGCGATTCTCGATGCGCTGCTCGAGAAGTACTTCAACCGCGGCCGATCGATCAACAAGCAGGCGCTGCCGGGCGCGACGGCGCCGGCGGGCGAGAAGGGCAGCGACGTCTGGCCGCTCGCGCCCGCGTCGCCGCGCTGACGCGATGGGCACGCGCGCGCCGCGCCCGATGCGGCGCGGCCGGCGCCAGCCCTCGGCCGCTTCCCGCGTCGTCGTTTCCCGCCTCGCGGCTTTCCGCCTCGCCGCGACGGCTATCGGCGACATTGAAAAAGCCTATTGGGTGAGTCGCGCGCGAGCGCCTAGATTGAAATGCACGGTGCCCCAGCGGCGGCAGCCGAGCTGCGCATCGTTCCCCACAATCGTTCATCCGGCCCGGCGCCGTGCGCGCCGGCGTCGGACACGGAGGCGCAGATGGCACAGCTCAAGGGCAGCAAGACCGAAGAGAATCTGAAATACGCGTTCGCCGGCGAGTCGCAGGCGAATCGCCGCTACCTGTATTTCGCATCGAAGGCGGACGTCGAGGGACAGAACGACATCGCCGCGCTGTTCCGCTCGACCGCCGAAGGCGAAACCGGCCACGCGCACGGCCACCTCGAATACCTGGAAGCAGTCGGCGATCCGGCGACGGGTTTGCCGTTCGGCACTTCCCGCCAGAATCTGCAATCGGCGATCGCGGGCGAGACGCACGAGTACACCGACATGTACCCGGGCATGGCGAAGACCGCGCGCGACGAAGGCTTCGAAGAAATCGCGAACTGGTTCGAGACGCTCGCGAAAGCGGAGCGCAGCCACGCGAACCGGTACACGAAAGCGCTCGACGGGCTCGTCGACTGAGCGCGGCGCTCGCCGGTTCGCGCGCGCACGAGCGCTGCCGGGCCAGCCGGACGCGGCCGCGCGATCCGGCGCAACGCGCGCGGCCGCGCGCAACGTGATGGAGCCGCCCCATGTCCCACCGAGAAGGCAGTCTGGAGGCCCCGACCCGGCACCCGCTCGATTGGCGTTCGGAAGCGTTCTACGACCCGGCCGGGATCGACGCCGAGATTACCCGCGTGTTCGACATTTGCGCCGGCTGCAGGCGCTGCGTGTCGCTATGCGGCGCGTTTCCGACGCTGTTTGATCTCGTCGATGAAACCGATACGGGCGAAGCCCATGCGGCGGACCCGAAATCGTTCGGCAAGGTCGTCGACCAGTGCTACCTGTGCGACCTCTGCTACATGACGAAATGCCCGTACGTGCCGCCGCATCCGTGGAACGTCGATTTTCCGCATCTGATGCTGCGGGCGAAGGCCGCGCGCTACAAGCGCAACGAAGTCAGGCTGCGCGACAAGCTGCTGTCGAATACCGACATGCTCGGCCATTTCGCCGGCATCCCGATCGTCACGCAAACCGTCAATGCGGCGAACCGCACGCCCGCGCTGCGCGGCGCGCTCGAGGCGACGTTCGGCGTCGACCGGCGTGCGTGGCTGCCGCCGTTCGCGTCGCGCAAGTTCCGTCGCGCCGCGCGGCGCTCGTCCGTCTCTCCAGCGCGCGACGGCGAGCGCACGCCGGGGCGCGTCGCGATCTACGCGACCTGCTACGTGAACTACAACGAGCCGGGCATCGGCCACGACCTGCTCGCGGTGCTCGCGCATAACGACATCCCGTACGAACTCGTCGCGAGCGAGGCGTGCTGCGGGATGCCGCTGCTCGAGCAGGGCAATCTCGAAGGCGTCGCCGCGAAGAAGGCGGCGAACATCCCCGTGCTCGCCCGCTACGCGCGGGAAGGCCATGCGCTGATCGGCGCGATTCCGAGTTGCGTGCTGATGTACAAGAGCGAGCTGCCGCTGATGTTCCCCGACGATCCCGATGTGCGCGCGGTCGCCGACGCGTTCTGGGACCCGTTCGAATACGTGATCGCGCGCCATCGCGACGGGCTGCTGAAGACCGATTTCGAGCATGAGCTCGGCGTCGTGTCGTATCACGTGCCGTGTCATTCGCGCGTGCAGAACATCGGGCGCAAGGCCGCTGACGCGCTGTCGCTCGTGCCGGGCACGAAGGTGAACGTCATCGAGCGTTGCTCGGGCCACGCCGGCACGTTCGGCGTGAAGCGGGAATTCCACGCGCAGGCGCTGAAGATCGGCGCGCCGGTGTTCAAGTCGATCGCGGAGCAGACACCCGACTACATGTCGTCCGATTGCGCGCTCGCGGGGCACCATATCGAAGAGGGCATCGGCGCGAAAGGCGTCGAGCCGCCGCCCTTCGCGCATCCGATCACGTTGCTGCGCAAGGCGTACGGCATCTGAGCGCACCCCGGACGAGGACCACGACATGACGCTCACCCGCGATTCGCTGCTGACGCTCGAGGCGTACGCGAAAGTGCGCCGCGACGAACGTGCGCGCGTGATCGAGCACAAGAAGCGCCGCGCCGTCTCGATCGGCAATCATCTTCGCCTGCTGTTCGAAGACGAAACGACGATCCGCTACCAGATCCACGAGATGCTGCACATCGAGAAGATTTTCGACGAGGACGGCATCCAGGCCGAGCTCGATGCCTATCTGCCGCTCGTGCCGGACGGCAGCAATCTCAAAGCGACGCTGCAGATCGAATACGAAAACGAGGCGCAGCGACGCGCGGCGCTTGCGCGCCTGATCGGCATCGAGGGTCGCGTGTTTCTCGTCGTCGACGATGAGACGCCTGTCTATGCGATCGCCGACGAGGATCTCGAACGCGACACCGGGGTGAAGACGTCCGCCGTGCACTTCGTGCGCTTCGAACTCGGCCGCGCGATGAAGGCGAAGCTCAAGGCGGGCGTGCCGCTGTCCATCGGCTGCGACCATCCTAACTATCCGGTACAAACGACGAGAGTCGATCCGGACGTTGCCGCCTCGCTCGCCGGCGATCTGGACTGAGCACGCGAGCGCGCGGCGTGCGTGAACGGAGCTGGCATCGGTCGCATTCAATCAATTATGAGATTGCGTGTAATGAAAAGTATAACGATTGGAAAAGGATTTAATTACCGATCAATAAACAATTTGTCACGTATTTTCCCTTGATTTACCGATGTTGCAACGGCATCGGAAAATGCTGCCGCTCAGCGTGGGAGCTGGTGCAGAAACCCGTCTTTCGTGTAGTTTTCATCTTCCCTTCATCCTTGCTGGACGGTGCTTTCGAGCCGATGTAAATAAAACGTCATAAAAATAGAAAAGAAAAGCTGACCCTGGTTGGCGACTTTCTTGTTTCAGTGCGTAACATGATGCCGTTGTCATATTGAGATAAACCCTGATGATGGTATGCTTCATGCACAAAAAATATCGCATACGAGTGAGACAGTGGTTCGTGCGTCATCGTCGGGAGCCGCGGCACCTTGTTTGTGCTTAGCGCGCCGGCGTGCACAACCGAATAGCGTCCATGTGCAACCTGGCCGCGGTCATGAGCGCGATTCGCTCGCGACCGTGCCGCCAATCGCAGCCCGGCCTGGCTGCGTGGAGAGATCTATGTTCTTCGATGAGCTAAACGATGAGGAGTGGGCCCGTCTGTCGACGTTGATCGCCGATGAACCCATCCGACTGAACCGACGAGGACGTCCGCGTGCGGAGAATCGGGTCGTCGCGAACGCGGTGCTATGGATTCTCACCACGGGCGAACCGTGGTCGAAGCTGCCCGGCCGCTATCCGTCCGGCCCGACGTGCCGGCGCCGCTTCGAAGAATGGCTTGCGAGCGGCACGCTCGGCGAGATGGTGAGAGTGCTGTCCGAAGAGAGCGGTCGCGCGTTTGCCTACGTGCCGCCGCCGCCCGAGCCCGTCGCGCCCGTGCGGCGCGCGGAGCAGGCCGCCGATTGCGACCGCCTGCGCGGCGTGTTTTGGCAAAACCCCGAGTCGTGGCAATTGCCTGTCGCTCAGACGGACGTTTGCCGTCCGGGCGTGGGCGTGAACGTCCGCCGCTTCGCGAGCGAAGACGATGAAGACGGGCCGCGCGATGCCGAGACGCCGCATGACCGAGGCTTCACCGTGCCGGGCGCGGCCGTGCGCGATCATGCGCACGGCGGCCGCGCGCACGCCGCGTCGTTCAGCTTCGCGACGCACGCGCCGCAGACCGAAACCTATCGCGGCTATACCGTATACGGCATCGCGCAGCCGGTGCAGAACCTGATGTATCGCGCGTGGGCGGAGATCGTGCAGGACGATCGGCGCGTCGAGCGCTCGGGTCTCATCGGGCCGCGCTTCACCGATGCCGAATCGGCCGAGCAGTATGCGCTCGACTGGGCACGTCAATGGATCGATCGCCAATGCGCCGGCGCGCCGAGTGCGCGCGAAGCGTCGGCACCCGACGCCGGGCAGGCGGGCAAATCGGTGCCGACGATCGCCGGGCTGTCCGCGCTCGCGATGGCCGAAACCAACATCAAGCACTTCGCGGCCGAGCGGCGCCGTGCGCTGGCGGAGGGCCGCGGCGATGCGTCGCAAGTGCAGATCGACCGGCACGAGTACGCCTATCGCGTCGGTTGAGCGCGGCGCCGCGCCGAGCCGCGCGGCACGCTCGCGCGCGGGCCGCGCGGCCGCTTCGGCGCGGCCGTTTCGTCAGTGTCGACCATAGTTGTCTTCGAAGCGGACGATGTCGTCTTCTCCGAGATACGAGCCCGATTGCACTTCGATCAGCTCGAGCGGCATCTTGCCGGGATTCTCGAGCCGATGCGACACGCCGAGCGGAATGTAGGTCGACTCGTTCTCGGACAGCAGGAACGTTTCGTCGCCGCGCGTGATGCGCGCGGTGCCGCGCACGACGATCCAGTGCTCCGCGCGATGGTGATGCATCTGCAGCGACAGGCGCGCGCCCGGCTTGACGACGATCCGCTTCACCTGGAAGCGCTCGCCGCTGTCGACCGAGTCGTAATGCCCCCACGGGCGATGCACTTTCCGGTGTTCGGACGCTTCCGTGCCGGACTCCGCCTTCAGGCGCCCGACGATTTTCTTCACGTCCTGCACGTGCGCGCGATCGGCGACGAGAATCGCATCAGGCGTCTCGACGACGACGAGATTCTGCGTGCCGACGCAGGCGATCAGGCGTCCTTCCGAATGCGCGAACGTCGACGATGCCTGCTCGAAGCACACGCGGCCGCGGGCGACATTGCCTTCGTCGTCCTTGTCGCTGATCTGCCAGAGCGCATCCCATGATCCGACGTCGGACCAGCCGGCGTCGAGCGGCACGACGACGCCCTCGCACACCGCGGGCAGGTTCGACAGCGGTTCCATCACCGCGTAGTCGATCGAGTTCGACGGCGATGCGGCGAAGCTGTCGCGATCGACGCGGAAGAACGGACCGTCGACGCTGCCGAGCTCGACGGCGCGCGCGCACGCTTCGTGGATCGCGGGCTGGAAGTGGCGAATCGCCTTCAGCCATACCGAGGCGCGAACGATGAAGATGCCGCTGTTCCACCAATATTCGCCCGACGCGACATATTGCCGGGCGAGTTCGAGATGCGGCTTTTCGACGAAGCGGTCGAGCTTCCTGACCGCGACGCCGAGCTCGGCGTCGCTCGCGCTCGCGGCGGCCCCGACGCGGATATAGCCGTAGCCCGTCTCCGCGCGCGCCGGCACGATGCCGAGCGTCGCGATCATCCCTTGCTCGGCGCAGCGCACGCCCGCGGCGACCGCTTGCTGGAAGCGCGCGATGTCGGCGACCGCGTGATCGGCGGGCATCACGGTCAAGACTGCGTCGTCGCCGTCCGCGACCGCGCGCAGCGCGGCGATCGTCAACGCCGGCGCGGTGTCGCGGCCGAGCGGCTCGAGCAGGAGCGTCGCGTCCTTGCCCGCGAGCCGCAATTGCTCGGCGGTCGTGAAGCGATGCTCCTCGCCGCACACGATGATCATTCGTTCGGATACCGGATGAGCGCCCGACAGGCCGTCGAGGCGGCGTGCGGTCGATTGCAGCAGCGATTCGTCGCCGAGCAGATTGATCAGTTGCTTGGGATGACGCTCGCGCGACATCGGCCAGAGGCGCGTGCCCGAGCCTCCGGCCAAGACGACGGGCTGCACGGCGACGCGCGTGCCGGCGGTGCAAGCGGACCGGGCGTCCGCGGCGAGCGTGGCGTTCATGTTGACACTCCTCGAGTACAAGACTGTCCCGACGTTGTAGCACGACGTAAATCGACAATAAAAGAATCGGGCGGATTCGCCTGATCGTCGGCATGTGATCGTGCGGTGCACACAGATTGCATGAAGTGCATGCGAACAAATGAATAAAAAATTAGAAAAATATTGGGTTTCTACCAGCTCGAGCCGCGCTGGGAAAGGCTATCCGGCGGTTCTTCATATCTTCTGGTTGTCTATCCGGAAGATTGATTCGGAAAAACATGCTGGCGGAAAAGCGGCGTGCCCGCGAAAAAATTTCCGATTATTTTTAGAAATACTTGTGCGCTTGCGGGAGGAATTTTCTTGCCGGTTCAATAACGTCTTGCAATGTTTAAATCGGATGCACGTCGACGAGATGTGTGCTGCCGGTTTCCGTCTCACGAGGAAGAATCATGTTGAGCGTGCTGGCTAGGATGATCGATATCACGATGGCGGTGGCGGGCGCAATGATCGCCGCCATGATCCATCGCGGCGGCTTCGTGTGGCTCGACGACCTGCAACGCACGGTCGTCGTGTTCGACTGCATGCTCGTCGTCGTGTTTTTCCCGGCGTTCGGCATTTATCAGTCGTGGCGCGGCAAGCCGGTGTTCGGGCTCATGTGGCGCGTGTCGGTCGCGTGGCTCGTCGTCGAGGGCGCGGGCATCCTGATGAGCTTCAGCGTTCACCATGCGGGCGAACTGTCGCGCTTGTGGCTCGGCTACTGGGCGATGGCGACGATCACGCTGCTCGTCGCGTCGAAGGCCTGCGTGTACGCGGTGCTGCGGCAATTGCGGCGCGGCGGCTACAACCACAAGTCGGTTGCCATCGTCGGCAGCGCGCAGGCGAGCGCGACGAAGCGGCTCGTCGCGCACATGCGGGCGCGTCCGGACGCGGGCTTCAATCCGGTGTGCATCTATGACGAGCATGGCGACGCATCGATGGCCGGCATCGACGGCATCGCGATCGAGCGCCGCTTCGGCGACCTCGTGCGCCACGTGCGCAGCCGCGAGATCGGCGAACTGTGGCTCGTGCTGCCGCTTTCGGAGGAGCCGCAGATTCACCGGATCGTCACCGAGTTCCGAAACGATTTCGTCAACATTCGTTTCGTGCCGGACGTGCGCAGCCTGTCGTTCTTCAATCAGGAAGTGATCGAGCTGCTCGGCGTGCCCGCGATCAATCTCGCCGCCTCGCCGATCACCGACGTGCGGATTCTGCCGAAGTTCGTGTTCGACCGGCTGTTCGCGCTCGCCGCGCTCATGATGCTGTCGCCTGCGATGCTCGTGATCGCGCTGCTCGTGAAGCTCACGTCGCCGGGCCCCGTGTTCTTCCGGCAGACGCGCAAGGGCATCGACGGCAACGAGTTCGAGATCTACAAGTTCCGCTCGATGAAAGTGCATCAGGAAGCGGCGGGGAAGATCACGCAGGCGAAGAAGAACGATTCGCGCGTGACGACCGTCGGCCGTTTCCTGCGCCGCACGAGCCTCGACGAGCTGCCGCAGTTCATCAATGTGCTGAGGGGCGAGATGTCGGTGGTCGGCCCGCGTCCGCACGCGCTCGAGCACGACGACATCTACAAGGATCTCGTCAAGGGTTACATGTTCCGCTACCGGATCAAGCCGGGCATCACCGGCTGGGCGCAAATCAACGGCTTTCGCGGCGAGACCGACCGCATCGAAAAGATGATGGGCCGCGTGAAGCTCGATCTGTATTACATGCAGAACTGGTCGTTCTGGCTCGACATCAAGATCGTCGCGCTGACGCTGTGGAAGGGCTTCACCGGCAGCAACGCGTACTGAGCGCGGCATCGCGTTTTACGACTCACTGGGCAAAGAGGTGCGACAGATGAATCTGACTATCATCGGCAGCGGTTACGTAGGGCTCGTCACGGGCGCATGTCTCGCCGACATCGGCCACGACGTGTTCTGTCTCGACGTCGACAGCAAGAAGATCGACATCCTGAACGGCGGCGGCGTGCCGATCCACGAGCCGGGTCTCAAGGAGATCATCGCGCGCAACCGTTCGGCGGGCCGCCTGCAGTTCTCGACCGACGTCGAGGCGGCCGTCGCGCACGGCGACGTGCAGTTCATTGCGGTCGGCACGCCGCCCGACGAGGACGGCTCCGCGGATCTGCAGTACGTGCTCGCCGCGGCGCGCAACATCGGCCGCCACATGCGGGGCTTCAAGGTGATCGTCGACAAATCGACGGTGCCCGTCGGCACGGCCGAGCGCGTGCGCGAGGCGGTTGCGCACGAGCTGAAGGCGCGCGGCGGCGACTCGATGTTCTCGGTCGTGTCGAATCCCGAATTCCTGAAGGAAGGCGCGGCGGTGGAGGATTTCACGCGGCCCGACCGGATCGTGATCGGCTGCGACGACGACGTTCCCGGCGAGCGCGCGCGCGAGCTGATGAAGAAGCTCTACGCGCCGTTCAATCGCAATCACGAGCGCACGCTCTACATGGACGTACGCTCGGCCGAATTCACGAAGTACGCGGCGAACGCGATGCTCGCGACGCGCATCTCGTTCATGAACGAGCTCGCGAATCTCGCGGAGCGCTTCGGCGCCGATATCGAGGCGGTGCGGCGCGGGATCGGCTCCGATCCGCGCATCGGCTATCACTTTCTGTATGCGGGCTGCGGCTACGGCGGCTCGTGCTTTCCGAAGGACGTCGAAGCGTTGATCCGCACGGCGGCCGAGCACGGGCAGGCGCTGCGCGTGTTGCAGGCGGTGTCCGCCGTCAACGACGAGCAGAAGCACGTGCTCGCGAAGAAGGTGGTCGCGCGCTTCGGCGAGGATCTGACGGGCCGCCGCTTCGGCGTGTGGGGCCTCGCGTTCAAGCCGAACACCGACGACATGCGCGAGGCGCCGAGCCGCGCGCTGATCGCGGAGCTGTTGTCACGCGGCGCGCGCGTCGTTGCCTACGATCCGGTCGCGCAGGCGGAGGCGCGGCGCGTGATCGCGCTCGATCTGGGCGATCGCCCGGATGCGCTCGAGCGGCTCGCGTTCGCCGACGACGAGGCACAGGTTGCGCAGGACGCGGATGCGCTCGTGATCGTCACCGAATGGAAGGCGTTCAAGAGCCCGGACTTCGCCGCGCTCGGCAAGCGCTGGAAGACGCCCGTGATTTTCGACGGACGCAATCTGTACGAGCCGGTCGCGATGCGCGAGCTCGGCATCGAGTATTACCCGATCGGGCGGCCCGGCGCCGCGGCGCGCACCGCGGCGGGCGGCCGGAACGCCGCTCGCACCGCGCGTGCCGGCGCGTGACCGATCGGCGCGAGAGCGAGCATGTTTCGCAACATTTTGATCGTATGCCGCGCGAACGTGTGCCGGAGTCCTGCCGCGGAGTGGCTGTTCAGGTCGATGGCGCCGCGCGCGTCGCTTTCGTTCCATTCGGCGGGCGTCGATGCGAACGAAGGCGACGGCATCGATCCGACGATGTCGCGCCTGCTCGCGGAGCGCGGCGTCGACGCGGCGCCGCACCGCTCGCGGCGGCTGAGCCGCGCGCTCGTGCGCGCAACGGATCTCGTGCTCGTCACCGAGCGCCGGCAAATCGCCGAGGTCGAGGCGATCGATCCGTTCGCGCGCGGCAAGGTGCATTTGCTCGGCAAGTGGGAAGACGCGGAGATCGCCGATCCGTACGGCGGCCCGGAGGGCGATTATCGGGATAGCTACACATTGATCGAACGTCTCGTTCAAGGATGGTTGCAAAAGATATGTTGAATCGTTCGCTTAGACCCCTGGCGCTCGCCGTCGCGGCTGCCGTGCTGTTGCAGGCGTGCGCGACGGCGCCCGGCAATTATCTCGACACGTCGCGCCTCGACGACAAGGATGCGCAGCTTGCCGAGCATTACAACGTGCAGCTCATCACCGCGCAACTGGTCGTATCGCAGGCCGACGCGCAGCGCAAGGAGCGGCCGTTGCCGCCGGCGCGCTTCGTCGACCCGGCGCAGTACGTGTACCGTATCGCGCCGCAGGACATTCTCGGCGTGACCGTGTGGGATCACCCGGAGCTGACGACGCCGCAGGGACAGTCGTTCTCGAGCGGCGGCAACACGACGCAGACCGTCGCGGGCGCGCTGCAGCAGCCTTATGCGAACGCGCTGCCCGGCCAGGCCGATCCGTACGGGCAGACGGTGATGTCCGACGGCACGATCTATTTTCCGTTCGTCGGCCGGCTGCGTGCGGCGGGCAAGACGGTCGGCCAGGTGCGCGACGAGCTCGCGGCGCGGCTCGCGCGTTACGTGAAGAATCCGCAGGTCGACGTGCGCGTGCTGTCGTATCGCAGCCAGAAGGTGCAGGTGACGGGCGAAGTGAAGACGCCCGGCCCGCTCGCGATCACCGACGTGCCGCTCACGCTCGTCGATGCGATCACGCGCTCGGGCGGCTCGACGAACGAGGCCGATCTGCAGCGCGTGCGCCTCACGCGCGACGGCAAGTTTTATCAGCTCGACGCGAACGGCATGCTCGATCGCGGCGACGTCACGCAGAACGTGATGCTGCAGCCGGGCGACATCGTCAACGTGCCGGACCGCGGCGACAGCCGGGTGTTCGTGATGGGCGAGGTGAAGACGCCCGCGACGGTGCCGATGCTCAAGGGGCGCCTGACGATCGCCGACGCGCTCACGGCGGGCGGCGGCATTCTCGATACCGATGCGAATCCGCGTCAGGTGTACGTGCTGCGCGATCTGCAGGACAAGCCGAACACGCCCGACATTTTCCGCCTCGACATGACGCAGCCCGACGCGCTGATGCTCTCGAGCCGATTCCAGTTGAAGCCGCTCGACGTCGTGTACGTCGGCACGTCGGGATCGGTGCGCTTCAACCGCCTGCTGCAGCAGATTTTCCCGACGATCCAGTCGATTTACTACATGAAGCAGATCACGCGCTGATCGGTCCCGGGCCGTCGCGCGCGGCCCGCTTCAACCTCAAGCGGGAATGCATGGTGAATACGCAAGCGAAACATCCTTATGCCGACCTCGCGGTGAAGACCGACGAGGAAGACGTCGTCCTGGGCCAGATGATCCAGGTGATTCTCGACGATATCTGGCTGCTCCTCGGCATCGCGTTGGTCGTGATCGCGCTCGCCGGGCTCTACTGCTACGTCGCGAAGCCGGTCTATTCGGCCGATGCGCAGGTGCGAGTCGAGGCGAGCGACAACACGTCGCAAGCGCTCACGCAGACGCAGACGGGCGCGATGATCAACAGCGGGCCGCCGACGCCGCCGACCGACGCGGAAATCGAGATCATCAAGAGCCGCGGCGTCGTCGCGCCGGTCGTCGAGCAGTTCAAGCTGAACTCGTCGGTCACGCCGAACACGTTCCCGATCCTCGGCGCGATCGCGGCGCGGCTCGCGACGCCGGGCCATCCGGGCAAGCCGTGGCTCGGCCTGTCTTCGTACGCGTGGGGCGGCGAGGAGGCGAAGGTCGATTCGATCGAGGTGACGCCCGCGCTCGAAGGCAAGAAGCTCACGCTCACGGCCGGCGCGGACGGCGGCTACACGCTTGCCGATCCGGACGGCTTCCCGCTCGTGCGCGGCAGGGTCGGCGAGAGCGAGCAGGGCGGCGGCGTGACGATCGACGTATCGAAGCTCGTCGCGCGTCCCGGCACGCGGTTCACGGTGATCCGGCAGAACGATCTCGATGCGATCACCGCGTTCCAGTCGGCGATCCAGGTGGCCGAGCAGGGCAAGCAGACGGGCGTGATCCAGATCTCGCTCGAAGGCAAGGACCCCGAACAGACCGCGCAGATCGCGAATGCGCTCGCGCAGTCGTATTTGCATCAGCACGTGACGAGCAAGCAGGCCGAAGCGACGAAGATGCTCGAGTTCCTGAAGAACGAAGAGCCGCGCCTGAAGTCGGACCTCGAGCGCGCGGAGGCGGAGCTGACCCAGTATCAGCGCACGTCGGGCTCGATCAACGCGAGCGACGAAGCGAAGGTCTATCTCGAAGGCAGCGTCCAGTACGAGCAGCAGATCGCCGCGCAGCGGCTGCAGCTCGCGGCGCTCGCGCAGCGCTACACGGACGAGCATCCGCTCGTCATCGCGGCGAAGCAGCAGCTCGGACAGCTCGAAGCGGAGCGCGCGAAGTACGACGGCAAGTTCCGCGGGCTGCCGGCGACCGAAGTCAAGGCGGTCGCGCTGCAGCGCAATGCGAAGGTCGCGGAAGACATCTACGTGCTGCTGCTCAACCGCGTGCAGGAGCTGTCGGTGCAGAAGGCCGGCACCGGCGGCAACATCCGCCTCGTCGATGCGGCGCTGCGCCCCGGCGTGCCGGTCAAGCCGAAGAAGATGCTGATCCTGTCGGCGGCGACGCTGCTCGGCCTGATCCTCGGCACGGGCGTCGTGTTCCTGCGCCGCAACCTGTTCCACGGCATCGAGGACCCGGATCGCGTCGAGCGCGCGTTCAACCTGCCGCTGTACGGCCTCGTGCCGATGAGCGCGGAGCAGACGCGGTTCGACGCCGCGGACAAGGGCAACCGCGTGCGGCCGATTCTCGCGTGCGCCCGGCCGAAGGACCTGAGCGTCGAGAGCCTGCGCAGCCTGCGCACCGCGATGCAGTTCGCGCTGATGGACGCGAAGAACCGCGTGATCGTGCTGACGGGCCCGACGCCCGGCATCGGCAAGAGCTTTCTCGCGGTCAATCTCGCCGCGCTCGTCGCGCATTCGGGCAAGCGCGTGCTGCTGATCGACGCGGACATGCGGCGCGGCACGCTGGAGCGCCACTTCGGCACCGGCGGGCGGAGCGGCCTGTCGGAGCTGTTGAGCGACCAGGTCGCGCTCGAAGAGGCGATTCGCGAGACGCCGGTGCCGGGCCTGTCGTTCATTCCGTGCGGCGCGCGTCCGCCGAATCCGTCGGAGCTGCTGATGTCGCCGCGCCTGTCGCAGTATCTCGACGGCCTCGCGAAGCGCTACGACATGGTGATCGTCGATTCGCCGCCGATCCTCGCCGTCACCGACGCGATGATCTTCGGCGAACTCGCCGGCTCGACGTTCCTCGTGCTGCGCTCCGGCATGCACACCGAGGGCGAGATCAGCGATGCGATCAAGCGGCTGCGCACCGCGGGCGTGCAACTGCAAGGCGGAATCTTCAACGGCGTGCCGGCGCGCACGCGAGGCTACGGCCGCGGCTATGCGGCCGTGCACGAATATCTGAGCGCATGACGCCATGACGCGAGCGCTTCTTCGATCGACGAGGTGACGATGAAAATTTCCGTACTCGTGCCGACCTACCGGCGTCCCGCGGATCTCGCGCGCTGTCTGGCCGCGCTGCAGCGGCAGCGCGTCGCGCCCGACGAGGTGATCGTCGTCGCGCGCCCGGACGACGACGCAACGCACGAGCGGCTTGCCGATCCGGGCGTGCGCGGCGCACTCGCGCTGCGGATCGTGACGGTCGACGTGCCGGGACAAGTGGCGGCGCTCAATCGCGGGCTCGACACCGCGCGCGGCGAGGTGATCGCGATCACCGACGACGACGCCGCGCCGCGCGTCGACTGGATCGAGCGGATCGGCACGATCTTCGCGGCCGATCCGCGCGTGGGCGCCGTGGGCGGGCGTGACTGGGTGCACGAGAAGGGCCGGCTGCTCGACGGCGAGCGTCCGCTCGTCGGCCGGCTCACGATGTCGGGCAAGATCATCGGCAATCATCATCTCGGCGTCGGCGGCGCGCGCGAAGTCGATACGCTCAAGGGCGCGAACATGAGCTATCGCCGCGCGGCGATCTTGGGCCTGCGTTTCGACACGCGCCTTCGCGGCGCGGGCGCGCAGACGCACAACGACACTTCGTTCAGCATGTGCGTGAAGCGCGCGGGCTGGAAGCTCGTCTACGATCCGGCCGTCGCGGTCGACCATTACCCGGCCGAACGTTTCGACGACGATCGCCGCGACACCGCGTCGATGGCCGCGCTGTCGAACGCCGCGTACAACCTGCATCTGACGTTGCGCGAGCATCTGCCGCCCGTGCGGCGCGAGATCGCTTGGTGGTGGTGGACGTTCGTCGGCACCCGCGCGTATCCGGGGCTCGCGCATGTGGTGCTGAGCGCCGCGGCGAAGAACGGCGCGAGCATGCGAGCGCGCTGGCGCGCGGTGCGGCGAGGCGCGCGCGACGCGCGGCGCGTGACGCTCGCGACTCACGCCGGCGTCACGCAATGAGCGGCACGTTGGAGATTCAATCGATTCGGGCTGGAGTTTTCGCATGATCGCCACGAAGGTTCACGTTCATCTGTTTTACGGCGCCGACCCGCGCACCTATCGCAAGGGCGACGGCATCGGCTGCCTGTACGGCTATCACCATGCGGAGTCCGAAGAGTTCGCATTGACGTATTCGCGCGACGCGCGCGAGAGCCGGCTCGTCGGCTTCGGCCGCCGCGCGCTGAAGTACGCGCTCGGCTTCGATCTGATGCATGCGTGGCGCAATCGCGCCGAGCTGCTCGATTCCGATGTGATCTGGACGCACACCGAGCACGAGCATCTCGCGGCCGCGCTCGTGCTGAAGCTGTTCGGCGCGCGCGGCGCGAAGCCGCTGCTGCTCGCGCAAAGCGTCTGGCTGCTCGACAAATGGCCCGGCTACGGCTTCGCGCGCCGTTGGGCGTACCGCAAGCTGATCGGCCGCGCGGACGCGCTGACGACGCTCGCGCGCAACAACGCCGAGCTGTGCCGCCGCTATTTGCGGCGCGACGCATTGCAGGTGTACTACGGGCTGAACACGCAGGATTTTCCGATTTGCGCGCCGGATGTCTGGTCGCCGCACCGGCCGTTGCGCATCGCCGCGATCGGCAACGATCGCGATCGCGACTGGAAGACGTTCGTCGCCGCGTTCGGCGGCGATTCGCGCTACGAGGTGCGGCTCGCGACGCGCCGCCGCATTCCGCGCGCGCTGCACGCGCCGAACGTCGAGATCGCGCCCGCGTCGGGCATCGTCGAGCAGCGCGAGCTGTACGACTGGGCGGATCTGATCGTCGTGCCGCTGCGGCCGAACCATCACGCGTCCGGCATTACGGTGATGCTCGAGGCGGCAGCGCTCGGCAAGCCGATGATCGTCTCCGATGTCGGCGGGCTGCGCGACTATTTCCCGCAGGGCACCGCGACTTACGTGCAGCCGTTCGACGCGCTCGCGCTGCGGCGCGCGGCCGACGCGCTCGCCGCGCGGCCGGATCAGGCGCTCGCGCGCGCGCAGGCCGCCGCGCGCCGGTTGAGGGAGCGCGATCTGACGACGCAGCAGTTCGCCGCGCAGCACGTGCGGATCACGCGCGATCTGCTCACGCGCCGCCGCGCGCATGCGGCGGCCGAGGCGGCGCTGTCGTTCGCCGATTCGCGTTCGCGCTCGAACGGGTGAGGGCGGCTGCGATGAGCGCGACGACCTTGCCCGTTCCCGCATCCGGCGGCGGCGCGCGTCGCCGCAAGCTGCTGAGCGATCCGAAGCATTGGGCCGCGCAGGCGGGCTTGTGGAGCGTCACGGCGCTGCTGATCGCCGCGCGTCAGGGCACGCTGCTGACGTACGGTTTTCCGTGCCTCGCGATCGCGGCCGGCTTGTGGCTGTATTTCATGAGCCCGGCGCGCTACGTCGGCTTCATGTGGTGGATGTGGTTCCTGAGCCCGGAGGTGCGGCGCCTCGCCGACTGGTCGAAGGGGGCCTATACGCCGACGAGCCTGATCCAGATCGCGCCGCTCGCGGTCACGATGATCGCGGGGCTCGGCTTGCTGCGCCATTACCGCGTGCTGGCCGAGCGACGCGGGCTGCCGGTGCTGCTGATCCTGTTCGGCCTGATGTATGCGTTTTTCGTCGGAGTCGTGTCGAGCGGGCCGCTCGCGGCCACCTACGATCTCGCGAACTGGCTCTATCCGGTGCTGATCGGCTTTCACATCGCCGTTCATTCGCGCGACTATCCCGAGTATCGAAAGGTGATCCTGTCGACGTTCGTCTGGGGGATGCTCGTGATGGGCATCTACGGAATCGTGCAGTTCTTCGTGATGCCGAAATGGGATGCGCTGTGGATGATCGGCTCGCAGATGAACTCGCAGGGCGATCCGGTGCCGTATGGCGTGCGCGTGTTCAGCACGATGAATTCGTCGGGACCGTTCGCGTTCGCGATGATGGGCGCGCTCGTGTTCATGATCGCCGCGACCGAGCGCGTGCGCTGGATCGCGGGCGCCGCCGGCTTCATCTCGTTCTGCTTGTGTCTCGTGCGCTCGACATGGGGCGGCTGGGTGATCGCGCTCGCGATCCAGCTTGCGAAATCGAGCAATCGCGTGCGCGTGCGGATCATCGGCAGCGCGGTCGTGCTGGCCGCGCTGTGCGTGCCGCTGCTGACCGTCGGGCCGGTGGCGGACCGTCTCGGCCAGCGCCTGCAGTCGATCACGAACCTGAAGGACGACCGCAGCTATGACGACCGCAACAAGTTCTACGCGACGTTCGCGCAGACCGCGTTCACCGACGTCGCGGGCGAAGGCCTCGGCGCGACCGGCGCATCGACGAAGCTGTCGAGCGACAGCGGCGGCCTCGGCAAGTACGGCAGCTTCGACAGCGGCGTGATGAACGTGCCGTTCGTGCTCGGCTGGCCCGGCACGCTGCTCTATCTGCTCGGGCTTGTCTGGCTGCTCGGCCGCGCGCTGCGCGCTTCGTTCAGGTTGCGGCGCGACAAGTTCGTCGCTGCGTGCTTGAGTCTGGGTTTGTCTGTCTTCGCGATGCTCGTCTTCACCAATTCGTTCATCGGCACGGGAGGGCTGTTGCTGTTCATGAGCATATTTTCGATCTTGTCCGCGGCGCATTGGCAAAAGCTGCAACGCGCGAGCGCCGCGCGTTTTCCGGGAGCCGACCAGTGAGAATCGCCATCGTCACGCACGTCGTGCGCCATAACGACGGCCAGGGACGCGTCAATTACGAGATCGCGCGAGCGGCGCTCGCGGAAGGCTACCAGGTGACGCTCGTCGCGTCGCACGTCGCGCCCGAGCTGCTCGCGCATGCGCGCGTGCGCTGGATCGCCGTGAAGGCGGGCCGCTTCTGGCCGTCGAACCTCGTCAAGCAACAGGTGTTCGCGATCAAGAGCGCGTGGTGGCTGCGCGGGCATCGCGACGCGTACGACGTGCTGCACGTCAACGGCTTCATCTCGTGGGTGCGCGCGGATGTGAACACCGCCCACTTCGTCCACAGCGGCTGGTTCGCGAGCCGCTATTACCCGTTCGGCCTGTCGAAGGGGATGTGGTCCGCGTATCAGTACGTCTACACGCGCGCCAACACGCTGCTCGAACGCTGGGCGTACCGGCGCTCGCGCGCGATCACGGCCGTGTCGCAGAAGGTGGCTGACGAAATCCGGCGGATCGGCATTGACGGCGAGAGGATCGGCGTCATCTACAACGGTGTCGACGCGCAGGCGTTCGCGAATGCGACGCCCGATCGCGACGCGTTCAGCCTGCCGGCCGAGCCGTTCATGCTGCTGTTCGCCGGCGATCTGCGCACGCCGCGCAAGAATCTCGGCACCGTGCTGAAGGCGCTCGCGCATCTGCCGCCGAACGTGCACCTCGCGGTCGCGGGCTATTTGCCCGGCAGTCCCTATCCGGACGAGGCGCGCGCGCTGAAGATCGATTCGCGCGTGCATTTCCTCGGTCTCGTGAAGAACATGCCGACGCTGATGTCGTCGGTCGACGCGTACGTGTTTCCTTCGCGCTACGAAGCGATGAGCCTGGCGCTGCTCGAGGCGATGGCGGCGGGGCTGCCCGTCGTGACCGCGCATACCGCGGGCGGCGCGGAGATCATCACGCCGGAGTGCGGGATCGTGCTCGACGATCCCGACGACGCGGCCGCGCTCGCGCTCGCGGTCGAACGCCTCGCGCGCTCGCGCGACGCGTGCCGGGCGATGGGCGACGCGGCGCGCAGGCTGATGGAGGGATTCGGCTGGGCGCGCATGGGCGCGCAATACGTCGCGCTGTATCGGCGGCTGCGCCAGTCGTCGCAGTCGCCGTCGCTCGTCGGCGCCGAGCATGTCGTGACGCAGGAGCCATCGTGATGAAGCATACCGAAACGTCGATCAAGTCGCTGCAAATCGGCATGCACTGGTTTCCCGAACGGGCGGGCGGGCTCGATCGCATGTATTACTCGCTCGTCGGCGCGTTGCCGGGCGCGGGGGTCGCGGTGCGCGGCGTCGTCGCGGGCTCCGAGCGCGTCGCGGCCGACACGGGCGGCGCGATCCGCGGCTTCGGGCCGGCGACGTCGTCGCTGCCGCGCCGGATGATGGCCGCGCGTCACGCGTTGCGCGACGTGGTCCGCGCCGAGCGGCCCGACGTGGTGTCGTCGCACTTCGCGCTGTACACGTTTCCCGGACTCGACGTGACGCGCGGCATTCCGCAGGTGTCGCATTTCCAGGGCCCGTGGGCCGACGAGAGCCACGTCGAGGGCGCGGATTCGCTCGGACAGAAGGTCAAGCACCGGCTCGAGCAGGCGGTCTACGCGCGCTCGTCGCGCCTCATCGTGCTGTCGCGCGCGTTCGGGCAGATCCTCACGTCGCGCTACAACATCGATCCGGCGCGCGTGCGCGTCGTGCCCGGCTGCGTCGACACCGCGCAGTTCGATCTGCCGATGACGCCCGCCGACGCGCGCCGCAAGCTGCAACTGCCGCAAGACCGGCCGATCGTGCTCGCGGTGCGGCGGCTCGTGCGGCGCATGGGGCTCGAGGATCTGATCGACGCGGTGAAGACCGTGCGCCGCCGGCATCCGGACGTGCTGCTGCTGATCGCCGGAAAGGGGCGGCTCGAAGGCGAATTGCAGAAACGGATCGACGATGCCGAGCTCGGCAACAACGTGAAGCTGCTCGGCTTCGTGCCGGACCATCATCTGGCCGCGCTGTACCGCGCGGCGACGCTGAGCGTCGTGCCGACCGTCGCGCTGGAGGGATTCGGGCTCATCACCGTCGAGTCGCTCGCGTCCGGCACGCCGGTGCTCGTGACGCCCGTCGGCGGGCTGCCGGAGGCGGTCGCCGGCCTGTCCGAGGCGCTCGTGCTGCCGCAGATCGGCGCGTGCGCGATCGCGGACGGGTTGACGGCCGCGTTGTCGGGCTCGCTCGTGCTGCCGGATGCCGACGCGTGCCGGCAATACGCGCGCGCGCATTTCGACAACACGGTGATCGCGCGCCGCGTCGCGGAGGTCTACGAGGAGGCGATTCGGGCGGCGGATTGATCGCCGAGGCGGGTGCGGGATGCTCGATGCCGGATGGTTCGCGCGCCCGCATCGGCAAACTCAGTGCCGATCGCTGCGCCATCGGCCGGGCGCGAGGCCGAACCGTTTCGTGAACGCGTGCGTGAACGCGCTCTGATCGGCGAAGCCGACTTCGCTCGCGATGTCGGCCAGCGAATGTTGCGGGTTCCCCAGCAATACGACGGCGGCGTCGAGCCGCAACCGCTGCAGATAGCGATGCGGCGTTTCGCCGAACGCTTCGCAGAAAAGCTGGTGGAAGCGGCGCATGCCGAAGCCGCAGTGCGCGGCGAGATCGGCGATGCGCAGCGGCTGCGCGAGATGCGCGCGCAGCCAGCGATCGATTCGCGCGAAGTCCAGCCCGGCGGCGGACTGCGCCGGCGCGCCGCCCAGCTCGCCGACGAGCGCGTCGCACAGCCGCGCGGCCGCTTGCCAGTGCAGGCGACGGGCCGATGCGGCGTCGGCATGCGGCCCGCGCGCGATACGCGACGCGAGTTCGCCGACGAGCATCGTGAGGCCCGGGTCGATCGACATCGTTTTGGCGCGCTCGAACAGCCGCTCGGGGACCGCGAGCGAGCCGGGCGGCAAGTCGAGCACCAGTTGGCTGTTGTCGGCGAGCCCCGCGTAATCGTGCCGCGAGCCGGCCGGAATCAGCCACGCGGCGCGGCGGTCGATCCGTTCGTCGACGCCGTCGACCGTCATCGTCATCGCGCCGTCGACACCGAGCACGATCTGATGGAAATCGTGCACGTCCGACTCCCGCACGACGCCGTAACGGCGCAGCGACAGGGTGGGCGAAGCGAGGCGGGTCATGATCGGACTAGACGGCCGGCGAACGCGGGCGACCGGGCGACGCCGGCGTCAGACGTCGAGCAGTTCGACTTCGAACACGAGCGTCGCGTTGGGCGGAATCACGCCGCCCGCGCCGCGCGCGCCGTAGCCGAGTTGCGGCGGGATCGTCAGACGGCGCACGCCGCCCACCTTCATCCCTTGCACGCCTTCGTCCCAGCCCTTGATGACCATGCCGCCGCCGAGCACGAACGCGAACGGATCGTTGCGATCCTTGCTTGAATCGAACTTCTGGCCGTCGGTGAGCCAGCCCGTGTAGTGCACGCTCACCGTCTGGCCCGCGCGCGCCTCGGCGCCCGTGCCTTCGGTCAGGTCTTCGTATTTGAGGCCCGATTCGGTGGTGACGACTGCCATGAAATGCTCCTGAAGGGTCGAAATGATCCGCTATTGTAGGGGAGCCGCGCGATCTCGACCGGATTTCCCGGCGCGCCGGTTTCGCGGCGTTTCGCGATGCGGCGGAAAAACGCCCGCTTAATGACGTTTGCAAGACGGGCGATGATTCGCGCGATCGCGCCGAAACGCCCGTCGCACGGGGCTTTCGGGCTTGCCGTCCGACGCTTGCCGCGCGCCCCGCGTTTGGAAGGCCGCCACTAACTCACGCCTTGCTTATCCACCGCTCGCCGCCATATTGTTACAGTTGTCAATGTAAAAATCGGCGGCCCGATGACGGGCGCGAGCGCGTGCCGTGACCTTCGGCGCGCGATACCCGGGCGAGCGCTTCGGTGCCGGAACGGCAGAGCGCATGAACCCTGATCGGCGTGCGCGCAGCCGCCCGTCCGATTGCCGCGCATCGCTCGCGCCCGCGTTGCCCGCGGCCGCCCAGAAAGGAGACATCGATGAATCAACCCGCGAAGTCGACGGACCCGGTGTTCGTCATGCCCGTGCGCCGCGATCTGCGCTTCGATCTGCCGGTCGAGCGCGCGACGAATTGGCACGGACAGGGCTCGCAAGTCTCGCACTTCTTCAACGCGCTGTCGCTGCTGTTTCCGGCGGGCGAGCGCTTTTTCATGGATTCGGTGCGCAACTATCGCGACCGGATCGACGATCCCGTGCTGAAGAAGCAGGTGCTCGGCTTCATCGGCCAGGAGGCGATGCACACGCGTGAGCACGTCGAGTACAACGAACTGATGCATGCGAACCGGCTGCCGGCGCGTACGGTCGACAGGCGCGTCTGGAAAGTGACGGGCTGGATGAAGAAGGTGCTGCCGCATTCGGTGCAGCTCGCGCATACGGTCGCGGCCGAGCACTATACGGCGATGTTGGCCAACTGGCTGTTGACCGATCCCGCCGCGCTCGCCGGCTCGCACGAAGGCTATCAGCAGATGTGGCTGTGGCACGCGCTCGAGGAAACCGAGCACAAGGCGGTGTCGTTCGACGTCTGGAACACGGTGATGAAGCCGGGGCCGAAGCGCTATCTGATTCGCATCGGTGTGTACTTGCTGACGACGTTGACGTTCTGGCCGAACGTGTTCCTGATCCATTCGCAACTGATCCGGTGGGACCGCACGTCGGACAAGAGCGTGCGCGGCCTCTGGCGCGTGGTCAGCCTGCTGTACGGCCCGCGCCATGGCATGTTTCCGACGATCGCGCGCGAGTGGCTGAGCTTCTTCAGACCGAGCTTTCATCCGTGGGACTACGACAATCGGCACCATCTCGCGCGCGTCGACGCCATTGTCGAGGCGACGCAGGCGCGCGAAGCGCGGAAGCTGGCAGCCATCGGTTTCGACGGCGCGAAGCCGGCGTGAATAGGGGCGGCGGGCAACGGTGCTCGCGCCTCGGTTTCGCGATGTCCGGGTCTCGCCGGCCTGCTCCCCGTCCGTCCGTTTCCTGCCCGGCCGCTTTGGCCCGTCTCCGGCGCGCCCGGCGCGCCCAGGGCGCCCGGGGACGGGAAAATTCTTCCACGCATCCCCGCTGTTTTCTGCCTCGTGGGCACATGCCTGTGCTTGGCTGACCCGCGCGTCGCTTTTCCCGCGCGCGCCGAGTGACGAGGCGGGCGATTCGCCGTTGGCACGCGTGCATGGAAAGGGCGGCAGCGCGATCGCGCGACGGACGGCTGGAGTCGCCGCAGGACGAGCGTTCAGAGACGGGCTGCCATCCACGCGGCGGCCGGCGATAGCCCGGGCCGCAGCCCCCAAGCGACAGCACATTCCTCTCCGGCCCCATCAAATCGATCCCAATCCGCAGCTTATTCGGGTCCGCCATCATTTTCTTGCAAAGATCCCGAAATGGACTAATCTTGTTATTGAATTCATTTCGAGACTAACCGCCATGTCCCGTCCCGCCCTGAAGCCGTTTCCGAATCCGCCGGAGGCGACCGTCGAGCAAATGTCGGCGGCCGGCCTGCGCGCGTTCTTCAATATCGCGCGCGACTGGAATCTTTCGACCGACGAGCAACTCGTCCTGCTGGGCTCGCCCGGCCGTTCGACGTTCTTCAAATGGAAGGCGTCGCCGCAAACCGCGCGCCTCACGCACGATACGCTCGAGCGCCTGTCGCTCGTGCTCGGCATTTACAAGGCGCTGCAGATCCTGCTGCCGCAGCCCGCGGCGGCGGACGCGTGGGTCAAGCGGCCGAACGACGCCGCGCCGTTCAACGGCAGGCGCGCGCTCGACCGGATGCTCGCGGGAAACGTCAGCGATCTCGTCGCGGTGCGGCAATATCTCGACGCGGCGCGAGGCGGATGGGCGTGATTTCTTCGGAACGGCAGACGAACTGGCCCACTGCGGCGCTCGACTGGACGCCCGCCTACCGCGTGATTCCCACGCGCTTTCCCGCGATCAACCTGTTCGACCGCGTCGCGTCGGCCGAGGATTTCGACGCGCTTTACGCGCTCGAGGCGCTGACCAACGATCGCGTGCGGGCCGAGGTCGGCCTGCTCGATCTCGTGCCGCCTCAGGAGCGGCGCTTCGGGCCCGGTTACGGGCCGATCATGGCGGCGTTCACGCACCTGAATCCGAACGGCAGCCGTTTCTCGGACGGCCGCTACGGCGTGTTCTATTGCGCCCGCGCGCGCAACACGGCGATCGCGGAGACGCGCTATCACACGTCGCTGTTCCTCGCCGCGACGAAGGAGCCGCCGATGCGCCAGCAGATGCGTCTCTACACGGTGGCCGCGCAAGGCGAGGTCGCCGACGTGCGCACGTGGCGCGAGCGCGATCCGGCGCTCCTCGATCTCGTCGACTACGCGGCCGGCCAGGCGTTGGGCCGGGCGGTGCGTGACGCGGGCGGCGCGGGCATCGCGTATCCGTCGGTGCGGGACCCGGGCGGCGAATGTCTCGCCGCGTTCCGCACGACGTTGCTGCACGATTGCCGCCACGCCGCCTATCTCGAATACAACTGGAACGGCGCGGCGGTCGATGCGGTGTTCGAGCTGAATCAGGTCGGCTGAGCCAGCGGCCGGCGCTCGGCATCGCGGCATCGCGGCATCCCGGCGTCTCGGCGTCTCGGCGTCTCGGCGTCTCGGCGTCGTTGCGCTATCGCGTCGCGACCTCGGGCGCCGGCTCCATCGCCGCCTCGCATCATGGCAGCGGCACGTCGGCCGCGCCCTGGTGACGCGCGGCCGCGACCGACATCGACCAGCTTTCCCCGCTCTTCGCATCGAGCATCGTGAGCCGGCCCGACGGATCGAACGCGCCCGTGTCGACGAACGTCTGCGCGCCGATGCGCATGACGTCGTGCATCGGCGTATGGCCGCAGTAAGTGGTCGACAACCCGATCTGCCGCGCGGCCGGATCGGTGCGCCCGTACGCAAGCTCGCGGCCCCAGAGCAGCCGCGTGATCACGTCGGGTGCGTAATCGCCGCGGTCGAGATCGGCGTCGCTGCCGAAGAATTCCGCGTGCAGCACGTTGAAGCGCTCGTCGCCTTCGCCGACGACGCGCACGAGCGGCAGCTCGCGCAGCCGCCGCGCATGGCGCTCGAGCGTCTCGGTGGGCAGATCGGCCGCCCAGTCGCCGCCGATGCGCTGCCACACGCTCATCGGCAGCCTGCCGTCCGCGACCGAGCACAGTACGTCTTCGTGATTGCCGAGCACGCAGTGAAACCACGGGCGCTCGAGCAGCGCGAGCGCCGCTTCCGACTGCGTGCCGCGGTCGACGAGGTCGCCCACCGAGAACAGCCGGTCGCACGCCGGATCGAAGCGCACGGTGTGCAGCAGCATGCGCAGCGGATCGACGCAGCCGTGCAGATCGCCGACGACGAAATCGCGGCCGGCATGGTTCGCGGGATGGCGACGGATCAGGGGAGCGGTGTCCATTCGCCCATCTTAGGACACAGCCGCGCTTGGCGCAGCGGGAGAACATGGCGATAATCGCTGCGACGCGTCGCAGCAGCGGCGCGATCTTTCACCCGACTTTCGATCGTATCGACGCGCAACCATGACGTTCTATCCGCAACTGCTGCGCAATCGCCCGCGCATGGTGATCGCGGCCGCCGCCGGCGTCGCGTTCGGCCTGCTGTTCCCGTATCCGCTGCGGCCGTTCGCGCGCGTATTGATCGGCTGGGATTGCACGATCTGGCTGTATCTCGTGCTGATGTGGGTGAGGATGGTGCGAGCGCATCATCACAAGGTGCGCGAGATCGCGATGCGCGAAGACGAGAACGCGACGATCGTGCTGACCATCATCTGTTTTGCAACGGTCGCGAGCATCGCGGCGATCGTGCTCGAACTCGTCAGCGCGAAGAGCGTGGGGTTCCGCTCCGGCCTCGGCCATTACGCGGTGACGGGCGCGACGATGTTCGGCGCGTGGTTCCTGATTCCGACGATCTTCACGCTGCACTATGCGCGGCTCTACTATCTCTCGCCGAAGGAAGCGCGCGCCATGGCATTTCCCGATCGCGAACTCGAGCCCGATTATTGGGATTTCCTGTACTTCTCGTTCACGATCGCGGTTGCGTCGCAGACGTCCGACGTTTCGCTGCGCGGACGATCGATTCGGCGCGCGGCGCTCGCACAGTCGATCCTGTCGTTCTATTTCAACATGGCCGTGCTGGGGCTGTCGGTCAACGTCGCGGCCGGCCTTCTGGGCTGAGCTCGAATGCGCGGATGTTGCATGCCGCGTTAGCCGCCGTCCGCGCACGGGCGGAGCGAGCCGGCGCGCGTGGGCCGAGGCGAGCCCGGATCGCCATCGTCCATATGCAGCCATTTCATTGCGTTTCACGGGTGCGCTGCCTAATATGCGGTCAGGAGGCTGCATATGAACATGTCGACCGATCGTATCGAAAGGCGAATCGTGCTGCATGCGCCGCGCTCGCGGGTCTGGCGCGCACTGACGAACGCCGATGAATTCGGCGCGTGGTTTCGCGTCGATCTGGCCGGTCAGGCGTTCGAAGCGGGGCGGCGCGTCGAAGGCCGCATCACATACCCCGGCTACGAGCATCTGGTGTTGCAGATGAGGATCGAGCGGATCGAGCCGGAACATCATTTCTCGTATCGCTGGCATCCCGCCGCGGTCGATCCGGCCGTCGACTACTCGCAAGAAGCGCCGACGCTCGTCGTGTTCGAGTTGGCCGACGCCGAAGGCGGCCCGTTGCTTACCGTTGTCGAGTCGGGCTTCGACGCGTTGCCGGTCGAGCGCCGCGCCGATGCATTCCGGATGAACAGCGGCGGCTGGGACGAGCAGATGACGAACATCGCCGCGCATGTCGACGCGCGCTGACGGCCGGCCGCCGCGCGCACCGCTCAAGCGCGCGCAGTTGCGCGATTGCGCGTCGGTGTTCGCTGCGCTCGGCGACGAAACTCGCCTGCGAATCGTCACCGCGTTGTGCGCCGGCGCGGCGCTGTCGATCGCGCAGATCACCGCGGGCACCGACATCACGCGTCAGTCGGTCACGCAGCATCTGATGGTGCTCGCGCAAGCGGGGCTCGTGCGCGACGAGAAGGTCGGGCGCGAGCGGCTGTGGCGCTTCGATCCCGCGCGGATCGACGCCGCGCGCGCGGCGCTGGAGGCGATCGGGCGACAGTGGGATCAGGCGCTGCTGCGGCTCAAGCAAGCCGTCGAAGGATGACGGCGGCGCGGCCGTGCCGCCTTCGGGCATGAATGGCCGGCTGCGCTGGCCGATATGACCGCTCAAATGAACAATCGTCGTCGAGCCAGCCATGCCGCTGAACCCGCGCGGACAGATCCGGAATTGCGACGAGTGGCCGCCCGAACGCGGTCCGGCATCGCGCGCATCCGTTTTTTCGGCATCGCGCATATCCGAATTCATGATCGCGCTGACATGCCGCAAAGGCGGCGTGCGGGTGCTGACGGGCCGGACATGCGAAGCGCCGCCGCGCGCCCATTTTGTCTATTGCCGCAACACGGGAATCTCGCCGCGTATCGCATCGTCCTTCGATTATTGGGTGGCGAAATCAAGTGTTTTCGATTGCATTGAGAGCGCAGCGGAAACGGCGGCGGTCAAATCGGCGAATGCGCCAAGTTTGCATCGATATCCGTTAAGCCGGCGTTCGGCGCGACCGTGACGCAGCGCGACCTCGCCATTTATTCGTTGCAATACGCAGGCGCCGCGGGCAAATCAAGCGAAGTCCGCCGCACCCGCTTCGTGCGGTCAATTGATTTGGTTGCCTAAACTAATTGTGTGGCCAAAATCAATATCGCTAAGCACTTAAGTATCCGCCTGCGCGCTTATTCTCCGATTGCGATGAAATGGCATGAACATATTCCGGAAGTGATCTAAGTAATTCCTCGGAGAATTTCATTTAGCCTATCAACCAATGAATGCGGCGACGAACGACACGCATTCGAGGCGACGCCGCGCCGTACGCATCACGCATGCCCGATGTGTGTCCGCGAGCGTTGCACGCTGGGCGCACGCGAATCCGTTACATGGGCGCATCGACGGCGCGTCGGCGAGCGATTCGAAAAAGAGCAGCCAGCAGTCTGAGAGAAAGCAGCAAGCAGTCAAACGACGAGGGGCCGGTAGTCGTTGACGAACGAACGTGCAGCGCGAACGCGCATGCCGTGCCGTTCGGCCGTCTGCCGGTGCGCAATGCCGCCTGAATCTCGAAGGTGCCCGTGAAGAGACATCGCAAAGAGGATTCAGTCAGATGGCCAGACATATCGTTCAAGCAATCCAGTCTCACGCGTTCGCGACGCCGTACAAATGCGCGTTGTCCGATTCTCGCGGTGATCTCGGCTACGCCGATCTCGACAGCTTCAGCACTCGCTTCGCGATACGCCTGCAGGATCTGGGCTGCCGTCCGGGCGACCGCGTCGTGATGCTCGCGAGCCGCCGCGCGCTGCTCGTCGCGGCGATCGTCGGTGTGTTCAAGGCGGGCTGCGTGCACGTGCCGCTCGATCCGCGCATGCCGGCCGACCGCCTTCGATACATCCTGCACGACGTCGCGCCGACGCTCGTGATCGCCGACGAAGACCTGATCGACGCGATCGAGCATGCGCTGCCGTGCGCCGCGCCGATCGTGCCGCTGACCGAGCTCGAGCGGCTCCTCGCCGATGACGATTCGTCGCGGCTCGACGCGCTCGTGCAGCCGTTGCCGTTGCCGCCGCTCGACGAGGGCGCGATCGCGTATTGCATCTACACGTCGGGCTCGACCGGCCGCCCGAAGGGGGTGCTGATCAACCATCGCAGCATCGCGGACTTCTTCGAGGGGACGCGCTCGGTCTACGACGTCACGTCGCAATCGCGCTGCGCGAGCTTCTCGCCGCTGAACTTCGACGTGTACCTGATGGACATGCTGTTCCCGCTCGCGCAGGGCGCATCGCTGTACGTGCACGATGACGTGAACGCGCCGGATCTGCTGTTCGACGCCATTCGCCGGCACGATGTCACGCACTTCTCCGCATGGGGAATGATGCTCGGCCTGATTGCGCAGGCGGAGGAATTCGAATCCGCGCCGCTGGCGCATCTGAAGACGATTCTCACCGGCACCGACGTGCCCGACGTGAAGACGATCCAGCGCTGGCTCAGGAAGAACGCGGGCGTGCAGGTGATCAACGCATACGGCCCGACCGAGGCGACATGCGCGGCGACCGCGCACGTGATCCGCGAGATCGAGCCGGAGCGGCGCACGCTCTATCCGATCGGCAAGCCGCTCGAGCACGTGCGAGCGCTGCTCGTCGACGAAGGCGGCGGACGAATCACGGCGCCGGGGGTGCCGGGCGAGTTGATGATCGGCGGCACGCAAGTGATGCAGGGCTACTGGAATTTGCCGGAGGAGACGGCGGCGCGGCTCGTGCGCATCGACGGCGTGCCGTTCTATCGGACGGGCGACGTCTGCACGTATCTCGCCGACGGCAGCCTGTACTACATGGGCCGCAAGGATAACGAAGTGAAGATCGGCGGCTACCGGATCCATTTGAGCGAAATCCAGCGGGTCATCAACAGCGTGCCGCACGTGCACGGATCGGAGGTGGTGCTGCTCGAATCGCGCTATGGCGAGACGCTGCTCGCCGCCGGCGTGCTGTTCGATCGCGGCGTGTCCTTCGATGCCGACCGGAAGGTCGACGAAATCAGGCGGCGCCTCGCGGCGGAGTTGCCCGCCTACATGGTGCCTCGCCACGTTACGGTTCTCGAGCAGTTTCCGCAGTTGTCATCGGGAAAGACGGATCGCAAAGCGCTTCTGTCGATATTGCAACAACGCATCAACGAAAGTAACCAGGAGGAAGTGAATCCATGAAAACCGAAACGATGTTGATTCAGATTCTGGAGAGCGTGATCGGCGTCAAGAAGGTGACGGGCGATACTCGTTTTCTGGACATCGGCGGCAATTCGCTCAATCTCGTCGACGTGCTCAAGCAGATCAAGGCGAAGACGGGCGTCGCGCCGTCGCCGAGGCTGTTTTTCGACAAGACGCGCTCGACCGTGGCGGCGCTGAGCGCCGAGATCGATGCGCTGCGCGAAATGAGCAGCGCCGCGGCCCCGGTCGCGGGCTGACACCGCAGGGTATTGCAACAGCCGCGCGAGCGGCGGCCGCGACAAGCGGACTTTTTCAGGACATGGCTCTTTGCGCCATATTTAGGAGAACTGATATGCAAAAGCGTTTTCACCTGTCGGAAGCCGAGAAGCAATTCTTCTACGAGAACGGCTATGCCGGCCCGTTCACGCTGTATGAACCGGAAGAGATGACCCGTGTGTGGGAAGAAGTGCGGATGGACCTGCTCGACACGGCGAAGGCGGCGTTCCCGGACAGCAAGCTCAACTACGACCGCCATCTCGACATGCTCTCGCTGAACCAGATCATCAGTCATCCGAAGATCGTCGACCGGATCTCGAGCATCCTCGGGCCGGACGTGCTGAGCTGGCGCACCGAGTGGTTTCCGAAGTATCCGGGCGACGAAGGCACCGACTGGCACCAGGCCGAAAGCTTCGTCGAGTTCGAAGGCACCGAGAAGCTCGAGCCGACGGCGGCGGAGGAAGGGCGGCCGTGGGAGCTGACCGCGTGGATCGCGATGAGCGAGGCGACGAAGGAGAACGGATGCCTGAAGCTGATGCCGGGCAGCCATCGCACCTGGTTCTTCGACGAGAAGCGCAACATCCCGTTCGAGCCGGAGAACTTCAACAAGCGCGTGCTCGACGACGGCCAGAAATCGGGCTTCTACGGCTACGACTACGAAAAGCTGAAGCTCGATCCGAGCTGGAAGCCGGATGAAGCGCGTGCGGTGCACATGGAGGTGAAGCCCGGCCAGTTCTTCATCTTCACGTCGCGCTGCATGCACGGCTCGAACCCGAACACGAGCAAGGACTCGGTGCGCTTCGGCTGGGCGACGCGCTTCGTGCCGACGCACGTGAAGGTCTACGCCGGGCAGGAATCGTTCCACCACTTCGGCGAAGTGCTGCCGCTCGACCGTTACTCCACGGTGCTGGTGGCGGGCGAGGACCGTTACGGCCATAACCGCGTGACGAAACCGCTCGCCGCCGTCGCGGCGGTCGCGTAAGCGATGGGCGGCGCCGACATGAATGCATGCGAGCCCCGCTGGTTCCTGTTCGGCGCCGACGAACGGAAACCCGATGCGCGAATCCGGCTGTTCTGCTTTCACTACGCGGGCAGCGGCGGCTCGATTTTCCGGCACTGGGACGAGGCGCTGCCGGACGATGTCGAGTTGGTCGCCGTGCAGATGCCCGGCCGAGAGAATCGCCTGAACGAGCCGCTGCTGTACACGATGGAAGACGTCGCGTCCCCGCTCGTCGACGCGCTCGCGCCGTTGCTCGACCGGCCATTCGCGTTCTTCGGGCACAGCACTGGCGCGCTGATCGGCTTCGAGGTTGCGCGGGTGCTGCGCGCTCGCGGATATCCGCAGCCGCGCTTGCTGATCGCGTCCGCGCAGAACGCGCCCGACGTGAAGCCGGAAGTGATTCGGCATCGATTGTCGGACGCGGAGTTCGTCGAAGTGCTGCGCGGCTGCAACGGCACGCCCGACGCGATCCTGCAGGACCCGGCGCTGCTCGAGTTGCTGCTGCCCCGGATTCGCGCGGACGGCGCGGTGTTCGAGACGTATCGGTACGAGCGGCAGGCGCCGCTCGACTGCCGGATCGTCGTCTTCCACGGCGCCGCCGACGGTCTCGTGCATGACGCGGGGCTCGCCCGCTGGGCGGGCGAGACGAAGCACAGCTTCGCGCGGTACCGGTTCGCCGGCGATCACTTCTTCATCCACGACGAAGAGGCGTCGGTACTCGACCACATCAACCGCGAGCTCGAACCGCTCCTGAGCGATGCGAGCTCCACCCTAATCGGATGACAGACAAATGGCGCAGTGGAATTCAGATGACGAGCTGTTCGCGCTGATGCGCGCCGAGCTCTCGACCTGCCCCGTCAGTGACGTGATGGAGTTGCTCGGGTTCGCCTACCCGATGCTGCCGCCGGAGATCCGGCCGCTACGGCGGGACATGGTGATGATCGGCCGCGCGATGCCGGTGCAGGACGAGCAGCCCGTGCCGCACGGCGGCCTCAAGCGCTACGACGCGAAGCCGTTCGGACTGCTGTTCGAATCGGTCGAGGCGCTGCGCCCCGGTGAAGTCTACATCGCGAGCGGCGGCCCGACGGCGGTTGCGCGGCTTGGCGACCTGCTCGTCACGCGCGCGCGCAATCTCGGCGCAGCAGGCGTCGTGCTCAACGCGCACGTGCGCGACGCGAACGCGATCCTCGAACTGAATCTGCCGGCGTTCGCGCACGGTACGTACGCGTACGGTCTGCAAGGCCGCCACAACGTCGTCGACTACCGCTGCTCGATCACGGTCGGCAATGTGCGGATTCGTCCGGGCGATCTGATCTTCGGCGACGGGGACGGTGTCTGCGTGATTCCGCGCGAGGCCGAGCAGGAGGTGATCACGCGTGCAATCGCGAAGAACCGGCTCGAGCGCAAGGTTCGCGGCGCGATCGCCGAGGGGCGCAGCGTGGTCGATGCATTCAACCAATACAACGTCATGTGAGGAGCGCAACAACGATGAAAGCGAGCTACGTGTGGAAGAACGGCGAACTGGTGCCGTGGGAGCGCGCACAGGTGCATGTGATGAGCCATGCGCTGCATTACGGGACGAGCGTGTTCGAGGGCGTGCGTGCGTACGAGATCGGCGAGAAGGCGGCGATCCTGTGCGGCCGCGAGCACTTCGAGCGCCTGCTGTTCAGCTGCAAGGTCGCGCGGATTCCGTCGCCGATGAGCGTCGGGCAGTGGATGGAAGCGACGGTCGAGACGCTGCGCGCGAACGGCCAGCGCAGCGCGTACATCCGGCCGCTCGTCTATCGCGGCGCGGGCGAATCGCTCGGGCTCGACGCGCGCCAATGCCCGGCCGAGGCGCTGCTCATCACCACGCCATGGGGCGCGTATCTCGGCGACGAGGCGCTGCAGCAGGGCGTCGACGTGCAGGTCAGCAGCTGGCGCCGCAACGGCGGCGGGGCGGCGAGCACGCTCGCGAAGATCGGCGGCCAGTACGTGAACGGCCAGGCGATCGTGATGGAGGCGCATGAGAACGGGATGAGCGAAGGCATCGCGCTCGATGCGAACGGTTTCGTCAGCGAAGGCAGCGGCGAAAACGTGTTTCTCGTCTACAAGAACGAGATCTTCACGCCGTCGATCGGCAGCAGCATCCTGAGCGGCATCACGCGCAACTGCGTGATTCGGATCGCGCGCGACCTCGGCTACACCGTCACCGAAACGAGCATTCCGCGCGAAATGCTCTATCTCGCCGACGAAATCTTCTTCACGGGCACGGCGGTCGAGATCTGCCCGGTGCGCTCGGTCGATCGGATGCCGGTCGGCAGCGGCAAGCGCGGCGCCGTGACGAAGGCGATCCAGGATCAGTACTTCGGCATCGTGCGCGGCACGCACGCGGACAAATGGAACTGGCTCACGCCCGTGCCGGTGCCGTCGCGCGACGGAGCACGGGCATGAGCGCGCGCGAAGCCGCAGTCGATTCGCCGTGGCTGATCGTCCACGAAGCGCGCAACGCACGTGTGCGGCTCTTCTGCTTTCACTATGCGGGTGCGACCGCGTCGATCTTCCGGACCTGGCCGGGCGGCTTGCCGGATTGGGTCGAAGTCGTCGCCGTGCAATTGCCCGGCCGCGAGTATCGGCTCGGCGAGCCGCTGATCGAGCAAGCGGAGCCGATCGTCGAGGCGCTCGCGGACGTCGTGCCACCGCTGCTCGATCTGCCGTATGCGTTTTTCGGCCACAGCATGGGCGCGCTGATCGCCTTCGATCTCGCGCACCTGCTGCGCGCACGCGGCTTCGCGCAACCCTTGCTGTTCGTCGCGTCGGGCCGCAGCGCGCCGCGCTTCAGGTGGCGGGACGCGGGCATTCAGACGCTGCCCGACGATGCGTTCATCGCCGCGGTGCGCGACTACAACGGCACGCCCGAAGCATTGATCGCCGATCCCGCGCTGCGCGACTTGTGGCTGCCGCGGCTGCGCGCGGATCTGACGATCTCGGCGACGTACCGCTACGTCGAGTCGACGCCGCTCGATTGTCCGATGCTGGTGTTGCACGGCTCGAACGACGGTCTCGTCAGCGATGCCGGGTTGTCCGGCTGGCTCGCGGAAACGATCGGTGCCGTGCGCTATGTCGGATTTTCCGGCGGCCATTTCTTTATGCACGGCGAGGAAGGCGGCGTGCTTGCCGAAGTGCGCCGCGAGCTGGAGCGCGTGCTCGCGCGCGCGGCGCAGGACGGGCCGCACGGCACGCGCGAGCCGGCGGCGCGCATGGGTCATTTGACGGAGGAGAGCGAAACATGAAGAACAAGTCATCGCGCACGCGCGTGGCGATTCTCGGATCGGGCAGCATCGGGCTCGACCTGATGTTCAAGGTCAAGGCATCCGAGCACTTCGATCTGAAGTTCGTCGTCGGACGCCATGCAAACAGCGACGGGCTGAAGCTCGCGCGCAGCTGCAACGTCGAGACGTCGAGCGACGGCCTCGATTTCCTGAAGGAAAACGAAGATGCGTACGACCTGGTGTTCGACGCGACGTCGGCCGCCGCACACAAGGTCAACAACGGCTTCTTCTCCGGTGCGGGCAAGTTCGTGATCGATCTGACGCCCGCGAAGCTCGGCCGCCTGTGCGTGCCGTGCATCAATCTGGACGACATCGGCGCCGAGCAGAACGTGAACCTGATCACCTGCGGCGGGCAGGCGAGCCTGCCGCTCGCGTACGCGCTGAAACAGGCGGTCGACGAGATCGAATACCTGGAGGTGGTGTCGGCGATCGCGTCGCGCAGCGCCGGCATCGCGACGCGCGAGAACATCGACGAATACATGACGACGACCGAGTACGCGCTCGCGCAGTTCAGCGGTGCGAAGAAGACGAAGGCGATCCTCAACATCAATCCGGCCGAGCCCGGCGTGCGGATGCAGACGACGCTCTATGCACACGCGCGCTACCGCGATTTCGACCGCGTGCGCGCGTGCGTTGCCGAGATGGTCGAGAAGGTTCGCGAATACGTGCCCGGCTATCGGCTCGTCGTCGAGCCGATCGAGAGCCAGGGGCGGATCACGATCAGCCTGACCGTGCGCGGGCGCGGCGACTATTTGCCCGAGTACGCGGGCAACCTGGACATCATCAATTGCGCGGCGCTCGCGGTCGCCTCGCATCGGCACGCAACCGCCAGACTAGGAGCCACACAATGATACTGATCAGCGATGCGACCTTGCGCGACGGCAACCACGCGATTCGTCACCAGTTGAGCGCCGCGCAGATACATGCGTATGCACGCGCGGCGGACGAAGCCGGCATCGACATCGTCGAAGTCGGTCACGGCAACGGTCTCGGCGGCTCGTCGTGCCTGCTCGGGCAGACGCCGATCGGCGATCGCCTGATGCTCGAGACCGCGCGCGCCGCGCTGCGCACGAGCCGGCTGGGCGTGCATTTCATCCCCGGGCTCGGCAAGGCGGCGGACATTGCGCTCGCGCTCGAGATCGGCGTCGACGTCGTGCGCGTCGCGACGCATTGCACGGAAGCGAACGTGTCCGCGCGATTCATCGAGCAGACCCGGGTGGCCGGCCGCACGGCGTTCGGCGTGCTGATGATGTCGCACATGGCGCCGTCCGACGTGCTGCTCGCGCAGGCGAAGTTGATGGAGCGGTACGGCGCGCAGGCGGTGGTGCTGATGGACAGCGCCGGCTATTCGACGCCGTCGCTCGTGCGCGCGAAGGTCGAGCGCCTCGTCGACGGCCTCGATATCGACGTCGGCTTTCATGCGCACAACAACCTCGGCCTCGCGGTTGCGAACAGTCTCGTCGCGCTCGAAGCGGGGGCGCGCATCGTCGATGCGTGCGTGAAGGGCTTCGGCGCCGGCGCGGGCAATACGCAGCTCGAAACGCTCGTCGCCGCGATGGAGCGCGAAGGGCATGACACACGCACGACGTTCGAGCATGTGATGGCGCTCGCGCGCGGCACCGAGGCGTTTCTCAATCCGAAGACGCCGCATATCCAGCCGGCGAACATCGCGAGCGGGCTGTACGGACTCTTCTCCGGCTACGTGCCGCATATCCAGAAAGCCGCGCAGGAATTCGGCGTGAACGAGTTCGAGCTGTACAAGCGGCTCGCGGAGCGCAAGCTCGTGGCCGGACAAGAGGACATCATCATCGAAGAGGCGAGCCGTCTCGCACGCGAACGGGACGTGCAGCGCGCGACGGACGGCGTGCGGATCAGCGAGCTGTCCGCGTGAGCGCAAACGCATTTCACACGATCGAGCACAAGGAGGAAATCGTGGCCGGTTTGAACGAACGAGGTTTCGGCTCGTGGAATCGGGTCGAGCGCGAAACGCTGACCGAGCGGATCGAGCGGCAGGTCGTCTCGGGTGACGCGCTGACGATGGCGAAGCTGTACCTGAAGAAGGGCGCGTTCGTCGGGACGCACTCGCATCCGAACGAGCAGTTCACTTACATCCTCGAGGGGCGCCTGCGGTTTCGGTACGGCGAACATCTCGAGCACGAGGTCGAGGTCGGGCCCGGCGAGATCCTGCATCTTCCGGCGAACGTGCCGCACAACGCGCTGTGTCTCGAAGACGCGATCGATCTCGACGTGTTCACGCCGGTGCGCGCGGACTGGCTCGCGCCCGACGGCAATCGCTATTTCGCCGGCACGCCGGCCGCGGCTTCGCCCGCGCCGTCGGCGAGCCGATGATCCCCTTAACCGAAGCCGACGAACCGAGGAGGCGCCGTGCTCATTCAGGATGCATTGCTCAAGATGTCGTTCTACGTGTCGCTCGTGCTGATCGTGCCGGGGCCGACGAACACGCTGCTGTTGTCGTCGGGCCTGAAGGCCGGTTTGCGCGGCACCTGGCACCTCGTGATCGCGGAGGCGATGGGTTACGTCGTCGCGATCTCGCTATGGGGCTTCTTCCTGCTCTCGGTGGCGGCGAGTCGCCCCTGGCTCTTCGGTGCGATCAAGCTGTTGAGCGCCGCGTACATCCTGTGGCTCGCGGTCAAGATGTGGTCGAAGAGCCGCGCGCTGCATGAACTGTCCGCGGGGCCGATCAGTTTTGGCGATCTGTTCGTTGCAACGCTGATGAACCCGAAGGCGTTGCTGTTCGCGAGCACGATGTTCCCGCTCGAGGCGTTCCGCTCGCTCAGCTACTTCGGATGGGCGGTCATGGTGTTCCTGATCGTGCTCGCGCCGATCGGCGTCGGCTGGTCGAGCCTCGGCGGGCTGCTGACGTCGCAGCGCTCGTGGGCCGCGCATACGTCGACGTTCATGCGCTGCGCGTCGCTCGTGCTCGCGACATTTTCGGGCTCGCTCGCCTATTCGGTGTTGGGGCACTGAATCCGCTCGCGCAAGGGGTTTGCCCGCGAGCGGCCGTCGACGATCGCACGAACGGGCGGGGCGCCGTGCGCGGCGCCCCGCCTAGGGCGGTGTTCACACTATCGAAGGGCTTCGATAATCAGGGCGAAGTTGATAAAGGCAATGAACATCAAGTCGAGTTTGTCGAAGCGCGAGAAGATGCGACGAAAACCCTTCAATCGACGGAACAGCCGCTCGACTTCGTTACGACGCTTGTACATTTCCCGGTCGTATTCCCAAGGCTCGACGCGCGTACTCAACGGAGGGACGACCGGGATGAAGCCGAGATCGAGCGCGAGTTGTCGGGTTTCGTTACCTTCGTACGCCTTGTCCATCAGCAGGTGCAGCGGCCGATTCGGCGGCCCCAGGCGTTCGAGCAGTGCACGTCCCTGCGGCGCATCGCCGGCTTGACCGGGCGACAGTGCGAACGTTATGGCTGTTCGAGCATCCGCGGCAACCATATGAATCTTGGTTGTCCATCCTCCGCGAGACTTGCCGATGGCTTGAGGTCCATTTTTTTTAACGCACCGGTGCCGTCAGGATGAACCTTCACGATCGTGCTATCCAGCGATACCGCTTCAATCCGAACGCGAATGATCTGCGCGCGCTGCAACTCCGTGAACACTCGGTCCAGTACACCGTTGCGAGACCAACGGTTCATGCGCGTGTAGATCGTGTGCCAGCGGCCGAAACGTGGTGGCAGGCCGCGCCATTTACATCCGTGCTCGGCCACATAAAGGATCGCGTTGAGCACTTGCAGGTTCGACAGGCTCACATTGCCACGCTGTCGCGGCAGGCAATGTTCGATCTGCTTGAATTGGGCTTCGGAGATTTCCATCTCCGAAGCATAACCTCAAACTAATGTAGTGTGAACACGCCCTAGTCCGAGATGTACCCTTCCGCCAGAAAGCCGAACTGCTTCGCCTTGTTCGCGCTCGTCTTGATGTGGCTGCTGTTCATCTTCTTGTTGATCGACGTGAATAGCTGATAGACCGCATGCTCCTCCAGCTTCAACTCCTCGGCGACGTGGCGCGCATTGCCGCCCCTGCCGACGAGCCGCAACGCAACGATCTCGTGGTGGCTGAGCGACATCTCCCGGGCGAGCGTCTGGCGCTGCGACGTCACCTTCCACTCGAGCATCTCGGTCGCGAGGCCGCGCAGCGTTCGCCGGTTGCGCCAGATGATCTCTTCGCCTTGCTCGGGCGGAAGCGAAGAACTCACGTGCAACAAACCGATCGTGTCGTCATCGCGGCGGTGCGCAGGAAAAAACACGTTGCTGGTCAGGCCGAGAAATTGCGTCTGCTGATTCAGCCAGTGATCGGACGGCAGCGGCGCGAGCGTCGACGCGCGCAGCGGGCGCGTGTCGTTGCGCGCGTGCGCAATCGCGGGATCGTTCAGATACCAATGGCGATGCACATAACGGTGTGCCCAAACCGGCGTTCCGCCGATCAATAATTCGTGATTCTTCAAGTTCCCGGTTTTTTCGTCGATCCGGAAAAAGTGATAAAAGCAGTTTGTTGCGCCGCATTCAGAGATCGTGTTGCGCATCACCGTCAATAAACCGCTTTCGCTGACGCATTCCGACGCGAATTCGGGTTGGGTCGCTTCGTGTTCGGCGGGATTCAGCGCATCTTTCGGCATGCAGATTACTGTGCGGTACAGGCTTTCCAGCTCAACGGAATAAGGATCGTGTTCGATGAATGATGCAATCACCGCGTGATCGAACAGATTCACACGTTGCACGAACGAAGGCTCGCGCGGCGCTGCGTGATGCCGCTCGAGCAAGTATCCCTGGGTCGATTCACCGCATATCCTGAGCGATATCTGCTTGTCGCCGATGACGCTGCGGCGTTCCTGCACGACAGCCACTTGCGCGCGTTCGGGAGGAAACACTGTACGATTTCGAGCCATACGCGCCAAGCCATGCTTCGGGGACTGCCGAACTTCATGACGAATCGCCGCGACCAGCCGGAGTGCCGCGCCGATGGCGAAAGGCGCGCAAAGAAAACGCTCGCGGTGTGCGGGGTCGGATGAATGCGTTGAGATATGTCCTTTAAATTACTGCGACTGTATATTGATTGGCAATACCAACTTTTCATTGCTTGTGATGTATTGAATGATTGATTTTATTTGGTAATTAAATTTTTGGTTGCAAATGAACCCGATGGGGATCGAAGCGGAAAATTCCTAGTTGATTGTTGGGTTCGCAGAGGGGTATCAAAATTCGATAAGGCGGCCCTGTCGGATAAGCGGATGACGTCCGACTCGATCGGAGCGGGATGTTGAGCGTGCAACTACCGGCGATCGAGCCGGCGCCGTTTTCGGTGCGGCGCGATCGCAGCATCCGAGGGCGCGCGACTTCGTTGTCCAGGCGATTCGGGCACGCTGGTCCGGCCGGTGCGGACCGTTTCCGTCGTGATGCGCCGCGAACGCGATATCTGCCCGGGCAGGAGACATCGAATCAAGGAGGGTCCGCAAAAATTGTCTCACCGGTTAGTTCATGCGAAGCCTGACGGGCGCGCCGTCGGCAGCGTGCAGGATGTCGGGCGCGGCCGGGTGGGCCACGCATGCGCGTGAGCGCTTGGACGGGGACGCCGTATCCGCCTGTTGGGCGGGCTCGGCGATCGAAAGAGGCGGGGCGAGAGGTGGTCTGCCGCCGTCCGGTCGGACGTCTTTAGTAGTCTGTCTGGTGCAGCGAGCGCCGGGCGCGCACCGCGGAAATCCACGAACCCGGCGTGATACCGTAAGTACTCTTGAAGTGTCGCGACATGTGGCTCTGGTCGGAAAAGCCCGCGTCCGTGGACGCGGTCGACAGGGATTCGCCTTCCATCAACAGCCGACGCACGAGATTGAGCTGCCGTTGCGTGCGAAAGCGGCTCGGGCTCGTGCCGAACAGCCTGCGAAACTGGCGGGCGATCGTCCAGCGGTCGAGTCCTGATATGTGCTCGAGCGCGTCCATCGAAATCGGCTCGTGCGGGCAGGACGCGATGATATCGCGTATGCGTGTCAATTCCGCCATGGCGAGAGGACCTGCCTTGGGCGCGTCGCCCGTCGCGGCGGCGGCCGTCAACAGGTTCGCGATGGCGACGGCGATGTCGACGCGGGACACGTTGTCGATTTCTTCATCCAGGTTCCAGATGCCGGCCGCGAGGCCCTCGGAGACGGCGGGCGCCTGGAAGATCGGCGAGCGGACGAACGGAAGCATGCGGCCGCCGAGCGCTTCCTGGAGGAGCGCGGGATCGACGTACACGATCCGATAACCGAAGCCTTCGTCGGTTCCCGCGCGCCCGTCGTGCAATTCGTCCGGGTGCAGGATATGGCACTGCCCCGGCAGGCAGTGCCGGGTTTCGCCGAGATAGCGAAAGGTCTGCACGCCCGAGAGCGTGATGCCGATCGCGTACGTGTCGTGACGATGGGGCGTGAACGCATGATCGAGGAAGTGCGCCTCCACGCGTTCGATGCCCGTGGCGCCGGACCCGATCCGAATATGGTTTCGATCGGGCGTGGTGTCGCGTGCACAATCGTTCAAGACAGCCTCCGTGACGCTTCCATAAGCTACCTATTCAGAAAAGATGGCGCGTTGGAGCTTCGATGGTAAACCAAGTCGACCTTGTTTCGGAGACATTGCGCTCTCTAGTGGCACTGCTTTTTGCAGCGGCCGTGGTGATGGGTAGCCCCGGCCCCTCTACCGTCAGTGCGACCGCGATGGGCGCGTCCTACGGCGTGCGCCGGTCGCTCAAATATGCGTGGGGCCTCATCGCCGGCACGGTCGCGGTATTGCTTCTCGTATCGATGGGCGTGACGGCATTTGTGATGTCGATGCCGAACGGAGCGAGGGTTCTCAACATCGTTTCCGCCGTCTACATCCTCTACCTCGCGTACAAGATCGCCACGGCGCCGCCGCTCGACAAGCGCGAGGGAAACCTCTCGTCCCCCGCGTTCAAAGGGGGCTTCCTGCTGGCGGTCGCCAATCCGAAGGCGTATATCGCTATCGGCGCGGTGTTTGCAGGCACGACGCTCGTCGCCAGCAACTATGGTCTCGACGCCGCCGCCAAGGTCGTCCTGCTGAGCGTGATGATCATCGTCATCCATCTCGGCTGGCTGCTGGCCGGCGTATCGTTATCCCGGTTTCTGCACGATCCGGTCGCGTCTCGCATCATCAATATTTCTTTGGCGGCGATATTGGCGATTGTTTCGCTGATTGCGCTATTCGAATGAAATGATTGTCGTGCGGATATTATCGTGGGCTGCTCGCCGTGGCCGGAGAGGAGGAGGGCGCGGCTGGAATGGCCGATTCGGCGCCGAAGCAGATCCGGCGCTCGCCATGGTCGGAACCCGGTCCTCGCGATCGGCGGGCGCGCGATCAGGCGCCCGGCTACATGCGCCGGTGGCGGGCATGCCGTCGCGACGCGGTCTCGATGTCGCTCGGCCTCGATGCAGGCGGGATTTCTTTGAGCGTGCATCAGCGCGCGATGCTCGAATGCCTGTCCGTTCGTTGCAACGAGACGCCGAGCGTGCGCAGCAATTCCCAGCCGTCGGTTTTGCTGTATGCGACGCCGAATGCGCGCTCGATCAGCGTGCGCACTCGCTTGACCGTCCATTGCGGGCTTGTGAAGCCCTCCGCGAGTGCGTCGTCGCCGAGGATGGCACAAAGCGTCGCGCATTGTGCGGAATCCAGCCACCTCGGCCGTCCCGGCGACTTTGGGGCGCGCACGTCGTGCTCCGCCAGCCGTTTCGCCCATCTGCACACCGATTGCCGCGAGAGGATCAGCCTTCGCGCAACGTCAGCCTTCGGCACACCCATCTCGAGCAAGCGGACGCCTTCCATGCGCCGTTCGGCTATCGGCGAATCACCATCGTGCGTCGCGTCCATATGCCTCCTCCCGTTCCGAAAATTCATTGATTCAACGGACTGCTGAATGATTGAGAAGCGGTTCAAGGTCGATGGAAATCAAATTAGAATGTCGATGAGGCAGTCAGCGCGGAAATCCTGTCGAATCAGAATTGTCGCCATGAAAACGTGACCGTGGTGCGGCGGCGTGAGCGTAATGAGCTCCCGTACCGGCGCTCGCGGAAAAAAGACGAACGTCCGCCATGTGCCGGCGGCGAACGGAGAAGATTCCAGATGGCCAATGTCGGGAAGGCTTGGAGCATCGATGATTTGAGAAAAATGGCACGAAAGCGCGTGCCCAGGTATTTCTTCGATTATCTGGAGGGGGGCGCAAACAGCGAAACCACGATGCGCGCGAACGAAAACGATTTCGCGCGCTGGCGGTTGCGTCAAAAGGTGCTGACCGGCGTGCAGAGCAGCGCGGCGGGTTTGAACGCGACATATCTCGGCGCCGAGCATCGGCTTCCGATCCTGCTCGGGCCGGTGGGGTTCGCCGGCATGTATTGGCCGCGGGGCGAGATCGCAGCGGGGCGCGCGGCCGACGAGGCGGGCATCGGTCAATGCTTGTCGACGTTCTCGATCTGTTCGCTCGAGGAGGTTGCCGCCGCGCGGTCCGGTCCGCTGTATTTCCAGCTCTACATGTTTCGCGATCGCGATCTGACCGAGGATATTCTCGCGCGCTGCCGGCAGGCGAACGTCGACGTCGTCGTCCTGACGGTCGACACGTGCCATATCCCGATTCGCGAGCGCGATGCGCGCAACGGTTTTCGTGCCGCGACGCGCTTGTCGGCGCGGGGCGTGTGGTCGATGCTCAAATGCCCGGGCTGGTGCGTTGGCGCGCTATCCAATGGGGTGCCGAAGATCGGCAACGTGTTGCGCTATCCGGATCTCGGCACATCGTTGCTCGAGCAGTCCGCGGCGGTCGGCCGGATGATCGATTCGCGTTTGTCCTGGGCGGACGTCAAGTGGTTGCGCGCGCGCTGGCCCGGCAAGATCATCATAAAGGGCATCCTCGATCCCGACGATGCGCGGCGCGCGGTCGACGAAGGCGTTGACGGCATCCTGATCTCGAATCACGGGGGGCGGCAACTCGATCCGGCGCCGTCGGCGATGGACGTGTTGCCGGAGATCGCCGATGCCGTCGGCACGCGGACCGAGATTCTGATGGATGGCGGCGTGCGGCGCGGCGCGGACGTGATCAAGGCGCTTGCGCTCGGGGCCGGCGCGGTCTCGATCGGGCGCGCCTATATCTATGGACTCGGCGCGGCGGGCGAGACGGGCGTTTCGCGATGTCTCGAATTGCTGAAGGGCGAGATGCTGCCGGCGCTTAACATGATGGGCTTCGAATCGATTGCCGAACTTCGGGCAGCGGGCAAGGCGGCGTTGCGGACGGCGGTGCCCGTTCATCATGCGATGACGGCGGCTGAGAGGTCGGATGAAATGTCGCCCGGGCTGATGGAGAGTGTGCTGTAGCGTGCGATGCCGGCCGGCGTGCGCCGCTGCCTCCAACGGGCGCGCGGCGCGTAGTCTACTTGCAAACGTCGACCCACTCGGCTTCGACCAGTTCCGCCAGCCGGACCGGATCGATGCGCAGCGCCGCATGCGTCGAACCTGCGGCCGGCACGACGAAATCGTACGATTTCAGCATCACGTCGCAATAAACGGGGAGCGGCGTCGAGAGACCGAACGGACAGACGCCGCCCACCGGATGGCCGGTGACGGCGACCGTTTCCTCCGCGGAGAGCATTTTCGCCTTGCCGCCCAGCGCGGCCTTGATTTTCTGGTTGTCGAGACGGGAATCGCCGCAGGATACGAGCAGCACGTGGGCGTCGCCGACCTTCATCGCGAGCGTCTTGGCAATCTGCGCCGGCTTGATGTCCCAGGCCGCCGACAACGTCATCGTGGAACTGCTCTCGCTCAACGCGATGACGTCGATATCCGGCGCCTTCTCCGCCAGAAACTGGCGAACCGATTCAACACTCACGTTCGTGGCCCTCCGTGCAGCCGGTGTGCCTGCCTTCGTCTTATCGGCGGGAGCAAGGGCAGGCTCGGCAATCCTTGCTCCCGCATCTTTGGTGAACCCTCGGAACGGATAAGCTATCGTGCGCGGCGCGGAATGTATTGAACGATTGTGCAGGATTCGCTGGGGCGGTTGTAGGGGAATGGGGCGGGATGGGGCTTGGCAAGGGCTCTGAGCGGGCGACGTGGCTTCGGTGACCGCGCGCGCCGCCCGGTGCCCGGCCCCGGCGCGTGAAAACGCCGCTGCCGCATCGGACGTCGCGGCCCGAACCGCCGGCAAGCGCGCTCACGCGCCGCGCATCGCGATCCACGCGCCCCAGAACAGGCTCGCAAAAAAACGCACCGGCTCACGGAACCCGGCGGCGCCGAGCAGTGCATGCACGGCGTCTTCGGACGCGGGCGGGTCCGCGCCGCGCAGAATCGTGGCGAGTTTCTGCGCGACTTCGTCAGGCGTCGCGCCGTGCATTCGCCAGCGTTGCGCCCACGCGCTCAGGAGCCGCGGATCTTCGGCATAGCGGCGATAGTTGCCCGCGACGATGAGCGGCGCGCCCGGCTTCAAACGGAGCGCGATCGAGCGGAGCAGCGCGGCCTTCGCGTCGTCGCCGGGCACGTGGTGCAGCACGCCGATCAGCGTCGCGCCGTCGAAGCTGGCGTCGGCGGGCAGGTCGTCGACGTAGCCGTGGTGCGTCGTCACGCGCGCGTCGAGACCGGCCGCGGCGACGTTCGCGCTCGCGAGGTCGAGCATCGGCCGCGACGGGTCGACCGCGGTGAAGCGCCAGCCGGACTCGAGGCGGGCGAGCGTGACGATCTCGCGCGCGGTGCCGCCCGCACCCGCCGCGAGGATCTGCGCGGCACCCGCATCGGCGGAGACCGACGATGCGAGCATGCATGCGCAGAGATCGTGGCATGCGTCATAGCCCGCGAGCGCGATGCGGCTTTGTTCCGCGTATTCGGCGGCGCGCGATGAATCGAACTTGGCGGTGCCGGATGGGGTGGACATGGCGGTCGGACTCCTGATGATCCGCGCGCGGGGATCGTGCGCGAATCCGCAGCGTAAGCAGCGATTCGGCTCGTAACAAGGCGAGTGGCGATCATGGTATTGCGGCTACCGGCCATTTCGGGGTCGCTTCACGTTTAAAACCTCCCGCCGAATCTCGCATCGGGGTGCGAATCGGCGCATACTGGGTGCCCTTTCTTCGTCGGACCACGCGCGTCACGCATGCGCGCCGCACACAGCGCTTCGCCATGCCTCTGAGCGCAGGAGGAGCGCATCATGTCCGAATGTCCGCATGATCCATATGCGCAGCACCATTCGCATTGCCTGCCGTTCGGCGCTCAACCCTGCGGCGCCGCGGGCGCGACGACACGCACTCACTTTCGCGTCTGGGCGCCCGCGCATCGGAGCGCGGTGCTCGCGCTCGAAACCGCGGGCGGCCCGCTCGAACTCCCGATGGCGCCCGCGGGCGACGGCTGGTTCGAGACGTTCGCCGATTGCGGCGCGCACGCGCGCTACCGGTATCGGCTCGACGATGCGCTGACGATTCCCGATCCCGCATCGCGCTCGCAGCCGGAAGGCGTCGACGGGCCGAGCGAAGTGGTCGATCCGCGCGCGTTCACGTGGCGCCACACGTTCTGGCGTGGCCGGCCGTGGGAGGAGATCGCGCTCTACGCGATCCAGCCGGGCGCGGCGGGCGGCTACGACGGCATTCGCGAACGCTTGCCGCAGCTTGCGCAACTCGGCGTCACCGCGCTCGAATTGCTCGCGGCGCCGCACGCGCGCGACGACAGCCTGCCGTTCGCGCCGATTGCCGCATACGGCGGCGCCGACGCGCTGAAGCGCCTGATCGACGATGCGCACGGCCTCGGCCTCGCGATGCTGCTCGATCTCGACTACGCGCGCTTCGGCTGCGGCAACGACGAGATGCGGCGTTACGCGCAACCGTTCTTCGACACCCGCGACGATCCGCTACAGGCGCCGCCGCTCGCGCTCGATCATCCGCAGGTCTGCGATTTCTTCTGCGACAACGCGCTGTACTGGCTCGAGGAATATCGATGCGACGGATTGCGGATTCGCGAAGCGGACCGCATCGACAGCGCGTGGCTGCGCGAGATCGCCGACCGGGTGCACGCGGCGATGCCGACCGACCGGATCGTGCACCTCGTGCTCGGCAGCGAGCGGCATCCGTCGCATCTCGCCGACACGCATTTCGACGCGCAGTGGAACGGCTGCGGCGAGCGCGCGCTGTCCCGTTTGACGGGGCGCCGCGATCGTGCGCGCGGCGACGGCGTGTCGATGCATCAATCGATTCACGCGCTCGCTCGCGCATTGATCGCGGACGGCGCGGTGTTCCAGCGCGCGCAACCGATGGGCGACGGCGGGATGGCCGACGTCGGCTTGCCGCTGACGTCGCTCGTGCTGTCCGACGGCATCTTGCGCGACGCGCGCGAGGCGGACCTCGCGGCGCTCGCGTTGTCGCTGCTCACGCCGCAGATCCCGCTGATCTTCGATGAAGCCGCGGGCGACACGGCGCGGCGCCATTTCCTGCAATCGGCGCTCGCGGTGCGCGCGAAGCTGATCGCGCCGCGCCTCGTCGACGTGCGGCCGCGCAGCGCCGACATGCTGCACACGACCGATGGCGTCGAAGCCGATGCGCTCGTCGCCGCATGGCGGCTCGGCGACGGCGAGACGCTCAGCATCGCGCTGAACCTGTCGCCGCAATCGCTGCCGTTCTACGGCGTCCCGGACGGAACGATCGTGTTCGAGACGCCGGCGCGCGCGCGGGATCGCGTCGATGCGGGCGAGCTGCCGCCGTATGCGCTCGTCGCGTGGCTGACGGGCGACGTCAATCAGTACGCGCTGACGCATGATGTGCGCCGTTATGCGGATCTTGCGCCGCACCCGCTGGGCGGCGTTTGACCGGGTGAGGGGGGGCTCGGCGCTCGGCGGGCGTCGCGCCCACGGGCGGCGTTCGCTCTGCTTCGCTCCGTTTGATCGGGATGTCGGCGGAATGCCGGGCGCGGGCGGCGTGACGCGACGACGGGCGAGGCGCGCCCATCGCTGCATCGTTTCCTACCAGAGTCCGCGAATGCTCGCGATGCCGTGCGCGTGATGCGCGCGCGCCGTCGCCAGATGCGCGCGCGTCATTCCGCCCAACGCATAGACGGGCACGCGCGTTTGCGCCGCGTATTCGGCGAAGCGCGCCCAGCCGAGCGTCGGCGCGCCCGGATGCGTGAGCGTCGGCAGCACGGGCGACAGCGTCGCGAGGTCCGCGCCGATGCGCTGCGCATGCAGCAACTCGTCGAGCGAGTGGCATGCAGCCGACAGCAGGCCGTCCGAAGCAATCGGGCGCGCGGTCGCGGCGCGCAACGCAATGCTGCCGAGGTGCACGCCGCTCGCGCCGAGTGCGAGCGCGGCCTCCGCGCCGATCGGTCCGTTGACGATCATGCGCGCGCATTGCGCGCGGCAGCGAGCGAGCGCGTCGGCGGCGAGCGCCGCGTAGGCGGGCGCGTCGAGCGTCTTCACGCGCAGTTGCACGAGCTTGAGCCCCGTTGCGAGCGCGGCCGACAGCCGGTCGAGAAACGCCGCGAGATCCGCGTCGGAACCCGAGTCCGGCTCCGGCGTGATCAGGTAGTGCGGCGGCAGGGCGAGCGCGTCGTTCATGCCGCCGTCCTGGGCGGGCGCCGTCCCGCGCGCGCTCACTCGTCCGCCTCCTTGAACGCCTTCGGATACACGCGCACGAGCACGATCCGCGGCCCGATCATCTTCTTCACGACGACGTCGAAGCGCTCGAACGATACGCGCTGGCCTTCCGTCGGAAGATCGTTGAGCGCCTGAATGACGAGCCCGCCGACCGATTCCGCGCGGCCTTCGTCGATGTCGATCCCGAGCGCCTGCTCGAGCGACACGACTGGCAGGCTGCCCTTGCCGATCAGCGTGCCGTCGTCGAGCCGGCTCCAGTCCGAATCGCCCTGCCGGAATTCGTCGTGGATCTGGCCGACGAGCGCGCCGAGCAGGTTGTCGAGCGTCAGGAAGCCGATCGGCTTTTCGCCCTTCTTGCCGACGAGCGCGAAGTGCGGCGCGCCCTTGCGAAAGCGCCGGAACAGATCGAGCGCGGGCGTGTCCGGCTTCACGTACTGCACCGGACGCACATAGTCGGACAGGTCGGCGAGCGCCGCGCCCGCGTGCCGCGCGAGCAGCAGATCCTTCAGGTGGATGAGGCCGTTCACGGTTTCGCGCGATTTGTCGTCGAACAGCGGATAGCGGCTGAAGCGATGGCGCGCGACCACTTCCATGTTGTCCGCGAGCGGCACGTCGCGGCGCAGGCCGACCATCTCGTGCGCGGGCCGCATCAGGTCCGATACGGTCATCGACGAAAAATCGAGCGAGTGCGCGAGCGTGTTCCATTCGTCGCTGCTGTATGCGTCCTTCGACGTTTTCGCGGCGTCGGCCGCGTTGCGGCGGCTGCGCAGGATCAGCTTCAGCTCGTCGGTTGAATAATGCGCGTCGCCGCCGTGATCGGCGGACAGCCCCGCGAGCCGCAGCACCGCGTTCGCGCTCGTGTTGAGCACCCAGATCGCCGGGTACATCGCCCAGTAGAACGCATAGAGCGGGAGCGCGACCCACAAGCCCGTCTTCTCGGCCTGGCGGATCGCCATCGATTTCGGCGCGAGCTCGCCGACGACGATATGCAGGAACGAGATCATCGAGAACGCGAACACGAGCGAGATCAGGTGCACGAGCTTTTCCGACTCGACACCCGCGAGCGCGAGGACTGGCGACAGCAGCTTGGCGAACGCCGGCTCGCCGATCCAGCCGAGGCCGAGCGACGCGAGCGTGATGCCGAGCTGGCAGGCGGACAGATACGCGTCGAGCCGCGCATGGACGATCCGCAGGATGCGCCCGCGCAGGCCGTGCTGGCGGGCGAGGGTCTTGACGCGCGTCGGGCGCAGTTTGACAAGACCGAACTCGGCGGCGACGAAAAAGCCGTTGAGGGCCACGAGGAGCAACGCGCCGACGAGCGCGAAGATCTGTATCAACGAAGGAACTCCGAAAATGAACGAAGCGACAGTATAAGGTTGGAAAGGAAAACGTAATATTTTGCGGCGCGATGCGTGCGGCCGATCACGCGCGAGCGGCTGGAATCGTCAGCGCGAGCGTGGCATGCGCGCCGTCCGCGAGCGGGCTCGGGGCCTGCGCGAACGCGCCGCCGTGCGCGCGCGCGACGCGCTGCGCGAGTGCGAACACCGATGCCGGGCGTTCGCCGTGGCGCTCGGCCAGCGCGTCGCGCCGCGCGAACGTTTCGAACACGTGCGGCAGCGCCGCGTCGGTCAGCGCCGACGGCTGCGCGCGGAACGTCACGTTCAAGCGCGTCGCGTCCGCCGAGCCGACGCAGCCGAGCGTGACCTCGCCGCCCGGCGCGCTCGCCTCGATCGCGAACGTCAGCATCGACCACAGCGCTTGCGCGACGCGCTCGCGGTCGCAATCGAGCGACGCGGTCCGCGCTTGCGGCGCGACCGTCACCGAGGTGCCGCGCGCGTCGCCGAGCGCGATGCGTGCGAGCGCCGCGCATTCGTCGGCGAGCGCATCGAGCGCGACGCCGGCGCGTGCGATCGGCAGCGTGCGCGTCTCGGCGCGCGGCGCGTCGACAACCGCCTCCAGCAGCTTCGTCTGCTGCTCGATGCCGATGCGAATCCCGTCGAGCGCGCGCGTGACGCTGTCGTCGCTCGCCGCGAGCCGGCGCTCGAGCACGTACGCCCAGCTTTGCATCGCGTTGAGCGGGCTGCGCAGATCGTGCGACGCGGCCGACAGCGCGTGGTCGCGGACGAACAGCGCCACCTCGGCGGCGTAGCGTGCGGCGCGTTCGCGCAGCAACGCGGCGGCCGGATCGGCGGACGGAGTCACAGTGTTTCCCTTGTGCGAAATCGTGATGATGGTCGAATCGACATTATAGGGACCGGACGCGCGCGGCGGCCGTCGCGCGTCATGCGGGAAGCGCGTCGTTGTCGTCCGCGCGCCGCGCGTGGCCGGGCAGCAACTGGCAGACGAGGAGCCCGGCGAGCATCAGCGCGCAGCCCGCGAGCGCGCGCAGCGACAGCGTTTCGCCGAGCGCGGCCCAGCCGGCGATCGCCGCGAACACGCCTTCCATGCTGAAGATCACGGCCGCGTGCGCGGGGGCGGCGTCGCGTTGCGCGACGACTTGCAGCGTGTAGCCGACGCCGACCGACAGCAGTCCGCCGTACAGCAGCGTCGGCAGCGCGCGCACGAGCGTCGAGCGGTCGATGGGCTCGATCGCGAGCCCGAGCGCGAGACACAGTGCGCCGCAGACGACGAACTGCATGAACGACAGCACGAGCGGATCGTGCCGGCGCACGAGATGCCCGACCGCGATCACGTGAGCCGCGATCACGATCGCGCCCGCGAGCTGGAACCAGTCGCCGTACAGCATCGAGAAGTGCTCGTCGACGCTGAGGAAATACAGGCCGATCGCCGCGAGCAGCGCGCCAAGCCATGTGCCGACGCCCGTGCGATGCCGGAAGAACACGCCGATGATCGGCACGAGCACCACGTAGAGCGAACTGATGAAGCCCGCGTTCGCGATCTTCGTGTATTGCAGCCCGATCTGCTGCAGCGAGATCGACACCGCGAGCAGCCCGCCCAGCGCGAGCCCCGGCAGCAGGCGCGCCCGGTCGCGCGCGACCGCCGCGCAATGCGCGCGCGCCGCGCCGTTCAGGCCCAGCAGCGGCGCGAGCACCGCCGCGCCGAGCAGGAAGCGCAGCCCGGTGAACAGGAACGGGCCGATCACGGCGAGGCTCAGCCGCTGCGCGACGAACGCCGATCCCCAGATCGCGGCGGCGGCGAGCATCAGCAGATTGGCGCGGAGATGTTTGCGGGCGTCGTGTTTCATGCGGCGGCGGAAAAGCGGGCGAAAGCCGCACGAAAGGCGGCGAATCGGCAGACGAAAACCCGACAGTTTACTCGCGTCCGGCCGATTGCGCCGGCCCGGCCAGGCTGTCGGCGAAGCGCCGCAGCGTGTCGAGCGAGCGCGCGTCGCGCACCCGCGAATACAGCGCGACTTGCGAATCGGGCAGCGCGGGCAGACCGAGGCGAGCCCCGACGTCGACGAGTGAGCGCGGCGCGACGCGCCGGGCCAGCGGACACACCGCAAGACCCGCGGCGGCGGCCGCCGCGACGGCCGCGACGCCGCCGCCCGTGAAGCGCTCGCGCCACCGCACGCCGGCGCGCTCGAGCGCGCGCAGCGCGGCCGCGCGTACGCCGCACGGGCCCGCCAGCACCGCGAGCGGCAGCGGCTCATCCGCGCGCGGCGCCCAGGCGGGCGCGGCAAGCCACGCAAGCGGCTCGGTGAAGAGCAGCGTCGCGTCGTCGCGCGGCGGGTCTTCGCCCGGCTCGTGGCGCACGAATGCCGCGTCGAGCCGGCGCTCGTCGTACTGCGCGAGCAGCCCGGCCGACATCCCGACGTGCATCTCGAGCACGAGCCCCGGATCGTGCCGGTTCAGTCCGGTGAGGACGGCGGGCAGATCCGGCACCGCGACGTGCTCGCTGACGCCGATCACGAGCCTGCGCTGCCCGGCCGACAGCGCGGCGAGCGCGCGCTCGTGCGCATCGAGCAGCTCGCGTGCGGCGGGCAGGAACGCGGCGCCGACGGCGGCGAGCGTCACGCGCCGCGGCGTGCGTTCGAGGAGCGGCTTGCCGAGCTGCGCTTCGAGCCGCTTGAGCTTCAGGCTGACGGCCGATTGCGTGGTGCCGAGCGCGTCGGCGGCGCGCGTGAAGCTCGCGAGGTCGGCGACGAGCACGAACGCGCGAACGGCGTCGAGATCGAGTGATTTCATTTCAAATGAAAATGAATGAAATATTCATTGATGTCTGTTTATTATAGATGGCGAGCCCTAAGCTGCATGCGTGTCCCAACCGTCAAGGAGAAACACGATGCCGTTCACCCGTATCGCATTGCGCGAAGGCAAGTCCGCCGAATACCGCCGGGCGCTGTCGGAGGGCGTTCATCGCGCGTTGCAGCGCGCGTTCGATGTGCCCGTCGACGATATTTTCATGACCGTGACCGAGCACAGCGCCGATAATTTCTTTTATGGTCGCGACTATCTCGGGATCGCGCGCAGCGACGATCTGGTGATGATCCAGATCACCGCGAACAACACGCGCACGCTCGAGCAGAAGCGCGAGCTGTACCGGCTGATCGCCGAGCATCTCGCCGAACGTCCGGGCGTGCGCCGCGAGGACGTTTTCATCAGCCTCGTCGAGGTGCTCAAGGAGGACTGGTCGTTCGGCAACGGCATCGCGCAGTATGTGAGCTGACACTCGGCGCGCTCGGGCCGCCCGGACGGCTGAAGGCTGACAAGCCGGCATGACGGGTTCAGACGCGGCGCGCGGGCGATTCGCTCGTTCGCGCGCGGCGTTCTGCCTCATTGGCTGTAAAAAGGGCCGTGTACTATGGAGAACGTCGGCGTCCGTCGACGCGCGCGGGGCGCGCGGCGGGCGGCCCGACCTACGCCGGAGCTTCCATGGCGCGCGTTCTGGAAATCGTATTGGACTTTCCGCTGCAGGGCTGGCAAGCCGGTCGCGGAGCGCGGGCGCGGGCGCGCGATCTCGGCGCGGAGCTCGCGCGGGCATGGCGGATCTGTCCGCCGGTGAAGATGCGGCGCGGGCACGAGCGCGTGACGATCGAGCCGTGCCGATTCGTCGAGGCCGAGCCTGACGACGGCGGTCGCTGGCAAACCTGGATCGAAACGACCGCGCAGGCACGGCGCGCGCTCGCGGTGCGTTGCCATCCGTTCGTGCCGGGCGTGATGGTGCGCGAGCGTCTCGACGACTATCGCGGCGACGTGCGCGTCGCGACGCCGGCGGCGGGTGCGTCCGTTGCATCGGACGCTTCCGGCGCAACCGATGCGGGCGGAGACTCACGACCTTCCGCATCCACTGCGGCTTCCGTTTTCGCCGAATCCGCGGCCCAGTCGGCCGATTCTGCCCCGATGCCCGGTTTCGCCGCCGGCCGCGCTGCGTTCCCCGAATCGCGATCCCCCTACGGGCCGGCGTACGGCTTCGTCGCCGATCGGCGGCGCGGACGCTGGCTCGACGCGGACGGCATCGATGTCGAGCTGACGCTCGACGACATCGCATTCGCGCCGGCCGCCGCTTCGTCCGAAGCCGCTCGCGCCGCCTCATCGCGCGTCTGCGAATTGCGTCTCGCGGTGGCCGACCCGGACGATTCCAGCGCGCGCGCCGCCGCGTTGCGCGCGCTCTTCAACGCGGCCCGCGAGCTGAGCGGCGCGTGGCCGGCATCGCTGGCGACGGCGAGCGTTCTCGACCGCGCGTGCATGGGCGACGCGCCGGACGCGGCCGGCTCGCCCGCCAAGGCGCAGCCGGTCGACTTGTCGACGATGCGCACGCAGCGCGCGGCGTTCTTCGCGCTCGGCTGCGGCGTGACCGCGCAGTGGCTCGGCAACGAAGCCGGCGCGCGCGACATGGCGGACCCGGAATTCGTCCATCAGATGCGCGTCGCGCTGCGCCGGCTGCGCACGCTCGTGCGACTTTTCCCGCGCTATGCCGATGAGGCCTGGAAGGACGCGTTCTCCGGCGATATCCGCTGGCTCGCTGGAATGCTCGGCGCGGTGCGCGACTGGGACGTGTGCGTGACGTCGACGCTGCCCGCTCTCGCCGCCGCCGACAGTGACGAGGCCGCGTGGGCGGGCACGCTCGATGCCGCGCGCGCGCAGGGCGACGCGGCGCGCGCCGAGTTGCGGCAGGCGCTCGGCACCGCGCGCTACACGCGGCTCGTGTTCGCGTGGCTCGAATGGCTGAGCCTGTTTTCGCTCGGGGAGGACGACCCGGCGCGCGGCAAGGCGCCGTCGCTCAAGCGGCATGCGGCGAAGCGCGTGAGCCGGCTGTTCGGCCATCTGTACGGCGCGGGGCGCCTGACGACGCTCGACGCGGCCGCGCGTCACCGCGTGCGGATCGACGCGAAGCGGCTGCGTTACGCGCTGGAGTTCTTCTCGTCGCTCGCGTCGCGCCGCACCCGCGAAGACACGGTGCGGCTGCTCGCGCGCTTGCAGAACGCGCTCGGCGACGCGAACGACGCGGCCGTTGCGTTGCGCTGCCTCGAGCGGCTCTCCGCGCCGCCATATCAGCTCGGTTTCGCGCGCGGCTACGGCGCGGCGGCGCAGCGCTACGCGGCGGAGGCGGGCGAGCAGATGCTGCGCGGGATGCGCGTGCCGAAGATCGGCGGCAGAAAGGCGTGACTATAATGGCCTCCCGTCTTGCTTCGCCGCGCCGATGACAGCCGATTCGTCTTCCTCCCGTTCCGATGCATGCGCCGCGCGTGAGCCGCTCGCGCTGCGCGGCGAGCTGTGGCTGCGCGCGGGCGGCGAGACGCTCGGCGGCGCGGCTCGCATCGCGCTGCTTGCCGCGATCGGCGAGACCGGATCGATCACGCGCGCGGCGAAGGCGGTCGGCCTCAGCTACAAGGGCGCGTGGGACGCAATCGACACGATGAACAACCTCGCGGGCGAGCCGCTCGTGCTGCGCTCGACGGGCGGCAAGGGCGGTGGCGGCACGGCGCTCACGCCGCGCGCGACCGCGCTGATCGCGGCGTTTCGCGCGATCGAGCGCGAGCATCGGCGCTTCATCGACGCGGCGAGCGCGGCGGTCGAGGGCTTCGAGGGCAATTGGGAACTTATCGGGAGAATCGGCATGAAGACGAGCGCACGCAACCAGTTGTTCGGCAAGGTTCTGGCGATCAAGCACGGCGCGGTGAACGACGAGGTGCTGCTCGCGCTGCCGGGCGAGCACACGATCACGGCCGTGGTGACGCACGAGAGCACGCAGGAGTTGGGGCTTGCGCCGGGCGTCGACGCATGCGCGCTCGTGAAGGCGTCGTGGGTCGTGCTCGCGGTCGAGGACGGCTCGCTGCTCAGGTTGTCGGCGCGCAATCAGTTGCACGGTGTCGTCGAGACAGTCACGCGCGGCGCCGTGAACAGCGAGGTATTGCTTGCGCTCGACGGCGGCATGACGCTCGCGGCGATCGTCACGAACGACAGCGTCGACGCGCTCGGGCTCGCGAAGGGCGTGAGCGCGGTGGCCGCGTTCAAGGCGTCGAGCGTGATTCTCGCGGTCAACGGATGATGCCTCGGCCGTGCCCGCCGGGCGGCGTTCGGCGCGGGCGCAGCGACGGCGTAGCGGAGCCGGCTCGATGCCGGCTTTTTCATCTTCGATTCGGGCATGGACGGTGCGTCGGCTCGCGTCGGCTTGCGCGCATGATCGGCAAATCGTGACGCGAGGCGCGGGCGGAACGAACGGCGCGGCGAATGGCGGCGGCGCGGCATGCGTGAGTCGGGGCCGTCGCGGCTTGCTGCCCGCCGGGTCGCGGATCATCGGCGGCGGCGCGCCCGCCACACCGGCTTGCCGCCGCCGGCCCCAAGGCCGCGAACCGATTCGACGCGACGAGCGTTGCGATCGTCACCGCACGGTCGTCATCCATTCGGCGACCGGCGTATCGGGCAGCACGCGCCCTTCTTGAAGCCGCACGACCTGATCGCCGAATGCGGCGACGTCGTCCGGATCGTGCGTGATCAACACCATCGGAATATCGAGCCGCATCTGCAAGTCGGTCAGCTCGCGGCGCATCCGCTGGCGCATCGCGACGTCGAGCGCCGAGAACGGCTCGTCGAGCAGCAGGATTCGCGGCTGCGCGATCAGTGCGCGCGCGAGCGCGACGCGCTGCTTCTGTCCGCCCGACAACTGCGCCGGATAGTGCCCCGCCAGCGCTTCGAGTTCGAACGCGCGCAACCAGTACGCGGCGTCGTCGGGCAACTCCTTCTCGCGCGGATTGCGCCAGCCGCGCTTCAGCCCGAATGCGAGGTTCTGCCGGACGTTCAGATGCGGAAACAGCGCGTAGTCCTGGAACAGGTAGGCGACGCGGCGGGCCTGCGTCGGCACGTCGATGCCGCGCGCATCGTCGAACAGCGCGTCGCCGCCGATCGAGATCGTGCCCCGGTCGGGCGTGAGCAGTCCGGCGATCGCCTGCAGCGTGAGGCTCTTGCCCGCGCCGGACGGCCCGAACAGCACGATGCGCTGCGCGTTCGACGCGAACGACACGTCGAGCGTGAAGTGCCGCTCGGGCGTGACGAGCGTCTTGCGGATGTCGACGACGAGGCTCATCTCATCTCGCTCCGACGAGCGCGCGCTGCGGCACGAGCCGCCCCGCGACGAGCAGGATCAGCACGCAGGTCGCGGACGTGACGAGCACGAGGAAGTTCGCGGTTGCGTCGTCGCCCGCCTGCACGGCCGCGTAGACCGCGACCGACAGCGTCTGCGTGCGTCCGGGCAGGTTGCCGGCGATCATCAGCGTCGCGCCGAATTCGCCGAGCGCGCGCGCGAACGCGAGCAGCGCGCCCGCGAGAATGCCGCGCGCGGCGAGCGGCAGCGTCACGCGAAAGAAAATGCCGGCTTCGCTGATGCCGAGCGTGCGCGCCGCGCGCTCGAGCTGCGGATCGACCGCCTCGAACGCGGCGCGCGCGGACTTCAGGATCAGCGGAAACGCGACGACCATCGACGCGATCACCGCGCCTTGCCACGTGAACACGAGCTGGATGCCGAGCTCGTCGAGCCGCGCGCCGAGCACGCCGCGCCGTCCGAGCAGCACGAGCAGGTAATAGCCGAGCACCGTCGGCGGCAGCACGAGCGGCAGCGTCAGCAGCGAATCGATCACGTCGCGCGCGCCCGAGCGCCAGCGCGCGAGCGCGTAGCCCGTCGCGACGCCGAGCACGAGATCGAGCGCCGTCGCCCAGCCGGCGACCTTCAACGACAGCAGCAGCGGAACCCAGGCGTCGTGCATCGCGTATTCCGATCAGTTCGCGGCGCTCGCGCCGTTCGCGGCCGGCCTGAAGCCGTACTTCGCGAGCACCGCCTGGCCGGCAGGCGACAGCACGAACGCGACGAAGCCCTGCGCGGCGGCCGCATGCCGGCTGTCCTTGACGACCGCGATCGGATAGGTGATCGGCGTTTGCGTGGGGACGGTCAGCGCGACCTTCACGCGCTCGGGCATCACGGCCGCGTCGGTGCCGAACACGAAGCCCGCTTCGACTTCGCCGCGCGCGACGTAGTCGAGGCTCTGGCGCACGTTCGCGGCAAGCACGCCCTTGGCGCTGACGTCGTTCCACACGCCGGCCGCCTTCAGCGCGCCCTCGGTGTAGCGGCCGACGGGCACCGACGCCGGATCGCCGAACGCGACGCGCTTCACGGCGGGCGCGCTCAGATCGCGCAGCGAGCCGAACGTCGCGCGGCTGTCGGCGGGCACGATCAGCACGAGCGAGTTCGCGGCGAAGTCACGGCGCGTGCCGTCGGCGATCACGCGTTCGGCGGCCGCGCGGTCCATCGCTTTCTGGTCGGCCGAAGCGAATACGTCGGCCGGCGCGCCTTTCGCGATTTGCTGCATCAGCACGTCGGACGCGCCGAAGTTGAACAGGATCTTCGTGCCCGGATGCTGCTTCTCGTATGCGTCGCCAACCGCCTTGAACGCGTTGGTCAGGCTCGCCGCGGCCGACACGACGAGTTCGTCGGCGGCATGCGCGGCCGGCGCGGCGAAGCCGACGACGAGCGCGGACAGCGTGGCGAGACGCAGGAACAGGCGGCGGGCGGAGCGGACGGGAGCGGGCATGGCGGGAAACAGTGACGTGGACGAAAGCCGTAATCGTAATATACGCGAGGTTATAACGGATCGGGTTTCGGAACTGTGCTGGTGCTGCATGACGCCGCAGCGAGGCGGGGGCGCGGGAGTTGGGCTCGAGAGGAGCGGGCAATGGGTTGGTGATTGGCGGATTGAAGGATCGAAGGATCGGAAAGGCGGAAAGGCGGAAAGGCGGGCCCTTGACTCGCTGAAATACCTAGCCCGCAGGCGTCGTGGAGCGCGCACGTCGGCGGCCCCTAGGGCCGGTGCGCCTCAGCAGGCTATCGGCCGCCCTTACGCGTGCTTGATGGCCGTGGGCAAGCCGAGTGTCTGCTGCTGAGCCGGCCGCGACGCGGGCCGGTAGTTCGGATTCGCCTTCCAGCGCGCCCGCACATACGGCCGTTCGTGACCGGAGAGCTGCAGTGCGACCGCGGTGACCCAGCGATGCGACGGCACGGTGACGCCGTGCAGCGCGATCGTGACGGCCACGAGACTCGTCGCGACGGCGGGCGCCGACCAGCGATGCGGCGTCGCCCGCCAGGAGCCGACTATGAACGACAGCGCGGCGAGCGCGCCGACCACGCAGCCCGTGACCGCCTCGGACGGCGAATGCGCATCGAGAGCGACGCGCGACAGCCCGACGGCCACCCCCGCAGCGAGCCCGACGACGATGCCCGCGATACGCACGGCCGGCTTCGCGCGGGCGAGCGCGAGGAACATCGCGACGGGATAGACCGACGTCGACAGCATCGCGTGGCCGCTGAAGCCTGTGAAATTCCATGCACGCACGCCGATGCCCCAACCGAGGAACGCGATTTTCGTGAGTGCGACGACGCCGATCGCGCCGCCAAGCACGGCGAGCCATGCGGCGGCGCGACGAGGCGAATAGCTGAGCGCGAGCCAGACGGCGATCGTGACGGCAAGCGGCAAGGTCAGGCCGGCACCGCCTAGGGCGGTGATCGAAATCCACAGACGGGGCGGCAAATCGAACATCGGGGCTGCGGGCAGTACGGGGAATGCGGGATACTTGCTTAACGCATGAGCCGGAAATAGCGACTACAACGAAGACAAGCGCGAGCGCCCAGTATACCGGTCGTCGCGTGCCGTGCTCGGATCGGAAGCCGGCGGGGAACTATCGAGTGTCAGGATGAATCCCAGAAACAGTGTTATTGTGCATTGCACAAATCAAGACGATCGCGCCCATCGAGGTGCCCCTAATCTCTGACTGCGAGCCCCGACCGATGACCAAAAGTCTGACGAAATTCTGGCTGGGCGGTGTGAAACGCATGCTGCACATGCCGAACGGGCGGACATCGAAGTCCGCCCTGAAAGCTGGCCAAAAGATGGCGGCCGACTGGCCGTTCGTTGAAACCCTGGCTGCGGCCGCCGCCGCTTCCGTCGCGACGCCGGCCGAGCCGGCTCCGTCCGTCGCGCGTGAATCGCGCGTGAGACCGCGCGCGGCCGCATGGGCGGGCGGCGAATGGATTCGTGCCGACCACCCGCTGCCGCCCGCGTTCGGGCGCTTCGTCAAGCATCTCGAATACGGGCTGTACGTGCCGTCCGGCGCGAAGATGGCCGGTCTGCCGCTCGTCGTGATGCTGCACGGCTGCAAGCAGGACATGGATCAGTTCTCGCAGGGCACGCGGATGAACCTGCTCGCGGACCGCTACGGCTTCGCCGTGCTCTATCCGGAGCAGTCGCTCAGCGCGCACGCGCACGGGTGCTGGCACTGGTACGAGGACACCACGCACGGCGGGCGAGGCGAAGCGCAGGCGGTCGTCGCGCTCGTCGACGCGCTCGTCGCCGAGCGCGGCTTCGACGCGTCGCGCGTCTATGCGGCAGGCCTGTCGGCGGGGGCGGGGCTCGTGTCGCTGCTCGCGCTGCACTTCCCTCAGCGCTTCGCGGCCGTGGCGCTTCATTCGGGGCCGGCATTCGGCGATGCGCATTCCGGGATCACCGCGATGGACGTGATGCGCCGCGGCCTGCACCGCAATCCGGCGGTTGTCGTCGATGCGCTCGTCGAGCCGGGCTCGCATCCGGGGATGCCGGCCCTCATCGTGCACGGCGACGACGATCGCGTCGTCGTGCCGAAGAACGCGGACGAGCTTGCCGTCCAGTTTCTGAGGCTGAACGGTTTCGCCGATGTCGACGGCAATCCCGCAGGCGTCGAGCGCTTCGAGACGCGTACCGCCGATGCGCGCACGATCGACTACCGTTGCGACGGGGAATCGGTCGTGCGCCTCTGCCGGGTGCGCGGCCTTGCGCACGCGTGGGCCGGCGGCGACGACAGTGTGCCGTTCCACTCGGCGTCCGGCCCGGACGCAAGTGAATTGATCTGGTCTTTCTTCGCGTCTCGCGCGCGAGCGACTGTCGCGTCGTAACGACGTCCGCTCGCGAACGGTTGGCATCGACCCAGGGTTTTCCCTATAATGCGGGTAAATACCTAAGAGAAAACCCTTGGATTGGAGTGACCGATCATGTACCTGCTGAGCCGCCTGTTCCTTTTTCTGACGAAGTCGCCCGAGCAACGCGCGAAGGAACGCGCCGATGCGTATCTCGCTGGCGCGTCCGATCTGTACGATCTCGAATTTCGCATGCGCAAGCTCGATCGCGAAGCCGCACTCGATCGTGCGTAATTTCGCGTTAAGCACATACTGAATTTATACGCATAAATTCATCAAATTGAAAAAGGGCGTGCCGACCGGAGTCGGCACGCCCTTTTTGTCATTGCGGCCCTTACGCGCTGCCGTTACGCAACGACGAGGCGCACCGCGACGTTGTTGCGTGTCGCATTCGAGTACGGGCACACCTGATGCGCGCGATCGACGAGCGCCTTTGCAGCCGTCGTGTCGAGCCCGGGAAGCGCAACGCGCAGTTCGACGTCGAGCGCAAATCCCCCTTCCTCGTTCGGGCCGATGCCCACTTCAGCGGTGACCGTCGTGTCCGCGGGCAGCGTCTGCTTGTTCTGGCCCGCGACGAACTTCATCGCACTCAGGAAGCACGCCGAATAGCCGGCGGCGAAGAGCTGCTCGGGGTTCGTGCCTTCGGTGCCCGCGCCGCCCAGTTCACGCGGCGCGGAGAGCTTCACGTCGAGCTTCTGATCGTGGGATGTCGCGCGGCCATCGCGGCCGCCGGTGCTCGTTGCCGCCGTCTTGTACAGAATGTTCATGCTGGACTCCTGTTATGTGAGAGGAATGGGCCTCGACGAATCACAATGCCCGGCCACGGTGGAAATATAGCGTGCCAATAATTAGTGTGCAAATTAATTTTCGCGGGCGCGATTCTTCGAATGAAGGACGAAGGTCGGTCAGGCGTGGTCGGCGTCGGTCAACGCTTGCCGTAACCGAGTCAGATCCTCGCGCAGCCGGATCAGGAAATCCGGCGTCTGACGCATCGCGCAAAACAGCTCGGCGGGCACGGACCGGGCTTTGTGCTTGAGCGCCGCGCCCTCGGCGGTGAGCCGGGCATGGACGACTCGCTCGTCGTTCGTGTCGCGCACACGCTCGATGTAGCCAAGCGCTTCCAGGCGTTTTAGAAGCGGCGTGACTGTCGCGGGATCGAGGCTGAGCCGCGCGGCGATGTCCTTGACGGCCATGTCGTCGGATTCCCACAGCACGAGCATCGCGAGGTACTGCGGATAGGTGAGCGCGAGCTTGTCGAGCAGCGGCTTGTACGCCTTCGTCATCGCGAGCGACGTCGAATAGAGCGCGAAGCAGAGTTGATCGTCGAGCGTGAGCGGGAAGGCCGGCGAGTCGTTCATGGCGAGATTTTCGGTAAGGCGCAAAAGATTCGTGTGCGAATGATTTTGCGCCTTGGCGAGTCGATTGGCGAGAGGCGGCGGACGATCAAGAAAGGGAGATCGACGAACCGGGGTGATCCGCCGCGGCGGCAGCGGTTTCGAGCCTGATCGCGGCGAGACCGGCGGCGCCGGTCCCGATGGACGACGCATGGCCGGGTGCGAATGCGCCGCAGCGGGCGGCGACGGAGCGCATGTCCGATCCGGGAGCGTGCGGAAACGATGGGAGACGACCCTGCGAAGATGCCACTTCATGCGGCGGAGTGCGTCCGTTGCAATGCGGGGACGCTGTCGGCGATTCGCCGATTTCCTCATTTGAGCGCCGCATTCGCGGCGCTTTCCTCGCTAACGCGTCCGTCGCAGCCTGCCGGCGATTCGGAGCCGCGCGATGACCTATGCGGGACGTCCTTGCTCTTGCGCGCCCGCCGCTGCGCTTCCCGCCGGTGCGCTCATCGATCGGAGGTGTTCGGCAGCTTCGGCGCTCCCGGCTCCTGCACGCCGAAACAGCCGCGATAGGTTGCGTAGAACGAGCAGTAAAGCATCGCGGTGATGACGATCGATGCCGGCATCATCACCATGAGCGCATACGCGCTGGCGCCGAGCGCCTGCATCAGCGCGGCGAGCCCGAACGACACGCCGAGCGCGAGCGCGAACCACAGCAGCCCGTAGACGGTGAACGCGCCCTTGTTGCGCCAGCAGCTCACGACGCTGAAGAATAGCGCTTTCACGGGCGGAACGTCGTGCCATGCGGTCAACACCGGCGCGAACCAGAACATCATCGCGACCGGCGCGTACAGCGCAGCCGCGATCAGCGCCGCGATCTTGAAGCCCGGCGATTCGAGCGCGTCCGGTCCGAGGTTCTCGGCGCCGAGGCCGAACATGATCTTCAGCAGCGTGCCGCCGTCGCCGAGCGCCGAGCACGCGAACACGGCCGCCATCGACACGATGTAGAGCCCGCCGAGCGTGAGCAACCGCTGCGTGACGATCGGGCCGTACGAGCGGAAGCCGTCGATCAGGATCGTCGGCAGCACCTGCTTGCCGGCGATCGTGTCGCGGCACGCCGCCATGAAGCCGACCGCGATGCCGGGAATGAGCAAGAGCGGCAGCGCCGCGCCGATCACGGGCACGAGCGACACCAGCATCATCGCGAGCAGGTACGTGAAGAACAGCGTGACGAACGCGAGCGGATTGCGCCGGAACAGCCAGATGCCCTGGCGGAACCACACGTAGCCGGTCTTGGCGGAGACTTCGATCAGTTGCATGCGTGGGTCTCGGGGAGCGCGCCCGCGTGCGCGATGCGTTCGCGCAGGATGCGTTCGAAATGGCCCGGGTCGTGCGGCTTGAGCATCTGCGCGGCGCGGGGGAGGTGGAAATCATACAGGCGCGATACCCAGAAACGGTACGCGCCCGCGCGCAGCATGTCGCCCCAGTGGCGGCGCTCGCCCGTGGTGAACGGGCGCACCGTCTGGTACGCGCGCAGCAGCGCGTCGGCGCGCCCGGCGTCGAGCGCGCCCGTCGACAGATCGACGCACCAGTCGTTGACCGTCACCGCGACGTCGAACAGCCATTTGTCGCAGCCGGCAAAGTAGAAATCGAAGAAGCCACCGAGCCGCACCGAGTGGCCGGTGTCCGGCGCCGCATGCGCGAAGAGCGCGTTGTCGCGGAACAGGTCGCAATGGCACGGGCCTTCCGGCAGCGCCGCGTAATCGTCCGATGCGAAGAACGCGGCCTGGTGCGCGAGCTCGCCTTCCAGCAGCGCGCGCTGCTCGCCCGTGATGAACGGCACGATCGCGGGCACCGCGTCGCGCCACCACGGCAGGCTGCGCAGGTTCGGCTGATGCTGCGGATAGTCGCGGCCCGCGAGGTGCATGCGCGCGAGCATCTGGCCGACTTCGACGCAGTGCTCGATGCCCGGCGCGAGCTCCGCCGCGCCTTCGAGCTTCGTGACGATTGCGGCCGGCTTGCCGTGCAGTTCGCCGAACAGCGTGCCGTCGTCGCGCGCGACGGGCGCGGGCACGGGCACGCCGTGCTTCGCGAGATGGCTCATCAGATCGATGTAGAACGGCAGTTGCCCGGCCGTCAGGTTCTCGAAGATCGTGAGCACGTATTCGCCGTGCGTCGTCGTCAGGAAGAAGTTGCTGTTCTCGATGCCGGACGGGATGCCGCGGAACGCGACAACGTCGCCGAGATCGTAGTGGCGCATCCAGAGTGCGAGGTCAGCGTCGGAAACTGCGGTGAAAACGGCCATGCAGGAAACGTCGGTTCAGGTTGGCGGGCCGGCGGCGCGCCGGTGTCGCAAAAAGGGCGGAAGGCTGCCGGCGCCGCGAGGCGCCGGCGGTGCGTCAATAGCGCAGGTTGACCGACGGAAGGCGGGTGACCGGCACGCCGGCGTCGTGTGGACGCGGCGACGTGTCGGGCGACGCGCTCATCTGATAGCGGGTGCCGAAGTTCGACTTCACGTTGATCTCGACCGGCTTGCCGCGATCCCGGAATTCGGTGACTTCGGTGCCGTTCTTGCTCTTTGCGTGAAAGCTCGGCGTGCGCTGCACGTCGTTGAATTCGACCTTCGACGTCACTTCTGCGCCGGGGCGGTTGATCTTCGTGAGATCGGGCAGCCCGGCTGCCTCGTTGGCCGCGGCCTGGGCCTTCGCGTCGGCGGCCGCCTGGGCGGCGTCGGCGGCGCGGGCGGTGCCGACGAGAGCGAATGCCGTCAGGGCGGCGGCGAAAAGGAGCGGCTTCATCGTGTTTCTCCCATTGAACCGTTCGATTTTAGCAAATACCGGCGTCATGCCGATGCCGTTCGGCGATGCGAGGGCGGCCTCGCCGCCGCGATGGGCATCGGCCGCGCGAGCGGGTTCCGTGATAATGTCGAAGCGATCAGAAGAGGCACAGCTCCATGAAGAACGATCCCAACCGCCGTTCCCGGATGCATACGCCGGGCAGTCCGTCCGTCGAAGCGTTCGACGACCCGATCGCCGCCGTCGAGCGGCTCTCCGAGATCTACGAGACGAACGCCGCGTTCCTGCGCGACGCGTTCGCGCGCTATCGACGCGACAATTCGTTCGACGAGCGCGTGCGCGCGTGCTATCCGTTCGTGCGCATCCGCACCGACGTCAACACGCACATCGATTCGCGCCGCTCATACGGCTTCGTCGCCGGCCCGGGCGTGTTCGAGACGACCGTCACGCGTCCGGACCTGTTCGCGAACTACTACCGCGAGCAATTGCGCCTGCTCGCGAAGAACCATCACGTGCGGATCGAAGTCGGCGTGTCGGCGCAGCCGATTCCGGTTCACTTCGCGTTCTCCGAAGGGATTCACCTCGAAGGCGACCTCGACCGCGACCGTCTCGTCGCGATGCGCGACGTGTTCGACACGCCGGATCTCGCATACCTCGACGACCGGATCGTCAACGGCACATACGAGCCCGCGCCGGGCGAGCCGCATCCGCTCGCGCTCTTCACGGCGGCGCGCGTCGATTTCTCGCTGCATCGGCTGCGCCACTACACGGCGACGCTGCCGACGCATTTCCAGAATTACGTGCTCTACACGAACTATCAGTTCTACATCGACGAATTCGTGAAGCTCGGCCGCACGATGATGTCGGCGAGCGCCGATCCCGAGGTGCGCGCGTACCGCAGCGAATACACGGCGTTCGTCGAGCCGGGCGACGTGATCACGTACAACGCGAACCTCGGCGACGAGGCGAGCGAGGGCACGCCGCCGCCGCGCGCGCCGCAGATGCCCGCGTATCACCTGAAGCGCGCGGACGGCAGCGGGATCACGATGGTCAACATCGGCGTCGGGCCGTCGAACGCGAAGACGATCACCGATCACATCGCGGTGCTGCGTCCGCATGCGTGGGTGATGCTCGGCCATTGCGCCGGGCTGCGCAACACGCAGCGCCTTGGCGACTACGTGCTCGCGCACGGCTATGTCCGCGAGGATCACGTGCTCGACGCGGATCTGCCGCTGTGGGTGCCGATTCCGGCGCTCGCCGAAGTGCAGGTCGCCCTCGAGCGCGCAGTCGCGCAGGTGACGCAGCTCGAGGGCGTCGAGCTCAAGCGCGTGATGCGCACGGGCACTGTCGCGAGCGTCGACAACCGCAACTGGGAACTGCGCGACCATCGCGAGCCGGTGCAGCGGCTGTCGCAGAGCCGCGCGATCGCGCTCGACATGGAAAGCGCGACGATCGCCGCAAACGGCTTTCGCTTCCGCGTGCCTTACGGCACGCTGCTGTGCGTATCGGACAAGCCGCTGCACGGCGAGCTGAAGCTGCCCGGGATGGCCGATCAGTTCTATCGTGGGCAAGTCGATCAGCATTTGCAGATCGGCGTGAAGGCGATGGAGATCCTCCGCACGAACGGTCTCGATCGGCTTCATAGCCGCAAGCTGCGCAGCTTTGCGGAAGTGGCGTTTCAATAGCGCTGCGCCGCTGCGCCGCTGCGCCGCTGCGCCGCTGCGGCGATCGAGCGAAGCGCGGAAAGCGGAAAGGCCGTCCATGATCCGATCATGGACGGCCTTTCTGTTTTACGATTCACTCGCGGCGCATCAGCACATCTTGCCCTTCTTCGCATGTCCCGGCGGGCAGGCGTTGCGGGAGCGATTGCGTTCGTCCCACTCACGGCGCTGCCAGTAGCGCTTGCCGTCCCAGTAGCGGTCGCCGTGCCATCCGACGACGGGAGCGGCCGCCGGTGCGGCGACGACAGGCGCGGGTCTGCCGATGTTGACGGTCACTGCGTGCGCCGCGCCCGACAGCGCGACACCGATACCGGTCAATGCAAAGGCGATCAACGAGCGTTTCATGTTCTTTTCCTCACGAGTTGAAATGTGCGCCCATTCCGACGTGCGCGGGGGCCGAGCCCCCGAACCCGCCGCGTCCGTTTCGACGGGCGCACTGCAGGACGAAGTGTGGCGGTGCGGCGGATTAATTGGCGTGTGGTTTTGTAACGGCGCGTTCGTGCGCGGTGGGCGAGAACGGGTGAGGGGAGCGCTTCGTTTGACAATCCGGTCGGCGCATGCGCCGCTTCGCGACGCGTCGCGCGCCGAATTTGACATTCGCGTCGCGACGGGTGAAATGAACGGTAATGCTCAGCGAGCGCCGCCGTGTCTCAACGTGGTTTTCGGCCATCGCGGCGCACGAGAAAAAACGGGCGGACGCCTCGTCGGCTCCGCCCGTGCGGTGATGTGCGGCGCGCCGCTGCGGCCGCCGCGCGCGTGCCGTTACAGATAGAACATCCGGTCCTCTTCGGGGCGCGGCGGATGCGATTCCTCGGTTTCCTCGCCGCGATCCTCGTAGAACGCGAGCACCGCTTCGAGCACCTGGTCCGGATCGTCGATCACCTTCATCAGGTTCATGTCGTCCGGATTGATGAGGCCCATCGGGATCATCTGGTCGCGGAACCACTGCAGCAGGCCGCTCCAGAACTCGCTGCCGACGAGCACGATCGGCACGAGGCGCGACTTCTTCGTCTGGATCAGCGTGAGCACTTCGGACAACTCGTCGAGCGTGCCGAAGCCGCCCGGCATCACGATCACCGCGTCCGAATTCTTCACGAACGTGACCTTGCGCGTGAAGAAATGGCGGAAGCGCAGCGAGATGTCCTGGAAGTGGTTGCCGGCCTGCTCGTGCGGCAGCTCGATGTTCAGGCCGACGGACGGCGCCTTGCCGGCGTGCGCGCCCTTGTTCGCCGCTTCCATGATGCCCGGGCCGCCGCCCGAGATCACGGCGAAGCCCGCGTCGGACAGCTTGCGCGCGATTTGCACGGCGAGCTTGTAGTGCGGCGAATCCGGCTTCAGGCGCGCGGAACCGTAGATGCTGACGGCAGGGCGGATCTCGGACAGGTACTCGGTCGCCTCGATAAACTCTGCCATAATCGTGAACATCTGCCACGAAGCGCGGGCCTTCTTCGCCGTCGCGCGTTCTTGATCTGCGAGCGAACGCAGACTCGGAATCACTTTTCTCTTATTCATAATGCCTGAAGAACGAAATCTGGAAGGTAAGACCCTGCTATTGGTTGACGGTTCAAGCTATCTGTATCGGGCTTACCATGCGATGCCTGATTTGCGCGGCCCTGGCGGGGAGCCGACCGGAGCGCTCTACGGAATCATCAATATGCTGCGCCGCATGCGCAAGGATGTCAGTGCAGAGTATAGCGCGTGCGTGTTCGACGCCAAGGGCAAAACTTTCCGCGATGATCTGTACGCCGATTACAAGGCGCACCGCCCGCCGATGCCGCCCGATCTCGCGCTGCAGATCGAGCCGATCCACTCGGCCGTGCGCGCGCTCGGCTGGCCGCTCCTGATGATCGAGGGCGTCGAGGCCGACGACGTGATCGGCACGCTCGCGAAGCGGGCCGAACAGCACGGCATGAACGTGATCGTATCGACGGGCGACAAGGACCTCGCGCAACTCGTCACCGATCGCGTCACGCTCATCAACACGATGACGAACGAGGCGCTCGATCGCGACGGCGTGCTTGCGAAGTTCGGCGTGCCGCCGGAGCGGATCGTCGATTACCTGTCGCTCATCGGCGACACCGTCGACAATGTGCCGGGCGTCGAGAAGTGCGGGCCGAAGACGGCCGTCAAGTGGCTGACGCAGTACGGCTCCCTCGACGGCGTCGTCGAGCATGCCGGCGAGATCAAGGGCGTCGTCGGCGACAACCTGCGCCGCGCGCTCGATTTCCTGCCGCTCGCTCGCAAGCTCGTAACGGTCGAGACGGCGTGCGAGCTCGCGCCGCACGTCGAATCGTTCGACGCGTCGCTCGCGACGGACGGCGAGGGCCGCGACGCGCTGCGCGAGATCTTCTCGACGTACGGCTTCAAGACGTGGCTGCGCGAGCTCGACAGCGAGCCCGCCGCGAACGGCGCGGCCGCCGCGGCCGCTATGGCCGGCGCGGCGCAAGACCCGGCGGGCGGCGCGCCGGCCGAGCTGCCGCTTGCGATGGCGCGCGATTACATGACCGTGCAGACGTGGGAGCAGTTCGACGCGTGGCTCGCGAAGATTTCCGCGGCCGAGCTGACCGCGTTCGATACCGAGACGACGTCGCTCGATCCGATGCTCGCGCAAATCGTCGGCCTGTCGTTCTCGGTGGAGCCGGGCCACGCCGCGTACGTGCCGGTCGCGCATCGCGGCCCCGACATGCCCGCGCAACTGCCGCGCGACGAGGTGCTCGCGAAGCTCACGCCGTGGCTCGAGGATGCGAGCAAGAAGAAGCTCGGCCAGCATCTGAAATACGATGCGCAGGTGCTCGCGAACTACGGGATCGCGCTGAACGGCATCGAGCACGACACGCTGCTCGAGTCGTACGTGCTCGAATCGCACCGCACGCACGACATGGACAGTCTCGCGCTGCGCCATCTCGGCGTGAGGACGATCAAGTACGAGGATGTCGCGGGCAAGGGCGCGCAGCAGATCGGCTTCGACGAGGTGCCGCTCGAGCAGGCGTCCGAATATGCGGCCGAGGACGCGGACATCACGCTGCAGCTGCATCACGCGCTGTATCCGCAGATCGCGCGCGAGCCGGGTCTCTCGCGCGTGTATCGCGACATCGAGATGCCGGTGTCGCTCGTGCTGCGCAAGATGGAGCGCACCGGCGTGCTGATCGACAGCGACCGGCTGGGCCGTCAGAGCAGCGAGATCGCGACGCGGCTCATCGAGCTCGAGCAGCAGGCGTACGGGCTTGCGGGCGGCGAATTCAATCTCGGCTCGCCGAAGCAGATCGGCCAGATCTTCTTCGAGCGGCTGCAACTGCCCGTCGTCAAGAAGACGCCGAGCGGCGCGCCGTCGACCGACGAAGAGGTGCTGCAAAAGCTAGCCGAGGACTATCCGCTGCCCAAGCTGCTGCTCGAGCATCGCGGCTTGTCGAAGCTGAAGTCGACCTACACCGACAAGCTGCCGCGAATGGTCAACCCGAACACGGGCCGCGTGCACACGAACTATGCGCAGGCGGTGGCGGTCACGGGGCGGCTCGCTTCGAATGATCCGAACCTGCAGAACATTCCGGTGCGCACGGCGGAAGGGCGGCGCATCCGCGAGGCGTTCATCGCGCCGCCGGGCAGCAAGATCGTGTCGGCCGACTATTCGCAGATCGAACTGCGCATCATGGCGCACATTTCCGAGGACGAGTCGCTGCTGCGCGCGTTCGCGCACGGCGAGGACATTCACCGCGCGACCGCGGCCGAGGTGTTCGGCGTGACGCCGCTCGAAGTGACGTCCGATCAGCGGCGCATCGCGAAGGTGATCAACTTCGGCCTGATCTATGGAATGAGCTCGTTCGGCCTCGCGTCTAATCTCGGCATCACGCGGGATGCGGCGAAGCTCTACATCGACCGCTACTTCCTTCGCTATCCGGGCGTTGCCCGCTACATGGAGGAAACGCGCGCGCGCGCGAAGGAGAAGGGCTACGTCGAGACGGTGTTCGGCCGCCGCCTGTGGCTGCCCGAGATCAACGGCGGCAACGGGCCGCGCCGGCAGGCCGCCGAGCGCGCGGCGATCAACGCGCCGATGCAGGGCACGGCCGCCGATCTGATCAAGCTGTCGATGATCGCGGTCGACGACTGGCTCGAACGCGGCGGCTTGCGCGCGCGGATGATCATGCAGGTGCACGACGAACTCGTGCTCGAGGTGCCGGAAAGCGAACTGTCGATCGTGCGCGAGAAGCTGCCCGAGATGATGTGCGGCGTCGCGAAACTGAAGGTGCCGCTCGTCGCCGAGGTCGGCGCGGGCGAGAACTGGGAAGAGGCGCACTGACGGGCCGCCCGCGCGGCTTTTGCGCCGCGGGTATGCGCCGTGGATCGTGCACGGTGCGTACCGTTTCCATCGTATCGCGCTTCGTCGCCGCTTCGCCGCTTTCTCGGTCGATCGAATATGAGCGCTTGCGGTCGTCACACAAACTCCGGGACAATGCAAAGACAGGCGTTGCCGTATCCGTCGAGTACGGATGCGTTCGGCGCCAAGGCGCTCGCGTGCCTAAAATGTCCGAACTAGTTAGGATGTCGATTGGCGGCGAACGCTGGCGCGCTCGCCGCCGTGACCGCAGGCAGTCTCGAATCGTAAGGGGAATCGGATGCATCGTTTCATCATCGTCGGCGGCGGAGCGGGCGGGCTCGAACTGGCGACCCGTCTCGGTGACCGCTATGGGGCGCGCGGCAATCGTCCCGCGCGCGCGCTCGTGACGCTCGTCGACCGTTACCCGACCCATATCTGGAAGCCCCTGCTGCACGAAGTGGCGGCGGGCAGCATGGACCCGTTCACGCAGGAGCTCGAATACGCGGCGCAGGCGCGCTGGCATGGTTTCGAATTCCACCAGGGCGAATTGATCTCGCTCGACCGCGCGTCGCGGCGCGTGACGCTCGCGCCCGTCGCGGACAACGACGGCGCCGAGTTGCTGCCGCAGCGCGAGCTCGAATACGACACGCTCGTCATCGCGATCGGCAGCACGACGCATTATTTCGGCGTGCAGGGCGCGCAGGAGCATTCGATCGCGCTCGACACGGTGGCGGAGGCGGAGCGGTTCCGCAAGCGCCTGATTGCCGCGTGCATGCGCGCCGAGCATCAGCCCGTGGAGCCCGCCGTGCAGCCCGCCGTTGCAGCCGGGCCGGCGGATGCGGCGGCGCCGTCGGCCTCGCCGGCCTTGGCCGGGCCACGCATTCAGGTCGCGATCGTCGGCGGAGGTGCGACGGGCGTCGAGCTGTCCGCCGAGCTGCGCAACACCGCGCAGGTGCTGTCGGCGTACGGGCTGCACAAGCTCGATCCGCGGCACGACGTCGGCATCGTGCTGATCGAGTCGGGGCCGCGTATCCTGCCGGCGTTGCAGGAGCGTGTGTCGACGGCGACCGCCGAGCTGCTCGAGAAGCTCGGCGTGCGCCTGATGCTCGGCGAGCGCGTGACCGAGGTCGCGCCGGGCGTCGTGCGCACGGCGAGCGGCAAGAGCGTGCGGGCCGACCTGACGGTGTGGGCGGCGGGCATCAAGGCCCCCTCGGTGCTCGCGAGGCTCGACGGCCTCGAAGTGAACAAGCTCGGTCAGTTGATCGTGCGCCGCACGCTGCAGACCGAAACCGACCCGAACGTATTCGCGCTCGGCGATTGCGCGGGCTGCGAGTGGCCGGGCCACGAGCGTAACGTGCCGCCGCGCGCGCAAGCCGCGCATCAGCAGGCGAGCTTCATGCTGCGCGCGCTCGCAAGCCGGCTCGAAGGCCGGCCGCTGCCCGAATTCACCTATCGCGATTTCGGCTCGCTGGTGTCGCTCGGGCACTTCAGCGCGGTCGGCAATCTGATGGGCGGGCTGATCGGCGGCAACATGCTGATCGAGGGGCTTTTCGCGCGCTTCATGTACATGTCGCTGTATCGGCTGCACGTCGCGGCGCTGCATGGTTATCCGCGGATGGTGCTCGACACGGTCGCGCATTGGCTGCGGCGTTCGACGCTGCCGCGCGTGAAGTTGCACTAGCGTCGGCGTGGCGCGGCCATGCCGACGTTCGACGTTCGACGTTCGACGTTCGACGTTCGACGTTCGACGTTCGACGTTCGACGTTCGACGTTCGACGTTCGACGTTCGACGTTCGACGTTCGACGTTCGACGTTCGACGTTCGACGTTCGACGCGACACACGATCCGTGTGCTTGGTTCGACGACTTCGTGCCGCACGGCCGGATCGATCGCGGACGCGCCCGCCGTCGCCATGCCTCGATGATCGGCGCGGAGTCGGCCCGAGTTCGCCGCTTCTCCGTCGCCAAGCGCTGCATCGCCCGTCGGCGCGGCGTCAATAGACGAGCTGCGACACCCCGCAGGTTAGCGACATGTCATGAATCGTGCTTTCGCCGATCTGCACGCCGAGCAACTGCAGCAGCGGCACGACCGCGGCGTCGAGTCCGGACAGCATCGGCGGCAGCACGGCGCCCAGGAACGAATCGAGCGCGGCCTGGATCGGGTCGAGCGGCAGGCTGATGCCGATCAGCGATATCTGAGTCTGTTGCAGCGATGTGCCGAGCCCCGACAGCGCGTTGCCAAGCACGCTGCCGACGCCGTTCGAGTTCGTGCTCTGATAGCCGCCCGTCGTGCCGTAGAACGTGAGCGTGGGCGTCTCGCTCGCAGGCACGTCGGCCGGGAGCGACGCAAGCGACTGGATCGTCACGAGGTTCGCGACGTTGACGAGCGTCGCGGGCGTCGAGCAGGTGAACGGCAGCGACGCGGACAGGTTGGCCGGCGTGTCGCCGACGCACAGATTCGCGATGCCCGTCTGCACGCCGATCGCCGACGCGCAAGTCGACGGCGACGCCGTGCAGTTCGCCGACTGCAGCCACGCTTGGCCCGGCGCGATCTGCATCGACAGCGGCAGGTTCACCTGCACCGGCACGAGCGCGCCGAGCAGGCCGAGCGGCAGGTTCGCCGTGCCGAGCCCGATGTTCAGATAGAGCCGCACCTGCGCGGTGCGCGCGATCGTGCGCCACGTTTTCGTGGCGGGATCGATGCCTGCTTCGCCGATGCCGAGCACGGGCGGCTGGATGATCTGCACTTGCAGGCTCGCGTTCAGCCCGCCGACGTTCAGCCCGTTCGCGAGCGAGAACGCCGTTTGCCCGGTTGCGATCTCGGCCGCGACGAGAAGCGCGTCGAACGGGCTGAACGTGGCGTCGAGCGCGGCTTGCGGGTCGGACAGGCCGACCGAGAAGATACCCGTCGAATTCGCGGTGCTGCCGATCGTGAAGGTTTGGCCGCCGGGGACGTTCGCGCTGACGATCGTCTGCAGCGCGCCGATGCTCGTCTGCAAGTCGGCGTTCGCGACCGACGTCTGCGACAGCGCCGTCAGCATCCAGTTCGCGAGCTGCGGGACGGTCGTCTGCGTGTTCAGCAGCGCGTTCACGGTGCCGACGTTCGCGGCGGCCATCAGGTCCTTGATCCGGATTCGCGCATTCGCGAGGCCCTGATACGACAGCACCGACAGGTTCAGATTCGCGCCGAGCAGCCCGTTGAGGAGCGCGTTCACGACGCCGCCTTGCAGTTGCGCGAGCGTCGTGCCGATCGAATAGGCGCCGACGTTGGTCGCCTGCGCGGTGCTGGTCGCCGAGACCGTGCGCTGCGCACCGAGGAAGTAGTACGGCACGACACGCGTGAGCGTCACCTGGACCGCATTGAGCTGTGCATCGCTGCCGGCCGCGGTGCCCGACGCCGAGCCTGCGAAGAAGCTGGGGCCTGCGTTGTCCTTCACGTCCCATCTGCCGCAGACGACCGTCATCGATTGTCCCGACGCGGCGCTGTCGAAGCCGTTGCCGAGCGCGGCCGATTGCGCGGTGGCGGCGGGCTGCGTGCAGCCGTCGTCCATCGTCTGCGCGGCCGCGAGCGCGGCCAGGTCGGCGACGCTTTGCAGCGCGCGGCGCTGATAGAACAGATTGCCGAGATCGACCGCGCCGAGCGCGGCGATCACGACACCGATCGCGATCGCCGCGATGACGGCGAGCGAGCCGCGCTGTCGCGCGGGCGAGCGGCGCGCGCGCCGCCGCCGATTCGGCTCGCGACGGTCGGAAAGATCACCGGTGGTCGGGCGGCGTGTCGGCTTGTTCATTCCAACCTCGTTGTGCTTCGTCGGCGTTGCATGTCGTTGTCGGCGCGATGCGCGGTCGAGTGGCGTCATCGAGCACGCTTCGGCGGCGGCGTTGCCTCCGCCGCGCGGACATCGCGCGATGCCGCGCGTCTTCTTGTCGCGGCGATTGCCGTATCGGCGGGAAGCCCGCCGGGTCGCGCGCGTTGCGCCAGCCAGTGCATCATGAGGTCAATCGCGGTTATTTTGCAATCCAATGTTTTCCCGGAATACGCGTATCGGAGAAGACTTATCTCGATATGCGAAGGGAAATGAAAAAACGGCGCGCGCAATTCGTAGGACTGTCAATGAGGCGGGTGCGCGCGATCCTGTTTCGGAACCGTCTGAAATCGGCATGCGAACCGCGTGCGAAGGGCGCGCGCCGTGACGGTCGCTTGTTTGAAGCGCATGCGCTCATGCGATGCGCGGCGCGGGCCGCCGAATGTGTCTCGCGAGCGGCGCGTGCGCATATCTTCGCTCGGCGTCATGCGGCGTTGCCGATGCGCCGGCGCAGCTGAGCGCATTGCGATGCGCCATGCGAAAAAGTCGGTCCGGCATCGCCGCCGCTTTTACTTCTGACGAAAGGTTGACGCATCCTTGCGTTTTTGGGCATCGTGTGCGGGTTCCGCTTCGGCGGGGCGGGCGGCGACCCGCGACGCGACTGCATCGCGCCGGCCGCCGCGGATCGAATTCATGTCGCCGTCGCGTGTGCCGCGCGTGCGCGACAAAGAGAGCAGAGGAGCGCATCCATGTTGAAACCCGAAGTCGACAGCCTAGTTCCGCACGTTCCGTTCAGCCGCCGCAAGTTCGTCAAGGCGGCGCTTGGCGGCACGTTCGCCGCGGCGGTGCTGCCCGTGTCCGCGCAGACGATCACGACCGATGCCGCGGGCCTCGATGTCGACACCGTCGAGATCCGCTCGGGCGACGCGAGCGTGCCGGCCTATCGCGCACAGCCGGACGGCAAGAGCAACCTGCCGGTGATCGTCGTGATCCACGAGGTGTTCGGCGTGCATGCGCACATCGCCGACATCTGCCGGCGCTTCGCGAAGCTCGGCTATCTGGCGATCGCGCCGGACCTGTATGCGCGCCAGGGCGATCCGTCGAAGTATCGGTCGATCCAGGAACTGATCGACCAGGTGGTCAGCAAGGTGCCTGATCGTCAGGTGATCGAGGATCTCGACGCGACGGTCCGGTGGGCGGGGAAGAACGGCGGCGACCTGTCGCGGCTTGGCGTGACGGGCTTCTGCTGGGGTGGCCGGCAGACGTGGCTTTTCGCCGAGCACAATCCGGACGTGCGTGCCGCAGTCGCGTGGTACGGCAAGGTGATCGGGGAGACGAACGAGATGATGCCGTTCAATCCCGTCGATCATGCGGCGCAGTTGAAAGCGCCGACGCTCGGCCTTTACGGCGGAAAGGACGACAGCATCCCGCAGAGCTCGCTCGCGCAGATGCGCGAGCGTCTCGCCGCCGGCGCGAAGGCGGCGCGCGATTCGGAGATCCTCGTGTACCCGGACGCGGGCCACGCGTTCTTTGCCGACTACCGCCCGAGCTACGTGAAGGCGGATGCCGAAGACGGCTGGAAGCGCGCCGTCGCGTGGTTCCGGCATCACGGCGTGATGTGATGACGCCGCGCGGGGCCGTGCGCGCGGCCCCGCTTGCGCGCTTACGGATTCGCGCCCGTCGCGACCGGGCGGGACGGGTCCGAGCTCCATTCGCTCCATGAGCCCGCGTACAGCGCCGGGTCGTGCAGGCCGGCGATCTCCATCGCGAGCGCATTGTGGCACGCGGTGACGCCGGAGCCGCATTGCAGGATCACCTTGTTCGGCGGCGTCGCGCCGAGCAGCGGATTGAACGCCTCGCGCAGTTCGTGACCGCTCTTGAAGCGCCCGTCGGTGGTCAGGTTGTCCTTGAAGAAACGATTGAGCGCGCCGGGGATATGCCCGCCGACGCGATCGATCGTCTCGTTCTCGCCGCGATAGCGGTCGGCGGCGCGCGCATCGATCACGAGCTGGCTTTTCGTCGTGAGATTCGCGAGCACCGCCTGCGTGTCGACGACCGTCGCAAGCGGCGCGCCCGCGCGGAAGTCGCCGGCCGACTTCGGCGGCGTGTCCTGCGACACCGCGTGCCCTGCCGATTGCCACGCCTGCAGGCCGCCGTCGAGCACCGCGACGGAATCGTGTCCGAGCCAGCGCAGCAGCCACCACAGGCGCGCGGCGTACATGCCGCCTTGCGCGTCGTACGCGACGACCTGCTGATTCTGCTTGAGTCCGTGGGCCTTCAGCGTGTCGGCGAGCGCATCGCGAGCGGGCAGCGGGTGACGACCGTTCGTGCCGGTTTTCGCGCCCGACAGGTCGCGGTCGAGATGCAGGTAATGCGCGCCCGGAATGTGCCCGGCCGCGTAAGTCTGCTCGCCGAGGGCGGTATCGGCGAGATCGAAGCGGCAATCGAACACGAGCACGCTGCCCGGCGCGGCCGCGAGACGTTCGGCGAGATTGTCCGCCGAGATGAGCGTGGTGTAGTGAGTGTGTGGCATGACGCCTCCGTTGGAGATACGGGCCAGATGCTCTAAGTCTAAACAAAAAAAGACGGGCCGCAGCCCGTCTTTTCCGTGCATGCCCGGCGCGAGCCCGGATCGAACAAGTTTTCGGCGAATGCCGCGCGAAGCGCGCCGAAGCTGAGCTCAGAGCGCGCCGAGCTGCCGGCGCAGGAACTCGTGGAAGTGTTGCATGCCGTCTTCCATCGGGCTCTGATAGGGGCCGACCTGCGATTCGCCGCGCTCCATCAGCGCGCGGCGGCCTGCGTCCATGCGCAGCGCGATCTCGTCGTCCTCGATCGCGGTTTCCATGTACGCGGCGCGTTCCGCCTCGACGAACTCGCGCTCGAACAGCGCGATTTCCTCGGGGTAGTAGAACTCGACGATGTTCGTCGTCTTCTGCGGGCCGCGCGGAATCAGCCACGACACGACGAGCACGTGCGGATACCACTCGATCATGAGGCCCGGGTAATAGACCATCCAGATCGCGCCGAACTCGGGCGGCACGCCGTTGCGATAGCGCAGGACCTGATCGTGCCACTTCTGGTACGTCGGGCTGCCCGGCTTCGCGAGCGCGTTGTGCACGCCGACCGTCTGCACGCTGTACCAGTCGCCGAACTCCCACTTCAGGTCGTCGCACGACACGAAACTGCCGAGGCCCGGATGGAACGGCACCACGTGGTAATCCTCGAGATAGACCTCGATGAAGGTCTTCCAGTTGTAGTCGCACTCGTGGATCTCGACGTGATCGAACAGGTAGTCCGAAAAGTCGAAGTGATGCTTCGTGCCGAGCGTCGCGAGATCGTGCGCGACGTCGCGGCCCTCGGCTTCGAACAACAGTCCCTGCCAGTTCTGCAGCGGCGTCGCGTGCAGGTTCAGGCAGGGCTTGTCCGGAAAATGCGGCGCGCCGAGCAACTGGCCTTCGAGATCGTAGGTCCAGCGATGCAGCGGGCAGACGATATTCTGCGCGTGCCCGCGACCGTTCAGCATGATCGCCTGGCGGTGGCGGCACACGTTCGAGAGCAGTTCGATCTGCGAAGCCTGGTTGCGCACCAGCACGCGGCCTTCGTTTTCGGAAGGCAGCGCAAAATAGTCTCCTGCTTCGGGCACCATCAATTCGTGCCCGATGTAGCGAGGTCCTTTCTTGAAAAGGGTTTCGATTTCGCGCGCGAGGAGCGCCTCATCGAAATATGCGGTGACGGGAAGCTGGCTATGTGCCGACTTCAATTGCAGAGCGTCGCTCAGATTGGACATTCCCACTCCCGGTGAAAGCGTGAAAGCAGTGAACAACCCAACCATCGAAAATTCGATTTAGGGGAACCGGAGATTATACCCGGATCGACTTCCTTGGGGTGGGATAAGTGACTGATTTGTGTCAAATTTTTCCATGAATATGGACGCGTTTCGTGCGGATTGCACACGCTGCACGCCGCGTGCAGGCGCCGCGAAGCCAAGTCGGCAGGTCGGAAAATTCTCTTTTGCCGTAGAATGTCCGACTTGTTTTGAATTTTGACATCCCGTCCATGGCGAAAACCGCAACCCCAGGCGCGTCCGCGTCCGACCCCGGTTCCGGGCCGCTGCCGGAAAACTACGAGATGGCGCTCGCGGAACTGGAGGCGCTCGTCGCCCGAATGGAGGGCGGGACGCTGAGCCTCGAGGATTCGCTTGCGGCCTATCGCCGCGGCGCGGCGCTCGTTGCATTTTGCCAACAACAATTGGAAAAAGCGGAGCAGCAGGTGCGCGTGCTCGACGGCGCCGCGCTCAAGCCGCTTTCCGCTGGAACGGCCGCTGCGGACGGCGAAGACGACGATCTATGACATTCGACCAATGGATGCGCTCGGTGCTCGAGCGTGTCGAGACGGCCCTCGGCCATTATTTGCCGGCTGAGACTGTGGCGCCCGCGCAACTGCACGAGGCGATGCGTTATGCGGTGCTCGGGGGCGGCAAACGGGTGCGTCCGCTGCTGTGCCATGCGGCGGGCGAGCTCACGGGCGCGTCGGAGGCGGCGCTGAACGCCGCGTCGTCGGCGCTCGAGATGATTCACGTATATTCGCTCGTGCACGACGACATGCCGTGCATGGACGACGATGCGCTGCGTCGCGGCAAGCCGACCGTCCACGTCAAGTACGACGAGCCGACCGCGCTCCTCGTCGGCGACGCGCTGCAGTCACAGGCCTTCGTCGCGCTGACCGACGCCGCCGCGCTGCCGGCCGACCGGCAGGCCGCGCTCGTGCGCGAGCTGGCGCTCGCGAGCGGCTCGATCGGCATGGCGGGCGGTCAGGCGATCGATCTCGCGAGCGTCGGCGTCGCGCTCACGCGCGACGCGCTGGAGACGATGCACCGGATGAAGACGGGCGCGCTGTTGCGCGCGTCCGTGCGCATGGGCGCGCTTGCGGGCGAGACGCCGTCCGACGACGCGATGCGCGCGCTCGACGCCTATGCGGCGGCTGTCGGCCTCGCGTTCCAGGTGGTGGACGACATTCTCGACGTCACCACCGATTCCGCGACGCTCGGCAAGACGGCCGGCAAGGACGCGGCGAACGACAAGCCGACCTACGTGTCGATCATCGGTCTCGACGCGTCGCGCGCGCTTGCCGCGCGACTGCGCGCCGACGCGCACGCCGCGCTCCAGCCGTTCGGCGCGCGCGCGCAGCGCCTGGCCGAACTGGCGGACCTGGTGGTGAACCGGGTCAGCTGACGCGAAAGCCCGCCGCCGCGCCCACGCTACGGGTGGTGCGCGCAAGAAGTGCGGGCGCGTTTGTTTTCCTACAATGGAACGACGATGTACGACTTGCTGAAAACCATCGACGACCCGGCGGACCTGCGCCGTCTCGATCGTCGCCAACTGCAGCCGCTCGCCGACGAGCTGCGCGCGTTCGTTCTCGACAGCGTGTCGAAGACGGGCGGCCATTTGTCGTCCAATCTCGGCACGGTCGAGCTGACGATCGCGCTGCATTACGTGTTCAACACGCCGGACGACCGGATCGTGTGGGACGTCGGTCACCAGACCTATCCGCACAAGATCCTGACGGGCCGCCGCGACGGGATGAAGACGCTGCGCCAGTTCGACGGCATCTCGGGCTTTCCGCGCCGCTCGGAATCCGAATACGACACGTTCGGCACCGCGCACTCGAGCACGTCGATCTCGGCTGCGCTCGGGATGGCGATCGGCAGCAAGCTGAACGGCGACGACCGCTTCTCGATCGCGGTGATCGGCGACGGCGCGATGACGGCCGGCATGGCGTTCGAGGCGATGAACAACGCGGGCGTGTCCGAGGACGCGAAGCTCCTCGTGATCCTGAACGACAACGACATGTCGATCTCGCCGCCCGTCGGCGCGCTGAACCGCCATCTCGCGCGCCTGATGTCGGGCCGCTTCTACGCGGCCGCGCGCGCGGGCGTCGAACGCGTGCTGAGCGTCGCGCCGCCCGTGCTCGAGCTCGCGCGCAAGCTCGAGGAGCATGCGAAGGGCATGGTGGTGCCCGCGACGCTCTTCGAGGAATTCGGCTTCAACTACATCGGGCCGATCGACGGCCACGATCTCGATTCGCTGATCCCGACGCTGCAGAACATCAAGGAACTGCGCGGCCCGCAGTTCCTGCACGTCGTGACGAAGAAGGGACAGGGCTACAAGCTCGCTGAGGCCGATCCGGTGCTCTATCACGGGCCCGGCAAGTTCAACCCGGCGGAAGGCATCAAGCCGTCCGCGACGCCGGCGAAGAAGACCTACACGCAGGTATTCGGCGAATGGCTGTGCGACGCGGCGGAGCTCGATGCGCGCGTGGTCGGCATCACGCCCGCGATGCGCGAAGGCTCGGGCATGGTCGAGTTCGAGAAGCGCTTCCCGGAGCGCTACTACGACGTCGGCATTGCCGAGCAGCACGCGGTGACGTTCGCGGGCGGCCTCGCGACGGAAGGGCTCAAGCCCGTCGTCGCGATCTACTCGACTTTCCTGCAGCGCGCCTATGATCAGCTGATTCACGACGTCGCGCTGCAGAACCTGCCCGTCGTGTTCGCGATCGATCGCGCGGGCCTCGTCGGCGCGGACGGCGCGACGCATGCGGGCGCATACGATCTCGCATTCCTGCGCTGCATCCCGAACATGACGGTGATGGCCGCGTCGGACGAGAACGAGTGTCGCCAGATGCTGCACACCGCGCTGCAGCAGCCGAACCCGACCGCGGTCCGTTATCCGCGCGGCGCAGGCACGGGCGTTGCGACCGTCAAGGCGTTCACCGAGATTCCGCTCGGCAAGGGCGAAGTGCGCCGTCGCACGTCGCAGCCGGACGGCAAGCGCGTCGCGATTCTCGCGTTCGGCACGATGGTCGCGCCGTCGCTTGCGGCCGCCGACGCGCTCGACGCGACCGTGGCGAACATGCGTTTCGTGAAGCCGATCGACGCCGAGCTCGTTCGAGAGCTCGCGCAGACGCACGACTACCTCGTCACCGTCGAGGAAGGCTGCGTGATGGGCGGCGCGGGCTCCGCGTGCGTCGAGGCGATGATGGAAGGCGGCGCGGTCCGTCCGGTGCTGCAGCTCGGCCTGCCGGACCGCTTCGTCGATCACGGCGATCCGGCGAAGCTGCTTGCGATGTGCGGTCTCGACGGCGATGGCATCGCGAAATCGATTCGCGAGCGCTTCCTGAACCACGCGGCGAACGTCGCGAGTCCGGCGAAGCGCGTCGCATAACGTCGCGTCGCTTCGCATCAGGCCGCCGCGCGGCGGCTTTCCCTCGAATGCATGGGCCTGCGGGCCCATGTTGCATTTCCGGCAGGTCATGCGGTATGGCGCGATGTCGCGCCGCATGCCCCTACAAGGATCGAACAAGATGAACCTGATGAATCCCGAATTCGTGATGCCCGACGTGCAGAGCACGGTCGACACCCGGCAGATGCCGATTCAGCGCGTCGGCGTGCGCGCGGTCCGGCATCCGCTGACGGTGCGCACCGCCGAAGGCGAGACGCAGGCCACCGTCGGCACCTGGAATCTGGATGTGCATCTGCCGGCCGATCAGAAGGGCACGCACATGTCGCGCTTCGTCGCGCTGCTCGAGGAGAGCGGCGGCCCGCTGACGGCCGACGCGTTTCGCGCGATGCTCGCGACGATGCTCGAGAAGCTCGAAGCGCAGGCGGGGCGCATCGAGGTGTCGTTTCCGTACTTCGTGAACAAGACGGCGCCCGTGTCGGGCGTGCGCAGCCTGCTCGATTACGAGGTCACGCTGACGGGCGACGTGCGCGACGGGCTCACGCGCGTGTTCGCGAAGGTGCTCGTGCCCGTGACAAGCCTTTGCCCGTGCTCGAAGAAGATTTCGCAGTACGGCGCGCACAACCAGCGCTCGCACGTGACGATCGATGCTGAGCTCGCGGCCGACGTGCCGGTCGAGGATCTGATCCGGATCGCGGAGGAAGAGGCGTCGTGCGAGCTGTGGGGCCTTCTCAAGCGTCCCGACGAGAAGTTCGTCACCGAGCGCGCGTACGAGAATCCGAAGTTCGTCGAGGACTTGGTGCGCGACGTCGCGCGGCGGCTCGATGCCGACGAGCGGATCGTCGCGTACGTGCTCGAGGCGGAGAACTTCGAGTCGATTCACAATCACAGCGCGTATGCACTGATCGAGCGCGACAAGCGGCGACGCGCGTAAGCGTCGACGCCGCGCGGCGACGCTCGCCGCATTCGAGGAAGGGGCCGTTCGAATCGAACGGCCTTTTTCGTTTGGGCGTGGCGGCGGTGCGTGTGGGCTCGGCTCGGCGCGGCCGGTTCGGCGGCCAGGCTGCGGTTCCCGTGCGACGGGCCGCGGCCTGCGCTGCCGGCGACCGCGTTCGGCGATGATCGTCGCCGATTCGCGTGTCGGGCGAGCGTGATGTCTGGCGGCAAGTGTCGAACGGATCAGGCGGTCGCGCGGCGCGCTCGCTGGCGTCGTTTGCGCGCTTTCGTCTTCGTGCCCGGCATCTTGCGCGGGCACGAGCGCGTTACGGCTACGGCATCGCGTTCCGCCGCGAGCCGCGTCGGCGATGTCGCGCCGAAACCGTATTGCGGGCTCGTCGTGCTTCGCGCGCTATCGCGCGAGCGACGCGAGGTCCCAGCGCGGTTTCACCGTGAATGCGTAGTCGCGGCTCGCCTGCGACGGCCAGCGCGCGAGCCGCAGCGCGCCCGCGAGCGCGATCATCGCGCCGTTGTCGGTGCAGAGCGCGAGGTCGGGATAATGGACGTCGAAGCCGCGCTTCCCGGCGGCGGCCGACAGCGCCGCGCGCAACTGCCGGTTCGCGCCGACGCCGCCCGCGACGACGAGCCGCTTGAGCCGCGTCTTCTTCAGCGCGGCGAGCGACTTCGCGACGAGCACGTCGACGGCCGCGTCGACGAAGCCGCGCGCGAGATCGGCCTTCGCGCGATCGAGCTCGGCGCCGCTCGCGTGCGCGGCTTCGAGCTTCTTCATTTGCGTGAGCACGGCGGTCTTCAGCCCGCTGAAGCTGAAGTCGAGATCCCCCGAATGGAGCATCGGCCGCGGCAGCACGACCGCGCCCGGCGTGCCGGCTTCGGCGAGCTTCGACACTTCCGGTCCGCCGGGATAGCCAAGGCCGAGCAGCTTCGCGGTCTTGTCGAACGCTTCGCCGGCGGCGTCGTCGAGCGTTTCGCCGAGCGTCTCGTAGACGCCGACGTCGGTCACGCGCATCAACTGCGTGTGGCCGCCCGACACGAGCAGCGCGACGAACGGAAACGGCGGCGGCTCGGCAACGAGGAGCGGCGACAGCAGATGCCCTTCGAGGTGATGGATGCCGATGGTCGGCTTGTCCCACGCGAACGCGAGCGCGTTCGCGATGCTCGCGCCGACGAGCAGCGCGCCCGCGAGGCCGGGCCCTTGCGTGAACGCGATCGCGTCGATGTCCTCGCGGCGTGCGCCGCCAGCGGCGAGCACTTCCTCGAGCAGCGGCAGCGCGCGGCGAATGTGGTCGCGCGACGCGAGCTCGGGGACGACGCCGCCGTATTCGCGGTGCATCGCAATCTGCGAGTGAAGCGCGTGCGCGAGCAGGCCGCGCCCGGTGTCGTAGAGCGCGAGGCCGGTTTCGTCGCAGGAGCTTTCGATGCCGAGAACGAGCATGGTGGTGTGCGGCGGCCGCATCGATGCGCGCGCGGCCGGAAATCAACGTAACAAAAAAGTATAACAGCGCGGCAGCCTTGCCCGCCGGGGCGTGGGCGACGCGGCGCGCGACGCGGGTACAATCCGCGCCATGGAAAAATTCGATATCGCCGTGATCGGCGCGGGCGCGGCCGGCATGATGACGGCCGCGGTGGCGGGGCAGCTCGGGCGGCGCGTCGTGCTGCTCGATCACTCGCCGCGGCTCGCGGAGAAGATCCGCATCTCGGGCGGCGGGCGCTGCAATTTCACGAATCTGTACGCGGGGCCGGACAACTATCTGTCCGCGAATCCGCATTTCTGCCGCTCGGCGCTCGCGCGCTACACGCCGCGCGATTTCCTCGGGCTCCTGAAGAACTATCGCGTCACGTGGCACGAGAAGCACAAGGGCCAGCTCTTTTGCGACCACTCGAGCGATGCGATCATCGATGTGCTGAAAAGCGAGTGCGACGCGGGCGGCGTCGCGTGGCGGCGGCCGGTGACGGTCGACGCGGTGCGGCACGCGCAGGCGGACGGCTTCGCGCTCGACACGAGCGCGGGCGCGATCGGCGCGCGGGCGCTTGTTGTCGCCACGGGCGGGCTGTCGATCCCGAAGATCGGCGCGACCGATTTCGCTTACCGGATCGCGAAACAGTTCGGCCACAAACTCGTCGACACGCGGCCGGCGCTCGTTCCGCTGACCTTTTCGGCCGATGCGTGGGCGCCGTTCGCGGCGCTGTCGGGCGTGTCGCTCGAGGCAAGGGTGTTCACCGGCTCGAGGCAGGGCGGCGGTGAGTTCGTCGAGGACATCCTGCTCACCCATCGCGGACTGTCCGGGCCGGGCATCCTGCAGATTTCGAGCTACTGGCGCTCGGGCGAGCCGATTCACGTCGATCTCGTGCCGCAGCTCGACGCGGCGAACGAGCTGATCCGCGCGAAGGCCGGCTCGCGGCGCCAGATCGGCACGCTGCTCGCCGAATGGGTGCCCGCGCGGCTCGCGCACGCATGGCTCGAGGCCGAGCGGGTGCGCGCGGACGCGCGGCTTGCCGATTTGCCCGACAAGACGCTGCGCCGGATCGGCGAGACGCTGTCGCGCTGGACGCTCACGCCGAGCGGCACCGAGGGCTACCGGAAGGCCGAGGTGACGAAGGGCGGCGTCGACACTCGCGAGCTGTCGTCGGCGACGATGATGAGCGAGCGCGTGCCGGGCCTGTTTTTCGTCGGCGAGGCGGTCGACGTGACGGGCTGGCTCGGCGGCTACAACTTCCAGTGGGCGTGGGCGTCGGGCGTCGCGGCCGGGCGCGCGGCCGCCGACAGCGCGCGGCGCTTGACGAGTTAGTGCGTTTGTGCAGCGCGTCTGCTATACTCGAAAACCTTTCTCCGCAATACCTTTACTTTCTCTTTTTACGTGACGGGTCATGACGATCATCCGCGTTAAGGAAAATGAGCCTTTCGAAGTTGCGATGCGCCGCTTCAAGCGCACGATCGAAAAGAACGGTCTGCTGACGGAGTTGCGCGCGCGCGAGTTCTACGAGAAGCCGACCGCGGAGCGCAAGCGCAAGAAGGCCGCTGCGGTGAAGCGCCACTACAAGCGCATCCGCGGCCAGATGCTGCCGAAGAAGCTCTACTGAGCATTGCCCGCGCCGCGTGGTTCGCTAGGCGGCGCACCGGCGGGCTCCGCGAGCGAGGCCGTCGATGCCGAATTCGAGCAAACCCGCTTGAGAAACCGTCTCAAGCGGGTTTTTGTGTTGACGCCGCCAGGCGGCGTCGCATGGAATTTTTGATACCGGAAATACGATGAGTCTGAGAGACCAGATCAGTGAGGACATGAAGGCCGCAATGCGCGCGAAGGAAAGCGAGCGGCTCGCGACGATCCGCCTGCTGCTTGCCGCGATCAAGCAGCGCGAGGTCGACGAGCGCGTGACGCTCGACGACGCGGGCGTCACCGCGGTGGTCGACAAGATGATCAAGCAGCGCAGGGATTCGATCAGCCAGTTCGAGGCTGCCGGCCGCGCCGATCTCGTCGAGAAGGAGCAGGCGGAAGTGGCGGTGCTGACCGCGTACATGCCGGCACAGCTGTCGGAGGCCGAGATCGCGGCCGAAGTGCAGGCGGCGGTCGCGCAGACGGGTGCGGCGGGGCCGCAGGACATGGGCAAGGTGATGGGCGTGCTGAAGGGCAAGCTCGCCGGCCGCGCCGACATGACGGCCGTGTCCGCGCTCGTCAAGGCGGCGCTCTCGAAGTAACTCCCGGCCGGCGCGACGCGCGCCCGTCTCGTTCAAGCGGCCCGCGCCGGCCGCTGTGGCGCGTGTCGGCCGGCACGTCTTCCGATCGATCCAACGGTGATTCCGCATTCGTTCCTGCAGGATTTGCTGAACCGCGTCGACATCGTCGACGTGGTGGGCCGGTACGTGCAGCTCAAGAAGGGCGGCGCCAATTTCATGGGGCTGTGCCCGTTTCACAACGAGAAGAGCCCGTCGTTTACGGTCAGTCCGACCAAGCAGTTCTATCATTGCTTCGGCTGCGGTGCGCACGGCACCGCGATCGGCTTCCTGATGGAGCACGCGGGGCTCACGTTTCCCGAGGCGGTGCAGGAGCTCGCGCAGTCGGTCGGGCTCACGGTGCCGCATGAACCGTCGCCGATGCGAGGCGCGGGCGGCGGCTCGGGCGAGGGCTACGCGCCGCCCGCCGCGTCGAAATCGGTCACGACCGCGCTGTCCGACGTGATGCAGACCGCCTGCGACTATTACCGCAAGCAGCTGCGCGGTGCGCCGAACGCGATCCAGTATCTGAAGCGGCGCGGCCTGACGGGCGAGATCGCGCTGCGCTTCGGGCTCGGCTACGCGCCGGACGGCTGGCAGAACCTCGAGGCGGCGTTCGACGATTATCGTCACGATTCGCTCGTCGACGCCGGCCTCGTGATCGTCAGCGATAAGACCGACGCGAACGGCGCCGCGCGCCGCTACGACCGGTTCCGCGAGCGGATCATGTTCCCGATCCGCAACGTGAAGGGGCAGGTCATCGGCTTTGGCGGCCGGGTGCTGGACGGCGGCGAGCCCAAGTATCTGAATTCGCCCGAGACGCCGCTGTTCAACAAGGGCAGCGAGTTGTACGGCCTGTTCGAGGCGAGGCTCGCGATTCGCGAGCACAAGTACGCGCTCGTCGTCGAAGGGTACATGGACGTCGTCGCGCTCGCGCAGCTCGGCTTCCCGAATGCGGTGGCGACCCTCGGCACCGCGTGCACGCCGGTCCACGTGCAGAAGCTGCTGCGGCAGACGGACACGGTCGTCTTCAGCTTCGACGGCGATGCGGCCGGCCGGCGCGCCGCGCGGCGCGCGCTCGAGGCGTGCCTGCCGCACGCGGCGGACAACCGGACGATCCGCTTCCTCTTCCTGCCCCCGGAGCACGATCCGGACAGCTACGTGCGGGAATTCGGGACGGATGCGTTTTCGGAGCAGGTGAAGCGGGCGATGCCGCTGTCGCAGTTCCTGCTGAACGAAGCGACGGCGGGTAAGGAGCTCGACCAGCCGGAAGGGCGCGCGAAGGCGCTGTTCGATGCGAAGCCGCTGCTGCAGGCGCTGCCCGCGAACGCGTTGCGCGCGCAGATCATGCATATGTTCGCGGACCGGCTGCGGATTCCGTTCGACGAAGTCGCCGCGCTCGCCGAGGTGGACGCGCGGATCGCCGCGCCGGCCCGCCAGGCGCCCGCCCGCAGCGAGCGGCGGCGCGTGACGGACAGCGAGAAGCGCGCGTTGCGCAACCTGGTGATGCATCCCCGTATCGCGGCGGTGCTCGACGACGAGAGTGCTGCGACGCTGCGGGCGCTGCCGAGAATCGGGGAACTGTTCGACGAGGTAATCGGCCACGCGCTCGCGCTCGGAGAAGGGGCGGAATTCAGGCTTTTGTCCGACGTGCTACGCAATTCGGCCAACGCGCCCACCTACGACGAAATTTTCCGGGAAATTCTGGTCTATGATGAAAATGTCCGCGACTTGATGCAGCAGAATCCGGAAAGCGACGCGGCGCAGGAAGGATTGCGCGAGCGAGAACGGATCGCAGGTGAGGAGCTTCAGGCAGCGGTGCTCAAGATGCGCTATGACGCGTGCTGCGACAGGCTCAACAGCCTGTCGAAGCGCTCGGCGCCCTCTTCCGAGGAATTGGCGGAAATCAAGGACTTGCATCAGAACCTGGCAGACATGAAACGGAGGCTCGGGCTGTGAACCGGCCGGGGAGGGGTCTGCCTCAACGTGCTATAATATAAGGTTTTCAGCGGTTTGTTTTCCTAGCAGAGGCGAGAATCGCGATGGCAAAGACTACCGGCGGAAAAAAAGCGGCGGGCAAGGCGACTGAATCGACCATGAAGGTCGCGCCGGCCCGATCCGCGGCTTCCGCAAAGACGTCTTCGGCCCGCGCGGCGCATCCTGCGAGGAAGAGAGCCGCGGCCGGCACCGCCAAGGCTGCGCCGGCGCCGACGGCCAGCGCATCACGGGTCGTCGTGAGGTCCGAGGCGAAGACGGCGAAGCCGGCTTTGAAGCGGGCGAGTGCGAAAAGCGCAAGGGGAGCGGCTGCCGCGCCGGACGAAACGGCAGCTACTCGAGCATCCACGGTTCAACCGGCTGTAGTCCAGCAGCCGCGAGTCGATTTAGCCGGTACGGCGAACTCCATGACGAAAAAGCTGAACGAAGTATCCGTCGATGACGACGCAAACCAGAGCGACGAACAGCCTACCGCTGCGTCGGGCAAAGGCGAAAAGGCCAAGGCGCGCGATCGCCGCGCCAAGGAAAAGGCGCTGCTGAAGGAAGCGTTCGCGACGAGCACGCCCGGCACGGCCGAGGAGCTCGAAGAGCGCCGTACGAAGCTGCGCGCGCTGATCAAGCTCGGCAAGGAGCGTGGCTTCCTCACGTACGCCGAAATCAACGACCATCTGCCGGACAACTTCACGGAAACGGAAGCGCTCGAAGGCATCATCGGCACGTTCAACGACATGGGCGTCGCGGTGTACGAGCAGGCGCCCGACGCCGAGACGCTGCTGTTGAACGACAACGCGCCCGCCGCGTCGTCCGACGATGAAGTCGAAGAGGAAGCGGAAGTCGCGCTGTCGACCGTCGATTCCGAATTCGGCCGCACGACCGATCCGGTCCGGATGTACATGCGCGAGATGGGCACGGTCGAGCTGCTCACGCGCGAGGGCGAAATCGAGATCGCGAAGCGGATCGAGGACGGCCTGCGCCACATGGTGATGGCGATTTCCGCGTGCCCGACGACGATCGCCGACATCCTCGCGATGGCCGAGCGCGTCGCGAACGAGGAGATTCGCGTCGACGAGCTCGTCGACGGCCTGATCGATCCGAACGCCGCCGATACCGACGGCTTCTCGGAGAAGGACGCCGAGGAAATCGAGAACGAGGACGAGGAAGCCGAAGAGGACGACGAAGAGGAAGAAGAGGACGACGACGGCGCCGCGCAAGCGACCGCCAATGCGGCTCAGCTCGAAGCGCTGAAGCGCGCGTCGCTCGAGAAGTTCGCGCTGATCAGCGAATGGTTCGACAAGATGCGCCGCGCGTTCGAGAAGGAAGGCTACAAGTCGAAGTCGTACCTGAAGGCGCAGGAAACGATCCAGAACGAGCTGATGTCGATCCGCTTCACCGCGCGCACCGTCGAGCGTCTGTGCGACACGTTGCGCGCGCAGGTCGACGAAGTGCGTCAGGTCGAGCGTCAGATTCTGCACATCGTCGTCGACAAGTGCGGGATGCCGCGCTCGGAATTCATCGCGCGCTTCCCGGGCAGCGAGACCGATCTCGACTGGGCAGAGAAGGTCGCGGCCGAAGGCCATTCGTACGGCGCGATCCTGTCGCGCAACATCCCGGCGATCCGCGAGCAGCAGCAGCGTCTGCTCGACTTGCAGGCGCGCGTCGTGCTGCCGCTGAAGGACCTGAAGGAAACCAACCGCCAGATGGCGGCGGGCGAACTGAAGGCGCGCCAGGCGAAGCGCGAGATGACCGAGGCGAACCTGCGTCTCGTGATCTCGATCGCGAAGAAGTACACGAACCGCGGCCTGCAGTTCCTCGATCTGATCCAGGAAGGCAACATCGGCCTGATGAAGGCCGTGGACAAGTTCGAATACCGTCGTGGCTACAAATTCTCGACCTACGCGACGTGGTGGATCCGCCAGGCCATCACGCGCTCGATCGCGGACCAGGCGCGCACGATCCGTATTCCGGTTCACATGATCGAGACGATCAACAAGATGAACCGCATCTCGCGGCAGATCCTGCAGGAAACCGGCCTCGAGCCGGACCCGGCTACGCTTGCCGAGAAGATGGAGATGCCGGAAGACAAGATCCGCAAGATCATGAAGATCGCGAAGGAGCCGATCTCGATGGAAACGCCGATCGGCGACGACGACGATTCCCATCTCGGCGACTTCATCGAGGACACCAACACGGTCGCGCCGGCGGATGCCGCGCTGCATGCGAGCATGCGCGACGTCGTGAAGGACGTGCTCGATTCGCTGACGCCGCGCGAGGCGAAGGTGCTGCGGATGCGCTTTGGTATCGAAATGAGCACCGATCACACGCTCGAGGAAGTCGGCAAGCAGTTCGACGTCACCCGCGAGCGGATTCGTCAGATCGAGGCGAAGGCGCTGCGCAAGCTGCGTCATCCTAGCCGTTCGGACAAGCTGAAGTCGTTCCTCGAGGGGAACTGATCGTCAGACTCTGATTGATCGCCGCCGGGGCGCAAAGAATCCGGCGGCGGTTTCCTTACTTAGTTGTTACAATGCCGACCCGGCTAGCATTACCGGGTCTTTTTTTGCGTCGCATTCGTTTTTAGGGCCTGTAGCTCAGGGGTTAGAGCAGTCGACTCATAATCGATTGGTCGCGGGTTCGAAACCCGCCGGGCCCACCACTCTTTTCTATTGAAAATCAGCGTGTTACGTTGATTTTTCCTTCGCCTGGGGAGGTTCTGGGGAGGAAATAGCCCTTTCCAGTCTCGCCATCTCCAAGTCGTTCTGATCCCCGTCGATCCACTTTGAGTAGGTCGTCAGGAACATCTCCACGCTGTGGCCGAGCTGCTTTGCGCAGAATGCCGGCGTCATCCCAGCCATGAGCATCGCCGTCGCGTAGCTATGCCTCATGTTGTATGGGCGTCGATAGCGAATCCCTAGGCGCTTGAGCATTGGTTCCCAATACGTCCGTCTGAAGGCGTCCTCGTCGGCCCATCCTTCGTTATATCGTGGGTCATGAAAGACGCGGCCATTCGCCATTTGGGTAAATGCGCGTTGACGCTGCAGTGCTGCAAGCGCGCGGCTATTCAAAATCACCAGCCGAGCCACCTTGGTTTTCGTCCGGTCCATCTGTTCGCCACGGACGAATGCTTTTGCTATCAGAAGCGTCCCGCTTGCGAAATCGACGTGCGGCCATTCCAGTCCGTAGATTTCGGAAGTGCGTAGGCCGGTCCAGAACCAAAATTCGGTCACGTTGTGGACCTGTCCCGGATACGAGCGCTCGGCGCAGGCAATTATCGAATTCGATTCCTCCGCCGAAAATGGATCTGGGGGCTGTTTCTGATGTTTGGCTGGTGGTACAGCGTCGGCTGGACTCTCGACAATGAGCTTATCCTTTACTGCGAGCGACAGTGCGCTGCGCAGGACGGAAAGATAGTTATTGATCGTTTTCCCAGTGAGGTCCGGCCGGTTTGCGACGGCAGTCTGGATATCGATCGTCTTTAGCGATTTAATCGAGACGCCACCCAAGGGACGTGTTTGACCAAGATCGCGGGGTGTTTCCTTCCAGAATTTGATTGCGGTTGTGTAGCCATCTTTCGTAGATTTCTCGATACGCTGTGCAGCGAGCCATCGGTCGAGCCAGTCGCCGAGTAGCAGCGAAGTGGTGGTGCCATCCTCCGGGAAGTACTCGACCATGCTGAACGTGCCGTGACGAATCCGGCTGCGAATTTCTATTGCAAGCCGACGTGCGTATTTGACATTCGCTGGCGTGGGCAAAATCGGTTTGCCGTCAATTTTGAGCCTATCCGAATGTTTGTGTGTGAGGTGTCATCTTCCGCCATATAGGAGCCACCGGGCTTCCGGCATAAAGGAGCCGGGGCGTTTTCGGCATAAAGGAGCCACTTCGTTTCCGGCATATAGGAGCCAGGGAAGGAATCGAGCATCTCGATCGTGATGCTCATTGCAGGCTTAACTTGTGGGGCGTGATCCCCCAAGGGAGGCTGCGATGGGCCGACGGAGAATCGAGATGCATCAATATCGACAGGTTCTCGTGCGCATGCGCCACGGGGATTCCGAGCGCGAACTGGCGCGCTGCCGCTACATGGGCCGACGCAAGCTCGCCGCACTGCGAGAGTTGGCCGAACGATGCGGCTGGCTGAGGCCCGATGCGCCATTACCGGATGACGCCGAGATCGCCGCGGCGCTAGGCCCGCCGCACAAGGCCAGGTCGACGGTCTCAGGGCTCGAGGTCCACCGCGCTCTGATCGCCTCATGGCTCGAGCAGAACGTGCCCGGCACCGCGATTCTGGCCGCATTACGGCGCGAGCACGGCTACACCGGCAGCTATTCGTCGGTTTATCGCATGATCGTTTCGATCAACGCCGATCGGCCGCCCGACGCCACCGTGCCGCTGAGCTTTGCACCAGGGGAAGCCGCACAGGTGGATTTCGGCGCCGGCCCGATGCTGCCCGACGCCGACGGTGTGTTCAAGCGCACGTGGGCGTTCGTGATGACGCTTGCCTTCTCGCGACACCAGTACGTCGAGTTCGTCTGGGACCAGACGGTCGCGACTTGGCTCGGATGCCATCGCCGCGCGTTCGAATGGTTCGGCGGTGTCCCCACGCGCGTGATCATCGATAACCCCAAATGCGCAATCACGCGTGCCTGTACATACGATCCCGTCGTGCAACGCGCCTATGCGGAATGTGCCGAAGGGTACGGCTTCCGCATCGATCCTTGCCCACCGGCCGATCCGCCCAAGAAGGGCATCGTGGAAGCCGGCGTCAAATACGTAAAGGGCAACTTCTTGCCGCTGCGCCAGTTCCGCGACTTCACGGACCTGAACGCGCAGGCGCGTCATTGGGTCATGCACGAAGCGGGGCGCCGCATCCACGGCACTACGCGCAAAGTACCGCTCGAGTTGTTCGAACTCGAACGGCCCCTCATGCGAGAACTGCCCACCGTCGCGCCCGATCTGGGCACCTGGCACAAGGTCTCGGTCCACCGGGACTGCCATGTCGCGCATCAGCGCATGCTGTATTCCGTGCCATTCTCGTTGGTCGGCAAGCGGTTGTGGCTGCGTGCGACCGATGCTTCGATCTGCATCTACGACGATTACCGACTGGTGGCTTCGCATGTGCGTGGCCGTCGCCCCGGCGACCGGCTCACCGTGCGCGACCACCTGCCGCCCGAGGCCCGCGCGTTTCTCGCTCACGATCGCCAGTGGTGTCTCGAACATCCGCGCCGACGGCCGCAAGGAAGTACTGGGTTTGTGGATCGAGCAAACCGAAGGCGCCAAGTTCTGGCTGAAGGTCTTCAACGAGCTGAAGAACCGCGGCTTGCACGACATCCTGATCGCGGTGGTCGATGGGTTGCGCGGCTTCCCCGAAGCGATCGAGGCGGTCTATCCGGCCGCCCAAATCCAGACCTGCATCGTGCATCTGATCCGCAATTCGCTGAATCTGGCGAGCTGGAAGGATCGCAAGCCGCTGGCTGCCGCGATCAAGCCGATCTACCAGGCCGCCACGGCCGAGGCGGCGGCAGCGGCGCTCGACGCCTTTGCGCAGAGCGAGTGGGGCCGCAAATTCCCTACCGTCGCGGCCATGTGGCAGCGCCAATGGGAACAGGTGATTCCCTTCTTTGCCTATCCGCCGGAGGTGCGTCGAATCGTATATACGACAAACGCTATCGAGAGCATGCACATGCAGTTGCGCAAGATCGTCAAGAACCGCGGCCACTTCCCGAGCGACGAAGCCGCCAGCAAACTGCTGTATCTGGCCTTGCGCAACATCGAAAAGGATTGGAAGATGCCGCCTATCACTTGGCGGCAAGCAGTTAATCAGTTCGCCATTCTGTTCGGCGAGCGATTCACCTCCGCCATCAACTGAGACCTTTAACCGGCCTCAGCACACGAAATTCCTGACACGTCCGCCGCATTCAGCGAGCAACGCGACGATCCGCCTCGATCCGCATCGATCCTCATCGATGAGGGCAGGTCACAATTCTGTTGCAGTGCGTGCAAGGTTGTATTTTGCGGGTTTGTCGCGGAGGAGAGGGGGGGGGATATTGCGCGGGAGATCAATGCCATGGTGCGATCGACTGACCTTGCAATTTTTCCACGCTCGCCGCCCTATTCGCCATACGGTTGGCTAAACGAATTGATGGCGCGTCGATCCATCGTTCGAAAAGGATGGCACCCCCGATGACTGCCATTACGTATGCTACAAATGCCAACGCTACGCTCTGTTCATACCTCAGTCCGGAGATTTGCGCAGCCGCCGCTACACGCAGCCCAACGGACGCAAGGACTGGCACGTGAATCACGTAGATCGAAAATGAGATCTTTCCAAGGAATACCGGAATGCGCGAGCCTATGATTGCTGAGAGGCGCCGCGAGCCGATTACGCCTGCGACTAACAGAATCGATCCTACTGTGTGCCACAGCAAATCGGGATTGTCGTTGAAATTCGGGCCGAGAGGCTTCAAGTTCGGCAATGGGATCATTCGTAGTATGTCGAACATGGGTTGCTGGTTATAGGAAACGCCGAATATTCCGAGCGAGACTGTGACGAGCGACGCCACTTGGTTACGAATCAACCAAGGTCGAACGATATTGAGAATTGCGCCAGCCAAGAACGAGAGATAAAAGAGAACGTTCGGTGATTGAAGGCCAAATATGTTCGCAAAGAACAGAAACCAGAGAACCAAGAGGATTGGCCTTTTGCCGAACAAGGCAATGATGGCGAACAGGACGATTGAGCCGATCAGTTCGACCTGGATCGTCCAGAGGGCTGGATTGAGTGCGGTACGGGAAAATAGTGGAGCGCCGGCGAGGCCGTCGGTGAACACGTCGGAGAACGTGAATGGCCCTGCATACCAACTCGACACCCATCCGGCGACGCCGATTTCACTTGCGTGCGCCGTGTAGATTGCGCCGGAGCGCCATAGTATCCACGCCAGGAATATCGATGCGAAGCTTGGCAAGCCAAGACGTATGTACCGCTTCGCAGCAGCCGATTGAAGGGCGGGGAGTTCTTCTGTCGTGAAAAACTTAGTCGTTAGTACGTAACCACTGATGACAAAAAATACGCAGACGGCTGCGTCGGCACTATAAGCAAGCGTTAGCGGTGGAATTGAAATCCAGCGTTCAAGTGCGGACGGTTGAATGAGAAATGGTACGGGGCGAAATAAAGATGCGAGATAAGGGGAGAAAATATAAGAAAAGTGGCCAATCATGACCGCCATGCAGGCGAGTCCGCGCAACCCCTCTAGTCCTAGATTTTTATTCTGTTTCATTTTGGATTTTTATTTATTAAATTTTTAGGCGGCGAAGAATAGATGCGGTTCTTCGTGCATATCGATAAAGAAGAGTGCTTTGATCTCTTCCTGAGCGGAGGGCTCGTTGTCGAAAGGCATCATTTTTTCTGGCGATGATGTGCGCAAAGTATGTCGGTAAGATTCCGGCGTCCGTTAACGCTTTATCCATTCCGAGAATGAATCGAGTTAGTTCCGTTCCTTCGGGAGTTTCGTACAGCGCATCGTGGTTCAATCCCCAAAACACCATGAAAGCGAATGCCCCATATAACGGCATGATCTCCAGAGCTGGAAACATGTTACGCATCGTGGGTTCGATCTTCGATGAACAGGGCGCTTCAGTTGGATCTACCTCCGCAACTTCCTGTGGGGTCGGAAACTGAAGCTCTCGATGCCAGTGGTTACGTAAGCCGGGTGGAATTTGCTGAAAGAAGGATTTTGCAATCGCAGCATGTGCAGCCGGATAGTTGAATCGATCTGGCCCGATATATTCGTTGGCGCACCAGATGATTCCGCGTTGGGTTAGCGCTCGATTGGCGCGTTCCAGGGTTTCGGCGAGCGGTTCCATATGGTGGAGCGACGCGACGAACGTGATCAGGTCGTAAGTGTTTTCGTTCAGGTCGGCGCAGCTGATTGGTCCCACGTGACATGTGACTTTATGACCGAACCCTTTTTCTTCTGCTCTCGATTTTGCATATTCTATTCCGACTGAACTGACATCAAAGAGATCAAAATGCTCGACTGCACCCAGTTCGAGAAGGGCGATTTCCGTTTCGGCTCTTCCTGCTCCTAGACTGGCGGCTCGCTGAACGCGTTCTCCGTTGAGGTAACGCAAAAAAAACCACTCCTCGCGCATGAGATTGCCCTGCAGTTCATACTGACGCTGGATGGTAAGGGGGTGTGCTTGCCATTCTCGGCGGTTGAATTTTTCCGAGAAATAACTCTGCCCCCAATGTTCCGCTGTTTGTTCGAGCATGTTTTTTCCTGTTGAGTCGGTTGCGGGAATTCTAAATTAGCTGGAAGAAAGATTGAGCGGGCGGGAAGGTAGGGTGCCTAAATTTTCCATATGGATGGAGTGTTTTTATTGATCGGTTGGTGATTTTGTTTACTGTTTCATCGGTATTTTTATGGTTTTTGTGATCTATTGATTGATTTGTTTGTAATTGATGTGATTGATCGAGGTTGTGGTGAGGTGTCGCTTTCGATTGCTCGTGGCTCGTGATGCATTTAAATCGAAATGTGAGGCAGGTGATGCTGAAATTAATATTTTCCATTTTATGGTTGTTTTGTAATCATGATTTGTAATCATTAAAGTTATTTATTTTTAAATCAATATTCTTCCCGATCCGATTGCTTCATTGACGGGCAGATTTGCCAGGCCACTTGTCGCTAATTGGATGTCAGTACAAACCCGAATCCCGCAAACAGTTGTCTATACAATTTTGAGCGGCTAGGGTGAGCGCTCCGAACCTCAGACTTTTCCGGATCCGCCGCCATGCCGAACGTCACCGCCGCCCAACGCCGCGCGCTGCGCGAACGCCGAACGATCGACTACATCCCCGACCACGAACGCCACGGCAAGCTGTCGAGCCAGTTCACGCTATGGCTCGGCGCGAACCTGCAGGTGACGGCGATCGTCACCGGCGCGCTCGCGGTCGTGCTGGGCGGCGACGTGTTCTGGTCGCTCGTCGGCCTCGCGTTCGGTCAACTGCTGGGCGGAGCCGTGATGGCGCTGCACGGCGCGCAGGGGCCGCAACTCGGCTTGCCGCAGATGATCTCGAGCCGCGTGCAGTTCGGCATCTACGGCGCGGTGATTCCGCTCGTACTGGTCTGCCTGATGTACGTCGGTTTCTCCGCGAGCGGCACCGTGCTCGCCGGGCAGGCGCTCGCGCAATTGTTCGGCGTCGCCGATCCGGTCGGCATCTTCGCGTTCATCTCGGTCGTCGTCGTGCTCGCGGTGTTCGGCTATCGGACGATTCACGCGCTCGGCCGCGTGTCGAGCATTGTCGGGCTCGTCGCGTTCGTCTACATGTTCGCGCGGCTCCTCGCCGGCCACGACGTGGGTGCGCTGCTCGCGATCCGGCATTTCTCGCTGCCGAGCTTCCTGCTCGCGATCTCGCTGTCCGCGTCGTGGCAGATCGCATACGGGCCGTACGTTGCCGACTATTCACGCTATCTGCCGCGCTCGACGTCCGCGCGCCGCACGTTCTGGGCAATCGGTCTCGGCTCGGTGCTCGGCGCGCAGGCGTCGATGGTGTTCGGCGTGTTCGCGGCGGCGCTCGCGGGCAAGCAGTTCGCCGGGCACGAAGTGCAGTTCATCGTGAGCCTCGGCGCGAGCGGCGCGACGGCCGCGCTGCTCTATTTCGCGATCGCGTTCGGCAAGCTGACGATCACGACGCTCAACGCCTACGGCAGCGTGATGTCGGTCGCGACGATCGTCACCGGCTTCTCGGGCCGCGCGCAGATCACGCAGCGCGCGCGAATGGCCTACGTGCTCGCGATGGTCGCCGCGGTCGCGTGGCTCGCGCTCGTCGGCCGTCATGCATTCCTGAAGGATTTCTCCGCGTTCATCCTGTTCCTGCTCGCCTTCTTCACGCCGTGGAGCGCGATCAATCTGGTCGATTTCTACTGGGTGACGAGGGAGCGCTACGACGTGCCCGCGCTCTACGATCCCGACGGCCGCTACGGCCGCTGGAACGTCGCGGGCGTATCGATCTACGCGATCGGCGTGCTCGTGCAGATGCCGTTCATCGCGACCGAGTTCTATACCGGGCCGCTCGTCGCGAAGTTGGGCGGCACCGACATCTCGTGGATCATCGGCCTCGTCGTGCCCGGCATTCTGTATTATGTGACGGCACGCAGGCAGACCGCGCACGTCCCCGAGCGGCTGATCCTGCCGGACGAGCCCTCATTGCCATGACCGATTCCGCCGTTGTTTCGCCGCAGCCGCAGCCGCAGCCGCCGTCGTCGCCGGACGCCGCGCCGTTCGGCGATTCGCCCGCGCTCGACGCGCTGCAAGCGTTCGTCGAGCGGCATCCGCGCCTGTTCGTGCTCACGGGCGCGGGCATCAGCACCGATTCCGGCATTCCCGGCTATCGCGACCGCAACGGCGCATGGATGCGCTCGCCGCCGATCCAGTATCGCGAGTTTCTCGATTCCGATCACGCGCGCCGCCGCTACTGGGCGCGCAGCATGCTCGGTTGGCCCGTGGTCGGGCGCGCGCGGCCGAACGCGTCGCATCACGCGCTCGCGCGGCTCGGCGCGGCGACGCGCATCGGGCGGCTCGTCACGCAGAACGTCGACGGGCTGCATCAGCGCGCGGGCAGCACTGACGTCATCGAACTGCACGGCGGCATCGGCGGCGTCACGTGTCTCGATTGCGGCGCGCATCACGCGCGTGCGGCGATCCAGCGCATTCTCGAGGTGGACAATCCCGAGTTGCTCGGGGCCGAGGCGGAACCCGCCGCCGACGGCGACGCGCATCTCGAATGGCGCGCGCTCGACACGTTTCGCGTGCCCGTGTGCCCCGCGTGCGGCGGGCTGCTGAAGCCGGCCGTCGTGTTCTTCGGCGAGAACGTGCCGCGCGAGCGCGTCGCGGCCGCCGCGCGCTCGCTCGAGGATGCCGATGGGATGCTCGTCGTCGGCTCGTCGCTGATGGTGTATTCCGGCTACCGGTTCTGCGTGTGGGCGAACGACCAGCGCAAGCCGATCGTCGCGATCAATCTCGGGCACACGCGCGCCGATTCGCTGCTGACGCTGAAGGTCGAGGCATCGTGCGGGCAGACGCTCGCCGCGCTCGCCGCGCGTCTCGGGCTTGCGCCGCGCGACGCGCACGGCTCGCTTCACGTCTGATTCGATTTTCCCGGTTCATTTCGTCATGCCGATCGATTCCGCCTCGCGTCAACGGGCGCCCGCCGCCGAACGCAACCGCGAGCCGATTCTCGCTGTGCTGAAGCGCGTGTTGCCCGCGCGTGGCACCGTCCTCGAGATCGCGAGCGGCACCGGCCAGCATGCGGTTCACTTCGCGGCCGCGCTGCCCGATCTCATCTGGCAGCCGACCGACGCCGACGCCGCCGCGCGCGCGTCGAGCGCCGCGTGGGCGGCCGACGCCGCACTGCCGAACCTGCGCGCGCCGCTCGCGCTCGACGTCTGCGTCGAGCCGTGGCCGCTCGCCGCCGCCGATGCGATCGTCTGCGTCAACATGATCCACATCGCGCCTTGGGCGGCCGCGCGCGCGCTCTTCGGCGGCGCGGCGCGCGCGTTGCCCGACGGCGGTGTGCTGTACCTGTACGGGCCGTATCGCCGAAGCGGCGCGCACACCGCCGAATCGAACGCGCAGTTCGACGCGCAGTTGCGCAGCCGCAATCCGGCATGGGGTGTGCGCGATCTGGAAGCGGTGGTCGAGCTCGGCGGGGCGTCGGGCCTCGTGCTCGACGAGGTCGTCGAGATGCCGGCGAACAATCTGAGCGTCGTGTTTCGAAAGCGCGGGTAGGCGGGCGCGCTGGACGGACGGGGCATGCACGGCGTTCGCGCGGGCGTTGAATTTGCGTTCGACGCACGCGACGAACGAGATGCAAGCGACGCACCCGCGATCGCAAAACGTGCGACACGCACAAATCGCGATGCCCGCGATCGTCGCGCAGGCGGCGCGATTCGTTCGACGGCACCGCTTGCGCAGCATCCCGAATCAACGCCGGAACGCCGCCGAATCGGCGTTTTTCCGCTGGCCGCCTAAACCCGCGCCGAACCCGTGCGCCATCGACGCCGGATACCGTCTATCCGTCGCCGAATCCACATCGACCGGCCGTCGAGCGTCAAGCCGGACCGCCGTCCGATCGCCTTCGAACGTCTTTCATTCGCGGCGCATTCGCGCGGTTTCCCTTATCCTTGCGCCTATGCGCGCGACCCCGGTGGGTCGCACCCTGTTTTTTCCGGAGAATTGAACAATGGGTAAACAAGCAATCGGTGTGGTCGGTCTCGCGGTGATGGGGCGCAATCTGGCCTTGAATATCGAAAGCCGTGGCTACGCGGTGTCGGTCTACAACCGCAGCCGCGAGAAGACCGACGAACTGATCGCCGAATTTCCCGATCGCAAGCTCGTGCCGGCCTATACGCTCGAGGAATTCGTCGCGTCGCTCGAAACGCCGCGGCGCATCCTCCTGATGGTGAAGGCGGGCGAAGCGACCGATGCGACGATCACGGCGCTCAAGCCGTTGCTCGACAAAGGCGACGTGCTGATCGACGGCGGCAACACGCACTTCACCGACACGATCCGCCGCAACCAGGAGCTCGCGCAGGCGGGGCTGCACTTCATCGGCACGGGCGTGTCGGGCGGCGAGGAGGGGGCGTTGCGCGGCCCGTCGATCATGCCGGGCGGTCAGCGCGACGCGTACGATCTCGTCGAGCCGATCCTCAAGCAGATCGCCGCGAAGGCGCCGGCGGACGGCGAGCCGTGCGTCGCGTACATGGGGCCGGACGGCGCGGGCCACTACGTGAAGATGGTCCACAACGGGATCGAGTACGGCGACATGCAACTGATCGCGGAGAGCTACGCGGTGCTCAAGCAGGTCGCGGGCCTGACGAACGACGAGCTCGGCGCGGTCTATGCCGAATGGAACCAGGGCGAGCTCGACAGCTACCTGATCGAGATCACCGCGAAGATCTTCGGCAAGAAGGACGACGAAACGGGCGAGCATCTCGTCGACGTGATCCTCGATCGCGCCGCGCAGAAGGGCACCGGCAAGTGGACGAGCCAGAACGCGCTCGACCTCGGCGTGCCGCTGCCGCTCATCACCGAATCGGTGTTCGCGCGGGTGCTGTCGTCGCTGAAGGATCAGCGCGTCGCGGCGAGCAAGGTGCTGGCCGGGCCGGCGCCCGCGCCGCTCGAAGGCGATCGCGCCGCGTTCGTCGAGTCGGTGCGCCGCGCGCTGTACTTGTCGAAGGTGATCTCGTACGCGCAGGGCTTCGCGCAGCTCGATACGGCATCGAAGGAATACGGCTGGAAGCTCGACCTCGGCGCGATCGCGAAGATCTTCCGCGCGGGCTGCATCATCCGGGCGCGCTTCCTGCAGAAGATCACGGATGCGTATGCGAAGAACGCCGCACTCGCGAATCTGCTGCTCGATCCGTATTTCCAGGATATCGCGGCGAACTACCAGTCCGCGTTGCGCGATGTCGTGATCGCCGCGGTGAAAGCGGGCGTGCCCGTGCCGGCATTTGCGTCGGCGGTCGCGTATTTCGACAGCTACCGGTCGGCGCGCCTGCCCGCGAACCTCGTGCAGGCGCAGCGCGATTTCTTCGGCGCGCATACGTTCGAGCGCACGGACAAGCCGGGCAGCTTCCACGCGAGCTGGGCCGAATGACCGGCGAGATCGGTAATTGTTGCGCTCATCTACGTTATTAGTAGGGTTTTTCTAGGAGTCGAACGGCGATTGTTATCGGTCGCGAAACAGTGTTTTCGTTGATACATGGTTTTCCCTAGGTGCCTCCGTGACTAGACTGTGATCAATCGCTGCTCGCATGGTGCTTGCGGCGAAGCAAAAAATCACGGAGGTTTGATCATGAAATCGCTTATCGCTACCGTCGCAGTCGCCGCCGCTCTCGCCGTTCCGGCCGTTTCGTTCGCCCAGCAATCGAACGGTCCGGTGACCCGCGCCCAGGTCAAGGCCGAGCTGATCCAGCTCGAGCAAGCGGGCTACAACCCGGGTACTGCCCGAGTGAACTACCCCGAGGAAATCCAGGCCGCCGAAGCCAGGGTCCACGGCCAGCAAAACGTCGCCGCGCAAGCCGACACGAGCGGCTACGGCGCGCAGCCGGCGGCCGCGGTCGAATCGGGCGCGCCGAACAAGGTGAAGCGCATCGCCGACGGCGCACCGGTCTACAAGGGGCGTTGAGCGGCACGGCCGCCCGTCGCGCGTCGCGGCTGAACGCGCGCGCGGCGGGTTTCGGCCCGTGCATCGCAGTCCATTCAGCCCGCGCGTTCCATTTGATGGAACGCGCGGGCTGAGTCTTTTGGGGCCACGATTGAGGCCCCGAAGCGGGGCGGTGGCGCCTGTGCCGCCGTCAGCTTCGATTCGGGCGCGGTCGATCGGCGTGCGAAGGTCGCCGGTTTCCGGTTACCGCCGGACGATCGGGCACGGCGGCGCGGCGCCGGGATTCAACGCCCCATCTCGACGTCGCACCGCCGCTCGCAGCGCGCGGACGCGCTCGTCGCGCCGGCTTTCGCCAATCGGCCGATCCCCGACAACTTACTCCGGCAATGCCGGGCGAGTTACTATCCGTCCGGCATGGTGCCGCGCGATCGTCGCGCCGGACGCCGCGACGCCACGGGAATGTCCATGAAAATCGTACGCAGCAGGAGCTTCACCGCGCCGCGCGCGTGGGGCGCCGTCGACATCGCCAACATGCGCGGCATCACGACCCGCCTGCATTGGACGGATCAGCCGTACAAGTGGCACGTCAACGACGGCGAAGAGGTGTTCGTCGTGCTCGACGGCCGGGTCGAGATGCGCTATCGCGATGCCGGCGTCGAGCACGCGGCCGTCCTCGACGCGGGGGACATCTTTTTCGCATCGGTGGGGACCGAACATGTCGCGTTCCCGCTCGGCGAGGCCCGGATTCTCGTCGTCGAAACCGAAGGCAGCGTTTGAGGTCCGATCGGAAGGGCCGCGGTTCGCGACCCGCTGGCCGCTCGGATGCGGTTCGCCGGGCGCAACCTGGCTCGACGGGGGCCGGCTTCGCGAGGCGCTGCCTGGCGGTGGATCTGGCCAGTGACGTGGCTCGGGGCAGACGCATCCCGTCCCGGCAGGCTTCGGCCCGACGCGGCTCGATTCGATGCGACGCGGCCGCACATCGATCCGGCCGATTGCGCGCGAAGTGGCTGCGGCGGCGCGCGTGCCGCCGCAGCGAAGTGAAATGATGGAGGTACGCTTGAGAAGCATTCTGTTTGTCCAACGGTCCGGCATCGGCTGGACGGTGCGCGCGGCGCTCGTCGCGGCAGGTGCCGCGCTTGTCGGCGGCTGCACGCTGACGCCGTGGACCGACTCCTGGCAGCCGACGCACGTGCAGCCGCAGCCGGTGCAGCACACGTCATCGGGCGTGCCGGCCGGCTATTACCGCGTGAATTCGGGCGATACGCTCGCGAGCATCGCGTCTGCGTTCGGGCAGCGCCCGCTCGACGTCGCGAGCTGGAACCACATGGCACTGACCGACATGGTGATGCCGGGTCAAGTGCTGCGCGTCGCGCCGCCGCCGAGCGCGACGACGCCTGCGCCGCCGCCCGCCGCCGCGCAGCCGGAAGCGGCCGCGCCGGCACTCGCGTGGCCCGCGCACGGCACCGTGACGACGCCGTTCGGCGCCGGCAGGAATCACGGGATCGTGATCACCTCCACCGACGGCGACCGCACGGTGCGCGCCGCTGCGCCCGGCCGCGTCGTGTACGCGGGAACGGGCGTCGCCGCATATGGCCCGCTCGTGATCCTGAAGCACGAGAACGGCCTCATTACCGCATACGGTCACAACGAGAGGCTGCTCGTCAACGAAGGCGATGCGGTCAGCGCGGGCCAGCCGGTCGCGGAGATGGCGACCGACGCGAGCGGCCGCTCGACGTTCGAATTCGAAGTGCGGCGCAACGGCAAGGCCGTCGATCCGCTCGGCCTGCTGCCGCGCAACGGCTACTGACCGATTTCCCGCGCCGTCCCGCCGCGCGCGATGCGCGGCCGCGCGGCGTGATCGTGTCGCCGCCGGGCCCGACTATCCGGCGTGCGAGCGTTCGCGCGTCCGTGCCGCGCCGCCGTCAAACGTGCTCCGTCTGCGGCGCGGGCGCGCCGGCGCGATTGCCGATCAGCACGATCAGCGCGGCGAATCCGATGCTGCCGGCCGCGATCGCGCCGCTGTATGCGGCGACCGCCAGATAACCATGCGCGCGCGGATCGACGAACGGGTACGGGTACCAGTCGATCAGCGCTCCGCGCACGAGCGTATAGCCGAGATACGCGACCGGAAACGCGAGCCATCGCGCGAGTTGCGACCAGTCGATCCGCACGCGCGGCGCGACGTACAGCCAGTCGAGAAACACCGCGATCGGTATGATCCGATGCAATATCCAGTTCGTATAATAAGGCGTTGCGTGATGCGCCACGTCCAGATGCGCGAGCAGCAGCTCGTAGACGATGCCCGTGATCGCCATGTACAGCACGACCGCGCCGCGCGCGGACTCGTATCGTCGCGACGGCGGCTTCGTCGCGAGCCATAACCCCGCAAGCAGCACGATGGCCGCGTACAGGCTGCTGAGCTGTGTGAAGTAGCTAAGGAAATTGTCGAGCCGGAAGGTCGGCGCGTTCCATCGGCGTGCGACGCTGTGGCACGTCGCGGAAAGGATCAGCCCGCAGCCGACCAGTCTGTAGGCTGCGACAAAAGCGGCTTTCTGCATGATGGGGCCTTGCGTGTTGCTGTGAAGCGGGCGTCGTGGCGGATGCGTGCCCGACTGCTCGAATATGGATTCGAGAATAGTTCAAGCATCGCTGAGCCGACATGCGGCTCTACCCGAGCCTGCGCGATCCGCGATCGTACGGAAACTTGACCGAGCCGCTGGGTTCGCTCGTCGCGCATCATTACAATCCGATAACGTCGCGTGCGACGCCGCGCGCGATTCGCTGGTTCCCTTCAATACGAACGAGACTGATCATGAATCGTATCCTCGCTGGGCAGGAGCGCTACAACCGTCCCGCCGTCTTCTTCCATTGGGCGATCTTCCTGCTCGTCGCGCTCGCGTATCTCGCGATCGAAGTGCGCGGCCCGAAAGGGACCGACAGCCGGGTGTTCTGGTCGAATGTCCACTACCTCGCAGGCACGCTCGTGATCGCGCTGGCCGTGCTGCGCATCGTCTGGCGCTTCGCAAGCGGCGCGCCGCGCGAGTTGCCGCAGCCGGCGTGGCTCGCGCTGTTCGCGAAGCTCGCGCATCTCGCGCTGTATGTGTTCATCGTCGCGCAGCCGCTCCTCGGAGTCATGACGCTGAACTTTGGCGGCAAGCCGGTGACGCTCCCGGGAATCGACTGGTCGTTCACGCTGTTCGGTCCGAACGCGGCGTTGCGACCGACGATCAAGGAAGCGCACGAATTGATCGGCAACGTGTTCTATTACGTGATCGGTCTGCACGCGCTCGCCGCGCTCTGGCATCACTTCGTGAAGCGCGATACGACGCTGCGCCGGATGACGTTCTGACACGCCTCGCAGCTGGGGCGAGCATCGTTGCGGATGCAACGATGCGCCTGCGCTGACCGCGCGAGCGCAACTGGCCCCGCGACCGTTTCACGCTATCCAAGCCAGCCAACATTCTGTAACATTCGCCCGGCATTACATTCCCTTTACGCCATCCCGCACCATGTCCAACCGATTCCGCAAACTCACTGCCTGGCTGGGCATGCTTGCGATCTGGTTGGCGATCGTCGCGCCGCTCGTCTCGCAGGCGAACGCGCGGCCTGCCGCGCCGCGTTCCAACGCGGTGATCTGCGGCGACGAGCACGGCGCGCGGCCGGCCGCAGCGGGCGGCGCGCAGGCCGGCACCGCGCACGACGGCGTCGCACATCACGCGCTGCATCTCGACGCATGCGGATACTGCGCGTTCTTCGCGCACAGCCCGGCGATCGGCGCGGCCGCGCCGTCGCTCTCGTCCATTCACGTGGCGGCCGTCGCGCCGTCCGCTTTCTCCGGGGCCGTCGCGCCCTCGCTCGAGCGCTACACGCGCGCCTATCCGCGCGCGCCGCCGACGGACGCCTGAACGCCTGACTTCATTTCCGTTCATGCAGCCTCCGCATCCGTTCGATCCGACGATCGCGCGGAGGGGCGTCTTTCGAGTTTCGATTCATGACAATCAAATTCCTGCGTCACGCGCACCCCGCGCGTGTCGACCGTGCGCGCCGTCGGCGGCGCGCGATCACGCTCACCGTTCCCGCGCTCGCGGCGGGCGCCTTTCATCTCGCGCCGGCCGTCGCGCAGACGGACGATGCCGTGCACCGTCACGGCGCACTCGGCGCGACGAGCGGCGTCGCGAACGACGCGGCACGCGGCGCATCGAGCGCCAAATCGAACGCTAGGGCAAACGAAGCGACCGCCGTGACGCGCAGCGCGACGAACCGCGCGACAGCCGGCGCCGCGCCGGAAGCAGCGATGCTGCCGACGATCGAGATCGTCGCGGCGCCCGAATCGACGCCGCTCGTCGTCGTCACCGATCCGAAAACGCCGCGCCAGCCGTTGCCCGCGAGCGACGGCGCCGATTATCTGAAGACGATTCCCGGCTTCGCGTCGATCCGCAGCGGCGGCACGAACGGCGACCCGGTGCTGCGCGGGATGTTCGGCTCGCGGCTGAACATCCTCGCGAACGGCATGCCGACGCTCGGTGCGTGTCCCGGCCGGATGGACGCGCCGACGTCGTACATCGCGCCCGAGAGCTACGACAAGGTGACGGTCGTCAAGGGCCCGCAGACCGTGCTGTACGGGCCGGGCGCATCGGCGGGCACGGTGCTGTTCGAACGCGTGACGCCGCGCTTCAAGACGCCGGGCATGCGCTTCGACGGCAGTGTCGTCGGCGGCTCGTTCGGGCGCAACGATCAGAACGTCGACGTGACGGCAGGCACGCCCGACTTCTACGGGCGCGTGATCGCGAACCATGCGCATTCGCAGGATTACGAAGACGGCAACGGTCGCACGGTGCCGTCGCAATGGGACAAGTGGAACGCGGACGCGGCGCTCGGCTGGACCCCCGACGACAACACGCGGCTCGAGTTGACGGCGGGCACGGGCGACGGCTACGCGCGCTACGCGGGCCGCGGGATGGACGGTGCACATTTCCGGCGCGAGACGTTCGGCCTGACGTTCGACAAGAAGCACATCGGCGACGTGCTCGATCGCATCGAGGCGCAGGTCTTCTACAACGAAGCCGATCACGTGATGGACAACTACACGTTGCGGATGCCCGATCCGACGAGCAGCATGCCGATGCGCATGGCCTCCGAAGTGCGCCGCCGCACGCTCGGCGCGCGCGTCGCGGCGACGCTGCGCTTCACCGACGCGTTCAAGCTCGTGACGGGCGTCGACGCGCAGTCGAACCGTCTCGATTCGCGCTCCGCGATGGGGATGCAGAACTACGGTGACAAGCCGTGGAATCCGCAGGCGAACATGTGGAACGCGGGCGCGTTCGGCGAGCTGACCTGGTATGCGAGCGATGCGTCGCGCGTGATCGGCGGCGCGCGGATCGACTATGCGGCCGCGCGCGACAAGCGCGCGACGACGGGCGGCATGAAGATGAGCATGCGCAATCCGACGTTCGACGATCTCCGCTCGCGCGTGCTGCCGAGCGGCTTCGTGCGCTACGAGCGCGATCTCGCTTCGCTGCCCGTCACGTGGTATGCGGGCATCGGACACGCGCAACGCTTTCCCGATTATTGGGAACTGTTCTCGGCGAAGCGCGGCCCGAACGGCGCCGTCAACGCGTTCTCGGCGATCAAGCCCGAGAAGACGACGCAGCTCGACATCGGCGCGCAGTACAAGAGCGACAAGCTCGACGCGTGGGTGTCCGCGTACGCGGGCTACGTGCAGGACTTCATCCTGTTCGACTACGCGACGGGCTCGATGGGACAGACGACGCAGGCGACGAACGTCAATGCGCAGATCATGGGCGGCGAGCTCGGCGCGTCGTGGCGTCCGCTCGCGCCGTGGCGTTTCGATGCGTCGCTCGCGTATGCGTGGGGGCGCAACGTGCAAAGCGGCGCGCCGCTGCCGCAGATGCCGCCGCTCGAAGCGCGTTTCGGCGTCGAGTACACACGCGGGCCGTGGTCGGCGGGCGGGCTGTGGCGAATCGTTGCGCCGCAGCATCGCTATGCGCTGAACGAGGGCAACGTCGTCGGCAAGGACTTCGGTCCGAGCGCCGGTTTCGGCGTGCTGTCGCTGCACGCGCAGTACAACGTGAGCAAAGCGGTGCAGATCTCGGTCGGCATCGACAACGTGCTCGACAAGGCTTATGCGGAGCACCTGAACCTCGCCGGCAACGCCGGTTTCGGCTATCCGGCGAACATGCCCGTCACGGAACCCGGCCGCACAGCGTGGGTTCGTTTGAGCACCAAGCTCTGATCTCTTCCCGCGTCCTTCCTCCCCCGCATCGCAGTGCAGCATCCGCGATGCGGGCGGCCTACCCGCTTGACTTCCCCGCTTGCGTCAATCGATTAGAGAGCCGTGTCTAACCGACGAAAAACGTTCGTTAGGCATGCTTCACTCCGTTAGCCGATGCAGGGGGCTTGCGTTTCAATCGTTAAAGATCGTCATCGCGCTCTATTCAGCGTCGTTGGAGCGTGCAACTGTGTCGGCGTGCAGGCCGCGTATTCGCCACGCGCGAAACGTAGTCATGCGAACAGAAGCGGAATTTTCATCCGATACGATTCAAACAATAGGAGACGTAAATGGCCAGAACGATGCGATCCAGGGCAGTGGCGGCGGCGGTTGCGTTCGCGATGAGCGCGGCGCCGGCCGCGAGCATCGGGACTTTCCTCTCGCTTGCAGGCGCGCAATCCGCCGTGGCGGCGACGACCGCCGTCGACAACTACGCGGCGACCAAGTATCCGATCATCCTCGTGCACGGCCTGACCGGCACCGACAAATACGCGAACGTTGTCGAGTACTGGTACGGCATCCAGGAGGACCTGCAGGCGCACGGCGCGACCGTCTATGTCGCGAATCTGTCGGGATTCCAGAGCGACGACGGGCCGAACGGCCGCGGCGAACAACTGCTCGCATACGTGCAGCAGGTGCTCGCCGCGACGGGCGCATCGAAGGTGAACCTGATCGGCCACAGCCAGGGCGGGCTGACGTCGCGCTATGTCGCGGCCGTCGCGCCGCAGCTCGTCGCTTCGGTGACGACGATCGGCACGCCGCACCGCGGCTCCGAGTTCGCGGACTTCGTGCAAACCGTGACGGCTTACGATCCGACTGGCCTGTCGTCGACGGTGATCGCCGCGTTCGCCAATGTGTTCGGCATCCTGACGAGCAGCAACCACAACACGAACCAGGACGCGCTCGCCGCACTGAAGACGCTGACGACGTCGCAGGCCGCGACGTACAACCAGAACTACCCGAGCGCCGGCCTCGGCGCGCCGGGCTCGTGCCAGACGGGCGCGCCGACGGAGACGGTCGGCGGCAACAAGCACCTGCTGTATTCGTGGGCCGGCACTGCGATCCAGCCGACGCTGTCGATTCTCGGCGTGACGGGCGCGACCGACACGAGCACGATTCCGGTCATCGATCCGTCGAATGTGCTCGACCCGTCGACGCTTGCGATGCTCGGCACGGGCACCGTGATGATCAATCGCGGCTCCGGTGCGAACGACGGCCTCGTGTCGCGCTGCAGCTCGCTGTACGGCCAGGTGCTCAGCACGAGCTACAAGTGGAACCACCTCGACGAGATCAACCAGTTGCTCGGCGTGCGCGGTGCGTATGCGGAGGACCCGGTCGCGGTGATCCGCACGCATGCGAACCGGCTGAAGACCCAGGGTGTGTGATCGATGAAGGGTGAAGGCGGCATCGCGCGACGCGTCGCGCTGTATGGGGCGGCCGGCGTCGTCGCGGCCGGCGCGGTCTGGTATGTCGTCGGCGCGCCGGCGAAGCGCGATGCCGGCGTGGCGGGCGCGGCGCCGGCCGCCGCCGCATCGACGCCCGCCGCCGCGGCGGCGAGCGCCGATGCGGGCTCCGGCGCAAGCGCGCTGCCGACGTCGCTGGCGGGCTCGTCGGCGCCGCACCTGCCGCTCGACGCGCACGGTCATCTCGCGAAGACGCGTGCCGTGCGCGATTTCCTCGACTATTGCCTGAGCGCGCAGCACGAACTGAGCGCGCAGGCGCTCGATGCGCTCGTTACGCGGGAGATCGCCGCGCAGCTCGACGGCACGGTCGCGCAGGGCGAGGCGCTCGACGTCTGGAAACGCTATCGCGCGTATTTTGCCGAGCTCGCGAAGCTGCCGGATGGCGGCGTGCCCGGCAACAAGTTCGATCTTGCGGTGCTGCAGCTCGCGCTCGATCAGCGCGCGTCGATCGCGAGCCGTACGCTCGGCGACTGGGCCGAGCCGTTCTTCGGCGCCGAGCAGCAGCGGCAGCGCTACGATCTCGAGCGGCTGAAGATCGTGCGCGACGCATCGCTGACGGATGCGCAGAAGGCCGCGCGCCTCGCGGCGCTCGAGCAGCAGTTGCCGCTCGACCAGCGTGCGGAACAGGCGCGCGAAAAGCAGCAGAACGATGCGATCTCGCGGATCGCGCAATTGCAGAAGTCCGGCGCGTCTGCCGACGAAATGCGCGCGCAGCTCGCGCAATCGCTCGGACCGGAAGCCGCGGAACGCGTCGCGAAGATGCAGCAGGCGAACGACGCGTGGCGCGCGAAGTACGACGAATATGCGGCGCAGCGCGCGCAGATCGATGCGCAGCAACTGTCGCCGCAGGATCGCGACGCGCAGATCGCGCAACTGCGGCAACGCTATTTCACGCAGCCGGGCGAGGCGTTGCGCGCGGCGTCGCTCGATCGAGGCGGCGCGGCGGCGCAGACGCAATAGCGCGGCGCGCATGCAACGCGCGCGGCATGCGCCCGTGCGCGGCCATGCCGTGCGTGCCGCCCGCGTCGCAGATCGCACGCGTCACGCGACGCGCTGCTTCGCACTCCGATTCAGATGCATCTCGATGGTTTGCGCGAGCGTGTCGAACGCGGGCGCGATCCGCTCGTTCGGCACGCATGCGTAGCCGAGCAGCAATCCATCGCGCGCGGTGTCCGCTTGGTTGTAGTACGTCGTGAGCGGCCTCACGATCACGCCCGCATCGAACGCGGTCTGCGTGATCGCGCGATCGTCGCAGCCGTTCGGCAGTCCGATCACGAGGTGCAGGCCGGCCTCGTCGCCCATTACCGGCAGCGCATCGCCGAAGCGGGCATGGATCGCGTCGATCAGCAACTGGCGGCGCTCGCCGTACAGCGCACGCATCCGGCGCACGTGCGACGTCAGATAGCCGTCCATGATGAATTCGGCGAGCACGGCCTGCTGCATCAGCTGTCCTTCGCGATACAGCTCGGACAGCCCGGTCCTGAACATCTCGACGAGATGCTCGGGCACGACCATGTAGCCGAGGCGCAGGCTCGGGAACAGCATCTTGCCGAGGCTGCCGACGTAGATCACGCGGCCCGCGTCGTCGAGCCCCTGCAGCGACGCGAGCGGCCGGCTGCCGTAGCGGAACTCGCTGTCATAGTCGTCCTCGATGATCCAGCACTGATGCTGCCGCGCATACTCGAGCAGCATCCGCCGCCGCGCGAGGCTCATCACCATGCCGAGCGGATATTGATGCGACGGCGTGACGAGCGCGAGCCGCGGCGGGTGCTTGAGGTCCTGCGCGCGCGGCGCGAGCCCTTCGTGATCGACGGGCACGGGCGCGAGCACGAGCCCCGCCGCGTGCAGCACGCTGCGTACGCCCCAATAGCACGGCTCCTCGACCCACGCGCGATCGCCGACATCGGCGAGCAGGCGCACCGACAGGTCGATCGACTGATGAATGCCCGTCGTGATGATGATCTGGTCGGGCGAGCATTTGACCGAGCGCGCGACGCGCAGGTAGTCGGACAGCGCGCGCCGCAGCGGCCGGTATCCGCCGCCCGGCGCATAGGTCAGCAACTCCGGATTCGCTTCCTTCCACAGCCGGGCCTGCAGGCGGCTCCACGTGCGCGCCGGAAACTCGGACACGTCCGGCACCCCCGGCATGAACGCGCCCCACTGGCGGCGCGACACGCCCGCGTGCCGGATCAGCTGCGCGCCGCGCGTCGACAGCGCGCCGTGCGCGCGCTGCTGCGCGTCGCGCGATTCGTCTGACGGATGCGCGAGCGTGCCGGCTTGCGCGCGCATCGCCGCGGCGTCGGGGCGCGTGTCGGCGACGTAGGTGCCGCTGCCCGTCGTCGTCAGCACGTAGCCTTCCGTCGTCAATTGGTCGTACACGTGCAGCACCGTGTTGCGCGCGATCGCGAGATCGGTGGCGAGCGTGCGCGAACTCGGCAGCTTCGTGCCGGGCGTCAGTTCCCCCGACAGGATCGCCTGCTGCATCAGGCGCAGCAGTTGCCGGTACATCGGCTCGGCCGAGTGCCGCTCGAGTCGCGCGGCGAGCCAGTCGGAGAGGATCACGGTATCCAAAGTGGTTCTACCGAAAATATTGAAATGGTTCCCTATTGTAGAACCGTGCGCGCCGTATAGTGAATCGCATCTCGAAATGTCGGGCCAAGACCAAAAGGGGACGGGACGATGAAGACCGATGATGTGATCGTCAGCTTTCGCGGCGTGCGCAAGACTTACGACGGCGAAACGCTCGTCGTCAAATCGCTCGATCTGGACATCCGGCGCGGCGAATTCCTGACGCTGCTCGGGCCGTCCGGCTCGGGCAAGACCACCTGCCTGATGATGCTCGCCGGCTTCGAATTCCCGACGGGCGGCGAGATTCGCCTCGACGGCGAGCTGCTGAACAACGTGCCGCCGCACAAGCGCAACATCGGCATGGTGTTCCAGAACTACGCGCTCTTTCCGCATCTGAGCGTCGAGCGGAATGTCGACTATCCGCTGAACGTGCGCCGCATGCCCGCCGCCGAGCGCAAGGAGCGCGTGGCAGCCGCGCTCGCGATGGTGCAGATGGAGCGCTTCGCGAAGCGGTATCCGGCGCAACTGTCGGGCGGCCAGCAGCAGCGGATCGCGCTCGCGCGCGCGCTCGTGTTCGAGCCGAAGCTCGTGCTGATGGACGAGCCGCTCGGCGCGCTCGACAAGCAACTGCGCGAACACATGCAGTACGAGCTGAAAGCGCTGCACGAGAAGCTCGGCCTGACCTTCGTCTACGTGACGCACGATCAGGGCGAGGCGCTGACGATGTCCGATCGCGTCGCGGTGTTCGACAAGGGCATCGTGCAGCAGCTCGACACCGTTGACCGGCTCTATGAATCCCCATGCAACGAGTTCGTCGCGAACTTCATCGGCGACAGCAACCGGCTGCGCGGCACCGTCGCGAGCGTGAACGGCCAGTTCTGCGAATTCCGGCTCGGCGACGGCACGCGTCTTGTCGGCCTGAACGCGGGCAACGCGCAAGTGGGCGCGTCGGGCGTCGCGTGCATTCGTCCCGAGCGGATGAACGTCGCGCCGGGCAGCGGCCTCGCGGCCAACGGCGCGGCGGGCGGTGCGGCGAATGCGCTGTCCGGCGAGGCGCGCAGCCTCATCTACTTCGGCGATCACGTCCGGATGCGCTGCGCGCTGCCGGGGCAGGACGAGTGTTTCGTCAAGGTGCCGCTCGGCACCGGCACGCTCGACGCATTCGCCCCCGGCTCGCCGATCTCGCTCGAGTTCCAGCCGGAGCATTTGCGGGTCTTCGCATGAACGCGCGGGCGCACGCCATGCATCGCGCTTCGTATAACCACCACGCTTCACCATCCGTCACGAGAGGAAACATCATGAACCACACGTTCAACACGCCGCGCCGCGCGGTTGCGTTGCTGTCGCTCGCCGCGTTCTGCGCGACGGCCGGCGCGGCCGAGCTGACCGTCGTCAACTTCGGCGGTGCAAACGGCGACGCGCAGAAGGTCGCGTTCAACCAGCCGTTCGAGAAGTCGACCGGCAACAAGGTCACGGCCGTCGAATACAACGGCGAGCAGGCGAAAGTGAAGGCGATGGTCGAGGCGAAGCACGTGAACTGGGACGTCGTCGAAGTCGAGTCGGGCGATCTGAATCGCGGCTGCGACGAAGGCCTGTACGAGAAGCTCGACTGGGCGAAGATCGCGAAGAAGTCCGATCTGATTCCTGAATCGCCGCAAACCTGCGGCGTCGGCTTCTTCGTGTGGTCGACGGCGCTCGCATACAACGCGGACAAGCTGAAGAGCGCGCCCGCCAACTGGGCCGATTTCTGGGACGTGAAGAAATTCCCGGGCAAGCGCGGGATGCGCAAGGGCGCGCGCTACAACCTCGAGTTCGCGCTGATGGCCGACGGCGTCGCGCCAAAGGACGTCTACAAGGTGCTCGCGACGAAGGCGGGCCAGGATCGCGCGTTCAAGAAGCTTGACGAACTGAAGCCGAACATCCAGTGGTGGGAGGCGGGCGCGCAGCCGCCGCAGTTCCTCGTCGCCGGCGACGTCGTGATGTCCACCGCGTATAACGGCCGCATCAGCGCCGCGCAGAAGGAAGGCAAGAACCTGAAGGTGGTCTGGAACGGCAGCATCTACGACCTGGACTTCTGGGCGATTCCGAAGGGCTCGCCGAACAAGGCGCTCGCCGAGCAATACATCGCGTACACGCTAACGTCGAAGCCGCAGCAGGACTATGCGCACAACATCGCGTACGGCCCGGCGAACGTCGCAGCGATCAAGGCGCTCGACGCGAAGACGCTCGCGAACCTGCCGAACTCGCCCGCGAACGGCAAGAACGCGGTGCTGCAGAACATCACGTTCTGGACCGATCACGGCGACGAACTCGAGCAGCGCTTCGCCGCGTGGGCGTCGAAGTGACGGCCGCGTGAGCCGATGAAGCAAACGGCCGCGCGCGCCACGGCGGCGCGCGCGGCGTTCCTCCGAACGGCGTTTCGGCCGGAGACAACCGTTGAATACGATGACGATCGCTACGCAGTCGGCGCCGCCGACTCAATCGCTCAAGCGTGAACTGAAGGCGGCCGAGGCCAGGAAGCGGGCGATGGCGCTGCTGCTTGTCGCGCCGCTCGCGATATTCCTGCTGCTTGTGTTCGTGGTGCCGATCGGCGCGCTGCTCACGCGCGCCGTGCAGAATCCCGAGATCGCGACCGCGCTGCCGCGCACCGTCGCCGCGTTGTCGAACTGGGACCGCAAGGCGCCGCCCGCCGATGCCGCGTACGCGGCGCTCGCCGCTGATCTGACGCAGGTCGCCGACGGCGAGGCGATGGGCGCGCTCGCGCGACGCCTGAACACCGAGATTCCCGGCTATCGGTCGCTCGTCGCCAAGACCGCGCGTGCGATGCCGTTGACGGGCGACGCGAACGCGCCGCTCGCGCCGGCGCAGACGCGCGCGAAGCTGATCGAGCTCGACGAGCGCTGGGGCGACACCGCGTACTGGCAGGCGATCGCGAAGAACGGCAGCCGCTATTCGCCGTTCTATCTGCTCGCGGCGCTCGATCACAAGCAGGACGGCTTCGGCAGCATCGTGCCCGCCGATCCCGATCAATCGATCTATCTCGCGGTGTTCGGCCGCACGCTGCTGATCGGCTTCGCTGTCACGCTGTTCGCGCTCGCGCTCGGCTATCCGCTCGCATACTGGATCTCGACGCTGCCCGAGCGCCGCGCGAATCTCGCGATGATTCTCGTGCTGATTCCGTTCTGGACGTCGGTGCTGGTGCGTGTCGCCGCGTGGATCGTGCTGCTGCAAAGCGAAGGGCTCGTCAATCGCGCGCTGATCGACGTCGGCCTGATAGCTCAGCCGCTCGAGCTGCTGTTCAATCGCGTCGGCGTTTACATCTCGATGACGCACATCCTGCTGCCGTTCATGATCCTGCCGCTCTACAGCGTGATGAAGTCGATTCCGCCGAGCTATCAGCGCGCGGCGGTGTCGCTCGGCAGCCATCCATTCGCGGCGTTCTGGCGCGTATACGTGCCGCAGACCTATCCCGGCGTCGGCGCGGGCGCGCTGCTCGTGTTCATTCTGGCGATCGGCTACTACATCACGCCGGCGTTGCTCGGCGGTCCGAACGATCAGATGGTCAGCTACTACGTCGCGTATTTCACGAACGTGACGATCAACTGGGGTATGGCGTGCGCGCTCGGCGGCCTGCTGCTCGCCGCGACGCTCGTGCTGTACGCGCTCTACGGCCGCTTCACGCGCTCGCAACTGAGCCTCGGCTGAGCGGGGACGAGACGAACAGGGGGAAACGAACATGAAATTGCTGGCGAAGCCGCTCTTCGCGCCGCACATGTCGGGGATCGAGCGCGCATGGTACTTCGCGCTGCGCGGCCTCGTCGTGCTGACGCTGCTGTATTTGATCCTGCCCGTGCTCGCGATCGTGCCGCTGTCATTCTCGTCGAGCACGTTCCTCGTCTACCCGATTCCGGGCTTCTCGATGCGCTGGTACGAGAACCTGCTCATGTCCGACGAGTGGCGAATGGCCGCGAAGAACAGCTTCATCGTCGCGCCGGCCGCGACGCTCGTCGCGACCGTGCTCGGCACGCTCGCCGCGATCGGTCTCACGAAGACCGATTTTCGCGGCAAGGGGCTGCTGATGGCGGTGCTGCTGTCGCCGATGATCGTGCCCGTCGTGGTCGTGGGCGTCGGCATGTATCTGTTCTTCGCGCCGCTCGGCCTCGCGAACACGTACACGGGGCTCATCTGCGCGCACGCGGCGCTCGGCGTGCCGTTCGTCGTGACGACCGTCGCCGCGACGCTGCAGGGTTTCGACCAGAATCTCGTGCGCGCGAGCCAGTCCCTCGGCGCGAATCCGGTGACGACGTTCTTTCGCGTGACGCTGCCCGTGATCGCCCCGGGCGTGATGTCGGGCGGGCTGTTCGCGTTCGCGACGTCGTTCGACGAAGTGGTCGTCACGCTGTTTCTCGCGGGTGCCGATCAGACGACGCTGCCGCGCCAGATGTTTACCGGCATTCGCGAGAACATCAGCCCGACGATTGCAGCGCTCGCGACGATTCTGATCGTGTTCTCGACGTGTCTGCTGCTCGCGCTCGAATGGCTGCGCGGGCGCAACGCGAAGCGCGCGGTGAGCTGACGTTCCGGCGGCGCGCGGGCGCGGCCTCCCGCCGCGCCGCGCGCACCGCCGGCCGCCGGCGCGCTACGCGCGCCTGCTCAATTGAAGCCGCCCGACTGGATCAACTGATTCAGGTTCGAGATGTTGATGCTGCCCCAGCCGGTCGGGTAGTCCCAGCCCTTCGACGCGGTGAAGCCGTAACCCTGATAGCCGTTGTTGCCGGACGTGACGTCATAGCGCACGAGCGACGCATGCGTCGGAATCGAATGGTAAAAGCGCGCGGCCGGGAAGCCGAGGCTCGCGCCGTTCGCCGACAGGAGCCGGGCCCAGAAGCCGGTGAAGATCGGCGCCGACAGGCTCGTGCCGCCAATCTGCTGCAACTGGCCGTAGTTGTAGATATACGCGCCCGTGCTTTGCGCGGCGTCGAACGACACGTCGGGCAGCTTGCGGTTGCTGCCCGATTGCCATGACGGATTCGGCAGAATCGTGCTGACGCCGCCGCCCGTCGCCCACAGCTTGCCGTTGCCGTCGAGCCCTTCGTTCCATACCGTTTCGTTCGAGAATGCGCCCGACGACGACGTGTAGAGCGTCGTGCCGCCGATCGCGAGCACATGCGGCGAAGACGCCGGCCACGATACCGAGTAGTTCGAACCATCGGGATAGCCGCGGTTGTTGCACTCATAGACTCCCTCGTCGCCCGACGACACCGCGAACGTCTGGCCTTGCGCGACCGCCTGCGTGAAGATCTGCTCTTCGGCCGAAAGCGTGCCGTCCGCGTTCGCGTCGGTTTCGCACCAGCCGAGCGACACGTTGATCACTTTCGCGGTGTTGTCCGATACGGCCTGGTTGAACGCCTGCGTGAGGCCGGTGTTGCCCGACGCGCTGAGGTCGGCCATGTAGAAGATCAGTTGTCCGACCTGGCCGCCCGCGGCGCCGACGATCGACTGGCTGTCGAGATCCCATTCGCCCTGGCCTTCCTGATCGTCGCTGTAGTCGCCGCCGGAACCGTTGGTCTGCACGGTCTGCGTCGACACGTCCGGATAGCCGTTCGCGCTCGTGAACTGCTGCAGATCCGACAGCGCCTGCGACACGCCGCCGATCGTCATGATGCCGACCGTCGTGTTCGCCGCGTTCGGCACGCCCGTCGCGTTATAGAGCGCCGGAAACTCGGACGGATAGTGACCCGTCGCCGTGCCGGACGCGAGCGAGAGGGGTTTCGCGATCGCGCCGATCTTCGTGAGCGGCCGTGCGCGCGCGACGTTCTGCAGGCCGAGCACCGAGCCGACGATGTCGCCGAGCGCGCGCGGCACTTGCGCCGTCGACGCGTTGGCGAAGCCCGCGCGGCCCGCGTATTCGAAGTGGACGAGAGACGTGTTGAAGGCCTGCTTGACCGTGCCCGCGCTCCCGCGCGCGGAGACGAGCATGCGGTTCGGCGCGACGCGGATGTCGACGAAGCCGTTCTTGCGCAGATAGTCGACAACCTGCTTCACCTGCGCTTTGGTCGGCGCGTAGTTCGACAGGAACTGCGCGCTCGTGATGTATTGCCGGTACTGAGAGCTATGCGGATCGCTGACGTTGCGCGCGACGGCTTTCAACTGCTCGGCGTTGCGCAGCTTCAGGCTGACCACGACGTGCGTGGCTTCGCCGGAGGCGAGCTCGAGCGACGCGGTGTTCGCGCTGCGGGCGAGCGTCTCGATCTGCGCATGATTCAGGAAAGCTTTGGTGTGCGTATCGACCCAGTCCGTCGCGCCGTGTGCGACGCCTGCGGCGAGCGCGAGCGGCCACACGCAGGCGAGTCGCCTGCACAGCGGGGAGAGGGAGAGTGCAAAATCGGCGGTCCTGTTCATCGTGTGTGTCCTTTTGAGAAAGTGCGACGTTGTCAAGCTCTGACCCTTGTGGGGACGAGAGCGCGCTAAGCGTATGCGAGCACCGTTCTCTCGGGTAACTGCCAGTTTCGTTAGCTGTCACTGTTGACAGAGAAAAAATGGCACACCCGTTCACTATCTGAGTCGTGAACTGAAAATGAAAGGAAAAAGGACGATGAATGAAATGATTTGGGATGCTGAACGAAAGAATATGATGCGCGTGCGCGACATCCGCCCTATTTGATGGATTCTTCTAGCGCTCGCGTCACGGCGGCGAACCCGTGCCGCCGAGGTGCGCGAACGCGGATCGCGGCGTGTCTCGGCGGTCTTGCGGATGCGTCTTATGGACGCAGCAGATCGAAACCGGCGAACGCGATGACTCCGCTCATCGCGATCATCGGCACCGAGTGCCGTCCCAGGTAAAGCATCGCGGCGGCCGACCAGGTTGCGATGAAAAACGCTCCGATTCGCTTCATGATGAATTCGCGGCGACGGCCGCGTCGAAATGTGACGCGGATCCGGCCTCCGCGCGTGGCATGTCGGTTGGGCGCGGGCGAACCAATGGCGCACGCCGAAGCCGACATTATAGGGTTTTCCCTTGGGATGGCGCCCGACATGACGCCGCAGCCGAAAAGCCGCGTCGCGCGCGATCGGGCGGCTGCCCCTGCCAGGCTTCGTTCGTCGAGCGGCGGTGAAGACGTGGCGGGCGGCGCGGCCGATGCGAATCCTCGCGCGGGCAGTGGCGCACGACGATCTCGGCGAACTCGACCATCGTGTGTTTTTTAACGGAGCGCATCGTTACGAACACGCCCGAGTGCGGCGTTGATGCGGCGTCGCGCGGACGTTTTCGAACGATGGGCCGCGGCGCACGCTTGCCACGGAACGCATTGCGCGATGCGGCGCTGCGATCCGGCCGGCAAACTGCGCGCGCCTACCCGTTCTGGTAGTTGGGCAATCGCCTGGCTGCCGCCTAGATTGGTCTGTAATTCGTCGGGCCGCGATGCTTCGGTATTCGAACGATGGGAGAGGGCCATCACCGAAGCCGCGTCGATGCGAGGTCATGCGGATCTCGTGACATGTCGAGCGGGGGCACGACGTCGTCGGCGGGACGAAGCCGCGCCGGATACAGAAGGAGAATGCGAAGGCCCGGAACGCCCGCGAAAGAGCGCGCGTGCGCGTAGGGCGTGCGTGAGCGACATTCGCATCGAACGCACGCTCGCGTCAGATGCCGCCGCGCGCACATCGGATTTCATTGCTGCGACGCGGAAGAACGCGACGCGAACGCGAGGTCGGCGAAGGCGGGGGCGCGTCGCGTCGGCGGCGGGCGCATCGGTACGTCGTCTATCCAGATCGAATTCGCCGAGCGCTTGGAAGCGGTAACGAGATCGCGCGAAGGCGGCCGTAACGCGCGACACAAGAACATGAGGGGGACCATCAGATGTCGCATGCATCCAGCATTGGTGTCGTTCGTGCGCGACCGGCTCGCGCCGCGCTGCATGCAGCGGTTGGCTGGCTGACATGTCTGTTGCCCGTCGCGGTTGCGCACGCGCCGACGTTCTGGGCATGGAGCGCGCTGGCGGCGGCCGCATGCGCGACTGTCGGAGCGATGCAGGCGGGCCCTCCGATGCGCACGGGCATATCGCCGATCGTGGGTGTTGCCGCGTTGAGCGTCGCGCTGCTCGCGGATTTCGTGCCGACGTATCCGGAAGCGGTGCTCGCGCTGTGCAGCAGCGCGTCGTTCGTCGACGACTGGGTTCTGCACGTTCGCCTGTTTCCGTTCACGGCGGCGGCGATGGTCGGCCTGAGCATCGCCGGCGTGCGCGGCGAGCGCTGGCGGCAAACCCGATGGCCGAAGCGCGTTGCCGATGTCGCGGTCGCGCTCGGCGCGATGATGTTCGCAATGAACCTGTCCGCGATGCTGCTGCGGGCATGGGCCGGTGTGGTCGGCTGGCCGTGGGGAGCGAACGCGCTTGTCTGCTCGATGCTGGTCGGCATGATGCTCGACCACGCGGCGAAGCAGGCGATGGCCGATGCGATCGCGGCGGCGAGGGCGAGCCATGCGATCGACTGACGCCGAGCGGGCCGGCATCGCCGTCCGCGACGGCGCGGACCTGCCCGGCAGCTTGGCCCGCGAGGCCCGGCTCGCCATTCAGTACAACCCATCTTCCCCATTTATCGATGGCGATCCGTCAGTCGCCCGTTTGCCCGCGCTCGCGCCGGGCGGCGGCAGCGCGGGTGCGCCGCCCGGCATGGCCAAGACCATCGCCCGGATGCTCGCATCGCGACGCAGTCATCGGTGAATCCCGCGGCATGCCGAGGGCCCGCAACGCCACACGATAAAAGGAGTGAACATGTCCAACGTCAATGCACCCAGAGTGCGCCGGTCGGTGCGCGATCTTCAGAAGCGGTACGACAACGGAGAGAAGAAGCCGCTCGAGGATCTCGTGCGCGCGTGGGTTGGCATCCAGGCATTGCCGCCGTCGGATCCGAAATCGTTCTTCGCGCTCGGCGGTTATCACGGCGAGCCGTTTCAGTATCGCAAGCCGGTCGACGCGCTGCCGCAGGACGACATCTATCCGTACTGGGGCGGTTACTGCAACCACGGCAACGTGCTGTTCCCGACCTGGCACCGGATGTACGTCTACAAGCTCGAGGAAGCGCTGCAGAGCATCGTGCCGGGCGTATCGATGCCGTTCTGGGACGAAACCGACGAGTACACGCTCAAGCACGGCATTCCGTCGATCCTGACTCAGGAGAAGTTCGAGCTGGACGGCAAGCAGATCGACAATCCGCTGCGCTCGTTCGTGCTGCCCGTTGCGCTGTCGGATCGCCTGCCGGGCGACGGCAACATCTACGAGAAGCCGAAGGGGTACGTCACGGTGCGCTATCCGCTGTCGGGCCTCGTCGGAACGCCGGAAGCGCTCGAGCAGACGAAGATACACAACGCGAAGTTTCCGCTGCCGGAGAAGAACACCGAACTGCTGAACAGCAACGTGAGGGCATGGCTGAAGGGCGATTCGCCGACGCCGGGCGATCCCGATCCGACCCGCAACGGCGTCTACGCGAAATACGTCCGCTGCCTGTCCGCGCCGAACTACACGGTGTTTTCCAACACGACATCCGCATCGGTGTGGAACAGCTCGAACCCGGGGCTCGTCACGCCCGTCGAATCGCCTCACAACGATATCCACCTGGCCGTCGGCGGCTTCGATTACGGCGGCGACGAGATCGGGCAGATCGCCGGCGCGAACGGCGACATGGGCGAGAACAACACGGCCGGCATGGACCCGATCTTCTTCTTCCATCATTGCAACGTCGATCGCATGTTCTGGGTCTGGCAGAAGCAGACGGGCCACACCGATCGTCTCGACATCATCCGCAACTATCCGGGCACGAACGCGAGCGATTCGCAGGGCCCGACACCCGGTTTCGCGCCGGGCGAATCGCTCAATCTGACGACGCCGCTCAATCCGTTCAAGAAGGCGAGCGGCGAAGCGTACACGTCCGAGGACTGCATCAATATCGAGCGGCAGCTCGGATTCACGTATGGCCCGGGCTCGCTCGACGACGCCACGCCCGAACTGAAGTCGCTGCTCGCCGTGCCGAGCGGAAACAGCACGAAGAAGCTGACGGTGACGGGCATCGATCGGGCGCAGATCCAGGGGTCGTTCATCATGAAGGCGTACGCGAGCGTGACGGATGCGAACGGCAAGACGCGCGAGTATTACCTCGGGCACAAGTCGATCCTGAGCCGCTGGAACGTCGTGCAGTGCGCGAATTGCCTCACGCACCTGGATATCGTCGCGCATTTCCCGCTGAGCGCGATGCCGGCCGACGACGTGCCGAAGGCGAAATTCCGGGTGGAGTTCATCCATCGCGGCGGCGGCGTGCCGAGCGCGGCGAAGGCGGCCATCGACAAGGTGTCCGCGCTGCAACCGAAGTTCGAGGTGAGCGACTGAACGCAATCGAGGCGCGGCGAGGGCGCGGTCCGCACCCTCGCCGGCGCCTTTTTCTTCGATGCATGCGCGCCGGCTCGGCGCAGCGAACCACGCCGGCGCAACCCAGGAGGGCGACATGAGCTACGATCCGGAAATCGGCAGCCTGGCGGGCATCTGGACGTACCGCAGCTTCATCAACGATCCCGATTTGTCGACGGATTTCGACAAGCTGGAATTCGGCCGCGCGAACATTCAGATCGACAAGGCGCCGATGGGCGTCTTCAAGGGGCGCATTTACGGCGACGGCTGGGAGCTGACGCTGAGCGGCTATATCGACTACGGCTCGCCCAACACGGCGAGGTTTCAGGGGCGCGGCAAGGTGGGCGGCGAGGAGTGGATTTACGATTACGTCGGCTATCTGAGTCCGGCCTGGCCGAACGGCATCAAGCAGCGGCCCGCGCTCGCCGGATCGATCGTGCGCACCGCGCCGCATTCGGACGGAGCGGGCGGGGTCGCGCCGGCGGGCGTCGTCTGCTCGTGGTGTGCGGTGCTCGACAAGCCGGCGCACTGACGGCCGATACAGGCGATCCTCGGCGATCCGGACAGCCGCCCGCCCGGCGGCCGGGCCGCTGCCGTTCCTCTACCGTCGCCGCTGCTGCGGCGGCGCGCGTTCCGCGCACGTCGACATCGATACAATGATCCCGACGGGCGCACGCGGCCCGCGCGGCATGTCGCCGCTCGTGCATGGAACCTCATGACCTGGCTCGCCGATATCGTACTCGTCGCGCACGCGCTGATCGTGCTGTTCATCGTCGGCGGGCTCGCCGCGATCTGGGCGGGCGCCGCGCTCGGCTGGCGCTGGGTGCGCGACCGGACGTTCAGGCTCGCGCATCTGCTCGCGATCGGCGTCGTCGCCACGTTGGCGGTGTTCGGCGTCGATTGCCCGCTGACCGCGCTCGAAGACTGGCTGCGCACCGGCGCGCCGGGCACGCAGGGCTTCGTGCAGCGCTGGGTGGGCAGGCTGCTGTACTACGATTTGCCGGCATGGGTGTTTACGGTCGCGTATGTGCTGTTCGCGCTGATCGTGTGGCTGACATGGCGGCAGATTCCCGCTCGAGGGAAGCGCTAGTTCGTTCGCCGGCGACGCCGCATCGAATCGTCGCACGCGCTGTCGATCGACGATCGCGGGGCGCGCCCCGGAATTCGGAACATGACGCGCGCCGAGCGGATTGCGGCGCCGCAGGCTTGCCGGCGCCGGGCCGGGTTCGGTGCGCCGGCGGCACCGCCTTCCGGCGTGGCGCGCGGCTGATCCCGCTTGACGGGAATCAAGCGGGCGGCGCAAGGATGACCCCATACTGATTTCGTACTGAAGACCCACAAGGGCATCGCGATACGCCGGGCTCACGCCGACGCGCGGTGCGAGCGCCGCGCTCTTCTCGCGCGCATGCCGCCGATCAAAATAAAGCACGCCTTCCGGGGACGACTATGAAGTCATGGGGTAACACGCTTGCTCGATGCGCGATCGCCGGGCTTTTCGCTGCAGCCGCGTTCGCGCAGATTCCGCCTGCGAGGCCCGCATCCGTTTCGTCCACTCACGCCGACGCGCCACGGATCATCGACGATCTGCCGGCACGCTACTCCGCCGACCTTGACGCTGCGACGCGCGCGCAGGTGGAGCGCGGACGTTACATCGCGCGACTGGGAGACTGCGTCGCGTGCCATACCGGCGACAAGTCGAAGCCGCTGGCGGGCGGCCTGGCGTTGCAGACGCCGTTCGGCGAGCTGCACTCGACCAACATCACGCCCGAGCCGCAGACCGGCATCGGACGCTATACGTTCGAGCAATTCGATCGCGCGATGCGCAGCGGCGTCGCTGCCGACGGTCATCATCTCTATCCGGCGATGCCCTATCCGTCGTATGCGAAGGTGTCGCCGGAGGATATGCGGGCGTTGTACGCGTACTTGATGAAGGGCGTCGCGCCGGTTCGGCAGGCCAACCGCGCGCTTGCGTTGCGCTTTCCGTTCAATCAGCGCTGGGGCCTCGCGCTGTGGAACTGGGCCTTCCTCGACGATACGCCGTTCCAGCCCGACGCGACCCGCAGCGCCGAATGGAACCGGGGCGCCTATATCGTGCAGGGGCTCGGCCATTGCGGCGCCTGCCATACGCCGCGCGGATTCGGCTTCCAGGAGAAGGCGATGTCGGGGGCGGGCTCCGCCGGCCCGTACTTCCTCGCCGGCGAGACCGTCGAAGGCTGGCGCGCGCTGAGCCTGCGCGCGTTGTGGACGCCGCAGGACACGGCCGAGATGCTCAAGACCGGACGCAACCGCTACGGCACGGTGTCGGGCAACATGGTGGACGTGGTCCAGCACAGCACGCAGTACATGAGCGACGGCGATCTGCTGGCGGTGGGCGCGTACCTCGAGTCGCTGCCCGCTGCCGGGCACGACAAGCCGATGCTGGTGCCGCAAGGCCCGGCGCGGGCGATCGCGCCCGCGGGCTCGCCGGCCGCCGGTTCGGCGGCACGGGTGCCGGCCGATCTCTACACGTCGCGGGGCGGCTTGGGCTATCTGCAGTTCTGCAACGACTGCCACCGTTCGGACGGAGCAGGCGTGCGGGATGTCTTTCCGCCGTTGGCGGGCAACGCCGCGCTGCTGTCGAAAGACCCGTCCACGCTGGTTCACATCATGCTGACCGGCTGGCGCTCCGCGCAGACGGCACGTCACGCGCGGGCGCTGACGATGCCTGCATTCGCGCAACTGAGCGATCAGGAAATCGCGGAGATCCTGAATTTCGCACGCAAGAGCTGGGGGCGCGCGGACGCCCGCGCGATCAGCGCGGGCACGGTCGGCCGCATGCGCAAGCAGTTGCGCGCGGGCACCGGAAACGACACGCGATTCCAGACGCCGCGCCTCGCCGACATGCTCGCCGAATCCAACGCGGGCCAACTCACGCTGGGGGCGCGCCTGAACATCGACACGCGCCGGATGCTGCCGAAGCACGTCGGCAATGACTGAACTGCGCGAGTTGCCACCTCAACGCGGGTACGGTCGCCGACGGCTCGCCGTACGTCGGCGTATCCGCGTTCTTTCCCGGCTATGCGCCGCGCGCCGGCCGGGTGATCACGCTCGCGGAACGCATCAACGGCTGTTTCCTGCGATCGATGAACGGCAAGCCGCTGCCGCCGGACTCGGAGCAGATGAAGGCGATGGTCGCCTACTTCGGCTGGATGCGCCGCGAAACCAGGCCGGGAGACAAGGTGGAGGGCCGTGGCGTGGGCAAGATCGACCATCGGATCGTGCCCGACGCCGGCAACGGCAAGAAGATTTATGCGGCGCAGTGCGCGTTGTGCCACGGTTCGAACGGCGAGGGCGTCAGGAATGACGCGGGCCGGTGGGTGTATCCGCCGCTTTGGGGCGCCGATTCGTTCAACATCGGCGCGGGCATGGCACGCACGTATACGGCCGCCGGCTTCGTCAAGCGCAACATGCCGATCGCGTTCCAAGATCGTTTCCCGCTTGGACAAGGCGGCCTGACCGATCAGGAATCCGTGGATGTCGCCGAATATTTCACGCACCAGCCGCGGCCGGACTTCGCGGGCAAGATCAAGGATTGGCCGAGGGACAAGAAACCGGACGACGCGCGCTATTGATCGAGCAAACGCCGAGGGCGGCGGGCTTGCGCGGTGCCGCGCCGCGCAGTCGATCGACGCGGCAAGCCCGTGCGGCTCGGCTTGCATGCCCGTGCGCCGCATCGCGGCCGGGCTCGCGCATCGAAGCATGCGATGTCGAGGTGGATGCGCTTGGCTGACCGTGCGCTCGCGTCGAGCTTCGTTCGGCTTGCTACGAATCCGGGGCGCGCTGAAGTCGGGCAGGCTTCGGCGCAGGGCGCCGCTGCGAAAAGTTCTCTTCGATCATTTGCGATGAACAAAAAAAGCCCGGCTGAGCCGGGCTTCAAATCGACCGCGCATGCATCGCTGCATCGCGCGGTCCCTGCAAAAAACCGCGCGCTTACGCCGCGAGCAGCGAGCGCAGCACGAACGGCAGGATACCGCCGTGCTTGTAGTAATCGACTTCGATCGGCGTATCGATGCGCAGCAGCACCTGCACGCGCTTCGTTTCGCCGTTCTTGCGATGGATCACGAGCGTGACGTCCTGCTGCGGCTTGAAGTCGTCGCCGAGGCCTTCGATGTCGTACGTCTCGTCGCCGGTGATGCCGAGCGACTGGATGCTGTCCGAGCCCTTGAACTGCAGCGGCAGCACGCCCATGCCGACCAGGTTCGAACGGTGGATGCGCTCGAAGCTGCGTGCGATCACGGCCTTCACGCCGAGCAGTTGCGTGCCCTTCGCGGCCCAGTCGCGCGACGAGCCCGTGCCGTACTCTTCGCCCGCGAACACGACGGTCGGCGTGTCGGCGGCGATGTACTTCATCGCCGCATCATAGATCGACAGCTGTTCGCCGCTCGGCTGGTGGATCGTCAGGCCGCCTTCGACGCGCGTGCCGTCTGCCTTCGCCGGGATCATCAGGTTCTTGATCCGCACGTTCGCGAACGTGCCGCGCATCATCACGTCATGGTTGCCGCGGCGCGAGCCGTAGCTGTTGAAGTCGGCCTTCTGCACGCCGTTCTCCTTCAGCCACTTGCCTGCCGGCGAATCTTCCTTGATCGAGCCTGCCGGGCTGATGTGGTCGGTCGTGACCGAATCGCCGAAGATGCCGAGCGCGCGCGCGCCCTTGACCGTGACGATCTCGTCGGCCGGTTCCATCGAGAAGTCCTTGCCGAAGAACGGCGGCTCCGCGATGTACGTCGACTTCGGCCAGTCGTAGACCTGGCCCGATTCGCCCTCGATCTTGCTCCAGAGGTCGCCCTTCTTGGTCAGGTGCGAGTAGTTCTTCTCGAACTTCTCCGGGTCCAGCGCGAACTTGAGCAGCGACTGGACTTCTTCGCTCGACGGCCAGATGTCGCCGAGGTAGATGTCGCGGCCGCCCTTGCCCTGGCCGACCGGCTCGGTCATCAGATCCTTCGTGATGTTGCCGGCGATCGCGTACGCGACGACGAGCGGCGGCGAAGCGAGGAAGTTCGCGCGGATGTTCGGGTGGATGCGCGCCTCGAAGTTACGGTTGCCCGACAGCACGGCCGCCGCGACGATGTCGTTCTTCGTGATCGCTTCGTTCAGCTCGGGCGTGAGATCGCCCGCGTTGCCGATACAGGTCGTGCAGCCGTAGGCCGCGACTTCGAAGCCGAGCTTCGCGAGATAGGGCAGCAGGCCCGTCTTCGTCAGGTATTCGGTGACGATGCGCGATCCCGGCGCAAGCGACGTCTTGATGTGCGGCGCGACGGTGAGGCCCGCTTCGACGGCCTTCTTCGCGAGCAGGCCGGCAGCGAGCAGCACGCTCGGGTTCGACGTGTTCGTGCACGACGTGATCGCGGCGATCAGCACGTCGCCGTTCTTCACGGCAACGCCGTTGCTCGTCTTGTACTCGGCCGAGAGATCGTCGGCCTTCTTCGCGAAGCCGTTTTCCGCGACGGGCTTCGAGAACAGCTCGGTGAACGTCGACTTCACGTTGCCGATCTCGATGCGGTCCTGCGGACGCTTCGGGCCCGCGAGCGACGGCGCGACCGTCGCGAGATCCAGCGTCAGCGTCTTCGTGTAGTCGATTTCGCCTGCCTTCGGGATGCCGAACAGTTCCTGCGCCTTGAAGTAGTTCTCGAACGCGGCGATTTCCGCCTTCGTGCGGCCCGTGCCCTTGAAGTAGTCGATCGTCTTTTCGTCGACCGGGAAGAAGCCCATCGTCGCGCCGTATTCCGGCGCCATGTTCGCGATCGTCGCGCGGTCCGGCAGCGCGAGCGTCTTCGTGCCTTCGCCGAAGAACTCGACGAACTTGCCGACGACCTTTTCCTTGCGCAGCATTTCGGTGATGGTCAGCACGAGATCGGTGGCCGTCACGCCTTCGCGCAGCTTGCCCTTCAACTCGACGCCGACGACGTCGGGCGTGAGGAAGTACACCGGCTGGCCGAGCATGCCGGCTTCCGCCTCGATGCCGCCCACGCCCCAGCCCACCACGCCGATGCCGTTGATCATCGTCGTGTGGCTGTCGGTGCCGACGAGCGTGTCGGGGTAGTAGACGGTGTCGCCGTCGTCCTTCTTCTTGTGGACGCCGCGCGCGAGGTACTCGAGGTTCACCTGGTGGACGATGCCGACGCCCGGCGGCACGACCTTGAACGTGTCGAACGCCTGCATGCCCCACTTCATGAACTGGTAGCGCTCGTTGTTGCGCTGGAACTCCAGCTTCATGTTCAGGTCGAGCGCGTCCTTCTGGCGGAAGTAGTCGATCTGCACCGAGTGGTCGACGACGAGATCGACCGGCACGAGCGGCTCGATCTTCTTCGGGTTCTTGCCCGCGCGCTTCGCGACGCCGCGCATGGCCGCGATGTCGGCGAGCAGCGGCACGCCCGTGAAGTCCTGCAGCACGACGCGCGACACGACGAACGGGATTTCGTCGACGCGCTTCGCGTTCGGCTTCCAGTTCGCGAGCTGCTCGATGTGCTCTTCGGTGATCTTCTTGCCGTCGTAATTGCGCAGCACGGACTCGAGCACGATGCGGATCGACACGGGCAGCCGCTCGATCTTCGTCTTCAGTTCCTTGCCGAGCTTCGGCAGCGAGTAGAACTTGCCTTTGCCGGAACCGCTGTCGAATTCCTTGAGTGTTTTGTGGAGATTGTGGGCCATGGTGATTTCCTGGGTTTAAGGCTAGGAAAGAACTCTGTATTTGACGGCTAGATCACATACAGATCGACGTACTCATCGACCGGCATCGCTTCGAGCTTTGCCTGGTCCAGCGACACGTCGAGAATCGCTTGTTGCTGCTTCGCCGGAAAACGGCGCGCGAGATTCGTCCTGAACTTGTCGATCAGGAGCGGAATCCCTTCGGCGCGCCGCCGCATGTGGCCGATCGGATACTCGACCGCCACCTCGGCGAGCGTCGATCCGTCGTCGAACTCGATCGCGAGCGCGTTCGCGATCGAGCGCTTCGACGGATCGTGATAATCCTTCGTGAACTGCGGGTCCTCGACGCACGCGATCTTCGCGCGCAACGCGTCGATCCGCGGATCGGCCGCCACCGCGTCCTCGTAGTCGGCGGCCGCGAGGCGGCCGAACAGGAGCGGCACGGCGATCATGTACTGGAGGCAGTGATCGCGGTCGGCCGGGTTCGCGAGCGGGCCTTGCTTGTCGATGATGCGGATCGCCGCCGCGTGCGTGCGCACCGTGACGCGGCGGATCTCGTCCGCCGAGCGGCCGGCGGCCGCGAGCTGCGCGTGCAGCGCCATCGCGGCCTCGACGGCCGTCTGCGCATGGAACTCGGCCGGATACGAGATCTTGAACAGCACGTTCTCCATCACGTACGTGCCGTACGGGCGCTGGAAACGGAACGGCCTGCCGCCGAACGACACGTCGTAGAAGCCCCAGGTCTTCGCGCTCAGCGCGGACGGATAGCCCATCTCGCCCGTCTTCGCGATCAGCGCGAGGCGCACCGCGCGCGAGGTCGCGTCGCCCGCCGCCCACGACTTGCGCGAGCCCGTGTTCGGCGCGTGCCGATAGGTGCGCAGCGCCTGGCCGTCGACGAACGCGAGCGACAGCGCGTTGATCAACTCGTCGCGCGTGAGGCCGAGCAGGCGGCCGACGGCCGCGGTCGACGCGACCTTCACGAGCAGCACGTGGTCGAGGCCGACGGCATTGAACGAATTCTCGAGCGCGAGGCAGCCCTGGATCTCGTGCGCCTGGATCATCGCGACGAGCACGTCTTTCATCGCGAGCGGCCGCTTGCCGGACGCGACGGCGGTGCGCGACAGCCAGTCGGCCGTCGCGAGGATGCCGCCCAGGTTGTCGGACGGATGGCCCCATTCGGCCGCGAGCCAGGTGTCGTTGAAGTCGAGCCAGCGGATCGCCGCGCCGATGTCGAACGCGGCCTGCACCGGATCGAGCTGGAACGACGTGCCCGGCACCTTCGCGCCGTGCGGCACGATCGTGCCCGGCACGATCGGTCCGAGCAGCTTCGTGCAGGCGGGATACGACAGCGCCTCGAGCCCGCACCCGAGCGTATCGATCAGGCAGTGGCGCGCGGTTTCGAGCGCGCGCGCACTGTCGATGCGATGGTTCAGCACGTAGTCGGCGATATCGACCAGCACTGAATCCGGCTCAGGCCGGACGTTCGGGATCGGGGCGGACATCGAGGCTCCTGTGGACCGGATCGGGCGCCTCGGCGCCGATTCCGGTCCCATGCAAGATGGTTGCTGTCGGGGGCGATCTCAGTTCGACGGCTTCAGCTCGTTCGACTGGGTCGGCGCGACCGCTTGGCCGGCCGCCATTTCAGGCGTCTGGCACTCGTCGGCGAGGCGGCTGTCGTCCTTGTCGCTGAAGAGCATGCCCTTCGTCGGAATCACGACGAGCTTCAGGCCGCTTGCCGGGTCATAGAACACGTCGGCGCCCGTCGTCGTCTGCTGGCGGGGCAGCTTGTAGTTCTTGTTGGCCCAGTGGACCGTGACGATCTGGTCGCGCTTCATGTCGCCCGCCAGATCGTACGACAGGCCGTCCTTGCACGCCCACTTGACCGCGCCTTCCGGTACCGGATCGGTCTTCGCGGCGGCGCGCGCCTGCGCCTTCTTGCTGCGCGGGATCAGGTGACGCTTCGGCGCGGGGCGCTTCGGCGTGGCCTTCTTCGCGGTGGCCGAAGCGTTCTGCGCGAACGCGCTCGGCGCCGCGGCCAGCATCGTGGCGGACAGAGCGCCGATGACAGTGGCGATCAGCAGTTTCTTCATGGAATCAGAACCTTACGTTTAATCGGTTAACAAGGGCGGACGCACAGCTCGTCCACCGGGTGGGGTTGGAACTGCACGCGCCCCGGAAGCGCGCAGCGGCCGCTATTTTCACCTATTTGGCGTGTCGAATTCAGTTTTTGCGCCCCCGTGCACCCTTCATGTCTCGCGTCGCTGCGCCGCATGCTCTCCGGCGCCGCCGAAGAGCGGCGCCGACTCGGCCGGCAGCGGCTGGCCGGTCGAGCGCGCGCGGCGCAGCACCGACCAGTAATAGCGGTAGCTCGCGCGGTCGTGCAGCGCGTCGTCGTGCCGAGTCGGGCCCCAGTCGGCCGCCTGCGCGGCGAGCAGGATGCGGCTCGCGCGCGCGATGTCGTCCGCGCGCGGCGCGAACGCGGCGACGATCCCGCGGATCTGCGCGGGATGGATGCTCCACATCCGCGTGTAGCCGAACTCCTCGCGGGCGCGGCGCGCGTCGTTCGCGACGACGCTCATGTCGCGCACCTCGGTCGTGACGTTGTGCGACGGCGTCTTGCCGTGCGCGTGGCACGCGGCGGCGATCTCGAGCTTCGCGCGGCGCACGAGCGGGTGATCGAACTGCCCGGGGGCGCGCATCGCGTCGTCCGGAATCGCGCCGTGATGCGCGGACACGAAGTCCATCAGGCCGAAGCTCAGCGTCGCGACGGTCGGCAGCGCGGCGATCCGCGCGGCGTCGGCGAGCGCGCCGTGCGTCTCGATCAGCACGTCGACGGGGATCGGCTGCGCGATGCCGAGCTCAATGCGGGACGCCTCGATGAACGCGCACATCTCGGCCGCGTCGGCCGCGCCGCCGACCTTCGGCAGCGTCAGGTACGCGGGCGGGCGTGCCGCGCGCAGGATGATGCGCACGTCGTCGCGCCAGTGAGGGTGGGAGATATCGTGGAGGCGGGCGCCGACGCGCCCGAAGCGGTTCGCGTCGCCGCCGACGAGCGCGGCGACGAGCGCCGCGTGCTCGGCCTCGCGGCCGACGGCCGCGCCGTCCTCGCAGTCGAGCGTGACGTCGAAGACGGGCCCGAGCTCGGCCTGCAGCGCGAGCGATTTGAGCATCAGCTTCTCGCTGCCCGCGTAATGATCGCAGCACGGCAGGATCGCGGGCGGCGCAGCGCCTTCGTACAGCACTTCTGCGGGTGTGAGCGCGGACATCTGTTCTTTTGCGTCAGGTCAGGGTCTGGGCCAGCGTGAAAATCGGATTCGGGCGGGCTCTGTCCGGGCGCTCGAGGGGCGGCGCTTGCGGCAAAGCCCGTGCGAATCGGATATCGGACGATTCGGGCGGCCGGCGGCCGGACGCGATGTCCGGCCGCCAACTCGGCCGGGCCGCCGCGGCGGCCCGGCCAAATGCATTACTTCAGCAGGTGGGCGACGCCGTCGCGCTCTTCGAGCAGCTCGGCGAGCGTGCCGTCCATCTTCTCGCGCGAGAACGCGTCGATTTCCAGGCCTTCGACACGCTTGTACTCGCCGTTCTCGCAGGTGACGGGCACGCCGTAGATGATGTCCTCGGGGATGCCGTACGAGCCGTCCGACGGGATGCCCATCGTGACCCACTTGCCGTTCGTGCCGAGCACCCAGTCACGCACGTGGTCGATCGCCGCGTTCGCCGCCGATGCCGCCGACGACAGGCCGCGCGCCTCGATGATCGCCGCGCCGCGCTTGCCGACGGTCGGGATGAACGTGTCGCGGTTCCACGCGTCGTCGTTGATCAGCTTCAGCAGCGATTCGCCCTCGGCGGTCGCGAAGCGGAAGTCGGGGTACATCGTCGGCGAGTGGTTGCCCCACACGGCGAGCTTCTCGATCGACGCGACCGGCTTGCCCGACTTGGCCGCGAGCTGCGACAGCGCGCGGTTGTGGTCGAGGCGCAGCATCGCCGTGAAGTTCTTCTTCGGCAGATCCGGCGCCGACTTCATCGCGATGTACGCGTTCGTGTTCGCCGGGTTGCCGACGACCAGCACCTTCACGTCGCGGCTCGCGACTTCGTTCAGCGCGGCGCCCTGGACCGTGAAGATCTCGGCGTTCGCCGACAGCAGGTCCTTGCGCTCCATGCCCTTCGAGCGCGGACGCGCGCCCACCAGCAGCGCGACGTCGGCATCCTTGAACGCGACCTTCGGGTCGTCCGTGATCACGACGCCCGCGAGCAGCGGGAACGCGCAATCGTCCAGTTCCATCACGACGCCTTTGACGGCGGCTTGGGCTTGCGGGAGGTCGAGCAGTTGCAGGATGACCGGCTGATCCTTGCCGAGCAGGTCGCCGTTCGCGATGCGGAACAGCAGGGAGTAAGCGATCTGACCTGCGGCGCCGGTGACGGCAACGCGCTTTGCGGGCTTAGCCATTGAAAATCTCCAGGACATTGAGCGTGGGACGCTAGGGAAAACGCCATTCTATGCGCGTTACGCGAAGCGTTGCTTTAAAGCAGGGCGGAGGACTCGCGGCATGCATGCGCGACGACGCCTGAAGATAGGCAGAGGCACGTGGCCCGGGACGCGCTGCAGCCCCGCGAACCCTTGCTCGCCCCGGAGTTTAGGAGCCGGGGCGGGTAAAGTCAAACGGTATCTTATGTCTTATATAAGACAGATGTTTTCGAGGGAAAAATCTGGACGGAAAAGCGCGATTCGTGATGAAATGCGCGCCATGACTTCCAATCAGGCGAGCGCACCCCATCAGAACGGCCAGGCCGGCTCCACGCAGCCCGGCGGCGAGGCCGCGGCCGCGCCTTCGCCGACTTTCAGCCCGCTCTACCAGCAGATCAAGGCGCTCATCACGCAGAGCCTTGAAGCGGGCGAGTGGAAGCCCGGCGAGATCATTCCGAGCGAAGTCGAGCTCGCCGGCCGCTACAAGGTGAGTCAGGGCACGGTGCGCAAGGCGATCGACGAACTGGCGGCCGACAACCTGCTCGTGCGCCGCCAGGGCAAGGGTACGTTCGTCGCGACCCACAGCGAGGAGCGCGCGCAATTCCGGTTCTTGCGCCTGCTCGCCGACGACGGCGCCGAGCATCCGCACGTGAGCCGCCTGCTCGAGTGCCGGCGGATGCGCGCGCCCGCCGAGATCGCGCGCCAGCTCGACCTGAAGCCGGCCGACCCCGTCGTCCAGGTTCGCCGCGTGCTCGAGTTCGACGGCGTCGACACGGTGCTCGACGAGATCTGGCTGCCGGGCGCGATGTTCCGCGGGCTCACGTTCGAGCGCCTGAGCGAATACAAGGGGCCGCTCTACGCGATGTTCGAGAGCGAATTCGGCACGCGGATGATTCGCGCAAGCGAGAAGATCCGTGCGATCGCGGCCGAGCCCGCCGTCGCGGACGTGCTGCACGTGCCCCCCGGCTTTCCGCTCTTGTCGGTCGAGCGCGTGTCGTACACGTATGGCGATCGTCCCGTCGAAGTGCGGCGCGGATGGTATGTCACAACCGGGTACTACTATCAGAACGATTTGAGCTGAAATTCGGTTCAAGGTAAGGCGTAGCCTGAATCAAGGTAAGGCGAAACGACAGGTAATTGCGCGCCCCACGCGCATAGCACGTTTCGCGGCGCGGTTATACCGTGAATTGCAACGCTCCAGAGCAGAGCTTTCGCTGCAGCGCGAAATAAAAAAGCGCTAAAATCACGGATTAGTGTGACAACATAGTAGGGGTCTAGCATGTCTGAAACAGTAAGAAAGCCGAGGCCGGAGTACCGGAACATCGGGTTCGGCGACATCACGCTCAAGTACCGGATGCCGCTCGCGGCTCGGGTTTCGATTCTGCACCGGGTCAGCGGCGCTCTGCTGTTCCTGTTCCTTCCTTTCCTGCTGTATCTCTTCGACCAGAGCCTCACCTCCGAGCTCAGCTTCGAAGTCTTCAAGGCCTTTCTCTCCAACGTCATCGTCAAGCTGATCGTCCTCGCGCTGTCGTGGGCGTTCCTGTTCCACTTCTGTGCCGGGATCCGCCATCTGATGATGGACATGAACCACGACGCGGTGTCGAAGGAACGCGGCAAGAAGACGTCGGTCGTCGTGTTCGTGGTGTCGACCCTTCTCACGATCGCCGTCGCGCTCAAACTGTTCGGAGCATTCTAAGAAAATGGCAGCGAATAACCGTATCGGCTCGAAGCGCCTCGTCGTCGGCGCTCACTATGGCCTGCGCGACTGGCTCGCGCAGCGTGTCACCGCCAGCGTGATGGCGATCTACACCGTCATCCTGCTCGTCTGGTTCTTCACCGCGCGCGATTTCTCGTACGAGGGCTGGGCGTCGATCTTCGCGACGCAATGGATGAAGCTCGCGACCTTCGTCACGCTGCTTTCGCTCTTCTACCACGCATGGGTCGGCGTGCGCGACATCTGGATGGACTACGTCAAGCCCGTCGGCGTGCGCCTGCTGCTGCAATCGCTGACGATCGTCTGGCTGCTCGCGTGCGCGGGCTACGCTGCGCAGATTCTCTGGAGAGTTTAAAGAATGGCTGCAATCAAAACTTCCCTGCCGCGTCGCAAGTTCGACGTGGTGATCGTCGGCGCGGGCGGCTCGGGGATGCGCGCGTCGCTGCAACTGTCGCGCGCGGGCCTCTCCGTATGCGTGCTGTCGAAGGTGTTCCCGACCCGTTCGCACACGGTCGCCGCGCAAGGCGGGATCGGCGCGTCGCTCGGCAACATGAGCGAAGACAACTGGCACTACCACTTCTACGACACGATCAAGGGCTCCGACTGGCTCGGCGACCAGGACGCGATCGAGTTCATGTGCCGCGAAGCGCCGAACGTCGTGTACGAGCTCGAGCACTTCGGCATGCCGTTCGACCGTAACGCGGACGGCACGATCTACCAGCGTCCGTTCGGCGGCCACACGGCCAACTACGGCGAGAAGCCGGTTCAGCGCGCGTGCGCGGCGGCCGACCGCACCGGCCACGCGCTGCTGCACACGCTGTACCAGCAGAACGTCGCGGCGAAGACGCAGTTCTTCGTCGAATGGATGGCGCTCGACCTGATCCGCGACGCGGACGGCGACGTGCTCGGCGTGACGGCCCTCGAAATGGAAACGGGCGACGTCTACATCCTCGAAGGCAAGACCACGCTGTTCGCCACGGGCGGCGCGGGCCGGATCTTCGCGGCGTCGACCAACGCGTTCATCAACACCGGCGACGGCCTCGGCATGGCGGCCCGCTCGGGCATCGCGCTGCAGGACATGGAGTTCTGGCAATTCCACCCGACGGGCGTCGCGGGCGCGGGCGTGCTGATCACCGAAGGCGTGCGCGGCGAAGGCGGCATTCTGCGCAACGCGAACGGCGAGCGCTTCATGGAGCGCTACGCGCCGACGCTGAAGGATCTGGCGCCGCGCGATTTCGTGTCGCGCTCGATGGACCAGGAAATCAAGGAAGGCCGCGGCGTGGGCCCGAACAAGGATCACGTGCTGCTCGACCTGTCGCACATCGGCGCGGAGACGATCATGAAGCGTCTGCCGTCGATCCGCGAAATCGCGCTGAAGTTCGCGAACGTCGACTGCATCAAGGAACCGATTCCCGTCGTGCCGACGATCCACTACCAGATGGGCGGCATCCCGACCAACATCCACGGCCAGGTGGTGGGCACGTCGCGCGATCACAAGGAGCCGATCAACGGCTTCTACGCGGTGGGCGAATGCTCGTGCGTGTCCGTGCACGGCGCGAACCGTCTCGGCACGAACTCGCTGCTCGACCTCGTCGTGTTCGGCCGCGCGGCCGGCAACCACATCGTCGAGCACGTGAAGAACCAGAAGGAGCACAAGCCGCTGCCGGCCGACGCCGCCGAATTCTCGCTGTCGCGCCTCGCGAAGCTCGAGAAGTCGACGTCGGGCGAGTACACGCAGGACATCGCGAACGACATCCGCGCGACGATGCAGAAGCACGCCGGCGTGTTCCGCACGTCCGCGTTGCTCAAGGAAGGCGTCGAGCAGATGGCGGGCCTGAAGGAGCGCGCTGCCAGCGTCCACCTGAAGGACAAGTCGAAGGTGTTCAACACCGCGCGCGTCGAAGCGCTCGAACTGGCGAACCTGATCGAGGTCGCGCGCGCGACGATGGTGTCGGCGGAAGCGCGCAAGGAAAGCCGCGGCGCGCACGCGCACAGCGATTACGAGCACCGCGACGACGAGAACTGGCTGCGTCACACGCTGTGGTACAGCGAAGGCGATCGCCTCGACTACAAGCCCGTCCAAATGAAGCCGCTGACGGTCGAGTCCGTGCCGCCGAAGGCGCGTACGTTCTAAGCCAGCGCAAAGGAATCTGAAATGGCCAAACGCATTTTTGAAATCTACCGCTACGATCCGGACAAGGACGCCGCGCCGCGCATGCAGACGTACGAGCTGGAGATCCAGCACGAGCGGATGCTGCTCGATGCGCTCGTCAAGCTGAAGTCGGTCGACGAGACGCTGTCGTTCCGCCGCTCGTGCCGCGAAGGCGTGTGCGGCTCGGACGCGATGAACATCAACGGCAAGAACGGCCTCGCGTGCCTGACGAACCTGAACGACCTGCCGCAGAAGATCGTGCTGCGTCCGCTGCCGGGCCTGCCCGTCGTGCGCGACCTGATCTGCGATTTCACGCAGTTCTTCAACCAGTACCACTCGATCCGTCCGTACCTGATCAACGACGAGCCGCCGCCCGAGAAGGAGCGCCTGCAGTCGCCGGAAGAGCGCGATGAGCTCGACGGCCTGTACGAGTGCATTCTGTGCGCGAGCTGCTCGACGTCGTGCCCGAGCTTCTGGTGGAATCCGGACAAGTTCGTCGGCCCGGCGGGCCTGCTGCAGGCGTATCGCTTCATCGCGGACAGCCGCGATCGCGCGACGGGCGAGCGCCTCGACAACCTCGACGATCCGTACCGTCTGTTCCGCTGCCACACGATCATGAACTGCGTCGACGTGTGCCCGAAGGGCCTGAACCCGACGAAGGCGATCGGCAAGATCAAGGAATTGATGGTTCGCCGCACGGTCTGACATGAGCGAATCGTCGCATCAATCCGACCCGCATCGCCGCGCGCGGCTTCGCTGGCGCGCGCGGCGCGGTCTGCTGGAGAACGATCTGATTTTCGAGCGTTTCTTCGCCAGACACGAGCACGACCTCAGCGACGCAGACGTGAGCGCACTGTCGCGCCTGCTGGATCTAAGCGACAACGACCTGATGGACTTGCTGCTCGCGCGCAAGGAACCAGAGGGCGACCTTGCCGGCCCGGACATGTCCAGGCTGCTGGAGATGCTGCGCAGCGTTTGAGAGCGTTGTGCCCGTTATCGAATCCGTTTCTATTTTCGATTGAGGATGTGTCATGACCCCGTCTGATGTTAAAGCCACGCTATCGTTCAGCGACAATTCGCCGAGCGTCGAACTGCCGATCTACAAGGGTACGATGGGCCCCGACGTGATCGATATCCGCAAGCTGTACGGCCAGACCGGCAAGTTCACGTATGACCCGGGCTTCATGTCGACGGCGTCGTGCAACTCGGCGATCACGTACATCGACGGCGACAAGGGCGAACTGCTGTACCGCGGCTACCCGATCGACAATCTCGCGCAAAACGCGGACTTCCTCGAATCCTGCTATCTGCTGCTCAAGGGCGAGCTGCCGAACGCCGCGCAGAAGAAGGAGTTCGTCGCCACCGTCACGAAGCACACGATGGTGCACGAGCAGATGCAGTTCTTCTTTCGCGGTTTCCGCCGCGACGCGCACCCGATGGCGATTCTCGTCGCCGCGGTCGGCGCGCTGTCCGCGTTCTACCACGACTCGCTCGACATCAACGATCCGCGTCACCGCGAAGTGTCGGCGATCCGCATGATCGCGAAGCTGCCGACGCTCGTCGCGATGGCGTACAAGTACAGCATCGGCCAGCCGTTCGTCTATCCGCGCAACGATCTGTCGTACAGCGCGAACTTCATGCGCATGATGTTCGCGAACCCGTGCGAAGAGTACAAGGTCAACGACGTGCTCGTCCGCGCGCTCGACCGCATCCTGATCCTGCACGCCGACCACGAGCAGAACGCGTCGACGTCGACGGTCCGTCTCGCGGGCTCGTCGGGCGCGAATCCGTTCGCGTGCATCGCGGCCGGCATCGCGTGTCTGTGGGGCCCGGCGCACGGCGGCGCGAACGAAGCGGCGCTGAACATGCTCGAGCAGATCGGCACGCCGGACAACATTCCCGAGTTCATCAAGCAGGTGAAGGACAAGAACTCGGGCGTGAAGCTGATGGGCTTCGGCCACCGCGTGTACAAGAACTACGATCCGCGCGCGAAGCTGATGCGCGAAACGTGCTACGAAGTGCTCAACGAGCTCGGCCTGCACGACGATCCGCTGTTCAAGCTCGCGATGCAGCTCGAGAAGATCGCGCTCGAAGACGAGTACTTCGTGTCGCGCAAGCTGTACCCGAACGTCGACTTCTACTCGGGCATCGTCCAGCGCGCGCTCGGCATCCCGACGTCGATGTTCACCTGCATCTTCGCGATGGCGCGCACGGTCGGCTGGATCGCGCAGTGGAACGAGATGATCGCCGATCCCGAGCAGAAGATCGGCCGTCCGCGGCAGCTCTTCATCGGCGAAACGCCGCGCGCGGCGAAGCCGATCGATCAGCGCTGATCGGCGGCGCGCGGTGCGTGCGGGCGGTTCGCCGCGCGCGGTGCGCGTAACGTGCAATGAAACACCCCGACGGGTTCGCCCGCCGGGGTGTTTCGCTTTCGGCGGCCGATTCAGCGGCCGATTTTGATTTTCCCCGCGCGCGGCGGGCGGTGGTCGAGCGATCGCGGGCGCACGTCGATGCCTGCCTCGTGCGCCCGCGCGTCGTCGGGCGCGCGGCCGTGCGCGGCGAGGAATTGCCGGTACGCGCGCGGTGTCATCCGGCGCGCGGCGAGGAACTGCCGGTTGAAATTCGCGAGGTTCGCGTAGCCGGAGCGCACCGCGACGAGCGACACGGGCCAGTCGGTCGAAGCGAGCAGCCGCGCGGCGTGCGCGAGCCGCAGCCGCTGCAGGTAGCGTGCGATGCTCTCGCCGACATGCTGCGCGAAGCGCCGCTGCAGCGAGCGCTCGGACAGATGCGCGAGCGCCGCGAGTTCGGCGATGCGCAGCGGCTCGTGAAAGCGGCGGTCGAGCAGATCGAGCACGCGATCGAGCCGCTCGGCCTCGGGTGCGGCGCAGTCGGCCGCGCGGTAGGCGGCGGCCGTCGCGAGCGGCGTCGCGGGCGCGTCGGCGAGGCGAGCGAGCACGTCGAGCGCGGCCGCGAGCCGCGTGCGCGGTGCGCGATCGACGAGCGCGGGCAGCCGGGCGCGCATGTCGGCGGCGGCGTCGGGCGCGAACGCGAGCCCGGGCGCAGCCCGGCGCAGCAGCGTGCGCAGGCCGGCAAGCTCCGGGCAGCAGTCGGCGACGCGTTGCGCCCAGTCGCCGTCGAACCACAGGACGAGCGCGACGAGCGGCTCGTGCGGATCGAGGCGCTCGTCCGATGTCCATGTATGCGGCAGGTTCGGCGGCACGAGCACGAGATCGTCGCCCGCGTAATCGGCGGCGTGATCGCCGACGAAGCGCTTGCCGCGGCTGTTCAGCGTGAGCGTCAGCTCGTACTCCGGATGGTGGTGCCATTCGAATGGAATTCGCGCGAGCCGGCGCCGATAGACGCGCACCGAGCAGCCGTCGGGAATCGCGACGCGTTCGTAGCGCGGCTTCATGTCGGCCTCGGTCCGCTTGCGCGTTTCGCGCGCGTGGCATCATCGTCGGGTTTCGACAACACTGGAGGCGCGCAAATGTTCTCACATGTCTGCATGGGCGTAACCGATGTCGAACGCGCGTTTGCGTTCTATGCGCCGTTGATGGAAGCGTTGCGGCTCGACCTCAAGTTTCGCGATCCGCACGGCTGGACGGGCTGGAAGCCGGCCGATGCGGCGCGGCCGCTGTTCCTGATCGGCCGCCCGTTCGACGGTGCGCCGCATGCGCCCGGCAACGGCCAGATGAGCGCGTTCCTCGCGCCGAACCGCGCAACCGTCGATCGCGTGTACGCGCTCGCGCTGCAGGCGGGCGGCACGAGCGAAGGCGCGCCGGGGCTGCGGCGCCATTACCATCCGAACTATTACGGCGCGTATTTTCGCGATCCTGACGGCAACAAGCTGTGCGTATGCTGCCACGAGCCGGAGTAGCTGTGTGCGCCGCCGCGCCGGTGCCCGTGCGCCGGCCGGTGTTCGGGGCTTCGGCGATCGCGCCCGTGCGCGCCGGTGGCCGGGCCTGGGGCTTGGGGCCTGGGCGGCGTGGGCAAGCGGCGTCCCACGCCGGCGTCTGGAATGAGCGCATGACATTCGACATTGCTTTCGCGGCGTGGAGCGTAGGCATGCGAGATGGCTTGTCGTTGCGCCGGTCTGTTCACTGACGATCGAGGGGGCGATTGCCGACGTCGCCGAGGGCAATGTGCGGCGGGCCTTGCGTCCCGCGCGCGAGCAGCCGTCGGCGGTCGAGTGCCGGCAATGGGCGCGGCCCGTCACTCTCGGCGCGACGGACGGCGCGTCGTTCGGCTGGACGCGCGCTCGTGGCGATGGCCGCCTATGATGCCGCGGCGGCCTCGAGCACGCGGCGCTCGCGCGAGACGGCTCGATCGCTATGCGACGCGCATCGCGCAGAGACGTTCTCGAGCGGGCATTGCATGTTCGCGCCGCCCGTGATGGCGCGCTGATCGCACCGCGCGGTCCGGCCGGACATGCGCGCGGCCGCGCCTCTGTCTTGCGGCGAGCATGCGCCGCGAAGCGGCCGTCGCGCCGGCGCGCATTCTTGGTCGATTGGCCGCCGCGCCGGGGCGAGCGGCCGGGCATTCGATTCTCGTCGAGCAGGTATCCGGACGGTTGGCGTCATCGTATCGATAGTTGGCGGGATTGCATCGCTCCGGATGGTTCGGACGATCTACGCTGAATGGGCGCGTTGCATTGCGCCGCGCCCATTCAGATCAGATCCAGGAGACATCCGATGCCGTTTCATATCGAAGACCTGCCGGCGGCGATCCGCACGACGAAAACGATGCTGCGCGCCGCATTGCCGAACCGCGCGCAGGTGTTTCGCGAGCTGGAAGGCGAGATCGCGCGGCAGGCCGACGCGATCCTCGCCGATCGCGCGCAAGGCCGCGACACGATCCCCGTGCTGCGGTTCGCCGACATCGCCGCGAACCGCGTCGATCCTGCGGCGCTCGCCGCGCTCAGGACGCGCGGCGCATGTGTGATCCGCGGCGTGTTCGACGTGCGGCGGGCGAGCGACTGGAACGACGAGATCGCCGCGTACGTCGAGTCGAACCGGCTCGACGACAAGCTCGCGCATCGCGCCGAGGACCGCTATTTCGGCACGCTCGCGTCGAGCAAGCCGCAGATCTACGGCGTCTACTGGTCGAGGCCGCAGATCGCCGCGCGCCAGTCGCCCGAGCTCACGCAGGCGCGCGTGTTCCTGAACCGCCTGTGGCGCGCGCAAAGCGAAGGGCGGGTGCATTTCGATCCGGCGCGCGTGCCGGCGTATGCCGACCGCATCCGCCGGCGGCCGCCGGGCTCGTCGTCGCTCGGCCTGTCGCCGCACGTCGACGGCGGGTCCGTCGAGCGCTGGCTCGGACCGAACTTCCGGCGCGTGTACCGCCACGTGCTCGCGGGCGACTGGCGCGCATACGACCCGTTCGACGCGGCGTTCCGGCCGGACGTCGAGGAGATTCCGTCGCCCGCCGTCTGCTCGATGTTCCGCACGTTCCAGGGCTGGACCGCGCTGACGCCGCAAGGGCCGGGCGACGGCACGCTGCAACTGATTCCGGTCGCGAACGCGATGGCCTATGTCGTGCTGCGCGCGCTGCAGGACGACGTGCCCGACGACGACCTGTGCGGCGCGCGGCCGGGGCGCGCGCTGTCGGTGCTGCCGGCGTGGCATGCGCCGCTGCTCGCGGCGCTCGTGCCGATTCCGCCGATGGAGCCGGGCGACGCGGTGTTCTGGCACGGCGACGTCGTGCATGCGGTCGAGGATGCGCATCGCGGAACCGGTTACAGCAACGTGATGTACATCGCGTCGGCGCCGGGCTGCGCGAAGAACGATGCCTATCTGAAGCGGCAACTGCCGCGCTTCCTGCGAGGCGAGAGCCCGCCGGATTTTCCGGCCGATCACTTCGAGTCGGATTTCGCCGGGCGTGCGCTGGCGGACGATCTGACCGAACTGGGGCGGGAGCAGATGGGGTTGGGCTCGTGAAAGGCGGGCGGCGAACGAAAGCCCTCGCCGAGGCGGCAAGGGCGCGCTTGCGATCGCGTCGGCGAGCGCAGGAGCGGGAAACGCCCGGCGGCGAATTCGGTTCGAGACCGTCCTGCGCGCGGGCGGTTCCCATGCGCCGCAGCGCGCCCCGACCCGCATCATGGCTGAATCATCGGCCCCGGCACGTTGCGCGGATCGTCGGACCAGCGCCGTGCTACCAGCCGGATTCGTCGTGCCCGTCGGCGAGGCGTTCGATATCGCTCGCGCGTGATCGTGCGATTTGCGATCGCGTGATTGCGCATGCCGGCATCCGTTCATGCTCGGACGGTGCGTGTAGATGTCCGGGGGCCCGAATCGAGCGCAGCCTGACGCACGATTTGCACCGCGTCGCGCGGGCCGGTGCGACCGCCGGATGCACCGGCGAGCGTTGCGCGACGGCACGCACTTGGCCGCACACGCGCGCGCACACGCATCCGCATCCGTGCCCGTGCCCGTGCCCGCGCGCCGTTGCGTGCGTGAAATTCCCGGCGTTGTCCGAAACGTTCGCCCAGCTCGACCGCCGAAGCGGATCGAGCTGCCGCCGCACGCGTCAAGCTCGCGTCGTCAGCGTTCCCAAGGCGGCGCGCGGGACGCATCCTGCTTGCCGTAGCGCACGATCGCATCACGCACGACCGCGCGCGCGACGACCCCGTCATCGGCGAGCGCTTGCAGCGCCGCGATCGCGATCGACGCGCGATCGACCTCGAAGAATGCGCGCAGCGCCTGGCGCGTGTCGCTGCGGCCGAAGCCGTCGGTGCCGAGCGTCACGTAGCGGCGCGGCACGAACGCGCGGATCAGCTCCGGCAGCGCGCGCGCATAGTCGGTCGCGGCGATCACGGGCCCTTGCGTTGCGGCGAGCGCCGACGCGACGTACGGCGCCGGCGCTCGCTCGTTCGCATCCGCGGCATCGTCGGCATCCGCGGCATCGTCGGCGCCGAACAGGCGCCGCGCGCGTTCGGCCGCGATGCCGTCGCGCTGCAGCTCGGTGAAGCTCGTCACGCTCCAGACGGCCGCGTCGATCCGCCAGTCGTCGCGCAACAGGTGCGCGGCCGCCTGCACTTCGCCGAGAATCGCGCCCGAGCCGAGCAACTGCACGCGCGCGGCGGGCAGCGCCGCCGCGTCGAGCGGATACATGCCCTTCAGAATGCCGTCGCGCACGGCGTCGAGCCGGTCCGCGGGCAGCGGCGGCTGTGCGTAGTTCTCGTTCGTGACGGTCAGGTAGTAGAACGTGTCGCGCTGCCGCTCGACCATCTCGCGCATTCCTTCGTCGACGATCACCGCGACCTCGTACGCGAACGCCGGGTCCCACGCGCGGCAGTTCGGCACCGTCGACGCCGCGACATGGCTCGTGCCGTCCTGGTGCTGGAGCCCTTCGCCGCCGAGCGTCGTCTTGCCCGACGTCGCGCCGATCAGGAAGCCGCGCGCGCGCTGGTCGGCCGCGGCCCAGATCAGATCGCCGATGCGCTGGAAGCCGAACATCGAGTAGTAGATGTAGAACGGCAGCATCGGCAGGTCGTGCACGCTGTACGACGTCGCCGCCGCGATCCACGACGACATCGCGCCCGCCTCCGAGATCCCTTCCTCGAGGATCTGTCCGCGCGTGTCCTCGCGGTAGTAGAGCATCGAGCCCAGGTCCTCGGGCTCGTAGCGCTGGCCGAGCGGCGAGTAGATGCCGACCTGCCGGAACAGGTTCGCCATCCCGAACGTGCGCGCCTCGTCGGCGACGACGGGCACGATGCGCGGCCCGAGCGTCGCGTCCTTCAGCAGGCCGCCGAGCATGCGCACGATCGCCGTCGTCGTCGACATCTCGCGGCCGCCGTCGAGCGCGAATTGCCCCCAGGAGGGCAACGACGGCACGGTCAATGCCGTCGTCGCCGCTGTCCGCCTTCTGGGCAGACAGCCTCCCAGGGCAGCCCGGCGCGCATGCAGGTATCGCATCTCCGGGCTGTCTTCCGCGGGTTTGTGGAAACGCAGTTGCGCGACGTCGTCGTCGGTGAGCGGCAGCCGGAAACGGTCGCGGAACGCGAGCAGGTGCTCGACGTCGAGCTTCTTCTGCTGATGGGTCGTCATCCGGCCCTGGCCGATCGCGCCCATGCCGAAGCCCTTCATCGTCTTCGCGAGAATCACCGTCGGCCGGCCCTCGTGCCGGACCGCGCGGTCATACGCGGCGTACAGCTTGCGCGCGTCGTGGCCGCCGCGGCGCAGCCGGTCGATGTCCTCGTCGCGCAGATGCGCGACGAGCGCCGCGAGCGCGTCGTCCTGGCCGAAGAAGCGCGCGCGGTTGTACGCGCCGTCGTTCGCCGAGAACGTCTGGAACTGGCCGTCGACCGTCTGCGCGAACGCGCGCGCGAGCGCGCCCGTCGCGTCGCGCGCGAACAGCGCGTCCCAGTCGGAGCCCCAGAGCACCTTGATCACGTTCCAGCCCGCGCCCGCGAACTGCGACTCGAGCTCGTCGACGATGCGGCCGTTGCCGCGCACCGGGCCGTCGAGGCGCTGCAGGTTGCAGTTGATCACGAACACGAGATTGTCGAGCCCCTCGCGCGCCGCGAGCGACAGCGCGCCGATCGATTCCGGCTCGTCCATCTCGCCGTCGCCGAAGAAGCCCCATACCTTGCGGCCGTCGGTGCGCAACAGGCCTCGGTTCTGCAGGTAGCGCATGAAGCGCGCCTGGTAGATCGCGTTGATCGGGCCGATGCCCATCGAGCCCGTCGGAAATTGCCAGAAGTCGGGCATCAGCCACGGATGCGGGTACGAGCACAGGCCCGGCCCGGCGATCTCGCGCCGGTAGTGATCGAGCTGCGCGTCGCTCAGGAAGCCTTCGAGAAACGCGCGCGCATAGACGCCCGGCGACGAATGAGGCTGGAAATAGACGAGATCGCCGCCCGACGCGTCGCCCGCCGCGCGGAAGAAATGGTTGAATCCGACCTCGAACAGATCGGCCGCCGACGCGTAGCTCGCGATGTGGCCGCCGAGCTCGCCGTAGGCGCGGTTCGCGCGGACCACCATCGCGAGCGCGTTCCAGCGCAGCACCGCCGCGAGGCGTTCCTCGAGCTGCGGGTCGCCCGGGTAAGGCAGCTCCTCGTCGACGGGGATCGTGTTCACGTACGGCGTCGCGCCCGCGGGCGGCGGCGCGAGCCGGCGGCGCGCCGCGTGCTCGGCGAGCTGCGCGAGCAGGTACTGCGCGCGTTCGGCGCCCGCGTGCGCGACGACGCCGTCGAGCGCGTCCAGCCATTCGGCGGTCTCCTGCGGATCGGTGTCGTCGTGGCGGCGCGCGGTCGCGAGGACCGGGCGGATTCCGTTCGATAAGTCGTTCATGCGCGGCTCCGGGCGGGCGGGTTCGAAGAGGCGGCTGCGGGGGCAACAGCCATCAAGGTTATCCATCGAGCCGCAGAATGTGCATCTCTTTTGGTTGGAGTTTTGGTTTCGGGTAACGTATAAATTCCTGAAAAATCGCCGCTTTCGGAATATTTGCACTATGAGCGCACCTTCTCGCCGGCTGGACCGGATCGACATCGCCATCCTGAACCAACTGCAGCAGAACGCGCGGATCACGAACGCCGAGCTCGCGCGCGCGGTGAACCTGTCGCCGACGCCGTGCTTCAACCGCGTGCGCGCGCTCGAGAAGCTGGGCCTCATCAAGCAGCAGGTGACCTTGCTGAACCCGGAGCCGCTCGGGCTGCGGATCAACGTATTCATTCAGGTGAGCCTCGAGAAGCAGGTCGAGGATGCGCTGCGCCGCTTCGAGGAGGCGATCGACAAGCGCCCCGAGGTGATGGAGTGCTATCTGATGTCGGGCGACGCCGATTACCTGCTGCGCGTCGTCGTGCCGAGCATGAAGAGCCTCGAGCGCTTCATCCTCGATCAACTGACGACAATACCGGGCGTGTCGAACATCCGGTCGAGCTTCGCGCTGAAGCAGGTCCGCTACCGGACCGCGCTGCCGCTGCCCGCGCACGGGCTCACGCTCGCCGACGGCGACGACGAGCCGCAGGAATGGGTGTGAGCGCACGGCGCGCTCGCCAGGGCCGCACGGGCGCGGAGTTTGCCGGGTAATCTTGATACCCGTATCGGCTATACCACCCAACTTACTGTTTTTTATGGGTTTTTTCGTTTGCCTGGTACAAAAGTGCGTGCTTGGCGTGGCATAATCGACTGCACCCGAACGCAAGTTCGCAGTCAAACGACCCCGCATACCCATGGCACAGACGCTCTACGACAAATTGTGGAATTCGCACGTCGTCCACACCGAAGAGGACGGCACCGCATTGCTCTATATCGATCGCCAGCTGCTGCACGAGGTCACGAGCCCGCAGGCGTTCGAAGGCCTGAAGCTCGCGCAGCGTCCGGTGTGGCGGATCAGCGCGAACCTCGCGGTGTCCGACCACAACGTGCCGACCACCGACCGCAGCCACGGCATCGCCGATCCGGTGTCGAAGCTGCAGGTCGACACGCTCGACGCGAACTGCGACGCGTACGGCATCACGCAATTCAAGATGAATGACGTGCGCCAGGGCATCGTCCACATCATCGGCCCCGAGCAGGGCGCGACGCTGCCCGGCATGACGATCGTCTGCGGCGATTCGCACACGTCGACGCACGGCGCGTTCGGCGCGCTCGCGCACGGCATCGGCACGTCGGAGGTCGAGCACGTGCTCGCGACGCAGACGCTCTTGCAGAAGAAGAGCAAGAACATGCTCGTGAAGGTCGAGGGCCAACTGCCGCGCGGCTGCACCGCGAAGGACATCGTGCTCGCGATCATCGGCAAGATCGGCACCGCGGGCGGCACCGGCTACGCGATCGAGTTCGGCGGCTCGACGATCCGCGCGCTCACGATGGAAGGCCGGATGACGGTCTGCAACATGGCGATCGAGGCGGGCGCGCGCGCCGGCATGGTCGCCGTCGACGACACGACGGTCGAATACCTGAAGGGCCGCCCGTTCGTGCCGACGGGCGCGCAATGGGATCAGGCGGTCGAATACTGGAAGACGTTCAAGTCCGACGAAGGCGCGCAGTTCGACCGCGTCGTCGAGCTGAACGCAGCCGAGATCGTCCCGCAGGTCACGTGGGGCACGTCGCCCGAGATGGTCACGTCGATCGACGGCCGCGTGCCCGACCCCGAGCGCGAGAAGGACCCGGTCAAGCGCGACGCGATGGAGCGCGCGCTCGCGTACATGGCGCTCACGCCGAACACGCCGATCGAGGCGATCAAGGTCGACAAGATCTTCATCGGCTCGTGCACGAACGCGCGCATCGAGGACATCCGCGCGGCCGCGTACGTCGTGAAGAAGCTCAATCGCCGCGTCGCGCCGAACGTGCGGCTCGCGATGGTCGTGCCGGGCTCGGGCCTCGTGAAGGCGCAGGCCGAGCGAGAAGGGCTCGACAAGGTGTTCACCGAGGCGGGCTTCGAATGGCGCGAGCCGGGCTGCTCGATGTGCCTCGCGATGAACGCCGACCGGCTCGAGCCGGGCGAGCGCTGCGCGTCGACGTCGAACCGCAACTTCGAGGGGCGTCAGGGCCAGGGCGGCCGCACGCATCTCGTCAGCCCGGCGATGGCCGCTGCGGCGGCGATCGAAGGCCATTTCGTCGACATTCGCCGGCTGGGGTGAGCGTGAACGCATCGGTTTTCCGGCGCATCGCCGCCATGTTCGCGCTGGCGGGTTTCGTGCTCGGCCTCGCCGGCTGCAACACGGTTGCCGGCGTGGGCGAGGACATCAACGCCGCCGGCCGCGCGATCAAGCGCGCGGCCGACTGACGGCGCGCGCGAGCGCGCCGATTCGAGATTCGATTTCGCCGGCCCGTGCGGCCGGCCTCCAATCTGGTTGACGGATCATGGAAAAATTCAACGTGCATACCGGCGTCGTGGCGCCGCTCGATCGCGAGAACGTCGACACCGACGCGATCATTCCGAAGCAGTTCCTGAAGTCGATCAAGCGCACGGGCTTCGGCCCGAACGCGTTCGACGAGTGGCGCTATCTCGATCACGGCGAGCCCGGCCAGGACAATTCGAAGCGGCCGCTGAATCCGGACTTCGTGCTGAACCAGCCGCGCTACCAGCGCGCGTCGGTGCTGCTCGCGCGCAAGAACTTCGGCTGCGGCAGCTCGCGCGAGCACGCGCCGTGGGCGCTGCAGCAGTACGGCTTCCGCGCGATCATCGCGCCGAGCTTCGCCGACATCTTCTTCAACAACTGCTACAAGAACGGTCTGCTGCCGATCGTGCTGACCGAGCAGCAGGTCGATCATCTGTTCAACGAGACGTACGCGTTCAACGGCTATCAACTGACGATCGATCTGGACGCGCAGGTCGTGCGCGCGCCGGATGGCCGCGAGTATCCGTTCGAGATCACGGCGTTCCGCAAGTATTGCCTGCTGAACGGCTTCGACGACATCGGGCTCACGCTGCGCCATGCGGAGAAAATCCGCCAGTTCGAGGCCGAGCGGCTCGCGAAGCAGCCGTGGCTGAACAACAAGCTGGTCGGCTGACGCCGCCCTTCGGGCGGGCGCGCCGCGCGCGCCCGCCGGCGGGGCGTGTTCGCAAGCCTGCCGTTGGCAGGAACAGGCCCGGCATCCACAACCTACCCAGTCAGGAATAACGCATGAAGATTGCAGTGCTGCCCGGCGACGGCATCGGTCCGGAAATCGTCAACGAAGCGGTGAAGGTGCTGAACGCGCTTGACGAGAAGTTCGAACTCGAACACGCACCGGTCGGCGGCGCGGGCTACGAGGCAAGCGGTCACCCGCTGCCGGACGCGACGCTCGCGCTCGCGAAGGAAGCGGACGCGATCCTGTTCGGCGCGGTCGGCGACTGGAAATACGACTCGCTCGAGCGCGCGCTGCGCCCGGAGCAGGCGATCCTCGGCCTGCGCAAGCACCTCGAGCTGTTCGCGAACTTTCGCCCGGCGATCTGCTATCCGCAACTCGTCGATGCGTCGCCGCTGAAACCGGAACTGGTCGCGGGCCTCGACATCCTGATCGTGCGCGAACTGAACGGCGACATCTACTTCGGCCAGCCGCGCGGCGTGCGCGCAGCGCCCGACGGCCCGTTCGCGGGCGAGCGCGAAGGTTTCGACACGATGCGCTATTCGGAGCCGGAAGTGCGCCGCATCGCGCACGTCGCGTTCCAGGCCGCGCAAAAGCGCGCGAAGAAGCTGTTGTCGGTCGACAAGTCGAACGTGCTCGAGACGTCGCAGTTCTGGCGCGACGTGATGATCGACGTATCGAAGGAATATGCGGACGTCGAGCTGTCGCACATGTACGTCGACAACGCGGCGATGCAGCTCGCGAAGGCGCCGAAGCAGTTCGACGTGATCGTCACGGGCAACATGTTCGGCGACATCCTGTCGGATGAGGCATCGATGCTGACGGGTTCGATCGGCATGCTGCCGTCGGCGTCGCTCGACAAGAACAACAAGGGCCTGTACGAGCCGTCGCACGGTTCGGCGCCGGACATCGCGGGCAAGGGCATCGCGAATCCGCTCGCGACGATCCTGTCGGCCGCGATGCTGCTGCGTTACTCGCTGAATCGCGCGGAGCAGGCCGATCGCATCGAGCGCGCGGTCAAAACGGTGCTCGAGCAGGGCTACCGCACGGGCGACATCGCGACGCCGGGCTGCCGGCAGGTCGGCACGGCGGCGATGGGCGACGCGGTGGTCGCGGCGCTGTAAGCGCCGCGAGCCGGCAACGCGGGCCGTGCGCCCGGCGCGGCTCGTCGTGGCAAGACGAGCCGAAGGCGATGTGAAAGAAAGCGGCGTGACGGCCCGGAAACGGGGTCCGTCCGGCTTTCCCGGCCGTTGTGCGGCCACTTGGGTTTGTGTAGACTCGAACGATGGCGACTTCCCTGATCTCCCCGGTCTCGAAACTCCACGGCAATCCGGCCCGTGCGGGTGCGCGCGCCATCGTCGTCGGCAAAATCATCACCATCATCATCACGAAAACGATCACGAAAATCTGATCGTCGTCCGTCGTGCCCGCCTGTTTCCCCGCGCGGTCGCGCCGGGGGCGGAAAAGGCGGGGAAGCTCCAGCAAAGGGTTAGTCATGAACGTAGGTCTCGTAGGTTGGCGCGGCATGGTCGGCAGCGTGCTGATGCAGCGCATGCAGGAAGAAGGCGATTTCGATCTGATCGAGCCGGTGTTTTTCAGCACCAGCAACGCGGGCGGCAAGGCGCCGTCGTTCGCGAAAAACGAGACCACGCTCAAGGATGCGACGAGCATCGACGACCTGAAGAAGTGCGACGTGATCATCACGTGCCAGGGCGGCGACTACACGAACGACGTGTTCCCGAAGCTGCGCGCGGCCGGCTGGAACGGCTACTGGATCGACGCGGCGTCGTCGCTGCGGATGAAGGACGATGCGGTGATCATCCTCGATCCCGTGAACCTGAACGTGATCAAGGACGCGCTCGTCAACGGCACGAAGAACTTCATCGGCGGCAACTGCACCGTCAGCCTGATGCTGATGGCGCTGGGCGGCCTGTTCCGCGAGAATCTCGTCGACTGGATGACGGCGATGACCTACCAGGCCGCATCGGGCGCGGGCGCGCAGAACATGCGCGAGCTGCTCGCGCAGATGGGTACGCTGAACGGCGCGGTGGCGGCGCAGCTCGCCGATCCGGCGTCGGCGATCCTCGACATCGACCGCCGCGTGCTCGCCGCGATGAACGGCGACGCGATGCCGACGAGCCAGTTCGGCGTGCCGCTCGCAGGCTCGCTGATTCCGTGGATCGACAAGGATCTCGGCAACGGGATGTCGAGGGAAGAATGGAAGGGCGGCGCGGAAACCAACAAGATCCTCGGCAAGCCGGCGATGGGCGAGCCGGGCTCGGTTCCGGTCGACGGCCTGTGCGTGCGGATCGGCGCGATGCGGTGCCACTCGCAGGCGCTCACGATCAAGCTGAAGAAGGACGTGCCGCTCGACGAGATCAACGGCATCCTCGCGTCGGCGAACGACTGGGTGAAGGTCGTGCCGAACGAGCGCGAGGCGTCGATGCGCGATCTGTCGCCAGCGAAGGTGACGGGCACGCTGTCGGTGCCGGTCGGCCGCCTGCGCAAGCTCGCGATGGGTGGCGAATACCTGTCGGCATTTACCGTCGGCGATCAATTGCTGTGGGGCGCGGCCGAGCCGCTGCGCCGGATGCTGCGCATTCTGCTCGACAAGTAAAGTAAACTACGCGATTACGACGCGTACACAACCCGAAAGCGTCGCGTTTCACGCGACGCTTTTTTTATTTGCGGTCCGATTTTGTCTCAATCCAAACGCGAACCCAGGCCGCGTCATGCCGCGGCGACCAAGCCGATGACGCTTCGATTCCTTTCTTCGACGATGATCTCCGATGGCCTGCCGTCCGCGCGGCGTGCCGTCGCGGCCGCCGTTCTCGCGCTTGCCGGCGCGAGCGCCGCGTACGCGGCCCCGGATGCGGCGGGCGCCGCGCCCACCGACCAGGCCGCGCCGCTGACGATCACCGTGCGACCGGGCCAGTCGCTCAACGACATTGCCGTGGCCGTCACGCAGTCGCACGATCCCGGTGTGCTGGCCCGCGCGGGCCGCGCGCTCTTCGACGCGAATCCGCAGGCGTTCATGAAGCGCGATCCGAGCCGCCTGAAGATCGGCGCGCAATTGACCGTGCCGCCGCTCGACGCGACGGGCGCGGCGGCTGGCGCGCCTGCGAACGGCGCATCGGCGGCGGTTGCTGCTGCGGCGGCTTCGGGCGCGGCGTCGCACGCGTCCGTGTCGGCAGCGTCGGCGCCTTCGCATCCCGCGGCGGCGTCGGCGGCGTCGCACGCGGCGGCAAGCGGTGCGGTGGGATTCTCGGCCTCCGGCGCGGCTTTGGGCGCGAACGGCGCATCGGCGCCCGGCGCGGCGGTTGCGCATGCTTCTTCCGCGGCCGCGCAGGTGGCGACCGCCGCTTCGTCCGGCGTCGGCAACGCGCACGTGTGGAGCGGCTCCATTCAGCAAGCGCCGGCAGGCGCGAACGGCGCGTCGGCGGCCGGCGCGGAGGCGTTGCTCGCACCCGGGGCCGCGAATCACGTGCAGTCGGGCTCGGCCGCGCAGCCGGCGATGGGCGCCTCGCAGGCGCGACCGTCGAGCCTGCAGCAATTGCTCGCGCTGAAAAATCGTGTGCTGATGGAATTGCAGAAACACGGAATCGGCAAGCCTGCGACGAACCTCGCGCCGACGCCTGCACGACCGGCGCCAGCAGCGGGTAGCGAGCAGAAACCGCAGGCGAGCGCTGCGGCCGGCTCGACGACGGCGGGTGCCGAAGCCGCCGCATCCGAGGCCGTGGCCGGATCGGCGACGAACGCCGCGTCCGCATCCGCCGCGACGCCGCCCGTGAGCGCGTCACCGCGCGCGGTCGCGCCGTGGGTGCCGCTCAACACAGGGGCGGCGGTTGCGGTCGGTGCCGCGGCCGTCGCGCTGATTGCGGGTTTTGCGTTGCGCCGCCGCAAGAAGGGCGCGCCCTCCGACGCGATCGAGCCGGGCGCGTTCACGCCCGCGCCCGCGCTCGATCCGGACGCGGCCGCCGCGATCGCCGGCGCGCCGGGTGAGACGGAAGAAGCGCGGCGCGACGGGGGAGAGCAAGGCGCGGCGGCTGTCGCGCAGCACGCATCGCCGGGCGCGCTGCCCGTCGATGCGAGGCGCACGCCCGTGCAGCGCGGATCGGAGGCGTCACCGCCGGCCGACGGCGAGGCCGCGCCGGCTCGCGACCCGCAAACGCCGGCCGCGACGCCGCTGACGCTGGAGATCCCGCGGCCGGACGAGCAAGGCGGTGCGCCACGCGCGCCCGAATCGACAGGCGATGAGCCGTCCGGCGTTCCGCGAACGGGCGCGAAGCCGGCGCCGTACGCATGGCGGCAGGCGTTTCCGAGCGACGCGATCGCGGCGCTCGACAGCCTCGACATGCCGTTGCCGCCGCGCGAGCCGACGGCGGCCGATGCCGACCGGACGGCGCAATCGCAGCAGGCCGAGCCGACCGCTTCGCACAGCGCACAAGATGCAACTAACCGTCCAGCCGCCGCCCACCCGCCGATGGGCGCGCTCGACGCGGATAATCCGCATGGAGCGGAAACGTGTGGTCAAGCAGGATCGTCGGATTTTGGCGGGGTCAAATCATTTGACGGCGGTGCCCGCGTAACGCCGCAGCAGACGGACAACGAGCAGCGTCACGCGACGGCGCTCGGCGGGATCGGGCACGGCGAAGCGGCGGCGCGAGTGGCCGCATCTCCGGCGACTGATTCGACGCCCGAAGAGCGACACACGCAGGACGCGCCGGTAGTCCGGCTTGAACAACCGTTCGCGGCGGGCGCGGATGCGGACGCGGCGCCTGCTGTGCCGACGCCTCACGCGACAGCCGCTGCCGAAGCCACCGCGCCGCACGCAGCGACGCCGGCTGAAGCGGCTTCGCACGACGAGCCGGCGCGAGCCGCGCCGCAGGGAGGCGTGCCGAGCGTGCCGCCCGCGCACGGCGACCCGCCGGCCGCGGCCTCGCAGCCGGTGGGCGCAGCGTCCGCCGCGCCGGCGCCGGCCTTGCCGAACCACGAGCCGGGCGCGCCGTCCGCAAGCCCGCCGCCGCTCGGCGTCGCGCAATTCGGCGCGCTGAACCTCGATTTCGACCTCGAGTTGCCGTCCGGCCCGAGCGCGTCGCTGCCGGCGTTCACGCCCGAGGCGCTCGCGAAGATCGCGCGCAACAAGCTGGAACTCGCGTCCGAATACGTCGAGCTCGGCGATCTCGCCGGCGCGCGCACGCTGCTGCACGAAGTGATCGAAGCCGATCACGCCGACACGCGTGACGAAGCGCGCGTGATGCTCGCCAAGCTCGCCGACCTGTCGTGATGAGAATCGCACTCGGCATTCAGTACGACGGCGCGGCGTTCTGCGGCTGGCAGTCGCAGCCGCACGGCAAGACCGTCCAGGACGCGCTCGAGCGGGCGCTCGCGGAATTCGCGCAGACGTCGCTGCACACGACGGTCGCGGGCCGCACCGACACCGGCGTGCATGGCCTCGGCCAGGTCGTCCATTTCGATACCGACCTCGATCGCGCGGATTTCTCGTGGGTGCGCGGCACGAACGCGTTCCTGCCTTCGACGGTCGCCGTGCAGTGGGCGAAGCCGATGCCGGACACGTTCCACGCCCGCTTTGCCGCATTCGAGCGCACCTATTACTACGCGCTGTACGTGCATCCGGTGCGCTCGCCGATGCTCGCGGCGCGCGCGGGCTGGGTTCATACGCCGCTCGATGTCGACGCGATGCGCGAGGCCGCCGAGCACCTCGTCGGCGAGCACGATTTCTCGGCGTTCCGCTCGTCCGAGTGTCAGGCGAAGTCGCCCGTCAAGCATCTGTACCAGATCGGCATCCGCCCCGACGGCGATTTCATCCACTTCCGCTTCCGCGCGAACGCGTTCCTGCACCACATGGTGCGCAACCTGATGGGCTGCCTCGTCGCGGTGGGGCGCGGCCGCTATCCGGCGTCGTGGCTCGCGGAAGTGCTCGAAAGCCGGGACCGCGGCTGCGCGGCGCCGACTTTCATGCCCGAAGGGCTCTATCTCGCGCACGTCGGCTATCCGGCCGAATTCGCGGTGCCGCCCGCGCAGCTCGGCAGCGTGCCATGGAGCAGCGTATGGGCCGATCTGGACGGACGACCATGATGACCGATACGACCAATGCAATCGATGCGGCGACGAACGATGCGCTCGCCGCCGGCGCGCGCGGCGCCACGGACGGCGGCGCGCCGCCGTCGCGCACGCGCATCAAGCTCTGCGGGCTGTCGAAGGCGGGCGACGTCGACTGGGCGGCCGAACTCGGCGCCGATGCGATCGGCCTCGTGTTCTACCCGAAGAGTCCGCGCGCGGTGACGGTCGAGCACGCCGCCGCGCTTGCCGCGCGCGTGCCGCCGTTCGTGTCGGTGGTCGGCCTGTTCGTCAATCCGACCGAGGACGAGGTCGCGCGCGTCGCGAACGAAGTGCCGCTCGCGTTGCTGCAGTTCCATGGCGACGAGACGCCCGAACAGTGCGCGTCGCTCGCGGCGGCGGCGCGGCTGCCGTGGCTGCGCGCGCTGCGCGTGGGCGTGGCGACGCAGCCGGCCGATTTGGTAGAATCGGCTCTTCACTATTCGGCAGCCCGCGGCCTGTTGTTCGACACCCTCGTCGAGCACTACGGCGGCAGCGGCAAGGTCTTCGATTGGTCACTTATCCCAGCAGAGCTCGCGCGTCGGGCCGTTTTGAGTGGTGGGTTGAACGCGCAAAACGTCGGTGACGCGATCCGTCAGGTGCGTCCGTTCGCGGTCGATGTCTCGAGCGGCATCGAAGCGCCGGGCGCGAAGGGCGTGAAGGATCGCGCCCGCATGGCGGCGTTCGTGCGCGCAGTGCGCGAAGCGGACGCCGGGTGATGCCAGCCCGCGCGGCGCGCCGGAAATAGAGAATCCGGCGCGCCGCGCGGTCGAACCGAGAGTGACGTCATGTACAACCTTCCCGATGATCGCGGCCATTTCGGCCCATATGGCGGCGTGTTCGTCGCCGAAACGCTGATTCACGCGCTCGACGAGCTGCGCGCCGCGTACGAGAAATTCAAGCACGACCCCGACTTCGTCGCCGAGTACGACCGCGAGCTGAAGCACTTCGTCGGCCGTCCGTCGCCGATTTACCACGCGCAGCGCTGGAGCGAGACGCTCGGCGGCGCGCAGATCTACCTGAAGCGCGAAGACCTGAACCACACCGGCGCGCACAAGATCAACAACGTGATCGGTCAGGCGCTGCTCGCGAAGCGGATGGGCAAGAAGCGCGTGATCGCCGAGACGGGCGCGGGCCAGCACGGCGTCGCGACCGCGACGATCTGCGCGCGCTTCGGGATGGAGTGCGTCGTCTACATGGGCGCCGAGGACGTGCGCCGGCAGGCCGCGAACGTCTACCGGATGAAGCTGCTCGGCGCGACCGTCGTGCCCGTCGAATCGGGCTCGCGCACGCTGAAGGACGCGCTGAACGAGGCGATGCGCGACTGGGTCACGAACATCGAGAACACGTTCTACATCATCGGCACGGTGGCGGGCCCGCACCCGTATCCGATGATGGTGCGCGACTTCCAGCGCGTGATCGGCGACGAATGCAAGGTGCAGATGCCTGAGCTCGCCGGCCGGCAGCCGGACGCGGTGATCGCTTGCGTCGGCGGCGGCTCGAACGCGATGGGCATCTTCTATCCGTACATCGACGACGCATCGGTGCAACTGATCGGCGTAGAGGCGGCGGGCGACGGGCTCGACACCGGCCATCACGCGGCGTCGCTGATCGCCGGCAGCCCGGGCGTGCTGCACGGCAATCGCACGTACCTGCTGCAGGACGAGAACGGCCAGATCATCGAGACGCATTCGGTGTCGGCGGGCCTCGACTATCCGGGCGTGGGCCCCGAGCATGCGTGGTTGAAGGACAGCGGCCGCGCGCAGTACGTCGGCATTACCGACGAAGAGGCGCTGAAGGCGTTTCACGACTGCTGCCGGATCGAGGGGATCATCCCGGCGCTCGAATCGAGCCACGCGATCGCGTACGGCGTGAAGCTCGCGCCGACGCTGCCGAAGGACAAGATCCTGCTCGTCAACCTGTCGGGGCGCGGCGACAAGGACATGCACACGGTCGCCGAGCGATCGGGCATCGCGCTCTGAGCCCCGACCGATGCGTGACCTGATCGAAGAGCCGGCGGGCGGCGCGGCGAGCGAAGCGCAAGCGGTTCCGGCCGCTGGCGCCTCGCGCGTGCTGCCCGCCGGCATCGAATTGCATAACCGCGATTTCCTGCACGAGGCCGCGAGCCTGCCTGACGCGTCGATCGACCTGATCGTCGCCGATCCGCCGTACGGACTCGGCAAGGACTACGGCAACGACTCGGACAAGCGCTCGGGCGACGAGCACCTCGCGTGGACGCGCGAGTGGCTCGAGCTCGCGATTCCGAAGCTCAAGTCCACCGGCTCGATGTACGTGTTCTGCACGTGGCAGTACGCGCCCGAGATATTCAGCTTCCTGAAGACGAGGCTCACGATGATCAACGAGATCATCTGGGACCGGCGCGTGCCGAGCATGGGCGGCACGACGCGCCGCTTCACGTCGGTGCACGACAACATCGGCTTTTTCGCGGTTTCGAAGGGGTATTACTTCGATCTCGATCCGGTCCGCATTCCGTACGACGCCGATACGAAGAAAGCGCGCTCCCGCAAGCTGTTCGAAGGCAGCAAGTGGCTCGAGCTCGGCTATAACCCGAAGGACGTCTGGTCCGTGTCGCGCCTGCACCGCCAACATGCGGAGCGGGTCGACCATCCGACCCAGAAGCCGCTGGAGATCATCGAGCGGATGGTGCTCGCGAGCTGCCCGCCGGGCGGCCGCGTGCTCGATCCGTTCATGGGCAGCGGCACGACCGCGGTGGCCTGCGCGCGGCAGCGGCGCGACTTCGTCGGCTACGAGATCAACGAAAGCTATTGTGCGATCGCGCGCGAGCGCGTCGCGTCGCTTGCGGCCGTTCCGGCGCCGGCCGACGCGTAAGCGGTGCTGTCCGCGCAATAGCGAAACGATTTGGAACCAGTCATGTCCCGTATTCAGAACACTTTTGCCGCACTCGCCGCCCAGGGCCGCAAGGGGCTGATCCCGTTCATCACCGCGGGGGACCCGGACCCGTCGAGGACGGTCGAGCTGATGCACGCGCTTGCCGAAGGCGGCGCCGACGTGATCGAGCTTGGCGTGCCGTTCTCCGATCCGATGGCCGACGGCCCCGTGATCCAGCGCTCGTCGGAGCGCGCGCTCGCGAAAGGCGTGACGCTTCGCCGCGTGCTCGACGACGTGAGGCGCTTTCGCGAGCGCGACCGGCAGACGCCCGTCGTGCTGATGGGCTACGCGAATCCGATCGAGCGGATGGGCGAGGACGCGTTTGCGGCGGCCGCGCGCGACGCGGGCGTCGACGGCGTGCTCGTCGTCGACTATCCGCCCGAGGAGTCGCACGATTTCGCCGCGAAGATGCGCGCGGCGGGCATCGATCCGATCTTCCTGCTCGCGCCGACGTCGACCGACGACCGGATCGCCGCCGTCGGCGAGGTGGCGAGCGGTTACGTCTACTATGTGTCGCTCAAGGGCGTGACGGGCGCCGCAAATCTGGATGTTTCCACCATTGAGGGTAAAATCCCGGCCATCAAGTCGCGCGTGCCGCTTCCCGTCGGGGTGGGTTTCGGCATCCGCGACGCCGCGACGGCGCGCGCGGTGGCCGAGGTGGCGGATGCCGTCGTGATCGGCAGCCGCCTCGTCCAGTTGCTGGAGCAGGCCGCGCCGGAGAACGCCGCCGCCGAGCTCAAGGAGTTCGTCGCCGGGTTGCGCGCCGCGATCGACGGCGCGGCGAAGCCGGCGGCGTGAGCCGCGCGACACGTCAACACAAGCTGACCGCGGGCCGGGTGCAGAACGCCCGGCCCGCCACCGAACAGGAAACCATACGATGAGCTGGCTCGACAAACTGTTGCCGCCGAAGATCAAGCAGACCGATCCGAAAAGCCGCAAGGGGATTCCCGAGGGCCTGTGGATCAAGTGCCCGTCGTGCGAGGCGGTGCTGTACCGCAACGACGTCGACGCGAATCAGCACGTGTGCCCGAAGTGCGATCACCACATGCGCATCGGCGCGCGCGAGCGCCTCGACGCGCTGCTCGATCCGGAGGGCCGCTACGAGATCGGCCAGGAGATCGTCCCGGTCGATACGCTGAAGTTCAAGGACAGCCGCAAGTATCCGGATCGTCTGAAGGAAGCGATGGACGAAACGGGCGAGACCGACGCGATGGTCGTGATGGGCGGCGCGATCCACACGCTGCCCGTCGTCGCCGCGTGCTTCGAGTTCTCGTTCATGGGCGGCTCGATGGGCTCGGTCGTCGGCGAGCGCTTCGCGCGCGGCGCGCAGAATGCGCTCGAGCAGCAGGTGCCGTTCATCTGCTTCGCCGCGTCCGGCGGCGCGCGGATGCAGGAAAGCCTGCTGTCGCTGATGCAGATGGCGAAAACCACCGCGATGCTCACGAAGCTGTCCGACGCGAAGCTGCCGTTCATCTCGGTGCTGACCGATCCGACGATGGGCGGTGTGTCGGCGAGCTTCGCGTTCCTCGGCGACGTCGTGATCGCCGAGCCGAAGGCGCTGATCGGCTTCGCCGGCCCGCGCGTGATCGAGCAGACGGTGCGCGAGAAGCTGCCGGAGGGCTTCCAGCGCGCGGAATTCCTGCTGCAGAAGGGCGCGATCGACATGATCGTCGATCGCCGCAAGATGCGCGACGAAATCGCGCAGCTGATCGCGCTGCTGCAGCGCCAGCCGGCCGACGCGCTGGCTTGACGGCCGCGCGCGTGATCGCACGACCGCGCGCCGCTCGGCTTGCGCCGAGCGGCGCGTTTGTTTTTTCGGCGCGTTCGCTTTGACTCGCCGCCTTGATTCGAAGTTGGATTCGATGAGCACCTTTTCCTCTCTCGACGCGTGGCTTTCGCACCTCGAAAGCGCGCATCCCGTCGGCATCGACATGGGCCTTACCCGCATCGGCCAGGTCAAGGACGCGCTGAAGCTCGAATTCGCGTGCCCGGTGATCACGGTCGGCGGCACGAACGGCAAGGGCTCGACCTGCGCGTTCATCGAGACGATCCTCGTGCGCGCGGGCTACAAGGTCGGTTGCCACACGTCGCCGCATCTGCTGCGCTTCAACGAACGCGCGCGCATCGACGGCCGGATCGTCGACGACGACGAACTGCTGCCGCATTTCGAGGCGGTCGAGGCGGCGCGCACGCGCCTGGCGGAGCCGGTGTCGCTCACGTACTTCGAGTTCACGACGCTCGCGATCATGCATCTGTTCGCGTCGCGCGGGCTCGACGCGGTGATCCTCGAAGTGGGGCTCGGCGGCCGGCTTGACGCGGTCAACGTGATCGACGCCGATTGCGCGATCGTGACGAGCATCGACGTCGACCACATCGAATATCTCGGCGACACGCGCGAGAAGATCGCATTCGAGAAGGCGGGCATCTTCCGTCCGGGCAAGCCCGCGATCTGCGGCGACCCGGCGCCGCCGCAGACGCTTGTCGACCATGCGGCCGCGATCGGCGCGGATCTGTGGCTCGTCGGGCGCGACTTCCGCTTCTCGACGCAGCCGGGCAGCGAGCGCCAGCAATGGACGTACGCCGGCCGCGACAAGCGCTACCCGGCGCTCGCGTATCCGGCGCTGCGGGGCGCGAACCAGTTGCTCAATGCGTCGGCGGCGCTCGCCGCGCTCGAGGCGCTGCGCGAGCGGCTGCCCGTATCCGCGCAGGACATCCGGCTCGGGCTCGCGAACGTCGAACTGCCAGGGCGCTTCCAGGTGCTGCCCGGCAAGCCGCTCGTGCTGCTCGACGTCGCGCACAATCCGCACGCGGCCGCGGTGCTCGCGCAGAATCTCGATTCGATGGGCTACTACCCGTACACGCATGCGGTGTTCGGCGCGATGGCCGACAAGGATCTCGCGGGAATCGTCGCGCGGCTGAAGGGCGCGATCGATCACTGGCATCTGACCGATCTGCCGCTGCCGCGCGCGGCTTCGGCCGACGTGCTCGAGCGCGTGCTGCGCGGCGCGGGCGTCGAGAACGGCGCGCAACACAGCGTCACGCGCCACGCCAGTCCGGCCGATGCGTTCCTCGATGCACTAAAAAGCGCATCCGACAATGATAGAATCGTGGTTTTCGGTAGCTTCTACACGGTAGCGGGCGTGATGCCCGTCGTGGACCGCCGCCATGACCACTGACTGACGAGTAGCTTCGGGTTCAGCCATACATGGGTATTTTCTCGTTCGGCAAGAAGGAGGACGACGCGCCGCCCAGGCGCGGGTCGCGGTCCGGCACCCGGGCCGTGCGCACCGAACGCGTGGAACGCCGTTCGCGCCGCACCGAGCGGCCCGACACCGACGCACTGCTGCTCGATCCGACCCTTCCTGAAAAACAACGCGCGCGCCGGCGTCTCGTCGGCGCGATCGCACTCGTCGTCGCCGCGGTGATCGTGCTGCCGATGGTGCTCGATTCGCATCCGAAACCCGTCACCGACGACGTCCAGATCGACATTCCGAACCGTCCGTCGCACCAGGCGGCCGCCGCGAACGACGAAGACGCGTCGGACGTCCAGGCGGGCGTCGCGCATGACGAGCCTCCCGCGTCCGAGGCGGCCGCGACGGCGAACGTCGCGCCCGCCGCGCCGGCGCCGGCACCCGCCGTGACCGCGAAGACGGACGCGAAGAACCTGCAGGACGCCAAGAAGGCCCAGACCGCCGCCGCGCAGAAGCCGGCCGCTCAGCCGTCGCAGGATGCGGCGCCGGCGCGCCGGCCGGCCGCGAACGCGGCGGCCGACGGCGACGCGTCGTCGCCCGCGTCGCCGCCTGGCGCGCGCTTCGCGCTGCAGCTCGGTTCGTTTCGCGACGACGCGACCGCCCGCAACTGGGCGACGAAGCTGAAGGCGGCGGGCGTGCCCGCGTACGTCGAGCACCGCAAGCAGGCTGACGGCAGTACGGCTACACTGTTGCGCGCAGGGCCGTTCGCCGATCGCGCGGCCGCTTCCGCCGCGATCGCGAAGGTGCGCGAAGCGGGCCTCACGCAGTAACGGGCGATGCTGACCGCTTTCGATTACGCCGTGCTGCTGGTGATCGGTTTGTCGGCGCTGCGCGGCGCGTGGCGAGGATTCGTCGGCGAGATCTTCGGCCTGATCGGCTGGATCGCCGCATTCTTGATCGCGTGCCGTTTCGTCGGCGTCGTGCTGCCCTATATTCCGGCGAGGTGGCCGGGCGGCGCGTTGACCCAGTGGGTTGTCGCGTTCGCGTTGATCGTCATCGGCGTCGTGCTCGTCGCGAGCGTCGCGAACGCGCTGCTGTCGCGGATCGCGCAGGCCACGGGCCTGGGCGGCGTCGACCGGTCGCTCGGCATGATGTTCGGCCTCGTGCGCGGCGTGCTGCTCGTGTTGCTGCTCGTCGCGGCGGCGGGGCTTACCGAGCTGCCGAAACAGGATTTCTGGCGCGACGCGTTGCTGCGTCCGTTCGCCGAACAGGGCGTGCGCGAGCTCAAGCCGCTCTTGCCCGACGGGCTCGCCGCGTACATTCACGTCTGACTCGCGCGAGCGCACCGACCGAACCGTTTTTTGTATCGTTGAAGGACATGCCATGTGCGGCATCGTAGGCGTTATCTCCCAGTCCCCGGTCAACCAGCTCGTCTATGACAGCCTGCTGCTGCTGCAGCATCGCGGTCAGGACGCGGCGGGCATCGCGACGGCGGACGGCAGCAATTTCCATATGTACAAGGCGAACGGCATGGTGCGCGACGTGTTCCGCACGCGCAACATGCGCAGCCTGCCCGGCACGGCCGGGATCGGTCAGGTCCGTTACCCGACGGCGGGCTCCGCGTCGAGCGAAGCCGAAGCGCAACCGTTCTATGTGAACGCGCCGTTCGGCATCATCCTCGCGCACAACGGCAACCTGACGAACTGGCAGCAGTTGAAGGACGAGATGTTCCGCATCGACCGCCGCCACATCAACACGAACTCCGACAGCGAAGTGCTGCTGAACGTGCTCGCGCACGAGCTGCAGCTTTCCACGACGGGCCTCGAGCTCGATCCGGATTCGCTGTTCAAGGCGGTCGCGGGCGTGCACCGCCGCGCGCACGGCTCGTATGCGATCGTGTCGCTGATCGCCGGCTACGGCCTGCTCGCGTTCCGCGATCCGTTCGGCATCCGCCCGCTTTGCATCGGCAAGCTCGAAACCGAGCAGGGCACCGAGTGGATGGTCGCGTCGGAGTCGGTCGCGGTCGAGGGCATCGGCTTCGAGTTCGTCCGCGACGTGCAGCCGGGCGAGGCGGTCTTCATCGACGTGAACGGCAGGTTCCACAGCCGCCAGTGCGCGGACAAGCCGAGCCTGAATCCGTGCATGTTCGAGTACGTGTACCTCGCGCGTCCGGACTCGTGCCTCGACGGCGTGCCCGTCTACAACGTGCGCCTGCGCATGGGCGACTACCTTGCCGAGAAGATCCGGCGCGAGCTGCCGGACGTGCCGATCGACGTCGTGATGCCGATTCCCGATTCGTCGCGGCCGGCCGCGATGCAGGTGGCGGCGAAGCTCGGCGTCGAGTATCGCGAGGGCTTCTTCAAGAACCGCTACGTCGGCCGCACGTTCATCATGCCGGGCCAGGCGGTGCGCAAGAAGTCGGTGCGCCAGAAGCTCAACGCGATGAGCATCGAGTTCAAGGACAAGCACGTGCTGATCGTCGACGATTCGATCGTGCGCGGCACCACGTCGCACGAGATCGTGCAGATGGCGCGCGATGCGGGCGCGAAGTCGGTGATCTTCGCGTCGGCGGCGCCGCCCGTGAAATTTCCGAACGTCTACGGGATCGACATGCCGACGCGCGGCGAACTCGTCGCGCACGGCCGCACCGACGAGGAAGTCGCGAAGATCATCGGCGCCGATTATCTGATCTACCAGGACGTCGACGATCTGCGCCGCGCGGTGCGCGACATCAACCCGTCGCTCGAGCGCTTCGAGGCATCGTGCTTCGACGGCGACTACATCACCGGCGACGTCACGCCCGAGTATCTGGACGCGATCGAGCGCGCGCGCCTCGCGCCCGCGTCGCAGGCGGATCGCGATCCGAACGGCGAAGGCGCCGAGCGCTCGCAGATGAACCTGCAGCTGTCGGTCGAGTGAGCGCCGCGCGCGCGACCGAAAAGGCGTGATACGATGGGGCCTTGCGTCGATTTGATTTCAGCTTGCGGACGCGGGGCAACCCGAAACAGCTAAAGCGAAGGCCGGCGAGCAGCGCCATGCCGGCCCGAGTCGATAGCTGCTCCGCACACCAAGCCCGCTGATGCCGACGCATGAGCGGGCTTTTTGTTGGTCTGCGCATTCGCCGCGCGGCGCACGGCGGCGATGCGCTTGAAAACGGATGAACGGAACATGGACGACTCTCTCAACTTCGACACGCTCGCCGTCCGCTCGGGCACGCTGCGCAGCGAATTCAACGAGCATTCGGAAGCGCTCTTCCTGACGTCGAGCTTCTGCTATGCGAGCGCGGCCGAGGCGGCCGAGCGCTTCAAGCATTCGGAAGACTATTACACGTACTCGCGCTTCACGAACCCGACCGTCACGATGTTCCAGGATCGCCTCGCGGCGCTCGAGGGCGGCGAGGCGTGCATCGCGACCGCATCCGGGATGGCGGCGATCACGTCGGTCGTGATGGCCGCGTTGCAGGCGGGCGATCACCTCGTCAGCTCGCGCAGCCTGTTCGGCTCGACGCTCGGGCTGTTCGGGCAGATCTTCGCGAAGTTCGGGATCGAGACGACGTTCGTCGATCCGGCCGATCTCGATGCATGGCGCGCCGCCGTGCGCCCCGAGACGAAGATGTTCTTCCTCGAGACGCCGTCGAACCCGATGACGGAGCTCGCCGACATCGAGGCGATCGGCAAGATCGCGAAGGCGGCGAATGCGCTGTTCGTCGTCGACAACTGTTTCTGCAGCCCGGTGCTGCAGCAGCCGCTCAAGCTCGGCGCGGACGTCGTGATGCACTCGGCGACCAAGTTCCTCGACGGCCAGGGCCGCGTGCTCGGCGGCGCGCTCGTCGGCTCGAAGGCGTTCATCATGGAGAAGGTGTTTCCGTTCGTGCGCACCGCGGGGCCGACGCTGTCCGCATTCAATGCATGGGTGCTGCTCAAGGGCATGGAGACGCTGTCGCTGCGTGTGAACCGGCAATCGGAGAACGCGCTCGAGATCGCCCGCTGGCTCGAGGCGCATCCGGCCGTGAAGCGCGTGTTCTATCCCGGGCTCGAATCGCATCCGCAATACGCGCTCGCGCGGCGTCAGCAAAAGTCGGGCGGCTCGGTCGTATCGTTCGAGCTGAAGGGCGACACGCCCGAGCAGCAGCGCGCGAACGCGTGGCGCGTGATCGACGGCACGAAGATCGTGTCGATCACTGCGAACCTCGGCGACACGCGCACGACGATCACGCATCCGGCGACGACGACGCATAGCCGGATCACGCCGGAAGCGCGCGAGGCGGCGGGAATCACCGAAGGGCTGATCCGGCTCGCGGTCGGGCTCGAGGCTCCGGCGGACATCCGCGACGATCTCGCGCGCGGGCTCGCGGGCTGACGCCGGGCGGGCCGTGACAAACGCACGGCCGGCGCGTTCACGCGCTTGCTGCTAAGCTGCCCGCTCGAATGCATCGAACCAGGAGCGTCCCCATGTTTCAGGCAGGCATCGGCATCAATTTCGAAGCGGCGTTGCGCGACGTGACCGAGTACTGGTCGCCGCGCGTCGTCGGGCGCGTGAACGACCAGTACGTGAAGGTCGCGAAGCTGAAGGGCGAGTTCACGTGGCACAAGCACGCCGGCGAGGACGAGATGTTCTACGTCGTCTACGGCAGCCTGCGCATTCAATTCGAGGGGCGCGCCGACGTCGTGCTGAACGCGGGCGACTTCTGCATCGTGCCGAAGAACACGATGCACAACCCGGTCGCCGAAGCGGAGTGCGGGATCGCGCTGATCGAGACCGTCACGACGCTGCACACGGGCGACACGCCGTCGCCGCTCGCGAAGCGCATCGACGCTCAGCTCGCCGGCTGACCCGCGCGTGCGGCGAGCGCCGCGCGCATGTCGTCGTGCATCCAGCGCAGCGTCTCGTCGAGCGGCGTGCGGCGCGTTTCGCCGATCGCGCCGCGCAGCTTCCGGCACGAGCCGACCAGCTTCTTCACCTCGTTCGCACGCACGAAGCGCGGATCGACGCTGACGTCGATCACGTAGCCCGCGATCCGCGCGAGCATCGCCAGCACTTCCTTCAACGCATAGCCGCGTTCCGCGCACACGTTGAACGTCTCGCCCGCGGGCGCGGCGTCGACGAGCCGCGCGTAGGCGTCGACGACGTCGCGCACGTCGGAGAAATCGCGGCTCACGTCGAGATTGCCGAGCGAGATCCGCGGCTCGCCGCGCGCGTAATGCGCGACGAGCTTCGGCAGCAAATACGCGTCGCTCTGGCCGACGCCCGTGTAGTTGAACGGCCGCGCGATCGTGATCGGCAAGCGGTCGAGCCAGAGCTTCGCCATGTATTCCATCGCGAGCTTGCTGACCGCGTAGTCGTTCGCGGGCAGCGGCGGCGCGGATTCGTCGAGCACTTCGATCGGCGCGTTGCCGTACACGTTCGCGCTGCTCGCGAGCAGCACCGCGTGCGGACGCGCGTCGAGGCCCGCGAGCGACGCGAGCAGGTTGCGCGTGCCGACCACGTTCACGAGGTACGTGTCCCGCGGATTGCCGTGCGCGACGTGCGCGCGCGCGGCCAGATGCACGACCGCGTGCGGCCGCGCGTCGGCGACCGCCGCGTGCAGCGAGTCGACGTCGAGCAGGTCCGCCTTCACGCAGCGCCAGCGCCGCAGCGGCGGGCCGCCGAGCAGGTCGGCGTCGGGCGCGACCGTGCCCCACACTTCGTAGCCGTCCGCCTCGAGGCGCGCGGCGAGGTGGCGGCCGGTGAAGCCCGCGATGCCGGTGATGAGCGCGCGCCGCGCGCCGGGCTCAGAAGGTTTCATGGTGGCGGTTGCGCGTGATGTCGGCTTCGACCATCATCCGGCACAGTGTTTCGAGCGTCGTCCTCGGAGCCCAGCCGAGCTTGTCCCTCGCCTTGTCCGCGCAGCCGATCAGCAGATCCACTTCGGCCGGGCGGTAGAACTTCGGATTCACCGACACGAGCACGTTGCCCGTCGCCGTGTCGATGCCGCGTTCGTCCTCGGCCTTGCCGCTCCATTCGAGCTGGTAGCCGGCCGCCGCGAACGCCATCCGCACGAAATCGCGGACCGTCTCGGTGCGGTTCGTCGCGAGCACGTAGGTGTCGGGCTCGTCCACTTGCAGCATGCGCCACATTCCCTCGACGTACTCGAGCGCGAAGCCCCAGTCGCGCTTCGCGCCCATGTTGCCGAGCTCGAGCCGGCTCGCCTTGCCGAGCTTGATCTTCGCGACGGTATCGGTGATCTTGCGCGTGACGAACTCGCGGCCGCGCAGCGGCGATTCGTGATTGAACAGGATTCCGCTCGAGCCGAAGATGCCGTACGACTCGCGATAGTTGACCGTCGTCCAGTGCGCGAACAGCTTCGCGACGCCGTACGGGCTGCGCGGATAGAACGGCGTGCTCTCGGTTTGCGGAATCGCCTGCACCTTGCCGAACATCTCCGAGGTCGACGCCTGGTAATAGCGGATCTTCGGGTTCACGACGCGGATCGCCTCGAGCAGGTTCAGCGCGCCGATGCCCGTGACTTCGGCCGTCGTCGCCGGCTGGTCGAACGACACGCCGACGAAGCTTTGCGCGGCGAGGTTGTAAACCTCGTTCGGCTGCGCGCGTTCGATGAGGCGCAGGCTCGAGCCGAGATCGGTCAGGTCATGCTCGACGAGCGTCAAGTTCGGGTGCTTGTCGACGCCCAGTTCGGCGATGCGCCAGAAGTTCACCGAGCTCGTGCGGCGGTACGTGCCGACGACCTCGTAGCCCTTGTCGAGCAGAAGCTTCGTCAGATAAGCGCCGTCCTGGCCCGTTATCCCGGTGATGATCGCCTTGCGTGCTTGGGTCATTGCGGTTTCCTAATCGAACGATGGAGTGAATCGGGTCATGCGGACGCGCGCGCGGCGCCCGCGATCGCACGCCGCGGCGCGCCGCGCGTCAGGCGCCGCTCGAAGCCGTACCAGCTCGCGCTCGCGTACGCGAGCGTGACGCCGAACGCGAGCGCGGCCGTCAGGTAGCGGTTCAGATGCAGCGGCCAGAGCGCGTACAGCACGCTCAGGTGGATCAGATAGATCGTGTAGCTGACGGTGCCGACATAGACGAGCGCGGGATGGGTCAGCACGCGCTGCACGAGGCCGCGCCCGCGCAGCGCGATCACGACGATCGACGTGCACAGCACGAGCGACACGCTGTAGAGCGTCGCGTTGGACAGCGGCGTGTTCGCCGCGCGAAAGCGCGGGAACGACAGGTGCAGCCACGCGAGCACCGCGAGCGCCGCGCAGGCGGCCGCGATCGCCGCACCGTAGTACGGCTCGAGCGCGCGCCGGTCGCGGCGCAGCACGACGGCGAGAAGCGCGCCGGCGGCGAGCAGATCCATCCGGAACGGCGTCAGGTAGTAGATCGGCCAGAACGAGTCGAACCAGGGCGTCGCGATCGCGCGCAGGAGCGGCGCCGCGACGATCAGCGCGGCCGCGACCCACGCGAGCGCGCGCTCCGGGAAGAGCAGCACGACGAACGGCCAGAAGATGTAGAACTGCTCTTCGACGGCGAGCGACCACAGCACGTTCAGGCTGTCATGCCCGATGCCGCCGAGCGAGAGCCCGATGTTCGTCGAGAAGAACGCGTACCACGGCCAGTGCCTTGCCCATTCGACGCCGAACAGGATCGACGACACGACGAGCAGCAGCAGGTACGGCGGCAGGATGCGGCGTGCGCGGCGTGCGTAGAAGTAGCCGAAGTACGACTCGCCGCGCGCCTTGCGCTCGAGCAGGATGCCGGTGATGAGCAGGCCGCTCAGCACGAAGAAGAGATCGACGCCGATCCACAGCGGGGCCTTCAGCGCATGCTGGAGGAACACCGCGAGCACGGCGAACGCACGCAGGCCGTCGAGCTGGACGATGCGGCCGGCGTGGGCGGGCGGGGCAACGAGCGTATCGCGAGTCATCGGGCATGGATGCGGACGACGACGATCCGGCGCCGGACGCGCATCGCGCTGGCCGCACTTTTGCTCCGAATCGTCGTGCATCCGCTGAAATAAATGAAAGATCGAGTTGAAATCGATTCTAGGGAAAAGAAATCGGCAAAAAAACGCGCGGCGATTCGTTCGACTTTTTCCGCATGCGGCGCGGCGGCGGCATTCCCGAGGCGCGGCGCGCGAGCCGCGCGGCATTCGACCCCGACCCCGATCGCGTCGGCCGCCCGTGCTGCTGCGCGGTATTTTCTACGCGCCGGCGCGCGCCGCCGCCGGTCGTTCCTGCCGGCGCACGGCCGCGCGAAAGGATTCGAACGGATCATTCGATTCGCGATTGCGCGTCGAAATATCCGCAAATATTTCCAAATTTCTTGTGAATATTTTTGCTTGTAACCTGCTTCGCATCGTTTGAAACCTATTTTGCGATGCGTGCATGCGTCGCAAACGCACGAGCGTTTCGCATGTCGGGCTTGCCTTGTGGCCGGGCGCGCCGGCGGCTCGTCACGGTCGATGGGAGAGGCGGTTTGCGACGTTTGATGCGAATGGGAGTGGCGGTGTTTGCGGCGGCGGCGACGCTCGCGGGCGCCGCGCGAGCCGAGAACGTGCTGCCCGCGACGACGTCGTGGATCGGCAATACCTTCGGCTATGGCGACGGCATGTGGACGCAGATCGACATTCGCGCGATCGCGGTCGCGCCCGACGGCAAGGTGTATACGAACGCGCCGTGGGACGAGAGCGGCGCGGAGGCGAGCGTCTATCAGGACGGCAAGATGCTCGGCTTCGCGGGCGGCACGCACGGCTGGGGCAACGCGGGCGGCAGCGCGATCGCGGTGAACAGCCGCTATGCGTACGTCGCGATCGCGGTCGGCAACGAGAAGGGCCGGCTCGTCGCGCCGGGCATCTGGCCGGACAAGGGCCGCCAGTGGTACGGCATCTCGCGCCGCGAGATCGGCGACGTGAAGCAGGCCGCGCCGTTTCGCAGCGCGAAGGCGGGCGACGCGCGCGCGAAGCTCGCGGCGAGCTTCCTGACGGTCAATGACGTGCCGACCGACACGCGCGCGGAAGTCGCGGGGCTCGCCGCGAGCGACAGCGTGCTGTACGCGACCGATCCGCTGCACGACGCCGTCGACGTGTACGACGCGCAGACGATGCAGAAGAAGGGCGCGTGGAGCGCGCACGAGCCGGGCCGGATCGCGCTCGCGGCCGACGGCACGCTGTGGCTGTTGACCGGCACGCTGAACGGCCCCGCGAAGCTCGCGCATGTGCGGCCCGACGGCCGCAAGATCGACGACGCGCCCGAGCTGCCGCCGGGGGCCGATGCCGTCGATGTGGCGACCGACGCGAAGGGGCGCGTGCTGGTTGCCGACAACGGAGCGCGCCAGCAGGTCCTGATCTTCTCGAAATCGGCCGAAGGCGGCTACGCGATGAGCGGCGCGCTCGGCGAGCGCGGCGGCATCTTCTCGGGCGTCGCGGGCCGGCCGGGACCGCTGCGCTTCAACGGGCTCACGGGCGTCGGCGTCGATCGCGCGGGCAACGTGTACGTCGCGACCAACGGCATCGGCCCGCGCCACGGCACGATCGGCGCGGGGCTCGGCAGCACGCTCGAGAGCTATGCGCCCGACGGCCGGCTGCGCTGGCAGGTGCAGGGCCTGCTGTTCGTCGACGGCGCGTGGATCGATCCGGGCCGGCCGAACAGCGTCTACACCGGCAACAAGCGCTTCGAGCTCGATCTGTCGAAGCCGGCCGGCAAGGAATGGAAATATGCGGGATTCCTGTCGAACCGCTTCAAGTATCCGGACGATCCGGTGTTCAACACCGATCAATGGCCGGGGATGCCGTTCGCGCGCAAGGTCGCGGGCCGCACGTTCCTCTACCTGACCGACATGTACGCCGATCATCTGAAGATCTATCGCTTCGATCCGAAGCGCGACGGCGAGACCGCGATTCCGTCGGGGCTGCTCGCGGGGCGCGCGCGGCCCGTCGACAAGGTGCCGAACCGGCCGCCGGGCGGCGACTGGATCTGGCGCGACGCGAACGGCAACGGCCGCATCGACGAGAGCGAATTCGAGCTGAACACGACCGGCAAGGGCATGGCGGGCGGCTGGGGCTGGTGGGTCGACACGAACGGCGACATCTGGCGCACGAGCGACACGCGCGGCATCCGGCGCTTTCGCTTCGGCGGGCTCGACAAGGCGGGCAACCCGATCTACTCGTACGACACGCTGACGACGTACCCGACGCCCGCGCCGTTCACCGAGCTGCGCCGCGCGCTGTACGACGCGTCCACGGACACGCTGTACGTGACGGGCTACACGGCGGACGCGCCGCGCGTGGGCGGCCTGTCGAAGGAAGTGGGGCGCGTGCTCGTGCGCTTCGACAAGTGGTCGAGCGGCTCGCCGGTTGTGCGCTATCAGGTTTCGCTGCCGTGGCAGCTCGACGCGAAGCCGATCTTCACGCTGATCGGGCTGACGCTCGAGGGGCGCTATCTGTTCGGCGTCGAGCCGGTCGGCACGGTGCACGTGTACGACAGGGAAAACGGCCGCGAGCTCGGCGTGATCAAGCCGGGGCCGGAGGTGGGGCGTGCGTCGGGTTGGGTGGACGTGCCGTTCGGGATCAGCGCGTACCGGCGCGAGAACGGCGAGTACCTGATCTTCGTCGAGGAGGACGCGCGCGGCAAGGTGATGATGTATCGGTGGAGGCCACGATGACGGGTGCGGGAATGACGGCGGCGGCCGCGAACGCAGCGGGGCGGCGCGATCATGGATAAAGGCATGCTGAAGAACGTCGCGATCAATTTCTTCGGATTGATCCTGCCGACCTTCGTGTCGCTCGTGACGGTGCCCGCGTACATCAAGGCGCTCGGCGTCGAGCGCTACGGCGTCGTGAGCCTCGTGTGGACGCTGATCGGCTATTTCGGGATTCTCGATCTCGGGATGAGCATGGCCGCTCAGAACCACATCTCGAAGGCGCTCGCGAGCGGCGACGCGAAGGAGAGCGCGCGCGTGTTCTGGAGCGCGTTCTGGCTGAACCTGGCCACGGGCGTCGCGGGCGGGCTGCTGATCTACTTCGGCGCATTCATGTACACCGCGTACTTTACGAAGGTGTCGGCCGCGCTGCAGCACGAGGTGTATCTCGCGCTGCCGTGGCTCGCGCTCGCGATTCCGCTCGCGAACGTGTCGTGGGTGTTCGCGGGCGCGATCAACGGCGCCGAGCGTTTCGGCGTGTTCAACACGAACCAGACGATCGGCACGTTCCTGTTCCAGCTGATGCCGCTTTTCGCCGCGTGGCTCGTCGCGCCGACGCTGCAGGTCGTGCTCGCGGCGGCCGTCGGCGCGCGCTTGATCGCCGCGGTGATGCTCGGCGCGGCCAGCATGAAGGTGCTCGGCATCCGCAGGATCGAGCCGCCGCAACTCGGCACCGCGAAGGGGCTCTTCAATTTCGGCGGCTGGATGCTGATCGCGAGCACGACGAGCATGATCGCCGACACGCTCGACCGCGTGATGCTCGGCGCCGGGCTCGGCGCGAAGTACGTCACGTACTACACGGTGCCGCAGAACCTCGTCACGCGCCTGAACATGCTGCCGAACGCGCTCGTGCGCACGCTGTTTCCGCGGCTGTCGGCCGTCGGCCGCGATCACGCGGACACGCTCGTGAAGCAGTCGCTCGAATTCCTGAACGGCGTGTTCACGCCGGTCGCGATCGCCGCGATCTTCGCGCTCGGGCCGTTTCTCGCGCTGTGGGTCGGCAAGGATCTCGCCGAGCTGTCCGCGCCCGTCGGGCGCGTGCTCGTGATCAGCGTGTGGCTCGTCGGCCAGGCGAGCGTCACGCGCATTCTCATTCAGTCGCAGGTGAATCCGGCGCGCGCGGCGGCCGCGGGCCTCGTGCAGATGCCGTTCTTCGTCGGCGCGCTGTGGTTCGGCATCCATCATTTCGGGCTGATCGGCGCGGCGGTGGTCGTCGCGGCGCGCGCGCTCGTCGATTACGGCGTGCTGCTGTATCTGTCCGCAATCCGGATGCGCGCCATCGCGCTCGACATGTGCGCGCACCTCGCGTTCCTGCTCGCGAGCCTGTACGTCGCGCATGCGCTGCCGGGTCTTGGCGCGGCGATCGCCGCGTGCGCGGTCGCGGTCGCGTTGAACGTCGGCTGGTCGATCACGATGACGCCCGGCATGCGCGCGCTCGCGCGCAGCGCGCTCGTGCGTCTGAACCCGAGGAAGAGCGTATGAACCGCGAACTTGCAGAACATCCGTTGCAGCGCGCCGCGTCGCTTCAGGATGTCGAGCGCGCCGCGCGCGACGCGCGCATCGCCGATGCGCCGCCGCCCGCGCACCGCGCGCGCGATGCGGCGCGGCCGCTGCGCGTCGCGATCGTCCATGACTGGCTCGTCACCTACGCGGGCGCCGAGCGCGTGCTCGAGCAGATCGTCGCGTGTTTTCCGGACGCGGACCTGTTCGGCCTCGTCGATTTCCTCGATGACCGCACGTTCCTGCGCGGCAAGCCGGTCACGACGTCGTTCATCCAGAAGCTGCCGTACGCGCGCACGAAGTACCGCAGCTATCTGCCGCTGATGCCGCTCGCGATCGAGCAGCTCGACGTGTCCGCGTACGATCTCGTGATCTCGAGCAGCCATGCGGTCGCGAAGGGCATCCTCACCGGGCCGGACCAGGTGCACGTGAGCTACGTGCATTCGCCGATCCGCTACGCGTGGGATCTCCAGCATCAGTACCTCGAACAATCGCAGTTGACGCGCGGCGTCAAATCGGCGCTCGCGCGGCTGATCCTGCATTACATCCGCAACTGGGACGTGCGCACGTCGAATTCGGTCGACCGCTTCGTCGCGAACTCGGCGTTCATCGCGCGGCGCATCCACAAGGTCTATCAGCGCGACGCGGCGGTCGTGTTTCCGCCCGTCGACGTCGACGCGTTCACGCTGTCGACGCACAAGGAAGACTTCTATCTGACCGCGTCGCGGATGGTGCCGTACAAGAAGATCGACCTGATCGTCGACGCGTTCGCGCAGATGCCGGAGCGCCGGCTCGTCGTGATCGGCGACGGGCCGGACATGCGCAAGATCCGCGCGAAGGCCGCGCCGAACGTCGAGATCATGGGCTATCAGCCGTTCCCGGTGCTGCAGGACCGGATGCGCCGCGCGAAGGCGTTCGTGTTCGCGGCCGAGGAGGACTTCGGAATCTCGGTTGTCGAGGCGCAGGCGTGCGGCACGCCCGTCATCGCGTTCGGCAAGGGCGGCGCGCTCGAGACGGTGCGCGACGCGACGTCGCACGAGCGGCCGACCGGCGTGTTCTTCGACGAGCAGAGCGCGCGCGCGATCGTCGCCGCAGTCGACGATTTCGAGCGCGCGCCGGCGCGCTTCAAGCCGGAGGATTGCCGCGCGAACGCCGAGCGGTTCTCCACCGCGCATTTCCGGCGGCGCTTCGTCGCGCAGATCGACGCGCTGCTGCCGAACGCGCAGGCGCGCGCGAGGCTTGCGGGCGCGGCGGCGCGGCCGGGCGGGCGCGCGTCGCTCGCGGCGAGCGGCCTGAAGGTGCTCGTGCTCGACCAAAGCGGCGTGCTGGGCGGCGCCGAGCTGTCGCTGCTCGAGATCATGAAGCATCTGCACGAGTCGGCCGACGTCGTGCTGTTCGACGACGGGCCGTTTCGCGCGGCGCTCGACGAGGCCGGCGTGCGCGTGGACGTCGTCGGCCAGCGCGCGCTCGCGGGCGTGCACAAGCAGGGCGGCGTGTCGCTGCGCGCGGCGGGCAGCCTGCTCGCGCTCGTGCGCGAGGTCGCGCGGCGCGCGCGCGAGGCGGACGTGATCTATGCGAACACGCAGCGCGCGATGGTGGTCGGCGCGCTCGCCGGGCGGCTCGCGCGCAAGCCGGTGGTCTGGCATTTGCGCGATATCGTGAGCGATGCGCACTTCGGCCCGAAGCAGCGGCTCGCGATCAAGCAGTGCGCGCGGCTCGGCGTGACGCGCGTGATCGCCAACTCGGATGCGTCCGCGCAAGCGTTTCTCGAATTGACGGGCTTCGACCGGCGTGCGGTGCAGGTCGTCTTCAACGGCATCTCGGCCGAGCCGTTCGTCGCGCTGGAGCCGGTCCGCCAGGCCGCGCTGCGCGTGCGCTTCGGGCTGCCCGCCGGTGCGTGGATCGTCGGCTCGTTCAGCCGGCTCGCGCGCTGGAAGGGGCAGCACGTGCTGCTCGAGGCGGCGCGGCTCTATCCGGACATGCACGTCGCGCTTGTCGGCGCGCCGCTCTTCGGCGAGGACGAGTACGCGGCCGAGCTGCGCGGCTTCGTCGCGCTGCACGGGCTTGGCGAGCGCGTGCATTTCCTCGGGTTTCAGCGCGACGTCGCCGCCTGCATGAAGGCGGTCGACGTCGTCGCGCACACGTCGATCACGCCGGAGCCGTTCGGCCGCGTGATCGTCGAGGGGATGCTCGCGAAGCGGCCCGTCGTCGCCGCACGGGCGGGCGGCGTCGTCGAGATCATCGACGACGATGTGAACGGCCTGCTCCGCGAGCCCGGCGACGCGCACGCGCTCGCCGACGCGCTCGCCGCGCTGCGTACCGATGCGGTGCTTTGCGAGCGGCTGGTCGCGAACGGCTACGACACCGCCGTGACTCGGTTCGGCACGCAGACCTATGTCGAGCAGGTCGAGCGCATTCTCGTCGAGACTGCGCGGCGGCGGTGAAACCGGTTTTGTCGCGAACGGGCATGCGGCGACCGGCTGGGGCGTAGCGCGCGGGGCCGGGCTCTTGCGTGACTCGCTTGTCGCGCCGCGCCGAAATTGCGCGTCGCCGAGCACGGCCGCTCACGTTCCGCTGCCGCGCGACGGGCGTGATCGGCGGCGAGGTGGATGCGGCATGACCTTGAAGGGCGATCGTCGCGCCTAAATGGGCCGGCCGCGCCGGCGCCTGCCGGCGTGTGCGCGCCGGCCGCGTCGCCGGCGCCTGCCGGCCGACCACGCCGCGCCGTCGCGCCGTTGCGCGCATCGGCGGCGTGCGCGGGAATTGCTTCGCGGCCCGTGACATCGGCGTCCGGATGCCCGGATTGTTGCGCGTTCGTTCGCGTTGGGGGACGCGGTGTCCGACGCACGCATGCCGCCGCTCAATTCCGGTTATTTCGTCGACGTGCGGACAAGGCGCGATGTGCGCCGATATCCGAATCCGCTTGACGGATCGGCGGTGGATCGGCGGTGGGTTGGCAGTGCGCTGGCGGCGCCGACGGCGACGCATGAAAATCGCCCGTCGTGACGATGTCGTGTGAACGCGGGGGCCGACGGACGATAGTCCCGGGGGCGCGACCCGGGCACACACGGGGCGAATGCGCGCAGCCGAAGCGCAGTCAGCCAGCGCGCCGAAAAGCGCGCCGAAAAGCGCGCCGAGAGCCGCGCGCATCGCCCGTCACACGGGCATTTGCCGCTGCGCGGCCGCCGCGACGGTCCGTTTCGGCTTGAGGCTCGCCGACCAGCGCATCGCCGGCAACTCGAACATCCGGTGGAACAGGTAGGCGACGGGGACGACGGCCGCGACGAACGCGAACGACGGCCAGATCGACAACTGTAACTCCGAGCGGTACAGCACCGACGCCAGGCACACGAAGAACGGCAGGTGGATCAGGTACAGCGAATAGCTGAAGTCGCCGAACCACGAGAGCACCCGCATCGGCATGGACGCGGACACGGGCCGCGCGAGCGCCGCGTGCAGATAGCACGCGAAGCCGGCCGCCCACAACTGGAACGCGCCGTACTGTCCGAAATGGAACGCGACGCAGCCGAGCGCCACGCCGATCGCCGCGCCCGCGTACCAGCACCGCGACGGCGCAGGCGCGGCGCGCGCGTCGCGGCGCGCGCGAATGTCGGCGATCCACGCGCCGACCGTCCACGACAGCCAGTATGACGTGAAGAATTGCAGGTCGTGCCGTTCGAGCAGCCAGGCCGACGCAACGTTGACGAGCGCGATCGCGACGACGGCGGGCAGCATCCCGAAACGGCGTCGCGCCGCGAAGAGCAGCGGGTAGATCGCGTAGAACTGCACTTCGAGCGACAGCGTCCAGAGCGCGCCGTTCGAGCCGTACGTGTGGCCCGCGACGCCCTGCAGCGACAGCAGGTTGACGACGAACGACGTGAGTCCGATGTCCCGGATCTTGTGGCTGACGGGCTCGATCTGCAGGCTGATCGAATCGAACACGAGCGTCGCGACGAGCGCGGCGAGCAGCACCGGATAGATGCGCGCGAAGCGGCGCGCCCAGAAGTTCGGCGCGTCGAGCCGGTACGACGGATCGCCGGCGAGCTTGAGCGCCGCGTTGCGATGGATGCAATAGCCGCTGATCACGAAGAAGATCGGCACGCCGGCCGAGCCCCACGCGAACGGAAACGTCAGGTAGCCGACGATCACGCTCGGATCGAGCGAATGGCCATACGTCCGATGGAAGTGCTGCAGGCCGACCCATACGACCTGCCGGCAATGGAAGTACGCGACAAGCAGCGCGGCGAAGCCGCGCAGCGCGTCGATCAGGTGTTCCTTGTGGTCGGTGGCGCGCGGCGGCGCTCCCGACGGGATGCTCGAAGCATTCATGCGATCCGGTTCCTTGCGATGGGAAAGGCACAAAAGGCGCCATTCGATCGTAATCCGCAAGAAATCCGGATGGGAGAATAAAAAATCGCCTAACGAATAAATGTAATTAAACGTATCCGTTCGTAACGGTTTCCGCACGGCGGCATGGCGGAAAATTATTTATCGATTTTTTTCTGATAGCTTGAGATCCCATGTCGATTGAAGGAAGGAGCGCACGATGGACATGCATTGGATTGCAAGCGGCGCCGTATTGCTCGTGATGGCCGTTCTGTCGGCCTATCGGGACGCATTGAAGAACGAACCGATCAACCGTTTCGGCTTCGGCCGCGGCGGCGTGCCTTATTCGGAGGAATTCGAATAATCGAGCGTGCCGGATCGAGTCGGTAAATTGTCGCGAAGCAACCGGCGGGTCGGAAAGATCGACCGAATCCGCGACGATTATCCGAATATGCTTATATCCGGACAGCGTTTTCATATTAACGAAAGCGGAATCGGATCGAGCGGATGTTATTCAGATTGACGGGTTGCCGGCGCGCCGGATGCCGATGCGCGCTGTCCGTCGAGCGCGGTGGCGCCCGGCGTGCGCGCCCGGCATCTGACGCCCGGCCAATCGTCAACACTTTCGGGATGCGATCATGTTGAAAGTCACCAAAGCCGTGTTCCCCGTTGCCGGTCTCGGCACACGGTTTTTGCCCGCCACCAAGGCGAGTCCGAAGGAAATGCTGCCCGTCGTCGACAAGCCGCTGATCCAGTATGCGGTCGAAGAGGCGATCAATGCGGGCATCACCGAGATGATCTTCGTGACGGGCCGCAGCAAGCGCGCGATCGAAGATCACTTCGACAAATCGTTCGAGATCGAATCCGAGCTCGAGGCGCGCGGCAAGGAAAAGCTGCTCGAGCTCGTGCGCGGCATCAAGCCGAGCCACGTCGACTGCTTCTACGTGCGCCAGCCGGCCGCGCTCGGCCTGGGCCACGCGGTGCTCTGCGCGGAGAAGCTCGTGCACGGCGAGCCGTTCGCGGTGATCCTCGCCGACGACTTGCTGCACGGCGACCAGCCGGTGCTCAAGCAGCTCGTCGACGTCTTCAATCACTATCACAGCTCGGTGATCGGCGTCGAGACGATCGAGCGCGATGACAGCCGCTCGTACGGCGTCGTCGAGGGCCGCGAGTGGGAAGAGGACATCATCAAGCTGTCGGGCATCATCGAGAAGCCGGCGCCCGAGCATGCGCCTTCGAATCTCGGCGTCGTCGGCCGCTACGTGCTGATGCCGAGCATCTTCGAGCATCTGCGCAAGATCAAGCCGGGCGCGGGCGGCGAGCTGCAACTGACGGACGCGGTGCAGTCGCTGCTGACCGAGGAGCAGGTGCTCGCATACCGATACTACGGCACCCGCTTCGATTGCGGCAGCAAGCTCGGCTATCTGAAGGCGACGATCGAGCTCGCGCTGCAGCATCCGGAAGTCGGCCGCGAATTCGAGGCATACCTGCGCAACTGCCTGCCGGCGCTCGCCGCGGTCGCTTAGCATCCCTGTCTTCTGACGTCCAAGGTGTGTGGTGGTTGTTCCGTTGGCCCCGGTTCTCGCGAGCCGGGGCATTTTTGTGTCCGGACGGGATCGGGCATGGCGGGCGCACGCCGCGTAGAGACCCGGCGGCGCCGTTGCCGGCGCGCCGCCCACGCGCTGGTTGGCGCTTGGCGCACGCCGGACCGGCGAACGCGCCGCGCTGCCGCTCGCTCGCTTCGCGCGAATCATCCGGGGCGCACAACGCCGTCCCGAAGGGCGCTCGACGCCGCGGATGTCCGCACTCCCGAATGGCGCCGCTAATCGCGCGGCCGCTCGCTTGACGCGTTCGCGCTACGCGGCGTCGAACGACCGAACCGCGGCTGGCGTCACGGCCGCGTCCTGCCTGCCGTCGCGCGCCGGTCAACGCATGGCCGGCCGCTCGCTCGGCGCGAAGCGGCGGCGCAGCGCGGCGTCGAGCGGCTTCTTGTAGTCAAGCAGGCGCTTTTCGAGGTACTGCCACGACAGATGCGCGAGCAGCACGGCAAGCAGGAATTGCAGGATTTCGGGCAGCAGTTCCTGCAGTGCGGGTGGCACGCGCAGCCGTTCGTAGACGCCCGGCATTGCGCCGATGTGCTCGGGAATCAGGTTGTGGAACAGATAGAACCCATAGCTGATCGTGCCGAGGTACGCGAGCGGCGCGCGCTCGAGCAGCGAGACGGCCGGATGTTCGGGACGGCTCACGATCCAGAACAGCAGGATGCCGATCGACGCGCCGAGGCCGATGTCGGCGAGGCCGCCCGCCGTCGCGGAAAGGGGCGCGGCCCATAGCGTGCGCGTCGCGCAGAACGCGGTGCCCGCCGCGCCGATCCACGGCATCAGCGCGCCCGCGATGCCTTCGGGCGCGGCGACGCCGCCGTTGCACAGGATTCCGCCGATGCCGCCGAGCGCGATCAACGCGAAATTCCACGGCGAAAACGCGTAAATGAGCACGGGCGACGCGTGTTGCCAACAGAGCAGCAGATGCGCGGCGGCGGCGAGCGCGACGGCGGCCGCGCAAATCGCGAGATGGCGCGATGCGCGGGCGGTGAGCAGCACGATCGGCGCTATCAGGTAGAACTGCTGCTCGACGGCGAGGCTCCAGAAGTGCGACGTGCTGCCCGGCCAGCCTTGCTTGACGACGCCGATCCAATAGTCCGACAGGAACGCCGCGTGCCAGCGCAGCCCGAGATCGACGCCGCGCTGATAGAGCTGGCGATGCGCGATCGCGAGCGCGGCGAGCAGCAGGTAGTAGACGGGCAGGATGCGCAGCGCGCGCTTGCCCGCGAACAGCCAGAACGCGTAGCGGCGGCACGATGTGCCGCGCTCGATCGCGAGCCGGCCGCGGTGCAACTCGCCGACGATCAGGAAGCCGCTGATGACGAAGAATGTCCACACGCCGATCTGGCCGACGTCGAGCGCGCCGAAGTGCGCGCGGTGCGACAGGAAGACGAGCGTGACGGCGACGGCGCGCAAACCGTCGAGCCCTCTAACGTGTTTGACTGCGCGCATTCCAAGTCCCAAGCGATGCGATGCCGGCGGACAGTATAGGAATGCAAATGTCGAACATAATTCGCTCGGGCAATTCGATACGCGACGCAAAAACCGCTGCGCACAAGGGCTGAAACGATATCCGTAGTCAGCGGCGCGCAACAAAACCTGCGGGAAACCCGCGGAAAACGCACAAAAGTGCTGCACGAAGCGGCGCGGCGCTTGTAGAATCCGGCGTTGAAGCTCGCATGTCGCGCGCTTCGTGTATCCAACGACCACACCTGGTAGGAGAAACATGGCGACTTCCGCAAAAAAGGTGGCTAAGAAGGCTGCCGCACCGGCCAAGAAAGTGGCTGCCAAGAAAGCAGCGCCCGCGAAGAAAGTAGTGGCCAAGAAGGCTGTCGCGAAGGCGCCCGCCGCTCCGACGCCGCTGAAGGACAAGTTCACGAAGGCTTCGCTCGCGACGCACATCGCCGAGCGTGCGGCCATCGAAGTGAAGGCTGTCAAGGCAGTGCTCGCGGCGCTCGAGAACGTCGTGCTGGGCTCGATCCACAAGAAGGGCGCAGGCGAGTTCACGCTGCCGGGTCTGCTGAAGATCACGGCGCAAGCGGTGCCGGCGAAGAAGAAGCGCTTCGGCAAGGACCCGTTCACGGGCGAAGAGCGCTGGTTCCCGGCGAAGCCGGCCAGCGTGCGCGTGAAGGCTCGCGCGCTGAAGAAGCTGAAGGACGCGGCAGCGTAAGGACGGCGTGCGGTTTGCCGGAATCGTCCGGTAGCTGCGACAGTCCGAAAAAATCCCCGCGTGCGCGAGCGCGCGGGGATTTTTTTGTCCGTGCGGGGGCGGTGCCGGCGCAGGCGGGCAGGCGCGATGCGGCGCGCGGCAAGACGTTCGGCGGCCGCGCGGGGCTGGTCGCGCACAGAGCACGGCGGCGCGCGGTTGCGAGTGGAAGGCGGTTGGCGTAATCGCGGGCGTCGATCGGGAATGCATCGCGGCATCGCGGCAACGTGGCAACGTGGCAACGTGGCAACGTGGCAACGCGGCGAGACGTACGTCTTTGGTCTGTCGGCGAACGATGGATCGATGCGGTTGAGGTGCGGCGACATGTTGCCGCGCGGCGCTCGATGCGCGGCTCGCGCGACTTCGCGATCTACGTTCGCCGAGGCGTGGCGGCCATGACCGGCGAAAGGCCGCCGCGCGATCGAGGCACGGGGCGCTGACGCTCTACCGGACGGGCGCGGCCGCCGTACGACGATCGGCGACGTGCGTGCGTGGCATAGCGACGTCGACCAATCGCAGCATGACGATGCGGGTTCATCTTGAGATCGCGCACGGACCGATGCGGCGCAACAGGCATCCGCATCCGCTGCGGCGACGGCGTCGTGCTGGGGGATCGAGGGGCCGGTGCGGCGCGTCGACGATGACTCGCGCATGACCCGGAGCGATTGGCGTGTCGACGGCGACATTCGTCTTTGTCGAGCGTCGGATGCGTCGAGCAGCAGGCGAGGATGGTTTGCCCAGATAGCGAGCCGTCGGCTGAGCGATCGATCGATGTCGCGCACGTCGGTCTCTCTCGGCGCGCATGGTGCGTGGCTCGATGAAGCGTCGGCGCGGGGCTGCGGCAGCCGGCGGGGCTTGCGCGGCGGGGGGCCGGCGAGCGGCGTGGTGGGCGTCGATGCGAGCAATGTGCGGTGCGTGACGTGCGGTGCGCGGTGGGCGCGTGGCACGTTGTCGCCGCCGCCCGGCGATGCGCGCTTCATGCACGGCGCCGCATAACGAAAAAGCCAGCCGCGCGCGTATGCGTCGGGCTGGCTTTGCGGTCGCGGCCCGCGACGCCCGAAGGCGAACACGGACCGCGCGTCGGGGCTGCGCTTAGAACTTGTGGCGCAGGCCCAGGGCAACCATCTCTTGCGACTTCGTACCGCCGATGCCGTACGAGCCGATCGACGCCTGTGCGTCGCCGCCGCCCGCTTGCGTGCCGCTTGCGTGCTGGTACGCGCCAGCCAGATAGACGTCAGTCCGCTTCGACAGCGAGTAGTCTGCGCCCAGCGAAACCTGGTGGTACTTCGCGTTCGAATCGCCGCTCGACTTCGTGTAGATATAACCGAGGCCCAGCAGCAGCGCCGACGTCGCCTGGTACGTGACGAAGCCGCGGCCCGTGTTGTACTTCTCGGTCGAGCCAAATGCCGATGCGCTGTCCGACTTGTATTGCGCGTTGCTGTAGCCGAGGCCGAACGTGAACGGGCCAAACACATATTGAGCGCCGACTTGAGCGATGCCGATCGACTTGGCCGTCGCGTAGCCGTTGTTCATGAACAGCGAGTTGTCCGGGCCATCGAAGATCGCGTCGGAGGAGCCGCCCCAGCCCGTGCGAACGCCTGCTGCGCTAAGCGGAGCCGAGTTCGATGCGTGGAAGTAGCCGGCCCCGATGCCGACCGGGCCGTTGTTGTACGCCGCGGCGGCCGCCCACGTCTGTCCGGTACCCGGCGAGCCTGCGATGCCGCTGAAGCCGTACAACGCCTCGAACTGGAAGCCGGCAAACACGGGCGACGTGTACTTGACCGTATTGTTCACGCGCAGGCTGTTGTCGTTGTTGTCGACGTCACCCGGGGTGGCGAACAGGCTGCCGAAGTAGTTGTCTGCAGTGACGGGCTGAACCAGGTCGACGAGCGGATCGTATTGACGGCCGAGCGTCAGCGTGCCGTACGTATCGCTTTGCACGCCGACGAACGCCTGACGGCCGAACATGCGGCTGCCTTGGCCGAGCGCGCCGTTAGCCGAATTGAAGCCGTTCTCGAGCTGGAAAATGGCTTTCAGGCCGCCGCCGAGATCCTCGGTGCCCTTCAGGCCCCAGCGGGCACCTTGCAGGTTGCCGCTGCCCATTTGCCATGCGTTGTTGGCCTTGCCGTCGTTACCATGGACATAAGTGATCGACGTATCAATCACGCCATACAGCGTGACGCTGCTTTGAGCCTGAGCTGCACCGGCCGCGCCCAGCAGCGCGAGCGAGAGGGTAGACAGAGCGAGTTTCTTCATTGAGCTATTTCTCCACGCGAGTGAGTCGTTATTTGTTGCGGATTGGAGAATAGCGCACTGCATCAAATGCAAGAAATCCAAAAAAATAAAGTGTCTCAAAAAGGTGACAGCGATGAAAAGTCTTTTTATATCAATCACATAAACGACCATTTCGATTCCGGGAACACTGGCCGATGGTTGCGTTGCGATTGTTGCGGAAGCAAGCATATTGCTTGTGTGTGGGGCCGTTTTCGGGCTGTTTTCGCAGCAAAGTCGGTGCATGCAAACGTTTGCGGGCGTGGCGGTGGCTGCGATGGCGACAGGCGCGCGCTCGAACGCCGCACTCTGCTCCGACACGACGCCGGCATCTTTCCGCGCCAGGTGCGCGGTAGATCGAGCAGGACGTTTGCTCGGGCGCAATACGCGCAAAGGCCGGCGTAAGGTGCGGGGGGCTTCCTGATGCGCTTGGCGGGCGTGTCAGTCGAGCGGGCCCCCGCGCGCCGGCGCGGCATCCGCTTGCGATGCGGCGTCGATCGACGCGTGCGCCGCGCCGCGCGCCGCCGCGAATTCCGCGCCGAGCAGCAGCACCGCGGCCGAGAAGTACAGCCACATCAGCAGCACTGCGAACGATCCCGCGGCGCCGAACGCACTTGCGGTGCCCGCGTGCGCGAGATACAGCGCGAAGAGCTTCTTGCCCGCCGAGAACAGCACGGCGGAGACGATGCCGCCCGTCATCGCATCGCGGTTCGACACGCGCGCGTCCGGCAGGAATTTCATCAGCGTGCCGAATGCGAACGCGAGCACCGCGATGCCGATCGAGAACTGCAACAGGTTGCCGATCGCGACGTACGGCGACGCGCCCCACAGCCAGCGGCCGATGAACGTGATCGCGGTGTCGAGCACGAGCGAGACGATCAGCAGGAACGCGACGCCGAGCACGAGCCCGAACGAGATCAGCCGCACCCGCACGAGGCCGAGCACCGACGATGCGCGCGTTTCGGTCGCGGGCCAGATCACGCTGAGCGCGGTGTTCAGCGATGCGAACGTCGCCGACGCGCCGATCGCGAGCATCGCGAACGAGATCAGCGCCGCCGTGCCGCCGCGGCTGCCGCTGCGATGCGCGTTCTCGACGATCGTCTGCACGCCGGCCGCCGCCTCGTTGCCGATCAGCTCGTGCACGTGGCTGAACACCTCGCCGCGTGCGGCATCGGCGCCGAAGAACCAGCCGGCGACCGCGATCACCATCACGAGCGTCGGGGCGAGCGAGAACGCCGAGTAGAACGCGATGCTCGCCGCCATCGAGGAGCAGCGGTCGGCGGAGAAACGCCTGAACGCGTCGAGTGCCCAGTTGACGTTGTGACGGACGAGCTTTTGCGGTTGTTGCGGAATCAGGGATTTCATGGGGTGAGCGTACGGGCGCGCATCGCGCGCCGGGGTCGTTTGCCGTTTTTGCATCGGACGCCGCCCGATCGGAAAAGTTTATTCAAATCGGCGAAGCAGGACGAAGCAGGGCGACGGAGCGCGGCGTCGGGGCCGGGCCGCGCGTCGCGCCGCGGCGGGGGCGCGTCGGCGCGCGCGGCTGCCGCGCTTCGCATGTCGCATACGTCTGCGGCTGCGTCTGCGGCCGACGCGCGCGGTGCCGTTCAGTCGGGCTCGGGCAGATCGAGGCGCTTGACATCGCCGTTATCGGGCGTAGCGCTCTCGAGGAACAGATCGCCGAGATACTGGCCAAGCTCGTCGGCTTCGAGAAAATCCGGAATGACGAAATGCGCGGGGCGGCGCTTGCCGTCCGTGCCGGGGTAGAACGGCACCCAGCGGTCCTGCTTGCGCTCGACCAGGATCTGCCTGCCGAACACGTCGAAACGGTGTGTGGTCATGCGGGGCTCCTGATGGATCGGGGCTTCGGCGGTGTGCGTTCCGCGACGGTCAGCACGGCACGCGCGCCGCGCGAACGGCCCTGTGTCGCGCGACTCGTGCCGGCGCTGCGCGAACGCGGCCGTAAGGCGACGTTAGCAGAAAACCACGTCGCAAGGCGGTCGACGCGCCCGGCGGCGTCAATGCCGCAAGCGCCGCAACGGCGCGATGCAAAGCACCGAGCCGCGCATGACGATCGGACGAATTCATCGTTCCAGCCGATGCGGCGGCGCGTTACGATTCCGACGGTTGCAGCGTTTGCAAAGCGCGTCGACACCCGCAGTGCCGATTCGTTTCCGGGCGATGCGCTGCCGCTGCCGATACCGACGCCGGTCCACGACGGCCGCATCGCGATCGGCCCGAACGCCGCCTTGCGACGGCATCGCGGCGTCGGTGCATCGCAACGGCCTCACGGCCGCAACTGCGCGGCATCACGGCATCACGGCTTCGCGCATCGTGCGCGCCCCGAGCGCCTACCTGCGATTGCCGGTAGGCTTCTTTTCACCGCTTCGTCATGCTCCGGCTGTCGCTGGCCGATGCCGACCATCACCGAAACGCCCCCTTCCGAAATCCGATCCGCAGCGAAGTCGATCTCGACGCGAACGGCAAGCACGCCGGCAATCTGCGCGTGCCGCACTCGGCCCATCGTTCGGCATACGGATGGGTTCCGGTGCCGATCGTGTCGATCCGCAACGGCTGCGGCCCCGTCGTGTGCGTGATGGCGGGCAACCACGGCGACGAGTACGAAGGGCAGATCGTCGTGTCGCGAGTCGTGCGGGAGATTGACGCGGCGCAGATCGCCGGGCAACTGATTGTCCTGCCGATGGCGAATTTTCCGGCGGCGGACGCGGGCTTGCGCGTGTCGCCGATCGACGGCGGCAACCTGAGCCGCTGCGTTCCCGGCGATCCCGCCGGCGCGCCGACCGCCGTGATTGCCGACGACATCGACCACGTGCTGCTGCCGGAGACGCTCGAGCGGTCGGAGACGAATCCGGCGGGGCGGCCGTCGTTCCGAGCGTCGCCGGCGCGGGACGGACGCCGCCCCGATGCCACCCCGGCATCACCCCGGCATCGTCCGTTCGATGTCTTCACCGTTCCCGCTGCACATAAATGCACTGGCCGCGATGCCGCTGGCGGCCGCATAATCTCTCCCCCCTATCATCGCCCGATCACCCCGATGCCTCGATCCTCTCGCTCGTCGGCGCGCGCCGCCATCCGGACCGCCGCGCCGCGCCGCGCGCGTTCGCGCGCCATCGCTTTCGCGTCGGCGGCCGTCGCATGACGCTCGCGCTGCTGACCGCCATCGTCTTCGTCGCCGCGTTGCTGCGGCTCGCGAAGCGCCGCCGCGCGAGCCTGGCGCTGTTCGTCGCGTCCGCCGCCGCGTTTTTCGCGATCGGCTGCGGCCCCGTGCCCGCGTGGCTGCTGCGCGAGCTGCAGGCGCCGTACGCGGCGCGGCCCGCGATCGCGTGGGGCGAGCGCAACGCAATCGTGATGCTCGGCCTCGCCACCGAGAAAATCGCCGCGACAGGCGCGGTCGAGCCCGGCACGTTTTCTTATTCGCGGGTCGTCGAGGCGGCGAGCCTGTACCGCGACTGCCGTCGCGCGCGCGCGAACGCCGGCTGCAAGATCCTCGTGAGCGGCGGCGACGCGCGTCGCAACGGCGCGCCGGAAGCGAGCATCTATCGCGACGCGCTGATCGGCCTCGGCGTCGACGCGGCCGACGTGCTCTCCGAGCCGCGCAGCATGAACACGTGGCAGAACGCGCAATTCACGCGCGCCGTGCTGGACGGCTATCGCGCGGACCGCGTGCTGCTCGTCACGTCGGGCGTCCACTTGCGGCGCAGCGCGCTGTATTTCGCGCATTTCGGCGTCGCCGCGATCCCCGTGCGCGCCGAGTATCTGCAGGCGGTGACGTTCCCGCTTCCGCTCGCATACAACTTCTCGGTCGCCGATCTCGCGCTGCACGAATGTCTCGGCATCGCGCGCTACCGGCTGTACGACGCGCTCGGCTGGAACCCGGCGCGGACGCAGCCCGGCGACGCGTGAGCGCGGCGCGCCGTCCGTGCGCCGTCGGGGCCCGTTTTGCCTGGGTTGCCTCGGTCGAGTCGGTCGCCTCGGTCGCGCCGAACGGGCCGAACGGGCCGGCGTGAACGTCGGCTCGTTCGAGCCGACGGCCTCCATGCGCATTGCTGCGCCGATCGCCGAAGTCGCGCCGTGCGAGCCTATCGTCCACATGCGTCGCGTTCCGGCCGCCGCCGGGCTTGACGACGAACGCCGCGCCCGGCGCTGGTCGTCGCCCGGTCCGCATTCGTGTGCATCGCGATATCCGTCCGCGGCGACCGCCGCGCGTCGTTTCCTCAATATTTCGTACCGGATGCCGTAAACGCGCCGGAGCGCCGTGCGGCAAGGGCGGCCGTCGCGCCGGTGCGGCGTCGCGCGGGGTATCCCGACGAGGTCCGGACGCGGCGATTTCCCCGGCGCGCGTGCGCGCTGCCTGATGGGCAGGCTGCCGCCCGGCGCGGCAACCGGCGATGCTGTGCCGATGCGCGCGATCCTCGCGTGACATGCCGCGTTTTCGTGCGATCTGATAACCTTGCGTGCTGTAAGAAATGGTTTTCCCTTATTGGTGACGGTTCCGCTATCCGATTCTCTCGTGTTGTCATATAAAGGAAAGACGATAGGCAGCGCGGTTCGTCGCCGCCGCGCCGCGCGCCCGCCGGGCGCCGCGTCCGGGGCGCTCGCGCAATCCGCAACCATGCATTCGTAACCCAGCCACGCAACATTAAATCCTTCCCCTTCAATACAACCCGCCCGAGACCACCATGCTCCAATTGTCCCGGCGCCAGTTCCTGAAGCTGTCCGCGACGACGCTCGCCGGATCGAGCCTAGCCCTGTTGGGCTTCTCGCCGGCCGAAGCGCTCGCCGAGGTCCGCCAATACAAGCTGGCGCGCACTGTCGAAACCCGCAACACGTGTCCTTACTGCTCGGTCGGTTGCGGGATACTGATGTACGGCCTCGGCGACGGCGCGAAGAACGCCACGTCGAGCATCATCCACATCGAGGGCGACCCCGACCACCCGGTCAACCGCGGCACGCTGTGCCCGAAGGGCGCGAGCCTCATCGATTTCATCCATAGCCCGAGCCGCCTCACGCAGCCCGAGTACCGCGCGGCCGGCTCCGACAAGTGGCAGCCGATCTCGTGGAGCGACGCGCTCGACCGGATCGCGAAGCTGATGAAGGCGGACCGCGACGCGAACTTCGTCGAGACGACGGACGACGGCAAGAAGGTCAACCGCTGGCTCACGACGGGCATGCTGGCCGCATCGGCGGGCAGCAACGAAGTCGGCTATCTGACGCACAAGACCGTGCGCAGCATGGGGATGCTCGCGTTCGACAACCAGGCTCGTGTCTGACATGGCCCGACGGTGGCAGGTCTTGCCCCGACGTTTGGCCGTGGCGCGATGACGAACCATTGGGTCGACATCAAGAACGCGGACGTTATTCTCGTGATGGGCGGCAACGCCGCCGAAGCGCACCCGTGCGGCTTCAAATGGGTCACCGAAGCGAAGGCGCATCGCAATGCGCGCCTCGTCGTCGTCGATCCGCGCTTCACGCGCACCGCATCGGTCGCCGACTATTACGCGCCGATTCGCACCGGCACGGACATCGCGTTCCTCGGCGGGGTGATCAACTACCTGCTGACGAACGACAAGATCCAGCACGAGTACGTCAAGAACTACACGGATTTCCCGTTCATCGTTCGCGAGGATTTCGCGTTCAACGACGGCATCTATTCCGGCTACGACGCGGACAAGCACGCGTACCCGGACAAGTCGACGTGGGAGTACGAGCGCGGCGACGACGGCTTCGTGAAGGTCGACGACACGCTCGCGCACCCGCGCTGCGTGTACAACCTGCTCAAGCAGCACTACTCGCGCTATACGCCGGAGATGGTCGAGAAGATCTGCGGCACGCCTAAGGACAAGTTCCTGAAGGTGTGCGAGATGCTCGCGACGACGGCCGTGCCAGGCCGCGCCGGCACGGTGCTGTACGCGCTCGGCTGGACGCACCACTCGGTCGGCGCGCAGATGATCCGCACGGGCGCGATGGTGCAACTGCTGCTCGGCAACATCGGCATCGCGGGCGGCGGGATGAACGCGCTGCGCGGGCACTCGAACATCCAGGGGTTGACCGACCTCGGGCTGATGTCGAACCTGCTGCCGGGCTACATGACGCTGCCGATGCAGGCCGAGCAGGATTTCGACGCCTACATCCAGAAGCGCGCGCAGCAGCCGCTGCGGCCCAACCAGCTGAGCTACTGGAAGAACTATCGCGCGTTCCACGTGAGCTTCATGAAGGCGTGGTGGGGCGATGCCGTCAGCGCCGAGAACAACTGGGGCTACGACTACCTGCCGAAGCTCGACAAGCCGTACGACCTCCTGCAGACGATCGAGCTGATGCACGCGGGCAAGATGAACGGCTATATCTGCCAGGGCTTCAACCCGCTCGCGGCGGCACCGTCCAAGCGCAAGACGTCCGAGGCGCTCGCGAAGCTGAAGTGGCTCGTGATCATGGACCCGCTCGCGACCGAGACGTCCGAGTTCTGGAAGAATCACGGCGAGCACAACGACGTCGATTCGTCGAAGATCCAGACGGAGGTGTTCCGGCTGCCGACGTCGTGCTTCGCGGAGGAGCGCGGCTCGCTCGTCAACTCCGGCCGCGTGCTGCAGTGGCACTGGCAGGGCGCGGAGCCGCCCGGCCAGGCGAAGAGCGACCTCGAGATCATGTCGGGGATCTTCCTGCGGATGCGCGACATGTACAGGAAGGACGGCGGCAAGTATCCCGACCCGATCGTCAACCTGAGCTGGCCGTACGCGAACCCGGAAAGCCCGACGCCCGAGGAGCTCGCGATGGAGTTCAACGGCCGCGCGCTCGCCGATCTGCCTGACCCGAAGGACCCGACGAAGACGCTCGTGAAGAAGGGCGAGCAGCTCGCCGGCTTCGCGCAACTGAAGGACGACGGCACGACCGCGAGCGGCTGCTGGATCTTCTGCGGCGCGTGGACGCAAGCGGGCAACCAGATGGCGCGGCGCGACAACTCGGACCCGACCGGCATCGGCCAGACGCTCAATTGGGCGTGGGCGTGGCCCGCGAACCGGCGCATCCTGTACAACCGCGCGTCGTGCGACGTCGCCGGCAAGCCGTTCGACCCGACGCGCAAGCTGATCGGCTGGAACGGCAAGACGTGGACGGGCGCGGACGTTCCCGACTACAAGATCGACGAGCCGCCCGAGACCGGCATGGGCCCGTTCATCATGAACCCGGAAGGCGTCGCGCGCTTCTTCGCGCGCGCCGCGATGAACGAAGGCCCGTTCCCCGAGCACTACGAGCCGTTCGAGACACCGCTCGCCGCGAATCCGCTGCATCCGAACAACCCGCAGGCGCTGAACAACCCGGCTGCCCGCGTGTTCCCGGACGATCGCGCGGCGTTCGGCAAGGTCGACCAGTTCCCGCACGTCGCGACGACCTATCGTCTGACCGAGCACTTCCACTACTGGACGAAGCATGCGCGGCTGAACGCGATCATCCAGCCCGAGCAGTTCGTCGAGATCGGCGAGGAGCTCGCGAAGGAGGTCGGCGTCGCGCACGGCGATCGCGTGAAGGTGTCGTCGAACCGCGGGCACATCGTCGCGGTCGCGCTCGTCACGAAGCGGATCAAGCCGCTCACGGTCGACGGCCGCAAGGTGCAGACGGTCGGCATTCCGTTGCATTGGGGCTTCAAGGGGTTGACGAAGCCCGGCTATCTCGCGAACACCCTGACTCCGTCCGTCGGCGACGGCAACTCGCAGACACCGGAATTCAAGTCGTTCCTGGTGAAAGTGGAAAAGGCGTAAGGGGAAAGAGATGGCATTGCAATCGCTCGATATCAAGCGCGTCTCGGCCACCACGACGCCTCCGCCCACCGCGCGAGAGCCGGTGACGGGCAGCGTCGCGAAGCTGATCGACGTATCGAAGTGCATCGGCTGCAAGGCGTGTCAGACGGCCTGCATGGAGTGGAACGACCTGCGCGACGAAGTCGGCACGAACGTCGGCGTCTACGACAACCCGGCCGACCTGACCGAGCACTCGTGGACGGTGATGCGTTTCGCCGAGTACGAGAACCCGGCGGGCGACCTCGAGTGGCTGATCCGCAAGGACGGCTGCATGCACTGCGAGGACCCGGGCTGCCTGAAGGCGTGCCCGTCGCCGGGCGCGATCGTTCAGTACAACAACGGCATCGTCGATTTCCACGAGGAGCACTGCATCGGCTGCGGCTACTGCGTGACCGGCTGCCCGTTCAACATCCCGCGGATCTCGAAGCAGGACAATCGCGCGTACAAGTGCACGCTGTGCTCGGACCGCGTCGCGGTCGGCCAGGAGCCCGCATGCGTGAAGACCTGCCCGACGGGCGCGATCGTGTTCGGCACGAAGGAGGACATGAAGCAGCACGCGGCCGAGCGCATCGCCGATCTGAAGGGCCGCGGCTTCGAGCAGGCGGGGCTGTACGATCCGCAGGGCGTCGGCGGCACGCATGTGATGTACGTGCTGCATCACGCGGACAAGCCGTCGCTGTATCACGGCCTGCCCGACAATCCGTCGATCAGCCCGATGGTGAAGCTGTGGAAGGGGATCGCGAAGCCGCTCGCGGTCGCGGGCATCGCGCTGTCCGCGCTCGTCGGCTTCTTCCACTACACGCGCGTCGGCCCGAACGAAGTGACGGACGACGAGGAAGCCGCCGCCCGCGACGAAGCGCGCCGCATCAAGGAGGACGCGAAATGAAGCATGACGACCCCAACCTGATCGTCCGCTACACGGCGAACGAGCGCTCGAACCACTGGATCACCGCGATCTCGTTCGTGCTGCTCGCGCTGTCCGGGCTCGCGCTGTTCCATCCGTCGATGTTCTGGATGACGGCGCTGTTCGGCGGCGGGCAATGGACGCGAATCCTGCATCCGTTCGTGGGCCTCGTGATGTTCGTGTCGTTCGCGGTGATGGTCGTGCGCTACTGGCGCCACAATCTGCTCGACGCGAGCGACCGCCGGTGGCTGCGGCAGATGGACGACGTGCTCGCGAACCGTGAGGACAAGCTGCCGGAAGCCGGCCGCTATAACGCGGGGCAGAAGCTGCTATTCTTCGTGATGGTGGCGTCTCTGCTATTGCTGCTCGTCTCCGGGATCGTGATCTGGCGGCGCTATTTCTCGCTCTACTTCCCGATCGGCGCGATTCGCGCGGCGGCCGTCGTGCATGCGGCGGCGGCGTTCGCGCTGATCGTCGGCATCGTCGTGCACGTGTACGCGGCGCTGTGGGTGAAGGGCTCGATCGGCGCGATGGTGCGCGGCACCGTGACCGTCGGCTGGGCCAGAAAGCACCATCCGAAGTGGTTTCGCGAGAGCGTGAAGTAACGTCGCATCGCACGAAGCCGGCGCGGCGCGCGGACTCGGTCGGTCCGCACGCCGCACGCCGCGCGTCGCTCGTCGCTCGTCGCTCGTCGCTCGTCCGCCGGGACGCCCATGCGGGCGCCGGGCGAGCGGACGGCGACGAAATCCAAAGCGCCGACGATTCGGCGCTTGTTTTTTTAGGGCACTCACGTGACTGACCCAACCCAACGCATTCTCGATCCGAGCGAAATCGCATCGCTCGACCATTCGGCCATTCCGCGCGTGCGGATGCCCGAGCGCGGCGCGGTGTTTGCCGCGCGCGCCGCGCGGCTGCGCAAGCTCGCGGACCTGAACCCGATCGCGGGCTACCTGCGGCTGATGGCGGCCGTAGCCGCCGCGCAGCATGAATTGCTGCAGACGTTCGAGCCGAACGCGCCCGCGAAGGCGGCGATCGAGCAGGCGCAGCGCCATTCGATGCCGCTCGTGCCGGCGCTCGGCGGCGAGCGCGATCCGCGCTGGCGCGACGTGCTGCAAAGCCTGCTCGATCGCGTCGAACGCGCGGGCCTCGTGAATCCGCCGCTCGCGAAGCTGATCGACGGAATGCGGCTGCGCGAGCCGGCCGCGCTCGACGCGCAGGCCGACGCGCTCGTCGCGCAGCGCTTCGCCGAGATCGAGCCGGCGTCCGCGCCGTTCCTGATGGCCGCGCTGCAGGTGGTGTGGACCGCGCTCGCGAGCCACATCGCGCCCGCCGACGTCCCGTATCTCGAACAGCCGGGCCTTTGCCCGGTGTGCGGCGCGCAGCCGGTCGCGAGCATCGTGCGCGTCGGCGGCCAGTATCAGGGCTACCGCTTCCTCCAGTGCGGGCTGTGCTCGACCGAGTGGCACATGGTCCGCACGAAGTGCTCGCACTGCGATTCGACGAAAGGCATCGCGTATCACGGGATCGAGGGCGGCAGCGAAGCGATCAAGGCCGAATCGTGCGACGAGTGCCACACGTACCGGAAGATCGGCTATCAGGAGAAGGACTACGACGTCGAGCCGCTCGCGGACGATCTCGCGAGCCTCACGCTCGATCTGCTGATGGGCGAGGCGGGCTACCGGCGCGCGTCGTCGAACCCGCTGCTGTGGCCGGATCTGCCGGCCGAACCCGCCGCGGAGGAAGCGCGGACGTGAGCGGGCCCGGCGCGAATGAACTGAACGCGCTGCTCGCGCGCGTGCCGTCGGTCGAGCGCGTGCTGTCGTCGGACGAAATGAAGCCGCTCGTCGACGAATACGGGCGCACGCGCGCGCTCGCCGCGGTGCGCGCGACGCTCGACGCGTGGCGCGACGCCGCGCGCCGCGATCCGGCCGCGGCCGGGACGCTCGACGACGCGCGCGTCGCCGCCGACGTGCGCGCGCGGCTCGCCGCCGATGCGGCGGGCGCGATGCGCGCGGTGTTCAATCTGACGGGCACCGTGCTGCACACGAATCTCGGCCGCGCGCTGTTGCCGGACGAAGCGGTGCGCGCGGTCGTGCGGGCGCTCACACAGCCGATGAATCTCGAATTCGATCTCGCGACGGGCCGCCGCGGCGACCGCGACGACCTGATCAACGCGCTCGTCTGCGAGCTGACGGGCGCCGAGGCGGCCACCGTCGTCAACAACAACGCGGCCGCCGTGCTGCTCGCGCTGTCCGCGCTTGCGCCGAAGAAGGAAGTGATCGTGTCGCGCGGCGAGCTCGTCGAGATCGGCGGCGCGTTCCGGATTCCCGACATCATGAGCCGCGCGGGCGCGAAGCTGCGCGAGGTCGGCACGACGAACCGCACGCATCTGAAGGACTATGCGGAAGCGATCGGGCCGCGCACCGCGCTGCTGATGAAAGTGCATTGCAGCAATTACGCGATCAGCGGCTTCACGACGGAAGTGACGCTGCAGGAACTCGCGCCGCTCGCGCGGGAGCATGGGGTGCCCGTCGCCGTCGATCTCGGCAGCGGCACGCTCGTCGACCTGACACGCTGGGGCCTGCCGAAGGAGACGACGGTGCGCGAGACCGTCGAAGCGGGCGCGGATCTCGTCACGTTCAGCGGCGACAAGCTGCTCGGCGGCCCGCAGGCGGGCCTCGTCGTCGGGCGGCGCGACCTGATCGCGAAGATCAAGAAGCATCCGCTCAAGCGCGCGCTGCGCGTCGGCAAGCTGACGCTCGCCGCGCTCGAGCCGGTGTTGCGCCTGTACCAGGCGCCCGAATTCCTGCGCGAGCGGCTGACGACGCTGCGGCTGCTCACGCGCGCGCAGGCGGACATCGCGGCGACGGCCGAGCGCGTGCGGCCGGCGCTGCAACGCGCGATCGGCGCGGCGTTCGCGGTCGACGTCGAGCCGATGTTCAGCCAGATCGGCAGCGGCGCGTTGCCCGTCGATCAACTGCCGAGCTGCGGCCTCGTCGTGCGCGCGAGCGACGGCAAGCGCAGCGGCCGCGCGCTCGCGCAGCTCGAGAAACGCCTGCGCGGCTGGCCGCGCCCGGTGCTCGGCCGCGTCGCCGACGACGCGCTGCGGCTCGATCTGCGCTGCCTCGAAGCGGACGACGAAGCGGCATTCGTCGCGCAATGCGCGCAAGCGTCGACGGATACGCGCGCATGATCGTCGGAACCGCGGGGCACATCGATCACGGCAAGACGACGCTCGTGCGCGCGCTGACGGGCGTCGACACCGATCGGCTGAAGGAAGAGAAGGCGCGCGGGATCTCGATCGAGCTCGGCTACGCGTACACGCCGCTGCCCAATGGCGACGTGCTCGGCTTCATCGACGTGCCGGGCCACGAGAAGCTCGTCCATACGATGGCGGCGGGCGCGTGCGGGATCGACTTCGCGCTCGTCGTGATCGCCGCCGACGACGGCGTGATGCCGCAGACGCGCGAGCATTTCGCGATTCTGCAACTGCTCGGCGTGACGCGTGGCGCGATCGCGCTCACGAAATGCGATCGAGTCGACGCGGCGCGCATCGCGCAGGTGCGCGACGAGATCCGTGCGTGGCTCGCGACGTCGCCGCTCGCCGGCGCGCCGATCTTCGAGACGCGCGCGACCGAGCCGGGCGATGCGGGTGTCGCCGCATTGAACGCGCACCTGCGCGACACGGCGCTCGCATGGCGCGCGCGACGCGACGACGGCTTGTTCCGGCTGGCGGTCGATCGCGTGTTCACGCTTGCGGGGCAGGGCACCGTCGTGACGGGCACCGCGTTCGCGGGACATGTGCGCACGGGCGATACGCTCGCCGTCGCGCGCACGGGTGAAGCGGTGCGCGTGCGAAGCATCCATGCGCAGAACCGCGCGACCGACGTCGGCCATGCGGGCGAGCGCTGCGCGCTGAATCTCGCGGGTATCGACAAGGCGGCGCTCGCGCGCGGCGACGCGATCGTCGATCCGCGGCTCGTCGCGCTTTCGCTGCGCATCGACGTCGAATTGACGTTGACGGCGGACGCCGACGTGACGATCGCGCACTGGACGCCGCTGCACGTGCATCTCGGCACACTGCATCGGGTCGCGCACGTCGCGCTGCTCGAAGGCGATACGCTTGGGCCGGGGCGGTGCGCGCGCGCGCAATTGAATTTCGCGGAGCCGGTGTTCGCGGTGCCGGGCGAGCGTTTCATCGTGCGCAACGCGCAGGCGACGCGAACGGTGGGCGGCGGGCGCGTGCTCGATCCGTTCGGCCCCGCGCGCAAGCGGCGCACGAGCGCGCGGCGCGCGTGGCTCGACGCGCTCGCGTCGTGGCTCGACGAAGGGCGTCTCGACGCGCTGCTCGACGAGGCGCCGCTCGGCATCACGCGAGCGACGCTGATGCACCTGACCGGCTTGTCGGCGGATGCATGGGCGTTGCCCGCCGATGCGGTGAACGTCGCCGGGCCGGGCAGGCATGCGGACGAAGCGCGCGTCCTCGCGCGCGGGCATTGGGATGCGTTGCGCGCACGCGTGCTCGACGCGCTCGCGACGTTTCATCAGCGTTCGCCCGACGAGCAGGGGCCGGATGTCGCGCGGCTGCGCCGGATCGCGGTGCCGCTCGCGGACGACGCGTTGTGGCGCGCGCTGACCGATGCGTTGATCGCCGAAGGCGCGATCGTGCGCAGCGGCCCGTGGCTGCATCTGCCGTCGCACACGGTGAGCTTCGATGCGGCCGAGGAGGCGTTGGCCGGGCGTTTGCTGCCGCTCGTCGCGGCGGGCCGCTACGATCCGCCGTGGGTGCGCGATCATGCGGCGACGGCGGGCGTCGCGGAGGACGCGGTGCGCGCGTTGCTGCGCAAGCTCGCGCGGCGCGGCGACGTGCATCAGGTCGTGCGGGATCTGTTCTATCACGGCGACGTGATCTTGGAGCTTGCGCAATTGATCGCGCGACTCGCGAGCGAGCACGGCGGCGCGCTCGATGCGGCGACGTTTCGCGACGCGACGGGCCTCGGCCGCAAGCGCGCGATTCAAATTCTCGAGTTCTTCGATCGCGTTGGGTATACTCGCTTCCACCGCGATCTTCACTGGTTGCGAGCCGATAGCCGGTTGCTGATCGGTTCGCAGTAGCCCGGTTTCGGGCTCGTGCGGTTCGCGACGGATCTCTACGGTTCTGGACGGGACGGCGTGCTGTTCATGCCGGTTCCCGCTCCCGCTTCCGTTCTCGCAGGAAGGCATTCGTATCCGGTGGTGCGGCTGGGCTTCAAACCCAGTTGGTGCGGTCAGCCCGCGCTAGGTCGGTTCGACTCCGGCTGCCTTCCGCCACAAGGCTCCATTGCCGTTTACTCCCGCAAACATCCCGAAACGCCTTATGTGGTGGGCGTTGGGGGGCGTGCTGGTCCTGCGCGCTCCCGGACCATACCCCGGAATCTCACTATCAATTGTGGGTAGGGTTGGGGTAGTGATGGCGTCATGGCACATGAATCGGTTGACCGCGCTGGGTATTGGGAAGCTCGTTGACCCGGGATATCACGCGGACGGCGGTGGGCGGTACCTGTAGATCAGCGCCAGCGGCTCGCGGTCGTGGATCTATCGGTTCTCGATCGCGGGTCGCGCGCGGGAAATGGGCCTCGGCTCGTTGTCAGTGTTGCCGGTCGCTGCGGCGCGAAAGGTGGCGCCCGGCGGCCGGGCGAGCGCGAAGCTGGGCATCGATCTGATCGCCGCGCGGCGGCGCGCCTAAGCTCAGAGGTCGGCCGAAGATGTATCGGGCTTGACGTTCAAGCAGGCTGCCGAGGCGTGCATTGCCGACCGTACTTCGACGTGGCGTAACACCAAGCGCGCAACGCAGTGGACAACCAGGCTCGAGACGTACGCCTACCCGGTGATCGGCGACGTCGACGTGCGCGATGTCGATATCGAAATGATCGTGCGCGTCCTTCAGCCATCTGGATGAAGAAGGGCGAGACTGCGAGGCGCGTACGCGGCTGCGTAAAGGCGATCCTCGATGCCGTTGGTTCTTGAGTACCGCGCGGGCGGCAACCCTGCTCGCTAGATCACCTCGGCCGCGTGCTGCCATCTGGCGGCGAGTGACATTTCGGTCAACCTGATTGAAAGTGGGCTCGGCGCGACGGGAATTTCGAATGGTTCCAGTGTCGCGCGCTACAACATCACGGCATCCTCACCCAGCAATACTTCCGATAGCGTTTCCGTCGTTGCGTTGCTGTCTGGGGCGATCTTTCGAACGCGGGCGGCATGGACACCGGTGCGACTCCGGCGAATAGCTATGTCGCGCTCTACGCGATCTGCAATCCGATGACGGGCGCATTGGCGTTGCTTGCAACCAGTGCGACAAGTGCTATAGCGAGTAGCAGTCTACGGCTGCGCGAACATGCTGTCCGGCTACACGGCGTCGGTGCTCGTGAGCGTCTGGCCGACGAATGGGCGCGGGCGGTTCATCGCCGGCGTTCGTCCAAGACATGCTGCTCCGGCCGACATCGTAAGCATCTCTCCCTACTGTGCGCTCGTGACTGATCCTCTGCTTTCCACGTTGCGCGAGCGCGACCACCGCTCAGCCACGCGAGTGCCGTGCAATCTGAGCGGCGTCTCGACAAATCGGTAATTCAGTTCTGCTAGCAGCAATACGATCGGGATGGCGGTAAAAGCAAAACGCAGAGTGAATGAGCCGTCAATTGCGCTCGGAGTGGTTGCAACTCGCTCCCAGATTTCTCGAGTCAGGCGATAGACGGGAACGTGGATCAGATAGATCGCGTATGACCGGGAACCGAAGTAAACGAGAACGCGTTTCACGGCGCCATCCGGCATCGTATAGCTTTTCCCGTAGCTCGCGATCCAAACCATGATGCACGACACGAGCGCGATTAGGCCGGTGTGAAACGGAATGCTGGCGAGGCGTCCCGGCAATGCCGCCAGAATGAGGCACATTCCTGCAAGAGCAATTGCGGAGAGCAAACCTCGCGCGAGAGTTCTCGGCTCAACTTTCGCGTACCACTCACGGTGTTGAAGGAGCGCGAGTAGCGCACCGAGGGCAAGAGCATCCGTCCTGACGAACCAGAGAAACGAGAGGATCGGGCGCGGGAGAAACACCTGAATCAGGACTACGACGCAGAGGATCGGCATGATCGTGCGTCGGCTTGCAGAGTACAGAAGGACGGGGAGCAGGATGTAGCACTGCTCTTCGAGCGATAGACTCCAGTAAACTTGATCGATACCGCACGTTTTCGCCGGGAATGCATAGCACGACCAAAAATGGAAGTTGGCAACCTGTGCCACGGCCGACAGAGAGTCGATCATGTTCCCCGTCGGTGTTCCGAGATAGCCGGTGCGGTTTGCCACGACGCTCAGAATCAAGGGTATGGCCAACCAAAGCCAAGCGGAAGGAAGAATGCGCCAGGCACGTCGAATCCAGAACGGAATCGCGAACGCTCCGAACCCGCATTGTCGTCCGGAAGGAAGGGTACGCAGCAAGTTCCCCGTGATGACGTAGCCTGAAATGCAGAAGAACAGATCGACCCCGCCCCAAAAGAAGAACGTCCGTTGGAACGCGTCGATCCGACTGCTTCCCCAAAAAAACAGGATGTCGAGGTGCGAGGCCATCGTTCCTAGAATTGCGATGGCTCGCAGTACCTCGACATCAAGATTTTTGCTATGTGAGCTTGATGCTGTCTGTGTTTGCATACGTGGCGAAATCCTTGGCAGGACGGATTTTGCCACATCGCTGAGTGCGCAATTCCGAAACGGATCAGCGCGTCAAGTAGCAGTTCACGGTGCTGTCCAAAGCCGCAACGGCGATCTGCGCCATGCGGCCCGTCAGTATTTTCGTGTTCGAGGCACATGATGCTCTCAGGGAGAACGTATGTGGAGCGGCCCCGCGTATCTGAGGACACAAGAACTCTCTTAAAATAAGGGATAGTCTTGTGCCTATCAGTAAGCCTAGTCATTACGTGGAAAGCATCGAAATTCTGAGCGAGCCGGAGCGCCGTCGTCGGCGCACGGCGCAGGAAAAAATCGCCATCGTGCAGGAAACACTGGAGCCGGGAGCATCGGTGTCGGCTGTGGCACGTCGGCACGGCGTCAACGCCAACCAGGTGTTCGGCTGACGCAAGCAATACCAGGAAGGCAGTCTGGCGGCGGTGAAGGCAGGTGAAACCGTCGTGCCCGTATCTGAGCTGGCCGCCGCCATCAAGGAAATCAAGGAACTGCAACGACTACTCGGGAAGAAGACGCTGGAGGTCGAAATCCTGAAAGAAGCCGTGGAGTGGGGCCGTTCAAAAAACCTGATTGCGCGCTCGCCCTTGCTGCCGGGGGACGACCGATGAAGACGGTCTGCGAAGTTCTCGGCGTGGCGCGCTCTGCGGTGGTGGTGAAGCGGATTCGCTCGTCTGACTGGCGCGATGGTCGCCGCGCCCGCGCGATTGACGATACCGGGTTGGTCGAGGAAAATCTGGGCGCTGCTGCGCCGTAGTCGAGAACAGAACGGTGCGCCGTGCATCAACCCCAAGCGCGTGTATCGGGTGATGCGTGAGCACCAGTTGCTGCAGCGCCGCCCCGGCGTGCGGCGAGACAAGCGGCGGCATGACGGTCGCGTTGCCGTGGACCGCAGCAATACCCGCTGGTGCTCCGATGGCTATGAGTTCCGATGCGACGATGGCACGCCGCTGCGCGTCACGTTCGCGCTGGACTGCTGCGACCGGGAGGCGATCAGCTGGGCGGCGACGACCGGCGGACATGGCGGTGATGTGGTGCGCGACGTGATGCTGGCCGCCGTCGAGCAGCGCTTCGGCACCCCGCAGGCCGCGCAGCCCATCGAATGGCTGTCGGACAACGGCTCGGCCTACATCGACCACCGCACGCGCAAGCTCGGCGAAAATGATCGCTTCGACTTCGACTACATGAGCGGCGAGCGTCCTGACGATGCGGGATCTTGGGAGTTTCACGTCTTTGGCATGCGCGGCTGGGAAGAGAAGATGGGATCGCGCGGTGTCGAGCGGGCTTTCGTACCCGTCGTGAGCGTCCTTTCCATTGCACAGAAGCGTTATCCATTGATTGCGCGCCCGATCGCGCCGATCGACCTTCCGGTCGGAAGCGTATACCCGCGTTGATCAGTCCTGACGCAGCACTATGCCGTAGATCATGAAACCCGACTTCGGCGTGTCCCGCTTTCGTGCGAGCCTTTATCCATGCGTCTTTCAATTTCGATGCTGGAATTGTGAAGGTCATTTGACGCGACTAGTGCCGATATTGCATAGCTGCGCAGGCAGCACCAGTGGGGGCAGGTCAAGAGCTACCAAACACCGTCTGCCTCAATCCGGACGAACCAGCATAAAAGCATTAGAGCGTTCACAATAGTTACAGTCGCCTTATGAACGCTCGTCTGCTTTTTTACGCTATGCGGCGGTCTTTCTACTCCGTCCAGCCATAAATGAGTACGTCGACCGACGAGGATCCGGACCCGCCAGCGAGCGCATCGGCAAAAATACTGAGCTTGGTACCCGGCACCTCGTAGACTCGCGTGATTTGTGCGTGTGGCTGCAGCGTCAGCGTGTCGAGTTGCGCGACGAGTTCGTTGCCTTCGGTTATCGTGAGGCGGATGATCACCGGGCCGGCAGATCCCACGCGTTCATCGGCGACCAACCTGATGCGCTCATAGGATTTGACGTCGACCTCTCCTAGTTTTTGCGATTTTCCAGCAGGAATACTCACCGCGCCAGGATGCGTGCGAAATGCAAGAGTTGTTGCCATGGCTGCCTCCATTGCAATGTGTGTAAATAAATAATTGTCCCGATTTTAAAAATCGGTTCAGCTGGGACGCTGTGTTGTCCAAAATTTAACTTGGCCATACTTTTTTCGAAGAGTGGCCGATAAAGCTGGCGATGAAGTATTTGTGCGAGGAGGAATTTACCAGTCGAACTGAAAATTGCCAACCGGTCGGCGATAGTTGGCTGGCCTCTTGGTGCGTTGGTTTTATCGTTGAATTGGTAACGTTGGGGGCGCATTTTTTTGGAGTCTAGTAATTTGACTGGTGGATTCAATAAGTGATTTCCCTGTATGTGATGCAATCCATGAAATTTATGTGAATTTGTTTCTCGCCTGGCAAATAGAATGGGATTAATTGTTTCAATAAATAATATTGAGGATTTGGGGTTTTATTGTTTTTGGAAATGGAATTAAAAGGCGGCCGTGAAAAACCGCACAATTCAGTGAAATGTTGGGGCTCGAACCGGCGACAATGTCAACAAAGCAACCGGGGAAATGACCAAGAGAACGAGACGAACGTAAGGTGGCCGGCTCATGGCGAACGCATGCGCCGAGGCGGTGTTGATCTGAGGCATCCGGCTGTCGACGGGCGGCAAAGGAGGCGGTGCGGCAACGTGTGCTTCGAGCGAGTGTGGCGTGGCATCGAGTACGAGGCGGTCGTGTGCTAGCTCTGCGTGAGCCAGGGCTTAAAAGGTACTGCCAAAATGAGTTGCAGGAGGCTGTTAACCTGCCGCAAGCTTCGTTAGGTCGTACTGTCAAGCGCCAATTGCCGCGGCCGGTGTCGATGCGCTCATTCCGGAGCATCGCCGAGCCCAGGTCGTGCCAAGCGACATCCGCTGCGTTGCGCCCGAGTGTGGCGAATCCCGCCGATCCGCTCGGCAGGGTTCGCCTCGCGCGAGAAATGGCGTTCCTATTGCGGGCCGGTTGGCTGGAAAACGTCTTGGCCAGCGTTGGTGTGCTTCCAGGAATATTGGCCGAATGCGTTGGTGTAGTACCAGAGCGCTTGGATCGTCGGTGAGCCGTTTGTCGTCCGGCAAGTTCCCGACCACGTGGTGATGCTGTTGTATTGCGCCTGAGGGGTGTTCCAGTTGACGGAAAATGTGAAAAGCGTGACCTGGTCCAACCCGGGGGATGCCGATGAGGGCGCGTAGAACCAGCCGGAAAGAGGAAAGGTTTGCCCCGATGTTCCGGATGGTGATTTGTACGCTCCAGAAATTGCACCGCTGCTCGAAGAATAGGTGCTAATTGTCATGGTCGAGCCCAACTCATTGAGCCATGTTCCAAGCGGATTCTGGCAATTGGCCGCGTAGGCGGAATCAGCCAGCAGAGAAGATGCAAGGAGCCCCGGGATGGCGAGAGAAACGAACGCGTTTTTCATTTGCGTTACCTTCTTCGTACATGTGCCGACCTCTCGTATCGATCAGGCTGTACAACGCCGGACCTCACACCCAATCGCGCACTTATTGTGAGAGCTCATCCGATGGCGCCCGCAGGGGAAGCACTTTCCGCTCCGGCCGACAAATCGAGTGGGTGAAGGAATTACACAATATTCGCATCTCGCTATTTTTGTATTTGATTGTTGTTTGATTAATTTGTGTATTGATTTTTCTTTCGATCGATTCAGGATAGGCTGATCGGGGATAAACTTCAAGATATCGTGTGGATTTCGAACGGGAGGGTGAAATTCAAATTCCATGTTGATGGAACCGGTCTGATTCCGCATTTTGATGCAATTATGGGTGGAGAATGCGCGGGATTGGCACGGGCAATGTGGCTCGCGCTTGTACGAGCGGGCGCTCGACGACCGATACCGCTTGAGTGCAGGACCTTTCCCGGTGGGGCGCGGCGCGCCGATAGAAAGTCACGCCCGCTAGGTGAAAGCCTTGCCGGCATTTGCGTCGATGAGAGTCATCCCCATGAGCTTCACGTTTGCGCGACGTGACAAAGTGGCGGTCTGCATCGGCGCAGAGCGTGGCGAGGCGGTCGGCGGCGCCGAATGCGTCAATGCGCGACCGCTGCTTCGTTCGGTGCAAAACGGCCGATGGGCAGACAATCGAGTCGTGGCGGGAGCGCGCACGGCGCAGGCGCAGAGGTTGCATGACGCGCATCGAGCCTGCGCCTTGCCTCGGCGTCTTGAGGCAAGGCGGGAGCGGATCATCGCGATCCGTTCACCGTATTGCGATTCTTCACCGCACCACGGTCACGATTCCACGCTTATCGTCCTGGCAGCCCACTTGCGGCGCACATGCCCTCGCTGTAACGGGAAATGTTCCCAAGACGAATGGCTTGAAGGTGAAGGTCGGTTGAAAAGTGTTCACGCCGGCGTATCCGTATTGTCTGATGGAAAGAAAGCCGGTTGCGCCGGACGAGATCGAAATATCCACGTTGCCTGCGACCGGCGTGGACGTCCAGACGTGCATCGGCAGATACGATTGCTGAGCGAATTTCGCCTGCACGGCGGGAACGATGATCGTAATGCCGTAGTCCGGCAGCTTCGCGGCCGACGCATTCTTGTTCGAGACGGGCTGCTGTCCCACGGTCCTGCAGAGCGAGAAATTCAGGATTTGATCGTTGATCGTGATCTCGCCATCGTTGGTGGCGTCGACTCCGCCCATCTTCTGGCAGATTTTTTGCCTGTAGAGCGTCGCATCGGCGGGCTGTTCGCCCCGCACGAAGGTCAATTTATCCGGCCCCGTCCGTGTCAACACCTGATCGATCGTGACGGTTCTCCGCGGATCGTCGGGATCGGTGGTGAGAATGGTGCGGCGGACTCTGTCCGGGCCCGACGGCATCTTGAATTCCTGATAATTGACCAAGCTGTCCGTCGGGCCGGCGGCGGCGGACGAGGCGCCGGGTTGCGGTTCGGCACAAACCAGGGGGATTACCGGGGGAGCAACCAAAGCGGCAAGCAACGTGACGGTCAACAGATTTCTTTTCATGTAATCGCTCTCACGATGGTGGATTGGTGCGCCCGTATCGAGGCGGCAACGCCAGGAAGCTTGCGGCGTCTTATTGGGCGGATATTAACTAATTGATCGAGTAAGAGATATTTCGTTAATTCCGAAATGTGCCGCGAGAAATTGGCATTCCGCAGCCTCATTGGGCATGTGGAGTGTAGGGGTAATGATATATTTCGACAAGGAATTTGTATAGTCGCGTCATTTGGTTTGGGAAACCAAATCGATAAATCAATCGGGTTCGAAATCCGAGCCGTGTTGCATTTCATCGCCTGGGCAATTCTGCAATCGATGCTCGATTTGAGCGGGGGCGGGGCAAGCCGCGAGTGCGCGCCTTGCATCGTTGCTCGGAGGCGAGATGGTAAAGGAACGAGCGCAGTACGAACGGCATGTTTCGATTCTTGAATTCGCCACATTTATGAGGCTGCTTTTATTCGTTTTACGGGGCGCTTGCGTGCGATCATGCGGTTTACGTGACGAAGAATTTTCGGATGATAAAAAGGTGTAAAGGCGGGGTGTAAAAATTTCATTTTGCAATGGGTTTTTATGTGGTGCAAGCATTGTCAATTAATCTGGATGTCATCCTTGTTTTGAGGGTGTGGCGGTTAATGGCGGTGGGTGCCGGAAATGAACAAGATTAACCGATGTGTAATTGTGGTAATTGAATTGCCCGGCACGATCGTGCGATGCATGGAGCGGCCGATGTTCCGATTGCCGACGCCCGCGAATCGCCGGGCACGACGGAATCAGCCGCGTGAGTTTTTCTGTCCGCTCGCGCGTGCCCTCTACATCTCGGGGTGTCGCAAGTGCCATTCCGTCGACGCTTGATACGCATCCGCCACGCACGCGAGCAGGGCTTCGGAAAAGTGCGTGCCGATCATCTGAAACACGAGCGGCAATCCGTTCGCGGACATGCCGCACGGCAGAACGATCGATGGAATGCCCGCCATGTTGAACGGGCATGTAAACCGATGGAGATCCGCAATCAAATCGTCGTCGACCTTCGACATCCGCTCGATCGTCGGCACGCCGTCGGCGAGCACCGGCAAGGCCACGATGTCGACGACGTCGAACACGGCCGCGAGCTTGCCCCGAAAAACCTGACGTCGCAGAAGCAACCGCTGAAGCTCCGTTCCGGACAGTGCGCGCCCCTGCTCGATCAGCGCGGCGAGGCTCGCACCGTATTCGTTCTTGCGTGACGGATACGTGGCCTCGTGCGCAAGCGCCGTTTGCACGGCGCAGACCGGAAACCAATCCCAGATCATGTCGCTCACGTCCGGCAATGTCACGGCGACGATTTCCGCGCCGAGTTCGCGAAGCACCGCGATGGCGGTCGATATCGCGCGCTCGGCCGCGTCGCCGAGGCGAGCGCCGAGCCACGAATCGTCCACGCCGAGCCGGACGCCTTTCAGCTCGCGAGTCAGCGCGCTCGGGAAATCGGGAACGGGCAGTCGGGATGTCGTCGGATCGGCAGGGTCCGCGCCCGCGATCGCTTCGAGGACTGCCGTCGCGTCGGCGGCGGAGCGTGCAATGACGCCGACATGGTCGAGCGTCGCGGCGAGTTCGAACGTCCGGTGGCGGGAGACGCGGCCCCACGTGGGCTTGATGCCGGTGACGCCGTTGGCTGCCGCCGGCAGCCGAATCGATCCACCGGTTTCCGACGCGAGCGCGGCGTAACAGAGTCCCGCGCAGATGGCGACGGCGCTGCCGCTGGACGACGCGCCGGGCCAGTACGCGTCATGCCACGGATTGCGCGGAGCCGCGAACGGTGTGCGGTGCTCGGCATACGCGCCCTCGGTCATCGACAGCTTGCCGAGCATCACCGCGCCGGCGCTGCGCAAGCGCCGGACGACCGTGGCGTCTTCATCGGCGACGGCGTTCGCGCGAATGCCCATGCCGGCCGTGGTCGGGATGCCCTTGATGTCGAAAATGTCTTTGACGGCGACGGGTACGCCGTGCAGCGGCCCCCGATCGGTTCCGCGCGCGATTTCCTGCTCGGCGCGTCGAGCGTCGGCGAGCGCGGATTCCGCCGTGATACGGATGTACGCGTTCAGATGCGGATCGAGTCGCGCGATGCGTGCGAGTATCGCTTGCGTCAACTCCACCGGTGACAGGCGTCGTTGCCGCAATTGCGACGATACATCCAGCAGGCTGAGATACTCGAAATTCTCACGCATGGTCGGGCGCGCTCGATCGCGCAAAAAAAGACGAGGCCAGGAACGGCAACCGGTTGCCGCCGACGCGGCGCGTATCCGTCGGCCCGGGACGCCGAACGGCCGGGACGGTTTGCCGCATGCAATGCCATCATCTCTCGATTCGACGGTCGAACGGCACGACGACGGGACCGCGACGGCACGACGTCGAGATTCGATCGATGGCGATTGCAACAATCGTCGCTATTGGATGATCTGCAACGCGTCGCCGCCGCATCGTCGCCGGCAACGATGCGGCGGCGCCTTCGGCTCGCGGCGAGGTGGGGGCGCCTGATTCGCGGCGAACGGCGCGCCGCCGTGGAAACCGTCGCGGGTTGCCGCATCGCAACTGGAAAGCCGGGACGGCACGGACGCTGTCGCGGCGAACGTCCTTCGATTCCGGCGGGTCCTACTTGCGAAAAACGATCGGCGCCGGCGAATTCGCTTCGCCGGCGCGCGAATCTTCGGCGCTCATCGCATCCGGAACGGCTGCATGCGCTGAACTGCCGAATGCCGCCCGGATGCGGACGATCCGCCTGCGCGATCAGAGCAGCAGTTGGCGAATCGTCGCGTCGGTCACGGAGACGTTGCCTTCCGGGTCGTTCGGGACGCCGTAGCTGTACGCCGAGTATCCCGACTGGGAGCCCACGGGAATCACCGCGTTCAGATGGAAGATGATCGGAAGTTGCGGGCCGATCCCCCAGTGCGGATTCCAGTGCAGGTTCGGATAGCCGACCAGGTTGACCTGCAGGGTCTTGACCGGGAAATTCGGGTCGCGTTGCTTCTTGGCCGGCGGGAAATAGCCGAAGTCGCCGTGGATGATGAGATCGACGAATTCCGACGTGACCTTGGGAGGCTTGTTCTTGCCCCAGGCGATGCGGCCGAAGCCGGTGATGCGATGGTTTTGATCGTCGAAATGCACCTTGAGCTCGACGGTCGGCGCCGAGACCGACGACGGGGTCACCTCTCCGCCCGTCACGCTGTAGACGTTGTGAAGGACGTGCAGCAGGACGTCTTCTTCGGTGGTGGTAGCCATGATGCGAACTCCTATCTTGAGGGGGATGACGACTGTCGTGCCGGTTCAGCGGCTTCAGTCGCGCCGGGTGTCGGCCCGTTGCGCACGGGCCATGCTCGAGTTCGTGAAACGGGAATCGCCGTGATGAGACGAATGTCGATCGACATCGCGTTTTGCAATTTGATTTTCTGTTTCAGCGGTTGGGTCTCGTGTTTACGAGAGACGCGCATCTGCTGCCGGCTTTATGCTTGCGGGAACCATCGTAGGTGGGAAAGGGGCGGGGGAAAACTACAAGTTCTGGTAGCCCGATGCGAAAGGACCGGGACGCAGTCGGAAGCGCCTCCTAAATAAGGCGCACGAAGAGAAACGTGCCTGACGGCCGATTCATGACGGCCGGCGCCTGGCGCATCGCTGACGGCCGCGTCGGATTGCCGAGCGAATGGCGGCGGGGCTCAAAGCCACGAGCCGTATCGGACCGAGCGCAACGGCCATGGCGATCGTGCGTTCGGTTCGGCGCGGCGCTCTCGTCTCGAGAGATCATGCGCGGCGTTGCCGATGAAGCGGCGCTGCTTCCTGCATCGGTGACGTACGAAGCCGCCCACGGACTTACGGCGCATCGCATCGCATCGTTCGAGCGGTAACGGGCAACGAATCGGCGGCGGCCATGCGTCGTGAACGGCATTTCGTTACCGCTCGCCCCGGCTGCATTTCGCCAGGCCATCCGCAACGGCGGCGCCGCGAGGCGCCGCCGTCATCCTTCACGGCTGCTGAAGCCGAATATCGCGCGAAGACGCTCCCACGTAAATGCGTCCGCCTTTCGCGAGCGTCCATCCATTCCGATGCGTATCCCACACGCGCCGCATCTCGGCGGGAATCACGATGCGCACGCGTCGCGCTTCGCCTGCGCGCAGGCCCACCTTGTCCCATCCGACGAGGCGCTTCGGCGGCTCCTGCGGGTCGTCGAGATCGCCGAGATAGACTTGCGGCACTTCGGCTCCGGCGACCGGGCCGTCGTTGGTCAGCGTGAACGATACCGTCGTCGTCGCATCCGCGCGCTGCTTCACTTCCAGCCTGGAGTACGAGAAGTGCGTGTACGACAGGCCGTGGCCGAACGGGAACATCGGCGCGATGCGATTCGCGTCGTACCAGCGATAGCCGATCTTCAGTTTTTCCGAATAGACGGGGTTCGGCGAGAGCGTGCCGTCGGCGCCCCAGGTCGGCGTATCCTCGTCTCGCGCCGGGAACGTGACGGGCAGTTTGCCTGAAGGATTGACCTTGCCGAACAGCACGTTGGCGATCGCGTTTCCGCCGCCTTCGCCGGGGAACCAGGCCTGAACGATCGCGCTTACCTGGTCGCGCCACGGCATGAGCACCGGATTGCCGCTCTCGACAACGACGATCACGCGCGGATTGGCCTGCGCAACCGCCTGGACGAGCGCGTCCTGGTTCGTCGGATTCGCGAGCGCGAGGCTGCGCAACTCGCCGAAATCCTCGCCCGCCGCCTGCGTGACGAAGACGATCGCCACGTCCGAGCGTCGCGCCAGATCGACGGCCGCATCGATTTGCTGCTGCGTATACGCGGCGAACGGCGACTGCTGGTCGCTGTTCCCGGCAAAAGCGACCGCAGCGCCCGGCGCGAGATTGCGGATCGCCTGGACGATAGGCACGTCGAGTTTCAGCCACGGATTCGGCCACCAGTTGCAGCCCGTCGTTGTCGGGAACGTCAGGCCGCCGCATCCGGCGAACGCGCCGGTGACGGGATGCCGGGTATTGCCCGATCCGCCGCCCGTCAGCACGGCCGCGTCGGCATGGCCGCCGATCACCGCGATTCGCCTCAGGCTCGCCGAGTCCAGTGGAAGTTGGCGATCCTGATTCTTCAGGAGCACGATCGATTGTTCCGCCGCATACTGGGCGAATCGATTGGCCGCGGCGAAATCGATCGTGCCGCCGCCGCGCGGCGGATCGTCCATGACGCCCGTGCGGATCATCGCGTAGAGCTTGCGCCGGGCCATGTCGTCGAGACGCGCCGGCGTGATCTCGCGATTCGCGAGCGCCTGCTTGACGAGATCGGGCGTGAGGAACACGGTCGGCCCGACGTCTTCCTCTTCGTCGAGCCCCGCGTTGATCGCCTTCGCGGTGCTGTGCGCGGCGCCCCAGTCCGACTGCACCTGCCCCTGAAAACGCCATTCGTTCTTGAGCACGTCGGTGAGCACGTGCGTGTTCTCGCATGCGTAGTCGCCATTGACGCGGTTGTAACTGCACATCACGTTGCCGGGCCGCGCGGTCTGCATCGCGATCTCGAACGGCAGCAGATAGAGCTCGCGCAGCGTGCGCTCGTCGATCTGGTCGTTGCCGCCCATCCGGTTCGTTTCCTGCTCGTTGCCGACGTAGTGCTTGATCGTCGCGATCACCTTGCGGTCCTGCGTGCCGCGCGTGCGCGCCGCGAGCATCTCGCCGGCGAGAACGGGATCTTCGCCGAGATATTCGAACAGACGCCCGCCGCGCGGCTCGCGCGCGAGGTTGGTGCCGCCGCCCAGGCCCATCGCGAATCCTTGCGCGCGCAACTGATCGGCGATCACCGCGCCGAATGCGTACGAAAGGCGTTTGTCCCAACTCGCCGCAAGCCCGATCGTCGCGGGAAACGTCGTGCTCGGCTGCGACGTGCTGCCCGAGCCCGTCGCCGAATCCACCATGTTCAGATCGGGGATGCGAAGCCGCGGAATACCCTGGATGAAGCCCGCGCCGCCGCCCGGCACATCGCTCATTTGGTACTTCGAATGAATCAGCTGCAGCTTTTCGTCGAGCGTCATCTGGCGAACCAGCATGTCTGCGCGGCGAAGCGCGGAATCGTCCTGGAAGGCGAAGTCCTTCGACGGCGCGCCGTTTTCGGCCGCATGCGAGAACACGCACAGCGAGGCGGAGAGAAGGGCGGCGGAAAGGCGTTTTGCGTGCATGGGTCTGTCTCCGTGAATGCTTGTTTCGTTTTGGCGCTTGATGCGGCGCGAAGCACGGCACGAGCGCGGGCCCGCGACAGAGGTCGCGTCGTCAAGCGTGTGACGGATGAAACTCGATCATGCGTCGCGAACCTGCCGGGCACGGCCTGCGATGAATCCGGCGTGAATGGCGGTCGCGTGGAGATGTAGCAAAACTTCAGGGTTAGTGATAGCGCATAAGTAGACTGGCTACAAGTAAACTTTTGAACGATTTGGTTATCGATCGATGCCGTTTTCGATTCGTGGAGACTGGCCCGCGTGCGCGTAATCGATCGGAGGCCGGCCGCGCGGCTTCATGACGGGCGGTACGTTGCCGGATGATGTTTTGGTCGCCGAATCAATCGGCGAACGATCGATGCGATGTGCGGCCGATGGAATGGCGGCGACGATCGTTCGCCGCGTTTTCAGTGCATTGCCCGAGCGGCAATGCGGCGAACGCTACGCCTGCCGCTGATAACCGAGCGTCGCGCTCGTTGCGTCGGCTTCCCGGCGCAGCGCGGTCGCGACGTCTCCTTCGAGCGATGCGTCGAACGAGCCGGTCGCGCCGAGCACCGTCAACGCCGCGCACACATGTCCGGTGTAGTCGCGCAGCGGCGCCGACACCGCGCTGATGCCCTTCAGATTCGTATCGCGCACCGTTGCGCAGCCGGCCGCGCGCACTGCGCGGCGCAGCGCGCCGATCGGATCGCGCGCGTCGAGCTGCGCGCGCAACTCGGCCGGCGCGGCCGCGAGTTCCGCCTGAGCCATAGCATCGATCGTCGAGCCGTCGAGCAGGCCGAGAAACAGCCGCCCCGTCGCGGACCCGAGCAGCGACAGCACCGAGCCCGCGCGCACGTTGACGATCACGGGCAGCCCCGGTTCCTCGATGCGCAGGATCGTCGGCCCGCGATTGCCCATCACCGCGACGAAGCACGTCAGCGCGAGCGCCTCGCGCAGCCGGGCGAGCGCGGGCTCCGCTGCGCGGATCGGCTCGGCCTGGCGCATTGCGGCGACGCCGATCAGCAGCGCCTCGGTGCCGAGGTAGTACTGCTGCGTGCCGCGGTCCTGCGATACAAAGCCTTCCTCGATCAGGCTCGCCAGATAGCGATGCACTTTCGCGGGACTTTCTTCGACGTGCGCGGCGAGCGCCGTCAGCGTCGCCCGCCCGCCGAGCCGGGCCAGCCCCTTGAGCACCGCCATGCCGGTCGCGGCCGCCTGCACGCGCTGCCGGCGTTCGCGCGACGCGGACGGATCGGCGGCGGACGCGGTCGCATCGCGCGTGCGGGTGGCTCTCGCGGGTTTCAGGGTAGGGGCCTTTTTCGTCATCCGGGGATTGTAGTGCGAAGTGCGCGACGTCGTCGGCAGGCGCATCGCGCCCATCGCGTGACTACGATAGAAATGCGATGCAGGTTAACCCCGATCATTGATTTACGCAATGCGTACTAGAGTTACGCAAAACGTAATTCGACCACTGGAGGACTGCCATGACGCATTCCGCGTCCACGCCGCCGGCCTCGCCCGCCGCACAGTGTCCGTTGCATCCCGTTTCAGACGATGCCGCCGCGCATCCGGCCGGTTGTCCGGCGAGCGCCGGGGCGGCGGCGTTCGATCCGTTCGACGACGCCTATCAGCAGGACCCGCCCGAGTACGTACGCTGGGCGCGCGAGCAGGAACCCGTGTTCTACAGCCCGAAGCTCGGCTATTGGATCGTCACGCGCTACGACGACATCAAGGCGATCTTTCGCGATAACCGGACGTTCAGCCCGTCGATCGCGCTCGAGAAGATCACGCCGACGGGGCCCGACGCGAACGCGGTGCTCGCGTCGTACGGCTATGCGATGAACCGCACGCTCGTCAACGAGGACGAGCCCGCGCACATGGCGCGGCGGCGTCTGCTGATCGAGCCGTTCACGCCCGATGCGTTGCGCGCGCATGAGCCGATGGTGCGGCGGCTCGCGCGCGAATACGTCGACCGCTTCGTCGACGACGGACGCGCGGACCTCGTCGACCAGATGCTGTGGGAAGTGCCACTTACGGTCGCGCTGCATTTCCTCGGCGTACCCGAAGAGGACATGGACACGCTGCGCAAGTACTCGATCGCGCACACCGTCAATACGTGGGGACGGCCGCGGCCGGACGAGCAGGTGGCGGTCGCGCACGCGGTCGGGCAGTTCTGGAGGTACGCGGGCAAGGTGCTCGAGAAGATGCGCGAGGACCCGTCGGGGCCTGGCTGGATGCAGTTCGGCATCCGCATGCAGCGCGAGCATCCGGATATCGTCACCGATTCATATCTGCATTCGATGATGATGGCGGGCATCGTCGCCGCGCACGAGACCACCGCGAACGCGACCGCGAATGCGCTCAAGCTGTTGCTCCAGCATCCGCGCGCGTGGCGAGAGCTGTGCGACGACCCTTCGCTGATCCCGAACGCGGTCGACGAGTGCCTGCGCCACAACGGGTCGATCGCCGCATGGCGGCGGATCGCGACGTGCGACGCGACGGTCGGCGGCGTTGCGATTCCCGCCGGCGCGAAGCTGCTGATCGTCACGTCGTCGGCGAATCGCGACGAGCGCCGCTTCGCCGATGCGGACCTGTTCGACATCCACCGCGACGATTGCGCCGAGCACCTGACGTTCGGTTACGGCGCGCATCAATGCATGGGCAAGCATCTCGCGCGGATGGAGATGCAGATCTTCATCGACGAGCTGACGCGCCGCCTGCCGCACATGCGGCTCGCCGAGCAGCGCTTCACGTACGTGCCGAACACGTCGTTTCGCGGTCCGGAGCATCTGTGGGTCGAGTGGGACCCGGCCGCGAATCCCGAGCGGCGTCGCGCGGATGCGCGGCGGCCGGCGCTCGCCGTGCGGATCGGCGAATCGAACGCGCGCGGCGCGGGGCGCGCATTGCGCGTCGACAGCATGACGCCCGTGGCCGAGCGCGTGCTGCGCGTGCGCCTCGTCGCGCCGGGCGGCGAACCGCTGCCGCGCTGGAGCGCGGGCGCGCACATCGACATCGAATGCGGCGACACGGGCCTTTCCCGGCAGTATTCGCTGTGCGGCGACCCGGCCGAGCGCGGCGCGTACGAGATCGCGGTGCTGCGCGAGCCGGCGAGCCGCGGCGGTTCCGCGTGGATGCACGAGCGGCTGCGGCCCGGCATGCGCGTGAAGATTCGCGGGCCGCGCAATCATTTTCGGCTCGACGCACACGCGAGCCGCGCGATCCTGATCGCGGGCGGCATCGGCATCACGCCGATCGGCGCGATCGCACGGCAAGCGCGCGCGGGCGGCATCGACTACACGCTGCATTACTGCGGCCGCAGTCGCCGGACGATGGCGTTCGTCGACGAACTCGCCGCGCTTCACGGCGAGCGGCTTCGCCTGCACGTGTCGGATGAAGGCACGCGCGCCGATTTCTCGGCGCTCGACGTCGCGCCCGGCACGCAGGTCTACGCGTGCGGACCCGCGCGCATGCTCGACGCGCTCGCCGCGCGCGCCGCGCATTGGCCGGCGCACGCGCTGCGCGTCGAGCATTTCGCGGCCGCCGCGCCGCGCGTCGATCCGGCCGCCGAGCAACCGTTCGAAGTCGAACTGAAGGATTCGGGGCTCACGCTGACTGTGCCCGCGAACCGGACGCTGCTGGCGACGCTGCGCGCCGCGAACGTCGACTTGCAGAGCGATTGCGAGGAAGGGCTCTGCGGCTCGTGCGAGGTGCGCGTGCTCGCGGGCGAGATCGATCACCGCGACAGCGTGCTGAGCGCGGGCGAGCGCGCGGCGAATACGCGCATGATGGCATGCTGCTCGCGCGCGAAGCGCGGGCGGATCGTGCTCGAGCTGTAGCGCAGGTTCCATGCCCCGACGCAGGGCGAACGACGATGGCGACATGACAAGGAGACGACGAATGACGACGCGAGTGGACGTGCGCGAGATGCTCGACAACAGCCGCTTCGGCGCGCATCAATGGGCGATCGTCGCGCTATGCGCGGCGTGCCTCGTGATGGACGGATTCGACGTGCAGGCGATGGGCTACGTCGCGCCCGTCGTGATCCGCGAATGGGGGACCGCGAAGGAGACGCTGTCGCCCGTGTTCGGCGCCGGATTGTTCGGCATGCTGATCGGCTCGCTCGTGTTCAGCGCGCTCGCCGACAGGATCGGCCGGCGTCCGGTGCTGATCGGCGCGACGCTGTTCTTCTCCGTCTGCATGATCGCGACGGGCTTCGCTCAATCGATCCCGCAACTGATCGGCTGGCGCTTCGCGGCGGGGCTCGGGCTCGGCTGCATCATGCCGAACGCGATGGCGCTCGCCGGCGAATACAGCCCGCGGCGCATCCGCGTGTCGTTGATGATGATCGTGTCGTGCGGCTTCACGGTCGGCGGCGTGGCCGGCGGGCTCATCACCGCGGCGCTGATTCCGCACGCAGGCTGGCGAGCCGTGTTCTTCGTCGGCGGCGCGATTCCGCTCGCGATCGGCGTGCTGATGTGTGTCGCGCTGCCGGAATCGATCCAGTTCCTGCTGTCGCGCGACGGGGATTCGGCGCGCGTGCGCGGGCAACTCGCGCGGATCGTGCCGGCAGCGTCGTTGCCGCGCGGCGCGACGCTCGTCGGCGCCGAACCGAAGGGCGCGGGCGCGCCGTTCGTCGCGCTGTTCCAGGACGGGCGCGCGCGCGTCACGCTGCTGCTGTGGCTCGTCAATTTCGCGAACCTGCTCGACATGTATTTTCTGTCGAACTGGCTGCCGACGGTGATGCGCGACGCCGGTTATCCGATGTCGACCGCCGTGCTCGCCGGCACCGCGCTGTGGGCGGGCGGCGTGGCCGGCACGCTCGCGCTCGGCCGCATCATCGACCGGATCGGGTTCGCGACCGTGCTCGCGACGACGTTCCTGCTCGCGATCATCGCGATCGCCGCGATCGGGCATCCACTCGTGCTCGCGTCGCTCGCCGCCGTGTTCGCGGCGATTTTCATGACCGGTTTCTCGATCATCGGCGGACAGCCCGCGCTCAATGCGCTCGCTGCGGTCTACTATCCGACGCCGCTGCGCTCGACGGGCATCGGCTGGAGTCTCGGCTTCGGCCGGATCGGTTCCGTCATCGGGCCGGTGCTCGGCGGCGCGCTGATGCACCTGCAATGGTCGTCGTCATCGCTGTTTCTCGCGGCGGCGGTGCCGGCGTGCGTGTCGATGGCGGGGATCGTCGCGATCGCGCGTTCGGGTTTCGCCGGCGCGGGCGATGCGATCGGCGCGCGCCGCGCCGCCGCCGCGGGCGAGTGATGCTGGCGGCCCACGCGGACGGTCGGCTCGGAGCCGGCGGCGCGCGGCGCTTGCAACGTGCGCCGCGCATCGAATCACTGCGTCGCGGCCTGGCCAAAGCGGCTCGCACATCCTAAGTTAAGAATACGCATCGACGCACGATACGCGGTCCGCGTTCACTCGCGCGAGACGAGCAAGCGTGTCGGACATCGGCAACCCGTTCCGGCGCGATCGGCGACGGCCCGCCTTGCTTTGCTTTGCTTCGTTTCGTTTCGCTGCGCGTCGTTTCGGCCGGCTGGTTTTCCGTTCGCACGTCAACGGAGCCGGCCATTCACGCGGCGCTGTCTGCGACGAAGCGATCGCAGGCGGTCGTTCCGGATGCAATGCCGAGCCGGATTGGCGCGGCGATGTGCACGCGCATGCGCGATCGGATGCGTGACGCACGACGTGCGGCGGCGATGAGTCTGTTCGGAAGCGCGTCACATGCATTTCACGACATTCACGAATTTCACGAGTCGAGGAGAACAGCGATGGCCTTCAAGATTCTCAGTTGCGACGGCGGGGGCATCAGGGGATTGATCACAGCCTTGCTCATCCAGGATCTCGATCGGCACAGCGGGATCATCGCGAAGGCGGACGGCTTCGCCGGCACGTCGACGGGCGGCCTGCTCGCGCTCGCATTGGCGCGCGGCGTGCCGATTTCGGAAGTCGTCGACGTGTACCGGAACCGCGGTGCGGAGATCTTCCAGGAAAACGGCCTGTGGCTCGATCAGAAGGCGGCGATCGCGACGGGCGCCGAGAGCTTCGCCGCACTGGCCGGGCCTGGGTACGTGGCCTGCCAGTACGTGAACACGGGGCTCAAGCGCATCGCGCAGGAACTGCTGCGCGGCGGCGACCTGACCGAGTTGGGCCGGCTGATCGTCATCAATTCGTCGCGGATGTGGGACCCGGCGATGCGCAGTTGGTCGGCGTGCACGTTCTCGAACGCGAGCGGCAATGCATATCGTCATGTCGCGCTTGTCGACGCGGCACTCGCGACATCGGCCGCGCCTTCGTATTTCCCGCCGTATGAAGTGCCGCGCCTCGGCTACTTCGCGGACGGCGGGTTGTTCGCGAACAATCCGTCGATGACCGCTGTCGCCGAGGCGCTCGCGAGCCGTCTCGGCGGCGCGCTCGGCAATTTGCGGGTGCTGTCGCTCGGCACCGGCATCAGTCAGGACGGCATACAAACGAGCGCGGTCGGCGATCCGCTCCGATGGGGCGTGACGACATGGTTTTGGCCATGGGAGAGCCACGGCGTGCCGGCATCGGCGCTGCTCGGGATGACGCTCGATACGACCGCGATGCTCGCGACGCAGCAGGCGACCCAGTTGCTCGGCGGATACTACCGGCGCGCGAATTTCGTGCTCGGCGAGACGGTCGGGATCGACGACTGGCGCAAGGCGTCGTTGCTGGAGAGCGAGACGGTTGCATACATGAACACGCCGGAGTGGGAGGGCGTGCGCCAATGGGTCGACGCGAATTGGCGTTGACGCCGCACGCGGCATGCGCGGAACGCGGGGCGCGCCGCGCGCGGGAGGCGAGCCGGGCGGCGCGGCGTCGCCGTCAGGCGCGGCCGAGCAGCGCGGCGAGCGTTTCCGGCGACGGCAATTCGTAAGTCCTCCAGACGAGCTCGCCGCGCCGGTCAATCATCTGCACCTGCGTGCTGTGATTGTCGAGCCCGGTGCGGCCGCCGCCGAAGAATGCCTGCAAGGCGTCGACATCCTTCAGCTCGGGCGCGGCGGCGATCCAGCCGGGGCGCGCGCCGAAGCGGGCAAGCCATGCGCGCATCCGCTGCGGCGTGTCCTCCAGCGGGCTGATGCTGAGCGACAGCAACTGGATGTCCGGCTTCGGGTGCGGCCCAAGCAGCGTTTGCACGCGCCGAAAAACGACGCCCTGGATCGGACATGTCGACGAGCAGCCCGTGTAGAACAACTGCAGCGCGGTGGCGCGGCCCGCGAGCAGCGTGCGCAGGCGGGTCGCGCGGCCGTCCGCGGTGTGTAGCGGCATGTCGGGCACTGGCACGGGCGGCGTGATCAGGCCGCCGTGATAGCCGCTCTGGCCGGCCGGCGGCTGCGCGCGCGCGGACGTCGCGAGTGCGGGCAGCGCCGCGCCGAGCGCGGCGGCGAGCAGCGCGCGCCGCCGCATGCCAGCCTTACCGGCGAACATGCGGCACCTCGTTCAGAAAGGCCCAAAGTGCTGCGCAGTCGCGCTCGCTCACGCGATAGCGCGGCATCTCGACATTGATCATCACGTAGGTCGGATCGAGCCCGGTGCGCAACAGCGCGCAGAACGCGTCGCGATCGTAGCGGCTCGGCGGGCCGCCGCGCCGGCTCTGCAGATCGGCGAGCCATGTGCGCGTCAGACGCGGCGCGATCGAATTCGCCGCCGCGGCGCTCGCGCCCGCCGCGTGACAATTCGCGCAACGCACGACCGTTGCGGGCAGGTCGCGGGGATGCATCGACAAACGTCCTTGCATCGGCGCGGCGCCTGCGAACAACGCACGGCCGTGCGCCGCGAGGTCGTCCGCCTGAGCCGCCTGAGCCGCCTGAACGGCTTGAGCGGCTTGAGCGGCTTGAGCGGCGCGGCCGGGCCACACGAGCGCGAGCATCAGCGCGAGCCCTGCGATCCCCGGGCGCCGCGCGCGGCGCATCCCGCATTCGCGCCGCATCGTCACGAGATCCGGATTGACGTCGACACGCTCGGCACGCCCTGCGCGTTCAGCGCGAACAGCATGTAATAGCCGGGCAAGACGACGCCGGGGTCGGCCGGAATCGCGAGCCGGTAGCTCGTTGCGCCGGACGACGTGATTGCGAGCGGGATGCGCCGCTGATCGTTGTTCGTCGTGTGCGTGACGGACGACAGGCGCATCAGCACAAACGACGTCACCGGGCCTTGCGTCGATACTGTGATCGACGTCCCGAGCTGCGCCGACGCAGGCGCATTCGTGATTGCCGGGCGCTGCGCCGGCGTGCCGTCCGTGTTGAGCAGGTACGGCGGCGTCAGAATTTCCGCGTTCAGGTGGTTCATCGCGCAGCCTGCGCCGCACTGGCCGCCGCCGCCTGCGAACACGCGGCCGTCCGGCAGCAGGATCGCCGTGCTGTGATAGGTGCGCGGCGTCTGCATCGGCTTGAGCAGGTTGAAGCGTTGCGTTGCCGGGTCCCAGATTTCGGGGACCATGATTGCGGACGTGTCGGTGAACGGCATCGGCACGCTCTGGCCGCCGATCATCACGATGCTGCCGTTCGGCAGGATCACGCTGTTCGCGAACGCGCGTTGATAAGTCATGCCGTTCAGGCGCTGTACCGCAGCCGGCTGATTCGGCCCGCGCGTGATGTCGATCTGGTAGACCGAATTCGACGCGTAGGTCGTGACGCCGCCGTTCTGCTGATACGATTTCGCGCCGCCCGCCTTCAGGATCTTGCCGACGTCGTACAGCGACGCGGTGCCGTTGATGCTGAACGGATCGACCCCGCGCATGCCCGCCGACCGGATCGCGCCGCCGCCTTCGGTCGAGATCCAGTTCATCTGCGAGCTCGGCCCCGCATGGAACACGGTGCCGCCGGCCTGCGCGAACAGCCACAGATGGTTGTCGCCGCGATAGATTCCTTGCGGATCGGGGCCGACGATGTTCGTCTCGGGCACGCCGGGCAGCACCGTCCACGCGCCGCCGTTCATCCACACCTCGGCGTTCTTGCCGCCCTGGCCGCCGCTCCACGAGCCGCCTAGCGTCAGCACCGAGCCGTTCGACAGCAGCGTGTCGCCCTGATAGCCGCGCGCAATGTTCATTGCCGCCGCCGCGCTCCACGTGTTGGTCGCCCAGTCGTACAGCGTCGTCTTCGGGCTGCTGTCGCCGCCGTTCACGAGCAGCTTGCCGTCCGGCAGCATCGCTGTGCCGGTGCAGAACATGTCCGAGCCCGCGGACGTTTCGATATGTGGCGTCGCCGTGTTCGTCGCCGGATCGAACACCGCGGTCTGCGTCTGCGTTGCCTTGCCGCCGACGTCGTTCTGGAAGCTGAACTGCTGATCCGCGGACCACATCACGAGCTTGCCGTTCGGCGTGTTCGCGATGCCGATTGGATTGACGGGCAGAGGAATCACCGGGCTCCATGCGGACGGCAGCGTGACCGGGAACGACTGCGGCAGGCCGAGCGAGAACTGGTCGTTGAGCGCGTTCGCGTCCTGGCACGGATACTGGATCAACGGCGCGCCCGGCGATAGCGAGCCGCCGCTCACGTTCAGGCACATGCCGCTCGACACCGAAATCAGCCGGTACTTCGATCCGACGGGCGCGACCGTCCATTGATCGTTGGTCTGCGCGTCGCCCTGGCACGGATACTGGATGACGGGCGCTGCGCTCGTCTTGTATCCGCCATACACGTTCAGGCACTGTCCGGTGGCTTGCGACACGACGTGATAGCCGCTGCCGGCGGGCAGCAGCGACCAGTTCGTGCCGCCCTGATTCGAGCACGTCCCCTGGACGATCGATGCGCCGGCGGCCGTCGAGCCGCCATTGACGCTCAAGCAGAGATTGCTGTTCGCCGCCGCGACGTTGGTGAACGCAACGACAGGCAGGTACAGGTTGAACTGATCGTTGAGCGCGCTCGCGCTCTGGCACGGATACTGGATCAGCGCCGCGCCGCTCGCGCGCGATCCGCCGCTCACGTTCACGCACATGCCGCTCGACGCGGACACGATCCGGTAGCTCGACCCGAGCGCGACGATCGTCCATTGATCGTTGGTCAGGCTGCTGTCCTGGCACGCATACTGGATCAGTTGCGTGCCGCTGTTCGGCGAGCCGCCGGGCACGTTCAAGCACAGGCCGCTGCCCTGCAGCACGATGTGATAGCGGTTGCCGACGGGAACGAACGACCATGTCGTGTTGCTCAGGCCCGCGCACGACATCAGCACGATACCCGCGCCCGATGCGCTCGAGTTGCCGGCCGTCGACACGCACAGCCCGCTGTCCGAGCCCACGATGTCCGAATAGGATGCCGTGACGGCCGCCGCCGCGCCTTGCGGCAGCAACATGCCGGCGATCAACAGGCAAAACCCATATTGCGCGTGCCGCCACGCGAATCGAAAGAAATGCATCTGCGCCTCGTCGTCCGTATTTCCCGCGCCGTATTAAAAGCGGCCGATTTCAATTCGACTGTTCGGCGCATCACCGAATCACGAACGGAATGGCGTGAGATGTGCGACGCGCGTCGATCGCGATGCGAGCATGCGGTCAGCGTCGGAGGGGCGCGGCCCCGGCGCGCGAATCGATCATGAATGGCTGACGGCAAGGACTGTTCCGGTCTTCAATGAAAAGCTGAATGCCGAAACGGACGCGTTAAATAGCCGTTTAATGAACCGAATGAAACCGGGACCAAACATGCCGAATATTCCGGATGCCTGAAAATGGGCAATCCGCACGCGGCGTTTCTGCGTTTCTCGTGTTTGCCGCGTTTTCCCTAGTGCGCCGAATCGCTCGCGCTGCCGACATCCAAGAAAAAAGAGAGATCGGAATGAGGGCACCATGAGCGAACGAGCGAGAGCGAGCAGTCCTTCGATATCGGCACGCAGCAACGAGTTCGCCGGGGATGACGACGCACGGCCGGCGCGCGCGGCGGGCGACGCGTCCGGCGACGTGCCGGTCGTGCTGCTCGTCGACGATGAGCCGGACGTGCTGTCGTCGCTCAAGCGCACGTTTCGTCCGAAGCGTTACCGGATGCTATGCGCCAATAGCGGCGAGGCCGCGCTCGACCTGCTGGCCGCGAGCGAAGTCGACCTGATCGTGTCCGATCTGCGGATGCCGCAAATGAGCGGCGCCGAATTTCTCGCGCGCGCGAGCGAGCGGCATCCCGACGCGATGCGCATTCTGCTGACCGGCTATTCGGAAATCGATTCGGCCGCACGCGCGATCAACGAAGCCGGCATCTATCGCTATCTGACCAAGCCCTGGGACGATCACGATCTGCTGCTGACCGTCGAGCAGGCGCTTGAGCAGCAGCGCCTGCGTCGCGAGGCCGCGAGGCTCCACGCGCTCACGCGCGCGCAGAACGAAACGCTGCGCGCGTTCAACGCGGGGCTCGAGGTTCAGGTGCGGGCGCGCGTCGAGGAAATCCGCCAGACGATGCTGCTTCTCGAGGACGCGCAGCGCGACCTGACGCACGATTTCGCCGCGATGGTTCAGGTGTGCGCGAACATGATCGAGCTGCGCTGCGGCGCGCCCGGCGGCGAATCGCAGCGCGTCGGCGAGGCGGCGCGCAATCTGGCGCTCGCGCTCGGCATGAGCGGCTGGCAGGCGCAGGAACTGTTCCTCGCGGGGCTGCTGCACGGCATCGGCAAGCTGTCGCTGCCGGACGAACTGTTGCACAAGCCTATCGACCGCATGACGCCGGACGAAAGCCGGCTCTATTTCCAGCATCCGCTGCGCGCGCAGATGGTGCTCACGCCGGTTCAGCGGCTCAGTCGCGTCGCGCACGTGATCCATCATCAATACGAGCGGTTCGACGGGCGCGGCACGCCCGACGGACTCGCCGCCAACGCGATTGCACTCGGCTCGCGCATTCTCGCCGTCGCGCGCGACTTCGACGCGCTATGCAGCGGCAGCATGTTCAAGCGGCCGTACACCGTGCAGCAGGCGACGGCGGTGCTCGTCTCGCAGGCGGGCCGGCGCTACGACCCGCGCGTCGTCGACCGGTTCGTCGCTACGTCGAAGGAATCGGCGGCGCTCGACCGGCGCGCGAGCGTATCGCGCATCAACGCTTCGCAACTCGCGCAAGGCATGCGGCTGGCCCACGATCTGCGCAACAGCTGCGGCATCCTGCTGATGACGAAAGGCAGCGTCGTGTCGTCGCATCAGGCCGCGCAGGTGCGCCGCTTCGAGGCGAACGAAGCCGCGCCGTTCGTCATTTTCGTCGATGCGGCGGGCGGCGAGCCGCCACCGTGCCACAGACTCGATTGACGCACCACGGCCCGCGGCGGCGATCGGCGTCGCGCACGGCCGCGAAGACATCGGCTCGTTCGAAGCCGTCTGACGAAGGGGAGATCTGTCGTGAACTCGTTGTCCTCTGCGATTCCCGCCGTGCACTCGACGTGCGCGGACGCACGCGCCGCCGTGCGGGAAGTTCATGTGGCGCTCGCGGGCTGCGACGCCGAGCTGGTGCTGTTCTTCTGTTCGAGCCGCTTCGATCTCGATGCGCTCGCGGACGAGATGCGCGAGCGGTTTCGCGGCACGCGCGTGATCGGCTGCACGACGGCGGGCGAGATCGGTCCGGCCGGCTACCGCAACGGCAGTCTCGTCGCTGTCGCGCTGCCGCGCGCGCTGTTCACCATCGAAACCGCGCTGCTCGAGGGGCTTCAGACGTTCACGATCGCGAGCGGGCACGCGTGCACGCTCGACGCGCTGCACGATCTGGAGCGGCGCGCGCCGCGCGCGAGCGGCGCGAATCCGTTCGCGCTGTTGTTGATCGACGGATTGTCGGTGCGCGAGGAGCCTGTCACGCGCACGTTGCAGGGCGCGCTCGGCGACATTCCGCTCGTCGGCGGCTCGGCGGCCGACGATCTGCGTTTCGAGCGCACCGCGATCTTCTACGACGGACGGTTTCGCGACGACTGCGCGGCGCTGATCGTCGCGTCGACCGCGCTGCCGTTCCGCACCTTCAAGACTCAGCATTTCCGCTGCGGCGCCGAGCGGCTCGTCGTCACGCAGGCGGATGCGGAGCGCCGCACCGTCAGCGAGATCAACGGGCTGCCCGCCGCCGAGGAATACGCGCGCCTCATCGGCGCGCGCGTCGAGGATCTGAGCCCGGGGCACTTCGCGGCGGCGCCCGTCGTCGTGCTGATCGACGGCACCGATTACGTGCGCTCGATCCAGAAGCTCAATCCGGACGGCAGCCTCACGTTCTACTGCGCGATCGAGGAGGGCCTCGTGCTGCGCGTTGCGCGCGCGCTCGACCTCGTCGACAACCTTCAGGCGACCTTCGGCGATTTGCGCGATTCGTTCGGCGAGCCGCAACTCGTGCTCGCGTGGGACTGCATCCTGCGCCATCTCGAAATGATGCAGCGGGGTACGCGCGACACGGCGGCGGAACTGCTGAAGGCGAATCGCGCGGTCGGCTTCAGCACTTACGGCGAACAGTACGGCGGCGTTCACGTGAACCAGACGCTGACCGGCATCGTGTTCAGTCACGCGCCGAGGCCCGAACGTGCCTGAATCGCGTCTCGTCGACGACGCGTCGGCCGACATCCCGACCCTGAAGAAGGAGATCGTGCGGCTGAACAAGATCGTGCGGTCGCTGATGGATCGCGCGGAGCGCAGCACGATCGTCTGCGGATCGGATTTCAGTCTGTTCCAGATGGCGGTCACGCTGGAGGACCAGGTGCGGCACCGCACGCGCGAGCTGGAGGCGGCGCTGCACGAGAACCAGAAGATCATGCACGCGCTGCAGCGCACGCAGGCGCTGATGGCGCAGGAGATCGAGGAGCGCAAGCGGACGCAGGCGGAACTCGAAACCGAGCGCGAGGCGCAGCGCCACCTGATCGAGCAGCTCGCGCAGGCGCACGGGCAACTGCTGCAATCCGAGAAGCTCGCGTCGATCGGCCAGCTCGCGGCGGGCGTCGCGCACGAGATCAACAATCCGATCGGCTTCGTCGATTCGAATCTGCGCATGCTGAAGACGTGGGTGCGGCAACTGCTCGACGTGATGGCGCTGGAGGACGCGATGATCGCCGATGCCGGCGGCGATGCGCGAGCCCGTCTGCGCGCCGCGCACGAGGAAGTCGATCTCGATTATCTGCGCGGCGACATCGGAACGCTGATCGACGAATCGATCGAAGGCGCGTCGCGTGTGCGGCGGATCGTGCAGGACCTGCGCGACTTCTCGCGGGCGGGCAGCGAGGAATGGAACTTCACCGACATCCACGAGGGCCTGGAGGCGACGCTGAACGTCGTGCGCAACGAGCTGAAGTACAAGGCGGAGGTCGTCAAGGATTACGGCGAGCTGCCGGCCGTCGAATGCATGCCGTCGCAGTTGAACCAGGTCATGATGAACCTGCTGATGAACGCCGTGCAGGCGATCGTCGAGCGCGGCACCATCACGATCCGCACGCGCCGCGAAGGCGACGGCGTGACGATCGCGATCGAGGATACGGGCGTCGGCATTCCGGCGGACCGGATCGCGAAGATCTTCGATCCGTTCTATACGACGAAGCCGGTCGGCAAGGGCACCGGGCTCGGCCTGTCGGTTTCGTACGGGATCGTCGAAAAACACGGCGGCCGGATCGAGGTCGACAGCGAGCCGGGCAACGGATCGCGCTTCACGATCTGGCTGCCGATCGTTCGGCGGCGCTTGCTTCAGGACGCGTCGGCCGGATAGCTTGCGCGTTCGTTCCGGGGCCGCCGCTTCGGCCGGCGTGCGTCGATGCGTGCAGGATGCGCCGAATGCGGCGCTCGCGCCGATGTGACGTGCGCCTTCGATGCGCACGTTCGAGCCGATTGGACGTTGCTCGACCGTCGCTCGACCGCGGCTCACGCCGCGAGCGGCGTTTCATGCAGATGCCGCCAGACGATGCGCGACGCCGCGCCGCGTTCGAACACGACCGTCGAACGTCGCGTGTTCGTGCGGCCCTGACCGTCGGTTTGCGTTTCCCGGTAGCCGATCACCGCGCCGCCGCGCCACGCGCCGATCTGCTGCAGTTCGTCGATCGCGATGCGCAGCCCCGGACGTTGGCCGTGCCCCCGGCGGAACAGTTCGTCGAGGCCGGCGTGGTCGAGCGGCGCGCCGCGCGTGGCGATCATCGAGAAATGCGGCGAAAAGCGGCCGAGCAATGCGGGCAGGCGGTCGAATTCGGCGTGACCGGACAACCAGCGTTCGATGTCGACGTGCGCATCGATGACTTCCTGAAAATACGGGTTCGTTTCGTTCATGATCGGTTCGATTGGGTATCCGAGGAAACAGTGGGTGAGACGCGCGCGCGGCGCGAGCCGAGCCGGGCGACGAGCGGCAGCGGCAGCAGCGTGAGCAGCGCGCCGAGCGCGAAGCACTGGCGGTATGCAAGCGGCGCGGCGCCGCCATCGAGCGCCAGCAGGAAATTGAGTGCGCTGCCGAGCACGGCGCTGCCCAGACAGAAGCTCAACTGACGGTTGATGTTCCATAGCGCGCTCGCTTCGCCCATTCGGTCGGCCGGCACGTCTAGAAACGCGGCGCTTTGCGACGTGCTCGTGCAGAGGCTCGCGCCGAATCCCATCGCGGCGTAGGCCAGCATGCGGCCTGCCTCGTGCGCCGCGAGCGGCGTCGCGAGCAGCGCGACGCCGATGCACGCGATCACGATGCCGCAGGCGAGCAGCGGCCTCGGGCCGTGCAACGGGAAGGCGCGTCGCGTCGTCGCGATCGCGGCGAACGACGCGGCGGACCACGGCACCATCAGCGCGCCGACCTGCGTCGCGCTGAGCCCGAGCGCGTTTTGCAGAAAGAGCGATGCGATCAGATTCACGCCCGTGAAGACGCCGGGCACGCACAGATAGATGACGACGCCAACGCGCAGGAGCGGCTGCGACAGCAGCGCGAGATCGAGCAGCGGCGCGCTCGAGCGGCGCGCGTGCCGGACGTACGCGAGGCCGGCGACGCACGCGATCGCGAGCGCGGCGATCGCCGGCATTGGCGCGCCGCGCCGGCTCGCGAACGTGAAGCCGAGCAGCAGCGCGATGAGCCCGGCCGCGCTGAGGCCGAGGCCGGCCGCATCGAGCGGGCGAGGCGCGTCGTTCGAGACGTCGGCGGGTAGCCACGCGAGCGCGAGCACGCACGCCAACGCGGCGAGCGCGAGCATCCCCGCGAACACCGCGCGCCACGATGCGTGGTCGACGATCACGCCGCCGAGCGCCGGCGACGTCGCGGGAACGAGCAGCGCGACCATCATCACGATCGACGTCAGGCGTGCGCGCGTTTCGCGCGGATAGGCGCGATAGGTCATCGCCTGGCCGACGGGAATCAGCAGGCCGCCGCCGAGCCCCTGCACGAGCCGCGACGCGAGCAGCGCGCCGATCGATTGCGCGCTCGCCGCGCCGGCGCTGCCGAGCGCGAACACGAGCAGCGACGCGGCGAGCAGCCGGCGCTCGCCGAACCGGTGCGCGAGCCAAGCGCCGAGCGGAATCACGACGGTCAGCCCGAGCATGTAGATGTTGCCGATCCACGCGAGCTGCGTGACCGATGCGTGCAGCTCGCGCTGCAGCGCCGGATACGCGGCGTTGATCGCGAACATGTTCGCGAGATCGATCGAGAATCCGAGCAGATAGACGGCGGCGATGCGTGAGCGAGCGGACATGGAGGCGGGCGGTGACATCAGGCGACGTAGTGTAAAGTCCGCGATCCGTGGCCGTCAGTCCGATTGCCCGGATAGACTGATCAAAAAAATTTGACAATCGAGGGCGCGATGGTGAGCTTGGATCGTTTCGACGTGTTTCGCGCGGTCGTGGAAGCCGGGTCGTTCACGGGCGCCGCGAACGTGCTGAACCAGGCGCGCGCGGCCGTGAGCTTCAATGTCAAGCAGCTCGAGGCCGAGCTGGGCGTGACGCTGCTCACGCGCACGACGCGGCGCGTCGAGTTGACCGAGGCGGGCGAGCGCTTCTACGCGCGCTGCCTGCGCGTGCTCGCCGAAGCCGAGGAGGCGATCGACGACGCGCGCGGCGAGCACGGCGGGATGCAGGGCAGCTTGCGGGTGACGTCGACGGTCGAGTACGCGCTCGCGGTCGTCGCGCCGGCGCTGCGGGAATTCATGAGCATGCATCCGGCGTTGCGCGTGCGGCTCGAGACGCACACGTCGCAGGCGGATCTGGTGCGCGATCGCTTCGACGTCGCGATCCGGCTCGGCCGCTTCGAGCAGTTCCAGGACTTACCGTTCCGGGGCGTGTGCATCGACACGTACGACGTGCGGCCGGTGGCGTCGCCCGCATTGCTGGCCGCGCACGGCGTCGCGCGTATCGAGTCGCCGGATGCGCTCGCGCGCCTGCCGCAGCTCGGGCACAGTCGCCTGTCGCAGGTTGCATCGTGGTTGCTGCACGATCGCGACGGCCGCGAGCACGTGTATCGGCCGGCGGCGAAACCGCATCTGATCGCGGACAACGCATCGGTGCTGCGCGCGTTCGCGCGGCAGGGCAGCGGCGTCGCGCTGCTGCCGGAGTGGCTCGTGCGCGACGATCTGGACAATGGCACGTTGGTCGACGCGCTGCCGGATTACCGGTTTGCGCAGCAGGGCGTCTACGCGCTGTATCCGTCGACGCGGCACGTGCCGCAGAAGATTCGCGCGTGGGTCGATTTCATCAAGCGTTACGTTCGGCGGCGCGCGCAGGGCTGACCGACGCTGTGCGACGCGATCGTCTCGCACCCGCGGACGGGCTGCGCGCTCGGGTTCAATCAGGCCGAGCCGTGGCATCCGTCGGCGCTCGCGCCGCGGCTGCGCGGCACGTTCGAGAAACTGGCCGGCAACGGCGATCCGCCGCACGAGTGCGAATACGGGAACGGCGAGCCGCTCGGCGCGGATGCGCTCGCCGGGGGCCGGCGGGCATTGCGGGCGAACAGGCTGATGTTCGACTGGCGGCGCGGCGGTTCGCCGATGATCGACAACCTCACGATGATGCGCGGGCGCGAGGCGTTCGGTGGCGAGCGCAAGACGCCGGCTTATCTGTCGAGCGCCTAGGGCGTGTTCACACTATCGAAGGGCTTCGATAATCAGGGCGAAGTTGATAAAGGCAATGAACATCAAGTCGAGTTTGTCGAAGCGCGAGAAGATGCGACGAAAACCCTTCAATCGACGGAACAGCCGCTCGACTTCGTTACGACGCTTGTACATTTCCCGGTCGTATTCCCAAGGCTCGACGCGCGTACTCAACGGAGGGACGACCGGGATGAAGCCGAGATCGAGCGCGAGTTGTCGGGTTTCGTTACCTTCGTACGCCTTGTCCATCAGCAGGTGCAGCGGCCGATTCGGCGGCCCCAGGCGTTCGAGCAGTGCACGTCCCTGCGGCGCATCGCCGGCTTGACCGGGCGACAGTGCGAACGTTATGGCTGTTCGAGCATCCGCGGCAACCATATGAATCTTGGTTGTCCATCCTCCGCGAGACTTGCCGATGGCTTGAGGTCCATTTTTTTTAACGCACCGGTGCCGTCAGGATGAACCTTCACGATCGTGCTATCCAGCGATACCGCTTCAATCCGAACGCGAATGATCTGCGCGCGCTGCAACTCCGTGAACACTCGGTCCAGTACACCGTTGCGAGACCAACGGTTCATGCGCGTGTAGATCGTGTGCCAGCGGCCGAAACGTGGTGGCAGGCCGCGCCATTTACATCCGTGCTCGGCCACATAAAGGATCGCGTTGAGCACTTGCAGGTTCGACAGGCTCACATTGCCACGCTGTCGCGGCAGGCAATGTTCGATCTGCTTGAATTGGGCTTCGGAGATTTCCATCTCCGAAGCATAACCTCAAACTAATGTAGTGTGAACACGCCCTAGCCGGGGTAGGCTCGCGCGAGGCGCGCGGCGGCCGCTTCCGCGTGGACGGAAAGCGGCCGCCGCGCCGCGTGACGTTCCGAATGCGTCACTTGCTGTGGGTCGGGGAAGGCAGCGTCTCGAAGTCCTGATGCAGGCTCGCCGCCGCGCGTGCGGCGATTTGCGGGTCCGGGTGCCGGCGGGCCGTCTCGAAATCGCGCGCCGGCCCGACGGTCATCGAGGCCGCGGCGTTGACCGCCGAGCCGAACGCGGTGACCGCGCTGTCGAGGTATTCGCGGCGCTGAAAGTGATTGACCGCGTCGTTGCCGAACGACCGGCTTTCGGTCATGTGCGCGCCCGTGTGCGTCTGCGTGCCCTGTTCGATGCCCTGGAGATTGCGCAGCACGCTGTCGTGCGAGCGCTGCGTGATGCCGAGCCCGTTGTTCTGCAGCGTGGAGCTGACCTGATGGACGGCCGCCGAATAGTACGTCGCGTTCGGTTGCGTCATGTGGTCGGCCGCGCTGGCCGTCACGTGCTCGCGGCGCGAATGCGGCGTCGACTGACTGAGGTCGTGCAGGCCGCTCAGCGACGAGCCGCCCGTCGGGCGGCTGCTCGAACGCCGGGTGGGCTGCGAGCTCTCGTTCGACGTCGGCGTGGCATGGCTGTCCACGTGCGATGTGCTTGTGCCGTTGATTTTGGGCATGGTGGTACCTTTGATCGGAGGAGGAAAGGGCGTCGGGCGCCGTGGCGCCCGACGGCGAGATCGGCGGCACGCCTGCCCGCCGAAACCGGATCGCGGCGACGGCCGGTCGATGGGCCGATGATGCGCGCCGCGGCGGGGAGCGGCGGCCGCAGCCGCGAAGCGGGCGACGCGAATGCGAACCGTCGAGCATGCGAACGGGCATCCACCGTGGACGCGCGGACGGTACGCGCGCGCTGCGCGCCGTGCGCCGCGGTCGCCGCGCGGACGCAATTGCGCATGAGCGCATGATCGCGTCGCACGCCGAGCGCCGGCTCATCGCCGCTGCAGCACCGTGCGCATCGCGGCGACATCGTCGGGCGCGCGCTCGCCCGAGCTCGCCTGCTCCGCGTACTTCCTGCCGGCGTCCGTCGCGCGGGCGCGGGACGTTGCCGCGTCGTTCGCGAGCCCGATCTCGATGCGCCGCGCGATCAGGCTGTCGATCGCGACGCGCGCCTCGCCGCCGCGCATGCCGAGATCGCGCATCAGGTTGTACGCGTCGACGAGGTCCGCGTCGCCGTCGATCGCATCGCGCAGCGCGCGCTTTTGCTGCGGCGTCGACGCGTTCCTCGCATGAACGCGCGCATAGAACGCGTGGAGCTTCGCATCGCCTTCTCCGGCGAAGCGATCGATGCTGCGATCGATGATCGTCATCGCATGCTTGGCCGTCAGGTCGGCCATGTCGTTCTTGTTCGAAGTCGATTTTTTCTCGTTGATCCAGCGTCCCGGAAAGACCTTGCCGAAGCGCCTGCGGTCGGCCTCGATCCGGCCGTTGTCCTTCAGCACCGCGTGGATGCCCTTGATCGCTTCGTCGGGCGTCTCGCTGTCGATGTCGCGCGTATCGAGCGCGATGCGGCTGCGCAGCGCGCTGCGGTCGATGTCGCGCGCCTTGTCGTTGCGCATCCGCTGCTTCAGGCCGCGCACGCCCTTGCCGATGTCGAGCGCATTCAGCAGCGCGAGCGCGAAGCCCGCCTGTTTTGCCGCGACTGCGCCCGCGCTCGCCGGCGCGGCCGCGAGCCCCTGCGTGCCGGCGATCAGCGCCGCACCCGACGCGATGCCGAGCGCGTTGCGTCCGAGCTCGTAGGCGGCGCGGCTCATCCGCTTGCCGGCGACTTCGTCGCGGATGTACAGCGTGAGCAGCACGTCCCTCGCATGCGCGCTTTGCGTCGCGAGTGGCGGATCGTCGTTCGCCGCGAGCTTCATCACCTTGTCGAGATCGTAGTCGAGCTTGCCGTCGCGGCCGCGCGTGAGGATCAGCCGGTCGAGCCGACGCGCGTCGCTGCCGACGGCGGCGCCGCTGAATGCGGCGACGTCGCGATCGCGCATCGCCGACAGCTGCCGGTCGTAGCGCCGGCGCTTGTGCCACGACGCGAACAGCGCATGGCCGTTCATGCCGGCGCCGGCCGTCTCGTGCGCGAGGCCCGATGCGAGCCCGCCGATCGCGAGGCCGGCCGCGACTTCGCCGTGATGACCGGCGGCGGTCGCGTTGAACAGCGGCGCGAGCGGGCGGATGCCGTTCGTCTCGACAAGCGTGAAGCCCGGCTTGCCGCGGTCGTAGGCCTGGCCGGGCTGGCGCTCCGGATGCGGCGCGCGAAAGTCGTCCGCGGCCGGCCGCGTGGGCGCGGCGGCCGGGGGCGCCGCGGTTGATGCCGGAGGCGGCGGAGGAGGTGGGGCGGGCCGCTCGATGGCGTCCGTCGCGACGCGCGAGTCGCTGTCTGTCGAAGACGACGTGCCGCCGAGCGGAGGCGGCGTCGCGCCGCGCGCGGCGGAGCCGGCGGCGTCGTGCGACGAGTGGCGCGCGTCGCGCATCGGGACAGGGGCGCGCTCGGGAGCGTCGACGTGCGGCGGCGATGCGGGCGGCAACGCGGACGGCGGAAGCCGCGCTGACCGCTGCGCCGCGTGATTGCCGGCCGGCGGCGGGTTGCCCGCGGTATTGCTGGGCGTACTGCCGGCCGTATTGCCCGCCGTATTGTCGGCCGTATTGTCGCGCGGGCCGGATGTTCGTGCGCCCGGCGGCGTATGCGGCGGCCGGCCGGCGATGTGGTCGAGCGGCAGCGGCTCGCCGAACGAGAGCGGCGGCAACCGGGGCGCTTCGTCGTTGCGCGTCTGATTCGACATTTCGCGCGCGCTGCGCAACGTGCCGTGCGAGAACGGGCCGAGCGAGCGCCTCGGCCGGCCCGGCTGGTTCGGCGACGGGGCCGGCGCGCTCCGATCAGGCGCGGCGGCGGCCGGCGGCTGCGTTGACTGCTGAACGGACTTCAACATGGCGACGTGCCTCCTGAACGGATGGGTGCCGGCGGAACGACATTGGCGGCGAAGCGTGCATCGCGCGCGGCCCCGGCTTGCCCGGCGGTCATGCGCCTTGCGGGTTTCCGCAGCCGGTCGGCGCGAATTCGCGGCGGCGTTGCGAGTGTCGATGCGCGATCCGCTTGCCGATCGGATGATCCGGATGCCGATCGATATCGCAGGAGCAGCGTATGGTGCGCGAAGGCGGCGGTCGGCTGGGCTCGCGAAGCCGTCGAACGCGGTGCGAAGCGCATCGAGGCGTTCTGCGCGCCGGCTCGGCCTTTCGTTTCGCGGGGCCGGCATGGCGGCGCGCGAGACGGCATGATTCGCCGGGTCAGCGGATGGATGTGACACTGGTCGCGCCCGAAACGCCCGAAACGCCCGAAACGCCCGAAACGCCCGAAACGCCCGAAACGCCCGAAACGCCCGAAACGCCCGAAACGCCCGAAACGCCCGAAACGCCCGAAACGCCTGAAGCCCCCGAAGCCCCGCCGCCGCCATCCGTCTTCCCATCGCGTCCCGGCCGCTCCGCAAGCCGTCTGACCTGCTGCGCCAGTTCCGCGAGCGAAATCTGCCCGCGCATCTCGTTCACGAAATTGCCCGCCAGCACCGCGACGATCAGCACCGCGATCGCGCCCTTGAGCGGCTGGCTGACCGACATCAGATCGAGCTTCTGCGCCGATCGCGCGACGAACGCGAGGCCCAGGTCGACGAGCACCAGCATCGTCATCATCGGCGTCGCGATCCGCGCGACCATGTTCATCAGCATGTCGAGCCGCGCCTGCGCGAACATCTCGAGGAGCGGCGCGGGAACCGGATCGAACGAGCCGAGCGGCCACCATGCGTACGATTCGTACAGCGCGCCGAGCAGGAACGTCATGCCGCCCAGCAGCCAGAACGACGCAATCGTCAGTTGCCCGAACAGCGTCGCCATCAGCGACGTCTGCGTGCCCGAACTCGGATTCTGCATCTGCAGGTTGTTGAAGCCGGCGACGTCGTCGACATACGTGCCGATCGCCTCGGCGGCCCAGAACACCGTCGACGCCGCAATGCCGATCACAAGCCCGATCACGGCCTCCTTCAAGCATGCGATCACGAGAAACGCGCCGTGAAGCTGCGGAATCAGCGCCTGCTGCCCGCACGCGACGAACAGGCACCAGAGCGCCGCCGCGCCGCTGCGCATCGGGCCTTTCAGCACGGTGTCGGCGGTCGCGGGCAGGATCGACATGATCACGAGCAGCCGCTCGCTCGACAGCGCGAGCAGCACGATGAAGCCGATGAATTCGTCGCCCAGGTGCTGAAGCGCAAAGATGTCGTAGGTGTTCATCCGAATGTCTCGTTCGATGCCCGCGCGGCCGCGAGCCGGCGCGCGAGCACGCCTTCCTCGATGTCCTCGTCCTGCATGTCCTCGGCGGCCGCCTCCGCCGCGCGCGCGAGCCGCCGGACCCGCTCGCGCACGACGTCGATCTGCGCGTCGTTGCGCGCGATCCGGCGCGCGGTCGCGGCGAGCTGGTCGACCACCGCGCGCAGCGCCGCGCGCAGCCGCTCGCACTGCGCGCTCGCGAGCGCGTGCTCGTCGAGGAGCGCGTCGCGATAGCGGCGGCACGCCGCGTAATCGCCGATCGCGAACGGCGCGTGGCCCGCCGCCATCGCGTCGACGCGCGCCGCGTAGCGATTGGCCGCATCGAGCTTCGCGTGCGCGTGCGCTTCGCCCTGCGCGAGCTCGGCTGCCGCCGCGTCGCGTTGCGCGCGCTGCGCGCCCTGCTCCGCGCGCAGCTTCGCGCCGCGCTGCTCGCGCCGCGCGAGCAGCGTCTCGAACGCGCGCTGTTTGCGGCTGCTCATCGGACGAGTTCGTGAAGCGCGGCAAGCGTCGCGTCGGGCGGCGAGTACTCGTCGGTGCGCTGGTTCAGGAACGCGCGAATCCGGTCGATCTTCGCGACCGCCTCGTCGGCGGCCGGATCGCTGCCCGCCTGGTATTCGCCGAGCTGCAACAGCGTCTCGATCTCGCGGTGCTTCGCGAGCAACTGGCGCAGCCGGCCCGCCGCGCCGACGTGCTCGCGCGCGGCGATCTGCGGCATGATCCGCGACAGGCTGCCGAGCACGTCGATCGCCGGATACTGGTTGCGCGCGGCGATCTCGCGCGACAGGATGATGTGGCCGTCGAGAATGCCGCGCACTTCCTCGGCGATCGGGTCGCTGCCGGAATCGTCTTCGGCGAGCACCGTGTAGAGCGCGGTGATCGAGCCGCGCTCGCCCATTCCGGTGCGCTCGAGCAGGCGCGGCAACTCGGCGAACACGGAAGGCGGGAAGCCGCGCCGCGCGGGCGGCTCGCCGGCCGCGAGGCCGATCTCGCGGCCGGCGCGCGCGAAGCGCGTGAGCGAATCCATCATCAGCAGCACGCGCTTGCCCTGGTCGCGGAAATACTCGGCGATCGCGGTGGCCGCGTACGCGGCCTTCGCTCGCTCGATCGACGAGCGATCGGACGTCGCGCACACGACGACCGAGCGCGCCATCCCGTCCTCGCCCATGATCAACTCGACGAACTCGCGCACTTCGCGGCCGCGCTCGCCGATCAGCGCGATCACGTTGATGTCGCACGACGCGCCGCGCGCGAACATGCCGAGCAGCGTGCTCTTGCCGACGCCGGCGGGCGCGAAGATGCCCATTCGCTGGCCTTCGCCGAGCGTGATCAGGCCGTCGACGATGCGCACGCCGGTCGCGAGCGACGCATCGACCATGCGCCGCGACATCGGGTTCGGCGGCGGCGCGATCACGGGGCGCAGCGCGTCGTAGTCGAGTTCGCCGCGCCCGTCGATCGGCTCGCCGAAACTGTCGATCACGCGCCCGAGAATGCCGTTGCCGACCTTCACGGAAAGCGGCCGCCGCAAGCCGATCACGCGCGTGCCGCGATTGATCTCGCCGAGCGTGCCGAACGGCGAAAGCAGCGCGACGTTGCGCGTGAAGCCGACGACTTCCGCATGCTGGATCAGCGCGCCCGACGCGCTGCGCAGCTCGCACAGCTCGCCGAGCGTCGCTTCGAGGCCGACCACGCGCACGAGCGTGCCGATCACCTCGAGCACCTTGCCCGTCATGCCGACGGCGGGCTCGATCGCGAGCCGCGCGGCCATCGCGTCGGCGACGCGGGACAGATCGGTCAGCGCGTTCATGAGCGGCCCGCGTCGTCGAGCGCGCGGGCGAGCGCCGCGCGGATCGCGTTCAGTTGCGTGTCGAGGCTCGCGTCGACGGTGCCGAAATCGGATTCGCACACGCAGGTGCCGCGCGCGACGCGCGGCTCGACGACGACGTCGACAGGCACGTTGCGTCCCTGCCGCCGCCACGCGTCGGCCAGCCGCCCGAACTGCTCGCGCGCGGCGTCGTAATCGGCGTCGCACACACGCACCGTCAGGTAGCTCGCGCCGGCGACGACGCGCTCGACCGTTTCCGCCGCGCGCGCGAACAGCCCGCGCGCATCCTCCGCGCGCACCATCTGCTGGACGGCGGCGGCGACGAGCTCCGCGAGCCGCTCGCGCATCCGGTCGCGCACGCGCCGCTCCTGCTCGAACGAATCGGCCGCCCGCGCATGCCAGTCGGCGATCGCCTGTGCGCGGCCCGCGTCGTAGCCGCGCGCGTACGCGCTGTCGTGCTCGCGCCGCGCGGCTTCGACGAGCGCGTCAGCCTGCGCGCGCGCGTCGGCGGCGATCTGTCCGGCGGCGTCGCGCGCGGCGCGCAGCACCGCGTCGCGTTCCGCCGCGAGCGCGTCGAGCACGGCGTCGAGCGCCTGAACCGTCTCGAACGCGTCGCGGCGAAGCACGCCGTGCGGCGCATCGATGCAGAGATCGTCGGCGAGCGGAATCTGCCGGTTCTTCAGCCAAAAAGCCATGACCACTCCGGAAAGAGCGACGGCAGGCGCGCGAGCAGCGTCGCGCCGTCCGAGCTTGCCGCCGCGCGTTCGATCCACGGCGCGCGCGCGGACTCGCGCGGCAGCGCGAGGCGCACGATGCGCATCGGCCCCGCCGGCGACCACGCCCGTTCGCGCTCGAACAGGCACCAGCCTTCCCATGCGAGGTCGTCATCGGACAGCCGCGCGAGCGGCGCGACCGGCTCGCGCCGATCGAGATCGCGCGCGCGCGGCGTGTCGGGCTGCGCGCAGAGCGCGGCGAGCGCGCGGCAGCCGTCGGCGCCGACCCAGCCGGCGAGCCGCTCGCGGCTCGCGCGGCCGATCCAGTGGCGCAATTCGGTGCGGCGCATCAGCAGCGCGCGCACGCGCATGAGCCGCAGCACGTCGGCGACGGGCAGCGCGGCGAGCCGGTCCGCGGGCGAATCGAATCCGTCGAGCGTCGGCGATGGCCCCCCGAGCGTGCGCAACAGCAGCAGCGAGCACGCGGCGCGCTGCGCGGGCGCGCGCTCGTGCATCGCGGCGACGAGCGGCGCGAGCGCGCCGTGCCAGCTCGCGTGAATCCAGTCCGCCGCGCGCCGCGCGTTCGCGTCGTAGCCGGCGAGCCAGGCGGCCCGTGTCTCGACGCTCGCGCCGCTCGCGGCCGCCGCGCCGCCCGTCATCGCACGCCGGCCTGACGGGGCGCGGCCGCGGCCTTCGCGCCGCCGCCGCGCAGCCGCGCGGCGAGCCCGCCCGCGCCCGGGCCTGCGCCGCCGCTCTTGCGCGCGCGCCACCACAGCGCGCCGCCCGCGGCCGCGAGCGCGATGCACGCGATGACGGCGGCCAGCACGCCGACGAGCATCGCGCCGCCGGATTTCCGCGCGGGGGGCTGCGCGGCCGACACCAGATCGACCGGGTCGGCCGCGACCGACGTGACGCTCACTTCGTCGTACGTCAGCCCTTCGACGCTATGGACGACGAGGTTCTTGATCTGCGGCGTGAGCGTCGCGAGATTCGCGCTCGGCCGGTACTTGATGAACACCGACGCCGACGAAGGCTTCGCGACCTGCGCGAGCGGATCGTTGTTCGGCAGCACGATGTGCACGCGCGCGACGACGACGCCGTCGATCTTCGACAGCGTGTCCGACAGCTCCTGCGACACGCCGTAGATGAAGCGCACGCGTTCCTCGGTCGGCGTCGACACGAGGCCGTCCTTCTTGAAGAGCGCGCCGAGATCGTCGTAGCGCGTGGCGGGCAGCCCGCGCGCGCGCAGCACTTCCATTGCCTTGACGATCTGCTTGTCGTCGACGGCGAGCGTCCATGTCTTGCCGCCGTCGGGCGTCTTCTTTTGCGCATCGACGCCGTTTTGCAGCAGCGCGGCCATCATCTCGTTGCAGTCGCGCTCGGCGAGGCCGCCGTACAGCTCCTGCTGGCACCCGGCGACGAGCGCCGCGCATGCGGCGAGCGCGGCGAGCCGGGCCGGCAGCCGGGCCAGGCTGCGGCCGGCGGCGCGGTTCGGGAGACGGAATGGTTTCATGATCACTGGTTCTTCATCAGCGAGCCGATCGCGTCCTTCGTCGACGTGACGACGCTCATCTTCGCCTGCATGTCGATCTGCAGGGCGGTCGCCTCGGCCGACGCCCGCAGCGATGCCGCCAACATCTCGTTGGTCGACATCTCGTGCGCGTGCCGGCTCAGAAAGGCGGCATTGTCGAGCACCTGCTTGATCGCGGCGTCCGACGTCTCGACGAGTTTCGCCACCGCGCTCGTTTCGTGCGCGTGCGCCGCGGGCGGCACCGGCGTCGCGTTCGACATCAGCGCCTGGAAGCGGCCGGCGACCTCGGCGCCGACCTCCGGCGGGACGTTGGGCATCGACGCGGCCGGCGCGGCGGCCGCGTCCTGAAACGCGGCGTCGAGCGCGCGGGTCAGGTCGATCGGGGAAAGCGGGGCGTTCATGCGGGCCTCCTCGTCAAAGACGCAGATATTGCTGATGCGCGAACGCGGCCTGCGCGTCGAAGCCGCCCGACGGATTCGCGGGCGCCGCGTCGTCGGGGGCGGCCGATCCGGGCAATTCCCACACGCCCGTGCGTTGCGCATGCTCCTTCGCGAGCATCACGTCATGCTGCCGCTCGAGCGCGCGCACGAGCGCGATCGCCTGCGCGGGGCCGCCCGCCGCCAGCACGTCGTCGGCGGCGCTTCGCCACTGCGGATCGCGCTTCAGTTGCAGCGCGAACGCGAGCAGCGCCTTGCCGTAGATCGCGTTCGTCGGGCCGTTCGACACCTCCGCGAACACGCGCACCGCGTCGTCGAAGTTGCCGAGCGCGACGTGCAGCATGCCGTCGAACATGTCGGCGGCGGGCAGTTGCGGCGCGAGCACGCGCAGCGCGTCGATCAGCAGGCCGATATCGTAGGGATCGGCAGCCGGGCCGCCGAGCGCGCCGCCGAGCGCGAGGCTCGCCGCGTCGATCAGTACGTTCAGCGCCGCTTGGCTGCATCGCAGATAGGTCGGCCGGGATTCGTCCATGGTGTGCGCTCCGTGTCGCCGCGCGAGCGGCGCATGTCGTTGAGGAAAAGGCGTATGGGGCGCAAGGTAGCAGCGCGCGGCGGCCGCCCGGCCGCCGATGCGAAGCCGCGCCGCGCGCAGCGAAGCGTCGCGCGCGCTTCGCTGCGCGCGGCGCGGCTTCGGGTGGGCGCGTGCGCGCGGCGCGGCGCGCCGCTAACGTACGCGTCGTGTCCGACTCTCGACAGGAACGCCGGCGATGGCCGAAGAGAAAACCGAAGAGCCCACCGAGCGGAAGCTGAAGAAGGCCCGGGAGAAGGGCCAGGTCGCGAAGAGCAAGGACGTCGCGGACGCGGCGACGCTGGCGGCCGCGATCGGCGTGCTGACGGCGGGCGAGGCGATGCTGACGGGCGGCCTGTCGCGCGCGATCCGCACCGCGCTCGATTTCGTGCACGGCGAGCGCACGCCGCAGGCGACGCTCGCCGCGTTGCACGATCTCGCCGCGAGCGCCGGGCTGACGATGCTGCCGTTCGTCGCCGCCGCGATCGTCGCGGGCGTTGCATCGCAAGCGCCGCAGGCGGGTTTCATGATCACGCTCGAACCCGTGATGCCGAAGTTCGACGCGATCAGCCCGATGGCGGGGATCAAGCGGATCTTCTCGACGAAATCGCTGCTCGAGCTCGTGAAGATGATCGTCAAGGCGATCGTGCTCACGTGCGTGATCTGGAAGATGATGACATCGCTGTTTCCGCTCGTCGTCGCGAGCGTGTACGAGGCGACGCCGCAGCTTTCGCGCGTGCTGTGGACCGTGCTGATGAAACTGTTCGGCGTCGTCGCGCTCGTCGTCGCGGTGTTCGCCGCGGCCGATTACAAGATCTCGCGCGCGATGTTCATCCGCGACAACCGGATGACGAAGGAGGAGACCAAGCGCGAGCACAAGGAGAGCGAGGGCGATCCGCACACGAAGGGCGAGCGCCGCCGGCTCGCGCGCGAGATCGCGACGAGCGCGCCGCCGCGGCAGAAGGTCGGCCAGGCGAACGTGCTCGTCGTCAACCCGACGCACTACGCGGTCGCGATCCGCTACGCGCCCGACGAGCATCCGTTGCCGCGGGTGATCGAGAAAGCCGTCGACGACGGCGCGCTCGCGCTGCGCCGCCACGCGCACGCGCTCGGCGTGCCGATCGTCGGCAACCCGAGCGTCGCGCGCGCGCTGTACCGCGTCGAGCGCGACGCGGCGATTCCCGAAGAACTGTTCGAAACGGTGGCCGCGATCCTGCGCTGGGTCGAGTCCATCTCGGGCGTGCGCGCCGACGCCGCCGTTCCCTGCGCGAGGTCGTCATGACGCTGAAATCCCTCAAACTTCCCGCCGGCGGCGAGGTCGGCATCACGGTGCTCGTCGTCGCGATCGTGTCGCTGATGATCCTGCCGCTGCCGCCCGAGGTGATCGACGTGCTGCTCGGCGTGAACATCGCGATCAGCGTCACGCTGCTGATGGTGACGATGTACGTCGGCAGCATCGTGTCACTGTCGGTGTTTCCGTCGGTGCTGCTGTTCACGACGCTGTACCGGCTGTCGCTGAACATCGCGTCGACGAAGTCGATCCTGCTGCACGCGAACGCGGGCGACATCATCGAGAGCTTCGGCGAGCTCGTCGTCGGCGGCAATCTCGTCGTCGGCCTCGTCGTGTTCCTGATCATCACGACCGTGCAGTTCATCGTGATCGCGAAGGGCTCGGAGCGCGTCGCCGAAGTCGGCGCGCGCTTCACGCTCGACGCGATGCCCGGCAAGCAGATGAGCATCGACGCGGACCTGCGCGCGAACATCCTCACGCCCGACGAGGCGCGCCGCAAGCGCGCGACGCTCGCGAAGGAGAGCCAGCTGCACGGCGGGATGGACGGCGCGATGAAGTTCGTCAAGGGCGACGCGATCGCGGGGCTCATCATCACGCTCGTGAACATCGTCGCGGGCATCGCGATCGGCGTGATGTACCACGGGATGACGGCGGGGGAAGCGGCGAACCGCTTCTCGATCCTGTCGGTCGGCGACGCGATGGTGTCGCAGATCCCGTCGCTCCTGATCTCGGTCGCGGCGGGCGTGATGATCACGCGCGTCGCCGACGATCATGACGAAGGCGAGGGCGCGTCGCTCGGCTCCGAGATCGCGAGGCAACTGGGCGGCAGCCATCGCGCGCTGTATTTCGCGGCGGTGCTGCTGCTCGGCTTCGCCGCGGTGCCGGGCTTTCCGGCGGCGCTCTTCGCGCTGCTGTCGGCGACGCTCGCGTTCGCCGGCTACCGGCTGCACAAGGGCGCGCGCCGCACGACCGCGCGCGGCGAGCCGGTGATCGCGCTGCAGCGCGCGGGCGCGAAGAGCGGCACGCCGTCGATCCTGCCGCGCGCGCCGCTCTTCACGTGCGCGATCGGCGTGCGCGTCGCGCCCGATCTCGTCGCGCGGCTCGCGCCCGCCGCGCTCGACCGCGCGTTCGACGAGGAGCGCGCGAAGCTGCAGGAGGAGCAGGGGCTGCCGTTTCCCGGCATCACGCTGTGGACGAGCGACGCGCTGCCCGAATCGACGTGCGAGATCCTGATGCGCGACGTGCCGCAGACGCGGCTCGAATTGCCGGCCGACCAGACGATGCTGCCCGATGCGGCGTCCGATCCCGCGCTCGCCGGCCGCTGCACGAAACGCGGGCCGGCGGGCGGCCTCGCGCAGAGCTACTGGATCGACGACAAGGCGGCGCCGGCCGGCGTGCGCGCATGGCGCGCCGAGCAGGTGATCGCGCACGAGACGATCGCGCTGCTTAGGCGCAACGCCTATCTGTTCCTCGGCATTCAGGAAACCCAGTGGATTCTCGATCAGCTCGGCCTCGACTATCCGGGGCTCGTCGCCGAGGTGCAGAAGGCGCTGCCGACGCAACGGATCGCCGACGTGCTGCGCCGCCTGCTCGAAGAGCACATCCCGATCCGCAACGCGCGCGACATCATGGAGAGCCTCGTCGCGTGGGGGCCGAAGGAGAAGGACATGCTGATGCTCGCCGAATACGTGCGCGGCGACCTGTCGCGCTATCTCGCGTATCGGGCGGCGCGCGGCGCGCGGCAATTGCCGGCGGTGCTGCTCGACATGGCGGTCGAGCAGCACATCCGGCAATCGATCAAGCAGACGCCCGCCGGCAACTTCCTCGCGCTGCCGCCCGAGCAGGTGCGCTACCTGGTCGACAGCGTGGCGTCGTTCGTCGGCGATGCGCCGCGCGACGACGTCGCGCTCGTCACGTCGATGGACGTGCGCCGCTACACGCGGCGGATGATCGAGGCGCGGCTCGGCTGGCTGCCCGTCTATTCGTATCAGGAGCTGGGCGACCAGGTTCAATTGCAGCCGCTCGGCCGCGTGACGATGCCGCAGGCGGCCCACGCATGAGCGCCGCCGATCTGAGGCCCGTGCGGATCATCGCGGGCGAGCCCGCGCCCGAGCCGGACGGCGCGCCGGCGCCGCGCGCGGCGCGCCGCGGCTTCGACTACGCGCAGTTGATGCGGCGCTCGCGCGTTGCGCCCGCCGGCGAGCGCGCCGCGGCCGGCGACGAGCGGCGGCGCGACGCGCTGATGCCGTGGCGCGACGGCGCCGCGCCGCGGTTCGAGCGCGATCCGGCCGCGCTGCCGGATGCGCTCGGGCGCGAGGCGATGGCGCGCGCGCGCGCGGGCTCCGACGCGTTCGTCAATCAGGTGTTCGCGCAGCGCGAGCGGATGGTGTGCGTCGCCGAAGCGCTCGCGCCCGAGATCGCCGCGCTGTGCGGCAGCGACGCGTCGAACCGTTGGGAGATCAGCCTGCCGCTCGACGCGGCGCTGCTGCCGGACACGGTGCTGCATCTCGTTCTTTCGCGTTTCGACTTGCGGCTTCGGTTCCAGACGCCCGACGCGGCGACGCGGCACTTACTCTGCACGCATGGCGCGACGCTGCACGCGCGACTCGACACGCTGCTTGCGCATCACGGCGCGCCGCGCGCGATCGAGATCGACGTCGACTGAGCGAGCACGCCACCAAACCCGACCGCCTGCGACGATGAACACCGAGCCGATCGAACTGGAATCCGATATCGCCGAGCCGTCCGGCATCGACGCCGCGCTGCCGCTGCCCGCGTGCAGCGCGTTCGACGCGGCGCTCGCGCGCCTGCTGGCCGACGCGCGGCTCGCCGCGTGGCTCGCGCGCTTTCCGGCGTTGTCCGGCTGGCGCGCGGTGACCGGCGAGCGGCCGCGCTTCGAGCGCCCGGGCGTGCTCGAGCTGCGGCGCGGCGGCGCGAGCGCGCGCGTCGCGATCGACCTCGCGGCGTTTCCGGCGCTCGACGTCGTCGCCGCGCGCGCGCTCGACGCGCAAGGCGATGCGAGTTTCTCGCTGCGCACGGCGCTCGCGTCGACGCTGCTCGCGCCGCTCGTCGCCGCGTTCGCGGCGGCGGGGCTCGACGGCGTGACGATCGGCGCGCTGCACGCCGCGCATCCGGCGGCGCTCGACGCGACGCGCTGCGTGCTGTCGTTCGCGCTCGACGGCGCGCCGATGCGCTGCGCGCTGCTCGATGCGCAAACGCCGTGGCTCGATGCGCTCGCGACGCGGCTGCGAAGCGAGCGGCCGCGCGATGCGGCGACGCGCTTCGCGCGCGTGCGCCTGGCCGGCCGCGTGCGGCTCGGCACGCGCAGCCTGCCGCTCGCGGTGCTGCGCAGCCTGCGCCCGGGCGACGTGCTGCTGGACATCGCGCCCGCCGCGCTCGGCGCCGCGCGGGTGGGCCCGCTGCATGCCTGGTGGGGCGCGCGTCGCGCGACGCAATGGCATGCAACCGTTCTGATCGAGGGAAACACGATGACGATGACCGATATGCCGGACACGGCGGACGATCTCGACGAGCCGATCGTCGCGGGCGACCCGCCGGGCCGTCCGCCCGCGGGTTCACCCGGCGATTCACCAGCCGATTCACGGGGTGATTCGCCTGCCGATCCGCTTGCCGACTCGCTTGCAGATTCGCCTGCCGGCTCGCCTGCCGATCCGCAGGCGGATTCGTCACTCGATTCGTCGAGCGATGCGCCGTGCTGCGCGCCCGAGCCCGCGGACCTCGGCGACGTCGAGCTGCCCGTGCACGTCGAGCTCGACACGCTGTCGCTGTCGATCGCCGAGCTCGCCGCGCTGCGGCCGGGCTACGTGCTCGAGCTGCCGCTCGCCGCGCGCGACGCGCCGGTGCGGCTCGTCGCGTATGGCCAGACGATAGGCGGCGGCCGGCTCGTCGCGGTGGGCGCGCATCTCGGCGTGCGGATCGACCGGATGGCGGGCGACGATGGTTCAGTTTAACGACGTCACCGGCCTCTTGATCGCCGTGCTCGTGATGAGCATGGTGCCGTTCATCGCGATGGTGGTCACGTCGTACGCGAAGATCGTCGTCGTGCTCGGCCTGCTGCGCAACGCGCTCGGCGTGCAGCAGGTGCCGCCGAACATGGTGCTCAACGGCATCGCGATCCTCGTGTCGCTGTACATCATGGCGCCGATCGGCTTCGCCGCGCAGCAGCAACTGCAGGGGCAGGCGCTGTCGCCGCAGCCGACGCAGGCGATGCTGCAGGCGTTCGGCGCGGCGAAGGAGCCGTTCCGCCAGTTCCTCGCCGCGCACTCGCGCGAGCGCGAGAAGCGCTTTTTCCTGCGCTCCGCGTCGGTGGTCTGGCCGAAGGCGGCGGCCGCGCAACTGCGCGAGGACGACCTGATCGTGCTCGCGCCCGCGTTCACGCTCGCGCAGATGACCGACGCGTTCCGCATCGGCTTCATCCTCTACATCGCGTTCGTCATCGTCGATCTCGTGATCGCGAACGTGCTGATGTCGATGGGGATGAACCAGGTGCAGCCGACCAACGTCGCGATCCCGTTCAAGCTGATGCTGTTCGTCGTGATGGACGGCTGGTCGACACTCGTGCACGGCCTCGTGCTGACCTATTCCTGATGCTCGCTGACCGATTTCCGATTTTCGATTCCGAGGAGGCTCGCCCGATGGAAACCGACGACCTGATCCGGCTCACGTCGCAAGGCATGATGCTGTGTCTCTACATCTCGCTGCCCGTCGTGCTCGTCGCGGCCGCGTCCGGCCTCGCGATCTCGTTCCTGCAGGCGATCACGTCGTTGCAGGAGCAGAGCATCTCGTACGGCGTGAAGCTGGTCGCGGTGACGGTGACGGTGGCCATCACCGGGCCGTGGGCGGCCGCCGAGATCCTGCACTTCGCGCAGCAGCTGCTCACTGCGGCGGTGCCGTCATGAGCCGCGTCACGCGCGCGATCGCGCACACAGTCCACGCGGCGAAGCACGATCCGCGGCGGCGCCGGCCGGTGCGCGCGCGCGTCGCGACGACCTACGGCAAGTACGGCACGCGCTTTGCATATTCGAACGGCTACCAGGCGAGCGCGATGGCCGCGCGCAACCAGATGCTCGCGAAGCTCAAGCCGCGGCCGAAGATGGCCGCGGCGGGCGCGCGCCGGCGCCGCCGCGCGGATAGCCAGGGAGAAGCGTTCGACGTCGGCGACGAAGCGCTAGCGCCGCACGCGCACGTCGCGCCGCGCGACGAACATGGCGGGCATGGCGGGCATGCGGGCGGGCACGGCGGCGGCAGGCAGCAGCGCGATCAGGACGAGCGCGACGGCGAGCCGGCGAACGTGTTCGAGCTGTCGCGCGTGCGCGCCGCGCGCGCGCGTCCGGCATTCGCGCCCGCCGCCGCGCCGCGCGCGCTGCGCGACATCGCGCGCACGCTGGCGCACGGGGCGCAGCGCGAGCAGGCGCTGCGGCACCTGTGGGCCGACACGCTGCTCCAGCTCGGCCGGCACGCCGATGCGCAGCCCGATGCGCGGATCACGGCCGCGCTGCTCGATCACAGCGCGGATCTGCTCGCGGCCCGCTTGCGCACGGGGCCATGGACGCCGATCGGCTGGAGCGGCGTGAAGCAGTTGCTGCTCGATGCGACGCAGGGCGCGGGCGGCGCGGCGCGCGACATGTCGGCCGCGCATGGCGAGCGCGCGCGCACGCACTTCCTGCTGCTGCCGCTCCTGGTGTTCAACGCGGAACGGCCGTCGACGAACGCGCAGCTCGCGCGCGCGCGCGCGAGCGTCGAGACGCTGCGCGGCGGCATCGCGCTCGCGCAGCGGCCGCGATCGTGAATGCGAGCGCGCGCGGCATGCGCGCCGCTTCGCAAACGCGGCGGCGAATTCGCGCGGCGGGCGAACCGCGATGCCGCATCGAACTATTCTGGCTGCATGGATGAACGATGCGGCGCGATCGAAACGGCGCACCGTTCGCGATCGATCCGATCGATGCCGATGAACCACACGACGCAAGGATGAGGAACGACCGATGAAGCTGCTGCGAATCCTGACCGGCCTGCACGCCGGCGCGGAAATCGCGCTCGACGCCGGCGAGCACCGGATCGGCGCGGGCGACGACGCAGAGGTTCGCATCACCGACTGGCGCGACGGCGATCTGCTGCTGTCGATCGACGCGCAAGGCACGACGCGCGCGCGGCGCGCGGCGAGCGTGCCGCCCGAAACGGCGGCCGACCCGTTCGATGCGGATGGCTCGCCGCTCCTGATGCTCGATTTCGTGCCGGTGCCGTTCGGCGAGACCGCGCTGTGCGTCGGGCCTGCGGACGGCGCGTGGCCGAGCGATCTCGAGTTGCTCGCGACGCTGTGGGCGCCGCCGCCCGGCGCCGATGCGGCCAGGCGCGGCGCGCAGCGCAAGCTCGCGGCGTGCGCGGCGGCGGGCGGCGCGCTCGTCGCCGGGTTGCTCGCGATGGGCGCGATGCTCGCGAGCGCGCATCCGAGCGCGCCGCCGGCCGTCGAGACCGTCGATGCGCTCGCGAACCGCGTCGGCGGGGAGCTGAAGCGCGCGGGCTACGCGGAGCTGCGGGCGGCGCCGCGCGGCGCGATGGTCGCCGTCACCGGGATGGTGGCGACGCCCGCCGACGATCTCGCCGCGCGCAAGCTGCTCGAGCGTCTCGCCGGGCGCCGCATCGAGCGGCAGTACGACGTCGCGCAGGACGATGCGCAGAGCATCGGCGAATCGCTCGGCGCATCGGGCACATCGGGCGCGACGGTCGCGTACGCGGGGCAGGGGCGCTTTCGGGTGTCGGGCGTCGTGCCGGATCTCGCGCGGCTGCGCGCGGCGGTCGAGCGGGTGCGCGCGGACGTCGGGCCGAATGTGCGCGCGATCGACGTCGACGCGCGCCAGTCCGGCGACGCCCCGGTGCCTGTCGCTTACTCGGGGATGCTCGAGATCGGCGACGTGCGCTACATCGAGACGCCGGACGGCGTGAAGCACGTGTTTGCGGGCGCGCCGGCCGACGGCGCGCCGGAGCTGAACTGACGGACCTTCAACTGACGGGAGAAGCGGCATGTACGAAGCATTGGAACAGGCGGCGGACGCATTCGGACCGCTCGAGCAGGCGCTCGCGGCGCCCGACGCGGCCGCGCGGATCGGCGCGATCCGCCGCGCGCTCGGCGAGACGGCCGAGCGCGTGAGCGCGGCCACCGCGCATGCGGCGAGCGATTACGACCGAGATGCGATGCAGAAGATCTATCGCGGGTTGCTCGCCGCGCAGCGAATCGTCGCGACGCTGCACGAGGCGAACGCGACGGCCGCCTGACGGCCACGGTTTCGCCGCGCGGCGTGCGGCGGCGGACGGAGCGGCGCGAGCCGTTCCCGACGACGCCGTGCGCTGCGCGGCAAAAAAGCGGCGGGCCGCGCGAAATGCAACGAGCGGCGGTTGCGCCGGATCTTTGTCGATGCGTGTACGCACGCACTATCTATGGAGTGTTGACTATGAGCATGATCAATACGGCGCTGCATGCCGGCAAAGCCCTGTTCAGCGCGGGCAGCAGTACCGACGCGGGCATCGCGGCGATGAACAAGATGGCCGAGAATCAAATGAAGATGACGATCGCGCAGGCGGAGATGGAAGTGAAGAAGGCCGCCGTCGGCCTGATTCAAAAAGGCGCGGAGAAGATCCAGTAAGTTCGCCGCCGCTCGACGAATGTCGGACAGCCGGCGCTTCGTGCGCCGGCTGTTTTTTTGCGGCACGCCGGATTCCAGAACGGAGCAGCCATGAGCCACGAACACTACGAGAAAGTCATCGCCGAAGTGTGCGCGATCGTCGGTTTGCCGGACGTCGACCATGTGCTCGAAACGCGCTCGATCGATGTCGAGGGTTTCGACGTGCGGCTCGAACACTTCGAAGACGATCCGGATTCGATGTACGTGAACTTCCATTACGGAATCGTCAACGCGGGCCGCACGCTCGCGGTGTACCGGCTGCTGCTCGAGGCGAACCTGCTGATCTACGCGCAGGACCAGGCGCAGCTCGGCATCGACGCGGACACGGGCAGCATCGTGCTGCTGATGCGGCTGCCGCTCACGCCGGACGTGACGGGCGCGACGCTCGCCGATCTGTTCGCGCACTACGCGGAGCACGGCCGCTACTGGCGGCAGAACATCATCGAATCGGGAGACGAGATGTTCAGCGGGATCGCTTCCGGCGAGTATTTCTGGCTGCGGGTGTAGCGGCGCGCGGCGCGCGGCGGACGGCGGACGGCGCGCGGCGGACGGCGGACGGCGCGCGGCGGACGGCGGAAAGCGGGAAGCGGGAAGCGGGAAGCGGGAAGCGGGAAGCGGGAAGCGGGAAGCGGGCGACGAGCGACGCCCGAACCAATCGTAACGGAACGTCACAAACTGCTGCGCCGATCGGGCGCGGACGAGACGATAGCGGCACGCATCCACGCGCTGCGCCCCGCGACGAGCGGCGGCGAGGCGCGCGGATCGAGCCCGAACCCATCGTATTCGAACCGCTTGCCGAGAGGAGCCGCCATGTTTTCGACACTCTATTTCGCCGCCGCCGCCGCGCTCGCCAATCCGTCGTCGAACGACGCCTACGCCGCGCGCGTGCTCGACGGCCGCTTCGCCGAAGCGGCCGCGCTCGTCGCCGCGCGCTGCGACGCCGAGCCGGGCGACGCGGCCGCCGACGTGCGCGACATCCACGCGTATGCCGACATCCAGCTCGTGCTCGGCCGCTTCGAGGAAGCCGAGGAAACGTTCCGCCGCGCGCAGAAGCTGCTGCGCGAATCGCGCGACCAGACGCGCGTGATGACCTGCCGCAACGCGAGCTGGCAGGCGTTCTTCCAGAACCGTTTCGGCATCGCGCAGGCCGGCTTCCGGCGGATCGCCGACGATCGCGCGGCGAGCGTCGCGCAGAAGCTCGAAAGCCTCGTCGGCGCATGCGTCGTCATGCACCATCTCGGCCGCGCCGAGGATGCGATGGCGGCGCTCGACGTGCTGGACGAGGCCGCCCGCGGCGCCGATCCGCGCTGGCCGCAGCTCGCGCTCGCGCTGCGCACGGACTTGCTGCTGCAATACCAGATCGGTCGCGCCGATGCGCTCGGCGACCACGTCTACTGGCGCTCGGCGCTCGCCGACCTGCCGTTGTCGGCGTTCGCGGAAACGGGCGCGCCCGCGGCCGGCGCGGATGCGCCGCCGCTCTTGCGGATGCGCGTCGACTACATGCGGCAGGCGCGCGCGCTCGCGGCCGGCGACCACGCGGCGCTCGCGCGCATCGATGCGCACGTGAGCTGGTGCGCGAGGACGGGCCTCGCCGACTATCAGCGCAGCGTGCGCCTCGAAGTGGCGCTCGCGGCGCTCGCGGGCTGCGCGCCGAACGTCGCCGACACGATGATCGCGCCGTATCGCGACGCGGCCGGGCGCTGCGGCTCGCATGTGCGCTGGACGCTCGACTATCTGTATTGCGCGGCGAAGGTGCGCGAGCAGCAGGGGCGGATTCGCGAGTCGTCGTCGCTGTATGCGCGCTATGCGCTCGCGTCGGTGCGGCACGTGCGCTTGGACGGCGCGGCGCTCGCGCCCGCGCTCGCGATCGCGCGCTGCGGCACGCACGCGGGCGCGCCGAGCGACGACGTCAGCGCGCGGCTGCCGGGCAAGTACCGGCGCGCGTATCGCTACCTGATGGAGCGGCTCGACCAGCGCGACCTGTCGGTGCGCGAGATCGCCGCGCACATCGACGTGACCGAGCGCGCGTTGCAGGCGGCGTTCAAGACGTATCTCGGGCTGTCGCCGAGCGAGCTGATCCGGCGGCAGCGGATGGAGCGGATTCGCGGCGAGCTGCTGTCCGACGCGCCGCGCGCGGCGAGCGTGCTCGAGATCGCGAGCCGCTGGGGCATCCAGCATCGGTCGACGCTCGTCAACGGCTATCGGCGGATGTTCGACGAGGCGCCTTCGCAGACGGCCGACCGGTGACGTCGCGGTGCGACGCGCGGCGTATCGCGTCGCGCGTCGTCCGGCGGCCGCCGGCTGCGAGCCGGGCGGCCGCCGGGGCGGGCAGACGGTGGAACGTCGCATGTGCGGGGCGCGATGCATCGGGCGCCGACGCAACTCACGAGCCGGGAGCCGAAAGCGAGCGCCGATGAGCGCGGGACGACGAGAGCGGAAGTCGGCGAACGGCCGGCTTCGAACGACAAATCACGAACGAGGAACCGAGAACCTCGACCGTCAAACCGCGAACCGCGCACCGCGCACCGTGCACCGCGAACTGCGAACCGCGAACCGCGAACCGCGAACCGCGCGGACCCAAAGAGCGCCGAATCCGCGCCGCCCTTACTCCATCCCGCTCGCGTGCACATGCAGTGCCCACTGATACCGATTGAGCCGCAGCAGTTGCGAGATGCTCGCGGCGACGTCGTCGTCGTGCGCGCCGGAGCCGCTCGCGCGCTCGTTCACCTTGAGAAACCGGCCGACGAGCACCGTCGACGCCCGATCGCCCGACAGCAGCACGGTCTGTGCATAGCGCCGCCAGTCGTCGTCCTGCAGCGCGTACAGGCACCAGCTCTGCAGCGCCGCGCACAGCGGCGTGCCGCGCTCCTGTTCCTCGAGGGTGCGCAGGATGTGCAGCGCGCCGATCCAGTCGCGCCGGCTGATCCGCAGCCGCACGTCGCACAGGTCGACTGCGGCGTTGCGCGGCTGCAGCACGCGCAGCGCGAGCAGCAGTTCGTCGAGATCGGCGTGCGCGCCCGCGCGCAGCCCGGCCGAAAAGACCGAGAGCAGCGCGCGCAGGGCGGCCTTGTTGCACGGTTTGAGCGCCATGTCGGTGCGATGGGTCGAAAAGAGAGGGTCCGTCGACGATGATCGCCGTCGCGCGTGAGCGGGCGATCGCCGCGCGCGAAGCGGCATCGCGCGCGGCGAAGCGCTGCGCGCGGCGCGGCGGCGGCGGGCGGCCCACCGCCGGTCGTTTCGGGCGTCGCGACGTCGCTTCGCGCGTTTCGCGGCGCGCATGGGCGCGCTGCCTAAGCTTGTCGTCGAACCGCGGGCGCATGAGGGCCGCGCGCGTTCCTTTCCCTCAATCGATGCACATTCATAGCGAGACGGTCATGAGCGTTAACGGCATTACGAATCAGACTATCAATCCGCAGCACTATCATTCCTCGTCGACCTCGTCGACCTCGTCGAGCGGCCGCGATCAGAAGATCGAGGAACTGCTCCACGAAATCGAGGAACTGCTGATGCAGGACGATTCGGGCAGCGACGACACGGACATCGGCGACGATTCGTCCGGCAACCCGCCGACCGGCCACAGCGGCCCGACGAACCACGTGACGTCGCCGGCGGGCGGCAAGCCCGGCGAGGACTTGCGCGACGTGAAGCTGAACACGAAGGCGGGCGGCGAGGCGCTGCACCTGCAGATGGACTCGCAGGGCAACCTGTACAACGGCAGCGGCAATTCGGTCGGCGTCGTCGACAAGGACGGCAACGTGAAGCTGAATGCCGGCGCGACGAAGGAGCTGGAGCGTCTCGAGTCGGGCGGCAATCCGTTCGTGAACGTGAACGTCGGCAAGCGCGGCGCGGGCGGCAACATGGAGTTCACGCCGGACGAAGTGACGGTGAGCGCGGGCGATCTCAAGCAGAAGGCCGACTTCTGATCGCCCGGGCGGCGCGGCGGCACTGGACAAGCGCTTTCGAATCGGGTCACACTGCGCGCTCGCGCCGCCGCGTCGCGGCCCGTCCAATCATTCGCGGATGCCGAGCTCCGCCGGAGTCGAACTTGAGCGTGTCGCAACGGGCCGATGCCCGAATCTTCGAGGTGATGCAGTCCCGGCAGCCGTGGGGCATGCTCGCGCTCGACGGCGGCGGCGCGATCGTCGCGGCCACCGAGCGCGCGCACGCGCTCCTCGGCCGCACGCTGTCCGCCGGGCTGCCGCTTGCCGCTGTGCTCGGCGACGCGGCGCTCGCGGATGCCGCCGCGCTGTTCGACGCGCTCGAGCAAGGCTTCGAATTCGAAACCGACGAAGCGATCCTGTGGCTCGCGCTGCAGCCGGTCGAGCACGATGCGGCGATCGCGGCGACGGTCTCGGTCGCCGACGTCACGCCGCTGCGCCGCGCGCTGGACGAGCGCGTCGCGTCGCTGCGCTTTCTGGCGCACGATCTGCGTTCGCCACAGAATTCGATCCTCGCGCTGACCCAGCTGCACGACGCCGATCCCGATGCGTTCACCGCGTGCGGCGGGCTCGAGCGCATCGCGCAACTCGCACGGCACGCGCTGCTGCTCGGCCAGGATTACCTTGTCGCGTCGGCGGCGGACGATTTGCGGCAGCGCCATTTCGTGCGTTTCGACCTGCGCGCGATGCTGCGCGAACTCGTGCCGAAGCTCGAGGTGAGCGCCGTCTATCGCGGCGTCGCGTTGCAGCTGTGGCTCGACGACGCCGCGCCGCTGTGGCTGCGCGGCGCGCGCGTGTTCGTCGCCCGCGCGCTGCAGAACCTGATCGACAATGCGGTGCACGCGTCGCGGCAGGGCGCGCGCGTCGAGATCCGGCTGCACGTGCGCGATGCGCACGCGGAAGTGACGATCCGCGATTGGGCGGGCGGCCTGCCGGGCCTCGCGACGGATGGGCGGATGACCGATTTCGCGCCGCTCGCCAAGCGCGGATCGAGCGGCTCGATGGGCTTCGGCCTCGGGCTGCAGCTCGCCGCGCAGGTTGTGGCCGCGCACGCGGGCACGCTGTACGCCGAATCGAATCGCGGCGTCGGCACGACGTTCGTGATGCGCATGCCGATGCTCACGCCCGCGCCCGCGCCCGGCGCCGCGCCGCCGGCCGTACCGGAAGGCATCGCGCGCTGGCGCGCGAGCGTCGCGCCGGACGGCTGAGTACGCCCCCTTTTCCTTTTCGCTTGACGTGCTATTTTCGCGATGTCCGAACCAAACATGCTGCGCACCGTGCAGCAGCCCAAGCAGATCGTCGTCGTCGAGGACGATCCGGTGCAGCGCACGCTGCTCGTCACTTGGCTGAAGGCCGAGGGCTACCGCGTCGAGGCATTCGACGACGGGCTCGACGCGCGGCGCTTTCTCGGCGACAGCTGGGCCGATCTGCTGCTGCTCGACTGGGATCTGCCCGGGATGACGGGCGAGCGGCTGCTCGCGTGGGTGCGCGGCCGCGCGCGCTCGATCGTCCCGGTGATCTTCCAGACCGTGCATTCGGATGAAGAGGACATCGTGAAGATACTCGACGCCGGCGCGGACGATTTCCTCATCAAGCCGCTCGAAAAGCAGATGCTGCTCGCGCGCGTGCGCGCGCTGCTGCGGCGCTTCGCGGCGCTGTCCGCCGACAGCGCTCGCATGCAGCTCGGCGGCTACCAGTTGTCGCGCGCGACGCTCACCGTGTCCGACGGCGCCGCATCGCATGCGTTCAGCGCGAAGGAATTCGACATCCTCTGGCATCTGGCCGAGCATCCGGGCGCCGTCGTGCAGCGGCAGGATCTGCTGCGGCTCGTCTGGGGCGCGGATGCGTCCGCGCAGACGCGCACGGTCGACATGTACGTGAGCCGGCTGCGCAGCCGGCTGAAGGCGGCGGGCATCGGCTGGACCGTGCATGCGGCGTACGCGACCGGCTATCGCCTGAACCTGGGCGCGGACGCGGAACCGGCGGATCGCGCATCGTGACGCGGCGCGCGGCCGCGTCGGCTGCCGCCGTGGCGCTCGCGCTCGCGAGCCATGCGCCGGCGCTCCACGCGGTGCCGCTCGCATGGCCGCTCGCGCGCTTCGACTATCGCGTCGGCCCGGTGAGCGCCGTCGGCGCGTTGAGCGAGCTGAGCCGCCGCTCCGGCGTTGCAATCGACATCGACGCGCATGCGCCGTGCCGGCTCGACGTGCGCGACGCCCTTGCGCCGCAGCGCTTCGTCGACTGGGTCGCACGCACGTGCGGGCTCGCGTCGTATTACGACGGCGCGGTGTTGCAGCTCGTCGCGCCCGACGCGTTCGAGCGCGCGGCGGTGCGGCTCAATTACGCGACGCCCGCCGAGCTGCGCGCGACGCTCGCGCGGCAGCGGATCGTCGACGCGCGCTGGCGGCCCGGCTACGACGATGCGGCGCGAATCGTGCGCGTCGCCGGCCCGCCGCGCTATGTCGCGCTCGTGCTCGCCGCCGCGCGCGCGCTCGACGAGGCCGCGCAGGCGCGCGTGCGCACCGCCACGCGCGCGTTCCGGCTGCGCGCGCGCGCGGCGGCCGACCGCACGGTGAGCGGCGATGCGGGCGACGCAGCGCTGCCGGGGCTCGCGACGCGGCTGCGCCGCCGGCTCGAACAGGACGGCGCCGTGCCGCCCGCGGCGCCGGGCGTGCGCGAATTCACCGCGCCGCTGCCGATCGTCGACGCGGACGCACGCTCGAACACCGTGCTGATTCGCGACGTGCCCGCGCGGCTCGCGCGCGATGCACGGCTCGTCGCGCAACTCGACACGCTGCCCGCGTCGATACGGATCGACGCGTTCGGCGCGACGCTCTCGCCCGCGCAGCTCGACGCGCTCGGGCTGCGGTGGCCCGACGACGCGCACGCTTTGGCGGCGTCGCGCGCGGCGGGCGATGCGCGCGACGCGTCGCGCTCGTCGGCGCGAATCCGGCCGGCGGGCGCATCCCGCCTATCCGGCGCCCCGCGTGCGGCGGATTCGCGTCGCGCGTCCGCTGCGCCCGATGCATCCGCCAATTCCGGCGCATCCCGCGCATCGGGCGCATCCGGAATACCGGGCGCATTCGGCGCGCCCAACGCCGTCGGCGCGTCGGAGCCGCCCGAATCCGCGGGCGCTTTGCGCATCGCGATCGCTTCCGCGCCGGACGGCTGCACGGCGACGCGCGCGCGCATCGCCGAGCTCGCCGCGCACGGCGACGCATCGATCGACGCCGACGGCTCGACGCTGACGCTGCCCGACGGCAGCGCGGACTTCGGCCGTCTGCGGCAGGCGTTCGTCGCGTCGGGGGACGGCGGCGCGCGCTCGCTCGATGCGCGGCGCAACGGTTTCGCGATGCGGATCACGCCGCATGAGACCGCGCAGCCGGAGCGCTACGCGCTCGACATGCGGATCGTCGAGCGCTGGACCGACGGCGGCCGCACGCCCGGCGGGCCGTCGCGCGAAACCGTGTCCGGCGTGACGCTCGCGGCGGGGGAATGCGGGGCGCTCGCGCTGCCGCTTGCCGCCGGGCGCGGCGAGCAGCGGCTCGTGCTGGTGACGCTGCGCGTGATGCCGGCCGATCCGGCGCGTGTGCCGCCGCCGGCGTCGCCGAGCGCGCCGGCGCGGCGCACGCCGGCCGCGGCCGGCGCGACCGCAACGGCTCGCGCGCCCGACGCCGAGAAGCCCGCGGTGCGCTCGCATGCGGCGTCACGCGCGCATCCGCCGGCGCCGCCGCCCCTTGCACCGCCGTCCGACGGCCTCGGCTTCAGGACGCAGACCCGCCTGCTCGGCAATTGACGGGAATCCCGCCCATTATTAAACGTCGATCAAACGACGATCGCGCACGATTTAGGCGCGCGACGGCGATCGCCTTTTGAAATTAATGTGACCAGTCGATTAATGCACGAATTCGGCTTGTTTATATGATTTTTTTTCGATTTTAGATCGGCGCGTAAAAATGCCGGATCGGGTCCGCCCGGTTAGCGATCAACAATGGACTGCATCATTTCATGCAGCTCGAGCCGATTGTAAGTCGCCCGTAACGCGTCCTTCGTCGTGATCCGGTTGCGGGCCGCGAGCGCGGCGAGATCGTCGTTCAGCGAGCGCGACATGTTGTCCTCCCGGCGCCGCAGGAACTCGTTGACGAGATGCAGCTTCGTCGGGTCCGCGATCAGCTTCGCGACCTGGTTGTTGTTGTTGAACAGCAGCTCGCTCGCGAGCACGAGGCTTTCGCCGTCCGCGCTCGGCACGAGGCTCTGGCAGACGATGCCGATCAGCGATTCGGCGAGCGCGACCGCGTGCCGGTCGCGCTCGCCGGCCGGAAAGAACGACAGCAGCTTGTTGAGCGCGCTGACCGCGCTGCCCGTGTGCATCGTCGCGAGCACGAGGTGCCCGGATTCGCCCGCCTGCAGCAGCGTGTCGGCCGTCTGCGCGTCGCGCACCTCGCCCACCATCACGACGTCCGGCTTCTGCCGCAGTGCCTCGCGCAGCCCGTGCGGGAAATTCGGCGTGTCGGTCGGCACTTCGCGCTGCGAGATGATCGACTGGCGGCGCTCCAGATAGTATTCGATCGGCTCCTCGATCGTGACGATATGCGTGTTGCGCGTCGCGTTGACGTGCTCGAGCAGCGACGCGATCGTCGTCGTCTTGCCCGAGCCCGTGGGGCCGGTGACGAGGATGATGCCCTTCGTGTTGTCGAGCATCGAGCGCACGTAGGCGGGCAGGCCGAGTTCCTCGAGCGGCAGCGGCTGAAGCGGCAGCCGGCGCATCGAGATCACGATCTTGCGGCCGCCGCCCGCGCGATACACGTGGCAGCGCAGCCGGCAGCGCGTGAGAACGAACGGGCGGTCGAGCGTGCCCTGACTCAGCGCGCGCTCCCAGTGCTCGTCGATCGCGTCGAGCAGCGGGCGCATGTCGTCGAGGAGCACGGGCTCGTCGCTCGTTTCGACCCAGCCGCGTGGCGTCTTGATCGTGACGGGGCGGTCCTGTTCGATGTGGATGTCGGTGAACATCTGCTTCAGATCGATCAGGCCGAGCACTTCTCCCGCGAGATCGCGCAGCGGGGCGGCGGCATGCTGGTTCATCTTGGCGATTCGAATGAATGGAATGGGCGGCGCATTGCGCGCGGCGAGTGGGAAATTGAATGGCCTATTGAATTTTGCACGTCAACTAGCTTTTGTCAAACTGTTCGGGGTATATTTGCCGCGCAATAATCAATTCAATAATGCGACTGCGTGCGCAGACCTATTATGTAAAGCCGAGGTAATCCCGGGTTCGGAAAGTCATTTCCGGCCGCGAAGGCAGCCCGATGCGTCGGGCGCGGCATCCGGGATCGCCGGGCGGCAAAGCGCGGGGGCCAGCGGCGCACGGCAGCAGTCGAGTAACGAGGAAAATCATGATGCACGGCGCCACGGTCGCCGCGGCCGCGTTCATCGCGATCGCGCTTTTCGCAACCGAATGCGCGGCGAGCGGTCCGCCCGCCGGCACCGATCCGGCATCGGGCGGCTCATTCGCCGAGCGCTTCGATCACGCGCCGCTCACGGCATCGCGCGTCGACGTGTTTCGCGCGCCATCGCCGGCGGCGTCGGCCGGGGCCGCCCGGGCCGCGGACACGATGCCCGCGGCGGCGATGCCGGCCGACGCCGACGCGACGGCCGCGCGATCCGCGCCGCAGCCGGTTGCGGACATGCCCGTGCGGGACGTGCCCGTGCGGGACATGCCCACGTGGGACGTGCGCGCGTCCGACGGCACGATTCGCGGCGTTTTGTCGCGATGGGCGAATACGGCGGGCTGGCAGCTCGTCTGGGATGCGCCCGTCGATTTCAGCATCGATGCGCAGGCGACGCTGCGCGGCTCGTTCGAGGATGCGCTGCAGGCGCTCGTCGCGAGCCTCGGCCGCACGTCCGCGCCGATCCAGGCGATTCTCTATCGAGGCAATCACGTGTTGCGCGTTGTCGCGCAAGGAGCGGGCTGATGCGCGTATTGTTCGCTATTTCATTGCTGGCCGTCGCATGGCTTGCCGGCTGCACCGGGCTTCGCGGCGGCATCGAGCGCGACGCGCGACGCGAGTCGAACGAATCCGCGGCGCTCTTCAAGCGCGCGTCCGACGGCGACAACAGCGTGCACGCGCTTGCGCCCGTCGTCGTCGACGATGGGCTGTGGGTGTCGGCGGGCGCCGTCAAGCTGCGCAGCGGCGAGCAGTTGCCGCCGCTGTTCGACGAGCCGGCGTCGTTCGATCGCGCGGTCTCTTCGTTGTCCGAATTTGCCGAGCAGATCACGCGGTTGACCCAGGTGCCGACGCAGGTCGCCGCGAGCGCGCAGCAGGCGGCCGCGCGTTCGCAGCAAGGCGGCGGCGCGGACGGCGCGGCGCGCAGCGCGCCCGTGTTTCTCGACGCGGCGGGCGCTCGCTCGACGCCGCCGCTGCCGCCCGGCATGCCGGGCGGCGCGTCGGCCGGCGGCGGCAAGGCGGGCGGCAGCGGCGCGGGCCCGGACGGCGGCGCCGGCACGTCGTTCGCGCCGGTGCGCATCGTGTACGCGGGCGGCACGCTGCGCGGCCTGCTCGACGCGGCGTGCGCGCGCTTCGGCGTCTTCTGGAAATACGAGCAGGGGACGATCCGCTTCTTCTTCACCGATACCCGCACGTTTCAGGTCAACGCGATTCCGGGCGATTCGTCGCTGAACGCGTCGGTCGTGAGCGGCGCGACGAGCGACGGCACCTCGGGTGGCTCGCAGTCGGGCGGCTCGGGCGGTGGCATCAACGGCGCGAGCGGCGGCACGACGGGCCTCACCGCGAACAACACGGCGAACACCGCGGTGAACTCTCAACTGTCGGTGTTCAACGGCCTGCAGAGCGCGATCCAGTCAATGCTGTCGCGCTACGGCAGCTCGGTCTCGTCGCCCGCTACCGGCTCGATCTCGGTGACCGACACGCCCGACGTGCTCGAGCGCGTCGCCGCGTTCATGACGCAGCAGAACCGCTCGCTGTCGCGGCAGGTGCTGCTCAACGTGACCGTGCTCAGCGTGTCGCTGAAGGCGGGCGACGCGTACGGGATCGACTGGAGCCTCGTCTACAAGACGATGTCGGCGGGATTCAACATCACCAATCCGTTCAATCCGGTGTCGCTGACGAAGCCGGCCGATCTGTCCGCGACCGTGCTCAGCCCGACGAGCCGCTTCAACGGCACGAAGCTGCTGATTCGCGCGCTGTCGCAGCAGGGGACGGTGCGGCGCAAGACGTCGGCGTCGGTGACGACGCTCAACAACCAGCCGGTGCCCGTGCAGGTCGCGACGCAGACGGGCTACCTCGCGTCGGTGTCGACGACGAACACCGCGAACGTCGGCTCGTCGACGGCGCTCACGCCGGGCGTCGTGACGACGGGCTTCAACATGACGCTGCTGCCGCACGTGCTCGACGACGGCACCGTGATGCTGCAGTTCTCGACGAACATCTCGTCGCTGCTCCAGTTGAAGGAGGTGTCGAGCAGCACGGGAGGGCGCAGCGCGGCGCGTATCCAGACGCCCGACGTCGACATGCGCAACTTCCTGCAGCGCGTTGCGATGAAATCGGGCGAGACGCTCGTGATCAGCGGCTACGAAGGCGCGAACGATTCGCTCGACGAGCGCGGCGTGGGCACGCCGAAGATGATCGCGCTCGGCGGCGGCTACGAGGCGCAGCGTGCGCGCGAGGTGATCGTGATCCTGATCACGCCCGTCACGCAGCGCGGCGGCGCGTAACGGAGCCGGCGATGAGCGCGCAGGTGATTCAAATCGGCCGCCAGCGCTTCGTCGGCGGCCTGTTCTGGCAATCGCTGTCGAGACGCAACGAGCTGCGCGCCGAAGCGGTCGAGCTCGCGAAGAAGCTGAAGTTCGACCTGATGGTGCTGCGGATCGATCGCGGCGTCGCGGCGGCGGGCTACGCGAACACGCGCGACGGCTTCGCGCCGGGGCATCTTTCGTTGGGCGCGATGGTGTCGCGCGCGATCGCGCTCGAAGGCGCGTTCTACAACGGGCGGCGCCAGCCCGCGCCGAACTGGCTGGGCGCGTTCGCGCTGCCCGACGGGCGCTGGGCGTACTTCGCGGTGCGCGACCATGCGTTCATGCCGAACGGCGACTGGGTCGGCAGCCGCGAGGAAGCGCTCGAGCGCCTGCATACCGATTACGCGTGGGGCGGCTGGAACGTCGTGATCGGCGAGCCGGAGCTCGAGAAGCAGGGTTTCCAGAATTTCCAGCCGAAGCGGCTCGACGAACTGCTGCCGCGCCGCGGCGGCCGGCCGCGCACCGAGCGCTGGTGGGCGCTCAAGCCCGTCGAGCGGCGGCTGTCGCCGCGCGCCGCGCTGATCGCCGCGACGGTGGCGTGCGTCGCGTTCGGCGGCGCGCTCGCGTATTGGCACCATCGCGCGAAGCTCGAAGCGCAGGAGCGCGAGGCGGCGCTCGAACGGGTGCGCGCGGAGCTCGCCGCGCGGCAGGCGAGAGGCGGCCCCGTTGCGCCGCCGTGGGCGAAGCTGCCCGACGCGGTCGCGTTCGCGCGCGCGTGCGCGACCCGCTTCGGGCGGCTTTCGCCCGGCGGGTGGCGGCTCGAGCGCTACGAGTGCACGCCGGGCACGGCGCACTACGCGTGGGCGCGCAACGGCTCGAACGTGCGCTACCTGCTCGCGATGGAGCCCGCCGCGACGGTCGACACCGACGGCGAGCGCGCGACGCTCGACGTGCCGCTCACCGCGCCGACGGCGGACGACACGCCGCTCGTCGACGATTCGGTTGTCAGGACGCAACTTCTGTCGCGTCTCCAATGGCTCGACGCGGCCGCTAAACTGGACCGGCTGCTTCCCGATCAGGCCTCGCGCGCGCCGCTCGCGGATCTCGCGCAGCAGGCGGCCGCGGCGCCCGCGTGGCGCGCGTACCGGCTGAACGCGCGCCTCGGCGGCGTCGCGCCGCCGGAGTTCGTGCGCGCGATCGACGTGCCGGGGCTGCGCGTCGAGCGCATCGCCTACCAGAACAATCAGTGGACTCTCGAAGGAGTGCTCTATGCGAAATAGTCGCGTTCGATCGATGTGCGCGCTCGGCGCGGCGTTGCTCGCCGGCGCCGCGCGCGCGGCGGGGCCCGCGCCGTCCGACGACGGCGGCGCGACCGCCGCACGGCTCACGCAACTGCAAAGCGAGACCGTGCTGCTGCAGGCGCAACTGAAGAAACTCGAAACCCAGCAGCAGGTCATCGAGCGCGCCGCGCAGCTCGCGCGCGTGCTCGGCGGCGGCGCGCCGGCCGGGCAGTTCGCGGTGACGGCGATCGAAGGCGTCGGCAAGCGCGCGTTCGCGACGCTGCGGATGAACGGCGGCGCGGACTTCGAGGTGCAGCGCGGCGACGCGCTGCCGGACGGCGGACGCGTCGTCGCGATCGAGCCGCGCGCGGTCGTCGTGTCGAATCGCGGGCGCACCTACCGGTTGTCGACGGCGTCGCCGTCGTCCTCCTATGCGGGCAATCCGCCGCTGCCGGCCGACGCGGCCGCGCCGTTGCCGACGCTGCCCTCGATGCCGGCGAGCGGATCATGAGCCAGGGCGCGCAACGAACCGACACGGCGGCCGCGCGCGCGACGCCGCCCGCCGCCGACGCGGCTGCGGCCGCGCCGCCGCGCGGCCCGCGCGCCGTCAGCGAAGCGGGCGACTTCGCCGCGAGCGTCGAGGAGCGCAAGTTCGTCTGCCTGTTCGACGACGGGCGGCTGCTGATCGCCGAAGGCCACGAGATGAATCCGTTCGTGCTGTCGTATCGCGCGCGGCTCGACCGGATGGGCCGGCCGTACCGGCCGACGCCGGCCACGCTGATGCAGGTGCGCGAGGCGTACCGGCAGCACGTCGCGGGCGGCGGCGAGCGGCTCGATCACACGGTGATGCAGGTGCTCGCGAAGGAGCTGATCGGCCGCGCGTGCCGCGAGCGCGCATCCGACATCCACATTCGCGTGCGCCGTTTCAGCACCGAGGTCTACTTCCGGATTCACAACGATCTCGTGCGCGTGAACGAGCACACGCGCGAGCACGGCGAGCGGCTGCTCGCGACGCTGTACGGCGCGATGACGACCGTGTCGGACAACAGCTACCGCCCGAGCGAGCGGCAGGACGCGAGCATCGGCGATCGCGACAAGTTGCCGGACGACCTGTACGGTGTGCGGATCGCGACGACGCCGACGAGCGAAGGCAGCCTGATGGTGCTGCGGCTGCTGTACAACGACGCGGGCGACGCGACCGATCTCGCGGCGCTCGGCTTCGCGCCCGAGCACGTCGCCGCGTTTCGCGCGCTGCGCGCGCAGCCGCACGGCATGAACATCATCAGCGGCCCGACGGGCTCCGGCAAGTCGACGACATTGCAGCGCATGCTCGCCGCGCAGATCGACGAATCGCACGGCAGCCTGCATGTGATCACCGTCGAGGACCCGATCGAATATCCGATCGACGGCGCGGTGCAGACGCCGGTGGCGAACGCGCCGACCGAGGACGCGCGCGCGCTCGCGTTCGCGGCGGCGATCACGAACGCGATGCGCCTCGACCCGGACACGATCATGATCGGCGAGATCCGCGATCGCGCGTCCGGGCAGACCGCGCTGCGCGCGTCGATGACGGGCCATCAGGTATGGACGACCGTGCACGCGAACAGCGCGCTCGCGATCGCCGACCGCCTCATCGATCTCGGCCTGCACGCGCGGATGGTCACCGATCACACGGTGATCTCCGGGCTCATCAGCCAGCGTCTCGTGAAGCTGCTGTGCCCGCATTGCAAGCTGCGTCTCGTCGATCGTCCGGAGCGGATCGAGCCGGGCCTCTTCGCGCGGTTGCGGCTCGCGCTCGACACGCGGATGCAAGACGTGTGCATCGAGGGCGACGGCTGTGCGCAGTGCGCCGAGGCCGGCACGATCGGCCGCACGGTGGTTGCCGAAGTGATCCTGCCCGATGCGCGGCTCTTCGAGTTCCTGCGCGACGGCGACAAGATCGGCGCGCTCGAGTACTGGACCCGCACGCTCGGCGGGATGACGCTCGCCGAGCACGCGCTGCGCAAGGTCGCGGCGGGGCTCGTCGACCCGCGCGGCGTCGAGCGCGTCGTCGGCACGCTCGCGCCGGTGGCGGGCGAGGCGCGGCAGCAACTGTCGCTCGTCGGATTCAGCTATGGCACTTGAGCTGAATCGCCGCTGGGCGAAGCTCAGCCTGAACGCCGACGAGCGGCTGCGCGTGTACCGGAAGATCGCGAAGATGCTCGGCAACGGGCTGCCGCTCCTCAAGGTGCTCGAGGAACTCGAATGGCGCGCGTCGCGCGAGGGCCGCAAGCCGCACGAGCCGCTCGCGATCGTGCTGTCCGACTGGCGCCTCGCCGTGCAGAACGGCGGGATGCTGTCCGAGGCGATGGGCGCCTGGGTGCCGGCGACCGAGCAGATGATCGTCGCGGCGGGCGAGCAGGCGGGGCGCATCGAGAATGCGCTCGCGTCGGTGGCCGACATCGTGCAGTCGGGCCGCAAGATCCGCCGCGCGGTGACGGGCGGCGTCGCGTATCCGGCCGGGCTCGTCGTGATGGTGATCGGCTATCTGTACCTGTTCGGCACGCACGTGATCCCCAAATTCGCGCTGATCGCCGATCCGTCGCGCTGGCACGGCGCCGCGCGCTCGCTGTATCTGATGTCGCTGTTCGTGCAGGGCTGGATGCTCGTCGTCGTCGCGGTGCTCGTCGCCGCGCTCGTCGGGCTCGCGTGGTCGCTGCCGCGCTGGCGCGGGCCGCTGCGCATCTATGCGGACCGCGTGCCGCCTTATTCGATCTACCGGCTCGTCGCGGGCAGCGGCTTTCTGATCGCGTTCTCGGCGCTGCAGGCGTCGGGCGTCACGGTCGAGAAGGCGCTGCTGAAGATCGGCGCGGTCGCGGGACCCTGGCTGCGCGAGCGGATCGACGACACGCTGGTCGGCGTGAAGTCGGGCCTGAACGCCGGCGAGGCGCTGCTCAACACCGGCTACCAGTTCCCGTCGCGCGAGATCGTCGAGGATCTGTGCATCTACGCGGAGTACGGCGGCTTCGACGCGGCGCTCAAGATGCTCGCCGACGAATGGCTCGAAGAAGGCGTCGCGCGCATCGCCGCGCAGATGCGCGTGCTCAACGGCGTCGCGATCGTCGTGCTCGCGCTGCTGATCGGCTGGCTCGTGACGGGCTTCTTCGGCATCCAGCAGGAAATCGCCGCGATGACGCGCGCGATGCATTGACGTCGCGCTTTTTCAAGCCGCGCATTTTCAATTCAGGAGAAACCAACATGAAACCACTCGCAGCCCATCCCGCCTATCGGCACGAGCCGGCGTTCTGCCGGCGTCACCGCAACGAGCGCGGCGCGTCGCTGCTCGAGAGCATCGCATATCTCGGCGTCGCGGCGATCGTGATCGTCGGCGCGATCGCGCTGCTCGGCTCGGCGTTTTCCAGTGCGAACACGAACCGGCTCGCCGAGGAGCTGAACGCGATTCAGACGGGGACGAAGAAGCTTTATATGGGGCAGGTGAATACCTACGGGACTGCGTCGCTGAACGCGAACCTCATCGCGGCGAAGGTGTTTCCGAACACGCTGCCAACCGGCACCAACGATGCAGTCTCGAATACGTGGGGCGGTACGGTAACCGTGAAGGGAGCGGGACAGACTTTTACGGTCGAGTACACGAACGTCCCGCGCGATGTCTGCATCAATACGCTGACTGCCGGCGGCAACTGGGTTTCGGCCAAAGTGGGCGAGAAATCCGTGAACTATCCGGTTGCGCCGACCAACGCGACGGGTGCTTGCGCCGACAACGCCACGATCGTCTGGACGTCGAACTGACGCCGCCCGAGTCGTTTTCCAACATTCACGCCGCCGCTCATGTACGCGTTAGCCGCCGCACTGGCCCTCGCATCGCTTGCCGCCGTCTACGCGACGCTGCATGGCCCGTCCGTCGTTCCCGCACTGCAACCGGCGCGCACCGCGCAAGTGCTCGCCGACGACCTCGCCGTCTATCGCCAGGCGGCGCTCGACTACGCGCGCGCGCATCCGGGCACGCGCGGCGCGGTGCCGAACGCGCAGCTCGCGTTTCCAGCGTGGTATCCGGGCGCGAACCCGCTATGGCGCAACTACGTCGAGAACGGCACTGTCGTCGCGTATGCGGCGTCGATGCCGCCCGTGAACATCGCGGGCGAGATCGCGACGCGCGCCGACGGCTCGCTGCTCGCGGGCGTTGCATACCGTGGCGCGGTCGTGCGCCCCGCCTACGCGTATCCGGGCGCGCCCGCGAACGGCGTGCCGCTGCCTGCGGGGCTTTCGATCGCAAACGGTCTTCCGGTCTGGATGGGGCAGGCGTACTGATGCATTTCAAGTCTTCCCGCCGCCGCGCGCGCGGCTTCGCGCTGATCGAGATGCTCGGCGCGCTCGCGATCGCCGCGCTGATGCTGGCCGGCATCGCGGCGATGATGGACGCGTCGCTCGACGACGTGCGCGCGCAGCAGGCCGCGCAGTATCAGGCGCAGGTGACGGCCGCGGCGACGCGCGCGTTGAAGCGCGACTACGATGCGTGGCTGCAGCGCGCGAACACGCAAACGCCCGTCGTGATGACGCTGGCCGATCTGCAGGCGGCGAACGATCTGCCCGCCGCGCTGCGCCCGGCGAACGCGTACGGCCAGCACACCTGCGTGCTCGTCAAGCGGAGCGCGAGCGGCGCCGGGCTCGACGCGCTCGTCGTGACGACAGGCGGCGAGACGATCGGCGACAAGGACCTCGGGCTCGTCGCCGCGAGCTCGGGGCCGGGCGGCGGCTCGATCAGCACGCGCTTTTCGACGGAGGCGCGCGGCGCGTTCGACGCTTGGCGCATGCCGCTTGGCGCATACCTCGGCGGCAGCTCGCCGAAATGCGATCCGGCCGACGCCTCGCCGCCGAACGCCGGCCACCTCGCGAACGAGATCTTCTTCAACGGCCCGGGCCAGCAGATCAACAGCGACTACCTGTACCGCGTCGGCGTGGGCGGGCATCCGGAGGCGAACGCGATGCAGGTGCCGATCTGGCTCACGCATACGTTCGTCGACGGCAGCGTGGACGCGGCGAACTGCGGCGCGGCCGGCGGCTACACGAACGGCAAGCTCGGCGCCGACGCGGACGGCAGGCTGCTCAGCTGCAGGAACGGCGTGTGGCGCGGCGCGGGCGGCTACTGGAAGGACCCCGTTGAGACGGCCAACGATCTGCCCACCGATGCATCGAATGAAAAAGGCGACGTGCGCCTCACGCTCGACACGTTCCGCGCTTATGCGTGGACGGGCGGCGCCTGGCAGGCGCTCGCGATCGATCAGAACGACAACCTGATCGTGCCCGGCGTCGTCTCCGCGAACCGGTACGAAATCACCGGGCGCGTCGTCGTCAACACGCCGTGCGCGGCGGATTCCACCCGGCCCACTGCGGGGCTCATATCGATGGGCCAGGACGGGCAGGTGCTGTCGTGCCAGAACGGCAAGTGGCTGCCGCAGTCGGGGATCAAGATCGGCAGCACCGACATGGATTGCCAGATCCTGATGGCGACACCCGGCGCGAAGGATTTCCCGCAATGCTCGCACACCTACACAGGCGGCTATCCGAACGGATCGTTCATCACGTACGCGGACGACGGCACCTACACGTACCGGATCGAGCGCCCGGTCACGCTCGACAACAACGGGCTCATTTCGGTGAGCGCGTACATGCACATGAGCTACGCGGTCTGCAATTCGAAAGGCTGGGAAGGGCAGATGCGGCTCGTCGTCGAGATCGTCGATATTCAGGACAACAAGGTGATCGCGCATGGCGATGCGCAATCGCCGAAGCTCATCGACGATGCGGCGACGATCAACGTCACGCTGAACCAGGCCGCCGAGCCGCGGCGGGGCTACAAGGTCGTGCTGTACAGCAACTGGGCGACCTACTCCGGCCCCGGGACGCCGTGGACGTCGGACTACTGCAACAGCAAGCGGACATTCCTCCAGACGCCGCTCGCGACCGGCTGGACGATCAATTCGTTCTATTGAACGGGCCTTCGCCGCGCGCGGCCGCCGCCGCGCGCCGCTGCGGTTAACTGCAGGGGTCTCCCATTCGCGGCGCGCGATCCGTCCGACACGGCGGTGCGCGCGCCCCCACCGGACGGACCCATGAAGGCCAAGATCCCCGTTTTGCTGACCCTGCTGTCCCTGCTGTGCTCGCTCGCGAGCCTTTCCGCCGATGCCGCGCCGATCCGCTGGCGCAGCACCGAAATCCAGTACGCGGCGGAAGGCAAGGACGTGAAGGACGTGCTGCGCGATCTCGCCGCGAGTCAGAACATCGCGGCGAATGTCGCGCCCGGCGTGAGCGGCGCCGTCAGCGGCAAGATGAAGATGTCGCCGCAGCGCTTTCTGGACACGCTCGCCGCATCGTTCGGCTTCGTCTGGTATTACGACGGCACGGTGCTGTACGTGACGCCCGCGAGCGACATGAAGAGCACGCTCGTCAAGCTCGATCACGCGAACACGGGCGACCTGCGCGATCTGCTCGAACAGATGAAGGTGGCCGACCCGCGCTATCCGATGACCTACAACGCGCAGCAGCGTACGGCGCTCGTCGCGGGGCCGCCGCGCTATGTCGAGCTCGTGACGAGCGTCGCCGAGCGGCTCGACGAGAATTCCGCGCGCACGGGCGGCACGCAGATCCGCGTGTTCTCGCTGAAGCACGCGTGGGCCGCCGACCGCGACGTGAACGTCGACGGCACGACGGTGTCGATGCCGGGCGTCGCGTCGCTGCTGAACCGGATGTATCACCCGGGCGACGGCAAGCGCGCGTCACAGACGACGGTCGGCAAGCCGATCAGCCGCGCCGCGCCGATGACGGATCTCGGCGGCGGACGCGGCGGCGTGCCGCCGTTGCCGCCGCTGCCGCCATACCTGCAGGCCGCGCAGCCGGGCGACGGCGCGGGCATGCCGGCGGGCAGCCCCGGCGGACAGGGCGGCGATCCGCGTGCGGGCGGCATGTTCGCCGCGGCGATCGCGAATCCGGGCGCGGGGCGCGCGCCCGGCGGCGGCATGCCCGACGCGAACGGCGTGCCCGGCGGCGCGGGCGACGCGGCCGATCTGCCGGTGATCCAGGCCGATCCGCGCACGAACTCGATCCTCGTGCGCGACGTGCCCGAGCACATGGCGCAGTATCCGGACCTCATCGCGCTCCTCGACGTGAAGCCGCGCCTGATCGAGATCGAGGCGCGCATCATCGAGATCGACGAAGGCGCGCTCAAGCAGCTCGGCGTCGACTGGCGCGCGCACAACAGCCATGTCGACCTGCAGACGGGCACGGGGCTCACGTCGCAGAATTCGTATGCGAACGGCACGCTGAATCCGACGTTCGGCTCGATCTCGCTTGCCGGCAACGATTCGGTCGGCGTGCCGGCGAGCCCGCTCGGCCTGTCGCTGACGGCCGTGCTCGGCGACGCCGGCCGCTATCTGCTTGCGCGGATCGACGCGCTCGAATCGTCGAACCAGGCGCGCACCGACGCGAGCCCGAAAGTCACGACGCTAGACAACGTCGAGGCGGTGATGGACAACAAGAAGCAGTTCTTCGTGCGCGTCGCGGGCTACACGTCGGCCGACCTGTACAGCATCTCGACGGGCGTGTCGCTGCGCGTGCTGCCGATGGTCGTCGAGGAAGGCGGGCGCACGCAGATCAAGCTCGACGTGCGGATCGTCGACGGCGAGCTGTCGCAGCAGAGGGTCGACAACATTCCGGTGATCGTGTCGAACGAGATCAACACGCAGGCGTTCATCGAGCAGGGGCAGGCGCTCCTGATCGCGGGCTACAAGGTGGACGCTCGCTCGAGCACGCAATCGGGGGTGCCGGTGCTGTCGAAGCTGCCGCTGCTGGGCGCGCTGTTCCGTTCGACCGACAAGCAGGACAGCCACAGCGAGCGGCTCTTTCTCGTGACGCCGAGGGTGATCGAGCCTTGAGCGGGCGGCAAGCGGCCGCTTCGCGCGGGCGGAAACCGCATGCGCGCCGGCCCGAAGTGCGCGCGCATCGCGGTCATCGTCCGAGATAGAGATAGAGCGACGCGAACGCCGCCGCCACGATCGTCGCGGCGAGCGGCAGGCGGAACTGCGGCGCGCACTGGGCGATCTTGAGCATGAAGCCGGTGTGCATGCGTTTCGGCGACGCGAGAAAAGCGACATACCAGGCGGCGAGATTCAGGCCGAACGCGATCGAGAACAGCGCGCCGATTCCCGCCGTGCGCATCGACGCATGCAGGAGGCCGGATGCCGGCGGCGCGCCGATGCAGATCCACTGCCCGAGCAGAAGGCCCAGCCCCAGCGCGCCGAACGAATAGGTGTTGAGCATCACCTGATACGCGGCGAGCGCGAGCCACTTCTGCCGCGGCGCGGCGACGAGCAGGCCGAAGAGAATCATGCCGAGCGCGCCGAACACGTTCCAGATGTGTGGGCCGATGCCTTCCTGGATCGCTGTCTGAAGGTACGTGACCGGCTGGCGGCTGTGCAGCCAGTCGGTCACGACGACGCCCGCGATCGCGGGCAGCGCCCATGCGGCGAAGGCCACGAACGCGTCGAGGAACGCGCGGCCGGGCCAGAAGTCCGAGCGCACGAAACCGCGCGTGTGATGGCGAAGCCAGTGAAGGATTCGAAGCAGCAGCGTATGCAGGACGGGAGCGGCGATCATGTTCAAGCGTGGGCCATGCGCGCCGGACGCACGCGCGACGCGTGTCGCGGGGCGGCGGGTGACGGCGCGCGGAGACGGCGGATGATTCGAGGTTGACGGCGGCGTGCGGCGAAACTGGGCATGGGCAGCCGGTTTGCTTGCGCACGCTTCGAATCATCGCCGAAAACGTTCGGCGCCGGGGGCGGCCGCGATGCCGACGGTGCGGAGCTATCGTGATCGCAGCCGGCATGCGCCGGTTTGCGCATGCTGCCCGGCGCGGTTGACGTGCAGACGGGGCAGGGCGATCGCCGCGGCTCGACGCGCGCCGGCGCGGCTCGGCATCGCGCATCGTCGACGCGGGCACGGCGCGGCGAAAACGCGCCGCTTCAGTTGCGCTTGCGCGAGCGCATCCGCACCGCCGAATCGAACAGCGCCTGCGCCCGGGCGAGCTCGTCGAGCGCGTGATCGAGCCGCGATACAGCGGACGCGTATTCGACGCTCGACGTCGTCTCGCCGGCGTCGCCGCGAACGGCGCGAAATGCGCGGTCGACGTTGCGCGTCGCCTCGAAAAAACGTTGTGCGGCCTCGGCTTCCCGGGAATGCGGGATCGACGACATGGGCGTTGCTCCTCTGTTGCCGGATATGCCAAGCCGATCGCAAGCGCTCGCATCGCGCGATGCGCATCGGCATGAACCGCTGAATGCAACCGCATCGGCCGCCGCGCTTGGCGCCGCGAGCCGATGCTCGCTCCGTTCCGATCGAGCGGCCCGCCTTGGCGGGACGGCAACGGATGACTGGCGCGCCGGACGATGCGCAGACCGATGCGCAGACGATGCAACGCCGCGCGTGTCGCCGCGCATCGCGCGTGAGGCCGTGCGCTCAGGCGGGCGGCGCGTCACCACGCATGGTTCGCATGCACGGGCGCCGCGTTGCCGAACGGCGCGACGGATTCGACGGGCGACAGATCGAACAGATCCCGCGTGAACCCGCGCGCCTGCTCGGCGGCGGGCCGGCGGCGCAGGCGCGCGACTTGCTCGACGAACGTATCGAAATCGCCGTCGCGCGTCGCCTTCGTGATTTCCGCGAGATCGCGCGCCTTCAGCACGCTCGGTTGCGTGAGCCGCACGAAGTACGGCGCCTCGAGCTCGACCGACAGCGCGAGCGGATAGCTCTTGCCCGTCTGTTCCGCCTCGCGGCCGACGCAATCGACGACCGCCGCGCTTTGCGCGGCGCCGAGCGCCTTGCCCGTGCTCACGCTGCGCAGGTGATCGGGATACACGCGCAGGCGCGTGCCGATGCTGAGCTCGGTCGGCGATGCGCACACGAGCGCGTGGTAATGCTCGCGACGCCGGCCCGACGGCAGCGTCGCGCGGCTCGTGATGAAAGTATGAAGCGGCAACTGGCGCACCTGGCCGCCCGCATCGATCCACGCATTCCACAACAGCACGTCTTCCGCCTTTCTTTCCAGCTGCCTCGCCTTGCTCGACGCCGGCGAGAACAGCGCGATCAGCGAGCCCGTGCGGTGCGCGGCGATCTGCGCGCTGTTGCCGAGCGGCTGGCCGATGCCCCACAGAAACCGCCCGCCTCCGAGCCGGCGCTCCCATTCCTTTCTCAGCACGATCGTCGGGAGTGCTTCGCCGGATTCGTGACCGATCTTGGTCCAGCAAAACGTCGGGGGGAGGTGTTTCAGTGTCATCAACTTTCTCGGAATGCGGCCGACCGCCAGCTTCGACGATCAATTCATTAGGCGTTAATGTATATGTATAATGCATACTATGGAAGCCCCTAAGAGACATTTTTCTGTTCAGGACCTGTTGAGCCGACTATTGGCCGATACCCGCTCATCCAGCGAGATTGCCAGGCTTTCGGGCGTCAGTCAGCCAACCGTCTCGCGACTCAGGTCGTCGAGCGGGCGCCGGCTGCGCAAGAGCGCGTCATTCAATAAGCTATGCAGTTTCTACGGCGTGGAGACGCGGCAATCGGGCCGGCTGTCGGCGCCGTACAACGATCTGCTGCGCGAGGCGATCGTCGAGGCATGGGACGGCTCCGAAGAGCACGGCCGCGCGCTGCTCGGCGTGATCAAGGGATTGAAGGAGCTGAGCAGCAAGCCGGGATGACGGCCGGCGCGATGCGTGCGTTCGATCGCGTGCGGATTCGCGGCGCGCCGTGCGCGATCGCGGTCGCGCGGATGCGTCGCTAACGCCGCGTGCGGCGATGAGAACCGGAATCGCACGCGACCGAACGACATCCGCTGCGTGGATCGCGAATCGGCGTGACGAAAGGGGGAGGCATTTCAGGTGTCGCCCGCGATGACGCGACGCGGCGCGATGGAACCGCGCCGGCATGCATCGTGACGATGTGCGCGGCCGGCGCGCGGCGCGCCGGCCGGTCTTGCCCGCGTTGCGATGCGGGCCGCCGAATGCGGGCCGCACGTTTCGCGGCTGCTTTTACTTGCGGCCGAGATACTGTTCGGTGCAGATGTGCGTGAAGTGGATGATCGACGTCCGCTCCCGGATTTGCGCGTTGTCGAGATACGCGACTGCGAACGCATACGGGTTGTAGGTGATCCGCCAACGATCCGAGGGCACCGACATCGTATTGAAGTCGCCCGTTACCGTTCCGCCGCCCTGGCATACGCCGACGTTCAGATTGACGAGCAGGTTGCCGCTCGCGTCGGTGTAGCCCGACGTTTCGGTCAGCAGCGTGTTGGGGCCGTTCGGGCCCGCGCTGTCGTATGCGCGCAGCCAGACGCGCTCGCCGGGCGGCAGGCGGACGTTGCCCGTCGAGTCCCACGCGATGGCGCCCGCCGACACAACCCGCGCGACGTTCTCGTTGCCGCGCACGAGATGCGTGATGTTCTCGTTGTCGAGGAAGCGATAGAAGCCCGCGGTGCCCGCGCCGTCCGACACGCGCAGCGTATACGGCTGCGCGGCGGGCGCGGTCGTGCCCTTGTCGTAGACGCGGAACATCAGCGTCGCGCCCGCGGGCGACGTGATGTTGTACGACGTGCCCGACGCGAGCGTCGCCCACGTGTTCGGCGCGGTCTCGAGCTCGGCCGTCTGCGTGCCCGCGCCCTTGAACGTCACGTAGTTCGCCGTTTGCGTCGACGGCACTTGCACCGCGTAGTAGTCGAAATCCGCGACCGTATCGAGGTTCGCGCTGATCTGCTGGTTGCCCGTCAGCTTCGTCGGATGCAGGATCGAATCGTTCGGTTCGTAGCTGTCATAGCCCGTCGTGCCGAACACCTGGAACTGGAACGGCGCGTTGCCCGCGCCTTGCTGCGCGCTCACGAGCAGCAGCAGGCGCACCGGGCCGTTCGGCACCGCCTCGACGATCTTGTTCGGCGACAGGTCGGCCTGGCTGTCGAGCACTGTCCACGAACCGTCTTCGTTGACCTGCACGAGATGCGCGTCGTGCTGTTCGTTCGCGGGCAGGTTCACGACGTACGCGACGATCTTCGTCGCGCTCGGCGCGACGAACTGGAAGCAGTCGGCTTGGCCGGCGGGCGCGGTGACCGCGTTGTACGCGGCGCCGACCGTCACGTCGGTGCAGTTCGCGACGGGCGGCGCGACGGTCGCGGCGGTCGTGGCGGCCGATGCGGCGAGCGTCGCCTGACGCTTCGCGAGCGGCGCGCGCATGCCGGCTTGCCGGATCGCGCTGGCGGACAGCGTCGGCAGCGGCCGCGGCAGGTTGGGCAGCGACGCACGGCGCGCGGCGAGCTGTTCGCCGATTTTCGTCGGCTCGGCCCGGCTCACGCCGTCCACGTGCGATTGCGCGGCGATGATCGGCGCTTGCGCCCAGGACGGGCTCATTGCCGCCGCGGTCAGCAGCGCTGCCGCGTACTTCAGTTTTTTCATAGGGTCTCCGTATGTGGATGCGCTCGATGCGCGGAAATCATCATACGTTTGCCGGAGAAAAAAGGGGCGGGAAAGTTTCGGATTTGTTTTGGGGCGGATGAATCGGCGCCGCGCGGCGGGGGCGCGGTCAGCCGGTTTCGTCGCGGGCGGCATCGCGACGGTCGACGGGCGGGCGGCGCGGTTCGGGGTGGCGCGACGCGAAAGATGCCGCCCGTCGCCTTTCTTCGCCGGCGCGCGCGGCCCGCCATGGCGCCGGTTCGCGCGCGACTTGGGGGCGCTTACGCGCGCCGCCTCACGCCGGGCAGCACGCAGAGCATCTCGTAAGCGAGATTCGCGCCGACGAGCGCGGTGGTGCCGAACGGATCGTACGGCGGCGCGACCTCGACGAGATCGGCGCCGACGATGTCGAGCCCCCACGCGCCGCGCACGATCTCGAGGCCCTGCGGCACCGTGAGGCCGGCGATCTCCGGCGTGCCCGTGCCCGGTGCGTACGCGGGATCGATGCCGTCGATGTCGAAGCTCAGGTAGACGGGGCCGCCTTGCACGCGCGCGCGCACTTCGTCCATCAGCGGCGCGAGCGAACGGTTCCAGCACGCCTCGGCCTGGACGACGCGAAAACCCTGGTCGCGGCACCAGTCGAAATCCTCGGCCGCGTAGCCGGTGCCGCGCAGCCCGATCTGCACGACGCGGGAGCAGTCGAGCAGGCCTTCCTCTACCGCGCGGCGAAACGGCGTGCCGTGCGCGATCTTCTCGCCGAACATCGTGTCGTTCACGTCCGCGTGCGCGTCGACGTGGATGAGTCCGACGCGCCCGTGCCTGCGATGCATCGCGCGCAGGATCGGCAGTGTGATCGTGTGGTCGCCGCCGAGCGTGACCGGGCGGCAGCCGTGCGCGAGGATTTCGTCGTACGCGGTTTCGATCCGCGCGATCGAATCGGCGAGGTTGTACGGGTTCGTCGCGATATCGCCGACATCGGCGACGCGCAGCGAATCGAACGGCGCCGCGCGCGTCGCCATGTTGTACGGGCGCAGCAGCACCGATTCGCTGCGGATCTGGCGCGGGCCGAAGCGCGCGCCCGTCCGGTTCGACGTGCCGAGATCGAACGGCACGCCGACGAAGCACGCGTCGAGCGCCGCGGCGCTCGACGCGTGCGGCAGCCGCATCATCGTCGCGATGCCCGCGAAGCGGGGCATCGCGTTGCCGCTTTGCGGCTGGAAGAACTGGTCCGACATCGTTTTCCCCCTCTTCATATCGAGTGCGCCGTATCATGCCGGGACGGCGACAGATTGGGTTGTATGCCGCCAGAATGGCGGCTTGAATCATGAAGATCGAACGTTCACATTGATGAACATCGATGCATCGGCGGCGCTCGCCGTGGAGAGGACATGCTCGGCACCCTGACAGATCTGGACCTTCGGCTGATCCGCGTGTTCGTCGCGGTGGCCGACGCGGGCGGCGTGAGCGCCGCGCAATCGACGCTGAACGTCAGCCAGCCGACGATCAGCACGCAACTGTCGACGCTCGAGACGCGCGTCGGCTTCCGGCTGTGCGAGCGCGGGCGCAGCGGCTTTCGGCTGACGGCGAAGGGCGAGCGCTTCTACGCGCTCGCGAGGAAGCTGTACGCGGCCGTCGACGAATTCGCGAGCGAAGCGCGACACATGGACAAGACGCTCGTCGGCACGCTCGCGATCGGCCTGATCGGCCACACGCCGATCAGCGAGAACGCGCGCGTGAGCGATGCGATCGCGCGCTTCCGGCGGCGCGACGAGGCGGTGCGCTTCGTGATCTCGGTGCGCCCGCCGGGCGATCTCGAGGAGCGGCTGCTGGGCGGGGACGTGCAGATCGCGATCGGCTATTTCTGGCATCGCGTGCCGGCGCTCGAGTACGCGCCGCTTTTCGTCGAGCGTCAGGTCGCGTACTGCGGGCGCGGTCATCCGCTGTTCCGGCGGGCCGGGCGGCTCGCCGCGGCGAGCGTCGCGGATTTCGAATGGGCGTGGCGAACCTACCCGTCGCCGGAAGTGACGCTCTCGACGACGCCCGCGAAAGTCACCGCGCATGCCGACAACATGGAAGCCGTCGCGCTGCTGATCCTGTCCGGCCATCATCTCGGCTATCTGCCGCAGCATTTCGCGGCCCCCTACGTGAAGCGGGGGCTGCTCAAGGCGCTGAATCCCGGCGCGCTGCGCTACGACGTGACCTTCGACGTGGTCACGCGGCGCGGCGGGCGTCGCGATCCGATCGTGCAGGCGTTCCTCGACGATCTGACTCAAGCGCACGGGGGCGACGCGGCGCACGCGTGAGCGGCGTCCGCGCGCGGCGGCATGCGTCGGACATCCGACGAGAATCGCGCGAACCTCGTACGAAATCCGCTTGATTTCCCGCATGATTCCGCGCGGTTCGGCGGCGCGCGCGCATCGATGCCGCCGGGCGGTGCGCGATTCGTTTTTTTTTGCGGCGCCGCGCGCGGGTGGACCCGTTCCATTTGAGCCAGGTCAAGCCGAGCGGCTGCGACCGCACGCAGCATCCATTAGGGCGAATGGAGTTCCGCAGGCGCGCGTCGGCGGGCTCGCAACGGAGCAATGCGATGGAACACGGGTACGGGCGTCGTCGGCGGCGAAGGCTGGGCAAGTGGATGCAGGTGCTCGGGCTGAGCGCGCTGTTCGCAATCGGCATCACGTGGATCGGCGCGGCCGCCGATCATCCGGTCGAGCAGGCGATCGTCGACGGGATGGCCGCGCCGGAATGCGCGGCCGTGCGCGCGATGCCGGCCGGATCGCTGCTGTCGGCGCGGCAGCCGGACAGCGCGGTCTGCCGGTCGTTCTTTCTGTACCGCGCCGCGTATGTCGACGCGGCGAGCAGCGCGCAAGGCTATTCGGCCGCCGTGATGCGCGCGCGCGTCGACGAGTTCTGGCAGCTCGTCGGCTATGTGCTCGCGCTGTGGTTCGTGTTCGTCTGCGTCGTCGTCGGCATCGTCCTCGTCGTGCGGCGGCTGTTCGAGCAACACACCGGACACCACAAGTCGACGCCCACTTGAATCGCGCGGGCGGGCGCGGCTGCGGGGCGAGCGGCGGGCTCGTCCCCAGGCGGGCGCGCCGGCCGAATCGCGGCGCGCGGCGAGCGTGTCGCGCAGTTCGGGGAACGGCGGGGGCCCGCGGCCGAAACCCGCGCCGTTGATTACGATCAATTGCCGCCCTCCGAACCGTAGCAGCATGAGTGTCAAGCCATACGAATACTCGTGCGCCATGTCCGATTCCCTGTCCCTGCGTCTGCCCCCCGAAGCGCTGCGTCGCGTGTGCGATCCCGCGCAGCTCGACTTCGCCACGACCGCCGAGTTGCCGGACCCCGACGGCATCGTCGGGCAGCAGCGAGCCGTCGATGCGATCCGCTTCGGCATCGAGATCGCGCACGACGGCTATAACCTGTTCGTGCTGGGGTCCGTCGGCGCGGGCAAGCATACGGTGCTCGATCAGTTCCTGAGCGCGCGCGCGAAGGCGGAGCCGGCCCCCGACGGCTGGTGCTACGTGCACGACTTCGCGCATCCGCACAAGCCGCACGCGCTGCGCCTGCCGCCCGGCCGCGCGTGCCGGCTGCAGCGCGACATGGAGCAACTCGTCGACGAACTGCGCGCGGTGATTCCCGCGACGTTCGAGAGCGACGAGTATCGCGCGCGCGTCGAGCAGATCGACGGCGAGTTCGCCGCGATGCAAGAGAAGGCGTTCACCGAGCTCGGCGACGACGCGGCCGCGCAGAACGTCGCGCTGATTCGCACGCCGCTCGGCTTTTCGCTCGCGCCGATGCGCGACGGCGAGGCGCTCAGCGAGCAGGAATACGAGAAGCTGCCGGACGACCGGCGCGCGGCGATCGACGACAGCATCGGCGCGCTGCAGGGGCGGCTCGAGAAGCTGCTGCGCCAGGTGCCCGTCTGGCACAAGGAGCGGCGCGAGCGCGTGCGCGCGCTCAATCGCGAGGTGGCGATGTCGGCGGTCGCGCATCTGATGGACGAGCTGCGCCGCGCGTATGCGGATCTGCCGGATGTCGCCGCGTACCTGGAGGCCGTGCAACTGGACGTGCTCGACAGCGTCGACGAATTTCGCAAGGGCGCCGACGGCGAGACGCCGCCGGGGACGATCTCGTTCGCGCGCTATCAGGTCAACGTGCTGCTCGACCATGACGCATCGGCGGGCGCGCCTGTCGTGTTCCAGGATTTTCCGTCGTACCAGAACCTCGTCGGACGCATTGAGCATCGTGCGCTGCTCGGCACGCTCGTCACCGATTTCACGCTGATCAAGCCGGGCGACCTGCATCGCGCGAACGGCGGCTATCTGCTGCTCGAAGTCGACAAGGTGCTGCGCCAGCCGTTCGCGTGGGAAGGGCTCAAGCGCGCGCTCCTCAAGCGCGAGATCCGCATCGAATCGCTCGCCGAGATGTATAGCCTGGCGAGCACCGTGTCGCTCGAGCCGCAGCCTGTGCCGCTCGACGTCAAGGTGATCCTGTTCGGCGATCGCTGGCTGTACTACCTGCTGTACGAACTCGACCCGGATTTCTGCGAGCTCTTCAAGGTGTCGGCGGATTTCGAGGAGGACCTGCTGCGCGATCGCGACGGCCAGGCGCTGTACGCGCGCCTGATCGCCGCGGCGGCGCGCCGGCACGAGCTGCTGCCGCTCGATCGCGGCGCGGTCGCGCGCGTGATCGAGCAGCAGGCGCGCAACGCGGGCGACGCGCAGAAGCTGTCGCTGCACATGCGCACGCTCGTCGATCTGCTGCGCGAATCGGATTTCCGCGCGCGCGAGCGCGGCGTCGACGTCGTGTCGCGCGACGACGTGCAGCGCGCGGTCGACACGCAGATCGAGCGCGGCGACCGCGTGCGCCGCCGGCTGCAGGAAGAGATGCTGCGCGGCACGCTGCTGATCGACAGCGGCGGCGCGAAGGCGGGGCAGGTCAACGGCCTGTGGGTGATGCGGCTCGGCAACTTCTCGTTCGGCCAGCCGGCGAGGATCACCGCGCGCACGCATCTCGGCGAGGGCGGCGTCGTCGACATCCAGCGCGAGGCGAAGCTCGGGGGCGCGGTCCATTCGAAGGCGGTGATGATCCTGTCGTCGTTCCTGAACGCGCGCTATGGCGGCAACCTGCCGCTGTCGCTCGGCGCGAGCCTCACGTTCGAGCAGACCTACGGGCAGGTGGAAGGCGACAGCGCGTCGGTCGCCGAGCTGTGCGCGCTGCTGTCGTCGCTCGCGGACGCGCCCGTGCGGCAGTCGCTCGCGGTGACGGGCTCGATCGATCAGCACGGCGACGTGCAGGCGATCGGCGGCGTCAACGAAAAGATCGAGGGCTTCTTCGATCTGTGCCGCGCGCGCGGGCTGACGGGCGAGCAGGGCGTCGTGATTCCGCGCGCGAACGTCGAGCATCTGATGCTGCGCGAGGACATCGTCGGCGCCGCGGCGGCCGGGCGTTTCCACGTGTACGCGGTCGATTCGGTCGACGAGGCGCTGACGCTGCTCACGGGCGTCGACGCGGGCGCCGCCGATGCGTGTGGCGAATTCCCGCCAGACAGCGTCAACGGGCGCGTCTGCGCGAAGCTCGCGTCGTTCGCCGACGTGCGGCGCACGTTCGCGCAGTCGCATTGGGTAGGCGGGCGGCACCGATGGCGGCCGGCGGTCGACGGCCACGTGCGCGTCGTCGCGACGAAGGGGAGGCGCAATGAATGAACCGGCGAATTATCTGGCGTTCCTGCCGACGGGCAAGGGGCTGATGTGCGCGACGACGATGATCGTCGTCGACGAGGACGTCTACGGCTGGTACACGGGGCCGGGCGCGCGCGGCGTCGTCGCGGCGTTCTTCATGCTCGAGCATTACTACTCGACGCACGAGACGGCGTTCTATCACAGCGTTGACGACGACGCGCGCGGGCCGTGGGTGCTCGCGTGGCCGCCCGTCGAGATCGACGCGGGGCGGCTGCCGCCCGTGTCCGACGCGATGTGCGTCGAGCTGGAGCGCATGCAGGACGCGTTCGCCGCCGAATGGCTGTTCTATTGCGACGATCCGGCGGCGGCGGCCGACGCCGCGTGGTATCGGAAGCAAGGGCTGCCGCTCGAAGGCGTGGGCATCCGGCATGCGCGGCTCAATCGGCTCGACCGCGGCGGGATGCTGTGGACGTATGCGTCGCCGTCGCTCGACTTGAACATCGTGGACTTCCTGCGGCAGCGCTGGCCGCTCGATTACGCGCTCGCGCCGTGACGGCGAGGCGCTCGCCGTCGCGTGCTTCCGGTGGCCGGCGGGCAGGCCGCTCATCCGCGAATGAGCGGCGCGTCGGGCGCGCGCGAACGGCGCGCGCTCATCGGCCATCCCGCTTTTTCGGGGCGGCGCGCTTGCGCGCGGGGCGCGGCGCAAGCGCGGCGGGCGCCGGTTGGCGCGCGGGCCGCGCCGAATGCCCGGCGGCGGCGCGCGCGCCCGCGGAAGACTTCGCGACTTTGCCGTTGCGCGCGGGCGCGGCGATTTCCTGCTGCGCGGCGGGCTGGGCGGACGCCGCGCGGACATGGGTCAGCGTGAGCGCGAGTTCGATGTCGAGCGCGCGCAACACGTTGAACAGCCGCTCGACGCTCGCCGATGCCGGGTTTCCCTCGAACTGCGCATAGGTCTGCTGCGTGACGCCGAGACGGCGCGCGAGCATCGCCTGCGTCAATCCGGCCGACTTGCGCAGGCCGCGCAGGATCGGCCGCAATTGGTCGAGCGTCCTGATCTCGTGTTCGATGATGATGGTCATGCGCGCATCCGGTTGAAATGCCAGGTTTTGCCCGTACACCGGAAAACAGCCTATATGCTGTCAATCGAATTTACAAGATATAGCCTGTATTTTCATGAAACAGTCGATAGCCTGTTTTCCGGAGACGGCCTCTTTTCCGGATGCGCCGGCGTGCCGCGCGCCGGTGACGGCGAGTCGATTTGTCGCGGCGCGCGGCGCGTGCCGATGCGCGAATCGATACGGCAACGTTTGCGTATGACGAATGATTCGTTTGCGTGCCGGGGATTCATGCATCGACCCTGTTTTGAAGCGGTTTCGGCCGCGTCGGCGGCGTCGTTTTTCCGCAAAAAATTGCGCTGCTCCATGCGCTTTCCGGCGGCAACGTCCCGTATAATCCGCAGCCTTTTCACAATCTGACGATCAGCTCCATTCGGGCTTCGCGTCGGCGCCGGATACGGCAGGCGACGATCGCGCGAATCGAGCGATGTCGATCGGTGTCGAGCGGCGGCGCAACGCGGCCCGCCGCATCGGCACGCGAATCGAGCGCCGGCCATGTGCCATTGTCCGGCGCGATGCGCGATCGAAATCGTCAGACCGAAAAGCGGCAAGCCGGCGATGCCGTTGCGGCGCGTCCCGCGAGATCGCATTGCCTGCGTTCGCGCTGCACGCTCCGCAGGAATGCCCGGCAGGGCGGCGCGCGAGCGGGGCGATTTCCGCGCGCCGGCCGCCGTGCGCGAACGATCGACTCGCATCGTTCGCCGTGTGCGAAGCGGCGCCGGCCTGGCCGGCGCCGAGTGACATGACGGGGGCGCTGCCGTCGGGACGGGATGACGGCGCGCGGTCACGCACGCGCAATCGACACACGGGCCATGAGCGGCCTGTCGGGCGGCAGGCGGCTCGCGCCTGCGCGGACGATTGCGCGCGACTCGATTTCGAGACAGTCAGCAGGCCAATCAAATGTTCGCCGATAACAGGCCAGGTTTTTTGCGGGGAAGGTACGGACATCAACCGGCGGCGGCGCCGGCCGTGCGGCATCAAAGCCGGTTTCGCATCGGCGCGGCGGTGCCGGTGAAGCCGATTGCAACGTTCGCTTGCGCATTCGCGATCGCCTCCGCGCTCGCTCATCCGACGGCATCGCGCGCCGCGCCCCAGCCGCAGCGCGCGCAGCCGCAGCGGGAGCAGCCGCTGAGCCCGCCGCCGGCATCGCTCGCCGCCTCCGCGCCGCTCGTCATGCCGCTCGCCGCGCCGAAGCCGCCCGGCATCGCCGGCGCCGCGATCCGCGTGCCGTTCGCGACGCTCGGCGCATACGAGCCGCTGCGCCTGCGCGGCAGCGACACCGCGCGAACCGTCAACGTCGGCGTGCGGCTCGACCGCGTGGTCACGGCCGCGCGGCTGCGGCTCACGTATACGTATTCGCCGTCGCTCGTGTTTCCGGTGTCGCATCTGAAGGTGTCGATCAACGGCGAGGCGGTCGCGACGCTGCCGTTCGACGGCGGGCACGCCGGCCGCGCGATCACGCAGGAGATTGCGCTCGATCCGCGCTACTTCTCCGATTTCAACCAGATCGAGCTGCGCCTCATTGCGCACTACACGCTCGACCATTGCGAGGACCCGGAAAATTCGGCGCTTTGGGCCGACGTGAGCCCGACGAGCGAATTGATCTTCGATGAGGCTTCGGTGCGGCTGCCGAACGATCTCGCGCTGTTGCCCGCGCCGTTCTTCGATCGTCGCGACAACAGCCGGCTGAGGCTGCCGTTCGTGCTGCCCGCGACGCCGGACGACGCGACGCTGCGCAGCGCGGGCGTGCTCGCGTCCTGGTTCGGTGCGCTCGCCGATTACCGGCAGGCGCGCTTTCCGGTGTCGTCGGCGCTGCCCGCGAACGATCACGCGGTGGTTGTCGGCACGGCGGCGCAATTGCCGGCGTCGCTCGCGCTGCCGCCGATCGACGGGCCGATGCTCGTCGTCGCAGACAATCCGGCCGCGCCCGACAAGAAGCTGCTCGTCGTCACGGGCCGCAGCGCGGCCGACGTCGATGCGGCGACGAACGCGCTCGTGCTCGGCAACGCCGCGCTGTCCGGCCCGTGGGCGCGCGTGTCGCGCATCGACATCGGCGCGCCGCGCGAGCCCTACGACGCGCCGCGCTGGGTGCCGGTGAACCGGCCGGTGACGTTGCGCGAGCTCGTAGACGACCCGGCCGACCTGCAAGTGCGCGGCAGCGCGCCCGATCCGATCCGCCTGAACCTGCGCGTGCCCGCCGATCTGCATTCGTGGGGCGGCGCGGGCGTGCCGCTCGCGCTGCACTATCGCTACACCGCGCCGACCGTGCGCAGCGATTCGATGCTCGCCGTCGAGATCAACGACCAGCTCGTGCAGTCGTACCGGCTCTCGCCGCGCAGCCAGGACGCGCTCGGCCGCGTGCAGTTGCCGCTCTTGTCCGGCTCGGACAGCCGCGCGACGAACGACGTCGACATCCCGGCGTTTCGCGTCGGCAGCGCGAACCAGCTGCAGTTGCGCTTCACGCTCGATTCGGAGAAGACGGGGCTTTGCACGGGCGTCGCGAGCGAACCGCAGCGCGCGGCGATCGATCCCGATTCGACGATCGACTTCTCGCGCTTCATCCACTACGCGATGCTGCCGAATCTCGCGTATTTCGCGAACAGCGGCTTTCCGTTCACGCGCTACGCGGATCTTTCGCAGACCGCGATCGTGCTGCCGCAGCGGCCGTCGCCGGCCGAGCAGGAAGCGTATCTGACGATGCTCGGCCACATGGGGCAATGGACCGGCTTCCCGGCGCTGCGCGTGCAGGTCGCGCGGGCCGCCGACGCGCCGCGCATCGCGCACAAGGATCTGCTCGTGATCGACGGCGCGCCGCCGTATGCGCAACTGGCGCACTGGCGCGACGCGCTGCCCGTCGCGATCGGCGAGGGCGCGGGCGAGAGCGGCGGCGGTTTCTCGCGCGCGGCGTTCTCGGTGAAGGAGCGCTGGCCCGGCGACGCGCGCTCGCCGGCGGGCGGGGCGCGCTTCGAGCAGAGCGGCGCCCTCGCCGCGCTGTTCGGATTCGAGCGGCCGGGCAGCGACGGGCGCAGCGTCGTCGCGCTGACGGCGACCGACGCGCGGCATCTCGGCGATCTGCTCGACGTATTCGAAAAGCCCGGCCTCGTCGCGCAACTGCAGGGCGACGTCGCGCTCGTGCGCTCGGGCGCGGTCGAGAGCCTGCGCGTCGGCGAGCCGTATCTCGTCGGCTACGTGCCGTGGTATGCGCGCGTATGGACGGCGGTCGCGAAGCATCCGGCGCTGCTCGGCCTGCTCGGCGCGGCGGCCGGGCTGCTGCTCGCGCTCGGCGCGTTCGGCGCGTTGCAGCGGATCGCCGCGCGGCGGCGGGGGATCTGACGCGATGGCGCGACGGGCGGGGCGCGACGCGGGTGAGAGGCGCGAGATGCACGAAATGCACGAGATGCACGAGATGCACGAGATGCACGAGATGCGCGGCGCGGAGGATGCGCGGGAGAGGCGGCAGGCGCGGGCATGCGCGCCCGCGCGCCGATCGTCGTGCGGGCGGCGGATGCGTTGGCGCGTGATCGCGCGCGCCGTGGCGGCGAGCGTCGCGGTTGCCGCGTTCGCGGCGGCGTCGGCAGGCCTCGCCTGCGCGACGGAGCGCACACGAGGCGACGGCGCGCGGCGCGACGCCGGATTGCGCGACGCGGCGGCGGGGGTGGGCGAGACATCGGCGCCGTTGTCGGAATCGATGTCGACATCGCCGGCGCAGGCGGTCCCCCGCGCATCCGCCGACATCGCCGCCTGCTCGCCATCGTGGCCGCGCTGGGAGCGCTTCAAGCGCGATTTCGTGTCGGCCGACGGCCGCGTGATCGACGTCGGCTCGCCCGATGAGCGGACCGTGTCGGAGGGGCAGGCGTACGGCCTGTTCTTCGCGCTCGTCGCGAACGACCGGCCGGCGTTCGACGCGCTGCTGCGCTGGACCGAGGACAACCTCGCGCAGGGCGACCTGGCCGCGCGTCTGCCGGCGTGGCTGTGGGGGCGCGCGGCCGACGGCGCTTGGCGCGTGCTCGACGCGAACGCCGCGTCCGACGCGGATCTGTGGCTCGCGTACGCGCTGCTCGAAGCCGGCCGGCTGTGGGGCGAGCGCAGCTACACCGCGCGCGGCGCGCTGCTCGCAAAGCGCGTGCTCGACGACGAAACCGCGACGCTGCCGGGGCTCGGCCTCGTGCTGCTGCCGGGCCCGACGGGCTTCCGGCCGGCGCGCGACGCGTGGCGGCTGAACCCGAGCTATTCGCCGCCGCAGGCGATTCGCGGGATCGGCGCGCATCTGCCCGACGACGCGCGCTGGGCGCGGCTCGCGGCGAGCGCCGGCCGCGTGCTGATCGACAGCGCGCCGCGCGGCTTCGCGCCGGACTGGGTGCTGTACCGCGCGAACGACGGCTTCCGGCCGGACGCCGACACGCGCGCGGCGAGCGCGTACAACGCGATTCGCGTCTATTTGTGGGCGGGGATGCTCGATGCGCGCGATCCGCTCGCGATACCGTTGACGGCGCGTTTCGCACCGTTCGCCGACTACGTCGCCGCACACGGCGCACCGCCGGAAACGGTCGACACGATGACGGGCGCGGCCGGTTCTCGCGACGGCAACGCCGGGTTTTCCGCGGCGGCGGTGCCGTTTCTCGAGGCGCGCGGCGAGCGCGCGCTCGCCGACGCGCAGGTCGCGCGCATCGCGCGGCTCGAACGCGAGACGCCGAGCGGCTACTACGCGAACGTGCTGACGCTGTTCGGGCTCGGATGGCGCGACGGGCGTTACCGGTTCGCGGCCGACGGCACGCTGCGGGTCCGATGGAGCGAGCCGTGCTCGATGCCCGCGCGTTGACGACGGCGCCGAAGGCGAAGCGGCGCGCGGCGCCGCGTGCGCGGCTCGCCGGGATCGTGGCCACCGCGGCAATGATGGGCGTGGCCACGATTGCCGCGAGCGCCGCGCCTCGCATCGCGTTCGGCGAGACCGGCGCGACCGGCGATTTCGCCGCGACGCCGGCGGCGTCGGTGCAATCGTTCGTTTCCGTTTCCGATTCCGCTTCAGCCGGAGCGGAGCCGCGCGCATCCGAACGGGCCGCGTCAATGGAGGAGGCGCCGCCGCAGTTCCCGCCAGATCCGCGCGCGTCGCCGGGCACGGTATCGGCGCATGTCGAATCGATGCGGCCGCTAGGCACGCCGGCGCAGGCGTCGTCGGTGCGGCTCGCGTCGATTCCGCGAACGCCGGCGGGCGCGCCGTCGGCACGGGCCGGCTCGATTCCGCCGGATGCGCCGCATCGGCACGCGTCGCTCGTCGCGATGCGCGCGCGCGCGGCCGTGCCGTCGTCGCCGTTCGCTCTGCCAGGCTCCACATCGGACGCGTTTCGACCGATCGCGCCGCCGTATCCGACGTCGGCGACGCAGGCGACGGCGATTCGCTTCGTGCCGACGCTGCCGCGCGGCGCGCCGGCGACGCCGCAGCCCGTCGCGACGCCGCACGCGCCCGACGCCGACGCCGCGCGCGAGCTGTACGCGACCGCGCGCATGTGGGCGAACAAGCGCCGCGACGACCTCGCGCGCGACGCGCTGCGCAAGGCGTTGCTGATCGCGCCGCGCGACCCGGTGCTGCTCGCCGAGCAGACGCGCACCCTGCTGCGCGTCGGCGACGCGAAGGGCGCGCGCGCATCGCTCGAGCGCCTGAAGCGGGCAGCGCCCGCCGCGATCGCGACACGCCAGGTCGACGACGAATACCGCGTCGCGACGAGCGGCCGCGAGGAGATGGCGCAGATTCGGCTGCTCGCGCGCAGCGGTCGCGGCGGCGAGGCGGCCCGGCGCATCGTCGCGCTGTTTCCGCACGGCGCCCCGGCGGGCTCGCTCGGCGCCGAGTATTACCAGATCGTCGCGAGTGCGCCTGACGGCCGCGCGCGCGCGATCGACGCGCTGCGCCGGGCCGTCGCCGCCGATCCGGCGGACGTCGACGCGATGACGGTGCTCGCGAAGCTGCTGAACCAGCGCGGCGAAACGCGCGCGCAAGCGAACCGGCTTGCGTGGTCGCTCGTCGCGCGGCCGGACACGGACCGGCGCGCGTCGCTGTCGCTGTGGCGCAGCGTGCTGCAGTCGGCGGGGCGCGATCCCGCGTATCTCGACGCATTCCGCGCGTATCTGACGTTCGTGCCCGACGACGACGAGTTCCGCGGCGACGCCGCCGCGCTCGAGCAGCAGCGCGACGCGCAGCTTCGCCTCGAACGCGATCCGGATTACATCGCGCGGCAGCGCGGCTTGCAGGCGCTCGCGCGCGGCGAGCTCGCGGCCGCCGAGCCGCTTCTCGCGCGCGCCGCCGCCGCGCGCGCGAACGATCCGGACGCGCTCGGCGGCCTCGGGCTGCTGCGCCTGAGGCAGGGCCGCCACGACGAAGCGCGCGCGCTGTTCGTGCGCGCCGCCGCGCTCGCGCCGGACAATCGCGCGAAATGGACGAGCCTCGCGGCCACCGCGCGCTTCTGGGGCACGCTCGCGCAGGGCCGCGCAGCCGCCGCGCAAGGGCGAACGGACGACGCGCAGCGCGCCGCGCGCGCGGCGCTCGCGCTCGATCCGGATAGCGCCGACGCGAAGCTGCTACTCGCCGATTCGCTGCTCGCGCGACGCGACTGGCGCGAGGCGGAGCCGCTGCTGCGCGCGCTGCTCGCCGCGCGCGCGCCCAGCGTGTCGGCCATGCGCGGCATGCGCACGCTGTACGAGGAAACCGGTCGCGCCGATGCGTTCGGGCCGCTCATCGACGCGCTGCAAAGCCGTTTCACCGCGCCCGACGATCGCGCGGCGCTCTCGCGGATGCGCGCCGAGCTGCTCGCGCAGCAGGCGCAAGCGCTCGCGGCGGCGGGCAAGCGCGGGCCGGCCGCGCAGCGCTACGAGGCGTCGCTGCGCATCGCGCCCGATGCGGCATGGGCCCGCTTCGCGCTCGCACGCCTGTATCGCGACATGGGCTTGCCGCAGCTCGGCCGCGCGGTGATGGACGACGGGCTCGCGGCGTCGAGCTCGGCCGACATGCGCTATGCGGCCGCGCTCTATCGCAACTCGCTTGGCGACGTCGCGCTCGCACAGGCCGTGTTCGCGACGATTCCGGACGCGAGCCGCACCGACGGGATGCGCGCGTTCGCGCGCAAGCTCGATGCCGAGGCGGCGCTCGCCGATGCGCGGGGCGCGCTCGCGCGCGACGATCGCGCCGCGGCCGACGCCGCGCTCGATCGCGCGCAACGCGCCGCGCCCGACGATCCGGACATGCTCGCGGCCATCGGCGCGCAGTGGATCGATCTCGGCGAAGTCGAGCGCGGCCTCGCGCCGCTGCGCGACTGGATCGCCTCGCATCCGCAGCGGGCCGACGCGGGCGTGCGGCTGCGCTACGGGGATCTGCTCGGCGGCGCGCGGCGCAACGAAGCGCTCGCCGCATGGCTCGGCGCGCTGCGCGACGGCGGCGAGCCGCTCGACGCCGCGCAAACCGCGCGCCTCGAGGATCAGTCGCTGCGGCTCGTGCTGCGCGAAACCGACGAAGCGCTCGATCGCAACGACTACGAGGCCGCCGAGCGCCTGCTCGATCGCGCGAGCCCGGCGGGCAAGGCCGATCGCCGCTACGCGTTGGAGGTGGCGGAGCTGGCGCGCGCGCGGGGCCGCTACGACGCCGCGCGCGCGGCGCTCGCGCCGCTGCTCGCGCGCGCGCCCGACGATGCCGACGCGCAGCTCGCGCTCGCGCGCATTCTCGACGACGACGGCGAGCACGCCCGCGCGCTCGCGCTCGTGCGCGACGTGCTCGCGCGCACGCCGCCCGACGACGTCGACACGCAACTGTCGGCGATGCGCCGGCTGACCGCGCTGCGCCGCGCGCAGGACGCGGCCGCGCTGGCCGACGCGCTGCGCGCCGCGTATCCGGCGCGCGCGGACGTGACGGTCGCGGCCGGGCGGGCCGCGCAGGCGCTCGGCCGCTACGACGAAGCGGCGTCGCTGTACCGGCTGTCGCTCGCGCAGGAGCGCGCGGCGGGCGTCGCGCCGCGACGCGACGGCGCGACGCCCGCGCAGGCCGCGTGGGCCGACCTGCAGCAGCGCCGCGATCCGGAGATCGAAGCGGGCTGGCTGCCCGCGTACAAGTCCGGCGACGAGGGGATTTCCGCGTATCGCGCGTATCAGGCGCCCGTCTATCTGCAGATTCCGTATCGCTACGACGGCCACGCGTTCGTTCATCTCGACGCGGTGCGGCTCGACGCGGGCTCGCTCGACACGAGCGAGCCGAATGCGTACGCGTTCGATACGTTCGCGACGCATCCGGCCCTCGCCGCCGCCGCCGCGCCCGGCGGCTCGCTTCGCCAGCTCGCGGCGGGCGTCGGCGGCGGCGTCGGCTACCGCGACGACGCGTGGCGCGTCGACGTCGGCACGACGCCGCTCGGCTTTCCCGTGCATTACGTCGTCGGCGGCGTGCGCTACCGGTTCGACGCGGGCCCGGCGGGCTTTTCCGTCAGCGCGTCGCGGCGGCCGGAGACGGGCAGCGTGCTGTCGTACGCGGGGCTGCGCGATCCGTGGACGGGCGCGATCTGGGGCGGCGTGCGGCGCGACAGCGTCGGCGTGCATGCGTCCGTCGACATCGGCCGCGCGAACCTGTTCGCCGATCTCGCCGCCGCGCGGCTGACGGGGCGCAACGTCGCGGAGAACGCGGCCGTCACGCTGCGCGCCGGATTCATGACGCCCGTCTATCGGCGCGCGGACATGCGCGTGAGCGCGGGGCTCGTCGGCAACGCGTGGCATTACGCGCGGAACCTGCGTTACTACACGTACGGGCAGGGCGGCTACTACAGCCCGCAGCGCTACCTGTCGATCGGGATGCCGCTCGAATGGGCGGGGCGGCGCGGCGCGTTCGCATGGAACGTGACCGCGACGGCCGGCGTGTCGAATTCGTACGAGCGCGATTCGCCGTATTTCCCGAACGGGCTGCCGGATTCGGCGCTCGTCCGGTCCGCGCCGGCGCTCGGCAACCCGGTGTTTGCGCACGGCTCGACGCGCGGCGCGTCGTTCTGGTACGGGTTCGCGGGCGTCGCCGAGTATCGCGTGAACGGGCGGCTCGCCGTCGGCGCGCGATTCGACGTCGACCACGCGCACGATTACGCGCCGAGCGCCGGCATGCTGTACGTGCGCTACGCGTTCGACGCGCGCAAGGACCGCGGCGGCTTCTCGCCGTCGCCGGTGCGACTCTATTCGAGCTACTGAGGGATGCGACATGAACGACTCACGCTTGAAATCCGCGAATCCGGTTTCCGTGCGGCCCGCAAGCGGCGCAGCCGATGGGGGCGCGCTCGGGCGTCTGCGCGCGCTGTGGCGCGCGTGGTCGCGCGCGGCGATGCCGCGCGAGCGTGCGAGCGCGATGAACCGGCTCGCGATCGACGCGCTGCCCGACGAGTGGACCGAGCTCGCGCCGGGCGGGCTGTACGCGGTGTACGCGGCGGCGCGCACGAGCGCGTGCGATGCGTTGATCTGGGAGAGCGTGCGGCATGCGCGCACGCGGGACGTGACGGTCGTGCTCGCGCGCGAGCGCGCGGACGCGGCGGCGCGGTTGCGCGAGATCGGTTTCGTCGAAGGCGTGCACGCGCGGGGCTGGCCGCGGCGCTTGAACGTGCTGGCGATGCCGGCGGGCGATATCGAGGCGCCGAGCGCGGCGAGGGCGGGCACGGCCGATGCCGCGATGGGGGCGGGCCTCGGCGCGCCCGCGCCCGCGTTCGCGCGCCTTGTGGGCGGCCTGCGCGCGTTGAAGCGCTACCGCTTCCGCACGGAAGCGCTGTATTTCGTCGAAGGCGCCGAGCGCTGGTTCAGCTGGCACGATCCCGTCGCGCTGACGCACGAAGGGCGCGCGCTCGCCGGCTGGTGCCGCTCGCACCGGATCGCGCTCGTGCTGCTGATCGATCCGCAGGCGGCGCAAGCGGATGCGAGCCGCGCCGACGCGCCGCGCATCGCGCCCGCGCACGCCGTGTCCGCCGCGCATGACGATACGCGTGGCGACGATCGCGCGGCGGATCGTGCGGGAGATCGCACCGGCGGCCACGCCGCGCTGTTCGCCGACGACGGCACGCGCGCCGCGCGCGGCGGCTTTCACGGCGCGTGCGCGGGCGTCGCGCAATTGCAGCGCACGCACGGCGAGCTGCGCTGGCGAGTCGACTTCTGGCGCTCGCGCGGCGGGGTCGCCGCAGGCGAGGTGCGCGCGCTGCGCTTCACAGGGGACGCACGGCTCGCGGCCGTGCCGGCGGCCGGCGCGCACGCGGCGCGAGGCGACGCGCGGCTCGCGTTCGACGAGACGCGCGTCGTCGTCAGCCGTCGCGCGATCGAGCGCGAATCGTGGGTGCCGGGCGACTGGAACATCGTCGACGACAACGACGCCGTGCTCGCCGCCTGCGACGGCGCGCACGCGGCGACCGCGGTGCTCGCGTTCACCGGCCGCGCGCAACTCGAAGCGCTGTGCGCGACGATCCATGCGCTGCGCCTGCGGTGCGGCGGCGCGCTGAAGATCGTCGTCGTCGAGCGTGGCGAGGCGATGCGCCATCAATTCGAGCGGCTCGCGCTGAACCTCGGCGCGAACCAGGTCGTCGCGCGCGACCTGCCGTTCTCGCGGGTGCTCGCGGTGCTGCGCTCGCTGCAGGGCCAGTTGCACGCGCGCCCGGTCGCGGCGGACTATCGAGCGGCGCTCGCCGCGTCGCTCGGCGACGCGGTGCTCGGCTATCTGCCCGTCGGCGCGTTCTGCTCGCATGCGCGCGCGGTGCTCGAGCGCGGCGCGGTGCTCGCGCTGTCGCACACGCTCGTGAAGCTGACGCTGCTGCCCGGCGTCGCGCACGCGCACGCGTTGCGCGTCTGCAAGCCGCGCCGCGCGGGCGACGTGCTGACCGCCGACGCGCAACACCTGTATCTGTTCCTGTTCGCCTGCGAGCTCGCCGATGCGAACGACGTGCTCGGCCATCTCTTCGACGTGCCGGTCGAGCGGATCTCGGACCGCGTCGTGCATCTCGCGCAAGAGAGCATCGAGCGCGAGTTGAACGCGCTCGACGCGGCGAACCGGCGCGCGCCGATCGCCGATTACAGCGATCTCTTTTCGGCGGCGGCAGCGGCGGCGGGCGGGCCCGGCGTGCGCGGGGCGGCCGACGAGCCGGCGACGGAGCGCGACGATGATCCGTCGGCCGAACGCGCGCCGCGCGAATCGACGCCGACGGGGGCACGCGCGGCGGCGCACGCGCCGCCGGCGAGATCGGCTTTCCCCGCATCGCATGCATCGCATGCATCACATGCATCGCCCGAGGCGGCGCGGATCGTCGTGCCGCCGACGTCGCCGATTGCGCCGATTGGGCCGATTGGGCCGACTACGCCGACCGTTGCGCCGCACGCGCCGCGATCGCGCCGGCCGCACGCCGCCGGCGCGATCGCTCGCACGCGCACCCGCACCGCCACGCGCGACGCGATGCCGTTGCGCATCAGGGAGGCCGAATGATCTCGGTGATGGTCGCCGGCTTCGTCGCCGGCATCGTGATCGCCGTCGCGATCCGGTTCGCCGTGTCTCGCGGCGGCGCCGGCAAGGGCTTGTCGTTGCCGCGCGACTTCGATCGCCGCGGCGCGGTTCGCTGCACGATCGAACCGGTCGCGCTGCGCGCGCGATTGCTGCCGTCGGCCACGCAGCGCGAACGGCGGGGCGGGCAATGAAAACGATCGCGATCGTTTCGACGACGGGCGGCGCGGGCCGCACGATGCTGACGGCGGCGCTCGCGGTGCTGCTCGCGCGCGGCGGCCGGCCTGTCGTCGCGCTCGATTTCGATGGGCAGAACCTGCTCGGCGTGCAGCTCGGGCTCGACGCGTTCGCGCCGGCGGGCATTTCGCGCGCGCTCGCGGGTGCCGACGCCGCCTGGCACGCGTACACATGGCGCAACGCGGATGGCGTGCTGTTCGTGCCGTACGGGCATGTCGATCCCGCGCAGGCGCTTGCGTGCGACGCGCGGCTCGCCGCCGATTCCGGTTGGCTCGCGCGCGTGCTCGCGGACGTCGCGTTGCCGGCCGCCGGCGTGACGCTGATCGACACGGCGCGCTTTCCGTCGCAGCAGGCGGCGCATGCGCTGCGCTGCGCGGATCTCGCGCTATGCGTCGTGCCGCCCGATCCCGCCGCATGCGCGACGGCCGCCGCGCGGCTGCCGGAGCTGCGCGCGGCGAGCGCGGGCGCGCTGCGCATCGTCGTGAACCGGCTGAACCCGGCGCGCGACATGCAGCGCGACGTGCTCGCGATGCTGCGTGCGGCGGCGGGGCCGGGCGTCGTGCTCGAGCAGCGCGTGCATCTCGATGCGGCGTTGCCCGAGGCGCTCGCCCGCGGCACGTGGTTCTTCGACGACGCGCCGCATTCGCAGGCGTCGCACGATCTGCACGGCGTCGCGGGCTGGGTCGACGCATGGCTCGACACGCAGGCCGCGCGCGACGCGGCGGGGGCGCGCGCATGACGGCGGCGCGCGCGGCATTGCGACGATTGACGGGCGACGCGGCCGCGCGCGCGCGCGGCTGGATCGCGCGCGGCCTCGGCGTGCCCGACGAGGGTTCGACGTTCGACTGGCTCGTGCGCGCGTTCTTTCATGCGCCCGCGCCGGGCGCGCGCGACGTCGCGCGCGACTGGCTGCGCGCGGCGATTCTATGGGCCGCCGCGCAATGGGGCGTGGCGCGACCGCGCCGCGCGCGCGACTGGCTCTGGCGCGCGTTCGTGCGCGCGCCGCATGAAAGGCGCGCGCGCGATCCGTTCGCGTGGATCGACGCGACGCTCGTGCCGGCGTTCGCGCTTGCGCGGCGCGCGCAGCGGCGAGTCGACGAAGGGCTCGCCCGCTTGCCGTGGCATCGCTGGGGCGAGCGCATCGAGCGCGGCGCGCGGCGCGCCGGCGCGCATCGCCGGCTGCTGCCGGCGAGCGGCGCGGCGGGGCTCGCGTTGTGGCTCGCGGCCGGCACGTCGCCGCTCGCGCCGGCGGGCCAGTTCGCGTTCTTCGCGACGGTCGCCGCGCTCGCGCTCGCGCTGCGCCGCGTGCCGGGCCGCCTGCCCACGCTCGCGCTCGCGACGTTCGCGCTGCTCGCGATGGCGCGCTACATCTGGTGGCGCAGCACCGAAACGCTCGACTTCCGCACGCCGGTCGAAGCGTGCGTCGGCTATCTGCTGTACGCGGCCGAGGCGTACACGTGGCTCATCCTCGTGCTCGGCTTCGTGCAGACCGCGTGGCCGCTCGAGCGTCCGGTCGCGCGCCTGCCGGACGATTCCGCGTGCTGGCCGAGCGTCGACGTCTACATTCCGACGTACAACGAGCCGCTCGCCGTCGTGAAGCCGACGATCTTCGCCGCGCAAAGCCTCGACTGGCCCGCCGGCAAGCTCAACGTGTACCTGCTCGACGACGGCCGACGCCCGGAGTTCGAGGCGTTCGCGCGCGACGCGGGCATCGGCTATCTGACACGCGAGGACAATCGCCACGCGAAGGCGGGCAACATCAACAGCGCGCTCGCGCGCACGCACGGCGAATACGTCGCGATCTTCGACTGCGATCACGTGCCGACGCGCTCGTTCCTGCAGACGACGATGGGCGCGTTCCTTCGCGATCCGAACTGCGCGCTCGTGCAGACGCCGCATCACTTCTTTTCGCCGGACCCGTTCGAGCGCAACCTCGGCACGTTCCGCCGTGTGCCGAACGAGGGCAGCCTGTTCTACGGGCTCGTGCAGGCGGGCAACGACTTGTGGAACGCCGCGTTCTTCTGCGGCTCGTGCGCGGTGCTCAAGCGCGGCCCGCTCGAAGAGGTGGGCGGCGTCGCGACCGAAACCGTCACCGAGGATGCGCATACCGCGCTCAAGCTGCATCGCCGCGGCTACAAGAGCGCCTATCTGCCGACCGTGCAGGCCGCGGGCCTCGCGACCGAAAGCCTCGCGGGCCACATCCGGCAGCGCGCGCGCTGGGCGCGCGGGATGGCGCAGATCTTCCGGATCGACAATCCGTTCGTCGGCCGCGGGCTCGGCTTCTTCCAGCGCCTCTGCTACGGCAACGCGATGCTGCACTTCTTCTACGGCATTCCGCGGCTCGTGTTCCTGACGATGCCGATCGCGTACCTGTTCTTTCATTTGTATTTCATCAACGCGTCGGCGCTCGCGCTCGCGAGTTACGTGCTGCCGTACATGGCGCTCGCGCATGTCGCGAACGCGCGGATGCAGGGGCGCTTCCGGCATTCGTTCTGGGCCGAGGTGTACGAATCGGTGCTCGCGTGGTACATCGCGCTGCCGACGACGATCGCGTTCCTGAGCCCGAAGCACGGCAGGTTCAACGTGACCGCGAAGGGCGGACGGATCGACGAAGGCTACGTCGACTGGGCGACGTCGAAGCCCTATCTCGCGCTCTTCGTGCTGAACGTCGCGGCGATCTTCGCGGGCGGCGTGCGCCTTGCCGCGGGCGGCGTCGACGAGGCGTCGACGATCCTGATGAACATCACGTGGGCGCTGTACAACCTCGCGATGCTCGGCGCGGCGCTCGCGGTCGCGCGCGAGGCGAAGCAGGTGCGCGTCACGCACCGGATCGCGATGCGGGTGCCGGCGACGCTGCTTCTTCCCGACGGCACGACGCTCGCGTGCCGCACGAAAGACTATTCGGCGGGCGGCCTCGGGCTCGACGCGGTGCCGCTCGCGCGCATCGCGCTCGGCGACACGCTCGACGTCTGCGTGAGCCGCGGCGACCGGCCGTTCCATTTCCCGGTGCGCGTGACCCGCGTCGACGCGACGCATCTCGGCGTGCAGTTCGAGCGGCTGACGCTCGAGCAGGAGCGCCAGCTCGTGGAGTGCACGTTCGGCCGCGCGGACGCGTGGCTCGGCTGGCGCGACGCGAGCGCCGAGCCCGACGACGCGCCGCTGCGCGGGCTGAAGGAGGTGCTGTCGATGGGATTCGAAGGCTACGCGCGGATGCTGCGGGCCGCGACGAGCGCGGTGCGGGCAAGACGCACGGCCGACCGGACGCGTCACTGACGCGCCGATTCAACTGACGACGGAGTCACGTCGATGACGTTCTGGAATCTGTATTTCATTCTGAAGCTCTATCTGTTCGCGGCGGGTCATCTGAAGCCGCTGTGGATCGCGAACCTCGGTTTCGCGCTGGCGCTTGCGCTGAGCTCGCCGGTGAGGCGGCGCGGCCTGCGGCTGCTGCGCCTCGCGCTCGCGCTCGCGATCGGCGTGCCGCTGATGTACCGCGAAGCGGACGTGCCGCCGTTCGCGCGGCTCGTCGAGACGCTCGGCAGCCTGCGCTCGTTCAGCGCCGGCTACTGGATGGAGCTCGTGCCGCGCTTCGTGCCGCCGACGCTCGCTTGGATCGCGCTCGGCGTCGTGATCGGCTATCTGATCGTCAATCGCTGGCTGCGCGTCTCGACGTTCGTGCTGCTCGCGCTGATCGCGCTGCCCGTGTGGCAGGCGGGCAGCGCGGCGCTCGCGCGCCTCGACGCGGCGGCCGTGGCCGGCGTGGCCGTGCCCGGGCCGCTCGGAACGGGGCCCGCCGCGCAGCCGCAAGACCACAACGCGGCGCTCGCCGCGTTCCGCTCGCAGGAATCGCAGCGGCAGGTGACGTTCGGCCGCCCGAGCGCCGATCCGGCGACGCAGTTCGACGTGATCGTGCTGCATGTGTGCTCGCTGTCGTGGGACGACCTCGATGTCGCGAAGCTGCGCAATCATCCGCTGCTCGGCCATTTCGACTATCTGTTCACGAACTTCAGCACGGCGGCGAGCTATAGCGGCCCGGCCGCGATCCGCGTGCTGCGCGCGAGCTGCGGGCAGGAGGCGCATGCGGACCTGTACAGGCCCGCGCCCGCGCAGTGTCATCTGTTCGGGCAGCTCGCGGCCGCCGGTTTCGCGCCGCAGACGCTGCTCAATCACGACGGCCACTTCGACAACTTCGTCCAGTTGATCCGCGACAACATCGGCGTGCCGAACGCGCCGATGATCTCGAATGCGGACGCGTCGGTCGCGATGCATGCGTTCGACGGCTCGGCGATCAAGGACGACTACGCGACGCTCGCGAACTGGTACGCGAAGCGCGGCGCGTCGGCGGGCCCGGTTGCGCTGTACTACAACACGATCAGCCTGCACGACGGCAACCAGTTGCCGAGCGGCCGGATGTCGAGCCTCGATTCGTATCCGCTGCGCGCGCGCAAGCTGATGGACGACTTCGACCGCTTCGCCGACCTGATCGCGTCGTCGGGACGGCGGGCGGTGATCGTGTTCGTGCCCGAGCACGGTGCGGCGCTGCGCGGCGACGCGAAGCAGATCGCGGGGCTGCGCGAGATCCCGACGCCGCGGATCGTGCACGGGCCGGTCGGCGTGCGGCTCGTGGGCTTCAAGGGCGACCACGGCGCGACGACCGTGATCGACGCGCCGACGAGCTTCCTCGCGCTCGCGCAGTTGCTGTCGAATCTCGTGTCGAACAGCCCATTCAAGCCGGGCGTGACGCTGTCGCAATACGCGGCCGATCTGCCGCAGACGCGGATGATCGGCGAGAACGAAGGCACGGTGACGATGACGACGCCGACGGGTTACGCGGTAAAGACGCCGGACGGCGTATGGATCGACGAAAAATGACGAACGGAAAGCCGGACATGGCGGCCTCGACGATCGCGCGCGGCGACGAGTCGCCGCCGTCGAACGACATCGTGGGGCTCGCGTGCCACGTGCGCGAGATCGATCCGCCGCGCTATCTCGACGCGCAGGCGCGGCTTGCATACCGGGACGCGCTCGACCGGTGGCCGGTGCTCGCGAAGCTGATGGGGCTCGCGGATTGACGTGAGCGTGCTTCGTCGCGCGGCGCACGGTGCACGGGCGAACCGACGGCGACTGCCCGCGCCGGCGAAGGGCGAAGAGCGAAGAAGCGCCGCGCGGCCCGCTCAATAGGGCTTGTCGCCGACGATCGTCGCGCGGTGCATCACCCGATGCGCGTTTCCATAGTCGTTCACCGCATAGTGAATCGTCGAGCGGTTGTCCCAGAACGCGACGTCGCCCGGCTGCCAGCGCCAGCGCAGCGTGAACTCGGGCCGCGACTGATGCGCGAACAGGAAGCGCAGCAGCGCCGCGCCTTCTTCTTCGGGCAGTTCGTTGATCTCGGTCGTGAAGCCTTCGTTGACGAACAGCGCCCGACGGCCGGTTTCCGGATGCGTGCGCACGACAGGATGCGTGACGGGCGGATGCTTGATGCGCGTGTCTTCCCAGCGCGCGCGATCGTCGGCGGTGAGCCCGAAGCGCTTCAGCGGAAACGACTTCGTGAAGTCGTGCTGCGCGGTGAGGCCGTCGAGCTGCGCCTTCACGCGATCGGACAGCGCGTCGTACGCGGCGAAGCCGCTGCCCCACAGCGTGTCGCCGCCCGTCTCGGGCAGCGTGCGCGCGGCGAGGATCGACGCGCGCGGCGGCGTCTCGGCGAACGTCACGTCCGTATGCCAGATCGCGTTGTCCTTCAGATCGAACACGGCGTTGTCGAGCACCATGATCTCGCGCGCGTCCGGATGCGACGGGTAGATCGGATGAACGTGCAGATCGCCGAATCCGGCCGCGAAGTCGCGATGCCGAACCGCGCTCAGGCGCTGGTCGCGGAAGAACAGCACCTGATGGCGCGCGAGCGCGGCGCGGATGCCGTCGCGCAGGTCGCCGGTCGCGTTCGAGAGGTCCACGTTGTCGACGATCGCGCCGATCGCGGGCGTCAGTCGGGTCAGTTTCAGTCGAGTCATCGTCGATCCGGAATCGAGGGCGGCGTCGAGGCGGCGCGGCTTGCGTGCGCAGCCGGCGCTCGTGCGCCGCGCGTGGCGGAAAGCGGGAAAGTCTCGCAAAACGCCTGCGTCCGGTGAACCAACGAAATTTGCATTGCTTATCGTTTCGTCGGGATTGCCGCCGGCCCGGCGCAATCCCCGACCGGCATCCCCGAATGCGCCGCCTCATATCCTTCGCAGATTTCGTTGTTTAACGGACGGCGCGCATCCCGGTAATCTCGACGGTCATCCAAATTCAACGCATCCGGAAGAACGGAAGGCCTCATGATTCTCAAGCGCATCCTCGTCGCGGCGGCTTTCGCCGTTGCCGCTTTCTCCGCCGTTCAATCGCCCGCCGCATGGGCGGAGACGGTGAACGTCGCCTATCAGTACGGCGCCGATCCGGCGAAGCTCGCGCAGGCGGGCGCCGCGTACGAGAAGGCCACCGGCTGGAAGATCAACTGGCGCCGCTTCGATTCGGGCGCGGACGTCGTCGCCGCGCTCGCGTCCGGCGACGTCCAGATCGGCGACGTCGGGCAAAGTCCGTTTACCGCCGCGGTGTCGCGCGGCGTGCCGATTCAGGCGGTCGTGCTGAACGCGATCACCGGCGTGTCCGAGGCGCTCGTCGTGCGCGGCGGCGCGCATATCGACAAGCCGGCCGATCTCGTCGGCAAGACGATCGCGACGCCTTACGCGTCGAACTGCCACTATGCGCTGCTCGCCGCGCTCAAGCACTGGGGCATCGATGCGCGGCGCGTGAAGATCGTGAATCTCGGGCCGACCGAGATCGTCGCCGCCTGGGAGCGCGGCGTGATCGACGCGGCATACACGTGGGACCCGGCGCTCGGCCGCGCGAAGGCGAGCGGCGGCAAGGTGCTCGTCGATTCGGCCGAAGTCGGCAAGTGGGGCGCGCCGACGTTCGATCTGTGGGCGGTGCGCCGCGATTTCGCGCAGGCGCATCCGGATTTCGTGTCGAAGTTCGTGAACGTGACGACGCGGGCGATCGCCGATTATCGCGCGAACGGCAACGCGTGGACGAGCGCGTCGCCGCAGGTCGCCGCGATCTCGCGGCTGAGCGGCGCGACGACCGGCGACATCCCGCAACTGCTCGCCGGCAATCTCTATCCGAGCGCCGCCGAGCAGGCGTCGCCCGAGCTGCTCGGCGGCGGGACGGCCGCCGCGATCGCGGCGACCGCGCGCTTCCTGAAGGCGCAGCGCAAGATCGACCGCGTGCTGCCCGACTATCGGCCGACGGTGACGGACCGGTTCGTCCGTGCGGCCGCCGCCGCGCGCTGATGCGACGGAGCGGCATCGGCATGGCGAAGCTCTGCGCGCATCAGGTGTCCGTCGTCTACGCGTCGCGCCGCGGCGCGCTGACGGCGCTCGAGAACGTATCGATGTCGGTCGGCGGCAACGAGATCGTCGTCGCGCTCGGCGCGTCCGGCTGCGGCAAGAGCACGCTGCTGTCGCTGCTCGCCGGGTTCCAGCCGCCGACGTCGGGCCGCGTGAGCGTCGACGGCGCGCCCGTCACGGGGCCTGGCGCGGATCGCGGCGTCGTGTTCCAGGACGACGCGCTGATGCCGTGGTTGAACGTGATCGACAATGTCGCGTTCGGGCTGCGCATGCAGGGCGTCGGCCGCGACGCACGGAACGCGCGTGCGCGCGACGTGCTGCGGCTCGTGAAGCTCGCGGGCTTCGAGCAGCACCGGATCGACGAGATTTCGGGCGGCATGCGTCAGCGCGTCGGGCTCGCGCGCGCGCTCGCCGCGGACCCGTCGTTCCTGCTGATGGACGAGCCGCTCGGCGCGCTCGACGCGCTCACGCGCGAGCACATGCAGACGCTGCTGCTCGACGTGTGGCGCGAAACCGGCAAGGGCGTCTTTCTGATCACGCACAGCGTCGAGGAGGCGGTGTTGCTCGCGACCGAACTGCTGATTCTGTCGCCTCGGCCGGGGCGGATCGTCGCACGTCATTCGCTCGACTTCGCGCGGCGCTACGCGGCGGGCGAATCGATGCGCTCGATCAAGAGCGATCCGCGCTTCACCGAAATCCATCTCGCGCTCGTCGAGCAGTTGATGCGTGAAACCGAGGAGGTCTGACGTTGGCCGCGCCCGAACCGAATTTCAATCCCGCCCTGCCGCTGTCGGCCACGCACGCGAGTGCGGCGCCGCGCGAGCGCCGCAGGCCGCGCGTGCATGCGGGCCACGCGGCCGCGCTCGCGACGTGGAGCGCGCTCGTCGCCGGCTGGTGGCTCGCCGCGCGCTTCGAATGGGTGTCGGCCGCGCTGCTGCCGGGCCCCGAGGCCGTGCTGCGCAAGCTCGTCGTGCTGAGCACCGAAGGCTTCGACGACGCGACGCTCGGCCAGCATCTGCTCGCGAGCCTCGCGCGAATCACCACGGCGTTCGCGCTCGCGCTCGTCACCGCGATTCCGGCCGGCGTGCTGATCGCGACGAACCGGATCGTGCGCGGCGCCGTCGATCCGATCGTCGAGTTCTACCGGCCGATTCCGCCGCTCGCGTATTTGCCGCTGATGGTCGTCTGGTTCGGCATCGGCGATGCGTCGAAAGTCCTGCTGATCTATCTGACGATGTTCGCGCCGCTCGCGATCGCGACCGCCGCGGGCGCGAGCGGCGTATCGGAAAGCCGCCTGCGCGCGGCCGCGTCGCTCGGCGCGACGCGCTTGAAGCTGCTGTGCCACGTGGTGCTGCCGAGCGCGCTGCCCGACATCCTGACCGGCGTGCGCATCGCGCTCGGCGCGGGGTGGTCGACGCTCGTCGCGGCGGAGCTGATCGCGGCCACGCGCGGGCTCGGCTTCATGGTGTATTCGGCGTCGCGGTTCCTCGTGACGGATGTCGTGATCGCGGGGATTCTCGTGATCGGCGCGATCGCGATCGCGCTGGAAATCGGCTTGCGCGCGCTGCAGCGGCGGCTGACGCCGTGGCGGGCGGATTAGCGCGTCGCATTCGCCGCGCGGCGCATCGCCTTCATCCGGCCAGGCGGCGGCGATGCGCGGCGTCGGCCGTCCCGATCAATGCGCGTCGTGCCGCTGCCCGCCGGCGATCGAACGCGCCGAGCCATGTGCGGCCGACGCTTCGGATGACGAAGCACGCAGGCGCCGCGCCTTGAAGATCGCGCAGCCCTTGGACGACAAATCGAGCAGGAACGACTTCAGCGCGTTCTCGTTGGGGACCGGATTGCGGCCCTTGCCGATTCGATGGAGCTGGCGCGTATACCACGTGACCTCGAGCGAACCGAGACTGTCGAGGTATTTGACGCCCGTGCTGAGCGGCTTCACGCGATGCCGCGTTTCCTCGCCGCGCAGCAGGCGGGCGGGCGCGTCGGGCTCGATCGCGAGAATGCGCCCGAGGCCGATCAGGTCGAGCGCGCCGTCGCGCAGCGGCGCTTGCATGCCGGCGAGGCTGCGAAAGCCGCCCGTGACCATCAGCGGCACCTTCACTTCGGCGCGCACCTTCTCGGCGAATGCGAGGAAGTACGCCTCGCGCGCGACAGTCGACGCCTTGCGGTCGCCGAGCTGCATCACGGGCGTTTCGTAGGTGCCGCCGGAAATCTCGATCAGATCGATGCCCGCTTCGGCGAGCGCGCGGATCACGTCGAGCGATTCTTCCTCGGTGAAGCCGCCGCGCTGGAAGTCGGCCGAATTGAGCTTGATGCCGATCGGAAAATCAGGGCCCACCCGGCGCCGCACTTGCGCGTACACCTCGAGCACGAAGCGCCGGCGGTTCTCCGCGCTGCCGCCCCATTCGTCGGTGCGCTGATTGTGCTGCGGCGACAGGAACTGGTTGATCAGATAGCCGTGCGCGCCGTGCAGTTGCACGCCGGTGAAGCCCGCCTGCTGCGCGACGGCGGCCGTCGTTCCGTAGCGCCGGATCAGCTCGCCGATCTCGTCGCCCGTCAGCGCGCGCGGCACCGCGAAATACGGCGACAGCTTCGGCCCGAAGCCGATCGCCGACGGCGCGACGGTCTCCGCGTTCAGGCCGCGCATCGCCTGCTTGCCCGGGTGATTGATCTGCATCCAGATCTCGCTGCCGTGCGATTTCGCGGCCTCGGCCCATTCGCGCAGACGCGGCAGGTCACGCTCGTCCTCGATCACGACGTTGCCGGGCTCGCCGAGCGCCTTGCCGTCGATCATCACGTTGCCGGTGACGAGCAGCCCCGCGCCGGAATTCGACCAGCGCCGGTACAGCGCGATCAGCTGCGGCGTCACGCGGCCGTCGTGACCGCACAGCGCTTCGCTCAGCGCCGATTTCGCGATGCGGTTCTTCAGCACGGTGCCGTTCGGCAGCGTGAGCGGCTGCGCGAGCAACGCGGCCGCGGCGGGATTCGAATCGGACATGGCGTGACGCTCCGGTTGGGTCGACGGTCGGGTATCCATCGAGGAATGTTACATCGACGAATGTATTGGTTGGGATGGTAGGTTCAAAATCGGAACCGAGTCAAGACGGAGCGACTCGAATGCCGATTGGCTTTCCGGACGGGCAGGACGGGGCGGGCCGCGCCCGTGGCGGCGCGCCATCCGGCATGGCCGGCGCGGCGCGCCGAACACGCGGTTAGAGGGCATCGCCCAATTCGGCGACGCGTGGCGTCGCGACGCGCCGGGCGACGTCGATCGGCGAACGCGGCGGTATCGGCAAACGCCATCGGCAAAAATGACAAGACGCGCGTCTCGCCGACGCGCATGCGCTGGCGCTCAATGCATCGACAGACACGATGCGCACTGCTTGCGGCCCAACGGCGCGAACGCGAGGCACGGCAGCTCGACCGAGCACGCGGACAGGCTGCCGCCCGCGGACGGCATCGCGCTGCCGAGGCGATGCAGCGCGATGCCCGAGCGGCGGTACAGGCGCTCGATCGACAGCGTCATCACGCCGACCACGCGCGTCGCGCCGAGCGACGCGGCCACCGTGAGCACCGACGGAAAGAAATCCATCCCGAGCGGCTCGCGCTCGGTCGCGCGGCGGCGCCGGCGCGACGCGGCGAAGCGCGACATTTCCCAGACGGCCGGCGACTGCGGCGCGGGCGACGAGCCGAGCAGATGCGGAAACACGTCGCGCAGCAGATACGGGCCCGTCGTCGGCAGCAATCGCGCGTAGCCGCAGACCTCGCGCGCGTCGTCGAGCGCGACGACGTGAATCGTCGATGGCCCGTCGAACTCGTCCCATTCCGCATGACCGTCGTGCGCGCGGCCCGCGATCGTCCAGCCGAGCCGGCGGACGAACACGTCGTAGCGATACGCGCCGAGATCGGTCTGGACATGCGGCGGCAGTTCGTTCAATCGGCCTGCGATGATGTATGACATGGCGCTTGGTTCTCCGATGGATCGATCGTTGGCGTGCGCGGCTGCGCGCGTCCGATCGCGTAGGGGCGGCGAGCGTTGGCAGCTCGCGTGTGCGGTTTCGAAGGCTGTGCGGCAGCACGAGAATGCGGCGGTACCGCACCGCACTGCGCGCGCACCCGGCGCGGCGCAGCCAGGCGACGACGGCGGCGGCGTTCGCAACGGCGGCTCACGCCGCATCGATCGGCAATCCGATGCAAGCCGCCGATCGCAAGCGGCGGCGCGCGGCGGCAAATGAGACGGAAGGCGTTAAAGGACCTGGGCGCGCCGCACGCTCATGGAAAGATGAGCCCCTGTCGCGTCGCCTTCACGGCGGCGAACGTGCGGCTGCGCGTGTTGAGCTTCTCCATCGCGTTCTCGATGTGGAAGTCGACCGTGTATTTGGAGATGTCGAGCATGTTCGCGATGACCCACGACGACTTGCCGCGCGCGACCCACGTGAGGCACATCTGCTCGCGGTCCGTCAGATGGACGGACGGCGGAATCGGGCGGCACGTGCGCATGCTCTGAAGCTGCAGATTGAACTGCATGCCGAGCAGGTATGCGTTGCGCCATTTCGCGTCGGCGTCGTGCGTCGGCGCGGTGCCCGACAGGCTGACCAGCAGCACGCGCCCGAGCGGCTGATGCAGCGGGATGCTGATGCCGTTGTCGAGGCCCGCGTCCTCGGCTTCCATCAGCAAATGCCGTTCGCGCAGATTCGACGTCGCGATGTCGTTCCACGGGAACGGCGTGCTGTACCGGAATGCCGCTCGGTGGACGGGATCGATGGTGAAGTAGTCGTTGCGGGTGTAATGCTCGACCCACTCCGACGGATAGTGCAGCGAGACGACGTCGATCGATGCCGGATGCGACGTACCCGACAGTTCGACGATCGCATGGTGCTGATAGCCGATCTGCAGCGCCGCCTGCCTGAAAGTCTCGATCAGCGTGCGGACGTCGCGCGATTCCGGCAAGGTGGCGCAGAGCATCGGTGTCGAAGCGCTTTCGCCGGACGACGAGCCCGCCCCGTCGTCTCCACCCGTTCGATATTCGCGTTGAAGCAGCCTGCTCAATTTGCATGCCCCCGTTATTGAAAATCAGGACTTTCGAAGTGCCGTGTACCGGTTGGGGACGCGTCGCCAATGAAAATCGGATAACGCAATGACGTTGAAATTGTCTGCAAATAATATCAAATGCAATAACGATTGCAAGAGCGGCGTTCGGATAATCGGAGATTCATTTCCGGATGGCGTTCGATATTTTTATCCCGATACGCCGGGTATTTTTCGCTGCCTGAAACGATCCGCTCGGCAAGGCGTCAGGGCGAGAGAAGATCGATACGGCAATCGGTATTTTAAGCTGATGCTGCGATGCAATAGGTAAGTTCATTTCATTTTCGAGTGGGCCTTTATTTTATGCGGGGCGCGAGTAAGTGCCGAATCGTCGCGGGAAATCGATGTCAGCGGGGAGTGGCGTCGAATCATTATCCGCGCGGATTGGGTCTGATTAGATGTGCGGTAAATTCTTGTTTTCCGCGGAAAATGGCGCGCGAATACACTCGTGGCGCCGCGCGAGCGGGCGCGGGGAAATGGCGGAATCCGTCGTCGTCGCGGCGCGCGAGCTCGCCGGATCAGACGGCAGTCTCACGACGCATCGTGAAAGATGATCCCGAGCGTGTAGCGCTGACCGGAGCGCAAGCGGCTCACGCCATGCCGAAGATTCACCCGGTATGCGCCGCGCGCGCCTTGCACCGGACGATGATGGACCGCGAAGACGACTGCGTCGCCTTGCTCGAGCGGCACGACGTCGACGCGCGATTGCATGCGCGGCCGCTGCTCGGTGATCACGAATTCGCCGCCCGTGAAATCGGCGCCCGGCTTCGACAGCAGGATCGCCGCCTGCAGCGGGAATACGTGTTCGCCGTACAGATCCTGGTGCAGGCAGTTGTAGTCGTTTTCGCGATAGCGCAGCAGCAGCGGTGTCGGACGCAGTTGTCCGGCCGCGTGACAGCGTTCGATGAATCGTTCGTGCTCGGCGGGGAAGCGCGCATCGATGCGCATCCGCTCATGCCAGCGATTCGCGATCGGCGCGAGGTGCGGATAGAGCGCCGTGCGCAGCGCGTGGACCGCACGCGGCAGCGGGTAGCCGAAATACTGGTATTCGCCGCGGCCGAACCCGTGGCGCGCCATCGTCACGCGGCTGCGGAACAGCGCGTCGCGCGCGTACAGCGCGGCGAGCGCTTCGCACGTGCGCGGCGCGAGCAGCCCGCGGACGATCGCATGGCCGTCACGGTCGAGATCCCGTTCGATCGACGCCCACGGCAGCGCGTCGATGCGCTGCGCGAGCGCCGCTTCGCGCGCCGTCTTGTCGTGCGCAGGGGCCGCCGCCGCAATGGGTCCGCACATCGTGTTCATCGGCGCTTCCTCGCTGCATCGTGGGGGGATCGATGCGGCCAGTCTAGCGGCGCGGGCGATTCCACGCACACCGGATCTTGCGCTGCCATTCGATCGCGCTCACGCATCGCATGCCGCGCGCGGCGCACGCATTGCGCCGCGCATGTCAGAGCAGCGCGTGGAAGGCCCAATAGAGCGCGCCCGCGAGCACGATCGACGCGGGCAGCGTCAGCACCCACGCGAGCGCGAGGCTGCGCACGGTGTTCCATTGCAGCCCCGAGCCGTTCGCGGCCATCGCGCCCGCGACGCCGGACGACAGCACGTGCGTCGTCGACACCGGCAGCCCGTATGCATCGGCCGCGCCGATCGTCAGCATCGCGACGACTTCCGCCGACGCACCTTGCCCGTACGTCAGGTGCTGCTTGCCGATCTTCTCGCCGACGGTCACGACGATGCGCCGCCAGCCGACCATCGTGCCGAGACCGAGCGCGATCGCGACCGCGACCTTGACCCAGGTCGGGATGAACTTCGTCGCGTGATCGAGCTGCTTGCGATAGTCGTCGAGCGCGAGGCAGTCCGCCGCCGTGAAGGCCGGCTGGCCGGTTTTCTCCATCAGGCGCAGCGCTTCGGACACCAGGTACATCGTATTGCGCATGTTGTCCGCCTGGCCCTCGGGCACTTTCGCGATCGAGCCCGTCATGACGACTTCGGCCGCGAGCGCGCTCGACAGCTGACGGACCGCGGGCAGCGTCGCGTCGCTCAGGCGGCGCGACTGCACGTACGTCTCGACATCGGCGCGCGGGTTCGGCGACGGCGGCGCGGCGCCCGCGTAGCGCGCGAGCGTCTCGGACGCGCGATGCGCGACGGCGATGAACGTCTGCGTCTCGCCGGGCGTGACCGCCTTGTTGAGCGCGTACGCGGTCGGCACGGTGCCGATCAGGATCAGCATGATGAGCCCCATGCCTTTCTGCCCGTCGTTCGAGCCGTGCGCGAACGACACGCCGGTGCAGGTGAGGATCAGCAGGCCGCGGACCCAGAACGGCGGCGGCTCGTTCATCTGCGGCTCGCGATACAGCGCGGGCACGCGCACGAGCGCCTTCAACACGGCGAGCAGCAGGCCCGCGCACAGGAAGCCGACGATCGGCGAGAACAGCAGCGATTTGCCGACGCCCGCCGCCTGCGCCCAGTCGACGCCGCTCGTGCCGGATGGCCCGTGCATCAGCTGATTCGCGAGCCCGACGCCGATGATCGAGCCGATCAGCGTGTGCGAGCTCGACGAAGGCAGGCCGAAGTACCAGGTCGCGAGATTCCACGCGATCGCGGCGATCAGCAGCGCGAACACCATCGCGAAGCCCGCGCCGTGGCCGACCTGCAGGATCAGCTCGACGGGCAGCAATTGCAGGATGCCGAACGCGACCGCGCCCGTGGACGCCATCACGCCGAGAAAATTCCAGATGCCCGACCAGATGACGGCGACGTTCGGCGTGAGCGAATGCGTGTAGATGACGGTCGCGACGGCGTTCGCGGTGTCGTGAAAGCCGTTGACGAACTCGAAGCCGAGCGCGATCGCGAGCGCGGTGCCGAGCAGCAGATACGGAAACACCGAACGCGCGCCGACGGGCGGGAGATCCGCGAACAGGTGAGCGAACACGTACGCGACGCCGGCCGCGAGTAGGGCGACGAGAAGCGCGACGCCCAGATGCCGGGTGCGACCGAGCGCTTCGCTCGCCGCGGCGGACAGAGGGTGGTTCATGACGGCCCCTGTTGGGAACGGACCAGTCGATCCTAGCCCTCGCGATCAGGCAGTTTGATGACAGCGCGCAAAGGGTGCGCGATTCGTGGGCGACTCGTTGGCGCGGCGCTCGGACGCGGGCGGCGCGCTCAGCCGTCGATCGCCGGCTCGATGCGCGCGAGCACCGACGGCCGGCCGCGCTTCATGCCCTCGTACTCGATGTCGATGCGCGCCCGCGGCGCATCGGCATCGAAGCCCGCATGCTCGAGGAACACGCGCGTGCCGCCGGCTGCCGGTTCGAGCCGCCACGCGATCGTCGTGTCGAGCGTGCCCTGCGCGAACGCGATCGCGAACCGGCGTTCGGGCTCGACCGCGATCACTTCGCGCGGGCGCCGGCCCCACGGCACCATGTCGAGCATGAAACGGTGGCCGGGAACGGGGCTCGCGTCGCCCGCCGCCCACCGCCCACCAGCGCGCGAGCGCCGCGGGTTCGGTGAGCGCCGCCCAGACCCGCGCGGGCGTGCGGGCGACGAACTGCTCGAGGCGGATCGGTTCGGCTTCGGTCGTCGCGTCGGGTTCGAACAATGCATGCGGGGAATGCCCACGATAGCGGATGCTGCGCCCGGGGGCGGGGCGGCCGCGCTAGCGACACGCGGCTGCGCCGCATGGCCCGCGCCGCCGGCGGCCGCACGCCGCACGCGGTCACGGAATTGGCAGCTCGGCCTCGCGCTTCACCTCGCGCAGCGACAGCGCCGACTCGATCGACGTGACGCCGGGCAGCACGCGCAGCGTCTCGCGCAGGAACGTGCCGTAGTCGTCGAGATCGTGCGCGACGACTTGCAGCAGATAGTCGGCAGACCCCGATACGTTATGGCACGACAGGATGCGCGGAATGCCGAGCACCTCGCGCTCGAAGCGGTTCGCGACGCTGCGGTCGTGAACCGCGCAGCGCAGCAGCACGAACGCGACGACGCCGAAGCCGAGCGCGTTGCGTGAGATCTGCGCGCGGTAGCGCTCGATGTAGCCGTCGCTTTCGAGACGCTTGAGCCGGCGCGCGCACGGCGTTTCGCTCAGGCCCACCGAATCGGCGAGGCGGGCGACCGGAATGCGGCCGTCGAGCTGCACTGCGGCGAGAATGGCGCGGTCGGTTTTGTCGAGATCGATCATGATGTGGGAAAGCTCTAAAAAATCGGTTTCTAGTAGTGTATTCCAATAATTTTCGTACATCAGCCGGCCAAATTGGCCAAAAAAACCTCGCCGAGCAGGTGCAACATGGAGCCCTTTTTCATCCGGGTTCGATCATGCTTTCCGCTCACCTGCTGCTCGTCTATGTTGCCGCCGTCATCGCCGTCTACGCCGTGCCCGGCCCCGACATGGCGTTCGTGCTGCAGACGGGCATCGGCCGCGGCGCACGGCACGGCGCGGCCGCCGCCGCCGGGCTCGGACTCGCGCGCGCCGCGCACGTGACGCTGTCCGCGTGCGGCGTCGCCGCGCTCTTGAAGAGCGCGCCGTGGCTTTACGAGACCGTGCGCTACGGCGGCGCGTTCTACCTCGCGTACGTCGCGGTGCAGATCTTCCGCTCGCCGGCGTTCGCGCTGTCCGACGACAGCGCGTGCGCGCCCGCCGCCCGGCTGCGCCATACCTTCGCCAAGGGCCTCCTCACCAATCTGCTCAACCCGAAGGCGCTGCTGTTCTGCTCGGTGCTGCTGCCGCAGTTCGTCCAGCAGGGCGGCGCGCCGGTGATCGCGCAGATGGCGGTGCTCGGCGCGGTGCTCGTGCTCGCGGGTCTGTGCTTCGATCTCGCGTGCGTCGCCGGCGCGACGCGCATCGCCGGATGGTTGCGCGCGCATCCGTTTGCGCAGATAGCGCAGCGCTGGACGTTTTCCGCCGTGCTGCTCGGCTTCGCGCTGCGGCTGTCGATCGACTGACTCGATTGGCCGATGCGACGCGCGTGAGCGCCGGCATCGACGCACGTAGCATTCGGCGCGTGCGAGGCAACTCACCCACCGCGAATCGCCCGACAGCGCCCGAATTTGCGTGAATCGTCGCGTCTCACGCGCCTTGCGCGCTGCGCGCGCCACCCGTGCGCATGCGCGTCTCGCGCGGCGCGCCGAACGTCGCGAACGGCCGCCGCGAGCGCTGGAGACGCCGACGCAGGATCGCCGCGCGTGCTTTACACTTGCTTTGCCGTACTGTCGCACGGTCCCCGTGGCGGCGTGTGTGCGCCGTCCGACATACCGCCCGGAACTGCGATCGCGCGACCGTGTCCGAATCCCGGCAACCCGTCATCACGGCTTCTGGAGGATCCGAATATGGCAAGGCATCTTCACGCCGGCAATGAATCGCGTATCGTCGCCGAATCCACGTGCATCGGTCCGTGCGATCCGGCCGAGACGATTCGCGTGATGGTGATGTTGCGGCGACAGGAAGAGCAGCACCTCGATTCGCTGTTGCAAGGCCTCGCGAGCGGCGATCCGAACGCGAAGCCGGTCTCGCGCGAGGCGTTCGCGCGGCGTTTCTGCGCGCATCCCGACGACGTCAGGAAAGTCGAGGCGTTCGCGCAGCAGCGCGGCCTCGCGGTCGCGCGCGTCGATCCGGTCGAAAGCCTCGTCGTGCTGACGGGCACGATCGCGCAGTTCGAGGCGGCGTTCGGCGTGAAGCTCGAGCGCTTCGAGCACCGGACGGTCGGCCGGTATCGCGGCCGCACGGGCGACATCACGCTGCCGGACGAGTTGCGCGACGTGGTCACCGCGGTGCTCGGGCTCGACGATCGCCCGCAGGCGCGGCCGCACTTCCGGCTGCGGCCGACCTTCCAGCCCGCGCGCGGCGCGGCCGTCACCTACACGCCGCCGCAGCTCGCGGCGCTCTACGATTTTCCGCCCGGCGACGGCGCGGGCCAGTGCATCGCGATCGTCGAGCTCGGCGGCGGCTACCGGCCGGCCGAGATCCAGCGGTATTTCAGCGGCCTCGGGCTCGCGCAGCAGCCGAAGCTCGTCGACGTGAACGTCGGCGCCGGCCGCAACGCGCCGACGGGCGATCCGAGCGGGCCGGACGGTGAAGTCGCGCTCGATATCGAGATCGCGGGCGCGATCGCGCCCGGCGCGACGCTCGCCGTCTATTTCGCGCAGAACAGCGACGCCGGCTTCATCCAGGCGGTCAACCAGGCCGTGCACGACACGACGAACCGGCCGTCGGTCGTGTCGATCAGCTGGGGCGCGGCGGAGGCGAGCTGGACGTCGCAATCGATTCAGGCGTTCAACCGCGTGCTGCAATCGGCCGCGGCGCTCGGCGTGACGGTGTGCGTGGCGTCCGGCGACGACGGCTCGAACGACGGCCTGCAGGACGGCGCGAACCACGTCGATTTCCCGGCGTCGAGCCCGTATGCGCTCGCGTGCGGCGGCACGCGGCTCGACGCGCTGCCGGGGCAGGGCATCCGCAGCGAGGTCGTGTGGAACGACGAAGCGGCGGGCGGCGGCGCGACGGGCGGCGGCGTCAGCACCGTGTTCGATGCGCCGCAGTGGCAGAGCGGCCTGAGCGCGACGCTCGCGCGGGGCGGCGGCGCGGCGCCGCTCGCGAAGCGCGGCGTGCCGGACGTCGCGGGGGACGCGTCGCCCGCGACGGGCTACGAGGTGCTCGTCGCGGGCACGTCGACGGTGATGGGCGGCACGAGCGCCGTCGCGCCGCTGTGGGCCGCGCTCGTCGCGCGGATCAACGCGGCGGCGGGCAGCCCGGCGGGCTGGATCAATCCGAAGCTGTACCGGAACGCGGGAGCGTTGCACGACGTCTCGGTGGGCGAGAACGGCGCATATGCGGCGACGCCGGGCTGGGACGCGTGCACGGGGCTCGGCAGCCCGGACGGCGCGAAGGTCGCGGCGGCGCTGAAGAGCGGCGCGGCGGCCTGACGGACGGTGCGCGAGACGGTGCGCGGCGCCGACGCGCCGGGCGCCGCGTTGCGCAGGCTACGGCGTTGCGGCGCTTGACGCCGCGGGCGGGCTGCCGGAGATTCTGGCGGCGCGCGACGGCGGGAGCCGGTTCCCGCCGCGGCGGTTCGGCTGCGCCGGCGCACGGTGTGCGCGGTGTACGGCGCTCGGTGCACGACGCCGCCGGCGGCGATGGTGGCGGTGGCGGCGATGGCGACGTGATGCGCAACGCCGCCGCGCAGCCCGCGCGGCGGTAACGGTTTCGAATTCCCGGCTCGCCGTTGCGACGGAGCCGGGGCCGCAACGGCGCGTCGCTGCCGCTGCGGCGAAGCAGCGACGGCGGCGGCAGCGCATTGCGCGAGGCCGTTCCGAAGCCGGCCCGGCGCGATTCGCCGCTTGCGGCGCACGCGGCCGGTGCCGGCGGCAAACGGCTTGGCACGATTGACGATTCGTTCATGCACCCTCAATCGAACAGAAGGAGCAGCACGATGAGCATCGATTCGACTTCTTCCGGCGGCGCGCAGCCGCTGCATCACGGCGCTTCGGCCTCGGTTCACGCGCCGCCCCCTATCGTCGTCACGCCGAAGGGCGACGGCGATCAGCCGTTCTTCGATCCGCTCGCCTACGGCAACGGCCCTGACGATTCGGTGACGGATACGACCGAGGCCGCGGCGATCACGCACCACACGATCCGGATCGACGGCCGCACGATCGCGTACACGGCAGCCGCGGGCCACCTCGTGACCGTCGACGAGAGCAGCTCGCAGCCGGCCGCGAAGATCTTCTACGTCGCGTTCACGCAGGACGGCCAGCAGGAGGAAGCGCGCCCCGTCACGTTCTTCTACAACGGCGGGCCGGGCTCGTCGTCGGTGTTCGTGCTGCTCGGCTCGTTCGCGCCGCGGCGCATCCGCACGTCGATGCCGAGCTTCACGCCGCCCGCGCCGTACCAGATGGAAGACAATCCGGACAGCCTGATCGACAAGAGCGACCTCGTGTTCATCAACCCGGTGGGCACCGGCTACTCGACGGCGATCGCGCCGCGCAGGAACCGCGATTTCTGGGGCGTCGATCAGGACGCGAACTCGATCAAGCAGTTCATCAAGCGCTATCTGACGAAGCACAACCGGTGGAATTCGCCGAAGTACCTGTTCGGCGAATCGTACGGCACCGCGCGCAGCTGCGTGCTCGCGTACAAGCTGCACGAGGACGGCGTCGATCTGAACGGGATCACGCTGCAGTCGTCGATCCTCGATTACCGGCAGGCGGGCAACCCGGTGGGCGCGCTGCCGACCGCGGCGGCCGACGCGTGGTATCACAAGCGGCTCGGCGTCGCGCCGACGCCGACCGATCTCGGCGCGTTCGTCGAGGAGGTCGCGCAGTTCGCGCGCACCGACTATCTCGACGCGCTGCGCAAGTTTCCGCAGTCCGACGCGGCCGTCGTCAAGAAGCTGTCCGACTACACGGGCATCGACACGACGACGCTGCTGTCGTGGAGCCTCGACATCGCGGGCTACGACGCGCGCGGCAACGCGCTGTTCCTCACGACGCTGCTCAAGGCGCGCGACCTCGCGCTCGGCGCGTACGACGGCCGCGTGACCGGAATCGAATCGGGGATCGCGGGCAAGATCGATCCGAACTCGGGCGGCAACGATCCGACGATGACGGCGGTGTCGGGCGTCTACACGGCGATGTGGAACTCGTATCTGAACGAGCAGTTGAAGTACACGTCGAACTCGTCGTTCACCGACCTGAACGATCAGGCGTTCAAGTACTGGGACTTCGGCCACATCGATCCGACGGGCGCGCAGCAGGGCGTCGATGCGAAGGGCAACGTGATTCTGTACACGGCGGGCGATCTCGCCGCGACGATGGCGTTGAACGTCGACCTGAAGGTGTTGTCGGCGAACGGCCTCTACGATTTCGTCACGCCGTTCTACCAGACGGTGCTCGATCTGCAGCAGATGCCGCTCGAGGCGCCGACGGTGCGGCAGAATCTGTCCGCGCGGTTTTATCCGTCGGGGCACATGGTGTATCTCGACGGCGGCTCGCGCACCGCGCTCAAGCGCGATCTCGCGCAGATGTACGAATCGACGGTGCGCGACACCGCGGCGGTGATGCGGATTCGCGCGCTGCAGGAGAAAAAGCGCGCGTAGCGCAGCGCGATTCGCCGGCGGCGGCGAGCGCCCGGAACGCCATGGCAGCAAGGCGCCGCCGGGCGCTCGCGAGCGCTTGGAGGCGCCGGCGGCACTTGGCGACGAAAGGCCCGCCGCCGTCAACGCTTGCGAATCAGCACATCGGGCGACAACTGCTCGCAGCTGTTGACGCCGAGCATCGCCAGATTCCGGTCCACTTCCTCGCGCAGCAGGGCAATCGCATGCGCGACGCCGGCCTCGCCCGCCACCGCCGCCGCATAGTTGAAAGGCCGTCCGACGAACACCATCCGCGCGCCCAGCGCCACGGCCTTCAGCACGTCCGAGCCGCGACGAAAGCCGCTGTCGATCATCACCGGATACCCGTCGCCGACTGCCTGCACGACGTCGCGCAGGATTCGCATCGGCGATACGGCGCCGTCCAACTGGCGGCCGCCGTGGTTGGACAGGATGATGCCGTCGGCGCCCGCTTCGCGCGCGATCAGCGCATCGTCGACGCTGAGCACGCCCTTGATCACCAGCTCGCCCGTCCATTGCTCGCGGATTCGCCGCACGTGCGCCCAGCTCAGGTGGTCGCGCGCGGAGAAATCGCGCAGCACGTTGGCGGAGAGAATCGGCGCGCCGCGCGTCGCAAACGAATTCTCGAAGTGCGGCATGCCGTGCGCGAGCAACGTGCGCGCGAACGTGCGCAGCAGCCAGCGCGGCCGCGTCAGCCCGTCCCAGAAGAGGCGCGGGCTCGGGCGCAGCGGCGTCGAGAAGCCGCTGCGCACGTTGTTTTCGCGGTTTGCGGACACCGGAATGTCGACGGTGACCACGAGCGTCCGGTAGCCGGCGCGCGCGACGCGCTCGACGAGCGCGCGGATGCGGCCGGCGTCGCCCGGGAGGTACGCCTGGAACCACGTGCCGGGCGCGGCGGCGGCCACGTCTTCGAGCGGAATCAGCGACGAGCCGCTCATGATCGACGCGATCCCCGCGCGCTGCGCCGCACGCGCGAGCACGACGTCGCCGCGATACGTCGACAACGCGTGGATGCCCATCGGCGCGATGCCGAACGGCGACGCGTAGCGGCGGCCGAACAATTCGACGCCCTGCCGCCGCTGCGAAACGTCGCGCAGCACGCGCGTCACGAAGCCGTACTCGTCGAATACCGCGCGGTTGTCGTCGCGGGTGCGGTTGTCTTCGGCCGCGCCGCTGACGTAGCCGAAGATCGGGCGCGGCAGCGCGCGGCGCGCCTTCGCCTCGAAGTCGTGCAGGCTCAGGACGTCCCGCAGGACGCGCGGCGGCCTCGCGGCGGCGCCTGCCGCAGGCGGGCTCTGTTCGACGATGGGAGAGGTAACGGTGCTCATTGACGGGCGCTTTCCTGACGTGACGCAGGCATTCTAGGCAGCCGCCGTATCGAAAAAAAGCGATAATCTTCAAACGAAATCGTTCGATAAAAGCGAAGAATCATGGCAACTCCGACGCTCAAGCAACTGGACGCCTTCTACTGGGCGGCGACTTGCGCGAATTTCTCGACCGCGGCGCAGCGGCTTCATCTGTCGATCTCGTCGTTATCGAAGCGGATCAACGAGCTGGAGCAGGTGGTCGGGCGCACGCTGTTCGATCGCAGCGGGCATCGCGCGGTGCTGACCGAGGACGGCGCCGCGCTGCTGCCGGCCGCCGTTCGCGTGCTGGAATCGGTGGCCGCGCTGCAGGACGCGTTCGCGGGCGACAAGGGATTGAGCGGGCGGCTGCGCTTCGGCGTCGGCGAACTCTCGGCGTTGACATGGCTGCCGCGTTTCGTCGCCGCCGTGCAGGCGTTGCATCCGCAGTTGAGCCTCGAGCCGTACGTCGACGTGGGCGCGGCGCTCGAAGAGAAGGTGGACGCGGGCGAGCTCGATTTCGCGGTGATCGCGGGCCGTTCGTCACGCGGCAGCGTCCTGTCGCAGCCGGTGGCCGACGCCCGGTTCGCATGGATGGCCGCGGAGAAGCTGGCGGGCGGCGAGCGCGCGTTGACGCCGGCGTTGCTCGCGCGCCATGCGCTCGTCATTCTGCCTGCGGGCTCGGGCGTCACGCGCATCCTCGACGAATGGCTGCTCGCGTGCGGGATCAATCATCCGCGGCGCATCGCGTGCAACAACTGGAGCGCGGTGGCCGGCATGCTGCGCGAAGGCGTCGGCATCGGCTTCCTGCCCGCCGACTGGGCCGATGCGCGAACGGGCGGCGGCCTCGTGCAACTGACGAGCGAGCCGCCGCTCTCGCCGCTCCACTATGCGTTCCAGTGGCGGCGCGGGGACATGCGCGGGCTGATTCCGTCGATGCTGGCGCTCGTGCGGCGGCACGCGGATTTTCGCTGAGCCGGGGTTCGGCTCGCGTCGGGATGTCGGGATCGTTGGCGTCTTGTCGCCTGGCGGCGACACGGGCGCGGGAGGCGGCGTGGGGCGCGGCGTCAACGGCGGGCGCGGCGAGAGCATGCCGGCGCGTGCCGGGCTTGCCCGCCCGATCGCCCGATCGCCCGAGCGCCCGGACGGCGCGGCGACGCGGCCGGCTCGGCGAAGCGGAAAAGCAGTGAGGCAGTGAGACGGCGAAACGACGAAACGTCAGGCGGGATGACCGGCGGGATGACCGGCGGCCGCGCAGCCGTTCGTCCCGCTCGCATCGGTGTCCGGCGCGCCGGATTCAATCCTGGTCGATGCAGGACACTTCCTTCGGATCGGGCATCCACAGGTAGCACAGCAGCGACATCAGCACGCACGCGGACACATACCAGAAGAACCAGGTCTCGTGACCGATGCTCTTCGTCCACAGCGCGATGTATTCGGCCGTGCCGCCGAACAGCGACACCGTGATCGCGTAAGGCAGACCGACGCCCAGCGCGCGGATCTCGACCGGAAACAGCTCGGCCTTCGCGACCGCGCTGACGGACGAATAGAGGCTCACGATCAGCAGCGCCGCCGAGATCAGCGCGAGTGCGCCGCCCATCGTCCTGGCCGTCGTCAGCGCGCTGAAGATGGGCACCGTGCACAGCGTGCCGAGCACGCCGAACGCGATCAGCAGCGGACGGCGGCCGATGCGGTCGGACAGGCTGCCGAACACCGGCTGCATCAGCACGAACGCGATCAGGCTGATCACGGACACCATCGATGCGTCCGCCTTGCTCATCCCCGCGCTGTTGACGAGGAACTTCTGCATGTACGTCGTGTACGCGTAGAACGCCACCGTGCCGCCGAGCGTCAGGCCCGCGACGATCAGGCAGGCGCGCTTGTGCCGAAGCAGTCCGGCGGCCGACGCGCGGCTGCGCCGGCTTTGCCGGTGCTGCTCGAACGATTCCGTTTCCTCCATGTTCCGGCGCAGGAAGATCGCGACGCCCGCCGCGAGCGAGCCGATCAGGAACGGAATGCGCCAGCCCCAGCTTTCGAGTTGCGCGGCGCTCAGGAAGAACTGCTGCAGCGCGACCAGCACCGCCATCGCGAGCAGTTGGCCGAGCGACAGCGTCGCGAACAGGAAGCTCGAATAGAACCCGCGGTTCGTCTTGTCGGCCATCTCGCTCAGATAGGTGGCCGAGCTCGCGTATTCGCCGCCGAGGCTAAGGCCCTGCAGCAGCCGCGCGAGAACGAGCAGCACGGGCGCCGCGATGCCGATGGTGCCGTAGCCGGGCGTGAGGCCGATGATCAGCGAGCCCGCGCACATCGCGAGCACCGAGATCAGCAGCGCGGCCTTGCGTCCCTTGCGATCCGCGTACAGGCCCACCAGCCAGCCGCCGATGGGCCGCATCACGAAACCGACGGCGAAGATCGCCGCGGTGTTGAGCAACTGCCCGGTCTGGCTGCCGGACGGAAAGAAGACCTTCGCGAAATACAGCGAAAACGCCGAGTACACGTACCAGTCGTAGTACTCGATCAGATTGCCGACCGATCCGCTGAAGATCGAGCGAAGGCGGGCGAGGGTCCCCGCCGGCGGGGAATAGGGGGGAGTGGCAAGAGGGCTGGCTTGCGACACGTGATGTCTCCGGTTTCGATTGTCTTCATGGCCCGTGCGATTGCCGACGCCGGACGGCGGCGCGCGGTCGGGTGCAGCAAGGGTAAGAGGAGGACGTAATCGGCGGAAAGCGAAATAATCGGAACAAGTTTGTTCGCTTTTATGGAAGCTTCCGCGAAGAGACGAACTGGTGGCGCGGCGGGGCCACGTGTCGCGCCGAAAGCCGGACGCGCCGCGCGACGGTTGCCGCGCGGCGCGTCACGGCTCCGGATATTCCCGCATGCTCCCGCGCGCGGGCATCCCGCTTCATGTCGGCCGCTTGCGCGGGCGGCGGCGTCGTCATCCGGAACGCCGGCGCGATCGCGCGGCACTCATTCGGGCTGTGCAGCCGATCGATCCGGCGCATCGGCGCATCCGCGCCGGACCGATCGGCTTGCTTTCGACGGAGCGAACGTGCCGGCGCGCGATCGTTGCGTGATTGTTGCGTGATCGTCGCGGCCGGCGGGCCCGCGAAGCGCAGGCTCGGTGCCGTCAGTTCACGCCGACGGCGCTCCACGCACGCGCGACCGTTGCGCTCTCAGCCGACTTCGCGCCGTACAGGTCGTTCGCCGCCTGGATCGACGCGCGACGCGCGCTCGGATAGCTGGAGTTGGTGGTCAGGTACACGGTCAGCGTCCGATACCAGATCTTGCCCGCCTTGTCGCGCCCCAGCCCGCTGAAGCTGGTGTCGCCGTTGCAGACCAGTTGGCTCTTCGACAGCCCGGTATCGGTCGACGGCGCGACCGGGCCTTCCGCCAGCAGATAGAAGAACCGGTTGCCGACGCCCGACGTGTAGTGCGGATCGTGACGCGGATTCGCCCACGAGAAGCCGCCCGACGGATAGCAACTGTACGACCGGCCGTCGAGATCCTGCTTGTACATCTTGCGCAGGCCGCCGCTCGTGATGCGCGCGCCGATCACGTAGTTGCCCGGATCGTTCGGGTTGTTCGCGTAGTACTTGACGAGCGTGCCGAAGATGTCGGAAGTCGATTCGTTCAGGCCGCCCGCATCGCCCGAGTAATTCAGGTTCGCGGTGGCCTCGGTCACGCCGTGGCTCATCTCGTGCCCGGCCACGTCGACCGACACGACGGGCTTCGGCAGACGCGTGCCCGGCTCGCCGTCGCCGTACACCATCACGCGCGACGACAGCCACGCCGCGTTCGCGCCCGTCGTGCCGCTGCCGGTGTCGAACACGACGTGCGCGTAGCTCCTCACGCCGCGGCCGTCGTTGAAGATGCCGTTGCGGTTGTGCGTGGCCTTGTAGTAGTCCCACGTCAGCGCGAGACCGTAGTCGATGTCGGCGGCGACGGTCTGCCGGTCGCTCGTCGTGTTGTTGCCCCACACGTTCGTGCTGCTCGTGAAGATCGGCAGATCGTTGGACTGCTCGACTTCGTCCGAGCTCAGTCCGCGGCCGTCGTACACCGAGCCGCCGCCGCGGGTCGGATCGAGCAGGCGGTACGCGTTCGTGCCGGTCTGGTCGGTCGTCAGCGACAGGTTGCCGTAGTACAGCGAGCGGCCGGTGCCGGTCGCGGAGGCGGTCTTGATCAGGTCCTGCGCGTCGAGCACGTCGCCCGTGCGCGCGTCGACGTAGTAGATCACGGCTTCGCCGTGCGCGTCGGTCGCCTTGCCGTACACGCGCACAGCGTAGGCGAGCGTCGGCGCGGCGTCGCGCGCGAACACGACGAGATCCGCGCCGTCGACGCGGCGCAGGTCCGCGCCGAAACGCCGGGCCGCGACGCGCCGCGCCGCGTCCGCGCCCACGTCGGGCGCGTTGCGCACCACGAAGCGCTCGCCGACCTTGCCGATCTTGCCCGCGAGGTTGATCGGCGCGGGCTGCGTGAGGCTTGCCTGTTTCAGTTGCCCCTGGTTCGAATGGACGACGACGTCGCCGCCGATCACGGGCAGCCCCGCGTAAAAACGGTCGAAGCGCACGTGCTCGGTGCCGTCGGCGTCGACGATCACATCGCGCACCTGGAACTGGTCGCCATCCGCGGGCGCTTTCGCCTGCGCGCCGGCGAACTTCAGCGTGCGCGCGGCGCTGCCGGCGGCGAGGTTGAAGGTGGACGGGTTTTGCCGGATCAGTTGCAGCGCGCGGTCGGCCGCGGCCTGCGGATCGTCGGCTTGCGCAAACGCGCTGAAACACGCGAGCGAAATCGCGGTGACGGACAGCAGGCAAGACAGTTTCTTCATGGAATCCCCCAGATAATGAATGATTGCGTGATTATTCGAAATGCATTAACTGCAAGCATTAAACATGAGAGGTACCTTCGAACTGCAGAGGCATGCTAGGAGGTCAATTTAATATTTACAAGATATTTACCAAAAAATTAATGCTTCATTGTTTCGGTGTGAATCGGGTCAGGTGTTGGTGAGGAATTTGAAATGATCCTGTGCGACGCATCGGACGCGCTGCGGACGTCTGGCCACGGACGCGAGACGGGCGCGAATTGGGCAAAAATCAGGCGAAAATCGGGCATTTCTGCGGGCGGGGCGGCGCTGCGCACGGTGCGGCCCGATGGAGTGCGCGGCGCGCATGACGGCCGATAGCGGCGGCTATGTTTGATTTTTACGGATATTCATCAGGATTGTTGAGCGTGTTTTTTTGTGAATATTCGGTTGATTCGCGGGGGTATGGTTGTTAACCCGGATTGCCTGAATTTTAAATTTGGAAGCGAAAATCGGCGGAACGGGCGGCGCGCCGAATGGCGGAATTTGTCCCGATGGATGAAATGGCGTGGCGCTCGACGATGCGGAAAAACGACGCGACGGCCGCCGGCATCGTGGATAGCGGCGCGATACCCGCTTGATGCGGGCGAGGTATCGCCGTGCGCATCGGGTGGTCGTGACGGGCCGGCTCGATGAGCGATTGGCCGCGCCCGGCCGGCGTGAGGGCCGATCCGGTCATGCGCGCGCTCGCAGCGCTTCGGCCGCTCCGCGGCGAAGCCGCGAGGCGCGCGCATGGCCGCGCGCGGAGGCGTCCGGAACGGGACAAGGGCAGGAGCTTGACGAAGCGGCGGCAACCGCGTGCGACGTGCCGGCTGCGTCGGCTGACGCGGCTCGTCGCCGCGTTGCGTATCGGAGCGTCATGTACGCGCGGTGCGTGTTGCGCCGAGGCGGCGGCAAACATCCCGGCGCGCGCCGCGCGAAGGCCGATCGCGGCGACGCGGCGCGATGCGGCCGGTCAGGGCTCCGCTATGCACATGCCGACACGGTCGTCGCCTGTCTCGACGATCCACGCGTTCGATGCGAGCTTGCGAAAGCGCAGGTCGATCTCGTCGCCGACGTCAGGCAGCGCGGACGGCAGCGGATACGACGCCGCGCTGTCGCGCGCGGTGTAGGCGACGTGGTTGACGCGGCAGAGCAGCGAGCCGTCGCCTCTGAAGAGCGTTTGCAACGAGCCGCTGCGATCGATGGACAGGTCCACTTTCTCGTGCTCGAAGCAGCCCGACACGTGAACGCGGTGCACGTCGAGCCAGAACGACGTCGACAACACCGCCTGACGCGTCACGCCGTCCTTGTTGAGCACGAAGCGCGGCTGACGGATCACGCATTTGCTGCGCGGCAGATCGCGATACGCGCCGACCGTGACGTACCACGCCGTCCATCCGCTCAGCGCCACCACGCACAGCGCGATCAGTTGCTCTTTTCGATGAAATAGGCTTGGCACAGTTCAGGTGTTTCGTAGATGGATTCCGGGCATACCGCGAGCCAGTCGTTCGATCCCAGTTCGATCTCGTAGACGAAGCTGCCCTTGAGCGGTTTCACGTCGATGGCTTTCAGCAGGTCGGGCTGGTTCATGCGGCCGTCGGAGAAGTAGTGGATGCCGTCGATGGTTCGCGTGAAGCGGAACCGGAAGGTGTTGTCGCGATGCCGGAACGTCTGCCATGTGAGCACGCTTGCCCACGCCGCGAGCGTCACGTAGATCGCGAGATGCGCGGCTCGGCGCCGGGGCGATCGCGCATGCGCCGTGCGCGTGACGGGGCGCGCCGCGCCCGCCTCGCCGGATGGCGGCCCGGACGGCGGCGGGGAGGCGGAGGCGATCGGCGCAGGCGATGCATCCGGCGCACTCGATGCGGCGGGCGGCGCTTGCATGTCGGCCGGCGCGGCGGCGGGCGCGGGTTCGGACGCAATAGGCGAAGCCGACGAAGCCGACGAAGCGGACGCGGCGTGTGCGTCCGGCGAAGGCGGCGCTTCGTCGAGCGGCTCGGCGAACCCGAGAAAGCGAAGGCCGAGCCGCGGCAGCGTCTTCACTTGCGTGGGCGGGATGCCCTGCTCGTCGAGCTTCACACGCAGCGCGCGCACGAGCTGGTGATAACTGCCTTCCGTGACGAAGAGCCCCTTGCTCTCCCAGATTTGCTCGATCACGGCCTGCTTGCTGGCCGTGCCCTGCATCAAGATGCAAAGCAGCTCGGTTTCGTTGGCGGTAAGCGTGGTGACGATGTCGCCGCGAGAAAGCGTCATCGCTTGACTATCGAATACGACACTGCCGTCGATCTGGTACTTGCTCAAAATATGGCGTTTCTCACTGTTTGAAAAGTCATTCGAAGGCGACGTGAATCGCCACATATGGGCCGACTCGAGCGAGTGCGCATCGAATTGCGCATTGCGCGTATTTCTTTTCGAGTACTGACCAATGGCGGCGCGTGTGGAAGCCGCGCTGCCGCGCCGTTGGGCGGCGTCTGCGTCAATCTGTCGCGGAGGTCCGGATAAGGCGAGCGGCGTGTGGCGCTCCGATAGTGGATGGTCCTGAGGCGATTCGTGTGACCTCGGCAGCAGACAGACGCTGCATTATCTTTTACGAAATTGTCGTAAGCAATTATTTAATAAATATGTTCAATTGTGCGCCTCGATAATTCAACTCGAACGACGCCGAAATTCGTTGTGCGAATTGCACGATTTCAATGGGAAGTCGCGCTTGAAAAGCGCTTGGCGAGAAACAGGGCGGTGCCGCCCGAATCGGTGAGGGAAGGCCCGCCGCCGCATGCGGTGAAGGCGTTTCGCGGTCGACGCGTTGCCGTCGATATATAGTCCCCGAAGAGGCGAGGACGATGTGTCGCGACGTTCTTTTCGCGCGACGCGTGTGACGCGGGGGGATGCGTTGCGATGTCGCGGGCGGCATCGCGAATCATGCGGTGCGAATGGGCGCGGCGGGTGAGGTTTGCGCGACGGTCGCATCGCATCGTGTCGCGCGTGCATGCCGAGCGGCATACGCTACGTGCGTCGCGTCGCGTCGCGTCGCGTCGCGTCGCGTCGCGTCACGTCACGTCACGTCACGTCACGTCACGTCACGCGCGATGCGTGGGCCGCTGCTTCGTGGAAATCCTTGGTTCTCCACACGAACGCCGGGCGCTTGGCGCGTCGCGCTTGCGCGTTCGCCGATGCGCCGCCGCCGAGCACGGGCGGCGCGTGCGCTCACCAACTGCCGTTGCCGTCGAACGTCGGGCAGGCGCTCGGATCGTCGGGGTCGGGAAACATCACTTTCTGCTTGAAGTCGTCGATCAGCCATCGCCTCATGATTTCGTCGAGCGAGGTGGACGGCTTCGGTGCGTCGCGCTCCGCCGAACGATGGGCGGCGTCAGTCTGCGTGTGCGTCGTGGCTTGCAAGGGCGTCATGGCATGGCTCCTGTTCGGTTGAAGTGTCGGCGCGCGTGGGCGGCCGATCGCCGTCGATCGCCGTCGCGTCGCGCGCGGCGCTTCGTTCGGGGCCGCGGCGCGCGTCGATCGTCGCGCGCCGCGCGAACTTGTCGTCGGCTGCGGTGCCGACAGCCGCGCGGCACGCGGCGAGCGCCGCATCGCCGAGTTCGCGTGCGATGTCGCGCGGGTCGAATTCGAGAATCGCCTCGTCCGATTCGACGACGAACGTCCGCGTGTCGGCGACGACGACCTGCGCCAACGGATACGCGTCGTTCAGGCGCTCGCGTATCGCGGGCGCGATCCGCTTCGCGTGCGTCGGCACCGACACGCGCAGCGGGCGATCGGCCGCACACGCGCGACGGCTCGCGAGCGCGTCGACGATGCGCAGCAGCAGATCCGGATCGTCGAGCAGGCGTTCGAGCGAGCGCCGAACGTCGTCGACGACGCGCTCGAGCAGCGTCGCCCGCTGCGCGTCGATCCGCTCGACGCCGGCGGCGAGTTCCGCGATCGCGCGCGCGAATCCGGCCTCGTAGCCGGCCGTCGCCGCATGCGCGCGGCAGGCGTCGGCCTCGCGTTCGGCGTCGCGCACGAGCCGTTGCGCGCGGCGCCTCGCTTGGTCGAGCAAGCGCTCGGCGCGCGCCGCCTGCGACAGCGGCGCGCGCTTGAGCAGCACGCCGCCGAGCGGCGCGAGCGTGTCAGGAAACTGGCGCAGGTTCGAGGAGCACATGATTCACCGCGAAGGAGAAGAGCGAGGAAGACCAGGCCGTGCGCGCATCGTCGTGCGCGCCGTCGAGCCCGGCGGCGAGCCGCGCCGCATGCGCGCGCGGGAACAGCAGCGGCAGGCGCTGGCGCAGCGCGCGCGGCGCGTCGCGCAGCGCGGCCGTGATGCATGCGGCGCCGGCCGCGACGATCGCGTCGTCGTCGGGCGCGCCGGTGCACGCGGCCTTCGGCACGGCCGCGAGCGGCACGCACAGAAAGCGCTGGCTCGACGCGTCCAGCCGCACGTATCGGCCATGCTCGACGAGCGCCGCACGCAGCCGCTGCACGCCGATCAGGAACGCGATGCGCGGCAGACGCGCCCAATGGTCGACGCACGGCGCCGCGCGCGGCGCGCCGCGCCAATCGAAATCGATCGCGGTGTCGAGGCGATGATGGTCGATCAGCCATTGGTTCGCGACGTCGGCGGGCATGCGCGCGAGATCGACGCCGGCGATCGCACGATGATCCGGATGCGCGTAGCCGAGCGGGCCGTACATCACTTGCATCAACGCGTGCGGATTCATCGGCGCGGCTCCCACGGCGCGCCGCGCGAGGCGTCCGGCGCGTCGGCCGCAGCGGAGTTCGCGGCTGCGCTGCGCGAGGTGGGCGCGCCGGATGCATCGAATGCGTCCGATGCATCGGATATGTCGAATGCGTCGCGCGGCGTCGACACCTCGGTCGTCTCGCGCGCGTCGGGGGCGGCCGGCGCCGCGGGTTCGACGCGCGCGGCCGCGTGAGCCGGCGCATCGGGGCCGGCCGCGCGCCGGCGGCGCAGGTAGGCGAGCCCGCCGGCGGCCGCCGCCGCGAGTGCGACCGGAATCGCGGCGAGCCAGTAGAGCCATGCGCCGCCCGCATGTGACGCGGGCATCGTCGGCGCGCCGCGGAACAGCGATGGCGCGCGATACAGGATCACCGAGATGTCGTCGTAATCGATGTTCGTGAAGCTGTTCTTCACGAACCGCTTCACTTCGCTCACGAGGATGTCCGCGTTCACGTCGTTGCGGTACGTGAGGAGGGCGGCCACGTGCATCCGCGCGTCGGGCTTGCCGCTGTCGGACGGCTTGAGCGGATAGCTGACCTGCACGCGCGCGCTCACGACGTTCTGCAGCGCGGCGAGATTCTGCTCGAGGCGCTGCTCGACGGCCGACAGCAGCCGCGCCTGCTCGGCCTGCGGCGACGCGACGAGCGAGTCGGCCGGAAACGCCTGCGCGATCTGCACGCGCGCCTGCGACGGCAGGTTGTATTGCCGCAGCAGATCGACGGCGGTCGGAAAATCGGCCTGCTCGACGCTCACCGCATAGCCGGTCTTGCCGAGGTCCTCCTTGCGCACGGCGAGATCGTGCGCCTGGAGCACCGCGACGACGTCGTTCGCCTGCTGCTCGGTCAGGTTCTTCAGCAGTTCCTGCTGGTTGCATGCGGCGAGCAGCAGCAGCGCCGGCAGCAGCGAGAAAGAAACGAATCGTCTCATCGCTTCATTGCGCCTTGACGAGCGTCTCCACCGCCGAGACGGCCTTGCGCGCGAGCGTGCTCGCAAGCGAGACGTAGATGTTGTAGTCGGACAGCTCCGTTTGCAGCGCGATCAGCTTCTCCGGATGCGCGAAGTCGACCGGATCGGCGAGCCGCGATTCGATGCTCGCCTTCGCGACATTCGACTTGTCGTTCGCATCGGCGAGCGTTTGCTTCAGGATCGCGTCGAGCGTCGCCGGCCGCTCGGACGATTCGATTTCGCTGAGCGACGGCTGCGCGGACACGGCATGCGGATTCGTGATGTTCATGATCGTTCGGCCCGGCGCGGTAGAGAGGGTTAGCGGAAGTTCGAGACGATCGACGAATCGATGTCCTTCATCGATTTGACCGCGCTGCTCTGCGCGTTCCGGTACAGGTTGTATTCCGACATGATCATCTGATAGTTCGCGAGCGCCGTCGGATCGCTCGGGTTCTTCGTGAGATTCGCCTGCGCGTCCTGCAGTTGCTGGTTCAGATCCTTCACGCCGGTGTCGAACGCGCGGCCGATGCCGGTCAGGTAGCCTGACCACTCGTAGTCGGTCAGCAATGGAGTCGGGGGATTGCTCATCGGGAATGTGCTCCTTCCAGGGGTTGCGGGAAATACCAGGACGCGTGATCGAGCAGCACGTAGCCATCGCCGCCTTCCCGATAGGATTTGCCCTTCAGCCAGTCGGTGCGCAGCGCGATCTTGAAGTCGACGCGGCGCGTGCCCCACTTGTGGCTGAACGAGCGCATGAGGTTCTGCAAGGCGGCGAGTTCCTCGTCGCCGAACGAGGTCGCCACCTCGAACGTCGCGCCGCCGCGCCGCGCGAGCAGCCGATAGCGCGCGCCCGCCTTGTCGAGCGCGTTGCGCGCCTCCTGCTCGATCGCGCCGAGGCTCGCGTCGATCACGCGCACGTCCCGCACGTATGGGGCCGCGCGCCGCAGCTCGCCGATCGCGCGCGCGCGATCGGCGACGGGCGCGGCGCCGGTGAGGATCAGCTCCGGGCGCTCGGGCGTGTCGAGGCGCACGGTCACGAAATCGACGCCGGCTTCGTCGAGCCGGCGCTCGATGCGTTGGCGCTCCGCGCCGATCACGGCGACTTCGATCTTCTCCGGCAGCGCCGCCTTCAGCAGCGCCTCGCGGTCCCATTCGGCGCCGTCCTGCGACGCGCTCAGCACGTAAATCCGGCCGTCGTCGCCGGGCAGGATCGCGTTGGGCGCGGGCGCGCCCGCCAGCACGCCGTTCACGCTCGCGAGCTTTTGCGCGCCGACATAGCGCTGCACCTGCCAGTACGCGAGCGCCGCGAGCGCGACCCCCACGACGAGCAGCGCGCCCAGCTTCAGCGCGAAGCGCGATGCGCGCTCGCCGGAATCGCCGGGCTCACCGGGCGTGCCCTGCTCGGCGGTGTCCGGCGAACGCGAGGGCGCGTGTGGCGCATAGCGCGCGACCGCCTCGCTCCATGGCTCGCCCTGACGCCTGAGCGCGAACGCGATATCGCCGAAGCGGCAGACGGTGTTGAATGCCGCGCATTGCGTGACGCAACCGTCCGCTGACAGAAAATCGACTTCGAAATCGCCGCGCGCGGCTTCACCGGTTTCCGGGATTCGCGCCGCTTGCGTCGGCACGCCTGGAAAACGCAGGCGGAAATTCGGCGCGCCGGCCCGATGGGGGATATAAAGCGTATCGACCGCGCGCTCCAGTAAATGACCGGCGTGATTTTCCGGGTGCTCCGCCGGACGATCGTCGATCACTTGCTCGCCGACGCAGAAAAATATTTCCCCGGGCGGAATCGCGATATCCGAGCCGAATAGCGGGCCGAACAGGATTCGGAGTTGCATAATTTCAAGTCCGGAATCTGGTTTATTCATCTCGGTGATTTCCAGGGTGACCTGGGCGATAAATGGCCTGATTATGTATATATCGTTTTCCCGATCGCCTTCGCTGCCGTCGATCGTGAACCGGATAATCGGGTTCGGGCCGGGAAGGCGCATCGGTCAGCATTTTCGTCGACGCGCCGGAATCCGGCTCGATGGACGGAATGTACCGCCTGGCGGCGCTCACCGCCATGAGCGCGCCTGAATAGTTATGAATTCGAATATGAAAGAAGATTATCGAATTGTTAATTTGCATGATTTTATTGAGATTTTATCAATTGCCGAATTTTTCCTTGATCGGAATGTGATGCCTGATTAATCTGCGTTCCCGGAAGGTCGCGAAAATATCGTTCGAGCATTTTGCGGCCGTTATCGAGGAGTGCGCGATGGCGAATCGATTCAATAAGTTCGATTGCGTGGTGGTTTCACCCGGAAAATCCAGATCGTTTGCAGGTCCGGCAATCAGGCTGATCAGGCCGGTGACGGAAATCGCGAAACTGGATGTGTCGTTCGGCGCGGCGTCTCATGCCGTTTCGATCGACAAGAATAAATCGGCGCTGGTTGTCGGCGCCGGTCAATTCAAAATCGCGTCGCGTGAAGGCGCATGGCGTTTTCATGACGTGCCGTTATTCGAGGCGGCGAAATTGCTCGCTTTTCTGGAAAGCTGCGCGACGCCGGACGGCGCCGGCCGCGAATATCGCGCGGGGGCGCCGGACGGCGCGGTGATCGACGCGCCCGGCGATCTGAGCATCTGGAAATTCGACCGGTGGTTGATCGCCCGCGTGATGGGCGCGCCGCACGGCGCCGATCCGCTGTTCGCGTTCCTGCGCGCGCAGGAGAGCTACGGGCTCGTGCGCTTCCTGCTGCGCGAGCGTGCGAACCCGCAGCCGATCGCCGCGCTTGCCGCGCGCTACGGCGTGTCGGAGCCGCACTTTCGCCGGCTGTGCCGGCAGGCGCTCGGCCGCGGCCTGAAGCGCGAGCTTCGGCAATGGCGCGCCGCGCAGGCGGTGCTCGAGGTCGTCGAGAGCCGCGACAGCATGACCGAAGTCGCGATGAGCAACGGCTTCGCGTCGTCGTCCCACTTCTCGCGGGAAATCAAGGACTTGTTCGGCATTTCGCCGTGCCGGTTCCGTCGCCGGACATGAGGAGCCCAAACCGATGATGTATGCCGACAGGGCCAGACGATACGCAGCCGCGCTTGCCGCGTCGCTGCTGATGACGGGCGCGGCGTTCGCCGCGCCGACCGACGCGGCGCCGAGCGCCGACGCGCCCGCGGCGGCGAGCGCGACGCTCGACACGCAGGACGGCGACGCGCCGCCGGCGCGCGCGCCGCAGGACGACGAGCGCCACTTCGTCGCGAACGATGCGAGCATCGGCGTGCTGCTCAATGCGCTGTCGGGCCGGCTGCACAAGCCGGTCGTCGCGAGCGAGAAGGTGCGCCGCAAGCACGTGACGGGCGAATTCGACCTCTCGCAGCCGCGCGCGCTGCTCGCGCGGCTCGGCGAATCGATGGCGCTGCTCTGGTACGACGACGGCGCGTCGATCTATATCTACGACAACTCCGAGATCAAGAACGCGGTGGTCTCGATGCGCCACGCGACGGTGCGCAACCTGCGCGATTTCATCCGGCAGACGCGGCTCTACGATCCGCGCTTTCCGGTGCGCGGCGACGACCTGAGCAACACGTTCTACGTGACGGGCGCGCCCGTCTACGTGAATCTCGTCGCCGCCGCCGCGCGCTATCTCGACGAGGTGCGCTCGAACGAGGCGAGCGACAGGCAGGTCGTGCGCGTCGTGCAGCTTCACAACAGCTTCGTCGTCGACCGCCAGTACACGCTGCGCGACAAGGAGGTCGACATTCCGGGCATGGCGACCGTGCTCGGCCGCATCTTCGGCCCGGCGCGGCAGGGCACGCCCGCCGCGGCGGCCGACGCCACGGCGCGCGGCGGCGCGGGCGGCGCCGCCGGCAAGCCGGCATTCTCGCTCGCCGACGCGTTGCCCGCGCCGCTTGACGCAGGCAACGCGCCGGGCGGCGCAGGCTCGGCGAATTCGACAAACCCGGCGAACCCGACGAACGCCGCGAGCCCGATGGGCGGCGCGGCGGGCGGCGTCGCGCTGCCCGCGTCGGACGGCGTGCGCGCGGTTGCGTATCCGGACACGAACAGCGTGATCCTCGTCGGCCGGCTCGACAAGGTGCAGGACATGGAGGCGCTGATCCGCTCGCTCGACGTCGAGAAGCGGCAGATCGAGCTGTCGCTGTGGATCATCGACATCAGGAAGAGCCGGCTCGATCAGCTCGGCATCGACTGGCAGGGCGCGCTCAATGCGCCGGGCATCGGCGTCGGCTTCAACAATCGCGGCGGCAACGTGACGACGCTCGACGGCACCAAATTCCTCGCATCGGTCGCGGCGCTCAGCCAGACGGGCGACGCCACCGTGATCTCACGGCCGATCGTGCTCACGCAGGAGAACGTACCGGCGACGTTCGACAGCAACCAGACGTTCTACGCGAAGCTGATCGGCGAGCGCACGGTGCAGCTCGATCATGTGACCTACGGCACGCTCGTCAACGTGCTGCCGCGGCTCACGCGCGATGCGTCACAGGTCGAGATGATCGTCGACATCGAGGACGGCAACACCGACGGCGCGACGAGCGACGGCCAGATCGTCATCGACAACAACACGATGCCGCTCGTGAACCGCACCGAGATCAACACGGTCGCGCGCGTGCCGCACGAGATGAGCCTGCTCATCGGCGGCAACACGCGCGACGACGTCACGCGCCGCACGTTCCGGATTCCCGGGCTGGCCAGCCTTCCGCTGATCGGCGGGCTGTTTCGCGGGCATTCGGATCGGCACGAGCAGGTGGTGCGCGTGTTCCTGATCCAGCCGAAGCTGCTGCGCGCGGGCGCGGCCTGGCCCGACGGCCAGCCGTGGGAATCGGGAGGGCCGGCGGACAACGCGACGCTGCGCGCGACCGTGCAGATGCTCAAACCCTACATGGACGACCAGTCATGAGCTCGATCATCGGCGGCGCGTCGGCCGCGCGGCGCGGCTTTTCGATCGACGGCACGGGGAGCGCGGCGAACCGGCTCGACGCGGAGCCGTCGCTCGACGACGCGCCGCAGACGGGCGCGGCGGGCGCGGCGGGCGCGGCGGGCGCGGCCGACGTGCAGGCGCAACTCGCCGGCGTCGACGAGGAGGCGGCGAACGCCGCCGCGCAATTCGGCCGGTTCCGCGCGTCGGAGCGCAAGGGGCGCCGCAGCGACGACCTCGAACGGATTCTCGACACGGACGCCGACGAGAAGCTCGACGAGCTCGCCGCGCTGCTCGGCGGCCGCGCGCCGCGCGGCCGCGTGGACCTCGCGACGCTGCTGCGCGACGCGCGCGAGCGCTTTCGCGACGAGAGCGATCTGCTGCTCGCGCTGCGCGAGTTGCGCCGGCGGCGCCGGCTCGACGGCGAATCCGTCGACGTCGTCGAGCGCGCGATCGACGAACTGCTCGCGGGCGACGGCAACAAGCGGATCAAGGCGGGCATCAACGCGGCGCTCAAAGCGAAGGTGTTCGGCGCGCGGATGCAGCTCGATCCCCGCCGGCTGCGCGAGCTGTACCGGCAGTTCCTCGAGTTCGACGGCTCGCATCTCGTCGTCTACGAAGACTGGATCGAGCAGTTCGGCGCGAGCCGCCGCAAGCGGATTCTCGACTACGTGAGCGCCGCGCTGTCGTACGACATGCAGTCGCACGACCCGAGCTGCGGCTGCGCGGCCGAGTTCGGGCCGCTCCTCGGCACGCTGCATCGCGCGCGGATGCTCGCGTCGGCCGACGAGCAGTTCGTCGGCCGGCTGCTCGACGACGCGCTCGCGCGCGATTGCGGGCTCACCGAGGAGCGCGCGCTCGCGACGATGCTGGGCGGCCTGCAGCGGCCGTTCTCGGTCGCCGACGTGCTGCTGCGCGCGCTCGGCGATCTGCTCGAGCCGCTTTCGGCCGCTCGCCGCTCGCAACTGCTGCAACTCGCGCTGCGCGCGTTCGCGGGCGTGCCGATCGCGCTCTACGGCGATGCCGACGCGCGCCGCGCGGCGCTCGGCGCGATCGAGGCGTTGATCGGCGCGACATACGCGCGCGAGCGGCGGCTGGCGCGCCCGCACGCGGACGCCGGCTGATGCGCGGCGCTCCTCATTCGAACCGGTCGATAGACATGCTGAAGAATCTCCTGATCAAGGCACAAGCGCGCCCCGAACTGATCGTCCTGTGCCTGATGGTGCTCGTGATCGCGATGCTGATCGTGCCGCTGCCGCCGTACGTGCTCGATTTCCTGATCGGCCTGAACATCGTGACGGCGCTGCTCGTGTTCATGGGCTCGTTCTACATCGTCAACATCCTCGAATTCTCGACGTTTCCGTCGATCCTGCTGATCACGACGCTGTTTCGCCTCGCGCTGTCGATCAGCACGAGCCGGATGATCCTGCTCACGGCCGAGGGCGGCAAGATCATCACGACGTTCGGGCAGTTCGTGATCGGCGATAACCTCGTCGTCGGCTTCGTCGTGTTCGTGATCGTGACGATCGTGCAGTTCATCGTGATCACGAAGGGCTCGGAGCGCGTCGCCGAGGTCGCGGCGCGCTTCTCGCTCGACGCGATGCCCGGCAAGCAGATGAGCATCGACGCGGACCTGCGCGCCGGCATCATCGACAACGAAGGCGTGAAGGCCCGCCGCTCGGCGCTCGAGCGCGAGAGCCAGCTGTACGGCTCGTTCGACGGCGCGATGAAGTTCATCAAGGGCGACGCGATCGCCGGCATCGTCGTCATCTTCGTGAACCTGATCGGCGGCGTCTCGGTCGGCGTGATGCAGCACGGCATGTCGGTGTCCGACGCGCTCACGACCTACACGATCCTGTCGATCGGCGACGGCCTCGTCGCGCAGATCCCGGCGCTCTTGATCGCGATCGGCGCGGGCTTCGTCGTCACCCGCGTGAGCGGCTCGGGCAACAACCTCGGCGCGAACATCGTCGGCGAGCTGTTCTCGAACCCGTTCGTGCTCGTCGTCACGGCCGTGCTCGCGCTCGCGATCGGCCTGCTGCCCGGTTTTCCGCTCGCCGTCTTCCTGCTGATCGCGCTCGCGCTGGGCGCGCTGTACGTGCGCCGCGAATGGCGCAAGCCGGGCGAGCCGCCGCGCGAGGGCGGGCTCGCCGGCAAGGTCGCGGGCGCGCTCTCGGGCGGCGGCGCGGCGAAACCGGCCGACGCCGACGCCGGTGACGTCGACATCGACAAGCTGATTCCGGAGACGGTGCCGCTGATGCTGATGGTGCCCGAGGCGGCGCAGCCGATGTTCGAGCGGGAAGGCGTGATCGCCGCGTTCAGGCGGCGCGCGTTCGTCGACATGGGGCTGCGGCTGCCGGACATCCGCGTCGTGTATTCGCCGCAGGTGCATCCGCGCGAGGCGATCGTGCTGATCAACGAGATCCGCGCGGCGACGTTCGCGATCTGCTTCGACCGGCATCGCGTGATCGGCTCGACGCTTGCGCTCGAAGGGCTGCCCGTCGACGTCGTGACGCTGCCGGACGGCGCGGGCGGCGACGCATGGTGGGTGCCGGGCGCGCAGACCGACGCGCTGGCGAAGATCGACGTGCTCACGCGCTCGGCGATCGACGACCTGTACGGACAGTTCCTCGCGGTGATGCTCGGCAACGTATCGGAGTTCTTCGGCGTGCAGGAAGCCAAGCGCCTGCTCGACGACATGGACCGCAAGTATCCGGAACTCATCAAGGAGAGCTATCGGCACATTTCGGTGCAGCGCATCGCCGAGGTGTTCCAGCGCCTGCTCGCCGAGAAGATCTCGATCCGCAACATGAAGCTGATTCTCGAATCGCTCGCGCAGTGGGGGCCGAAGGAGAAGGATTCGATCCTGCTCGTCGAGCACGTGCGCGCGGCGCTCGCGCGCTACATCTCGAACCGCTTCGCGGCGGGCGGCAAGCTGCGCGCGCTCGTGCTGTCCGCCGAGTTCGAGGATGCGGTGGGCAAGGGCGTGCGGCAGACCTCGGGCGGCGCGTACCTGAACCTGGAGCCCGCGACGAGCGAGCAACTGCTCGACCGGCTCGCGCTCGAGCTCGCGCACGCGGGCTTCTCGCAGCGCGACATGGTGCTGCTCGCGTCGATGGAAGTCAGGCGTTTCGTCAAGCGGCTGATCGAGAGCCGCTTTCCGGAACTGGAGGTGCTGTCGTTCGGCGAAGTGGCCGACAGCGTCGCAATCGATGTGTTGAAGACGATCTAAGGAGAGAAACGATGAACGTCGATGTCGTCATGCTCGTGAAGGAAAGCATGGAGAAGATGGACTGCGGCAACGCGATCGCGGGCGAGCTGGATGCGCACGCGCCGATCTGCATTGCGTTTCATTCGATGCCCGAAATGTTCGTCGAGCGCGACGGCGAGCACGTGACGATCTGGAGCCGGCTCGATTGCGCGGGCGAAAGCCAGCTCGCGCGCTGCGCGTTCGATCTGCTCGCGTACCAGCTGCCGCGCGGCTCGGACGCGTTCGCGTCGCGCCGGCCGCTGCTGTCGTTCGTCGACGACGCGCTCGTGCTGCACGGCCGCGTCGAGCCGCGCTGCCTCGCCGACGCCGACGGCTTCACCGAGGCGCTCGAGACGTTCTACGCGGACCTGTGCGCGGTCCACGAGATTCTCGCGCGATGAAGGCCGCGGGCGATCCGCTGCGGCTCCTCGCGCGGCGCGCGCATCCGCGCCGCATCCAGGGGCCGATCATCGAGGCGCCGCTGCCGGACGTCGCGATCGGCGAGCTGTGCGCGATTCGCGCAGCGGCGGGCAGCGATACGACGATCGGACGCGCGCAGGTGGTCGGCTTCGGGCGCGACACCGCGATCCTGAGCGCGCTCGGCAGCACGGCCGGGTTGTCGCGGCAGGTCGCGCTCGTGCCGACGGGCGAGCGGATGACGATCGATGTGTCGCCGGCGCTGCTCGGCGCGGTCGTCGACGCGGCGGGCGGCGTCGTCGAGACGCTTGGCACGGCGGGGGCGTTGCGCGGCGCCGCGCCGCGCCGCAGCGCGATCGACGCCGCGCCGCCCGATTACGCGGCGCGGCGGCCGATCGAGCGCCGGCTCGCGACGGGCGTGCGCGCGATCGATGGGCTGCTCACGTGCGGCGTCGGCCAGCGCTTCGGCATCTTCGCGGCGGCGGGCTGCGGCAAGACTTCGCTGATGAACATGATGATCGAGCACGCGGCGGCCGACGTGTACGTGGTCGCGCTGATCGGCGAGCGCGGCCGCGAGGTGTCCGAGTTCGTCGAGCGGATGCGGCGCTCGGGCAGCCGGGACCGCACGGTCGTCGTGTACGCGACGTCGGACCGCGCGTCGGTGGACCGCTGCAACGCGGCGCTCGTCGCGACGACGATCGCCGAGTATTTCCGCGATCTGGGCTGCGACGTGATGCTGTTTCTCGATTCGATGACCCGCTACGCGCGCGCGCTGCGCGACCTCGCGCTCGCGACGGGCGAAGCGCCCGCGCGGCGCGGCTATCCGGCCTCGGTGTTCGAGCAGTTGCCGCGGCTGCTCGAGCGGCCCGGGCGCACGCATGCGGGGAGCATCACCGCGTTCTACACGGTGCTGCTCGAAAACGAAGAGGAGCCCGATCCGATCGGCGACGAGATCCGCTCGATCGTTGACGGTCATGTGTATTTGAGCCGGCAGCTCGGCGCGAAGGGGCATTTCCCTGCGATCGACGTGTTGAAAAGCGCGAGCCGCCTGTTCGACGAGATCGCCGACGCGCCGCATCGTTCGCTCGCGAAGCGGTTCCGGCAGCACCTCGCGCGCATCGACGAGATGCAGGTGTTTCTCGATCTCGGCGAATACCGGCGCGGCGAGAACCCGGAGAACGACGACGCGCTCGACAGGCGGCCGGCGCTCGACGCGTTCCTGAAGCAGGAAATCGACGAGGCGTCGGCGTTCGGCGACACCCTCGAACGGATGCGCGAGGCCGCGTCGTGAAGCGGCTCGACGGCGCGCGGCGGCTGCTCGCGGTGCTCGAGCGGCGCGGCGACGCGCTGCGCCGGCAGACGGCGCGAGAGCGCGACGCGCTCGCGGCGCTCGACGTGCAGATCGCCGAGCGGCGCGCGGCGATCGCGCGCCTGCGCGAGCGGCTCGCGGCGAGCGCGCCGCCGAAGCGGTACGCGCGCAGCGAGCTGATGCGCGTGCGCGGCAGGCAGGCGGCGATGCGTCATGAGATCGCGTGCAGGCAGATCGAGGCCGACGATCTGCTCGAGCGCCGGCAGGCTGCCGAGCAGGCGCTGCGCGACAGCCTGGCCGCCGCGCTCGCGCTCGAGCGGCGGCGCGACGCGCACCGCGACTGGCTCGCGCGGCGCAGGATCGAAAACGAGCGGCTGCGCGAATCGGCGGCCGAAGCGGATTTCACGGAAGGAGCAGGTCATGGGTTCAATCATCAGCACTAGCGCGCCGATCGCGGCGGGCGCGGCGGGCGTCGAACCCGCGCCGCGCGCGGAGCCGCCGGGCGCGGGGCAGGCGTCCGAGTTGCAGCGCGCGTATCGCGAGCAATGCCGCGAGGTGCTCGACAAGCGCGACGACGGGCGCGACGGCGGGCAGGATCGCGACGACGCCGAAACGGGGCGCGTTCACGCGAGGAAAAAGACGAAGCGCAAGAGCGAGCTGTCCGCAGCGGCGGGCTGGATGCACGCGTGGCATCCGGCGCGGGATCGGGCGATCGCGCTGCGGTTCGGCGAAGCGTCGCTCAGCGATGCGCGGCGCGGCGCGAGCGTGCGCGACGCCGGCATCGAGGCGGGCGCGGATGCCGGCACGCAAGCGTGCGCGGCGGCGCGTGGCGCGGTTCGCGCGACAGGCGAGCGAGCGCCCGGCGCTTCGATGACCGGCGCGCGCGCGCCGCACGCGGCGGCCGAGATCGCGCCGCCGTCCGTGCCGACCCCGGCGGCGCGCGCGGCGCAACGCACGTCGGACGGCATCGCGCGCGACATGGCGGCCGCAGCCGCGCAGACTTCCGCGATGGCGGCGGCCCCGGCGGCGGGCGTCGTCGCGTCGCGCTCGCCGGCGCTGCCCGCCGCGCGTGTGCCGGCCCCGACGATCGCCGCCGCGTCGGACACGTCGGTTACGTCGGCTGCGTCGGCCTCATCGTCGCCACGACGCCCGGCGGCGGCCGCTTCGCCGGGCGCCGCGCGCGAACGCGTCGACGGCGACGATTCGGACCGTGCGGGCGATGCATCGCTCGCCGGCTTCCCGCACGGCGTTCAACCTCAGGCGTCGCTGCGCGCCGCCGAGCCTCCCGCGCGCACGCACGACCCGTCGCGCACCGCGCGCCAACGCGCGCAGGCGGGCGCGGCGCAAGCGGACGCGCGCGATGTCCGCGAAACGCAAGGCACCCAGGTGCGCTACCGCTTCAACTCATGGGACGGGCGGCCTGCGGTCGAGCTGCGCTTCGATCCCGACGCCGCGCCGCGCGTCGTCAACGCGCAGCCGAGCCACGAGCGCGTGCAGCGCGCGATGGAGCACGGCGTCGAGCGACTGACGCCCGGATGGACCGTCGAATTCGATCGGCAGCGCGCGGATGACGACGGCGGCCGTTCGCCGTGGCGCAGCCCGCGGCAGGAGCCGGAGGAGGACGAACGATGAACGCGCGCTACACGCTGTTCAGGCGCGTCGCGCCCGCGGAATTGCCGCTGTACCGGAGCGCGCGGGCGCTGCGCGCGGCGGGCGGGCACGCCGCGCTGCGCACGATCGCGCCGCCGCGCGGCTATGCGGCGTTGCGCGCGACTTGGCGGGGCGTCGAGCACGACGGCTGGGTCGACCTCGACGATCTGATGCGCCGCCGCTACCCGGCGCTCGGCGCGCTCGCGTGGCGCGCGCTCGACAGGCGCTATGCGCTCGATCTGCTGAGCGGGCAGGACGCAGCGGCCGAACTGCCCGCGCCGCCGGGCGGCTGGGCGCACGTGCGGCTCGTCGATCTCGTCGAGCGCGAGCTGCGCGCCGAGCCGCTGCTGTGCTTCGACGCGCCGGGACGCGTGCGCGCGCTGTTCCGCGCGTTTCCCCACGAAGCGCCCGCGTCGCGCGCCGCAGCCGACGTCGGCGCGGTGCCGCTCGCGATGCGCTTCGCGATCGGCACCGCGCGCCTGCCGCTCGCGCTGTTGCCCGCCGTCGCGCCGGGCGACGTGCTGCTCGTGCGCGCGCCGCGCAACGTGGTCAGGATCGGCGCGCGCGCGCTGTGTGAATTTTGCTGCGAAGGAGAAAACATCATGCTGAAAGAGCCACTGGCCGAACACGCGATCGACGATTCGCATGACTCACCCGCGACGGCGGACGCGCCGCCGGACGCATCGCCGCCGGCTTTCGACATCGACGCGCTGCCCGTCACGCTGGAGTTCGTGCTGCAGGACGAGCGCGTGACGGTCGCGCAGCTTGCGGGCTGCCATCCGGGCCTGGTGCTGCCGCTGCGCGGCGTGCCGGGCGAAGTGACGATTCGCGCGAACGGCCAGCCGTTCGGCATCGGCGAGCTGATCCAGGTCGGCGATCAGCTCGCGGTCGAGGTGAAGGCGCTCTGGCGCGCGAAGCCGGCGGCGTGCGATGGCGAATAACGAAATCGCGCTGATCGTCCTGCTGACGGCGGCGACGCTCGTGCCGTTCGTCGTCGCGGCGGGCTCGTGCTTCATCAAGTTCTCGATCGTGCTCGTGCTCGTGCGCAACGCGCTCGGCATCCAGCAGGTGCCGTCGAATCTCGCGCTCAACAGCATCGCGCTCATCATGTCGCTGTTCGTGATGATGCCCGTCGCGCAGAGTGCGTACCGGTATCTGCAGCACCATCCGCTCGACGTGATGAACGGCAGTTCGGTCAACGATTTCATCGACGGCGGCCTCGGCGATTACAAGCGCTATCTGACGCGTTACTCCGATCCGGAGCTCGTGCGCTTCTTCGAGCGCGCGCAAGCCGCGCGCCTGAAGCGCGACGACGCCGACGCGGCCGACGCCGACGCGGACGCCGGCGACGAGCCGGACGGCCTCGACAACTCGCTGTTCTCGCTGCTGCCCGCGTACGCGCTCACCGAGATCAAGAGCGCGTTCAAGATCGGCTTCTACCTGTATCTGCCGTTTCTCGTCGTCGACATGGTGGTGTCGAGCGTGCTGCTCGCGCTCGGGATGATGATGATGAGCCCGGTGACGATCTCGGTGCCGATCAAGCTGATCCTGTTCGTCGCGATGGACGGCTGGACGCTGATCTGCAAGGGCTTGATCGAGCAGTACCTGAATCTGATGAAATAGCCGCGCCGCGGCGCGTTTTTTAGGAAGACAAACGATGGCTGAACTCACCTACGCAGGCGACAAGGCGATTCTGCTCGTGATCCTGCTGTGCGCGGCGCCCGTCGCGGTCGCGACCGTCGTGGGCCTCGCGATCGGCCTGTTCCAGACGGTCACGCAATTGCAGGAGCAGACGCTGCCGTTCGGCTTGAAGATGCTCGCGGTGTTCGGCTGCCTGATGATGCTCTCCGGATGGTTCGGCGGCAAGCTGCTCGCGTTCGCGACCGAGATGCTGTCGATCGGGCTGCGGTGAGCCGCCTCACGCGGAGCGACACGATGGATGTCTCGATGGAAGCGTTCTACCGGCAGGCCGGCGCGATCGCGATCGCCTATGCGCGCATCGCGCCGGTGTTCTATCTGCTGCCGTTCCTGAACGACCGGACGATCGTCAACGGGCTCGTGAAGAACACGATCGTGTTCGCGGTCATCGTCGGGCTGTGGCCGAGCTTCGCGCATCCGCCTCTGCGAGGCGGCGCGCTCGCCGGCATCGCGCTGACGGAGGCGGCGGCGGGGCTCGTGCTCGGCGTCGCGCTGTCGCTGCCGTTCTGGGTCGCGACCGCGATCGGCGAACTGATCGACAACCAGCGCGGCGCGACGATCAGCGATTCGATCGATCCGGCCACGGGCGTCGAGGCGTCCGCGCTCGCGCCGTTCGTGAGCCTGTTCTACGCGGCGGCGTTCCTGCAGCAGGGCGGCATGCTGACGATCGTCGGCGCGCTCGAATCGAGCTATGCGACGGTGCCGGCGGGCGCGCCGTTTTCGGCCGACCTGCCGCGCGTCGGCGCGCTGCTGACCGATCTCGTCGCGCACGGGCTCGCGCTCGCCGCGCCGGTGCTGATCGTGATGTTCGTCACCGATGCGCTGCTCGGGCTTTTCTCGCGCTTCTGCCCGCAGGTCAATGCGTTCTCGCTGTCGCTGACAGTCAAGAGCATTGTCGCGTTCGCCGTGTTCCACCTGTATTTCGTGTATGCGGCGCCGCACGAGCTGACCGCGCTGCTGCACGCGCATCCGTTCGGCAGCCTGGTGAAGTGAGCGATGGCGGAGAAAACCGAAAAGCCGACCGCGAAGAAGCTGCGCGACGCCGCGAAGAAGGGGCAGACGTTCAAGGCGAGGGACATCGTCGCGCTCGTCGTGATCGCCACGGGCGCGTTGTCCGCGCCCGCGCTCGTCGATCTGACGCGCGTCGCGGCCGAATTCACGAGGATCGCGTCGACGGGCGCGCAGCCGAATCCCGGCGCGTATGCGCTTGCGTGGGCGAAGCTGTTCCTGCGGATCGCCGCGCCGTTCGTGCTGCTCTGCGCGGCCGTGGGCGCGCTGCCTTCGCTCGTGCAAAGCCGCTTCACGCTCGCGGTCGAATCGATCCGCTTTGATCTCACGGCGCTCGATCCGGTGAAGGGGATGAAGCGGCTCTTCAGCTGGCGCTCGGTGAAGGACGCGGTGAAGGCGCTGCTCTACGTCGGCGTGTTCGCGATCACGGTGCGCGTGTTCGCCGATCTCTACCACCACGACGTGTTCGGGCTGTTCCGCGCGCGCCCGGCGCTGCTCGGCCACATGTGGATCGTGCTCACGGTGCGCCTCGTGCTGCTGTTCCTGCTGTGCGCGCTGCCGGTGCTGATCGTCGACGCGGCCGTCGAGTATTTCCTGTACCACCGCGAACTGAAGATGGACAAGCACGAGGTGAAGCAGGAATACAAGGAGAGCGAGGGCAATCACGAGATCAAGAGCAAGCGGCGCGAGATCCATCAGGAGCTGCTGTCGGAGGAGATCAAGGCGAACGTCGAGCAGTCCGATTTCATCGTCGCGAACCCCACCCATATCGCGATCGGCATCTACGTGAATCCCGACATCGTGCCGATTCCGTTCGTGTCGGTGCGCGAGACCAACGCTCGCGCGCTCGCGGTCATCCGGCATGCCGAGGCGTGCGGCGTGCCCGTCGTGCGCAACGTCGCGCTCGCGCGCTCGATCTATCGCAACTCGCCGCGCCGCTACAGCTTCGTGAACCAGGACGACATCGACGGCGTGATGCGCGTGCTGATCTGGCTCAAGGAAGTCGAGGCCGCGAATCGCGGCGGGCCGCCGCGCGAGATGCCGCCGGAGGCCACGCACGCGCCGGATGCGCACGGCGGCGACGCCGCGTCGGGCGGCGCCACGTCCGCTCAGGCGGGCGAGCGAAACGCTTGACAACCCGAAAAGACTGCTTTGTGAAATTTTCCCGAGCGAACGGCGCGTAACGTGGCGACTGTCAATCGACGGCACCGCAACGCGCCGACATCCATGTGACTGAAAGAACCGAACGAGGTGACGGCATGACGCAACGCGACGTGAACATAGACGACATCGAAGCCGACGAGATGGCGGCGGCGCTGCTGGACGCGGTCCAGAACGGCGCGACGCTAAAGGATCTGCATCAGGTGCCGCAGGACCTGATGGACGGCATCTATGCGTTCGCTTACCGCTTCTACCAGCAGGGGCGGCTCGACGACGCGGCAGTGTTCTTCCGCTTTCTGTGCATCTACGACTTCTACAACGCCGAATACGCGATGGGGCTCGCGGCGGTGTGTCAGTTGAAGAAGGAATACGCGCGGGCGATCGATCTGTATGCGCTCGCGTATTCGCTGTCGAAGGACGACTACCGGCCGATGTTCCACACCGGCCAATGCCATCTGCTGATGGGCAAGGCGGCGCTCGCGCGCCGCTGCTTCGGCATCGTCGCCGAGCGCTCGCGCGACGAGCGCCTCGCGCGCAAGGCGCAATCCTATCTCGACGGGCTCGACGAAGTGGGCGCCGAAGCGGCGTGCGCATCCGTCGAGAACGACCACTAGCCAACAGGAGCTGATCGTATGTCATCGGGAGTGCAGGGCGGATCGGCCGCCAACGCAAACGCTTACCAGACCCATCCGCTGCGCGATGCGGCGAGCGCGCTCGGCACGCTGTCGCCGCAGGCGTACGTCGACGTGGTGTCGGCCGCGCAGCGCAATTTCCTCGAGCGCATGTCGCGCCTTGCGTCCGAGCAGTGCGACGCGCAGCCGGTGACGGACGACGCGCGGCTAGACAGGCTCGACGATAAGCCGGCGCTGCGTGCGCCGCGATCCGATGCGGCGCACGCGGCGGACGGCAACGCACGGGGCAACGGCGGCGCGAGCGGCGCGGCGAAGCTCACCGAGCTGCTCGGCGTGCTGATGAGCGTCATCAGCGCGAGCAGCCTCGACGAGCTCAGGCAACGCTCGGACATCTGGAACCAGATGTCGAAGGCCGCGCAGGACAATCTGACTTCGCTGTCCGACAAGTTCCAGTGCGCGACCGACGACGCGAAGGCGGCGACCGACGCGGCCGAGCGTGCCGCCGCCGCCGCGAAGCAGGCGGCCGCCGACGCGAAGGCCGCGGACGCGGCGGCCGACGCCGCGCAGAAGCGGTACGACGATGCGATGAAGCAGGGCTTGCCCGACGATCAACTGAAGACGCTGCAGGCGGCGCTCGAGCAGGCGAAGCAGCAGGCGGGCGACGCGCACGCCCGCGCGGACGCGTTGCAGGCCGACGCGGCGGGGAAGCTCGATGCGGCGACCGCGCTCGCGACGCAGGCGCGCGAATGGGAGCAGCAGATCGACGACGCGGTGAATCAGGCCTCGCGGCAATACGGCGCGAGCGCTTCGCTGCGCACGCCGCCGTCGCCGAAGCTGAGCGGCGCGGCCGAGCTCACGGCCGTGCTCGGCAAGCTGCAGGAGCTGATTTCGTCGGGCAACGTGAAGGAGCTCGAATCGAAGCAGAAGCTCTTCACCGAGATGCAGGCGAAGCGCGAGGCCGAGCTGCAGAAGAAGTCCGATGAATACCAGGAGCAGGTGAAGAAGGCCGAAGAGATGCAGAAGACGATGGGCTGCATCGGCAAGATCGTCGGCTGGGTGATCACCGCGGTCAGCTTCGCGGCGGCCGCGTTCACGGGCGGCGCGAGCCTCGCGCTCGCGGCCGTGGGGCTCGCGCTCGCGGTGGGCGACGAGATCAGCCGCGCGACGACGGGCGTGTCGTTCATGGACAAGCTGATGCAGCCCGTGATGGACGCGATCCTCAAGCCGCTGATGGAGGTGATCTCGTCGCTCATCACGAAGGCGCTCGTCGCGTGCGGCGTCGATCAGCAGAAGGCCGAACTCGCCGGCGCGATCCTCGGCGCGGTCGTGACGGGCGTCGCGCTCGTCGCCGCCGCGTTCGTCGGCGCATCGGCCGTGAAGGCGGTCGCCTCGAAGGTGATCGACGCGGTCGCGGGCCAGTTGACGAAGCTGATGGATTCGGCGATCGGCAAGATGCTCGTGCAACTGATCGAGAAGTTCTCCGAAAAATCGGGGCTGCAGGCGCTCGGCTCGCGCACCGCGACCGCGATGACGCGCATGCGCCGCGCGATCGGCGTCGAGGCGAAGGAGGACGGGATGCTGCTCGCGAACCGGTTCGAGAAGGCGGGCACCGTGATGAACGTCGGCAACCAGGTGTCGCAGGCGGCGGGCGGCATCGTCGTCGGCGTCGAGCGCGCGAAGGCGATGGGCCTGCTCGCCGACGTCAAGGAGGCGATGTACGACATCAAGCTGCTCGGGGATCTGCTCAAGCAGGCCGTCGAATCGTTCGCCGAGCACAACCGCGCGCTCGCGCAACTGATGCAGCAGATGTCGGATGCGGGCGAGATGCAGACCGCGACGGGCAAGCTGATCCTGCGTAACGCCCGCGCAGTGTAATACGGGCGATCACGTTTGTTTTCGAACTCGAAGAGGTGTGTATGTCAATCGGTGTGCAAAGCAGCGGCATCAACATCAGCAACGCGGAGCTGTCCCGGCTCGTCGATGCGGGCATGTCGGAGCTGGGCGGCAAGGCGGTTCGCGACGACGGCCGCGCGCTCGCGCGCGCGGAAGCGGCGCTCGCGGCCGTCGTAGGCGAGCGCGTGTCGCCGCGGCGCGACGCGGGCGCGGGCGCGCAGCGCGTCGAACTCGCGCAGCCGAAGCCGGCCGCGCAGACGCGCGCGACGGACCGGCGAACGGTCTCGGGAATGGAGCGCGAGCACAGGCGGCTCGCCGCGAGCCAGATGCCGGCCGTCACGGGCATGCACGAGGCGCTCGTGCAGCGCCACGTGTCGCCCGGCGGCGCGAAGACGCCCGGCGAAGGGGGCGCGACGCGCGTGGGCGGCGATGCGCCGCGCTTCTCGTTCGCCGAGGACAAGGCGTTCGACGCGATGATCGCGCTCGGCATCGCGATGCAAAAGAACGTGCAGTCCGATCTCGTGATGCAGGGCAAGCTCACGACGCTCGCGCACGACGCGATGATGAGCGCGGCCGCGCAGGATCGCAGCATCGGCGCCGCGCAGATGACGGCGGCGATCGCGGGCGGCGCGCTGCAGGCGGCGACCTCGCTCGGCGGCGCCGTGCAGCAGATGAAGGGCTTGGGCACGAAATCGATGTCGATCGAAAAGGAGCTGAAGCCGCAGGCGGAGCTCAAGCAGTTCCATGCGGAGCAGGCGCTCGAGTTGCGCGGTATCAACAAGCCGGTGCTCTCGAACGACGAGGTGTCGCACGTGAAGGTCAAGCGCGAGACGGGCGAGAGCGTGCGCCACGAGATCGACCCCGGCGGCGAGCGGATGAGCGACGAGCACGCGAGCGTGCTCGCGCAGGAGGCGCCCGCCCGGCAGCACCGGATCGACATGCACGGCATGCGTCACGAGCAGAACCTCGTGAAGGCGGGCCGCCAGCAGATGAAGGGCGATCTGATCCAGTCCGGCGGCCAGGTCGGCAAGAACCAGATCGACGGCGCGTCGGCGCAGCAGCAGGGCGCGGAGCGCGCCGAGCAGAAAGAGGACGAGAGCGCGCAGCAGACCGCGATGGCGGCGGCGAGCGCGCGCGACGAAGCCGCGCACCGTGGGCGCGACGCTGCGCAGAAGGCGATCGACGCGGCGAAGAGCCAGGTGGCGAACGACAACGCGGTGGCCGCGCAGGTGGCCGGCAATTTGCGGACCTGACGGTTTGCGTCGCGGCGGGCGTCGCCTGCCGCGCGCGGCCGCGTTTCGCGGGACGGGCGATGGCGTTTTCGTGAAAGCCGGCGCCGGCGTCCGTCTCTAGGATCGGAATTCCGACGATTGAGCGCATGGCGACATACAAGGAACTGAAGGCCCGGGCCGAGGCGTTGAGCGCGCAGGCCGAAGCGGCGCGGCAGGCCGAATTGCAGGCCGCGATCGATGAGGTGCGCGCGAAGGTGCGCGAGTATGGTCTCACGGCATACGAAGTGTTCGGATACCGAAAGAAGGCAGACGAGCGAAAGCGCGGGGCGGTCAGGCCGAAGTACCGCGATCCGGCGACGGGCGCGACCTGGAGCGGGCGCGGCATCGAGCCGAAATGGATTCGCGGGCGCAACCGGGACGAATTCCTGATCGAGTGAAGGCGGGCGCCGCGCGTCGCGCGCGCCCTCGAAGAATCCGATAGCACGAGGTGAAACACGATGAATGTCCAAGTCGACATGGGGCGCGCGCTGGCCGCGCGCGATTGGCGGGCGGTCGCGGCGCTCGCGGTAGCGATGCCGGCGCACGCCGGCGCGGGAACGATCACCGACGACGATCTGCGCGCGGCGGGCGTCGATCGCCGCGTGCCGGAGCAGAAGCTCGGCGCGACGATCGACGAATTCGCGTCGGTCAGGCTGCCCGAGCAGATCGACGGCGAATTCGTCGAGGGCCGCCGCGCGAACCTCGCGGTGTTCGACGACGCGCGCGTCGCGGTGCGCAGCCACGCGCTCGCGCAGCGCAACTTGCTCGAGCGATGGGAAACCGAGCACCTGGGCGGCACGCTCGACGCGGCGGGCAGCGGCGGCGGCATCCAGCCGGACCCGATCCTGCAGCAGCTCGTCGACGTGATCGCGCAGGGCAAGTCGGACGTCGACGCGTACGCGACGATCGTCGAGGGGCTGACGAAGTATTTCCAGAGCGTCGCCGACGTGATGAGCAAGCTGCAGGACTACATCTCGGCGAAAGACGACAAGAACATGAAGATCGACGGCGGCAAGATCAAGGCGTTGATCCAGCAGGTCATCGACAATCTTCCGAAGATGCAGCTGCCGAAGGGGGCGGACATCGCGCGCTGGCGCAAGGAGCTCGGCGACGCCGTCTCGATCAGCGATTCGGGCGTCGTGACGATCAATCCGGACAAGCTGATCAAGATGCGCGATTCGCTGCCCCCTGACGGCACGGTGTGGGACACCGCGCGCTACCAGGCCTGGAACACCGCGTTCTCCGGCCAGAAGGACAACATCCAGAACGACGTGCAGACGCTCGTCGAAAAATACTCGCACCAGAACTCGAACTTCGACAATCTGGTCAAGGTGCTGAGCGGCGCGATCTCGACGCTGACGGACACCGCCAAGAGCTATCTGCAGATCTGAACGAGGCCGCGCGTCCACGCCGCCGCGTTCGCCGCGGCGATGCGCGCGGGCGCGGCCCTTGCCCCGATCCGAAGCAACCGACAAGAGGAAAAAATTCGCCATGCCGCCGTCCATTCACCGATCTTCGTCCATCAACAGCACGCCGGCCGCGTGCGGCGCACGGCGCTCGTCCGGGCCCGGCGGCGGTCTGTCGGCCGACGTCGCGCGCGTGGCGAGCGCGCGCCGGCACACGATGCCGGAGATCGGCGCGCGGCGCGGCGCCGACGGCGATCGCGCCGCGCCCGCGCTGCGCGAATCGTTCCGGCTGCGGCTCGATACCGTATCGTCGCGCGCGGCGACACCGCCCGAGGCGGACCCGCGCGCGACGGCGGCAACGGATGGGACAGGCGCAACGGGCACGGCGGGCGGCCCATCGCACGGCGCGACGTCGCTCGATGCGGCGCGCGCGTGTCTGGCCGAGCTCGCCGGCGACCGTCGCGGCGCGCTGACGACGCTCGTCGCGCAACTGAACGGCCATGATCGCCGCGCGCTCGACCATCTCGCGCTGACGGTGCATGCGCTGCACCTGACGGTCGACGACGCGAGCCACGCGAAGGCGTTCGCCGGGATCGGCGATGCGCTCGCGTCGTTTCTCGCGGCCGCCGCGCGATCGAACGCGAAACCCGGCTCGACGCCGCGCGATCTGTGCGTCGAGGGCAATAAGGACTACCGGACGCTCTGCGAACGCGTCGGCGGGTTGCTGAGGACCGACGGCATCGCCGACGCGATGTTCGGCCGCGCGCGCGAGCGCGGCGACGCGGCGGCGGACGCGCTCGTGTCCGAGCGGCTCGGCGGCCGGATGGACGGGCACGTGCGCACGAACGGGATGGTGAACCGGCACGGCGGCGACGCGCAGCTCCGGATGGCGGACGCCGCGCAGCGCTTCGCGCTCGGCGCGCGCCACGCGACGAATCTCGTCGACATGGTGGGCACCGCGCTCGAACTGCTCGGGCGCACCGATCAGTTGCTGAATGACGTCTCGCTGAAGCGGCCGGCCGCCGACCCGGGCGGCCCGCGCGCGCCGGGCGGCGAGCCGGCCGGGCCCGCCGGGCCCGCGTCGGGCGCGGCGCAGCAGCCGGCCGCGCCGGTCGTCGTCAACAATCATAACGAGAACAACGTGAACGTGAATCTCGACGGGCTGGAGAAGCTCGTCGGCGATCTCGGCAAGATGATGGGCGCGCTGCTCGAGCGCATGGGCGCACACGATCCGTCGCACGCGCAGCCGGCGGCGCGCGACGCGAACGGCCGCGTGCACGTGCGCACGGGCGGGCACGCGACCGTCGTGAAATCGCCGGTGTCGGTCGCGCGGACGTCGAACGGCGGCGCGCCGGGCTCGCCGGCGGCGGACGGCACGCGCGGCGATGCGCCGATGCCGCCAATGCCGCCGGCATCGCCAGCAGGCGGACCGTCGGTGGATGGGCGCACGCCGGCGACCAACACGGTCGAGCGGAGCGCCGGAAACGGCGGCGCGTCGCCGACGGGCGCGTGGCGGCGCGCCGACGACGGCGGATGGCGGATGGCGCGTGGCAATCCGGTCGTCAGGACCACCGAAGGTGCGACGCGGATCGATCCGTTCAGCCGCGTCGGCGCACGCCCGGCATCCGGCGCGGGCGCGACGGGGGCAAGGCGTGATGCGGCGGGTGCCGCCACGCAGCGAAGCGCCGTCAGCGAAACGGGCGGCGGCGCGGCCGATGCAACCGCGCTGCGCGGCGGCGGCGGCGCTGTGCCGGGCGGCGTGGCCGGTCGCGTGGAACGGCGTATTCCGGACGTGCGCGCGGGCGGCCCGGAACGCGACGCGCCCGGTGAGCGAGCCGCGGGGCCGAACGGCTCGAATGGGCGTTCGGTCGGGCAGCCGATGGCGGGGCACGCGCCGGCGGGCGGCTCGGATGCCGTCGATTCCGCAGATGCGTCCGGCGGCGGAACGGGCGAGCGCGCGACGGGCATGCCGCCCGCCACGGGCTCGTGGTCCCGCGATCCGGCGAGCGGCGGATGGGTTCGCGCGGGCGGCGCCGCGCCGCTGCGGTCGACGGAAGGCTTCGGCCGGCTCGACCCGTTTGCCGGCGCGCAACGTCATGCGTTCGCACCGGGCGCCTCGGCCGTGTCTTCGCCTTCGATTGCGCGGGCTTCGATGTCGGCCGGCTCGACGAGCGCGTCGCCTGCGGTGTCGTCCGTTGCGTCGCCCAATACGTCGGGGATCGCACCGCCAGTCGCATCGGGCGGTGCGTTGAACGTCGCATCAGGCGTTACATCGAACGTCACATCGGGCGTCGCGCCCGACAGCGCCGCCTGGCCGCGTCCGTCCGCGCTCGCGCCGCGCAACATCGATCCGCGCCGGATGAACCGTGCGCAGTTGGAGCGAGCGGGCCTTTATCCGCTCGTCGATGACGATGCTTCGTCGCCGTCGCCGTCGCCGTCGCCGTCGTCGCCGTCGTCGCAGTCCGCGCCGGCCGATGCCGTCGATGCCGCCGATGCCGCCGACGCGGGTGATGCCGTCGACGCGGGTGATGCGGCCGCCCGGCGCGCATCGTGGCCCGACGCCGGTGCGCCGAAGCCGGGCGCGGCGAAGACGTTCCCGAGCGTCGCGCCGGCCGCCAGAATCGTGACGACCGAAGGCGCGACGCGCGTCGGCTGGAACGATTCGATCGCCAAAGGCACGAAGCGATGACGGCCGGCCCGCAACTAAGCGACGCCGCCGCGCTCGCGGCGGCGAAGACGCTGCTGGCCGGCATGCTCGGCGTGCCGGAAGCGCACATCGCACCGCAGCAGCGGCTGCTCGATGACCTGGCGATGGATTCGCTCGAGCTGATCGAACTCGCGATGGAACTCGACGAGCGCTGGAACATCCGTCTCGATCGCACGCGGCTTGCCGAAGTCGCAACGGTGGCGGATGTCGCCGCGCTGCTCGGCGCGGCCGCGCGCCCGGACGATTCGGGAGGCGCATGAGCGCGCGGCGCGCCGTGGCGGCACGTGTGCGCGGGCGCGGTGCGCGCATCGCGCGCGTTGCCGCGGCGTTCGCGATCGGCATCGCATCGGCGGGCGGCGTCGCGCATGCGGACTGCATCGACGACGCCGCGCGGCGCTATGGCGTCAATGCCGATCTGTTGCGTTCGATCGCGTATTACGAGTCGCGGCTGAATCCGCGCGCGCTGCATCGCAATGGCGACGGCTCGATCGATATCGGCCTGATGCAGATCAATTCGGTGCATTGGCCCGCGCTGCGCGAGCAGGGGATCGACCGTCTCCGGCTGTACGACGCGTCGGTCAACGCGCGCGTCGGCGCGGCGCTGCTGCGCCGGCAGATCGATCAATACGGCGACACGTGGCGCGCGGTCGGCGCGTACCACTCCCGCACGCCGGGCTTGAGCGAGCGCTATGCGCGCGCGGTTCACGACGTCTATGTCGCGCGGCCCTGGGCGGGAAAAGCGGCCGCACGGCGCGATGCGGCGCGCGCGCCGGGGCTCGTGATCGAGGAAGCGGCGGTGCAGTGAGCGGGTGACGACGGAGGGCGCGCGCCGACTTGGGCGGGGCACGCCGACGGCTTCGCCTGCGGGCGGCGGGCGGGCCGATGCGGATTGCGCCGATGCGTGCCGTTTCGGCATGCGATGCGTTTGAAGATGCCGCGCGCCGAGCAATACGCGATACGCGGCGATGTTCTGCGAACGGGACGCGATCGAAAGCACGCCGAAATGCGGCGCCGGCTCCGGGAATCCGGACGTGAATCGAGTGGGGGGCGGTGAGTCGGTTGGATTCGTCGGATACGTCGAACCTTGCGAAGCCGGCGACTCTGAGAACTCCACGAACTCCACGAACTCCACGAACTCCACGAACTCGCCGAACTCGCCGAACTCGCCGAACTCGCCGAACTCGCCGAACTCGCCGAACTCGCCGAACTCGCCGAATTCACCGACCCCGCCAATCCCCACGAATTCAGCGATCCGAACCATCCGGGCGGATGCGCCGGACGGTTCGGATCGCGCTACTTCGTCATGCGCCGTCCGCCGCGTTCGCCGCGCCCTTCTCGTCGCGCGATGCGTCTTGCGCCGCGCGGCGGTACGTGGCTTCGAGCGTCTGCACCGTCTGCCGGAACTCGGCGAGCGTGTTCGAACGCTCGCCCGGCAACGCGTTCGCGACGAGGTCGATCGCCTGCTGCCGCGCATACGACTGAAGCTCGCGATACTCTGGGCGGGCGGCCAGCTCGGCGCCCATCAGCGTATCGGCGCGCAGCCGGATCTCGGTGTAGAGCGGATTCGTGCCGGCGCCGCTCGGCGTGAACACGCCTTGCTTGTCGGCGCCGGGCAGCCCGGTGGCGCGCGCCGCGTCGCCGAGCGCCGCGATGAACGCCGGCCGCACGTTGCCCGCGCGCGTGGCCGGGTCCATGCAGAACCGGTCCTTCGCTTCGCTGAAGATCGCGCAGAGCGTCGCTTCGTAGACTTGCCGGCCGAATTCCGCATCCTGCCGGATCTCCGGGGTACGCGCGTGGGCGACCTGCTTGACCGCCTCGTCGACGAAATGCCGGATCGCCTGCCTCGCGTCGCCCGTGGGCCGATAGCTGCCGACGTAGCGCACGCCCTGCAGTTTGACCCGGCCGGGCGCGCCGTCCGGCGCGCGGTGGCGGAACAGTTGCCCGAGCGTTTCGCCGATCTTGCTGAAGATGCGCTTGATCTGTTGTGCGAACGACGTGCGCGGCCGCGCTTCGCTGCGCTTGACGTGAACGTCGAACGACGCCTGCTTGACGTGCGTGAATCCGCCGATTCTCGGGTTGTAAGTCATGTCTTGCTCTCGGTTGAAGGGAAGGGAGTCCGGCGCGCCGGCCGCGTCGCGTGTCGTGCGACGCGGTGGCGGGCGCGGCTGTCCGGACCGTTCTCATTCTATGAAGCGAACCGTAAGGTCCGATTCCATAAATTGCTCATGCGCGGTGGGCGGGCCAGGTACGCGCCGCGTGCGCCCGCCCGCGAGCGCATGCGCGGATAGGTGGCCGAAGGCGGCCGCGCGCCGCGTCGGCGTGAATCGTCAAGGGCGACGCGACGCTCCGCGAACGGCCGCGCAAGCAGGCGCGGCCGTTCGCGGAGCCAGCCCGATGCCGCGCGGCGCGCACGTGCCGGCAATGGCGTGCGGTGCGCGATATGCGATGCGCGATATGCGATGCGCGATGCGCGCGCCCCCATCCGCGACGCCGCGCCGCTTGCCGGCTCCGCCGGGATGTGCATCGAGGTCTGAGCGGAATCTGAAAGCGACGCCGGGCGAATGTCTTCAGCATCGATGTCGATGTCGAGCGGGGAAGGCGCGATCCGCCGGACGCGACGGCCTGCCCGGCGAGCGGCGTTCCGCTCGACAGCCACGCGCGGCCGCCAGCGCGGTTGCCGCGCCGTATCGGAATGTCTTGTAGTCGATAGGAGGAGATGATGATCAGTGTCGGTGCATTCGCCGCGTGCGCGCGGCAGGGCGAGCGTGTCGTCGTCGGCGACGGCGCGCGCGGCCCGGCGGTGTCGGTCGCGAGGCTGGGCATGAAGGAGCGGTTGTTCGCGTTTCTCTCGCATGTCCCGCTGCTCAAGCACTGCGACGCGGTGCGGCGCTATGCGGAGCAGGTCCGCACGGAAAACCGCCGCACGCTCGAGGTGTTCGTGCTCGCGCTATCGAAGCGATATGGCCCGGAAGGCGCGAAGGCGGCGTTCGACTACGGCGCGCGGCGCGACGGCGCGCCGCTCGATCAGCGGCGCGTGCGCAACATGGTGTCGATCGCCGAGCACTTCCACGGCACGGGCGACGCGAAGCCGATGGCCCGGCAAATCGTATTTCGGTCGTGGGAATGCCAGGGCCTCGATCATCCGGGGCACGCGTCGCTGACGATCAAGAATCAGGCGGATGCCGATGCCGGCCGGCACGTGTACGAGCACGTCAGCTGGTGGCCGGATCGAAAACTGGGTGGCAAGGAGAATGTCAATCGCGTCGAGCCGAAGATGCAGGACGGATATCGGATCGACAAGCGCTCGGAGATTTCGACTACGACGGAACAGAGACTTCGTGAGGGCGACGCGGCGAGGAGAAAGATCCTCGCGGACGGCTTCAAATATGCGAATGAGGACGAGCGTCACGACGCGCGGTTTTTCCCGAGAGCCGGCCAGAAGTTGGACAAGGATGCCCAATGGGGGCTGAGCGCCCGCAAGGTCTATTTTCCGGCGATCGGATTCAACCACGACAAGCGCGATACGGATGGCCCGCGCGCGTTCGTGCTGTTCGGGCTGAACGAGGCGGCGATGCTGCGCGATGCACGCACCGTGAAGGAAGGCGCGAAGACGGGCGAGCTCAAGTTTCAGATGATCAGCAAAAAGGAAAACTGCGCGTCGATGGCGCTGCGCGTGCTGCGCGCCGGCGGCGCCGAGCACTTCGTGCCGTTTACGGCCGCATGGATCTCCGAGGATCCGAATCGCGCGCACGCCTATGCGCTGGCCGTGCAGGCGAGGATCGACGCGCTGAACCAGCAGCGCGCCGACGTCGAGCGCCACTGCGCTCGGTTGCGCGGCAGCGCGTCGGTGCGGCAGGCGTGGCGCGCGTTCTCCGAGGCCGGCAATGCGTCGGGAAGCCCGCTCGCGGACCAGGCCGGCCGCGGGCGAGCGTCGGCGCACACGCGGCAAGCGCGGCTCGACGAGCATGCGCGCGAGGTCGAGCGAATCGGCGCGTCCTTCGCCGAGCTGTCCGCCGGGCGATCCGGCAAGCATCGCGATCGGGCGGACGCGGACCTGGCCGATGCGATGAAGCGTTGCGCGCCTTCAGCGCGCGACGACGTCGCGGCGCTGACGCGCAAGGCGAGCGTGCTCGTCGAGACGCTCGGCCGGCATCTCGACGCGCCGCCGCCGAGCGATTCGTCCGCGCTGAGGATGCTGGCCGCGCACGCGATGATCGGCCGGATCGAGGCGTTCATGGCGGACGCGATCGCCGCCTGAGGATCGCACAAAGATCGCAAAAGGGCCGCAAGGCCGCAAGACCGCATGAAGATCGCATGAAGGCCCCGCGAGGCTCGCGCAGCCGTGCGTTGCGCCGCTGCGCGCGGCCGATTCGATGCCGATTCGATGCCCGGATTTCGATGCCCATGATATCGATGCCTGAGATGGAGAACCCCGAACGATGAATACGCACACCGAATGGTTGAACGCACTGAGCGAGGCGGCGGGCGTGCCGCTCGACTTCGACGCGCACGGCCAGTGCTTCGTGCTGCTCGATACGCAACTGATGATCTCGATTCGCGACCGGCCCGACGCGCTCGTGCTGTACGGAATGGTCGGCGAGTTTGCCGAGCATGCGCCGGCGCAGTGCTGGAAGCGCATGCTCGCCGTCAATCTCGACTTGTCGGAAGCGGGCCATGGCGGTCTCGGCCTCGATGACGAAACGGGCGCCGTGATGCTGATCGAGCGCGTCGCGACGGCGAATCTCGGCGCGCGCGAATTCGTCGACGTATTCGGCGCGTTCGCGTTGCGCGTCGAAAGCCTGATCGGCGCATTCGAGCAGGCGGGCGCGTACGACGCCGACGCGCGGGGTCTCCCGGCGGATTCCAGCGCTGCGGCCCGCGTGTTGCGCGGCTAAAGCGGCGAGGCGGCGGCCGTGCCTGATTGCGGCGCACGATGCCCGCCGGCACGCGGTCGCGCGCGTCGCTCGATGCGCGCATGAACCGGCGAAACAGATCTGAAATTTTCCGGTGATGTGCGCGCGCTACGTTCAAGGACATGCGCCGGCGCGAAGGGCGCGCGCTCCGTTCGGGCGACGCGTCGCACGGGCGGGCGCGCCGGACAGGATGCATCGGAGCAACAAGAATCGATTATGGTCGTAGAGAGAAAGTGTGAAAGGGTGCTTGTCGTCGACAGCCATCCGATCGTGCGCGACGGCATCGAGGTCGTGCTCGGCAAGGCGTATGCGGGAATCGACGTGGGCGGCGCGGCCGACATGGCCGAGGCGAGCGATCTGTGCGGTCGCGATCGCCCGGATCTCGTGCTGATGGACGTGATGCTGCCGGGCGACGATCCGCTGCCGGCGATGGGCGAGATCCTGCGCGCGCATCCGGGCCTGCGGTTCGTCGTGTTCACCGCGCTCGGCTCGGAGGCGCGCGCGGCGGAGGCGATCCGCTTCGGCGCGTCCGGCTACCTGCTGAAGTGGTGCAGCCCGGACGGCATCGTGCAGGCGATCCGGCGCGTGATGGCGGGGCGCGTGCACATCGACCCGTCGCTCGACGAGGCGAGGGTGGCGTCGGCGGCCGGCGGCCGCGCGCTCGCCTCGCCCGTCGACGAGCTCACGCGGCGCGAAAAGCAGGTGCTCAAGCTGATCGCCGACGGGATGCGCAATCGCGAGATCGCGTCGCTGCTGAACATCAGTCCGAAGACGGTCGATTGCCATCGGCAGCGGCTGATGCAGAAGCTCGGCGCGCGCAACGTCGCGAACGTGATCCACTGGGCGTATCGATACGGATATGCGAGCGCGTGCGTGCCGGCGATGTAGCGCGGGGCGGGGGCGGACGCGGCCGCCGCGCGGTGCGGCATGTCGCGAGGGCGGCCGTCGCTCCGGTTCATGCCGCGCGGCGCACGACACGTGATACGCGACGCGACGCGCGGCGGCGCCTGCACCGCACGTCGCGCGAGGCCCGGGGAGCGGTTCGTGAAAGTGCCGCTTCGGCGCGCGCCGGACAATGAACGCTCGCTCATGTTCACGACAGGAAGGACATCATGAAGCTCAATGGAATGACCGCCGCGCAATCGCAACACCGTCATCGCGCGATCGAACGGCAAACGCCGGGCAAGGACGACGGCCGGCGCGCGGCCGGCGTCGCGGACGAACGCGAAGGCCGGACGATGAAAGGCGAGATCAAGGCGATCCGGATGGACGTGCTCAAGGAGATCCGCTTCAACAGCGCGGTCAGCACGCCGGTGCTGCTCGCCAAGCGCAACCGGATCGCCGCGAACATTCGCGAGGTCAGCGAGAAGATCGACCGGAAGGGGCTGTTCGGCAAGATGTTCGAGGCGCTCAAATGCGTCGCGCAACGCGGCCTGTATCACGACCGGCGCGCGCTGAGAAAGCTCGACGCGTTCGTCGTCCGGCATATCGGCGATCGCCCTGAGGACCGCAGGTTCAAGGTCTTGCCTGCGCAGCTTCGGCGCCCTGCGCCGTGATCGCGACGCGCCCGAGCCGCGCCGCCGCGCGGCCGGCCTGCGTCTGACGGACGCAAGCGGGCGGGGCGGCGCGGGACCTCCCGCGCACGCCGCGCGTGCCGCCTGCCGATGCGTTGCCTGAGCGGGCGGCCGCGCCTGCGTCGCGCGTTACGCAACGCTCGCCTGCGCGACAGGCGGCCCGCACGGACGCTTCGCAAACGCGCTTCCAAGTCGCACCTTTCACGGGCCTTCAACATGGCGAAGACGCACGCGCCCGGCAGCGGCACGCTGCTGCGGTTCTTTTCGACCGACGACATGCCGCTCGCGCGCGCAGCGGCGTTCTGGAGCGCGCACGTGTTCCACTGCGAGGATGTGCGCGCGGAGCAGGCGCGCGCGTTTCACGGGCACGGCTTTCTCTGCCGGTGCGAGCGCGGCCGGTTCGTTCGTTTCCGCGGCGCGTCGCTCGATGCGCGGATCAGCGACGCGTGGCTGAGCGCCGCGACGGCCGACGCGCACGTGACGATCTGCGCGCTGCACGCGGGCGAGTGCACGGTCGAGGCGCCCGGCTTGCCGGATGCGCGCTTTCGCGCGAACGATCTGTTCCTGCTCGACGGCGGCCGGCCGATGCGCGTGCGCTGGGACGAGCCGTGCTTCAGCGCGCTCAGACTGCCGCGCGCGTCGGTGGCGCGCACGCTCGGGCAGGCGGCGATGGATGCGTCGCCGAGCTCGGCTTCGTTGCAGGCGGCGCGGCTCGCGCCGTTTCTCGCGGCCGAGCTCGCGCTCATCGGCGGCCGCGGCCCGGCGCTGTCGTCCGACGAGCTCGATTACGTGCTCGCGCGCGCGGCGGACCTCGGCCGCGCGCTGCTTCAGGCGGCGCTGTCGGCGCGCGTGCGGCGCGGCGCGCCCGCGCGCGCCGACCGGCTGCAGGCCGCGTATCGCTACATCGAACAGCATCTCCATCTGCCCACGCTCACGCCCGAGCGGATCGCCGATGCGATCCATTGCTCGCGCACGCAGCTCTATCGCCTGTTTCGCCACGAATCGCAGACGGTGAAGGCCGCGTTGCGCGACGCGCGGCTGAACCGCAGCCTCGGCTACCTCGAGCGGCCCGAGCTCGCGCTTAGCATCGGCGAGATCGCGCACGCGTGCGGTTTTCCCGATCAGTCGACGTTCGGCAAGCTGTTTCGCCGGCGCTTCGGAAGGACGCCGGGCGAGGTGCGGCGCGCCGCGCGGGGGCGCCGCGATGAAGCCGAGCCGCCCGACACCGCGCAAGGCGGCGACGCGGCGCAAGCACAGGCGCAGACGCTTCAACGATAGATCGCGATTTCGATCGCCATGCTGCCCAGATTGGGGTTGAACGCCGGCAGGGCGAGCAACTGCTGCTCGGTGACCGGTGTCACCTGCGCGTCGTCGATGCAATACCAGATTCCATCCCGTTTCACATAGGCGACATAGTGACCGCCCGCGTTGTAGTCGAACGCGACGAGCCGCTCGTGGTTCGGCAGCGCCGCGTAGTCGAACGGCCAGCCGTGCAGCCGGAACGCCCTTGCGTCGGGCGGTGCGTAACGGATTGCATCGGCGTCGCCTGCCGGATGCAGCGGCAGGCGCAACGCCGTCAGCACGTCCAGCGTATGCCCCGGTCCGCTGTCCGGAATCGCCGCCGTCGCGCGCAGCGCGGCAACCGCGGCGTGCAGCCGCGCGTCGAGCTCGGCGGCCGGAGCGGCATCGTAGCGATCGAGCAGCGTGCGCACGGCGGGATCGACGGCCGCGTTCGACACGATGTCGTCGAGCGCAGCCGAATGCACGGCCAGTTGCAGCGCCGTGTTGATGAAGCAGGTTGCGCCGAGGTTGGGCAGCCCTCGCGGCGGCGTGGTGGGCGCGGTGTCGAATTGGGCCGTCAGCGGGGACGCCGACCGCTCGCCCGCCGCGCTCTCGATGCCGGCGGGCACCGCGATCTCGTAGCGGCTGTTCGACTGGAGCGGCGTGAGCGGCGCGAACGCGAGCCGGCGATCGCTCAGCCACGACCATGCGCCGATGGCGACGCTCGCGCGATTGGGGTCGTACAGCGTCACGCCCGCGACCGAGTGCGGCGCGATCGCGCGATCGAACTCGAGCACGATCGTCGGTCGTCGCAACGCCGCGTGCGTCGGCGCGACGCCGGCGGATACGACGGCGGGCGGCGCGGCGGGCAGGGTGGCCGGCGTCGAGCCCGATGGCACGTGTCCGGCGGGCGGATGTGCGATTGCGGCGTTCGGTTGCGCGGCCGCCGGCTGCGCCGGATACGCGAGCTGCACGGTCGGCGGCGCGAACGCGTGCGCGGCGGACGCGCCCGATTCGTCGCCGCCGCCGCCGCATCCGGTGAGCGACGCGACGCTCAGCGCGAGCGCCGCGCCGAAGCGGCGGGTCGACGGCAGGCCGCGCGCGGGTGCGGACGGCGCGCGGGTCGAACCGCAGGCGGCGCACCGACCTGGCGGCGCCGCATCGGCGCGGGCCGCCAGTCGAGCCGCGGGCGAAGTTCCGGCGGCGGCCGCGCGCCGTGTCGGGGCGGATTCATCGGAGCGAACCGCGCGGCGAGCCGAGGACGGCGCGCCGCAATGGGCGGAGTGTTTCGAGGGGCGTTTCATCATGGCAAGGCGGAAAAAGGCTGAAGGGGAACGTCATCGGAGCCGGCGCCCCGGCGGCCGCGCACGCGCCGCCGGGGCGAAAGTCCGGTAAATCAAGGGCGCATGCCGCCGTCGCGCGCGGGATCGCCCCAGCACGCGCCGATGCGGCGGGGCAATCCGGCATCCGGCGTGCCCGATGGGGCCGATGCGCCCGGCGCGGGCGATGGCGACGATCGGGACGATGCGGACGGTGCGCGCGCGGTGTTCGCCGGGTTCGCCGGGTTCGCGGCGAAGCCGCCCGCACGCGCGATCGCGGCCGCGCCGCTGTCGCTTGCGCCGTCGTCCTGCCGGCTCGCGATGCGCCGCTGCCGCGCGATGTCGTCGCGGCGGGCGCGTTCGAGCGCGTCGATCCGCTCGACGTGCGCGAGCAGCGCGTCGTGCCCCGAGAAGTCGTAGCGCACGTCGACGTGGCGCACGCCGAGACGTTCGAGTTGCGCTTTCGCATCCGGGAAATCGCCGGGCGTGAAGCGGCGCACGCCGTAGCGGAAGTCCTGGACGAAGCGCGCGATGCCGAGCGGTCCCGCGTAGCGGCGCGTGAGCGTGACGCCGCCGAGCGCGATGCGCAGCGTCGCGTCGCCGCATTGATCGGGTTGCCAGTCGATCCGCTCGGACACGCGCAGGTTGTAGTTCGCGAGCGTGCGCGCCTGCGGCGCGCATTGCAGTGTCAGCACGGTCTCGAACGGCCGCGCTCGCGCTTCCGGGTTCACGTCGGTCGGCTGCGCGACGATTTCGATGCGCACCGTCTGCGCGCGGATCGCGTCGATCTGCTTGCCGAGCGAAGCGATCCGCTCGTCGAGCTCGGCCGCCGCCTGCTGTCGCGCGCGCTGCTCGTCGGCGCGCCGCGCCTGCGCGACGCGCCGGGCGGCCGCGTCGTCGACGAGCGGCAGGAACGCGTCGGTGAACGGCAGCCGGTAGCCGAGCGTGTCGACCGCCGACGCGCGCGCCGCGCCGACGCGCACGAACGGTTTCGCCGGGCCGTCGACGAACGCCCAGAACGCGCCTTGCGGGCCGTACAGCCGGTCGTCGGCGTCCTCGCGCGTCGCCGCGCGCCTGAGCGGCCACAGCACGTCGCGTTCCCAGTCCTCTTGCAGCGCGCACGACGCCTGCCGCTCGACATACGCGATCACCGCGTGCAGCGGACCGCCGACGAGGCTCCAGACGACGTCGCCGCCGACATCGCGCTCGCCCGCGAGCCGCTTGACGTCGCGCAGCGCATCGTCGGCCGCGCGCATCGCGGATGCCTCGACGGACGGATCGACGCCGAAGCCGTGGAAGTCGGCCGCGAGCCGGTACGCGGCGCCGGGACCCGCGAGCGCGTCGGCGGCGAGCGCGGCGACGCGCCGCTCGTAGTCGACGAGCGCGTCGCGCAGCGCGGCGTCGCGCTCGAGCGTGCGCCGGCCTTGCTCGGGCGCGCCGCCGAGCGCCTCGCGCAGCGCGCGGCCGCCGCTGCGCGAGATCGAGCCGAGCGCCGCGCCGAGGCCGCCGCTCGCCGCGGGCACGCGCGCGGGCGCGAGCATGCGCGACGCCGTCCGGACGAACCGCAGCCACGGCGGCAGCGCGTCGTCGCGAACTGATTCGAACTCGCGATCGACGCGCGCGAGCAATGCCGCGAACGGATCGCGGCGATCGGCAATCGTGTCGATCACCGCGCGCCATTGCGCTTGCGTCGCGAGCCCTTGCTCGCCCTGCGGAAAACGCGCGACGAAGTCGCGCCACGCGTCGATGCGCCGCGCGCGATACCACGTGTCGAACGCGTCGCGATGGAACGCGAACTTCGGCCGGTTCGCGACCGCTTGCGCCATCTCGTCGAGAAACGCGTCGATCGCCGGACGATGCGCGGCCGTCAGCGCGGCGGGAACGCGCGCGTCGCGCGGCTCGGGGGGCGGCGTGCGCGGCGCGGCGGCCGGCCAGAAGTCGGCGAGCGTCACGTCGCGCGGCGCCGATGCGTCGGGCAGCGCGAGCAGCCATGCGCCGTCCGGGTCGCGGTACGCGAGCCGTTCGAGCTGCGCCTGCGCGGCCGCGATCCGCGCGGCGAGCGTGGCGTCGTCGGGCGCGCTCCACGCGATCCGGTCTACGGCGAGCGCGCCGATAAGCGCGGACAGCCTGCCGGTGCGATCGCTCGTGTCGCCCGAGTCGCCGGTGTCGCTCATGCCGCCGGCGCTCCGCGCGCCGTCCGCGCGGCTTGCGCCGCCGCCATCCCGCGCGCGCGCGAGCGCCGGCGCGGGCATGCGCGCGAGCGTCTCGCGATCCGCGCCGCGCCGGCGCGCCTGCATCAGGTTCACGTAGCGGACCAGATTGCGGATGCGCACGGCGATGTCGCCGTCGTCCGCCGCGCGCGCGCCGCTCGCGCCGTCCGGCTCGCCGAAGAGCAGCCGGTCGGCGGCCGGCTCGATCGCGCGTCGATAATGCGCGATGTAGCGGCGCTTGAGCTGCGCTTCGAGCCGGCCGACAGGCGTCGCGTCGGCGATCGGGCGCGCGAGCCGCCGCACGAGCCGCCGCTCGTCGCACCGCTCGACGTCGGCGATCACGCGAGCGATCCGCGCGAGCGTCGCCGCATCGTGCGCGAGCTCGCCCGTGAAGCGCGGATGCGCGGGATAGTCGCGGCGGATCAGCTCGACCGTTCGGATGTCGCCGACGAACGACGCGCTCATCAGCAGCCCGGCCGCGACGCACGCGAAGAGCCACGCGGCCAGTGCGAGACGCCGCGGCGTCAGCCGCGAGCGGCTCGGCCGCTCGACGGGCCGCGACGCGTCGCGCTCGCCCGGCAGCACGCGCGCGAACACGTCGTGCAGGAACAGGCCCGCGTCGCCGGGCGTGCGCGCCGGCGCGGCGTCGAGCCAGTCGGGCAGCGTCAGCGACGGCGCGCCGCCCGCCTGCCGGCCGCTCGAGAACAGCAGCCCGCGCAGATACGGCGTTTCCTGATAGACGTTCGGGCCGAACGCCGCGCGCGCGAGCGCTTCGAGCGCGGGCCGCAAGCGCGCGAGTTCGTGCGGCAGCATCAGCGCGCGCGGCGACGGCGGCTCGCCGCGCGCTGCCAGCGCGATGCGCAGCGCGGCGAGCCGCGCGTCGACATGCTCGAGCGCGTGCGCGACGAACGCATCCGCATCGTGATCGCCGAGATAGCCGAATGCGCGCTCGCGTTGCTCCGGCGCGAGCTGCGCGGCCCATTCGTCGAAGCCGTAGAGCCGGTCGCATTGCGTGACGAGCACATAGACCGGAAAGCGCCGGTCGAACAGGCGAATCAGTTGCTCCAGCCGCTCGCGAACCGCGCAGCCGTCGATCGTCAACGCGTCGCGATCTGCGGTGACGAGGCGCGGCGCATCGATCGCGACGACGACGCCGTTGATGCCCCGGCGCGCGCGCGCGCGGCCGAGCTGTTCGAGCAGCGCGCCCCATGCGCGGCGGTCGTCGTCGGTCGCGTCGGGCTCGGCGAAGCGGCCCGCGAGGTCGAGCACGACCGCATCGTCGAAGCACCACCAGTCGCAATCCTCGGTAGGGGCGAGGCTCGCGTCGTGGCGCGCGCGCCGCAGCGGCGACGCGATGCGCGCGCGCGCGAGCGCCGTCGTCTTGCCCGCGCCCGCGCGGCCGATCACGAGATACCAGGGCAGCGCGTCGCGCGGCCGGCCGCGCAGGCCCGGCGCGGGCGCGGCGCGTTCGAGCGCATCGAGCGCCGCGCGCCAGCGCGCGACGACGCGCCGCAGCGGCGCGTCGCGATCGGCGGGCAGGCGCTTGGCTCCGTCGAGCCTCGCGAGCTGCGCGCGCGCGCGAACGGCGCGCAGCGCGCGTCGCGCGACGCCAAACAGCGGCCAAACGGCGAGCGCCGCGCAGAACACGGCGGGCGCGCCCCACCACGGCCAGTCGAAATAGAGCGCGGTCGCCCAACTGAGCGCGGCGAGCGCGATCAGCGCGGCGATCCGCGCGAGCATCGAGCAAAGCGTCTTCATTGCAGCCTCGGGAATACCGAGTCGACCATCCGCACGATGACGGCGTGATAGATCAGATAAAGCGACAGCAGGATCGCGAGCGGCAGCCCGAAGTTCCGTCCGGCGAGCGCGATGCGGCGGCGCGCGCGCGCCTTCGCCGCGATGGCGTGCGCGCCGGGCTGGGTCTCGGCGTGCGGATACGCGGCGGGAAACGGCAGCGCGTGCGCGGCGCACGGCGGCGCGTGCGCCGACAGCGCGTCGAGCGCGCGCTGCCGGATCGCGTCGAGCGGCCCGCTGCCGCCGTCGTAGCCGTAGCGGCCGCGAAAGCCGAGCTGCAGGCACAGCAGATAGACGTCGAGCACGTCCGCGCGCGCGCCGTCGAGCGCGTCGAGGCGCTCGAAGAACACGACGCCCGCGTGCGATGTATCGAAGTAACGCTTTTGCAGCAGCCTCAGCGTCCAGCGCTCGGCGTCGTTCCAGCCGCTGTTCAGCAGCGCCTCGTCGATCCACGCGCACACCGCGAACAGCGCGTCGTCGACGTCGGCTTCGGGCGCGCCGGCGCACGCCGCCTGGTCGCGCGCGCGCTCGATCAGGATGTCGAGCCGCAGCGCGACTTCGGCGGCGTCGCCGCGCGGCGATTGCGCGAGCTGCCGCGCATAGGCGACGAGCGGCATCATCGAATCGGACAGCTTCATCATGCGTGCCTCACTGCGACGAGTTCCGCGTGCAGATCGTCCGGCGCGTCGGCCCAGCGCAGCGAGACGCGGCCGTCGCGCCGGATCGCGTCCCACGGGCGGCCGGTCTGCTCGATCCGGAAATACCGTGCATCGCCCCGGCGCGGCAGCCGCGGCGGCGCGCCGGGCAGGCGGGTCAGCTCGACGCCCGGCAGCGCGAGCGCGGCGAGCTGCGGCATCTCGTCGGTCGCGGCGATCCGGCCGCCGAGCAGGAAGCGTTGCGCGAGCGTGTCCGGATCGTGCGCGCTGCGGATCGCGAGATAGATCAGGTGGCGATCCGCGAACACGTCGGGCGGCAGTTGCGCGGATCGCTGCGCGGGCTGCCGCTCGCCGTCGGGCTCGAACGTCGCGACGCAGTCCGGGCCCACCGAGATTTCATCGAGCAGGTGGCCGATCAGCGCGTGCGCGCGCGAGAAGCAGCCGCCGAGATCGAGGTGGTCATACGGCGGCAGGCCGCCGCGCGCATCGGGCGTCTCGCCGAGCATGTCGAAGCGCTCGGAGAACGCGCTCAGCTCGCCGACGAGTTGCCGCAGCACGCCGTAGACCGTCCACGGATGCAGCCGGTCGCATTCGGCGAGATGGAACAGCAGCGGGCCGAAGCGGTTCAGCGAGCGCAGCGCGAGCAGGAACGCCGCGTAGCTGGCGTCGAACTCGGCGCGCTGCATCTCGCGCGGATTCTTGTACTGCTGCAGCTGCCGCGCGCGGCCCGCAAGCTCGTCGCGAATGCAGCGAACCCGGTCGAGCAACGCGCGCGAGCCCGAGACCGCGTAGCACGGCGGCGCGAAATCGTCGTCGAGCCGCAGACGTTCGCCGTCGCGCACGATCCGCGCGATCGGGATCGTCTCGTGCCCGGCGAGCGCGTCGAGCTCGTGCCCGAACACGATCTTCAGCACGTGCTTGAGCGTGCGCACAGGCGCGCCCGGATGGTCGGAGTAGAGGTCGCCGATCTCGTCGGCGCACGGCAGCGTCGCGTAGCGCGTCGGGGCGTCGGGCAGCGCGTCGGGCGAGGCCGCAACCGTCACGTTGTTCGCGCCGCGCGCGAGCCGCTTGAGCGCGACGTGCGCGACGAGCGCGCGGCCGTCGTCGAGCCACGCGGGATCGAACGCGCGCGCGGCGACGACCGCGTTGCCCGGATATTCGACGTAGCTTCGCTCGGAAAAGAGCAACTGCGCCGAGCGTATCTCGACCACGCGCCGATCGATCGCGGCCTGCGCGATCGACAGCGCGCCCACGCCCCAGAAATGCGGGGGGGCGGATGCGAGCCACGGCTCGATGCGAAACTGCTGGTGCAGTTCGGCCAACTGAAAATGTTGCGGTTGCAGCAGCATCCCCTGATGCCAATAGACGTTGTCCATGTCGTTCGTTCCGGTTCGTGATGCGTGTCGCGTCATCGCTTGCGCGGCGCGTGGGCGGAGGCGTCGTTTTCGTCGCCGCCGCCGCCGTTTTCGCTTCCGTTCGCGTCGCCGGCCGGCAGCGTCAGCGTTTTCGCGCCGCCGTCGAGCGTCGTCCACGCGCGCGCGCCCGGCGGCGGCAGGTTCAGCGGGGCTTCGCGCGCGTCGGTGATGCTCTGCGCGCCGAGCCGCAGCTTCAGCCCGAGCGTTCGCGGCGCGGCGCGGTAGGTGGACGAGAACCAGCCGCGCTTGTCGATTCGCAGCGGCACGTCGAAGAGGCGCGCGGCGCGCGGGCTGTCGGCGTCGTAGTAGCCGGCGACGATGCCGACGTAGCGCGCCTGCTGCGCACGATCGATCGACAGCGCGACGCGCGCGCCCGGCTCGACCACGTAGCGCGTCGTCTGGATGAAGTCCGTCGCGGGGCCGCCCGCCGCGAGCGTCATGCGCAGCCGGTCCGGATCGTCGGCGAGCTGGCGGAACGTCCGCGCGTCCGCGCTTTGGAACACCGCGAGCAGCAACGTGTGCGGCGCGTTCAGGTATTCGTTGAGCCGTGGCGACGCGTCGATGTCGATGCGCAGCGCGTCGGGCGCGTAGTCCCATCGCACGTCGGCGCGCGCCTGCTCCTCGGTGACGCCGGCCGCGCAGCCGGCCAGCGCGGCCAGCGCGGCGAGCGTGGCCGCGCACGCGCGCGCCGCGCATGCGCGGCGTGGCCGCAACTGCCGTGATGATCGGCAAGCTTGCGCCGGTTGCGTCGGCCGGCGCGCTTGCGCTGCCGCCGGCATGAAAATCCGTCGATCGCTCATGCCCGCGCCTTAACTCATCACCATCACTTTCTGCTGGCTCGGCTGCAGCACGGCGCCCGTCGCGTTGCCGTCGTTGTGCTTCGTCGGCGTCGTCAGTCGCACGGCCGGGCTGCCTTCGAGCTTCACCTTCGCGCTGCCTGCCGCGAATTCGACCTTGCCCATGATCTTTCCGGACACCGCGCCGCCGGCGGTGCCCGGCTGATCGCCGTTCGTCATCGGGATCGTCGATTTCTTCGTGAGCGCGGGCATGCCGCAGACGAGCACTTTCGTCGTGATCGACGCGGCCATCATCGGCAGGCCGGTGTTCGGATACGGGATGGGCACGGGGCCGCCCGGCGTCGGTGTCTTGCAGACGTCGGCGGGACTCATGCACAGGCCGGAGGCGGTGGTGACGACAAACATGTTGGAACTCCGAATCGAAAGAGGAAAATCAGCCGAGATCGATGCGCTCGCCGTCGATGCCGACGTGGCGGTCCGCGAGCAGTGCGACGTCGCGCGCGTGAAGGTGCGCGCGCTCGTCGATCCGCCAGCGCGCGCGCGCGGCGCGCAAATCGTCGACGCCGCACACGCGGCGAAAGCAATCGCCGAGCGTGTGGAGCGCGCGGCCGATCGTCGACGTGAAGCGGCGCGCGACAAGGCGTACGTCGTGCGCGCGGCCGTCGATGGACTGCGCGCGTGCGTCGAGATGCGCGGCGTGCACGCGCGCGCGATGCGCGCTGACGTCGAAGCGCGGCGCGCACGCATCGATCCGCTCGCGCGCCGCGAGCGCGATGCGCGGCGCGTCGATGCGCAGCCCGTCGGCGCCGGCTTCGAGCGCGACGCCGCCCGGCAGCGCGAGCGCGGCCCGTGGCGCGCCGGCGCGCGCCAGCACGGCGAGCACGTACGCGTGCGGCGCGCCGCTCGCGTCGCCGCCGGGGTGCGAGCGAGCGTGGGCCGGCGCCCAGATCAGCACGTGGTCGCCGAGGTCGGGCACGAGCAGGCAGCCGTCGGCGCGGCGCGCGCGGCCGGCCGGATCGTCGAGCGACAGCCAGTCGCCGGCGCGGCCCGTCACGCGGCACGCGCGCAGCGACGCATCGGCGTGGGGCGCGGATGGGGCGTCGGCGGGGGGCCGCGGCGCGGCCGCGCCAGCGCAAGAGGATGCGGATGCGCACGAGCAGGAGTAGAAGGAAGGCATGGTCGTCATCGAAGCGCGAGAGTCGTGAGTCATCGTTCGGGCGCGGTCCATCGTTCGGCCAGCGCGAGTGTGGGATCGGTCGCGCAAGCGCCTGTCTTGCACGCGCCGTCCCAGCGGGCGGCGCGATCGTCGATGCCGTGCAGGTTCGCGTGCGAGAAATCGGCGTCGGTGCAGTCGGCGCGCGACAGCGTCGCGTGCGAGAAGTCGCAGTAGACGAAGTGGCCGCCCGCGAGCGTCGCGCCCGCGCAATCGGCGTGCGAGAACAGCGACATCCGCGCGCGCAGCCCGCGCGCGTTCGCCGACGACAATCGCGCGCGCGCGAAATCGCATTCGTCGAACACGGCCTCGGCGAGGCGCGCGCCGACAAGCGTCGCGTCCGCGAAGCGCACATGGCGACCGCGCGCGCCGGCGAGCGTCGCGCCTTCGAGATCGGCTGCGAAGAACATCGTCTGCACGAGCGATGTGCCGCTGAAATCGCTGCCGGCGAGCGTCGCGCCGTTCAAATGCGTCATCGTCAGATCGCAGCGCGCGAAGCGTTGGCCGCGCAGATCCGCTTCGCACAAGAGCGCATTCGTCAGGCGAGTGGCGTCGAAGCGCGCGCTCGACAGGTCGGCGCGCATTGCCGAGAAACGCTCGAGCTCCGCGCTCGAGAAATCGGTGCGCTCGAAGCGGCAATCGGCGGCCTCGCAGCGCAGCAGCTTCGCGCGCGCGCACTGCGCGGCGGAGAAATCGACGCGCTCGAACGTCGCGCGCGCCCACAGCGCGTCGGTGAGCGTCGCGCCGCCGAGGTCGGCGTCCGTCATCGCGAACGCGTCGCCCGTCGTCGCGCGCAGGCTCGCGCCGCGCAGCGCGACCGCATGCCAGCTCGATTCGCCGAGCGTCGCGCCGTCGACGCGCGCGCCCGTCAGGTCGCAATGCAGCCAGCGCGTCGCGTCGAGCTGCGCGGCCGACAGGTTCGCGCCGCGCAGGATCACGCGGTGGAGCGTGCAGCCGGACAGGTCGAGGCCGGAAAGATCGGCATCCGAAAGATCGACGCCGGATAGCGTGCGGGTGTCGGTGAGGGCGGCGAGCGCCGCGTGAACTGTGTCGGACATGGGTCGAGTCGAATGAATCAGCGGGATGACGCGAGTTCGGGGCGGCCCGGCACGACGAAGAGCGTTCGCTCGACGTTCGCGCCGGCGAGCTGCGATCGGCCGAGCGCGGTGCCGTAGCAGTCGGCGCCGTACAGGTTGCTCGATTGCAGTTGCGTGCCGTCGAGCCGCGCGCGGCGCAGCGACGCGCCTTGCAGGTTCGAAAAGCGCGCGTCCGCGTGCGTGAGGTCGGCCTTCGTCAGATCCGCGCGCCGCGCGAGAGAAAGCGTCAGTTGCGCGCCGCTCGCGATCGCGCGCGCGAGGCTCGCGCGATCGAGCGTCGCCTTGTGCAGATTCGCGTAGCGCAGGTCGACGCCGTCCCAGTTCGCGTCGTCGAGCGCCGCGCCGCTCAGGACGGCTTGCCGGAACGATGTCGACGCGTCCGCGCGCGAGCCGCGCAGCGACGCCGAGCGAAGCTGCGCGCCGGACGCTTGCGCGCCGTACCATTCGGCGCCGTCGCACTGCGCGAACGCGAACGTGGCGGCCGTGAGCGTCGCGTGCTGGAAGTTCGCGCGCGGCATGCGCGCCGACGTGAAGTCGGCGGCATCGAGCGCGCAGCCCGCGAAGCTCGCATGCGCGCCGTCGAGCCGCGCGGCGGCGAGCTGCGTCATCGCGCTCTCGTCGAATCGCGCGTGCGCGCAATGGCCGTCGGCGAGCGACGCGCGCGTGAAGTCTGCGCCGGTGAAGTCGGCGTGCGCCAGGCGCGCGCGATCGAGCGCGGCGCCGCGAAACGATGCGCCGGGCGCGGACGCGTCGACGAAGGTCGCCTCGCGCAGGTCCGCGTTCGAGAAATCGGCGCGCGACAGCAGCGCGCGCTCGAACGACGCGCCGCGGAGCCGGCATCCGGCGAAGCAGGTGCGTTCGATGCGGGCGTCGCGCAAGTCCGCGCGTTCGAGCGCGGCCGACGACAGATCGAGGCCGCTCAGGTCGAGGCCGGCGAAGCCGAGCCCGCGCGCGTGGCGCTCGATCACCTGCTCGCGCGTGAGCGGCTCCGCGGGCGGCGCGTCGCCGGCCGACGGCGCGGCGGCGTGCATCGACGCGGGCGCGCCGTCGGCGGGCCGGTCCGCGCCCGCTGGCCGGTCCGGCCCGGCCGGCGCATCCGGTTCGACGATCGCTTCGTCGCCCGCGGGCGCGGCAAGGCCCGCCGTCAGCGCATCGATGTCGAGCGGCGCATCGAGCGCATCGAGCGCGTCGGCGAGCGCGGCAAGCTCAGGCCGGTCCCGCGCGGCCGCCTCCATCTGCGCGCGCGACAAGCCGTGCTGATCGACGAGCGCGCGGATCTGCGCATCGGCTTGCCGAAGCAGGTCGGCGAGCGATGCGTCGTGCGCTGCCGCCGAATTCGGCGAAGCGGGCGATGAAGCCTCGTCTCGTTCGGCTGCGGCCGCGTCGTACTGCGCTTGCCATTGCGCGGTTCGTGCGTCGAGTTCCGCCGCGAGCGCGGTGAGTTCGTCCAGGGTCATGTCGGCGGGCGCATCGCGCGGCGGCAGCAGGCGCGCGACGTCGGCTTCGGTCAGGCCGGCCGCGGCGAGCAGCGCGTCGGTTTGCGCGGCAAGCGCGGCCGCATCCCGTTCGAGCGCGGACAGATCCGGCGCGGGCGGTTCCGCGGACGATTCCGGGGCCGCCGGCGAATGCGCGTGCGCGGCCGATGCCGGCGCGCCCGGCGCGCGGTCGGCGGCGTCGCCGGCATCGGCGCGCGCATCGTCGTCGGCAATCGCTGCGGGCGCCGCGGCGGGGGCGAGCGCTGGGCGAGATCCTTCGTCTTCGGGCGCGGGCCGGCCGATATACGCTTCGTCGGGCAATGGCGGCGCGTCGGCGTGTTCCCAGCCGGCGATCACGCGCACGACGTCGTCGCCGTCTTCATCGTCGATCGCGACGAGCGCGCGATACAGGACGATGCCGCACGCCGCGCCGGGGAACAGCCAGACGGTTTCCGCGCGCATCGGGCACGCGTCGATGCGCGCGACGCCGCCCACCCATCGCTCGACGAAGCAGCGCGCCCGCACGCGCGGCAGCGCGCCGGCGATGGCCGGCCGGTCCGCATGCAGGTTGACGAGTTCGATGTCTTCGTCGCCGCGCCAGAATCCGGCGATACGCTGGTCGCGCGGCGCGGTGTGGAAATGCTCGGCGCGCGTGCCGGCGGGCAGGTGAGGCCAGCGCGCGGCCAGCCAGCGTTCGTCGAACGGCCCGAGATCGCGCGAGCGCTCGGGATGCGACGGCGGCAGCGCGCGAAATTCGGCGAGCGCGCGGCCGGCGGCGTCGCGCGCGTCGACGAGCCGTTCCTTGCATGCCGCGCCGATGCGCGCGCGCACCGCGAACGGCGCGCGCGCGGCGCGGTCACGGCCCGGCGGCGCGCATGCATCGCCGTAGACGAGAAATTCGCCCGACGGCTTCGGCAAGCCGTCGTCGAGCGGCGCGTGTTCGCCGAGCCACTGCCGCGCGACCTGCCAGAGCGAGGCTTCGGGCGCGAGATCGCCGGGGCCGGCGGGCGCGTCGGCACGCAGCGCAAAGCAGGCGAGCGCGCCGATCGACAGCCGGTCGATTCCTTCGAAGCGCAGCGTCCGGCACAGCAGGGCGAGCGACTCGGGTTTGACGATTTTCATGATGGAATCCGAACGAATGAGCGGGCCGAATGAGCAGGTCAGCCTAGCTGGATCAACTGTCCGTCGAGCTTCAGCGACGCGCTGCCGTTCAGCTTGACGTTAGTCGCGCGCACGTCGATCGCGCCGTCGCTGCCCAGCTTCAGCGAGGCGCCGCCGCAGCCGGCCGCGAGCTTGCTCTCGTCGAGCTCGAGGCTCGATTTGCCTGCCTCGACGCCGATCTTCGCCTCGCGCACGTCGAGCTTCGCCTTGCCCTGCGCATGCGCGAGCGTGACGCCTTCGGCCGTCGCGACGAGCCGGTTGCCCTTGAAGCCGACTTCCGCGTCCGACGCGCTCATCCGCGCGGCGCTCAGGTTCTTCGCGTGCTTCGCGAGCTTCTGCTGGAGGTTGTCGATCTTCGTCGCGACGAGCTTGCGTTTGGCGTTCAGCTCGACGAGCTTCGCTTCCTTCGCCTTGATCGCGACCGCCGCGACCGCATTGGCGGGCGACGGCGGCGTGGGCACGAGCGCGCCGACGCCGAACGTGTTCTGATCGGTCGAAAGCACTTCGTTTTCCGAAATGTCGGCTTCGAGATCGGCGATACCCTTCACGCATTCGTCGAGATCGCGGCGCAGCCCGATCAGCTCCTTGAGGTCGAACTTGCTCGTTGGGTCGGCCGGCACGGCGAACAGCAGCGTGTCATTCGCGTGGACATGCGCGTGCTCCGCCGCTTCGACGCCCCAGCGGCCCTTGCCGACGCTCATCGCGGCGCCTGCCGCGCCCGGCCCCTTCGCGTGCGTCGACCACGAGACGCCGTCGACGGTGAGCGACATCCGCGTCGCGTGCGTGAGGTTCTTCGCCGCGAGCGCGATGCCTTGCTTGTCGAGCGATAGATCGGCGACGAGCGGCAACGCCTCCTGGAGCTTCGCGATTTTCGAGAGCAGCGTGCGCGAGGTCGCCATCAGCGCCGTGCTGAAGCCGGTCGCGCCGGCGAACTGCGCGGCGGACACGCCGAAGCCCGCCCACGGCAGATCGGCGAGCGCGCCGCCGCCCTTGATGAGCCCCGCAGCGGTGGCCGCGGCTCCGGCGTTCGCGAGGCCCGACACGATCATGAACTTGCGCACCGTGCCCTTGAGCTTGTCGAGCTGCTTTTGCAGCAGCGCGGACGCGTCCTGCCCGGCGGACAGCCGGATCGCGCCCGTCGCGGACTGCTTGTGCAGCGTCTGCAGCAGCGTGGACGCGCTGTCGTTGATCTCGAAGCTTCGGCTGCCGGGCAGCATCCAGCGCAGGTTGCCCTGCAGCGTCGTCAGGAAGTTCGCGCTGACGTCGAGGCTGTTGCGCACGCCGACGTAGATGTCGGTGTTGCCGCCCATCGACACCGAGCACTTGAGCCCGCCCGAGAAGCTGTACGCGTTGCCGAGCGAGAAATCGAACTTGTTGCCGGACGTGAGGAGCGCGAGGCCGTCGCCCGGCCCGACCGCGCCGATGCCGATGTGGTTGTTCGGCGCGTGCAGCCACGTCGCCGCGCCGCTGCCGTCCTTCATGTAGAGCTGGTTGTGCTCGGTGAGGATCCGGTGCGCGTCGGGGTTGCTGCGCGTGACGACGCTGCGGTGCGACGAGTTGGGCACCGCGCCGACGATCACGGGGCGGTCCGGATCGCCGCCGTCGAATGCGATCTTCACTTCGGTGCGCTTCAGAAGCGGCAGATGCATGCCGCGGTCGTCGCCCGCATAGGGCGTCGCCATCCGGATGCGCGCGGAGGCCTTGTTCGTCGGATGCGCGGTGTGCGCGAACGGAAAGCGCACTTTGTACTGGCCGTGTTCGTCGAGTTCGGCGCGCTTGCCGCTGCCCTCGCCGTCGACGATCGCGCTGACGACGCCCGCCGCGCGCGGCTTCGGCGTCGTGCGCGGCGGCCGGTACTGGAGGTTGGCGGCGATCGCCTCGAACTCGGCGCGGTAGACGGGCTCGCCCGGCGTCGCGCCGAACGGCGCGTCGAGATCGGGAAACAGCAGGTGCGCCTGCGAGCCGCGATGCGTGACCGCCGTCACCAGATAGCGGCCGTCGAAGTCCTTGCGGTAGTGGCCCGAGAGCGCGAAGAAGCGGCCCGCGCGCAGCCCGGCCGCGGTCGATTCGCCGGCGAAACGGCGGCCTTCGCAAACGAGCGCCTCGGCGCGCAGCTTCGCGTAGCGCCGCCCTTCGTCCTTCGTGTGGAAATGCTCGTCGCTCGATACCCGCTCGCCGACGCCGTCGTGCGCCACGTGCTCGCGGACTTCGAGCGACAGCTCCGCCTTGCGGTGGTTGAAATCGCGCAGCACGACCTCGCGCGGCAGCGGCGTCGCGCGGCATGCGAACGCCTGCACGCGGTCCGATTCGATGCCCGCGTCGAGACAGGTGGCGGGTAGGTAGCGCAGCGCGAGATCGTCGGCGGGGCCGGGCTGGTCGCGGCGGTCGTCAACGATCTCGAGCTTTTCGCGTCGGCCGTCATGCTCGAAGTAGTAGTAGAGGCCTTCCTTCTCCATCCAGCGCGACACGAAATCGAGATGGCTCTCGTCGTACTGGCAGACGAAGCTGCGCTTGCGGTAGACGCCGCGGTGCCGCATGCGGAAATTGCGCTTGCCGAACGACGCGGCGCGCAGCACGCGCTTGACGATATCGGGAATCGTCTGCTCGTTCAGGTAGACGTCCGACGCCTTGTACAGCGAGAGGCGCCAGAGGCGCGGCACGAGCGCCGCGCGATAGACGGTGAAGTCGCGAAAGCGTTCCTTCTGCTCGAATTCGGCGAGCACGCCGGCATAGCGGGTCGTGCCGGCCTCACCGAACGGCGGCAGGATCGCGAGCGTCGCCTCGCAACTCAGCATCTTCGCGAAGTCGATCCGCACACTCCTGCTCACGAGCGTGATCTCGAACCGGTACGGCTGCGAGATCGCGTCGCGGCCGTCGATGTCGACGACGTCGAACGTGGCAGCGTCGTACGCGGTGCTCGCGAACGTGAAGCGTCGCGCGTTCGCGAGCGGCGCGGCGTCGGCGCGCGACGCGGCATCCGTGAGCGCCGCGACATCCGCGAGCGCCGTGTCGGCGTAGTGTCGATGGGACGAAGACATCGGGAACTCCTGGGCAGCGGGGGCGTCAGCGCGCGTTGGGCGCGTTGGGCGCGTTGGGCGCGTTGGGCGCGTTGGGCGCGTTGGGCGCGTTGGGCGCGTTGGGCGCGTTGGGCGTATCGGATGCGTCGGGCCCGTCGAGCGCATCGGCCGCGTTCCGCCCGCCGGAGCAGGCCGGCTCGTCGGTCGAGACGACGAAGCGGCCGTTGGCGTCGATTGCGATCCGGATCGCGGCCATCGGCGTCGCATCGCCCGCGCACACGAGCACGTGCTGCGCGAGCGCGGGCAGCACGTGCCGTTGCAGGATGAAGTCGACGCTGCGCGCGCCCGATTCGACCTCGGTGCAGCGCGCGGCGACATGCGCGACGACGGCTTCGTCGTAGACGACGCGCGTCGCGTGCTGCGCGGCGACGCGCGCCGCGATGCGCTCGAGCTTGCGCCGCGCGATGTCGGCGAGCGTGTCGGGCGCGAGCGTCGCATACGGAATCTCGGTCATTCGCGCGAGCAGCGCCGGCTTGAAATGGCGCGACAGCGCCGGCCGGATCGCCGCGCGCATCGCGTCCGGATCGGGGCGGCCGCCGCGCGCCGCGAGATCGGCGATGACGTCCGCGCCGAGATTCGACGTGAGGAAGATCACCGTGTTCGCGAAGTCGACTTCCTTGCCTTCGCCGTCGCACAGCGAGCCCTTGTCGAACACCTGATAGAACAGGTTCAGCACGTCCGGGTGGGCTTTCTCGACTTCGTCGAGCAGCACGACCGAATAGGGCCGCTGGCGCACCGCCTCGGTCAGCATCCCGCCTTCGCCGTAGCCGACGTAGCCGGGCGGCGAGCCGATCAGCCGGCTCACGTCGTGCCGCTCCTGGAATTCGCTCATGTTGACGACGACGATCGAGCGCTCGTCGCCGAACAGCGCGTCGGCGACGGCGAGCGCGGTCTCGGTCTTGCCGGTGCCCGACGGCCCCGCGAGCAGGAACACGCCGAGCGGGCGGCGCGGATCGTGGACGCCGGCCGCGCCCGCCTTCACGGCTTCCGAGATCTGCTCGATCGCGTGATCCTGGCCGCGGATGCGGCCTTTGAGCGTATCGGCGAGCCGCAGCATCACGTTCGCGCGATCGCGGCGCAGCTTGCCGGCCGCGATGCCGGTCCAGTCGGCCACGACGTCGGCGATCGCTTCCGGATCGACATCGATTCGCACGAGCGGCGCGTCGCGCCGCGCATGCTCGAAACGATGGGTCGCGTCGGCGAGCGCGCGCGCGGCGCGCTCGCGTGCGTCGGCGCTGGCCTCGGCACCAGGGGCGACATCCGCTGCGGCGGCCACACCGGCCACACCGGCAACACCGCTCGCGCTGGCCGTCTCGGCCGCCTCGGCGGCATCCGCGATCGCCCGGCACGCGCGGCGCGCTTCGACGAGCGCTTGCGCCGCGTCGCGCTGCGCCGCCCACGCTTCGCTCAGCGCGTCGGCGCGCGCGGACAGCGCGGCGAGCTCGCGATCGATGTCGGCGACGCGCGGCGTGTCCGGCGCGCATCGCTCGGCCAGATCCCGCCGCAGCGCGCGCCGCTCGCGCTCGAGCGCCTGGATCGCGCGCTCGGCGTCCTCCAGCGCGGCGGGCTTCGTCTGCTGGCGCACCTTCACGCGCGCGCAGGCCGTGTCGAGCAGGTCGATCGCCTTGTCCGGCAACTGGCGGCCGGTGATGTAGCGCTCCGACAGCTCGGCCGCGGCGACGAGCGCGTCGTCGCGGATCGTCACGCCGTGCGCGTCCTGATAGCGCTCCTTCAGGCCGCGCAGGATCATTACCGACGTCGCGACGTCCGGGCTGTCGAGCTTCACCGGCTGAAAGCGCCGCGCGAGCGCCGCGTCCTTCTCGAAGTACTTCTTGTATTCGCTCCACGTGGTGGCCGCGATCGTGCGCAGCTCGCCGCGCGCGAGCGCGGGCTTCAGCAGGTTCGCCGCGTCGGACGCGCCCGCCGGGCCGCCCGCGCCGATCAGCGTGTGCGCCTCGTCGACGAACAGCACGACGGGCGCTTGCGACGCATGGATTTCGGCGATCACGCGCTTGAGCCGCTGCTCGAATTCGCCCTTGACGCTCGCGCCCGCCTGCAGCAGCCCGAGATCGAGGCCGAGCAGCGTCGCGTGGCGCAGCGCAGCCGGCACGTCGCCTTCGGCGATCCGCAGCGCGAGCCCCTCGACGACGGCCGTCTTGCCGACGCCCGGCTCGCCCACGCACACCGGATTGTTCTTGCGCCGCCGCGCGAGGATGTCGACGATCTGGCGGATCTGCGCATCGCGGCCGAACACCGGATCGATCCGGCCCGCGCGCGCTTTCGCGGTGAAGTCCTCGCAATAGCGGGCGATCGCGCTCGAGGCGTCGTGTGCGCCGGGCGTATCGTTCGCGTCGCCCGGCGCGGCGTCGCGCGCGCCCGGCCCGCGCGATTCGATTGATTGCGCGCAGGCGTGCGCAAAGCGCGCGACGAGTGCGTCCCTGCGCAGCGACTGCAGCATGTCGTCGCCGCCGCGCGACGGCTGCCGCGCGGCGCGCGCGACCGCGGCGGCCAGCACGGCCGCCGAGCGGATCTGCGTCTCGCCGAGCTCGAGCGACGCGATCAGCCACGCGTCCTGCAGCAGCGCGAGCAGCGACGGCGCGAACGCGGGACGGCCGCCGCCGCCCGCCGGCCGCGCGTCGAGCGCCGCGTCGGCCTGCCGGCGCAGGCGCGCGGCATCGGCGCCGCTCGCGCGCAGCAGCAGCGCGACATCGGCCGACGGCTCGTCGCACAGCCGCGCGAGCAGATGCTCGACGGCGACGTCGTCGTGCCGGCGCGCGACGCAGGCGCCGACGGCGTTTTCGAGCGCCGTCCGGCAATAGGGGTTGAGCCGTTCGATCAAAGGCTTCAGGTCAACCAGCAGCATGATGGGGTCTCGCTTGATCAAAGAGGGAGGTCGGAAGACGGAATTGGGGCGCTGCCGCGCGTTCGGCGGGCGGCCCGCCCAGCCACGCGTCGAGCCCGACGCGAGACCACGCGCCGCCGCCGCAGCGCGCGGGGAGCGCGTCGCGCGCGCGCACGCGGATGGCGACGTCGACCGTGAACGGCTGCGTCAGATAGAGGCGCACGAGAAACCGCAGCCGTCGGAACGCGTCGCCGCCCGGCATCAGCGCGCGAAACAGCGGGCCGGGCACGTCGCGCAGCACGATCCGCAGCCGGGCGCCGTCGTCGCGCATGCGTGCGCCGACGCGCGCGTCGACGCCGAGCCGATGCGCGCGCGCGCCGACGCGGGTGCGCTGATCGTCGGGAATCGGCAGCCACTGCGGCACGCACGGCTCGATGTCGACCGCCGCGGGCGCGAACGCGTCGGCGAGCAGCGCGCGCAATCCGGACGCCGAGCGCGGCCGCTGGCTCAGCAGCCCGACATGGCGCAGCAGCGCGTGCTCGGGCAGGCCCGCGTCGCGCGCGATGCGCGCATCGACGCCCGCGAGCGCGTAGAGCGGGCGCAGCGCGTGCGCGTCGCGCTCCTCGACGATGCGCAGCGACAGCCGATGCTTGAGCCACGCGTCGAACAGCAGCGGATAGAGCGCGCGATGCAGCACGTCGAGAAAGCCGCGCGCCGCGTGACGGCCTTTGAACGCTTCGTCGATCAGGTCTTCGGTATAGAACGTCGGCAGCGGCGACGACACGCCGTACAGCCCGAAGAAGTTCGCGACGACGCGGTAGCCGCCGTCGTCCGCCTTATCGATGCGCTCGACGTCGGTGTCCGGGAACGACAGCGCGAGATTCGGCCGCGTGTGGATCGGCATCGGCGCGGCGGGCGCGCTCGCCGCGCCTGCGTGATGCTCGCGCCGTTCGCGGACAATGCGCCGCAGCAGCCTGATCGCCTGAAAATACGCGAAGTGCTTGGCCTCGCCGAGCAGCACCGGTTCTAGAGCAGGCATTGCGCCCCCATCCGCGGCGGCCATGCGAAGCGCCCGTCATCAGGCGACGCGTCGATCTCGACTCGCGTGTACGTGTTGAGCGCCGCGTATTCGGCCAGGAAGCGCTCGAGCACGCAGCCGAACAGATACAGCTCGCCCGCGCCGCCGAACGCGTGAGCGCGGCAGCGCAGCGCGACGTGCTGGCCGCTCAGCATCCGCTCGCCGACGATCCGCGTCTCGGCGCGCACGTCGACCGCTTCGATGCCGTCGATGCGGCGGCGGTCGGCTTGCGCGCGCGCAGCGTCGCCGCGCTCGCCGAACGCATGCAGCGCGAGCATCTGCTTCAGGTTGTCGACGTTGCCGAGCGACAGGAAATTCAGCGCGAGATGGCCGATGGTTCGCCACAGCAGCGGCTCGCCGAGCGGCGGGTCGAGCGGCGGGCTCACGGGCGCGATGTTCGCGAACGCGAAGCGCTCGGGCGAGCTGTCGGTCGGGCGGCACACGTCGCCGATCCTCAGGCGCGCGGGCAACGTGCCGTTCGTGCACGACAGGCCGATCGACAGCGTTTCCGCCGCGAGCGCCTCGCCGGGCGGATACGCGAGCGCCAGATGGACGTCGTGCCCGCGTCCGTCGAGCGCCGCGCGGCGAATCAGCCGGTAGCTCGCGGTGAGCGCGCCGTCGCCCGCCGCGCCGAACGCGACGTAATGCCGATCGACCGGATGGCCGGGGCGATAGCCGACCACGCGATCGACCGAGTAGATCCGGCAGTGGCCGTGCGCGTCGCCTTCGGGTTGCAGCCGGTAGTCGGTCGCGCGGTGCTCGTGCTGGATCGGCACCGCCTCGTGCGCGAACAGGTTCAGCGCGGCGACGACGTTCAGCCGGAAGCTGTCGCGCTCGATGCCGGGCAGCCAGTCGGGCGCGCAATCGAGCGCGAGCCGCACGCTGAACTGCGAGCCCGAGCGCGCGGTGCGCCAGCGCTCGATGCCGCTCAGCTCGACGAACAGGAATTTCTCGGCGTATGCGAAATATTCGTGCAGCAGCCTGAAGCCGGGGAACGCGCGCTCGGGGCAGGGCAGCAGCGCGTCGTCGAAGCCCGCCGCGCGCAGCGCGCGGCCGCCGAGCGTGCAGCGGGGGCCGGGCAGCTCCGGCGGGCCGCTCGCGATGTCGACCGATACGACGTGCTGCATCAGGAACGCGAACAGCCGGCTCGCGTGCAGCCGCTCGCCGCCGACGAACAGGCGGATGCGCGTCGCATCCCATTCGCTCGCGTCGATGCCGAGCATCTCGAAGTCGAGCCGCAGCGCGGGCCCGCCGTCCGCCGGCGGCACGAAACGGCAGCCGGCGAGCGCGATCGGCTCGACGTCGAGGTCGCCGCACGTGCGGAACCGGCAGGCCGTGCCGTCGACAGGCATCGATTCGATCTCGGTGCCGGCCGCCACCACCGCGCGCTCGCGCAACGCGCCGCGCGGCTCGAACGCGATCAGCGTCGCCGCCGGAACCGGGCACAGCGAGTGCGGAAACAGTAGGTTCGCGAGGGCCTGCACGAGTTCCGGCAGGCCGTCGTCGAGCTTCTGCCGCGCGAGCCCCGTCAGGAACGCGACGCCTTCGAGCAGCCGCTCGACGTCCGGGTCGCCCGACGGCGCGCCGAGCATGGGCGCGAGCAGCGGGTGCGCGCGGCCGAACTCGGCGGCGAGCTCGCGCAGGCGGACGAGTTCGTCCTCGTAATAGCGATTCAGCGTGGTGGTGGCCATGATGGACGCGCGGCGAAATCGCGCGCGCTCAGGAAATGGTTCGGATATCGATCTTTCCGTTGCCGCTGACAGTCGTCAGGAAGCGCGCCGGAACTTCGCGCGCGTCGAGCACGAGCCGCGCGTCGAGACTGAAGTGCAGCGTCGCCGCGTCGAGCGCCCGCTCGGCGAGCGTGACGCGCGGCGATTTCAGCCGCGGCTCGTAGCACGCGATCACGCGCTCGATCTGCGCCTCGATCTCGCGGGCGGAGCCTTGCGCGAAGCCGCCCGCGAGATTCGTGAAGTCCGGCACGCCGAAGGCCGGATCGATCGGCACGTGGCCTTGCCGCGTGTTCAGGATGCGGCGAAGATGATCGATGATCGAGCGCGCGAGCGCGTCGGCGGACGGCGAGCGCTCGCCGCCCGCTTCACGGTCCGCGATCCGCTCGAGCAGCCGGCGCTCGCCCGACGGCGCGCGGGCGGGCGCGCGCGCCGGCAGGCGGGCGCTCACACCTTCGGCGCGCGCCATGAGTCCTCGGCCTCGATGCCGTCCGGCACGTAGGTCCACGTGATCTTCTCGTACGTGAACGATACGTCTTCCATGTGGCCGAGCTGCTTGTTGTCGAGCACGAGGCAGTTCGGCGTCCAGGAGCGGATGCTCGTGAGGATCGCGTTCTCGAGCTTGACCGTGTAGTAGTGCTCTTCCTTGCCTTCCTTCAGAATCCGGTAGAACTCGAGCACGACCGACTTCATCTGCTCGCCGGACGCGAGCGCCTGAGACAGCTTCGGCGACGACTTGTCGATCTCCTTGGTCAGCGTCATCGGCCCGTGGAGCCGCTTGCTGGTCGGCAGGCCCGTTTGCGGGCTCTTCGGGATCTCGATCGTGTGCTCGACGGCCTGGACGAGAATCTTGCCCTCGTGGCCCTGGATGTCGCAGGAACCCTCGATGCTGCCCTGGGTTTGCCCTTCGAGCGTGAGATAGCACGGCATCGGCATGGCGAATTCCTCCTGGTGTGGCGGCGCGCCGCGCGGCGCACCGGATTGATGAGCGTCGCGGCCCGATGCAGGGCCGCCGACGTGAAACGATTTTGGGCGGCGCGGATTGGATTTTCGTTTCGGCGCGCCGCCCGAGCGTCACGGATGAAACATTCGGCGCGGGCCGGGACGGGTGCGCGCCGTCAGCGCTTCTCGAGCTTGCCGACGAGCGACAGCGTGAACGACGCGCCCATGTACTTGAAATGCGGCCGAACCTTCATGTCGACGCGGTACCAGCCCGGCTCGCCCTCGACGTCCGACACGAAGATCTCCGCCTGGCGCAGCGGCCGGCGGCTGCGCACGCCCTCGGTCGGGTTGTCCATGTCCGCGACGTACTGGCGGATCCACTGGTTGAGTTCCTGCTCGAGATCGCCGCGCTCCTTCCACGTGCCGATGTTCTCGCGCTGGATCACCTTGATGTAATGCGCGAGCCGGTTGACGACGAAGATGTACGGCAGCTGGGTGCCGAGCCGGTAATTCAGTTCGGCATCCTTGCCTTCCTTGCTGATGCCGAAGAACTTCGGCTTTTGCGTCGAATTGGCGGAGAAGAACGCGGCGTTGTCGCTGTGCTTGCGCATCGTGAGCGCGATGAACCCCTGCTCGGCGAGCTCGAATTCGCGGCGCTCGGAAATCAGCACGTCGGTCGGGATCTTGTTCTGGATCTCGCCCATCGCCTCGTACGCATAGAGCGGCAGATCGGCGACCGTGCCGCCGCCCTTCGGGCCGATCACGTTCGCGCACCAGCGATAGTCGGCGAAGCTCGCGGTGAGCCGCGTCGCGAACGCGAACGCGGCGTTGCCCCAGAGAAAATCCGCGTCGCCGCCGTCGACGCGCTCGTCGTAATTGAAGCGCTTGACGGGCGTCGTGTTCGCGCCGTACGGCAGCCGCAGCAGGAAGCGCGGCAGCGTGAGGCCGACGTAGCGCGCGTCCTCGCTTTCGCGAAACGCGTTCCACTTCGCGAACTGCGGCCCCTCGAACAGCGAAGCCAGATCCTTCACGTTCGGCAGCTTGCCGAACGAATCGATGCCGAAGAACGCGGGGCCCGCCGCCGCGATGAACGGCGTGTGCGCCATCGCCGACGTGCTCGCGACGTATTGCAGCAGCTTCACATCCTGCGCGCCGGGCCCGAACGTATAGTTCGCGACGATCGCGCCGATCGGCTGGCCGCCGAACTGGCCGTACTCGGCCGCATAGACCTTCTGGTACAGGCCGGATTTCGTGATGTCGGGCGAATCGTCGAAATCGTCGAGGAGCGCCGCCTTGCCGACGTCGAGAAACTGGATCTTGATGTTCTCGCGGAAATCCGTGCGCTCGACGAGGAACTTCAGCGAGCGCCACGTCGATTCGAGCTGCTGGAAATCCGGGTGGTGGAGGATCGCGTCGACCTGCCGGCACAGCTTGCGGTCGATCTCGGCGATCATGTCGTCGATCGTCGCCTGGCTCACGGTCTCGATCGGGCGCTTCGGCCGCGCCAGATGCGCGACGAATGCCTCGATGCCGTGGCGCGTGATCGGATACGCTTCCTCGTCGCGCTTCACGCGCGCGGCCTCGATCAGCTCGTCGAGCAGCGATGCGGGTGAATCGGGCGCCGGCGCGGGCGGCGCGTCGTCGTTTTTCGGGGAGTACAGGTGTTCGCCTTCCATGGTCGTCCGTTCCGTGTCGCGGTTCATTGTTCGTCGAGGCCCAGTTCGTCGAGCAGTTGCTTGCGCGCGCCCTTGTCCGCGACGATTTCCTGGATGCGCTTGCGAAAGCCCGGGATGTTGCCGAGCGGGCCCTTGAGCGCCTTCAGCGCGTCGCGCAGCGCGACGAGCTGCTTCAGCTCGGGCACCGTCTCGACGATCGCGTCGGGCGAGAAGTCGGCGATCGATTCGAATCCGAGCGCGACGCTCAGGCGATCGTCCTCGCCCGCCTGATCGTCGAGCAGGTTCGGCACGCTGAGCGCGAGCGTCAGGCGCTGCGCCTTCATCACGTCGTTGAAATCGTCCTTGTCGACGTTCACGGGGGCGAGCTCCTCGATCGGCGGCTTGTCGTCGGCCGTCGAGAATTCGCCGAGCACGAGCACCTTCAGCGGCAGCTCGACTTCCGCTTTCGCGTCGCCCGTGGCCGGGCGATAGACGATGTTGACCCGCTCTTTCGGCGCGACGGATCCGTTCGTGGTCATGTTGGGTTCTCCTCTTCGTTGTCGCTCGCGGGCGACGGTCGTGTCCGGATGCGCGCCGCGTTTTGCATGAAACGCTCAAAAGCCGCATCGGCGGGGCAAGTATCGAAGGAAAGGCGGAACCGGCGTTAGCCGCCGGGTTCCAATTTTTGGTCGTCGCGTGCCGCCTTCGTTGCGGATGAAAAGAACCGCGCGGCGCATCGCTAAGATCGATTGATGTCCGAAACAAAGACGGTTTAGTATTCGCCGACCTCTGAGACCTATGCACGGAAATTCCATCGATGCCGGCCCGCTTGCGCGCGCCCGGCCCGCACGCATCGCGCAGGCCGCGCGCCGCGACGATCGCGCATTCGCGCCGGGCGGCGTACTGAACGCGGCGGGGCTGTTGCTGCTGCTGTTCTACGCGAATCATCTGCTGTCGCGGCCCGGCGCGTGCACGTCGCTCAATCACACGCTGTCGGCCGTCGTGTGGCCCGCGCCGGTGCTCGGCATCGCGTTGCTGCTGCACTGCCGGCGGCCGCTCGCTTGGGGGCTCGGCGCGGCCTCGCTGTTCGTCACGCTGCTCGCCGCGGGCTCGCTCGACTGGGTGCCGTGGCACGTCGACGCGCTGTTCGCGGCCGTCAACGCGGTCGAGGCGATCGCGGGCGCGTGGCTCGCGCGGCGCTACGTGACGCCGGGCGGCGGCGTGGACACGTTGCGCGGCTTCGCGATGTTCGTGCTGTTGTTGCCGCTCGGCATGGCGGCGATGCACGCGACGCTCGCGGCGGCGATCCTGTCCGTGTGGATGAACGATCGCGGATGGCTGAACGAATGGTCGCGCGCGTATGCGGCGAACGCGCTCGCGCTGCTCGCGCTGCTTCCGGCGCTTCTCACGTGGAACGCGCGCGCTTGCCGCGCGGCGTGGCTGCGCGCCCGCAATCAGCTGCCCGCGCTCGCGACGTTCGGCTCGCTGTGCTTCGCGTCGATATGGGGCGGCCAGGCCGAGGTCGCGCGCGCGTTGCTCGCGCTGTCGCTGTGCTGGGCCGCGCTCGAGGGCGGCCTCGTGCTCGCGTCGCAGCTCAACGCGCTCGCGGCGGTCGGCCTGATCGCGATGACGCTCGGCGGCCGCGGCCCGTATGCGTTTCATTACGACGGGCACGGCGTTTGGGCGCTGCAGGTCGATCTGATCGGCGTCGCGATCCTGTCGATGTGCATCGCGATCGCGACGGGGGAGAGACGGCGGCTCGCGTGGCTGGTCGAGCGATCGCGCCGCTTCGAGTCGCTCGGCTTTTTCGCGGGCGGGATCGTTCACGATTTCAGCAACGTGCTGACGACGATCGATTGCCACGCCGAATATGCATCCGAGCGCCTCGCGCGCGGCGCGCGCGCGGACGAATCGATCGACGAAATCCATCGCGCGGTCGAGCGAGGGCGCGATCTCGCGACGCAGATCCTGCTCGCCGCGCGCCGCGGCGAACCCGTGCTGACGCGGGTGAGCGTCGACGAGGTCGTCGACGACGCGCTCGCCGCGATGCGCGCAGCCGCGCTGCGGGGCATCGAGATCGTTCGGTGCGGCGATGAGCCGTGCGGCGACGGGCGGCGCGGCGGCGCTCGTCACATCGTATTCGCCGATCGCAGCCAGCTCTCACGCGCGGTGATGAATCTCGTCGGCAACGCGATGCGCGCGGCGCGCGCGACGGTCGTCGTGCGTGTCGGCGCGAACGATGGCGAGAACGACGACGCGAACGGCGGCGCGAGCGACGGCGGCGCGCCGGCCGGCGGGCCGTTCGACGTCGCGATCGGCGAGCCGTCGTTGCCGCACGGCGTGTGGATCGAGGTGAGCGACGACGGCGACGGCATCGAAGTCGAGCCGCTCGACCGCATCTTCGAGCCGTTTTATTCGAACCGGTCAGGCGCGCCGGGCACGGGGCTGGGCCTTGCGATCGTCGCGGGCGCGGCGATCGCGCATCGCGGGCGGATCGCCGTCGCGACGGCGCGCGGCGCGGGCAGCCGCTTCAGGCTCACGTTGCCGGCGGCACGAGGGGCGGGCGCGCCGGACGAAACGGACGCCGGCGCGCGCGGCCCAGTACAGGAGAGGAAACGATGAATGCGACAAGATCGCCGGCGGTGCTCGTGGTCGAGGACGACGAGCCGTTGCGGCGCGTGCTCTGCAATTACTTGACGGGCCACGGCATGGCCGTGGACGGCGTGGGGACGGCGGCCGCGGCTGCCGAATCGGTCGGGCGGCGCGAATACGAAATGGTGCTGCTCGATCTCGGCCTGCCGGATGGAGACGGCATCGACGTGCTGTTGCGCTGGCGCGATTCGCAGCGTTTTCCGCTTATCTGCGTGACGGCCCGAGGCGAGGAGGCCGATCGCATCATGGGCCTCGAATTCGGCGCGGACGATTACGTCGTGAAGCCGTATTCGCTGCGCGAGGTGCTTGCGCGGATGCGCGCGCTGTGGCGGCGCGCCGAGCCGTCCGCCGCGCCGGTGCGGCGCGGCAGGCATCCGCGCGCGTACCGTTTCGACGGCTGGACGCTGAACATGAACACGCGTCGGCTGTCGACGAGCGACGCGCGGGACATTCCGCTCACGGTCGGCGAATTCAATCTGCTGGCGTTCTTTCTCGGCTCGCCGTCGCGCGTCGTCACGCGCGCGCAGTTGCTCGAATGCACACGCGCGTTCGACGACGTGTTCGACCGCGCGGTCGACGTGCAGATCTGGCGATTGCGCAAGAAGATCGAGAAGAATCCGAAGCACCCCGAACTGATTCGAACCGAGCGCGGCGTCGGCTATTACTTCGCCGCGAAGGACGTGGAGACGCTATGGGAATGAACGAACGGCGTCAGCCCGGCGGCGCGGCCTCGGGTGCGCTTCTTCCCGAGGATTTCGACGCGCTCGGGGCGCTGGGGCGCGCGGACATCGATCCGGCCGCGCCCGCGGGCGCCGACGTGCGCGCCGATGCGCGGTTCGATGCGCTGCACGCGGAACTCGCGAAGCTCGCGTCGCCGGGCGCGAGCGGGCACGTCGACTGGCGCGCGGCGATGAGCCTCGCCGCCGGGTTGCTCCGCGATCGCGGCAAGGATCTGCTCGTCGGCTGCTATCTGGCGGGCGCGCTGCTGCAGATCGGCGGCGCGGCGGGATTGCGCTGCGGGCTCGAAGTCGTCGGCGATCTCGTCGAACGTCATTGGGCGGCGATGTCGCCGCCGGTGTCGCGGATGCGGGCGCGGCGCGGCGCGCTGCAATGGCTGCTCGATCGCGTCGACGCGACGCGCGACGCCGGCGCCGCCGCGTGCGGTGCCGCCTGTTCGGTCGAACTGGTCGAGCAATTGCGCGCGGCCGCGCGGCGCATCGACGCGCTGCTGGCGGAGCGCGACGACGAGGCGCCGACGATGCGCGCGGTGACCGCGTTCGCGGCCCGGCTGCCGGTCGAGTCGGGCGAGTCGGGCGAGCCGGGCGAGCCGGGCGAGCCGGGTGAGCCGGGTGAGCCGGGTGAGCCGGGTGAGTCGAATTCGACGCACGCCCACGGCTCGGTGGGCGCGCCTGCCGAGCGCGCCGCGCTTTCCTTCGCCGAGCATGCATCGATCGAGCCGGCCGGCCGCGCGGCGCCGCGCGCGAACGCCGACGCCGCCCGGCACCCGGCGTCGCTCGACGACGCGGCCGGCCGCGAGCGCGCGCTCGCCGATGCGCTCGCGCAACTGCATCGCATCGCGACGGCGTTCGCGCAAGCGGACTGGGCCGACACGCGCGGCTTCCGGCTGCGCCGCATCGCGTGCTGGTCGAGCGTGCACGCGATGCCGGATACCGAAGCGGACAGCGGACGGACGCGGATCGCCGCGCCGAATGCGCAGGTTGTAGACGTCGCAAAGGGTATCGATGCGCAGGGCGACCCCGCGGCTGCCGTCCGCTTCGCGGAGGAGCACGCGCAGGCGTTCCCGCTCTGGCTGGATTTGCAGCGGATCGCCGCGCGCGCGCTCGCACGCGCGGGCGGCGATTGCACCGGGGCGCAACGCGAAGTGGAGACGGCGGTGCGTGCGCTGCTCATGCGCTTGCCGGGCCTCGACGCACTGAAATTCGCGGACGGCACGCCGTTCGCCGACGCCGCGACGCGCGCGTGGCTCGCGGAGCTATGCACGCCGATCGGTGCGGCAAATGCCGCGTTGACATCGCCGCCGCCGCCTTCGCCGCCGGCGCCGTCCTTGCCGATGACGGGCGAGTCGGATCGTGCGCGGGGCGATGCGCGCGACGCGAATGCGGACGACGCGCACGCCCGTGCGCGCGCGCTTGCCGCAAGCGGTCGGCTCGATCTCGCGCTGGGTGCGATTCAGCAGGCGATCGATCGCGCGCCGAGCGCCGAACGCCGGTTGAGGGCGCGCATCCGGCTGTGCGAGTTCGCTCGCGATCACTGGGAACACGAGATTCCCGACGCGTTCGCGCGCGGCGTGATCGAGCCGATCCGGCGGCACGACTTGCTCGCATGGGAGCCCGAACTGGCGCTTGACGGCTTGTCGGCCGCCTATGCGCTGCTGATTCGGCGTGATGGTGATTCGGCGCACGCACGGGCTGTGCTTAACGAGATCGCGGGCGTCGACGCGGCGCGGGCGATGCGTTTGTCGACGTGACGCGAAATGCGCGGGACGACGCGCGACGGCGCGCTCGCCCTCGGATGCGCCGAGCGAGGCGGCGCGAAGCCTTCCAGGCCGCTCGCGTGACGTGTGTGCGCGAAAGCGGCGCGGCGGCCGTTGCCGCGCGTGCGTGAAGCATCAAGCGAAGAGCGAAGAGCGAAGAGCGAAGAGCGAAGAGCGAAGAGCGAAGAGCGAAGAGCGAAGAGCGAAGAGCGAAGAGCGAAGAGCGAAGAGCGCGCCGCGCCGGCCCTTCCGCGAGCGGCCGGGCACGTCGCGGCGCGACCGGATCAGGACATCCGTGAATCCGTGGCGGCCGGAACGGACCGATGCGCCTGCTCTGGCGCGCCGCTCGCGCCAGTCGGCGCGGCGCATGCCGACGCGGCCGGCTCGGCGGACGGCGTCGCCTTGATCGTGTTGAAGACACCCCAGCCGCGATTGATGTGCACGCCGGATTCGTGTTCGCCGCTCATCGAGCGGATGCTCTCGTTGAACTCTTCCATGTAGGCGGGCCAGCCCGTCGAGGCCGACGCGCCGGCCTCGATATGCGCGACGGGCCCGGATTCGGCGTCGCGAGTGCAGCCGCCCAGGCTCGCGAGCGATAACGCGAGCATCGGGATGGCGTGGTGAAGGATCGGAAGTTTCATCGTATCGTGTGCCTCCTTGACGATGTGTGCGGTGAGCGCTTGCGGCGCGCTCACCATTGCCAGCTCATGCCTACGCCGACCGTATTGCCGCCCGCGCTCATCGCGACGCCCGCGCGCACCTTGAGGTTTTCGCCGATGCGCGCGGTGCCGCCGAGCGCGACGGCGCGATGGCCCTTGTAGACCGCGCCGCCTACGCCGATCGACAACATCTTGTCGCGGTCGACATCGGGAATCATCGTGAGCGCGGTCGCCGCGGCGACGCCGGAATACGCGTCGCGCGCGGTTTCGGTGATGCTTTGCTGAAGGTCGCCGATGCGCTGGTTCGTGTACGCGTTCGAGTTCGATATTGCGAGATTCAACTGATCGACGTTCACCGCATCGGTGCCTTGGGCGCCGGGGGCGACATGCACGATCTGGCGTTCGCTGCCGCGCTGACCGACAGATACGGTGTTGTCGCGGTCCGCTATCGATCCTGCGCCGAGCGCGACGGCGTCGCGGCCGGATGCGATTGCGCGTGCGCCGGTCGCGACCGCGCGATGGCCGTCTGCTTGCGCACGCCAGCCGGTCGCGAGCGATTCCTGACCTTGCGCTCGCGCGTCGGCTCCAATCGCCACTGCGTTGACGCCTGCCGCGAACGCGTCGCTCGCCCCGGAGTTGACCGCAACGTATTTCGCGGCCCCGGAAGCCGGCGTGGTGAACTGCCCCCCCCCAGGCCGAGCGGGTGCGTGCGAATCGGGCAGGGTTGCGGAGGGAGCCTTCTTTCGCCACGAGGGTACCTGCGGCGGCTTTTGCAGCAGAAACGGCCTTCGCTGCGCGTGCTCCGCGGGCGTGACGTGAGGCGATGCGACCGGCGTTCGTTCCGGGTCCTCCTGCAGCGGAGTGGGCGGTTCGTACCGCGGCGTGGAGAGGTTCGAAGGCGGCTGCGTCGAGCCGCGCGAATGCGCGGACCGCGGCGACGCAACGCGCGGCGATGCGACCGGCGTTCGTTCCGGGTCCTCCTGCAGCGGAGTGGGCGGTTCGTACCGCGGCGTGGAGAGGTTCGAAGGCGGCTGCGTCGAGCCGCGCGAATGCGCGGACCGCGGCGACGCGACGCGCGGCGATGCGGCCGGCGAGCGTTCCGGGCGCTCGCGCAGCGGCGATGGCGGCTGCGTCCTCGGCGTCGACGTGCGCGACGGAGACGGGAACGAAAACGTAGGCGAAGGCGTTCGCGAAGGCGACGCATCGGGCGATCGCGGCGAGGGCGACTCGGCGGAAGCTGGCGGCGAATGCGGAGGAGACGAATGACGCGGGGAGCGCGCCGCAGACTCCGGGCGCGATGCCGGTCGGGTTGCGATCGGCGTCGGCGGAGGGGATTCGTCGTCCGACCATGACGGCGAGGGCGATGCGGGAGTCGCCGGAGGCGAATCGAACGCCGTGCGCCGTGAGTCGATTACCCGCCTCATCGCGTCCGCGAGGGTCGAGCCGCCCGCGCCTCGCGTGTTTCGTTCGGATGCCGGAACATGTCTGAGCGGCACGCCTCTTCTGATCTCATCGAGCAGATTTCCGTGAGCGTCGTTCGGCGCGCCTCGATTGAATGGAGAAGCCATCGTCTCGTCAGCGGCGAATGCATCCGCGGAAAATCCGAGCGCGAGCGGTGCGATGGATGAACACAATAGGCGTGCGAAGCGCCGAGATCGGGCGTTCGACGCGGCTTGCCCGCTGTCTTGCCGAGCATGGGCGAGAGAAAGTCGGCGATATTTCATACGGCGAGGATGGATTGAATGGACGAGGCGGATTGTCGGTTGCCGGAATCAGCAGGCGATACCAGGAATCGATCGAATCGTGCGCTTGATCTGCTCGACGCTCACGAGCCGCGCACATTCGAACTGCCGCAACGTGCCCGCGTGGCGCGGGCACGACGATGCGTCGGCGTCGTCGAAGTTCGCGCTCGCGTCGTTCCAGCAACTGTTGCACGCATGGGAATTGATCACGCGATACGGCGTGTCGAACTCGCTGACCGGATGCGTGAATCCGCTGATCAGCACGACCGGCGCGCCGACCGCCCACGCGAGCCATGACAGATCGCCGGGCACGCCGATCAGGCACGCGGCGTGCCGCAGCCACCGCGCCCGCTCGGTCCACGGCGTGTCGGGCGCGAGGCTGTATGCGACGTCCGCGAGCGCGCTGCTTTCGTCGGCGACGTCCGGCGAAGGCGAATCGACACAGACGATCCGATAGCCGGCCGCCGTCAGAAACCGCTGCAATTCCCGCCAGCCGCCGGGCCGCTCCCAGCGCGCGCAGCGCAGCGCGCTTTGCGCGGCGATGCAGACGTAGGGGCCCGCGAGCGGCCGGCTGTCGTCGGTCAGCTCGATGCGCGGCGGCGCTTCGCGCGGATCGACGCCGAGCATGTAGGCGGCGCTGCGGTGCGCGCCGACGAGCTGCGGCGCGCTCGGCTGGTACGCGTGCGCTTCGTCGCCGGCGAAGCGCCCGAGCCGGTATGTCGCGTAGTAGCACTCGGGCTTGACGAGCTCGGGCGTCACGAACTCGATGTCCGGATAGCCGGGCCTCAGCAGCGCGATCAGCGGCGCGGGCATCGAGCACGTCAGCTTGCAGCGATGTTGCCGCTGGAATTTCACCGCATAGCCGAACCAGCCGAGCGCTTCGCCGAGCCGCTGCGCTTCGAACTGAATCAGCACGGGCTTGCCGTGCGCGTCGAACAGGTGCTTGAAGACGCGCCTGCCGCCTGCGTCGATCTCGATCAGGAACGGCACGAAGTGCTTTCTCGTGCTCGTGACGACGCCCGCGCCGATCTGCGCGTCGAACAGCGGCGTATCGGTATGCATGTCGCGCAGGCGCACCGTCCAGTCGCCATCCGGCAGCAGCACGCGGCAACCGTCGTTGAAGTCGAAACGCACGCCTTCGGTGCCGGACCACGTCGGCATGTCGGCGGGCGGCGAGAAGCCGCGCGCGTGCGTTCCGTTCGACGCAGCTGGCGGCGGCGACGCGGGCTGACGAGGGTCGAGCGCCGGCGGCGCGTGCACGCCGAGCGTCGGCGCCGAACCGGAGAAGGTGACCTTCGGCATGTCGTACGCGCTTCGTCTGGCGTTCGCATCGGAATACGAAAGAGAGAGGTGCATGATGGCAATCGTTGTCCTGTGGCGCGACGCGGGCGCAAAGGCTGCGCGCGTCCTTGTGCGTGTCCTCGTGTGTGGCCGTGCGCGCGGCGGGCGGTGCGTTACGCGGCGGCGCTCTGCCGCTTGCCGCGCGACGCGCGGGGCATTCGTTACGGTCGACTAAACGAGCGGCTTCGCGCCGGCGGCCTCCGGTGCCGGCGTTCGATCGTTCCTTTCACGCGTGGCGGCTTCCTCGCCGCGCGCCGGCCGCTTGTCGCGCTCGATGTACTTGTCCAGCAGCGCATCGAGTATCGCGACGGTTTCGACGTCGGGCACGCCGTCGTATCGCGCGGGGCGGAAATGCATCTGGAACGCCGCGATCACGTTTGTCGTTCGAGTGTCGAGCACGCCGGTTTGCGGCGTGTCGTAGCCGTACGCGAGGAGCTTCGCCTGCAGTTCGGCGATATCTCCGCGAAACGGCCGGTACGCACGGTAGTACTCGACCGCGATCGCGTCCGGCCACGCGCCGACGCCGTATTGCTCGTACAGCGTGCGCCACGGAAAGAGCGGGCCCGGATCGAGCTTGCGGCCGGGCGCGATGTCCGAATGCCCGACGACCTTTTGCGGCGGGATCGCGTGACGCGCGACGATGTCGGCGGCAAGCCGGCCGACGACCGCCATTTGCGCATCCGGGAACGGCGACCATCGACGCCGCATCAGCGGCGCGTCTTCATCCGCGTCGGGAAAGCCGCTGTTGACGATCTCGACGCCGATCGAGCTCGCGTTGAGCAGACGCTCGCCTTGCCAGTAGCTGACGCCCGCATGCCATGCACGATTCGATTCCGGCACGAGCGCGAACACACGGAAGCGCTTGCCTTCGTCGGCGGCGTCGGGCACGAGATAGTGCGCGCTGACGGGGCGCATCGGATCGGTCAGCAGTGCGACGGAGCGCGCGAGCGTTTGCGCGGTGTAGTGGAGCACGAGCGTGCGCACGCGCGAGTCCTGGTTCGGCGACGCAATCGTCGTGTCGACCACGACGTCATGCGCCGCGCGCGCGCCGCTCGCGGCGCGTGGATCGCCGTCGGCCGCGTATGCGGCATATGGAGAAGCGAGCAGGCACGCTGTGCATAGCGAGGCGCGCGCAACGAAGCGGCGGCGTTTCGCGTTCGCGACGCCGCCGCGTCGCGTTTGACTTGATTGGCTCATTCGACAGTTCCTCTTGGGCGAGCGTCCGGCGCGATCCCGGTGACGGGACGATCGCGATTCGCATCGCGATGCGTGCGCCGACAGAACGGCTTCGGCAGCGGTGGCGCCGATCGTTCGGTCGATCATTCAGGAGCGCGATTATTTCAAGCAGCCGGCATTCGGGCGTCGGGGAAACAACCGATATCGGGCGATTCGAGTGCATCGATTTGATCGAGGTCGGACTGCGCGCGAGCGCGGGGAACCCGAGCAAGCAGGATCGTGCCGGAGACTGCGCTCGCGGTGTTCGCGGCGATGGCGAACGATGGCGGGCAGGGGCGTGCGACGCGTGCGAAGCGGCGGCCGCCCGCGCCGAGGCATCGGGCATCCTCCCGATTCAGTCGCGGCCGTTCGGGGAAAGAATAGACGGCGCGCGCGTCATGCGCAGACGCGCCGATCGTTCGGCGGCCGGCGGGCGTGAGCGCGAGGCGGTCGCGCGGCAGTCAATTTTTTTCGAGGTGATTGGAATGAAAGTAATGGGACGGCGCCGGAAGCCTGTCGGGCGGCTCGCGGTGTTTGGCTTGCGGCATGATCGCACCGGCGCCTGCTCGCCGACGATGCGCTCAGCCGACGTCGCGCGCATGGCTGGAATGCCGCGCGGCGTTCGGTCGCTGGTCGCTGGTGTCGTCGTGAGCGTGTTGGCCGGTCTCTCGCATGCGACGTCGGTCACGGGCGATCTGTCGGCCAACGCGGGCGAGAATACGTTCGATGGTCGAGGCGCTCCGTTCGCGGGCTCGTTATCGAACTCGACGGATCATTCGGATATCGAATCGATCTGGAATTGGGAAAACTATTGGACGCCGTTCACGTTCGGGACGCCGTCCGAGCGCTCGCGCGCCGCATCGATCGCCGAATGGCTCGATCGTTCCGATGGCGGGACGAGCGGCGAATGGGACAGCCGATCGTCAATCCCGGAGAGCGAATCCGATGCGCTCGAATGGTTCCACTATTGGCCACGTCATGAAGACGCATCGTCGCTCGTCGGGGCAAGCCGGTCGGGCGTCGCGGCCGGAACCGGCGGCGGCGTGCAGGCTTCGTCGGATTCGGCTCGCTTCGCACGTCCCCCGTGCGCGGCGGGCGACGGCGCAACGGCGCTGGGGCGCAACGCGCGCGCGACAGGCGCGCGCGCGATCGCGCTGGGCACGGATGCGGCGGCCACGGGTGTCGATTCGGTCGCGCTGGGCGCGGGCTCGGTCGCGGCGCGGGACAACGTGGTGTCGGTCGGTCAGGCCGGTCGCGAGCGCCGGATCGTGCACGTCGCGCCCGGCACCGAAGGCACGGATGCGGTAAACAGGAATCAGCTCGACTCGGCACTGAAGGCGGCGACGTTGCATGCGGATCACCGCTTCGCCAATCTGCAACGGCAGATCGACGCAACCGCGCGAAGCGCATATTCGGGCATCGCGGCCGTGACCGCGTTGTCGATGATTCCGGACGTCGACAGCGGCAGGACGCTGGCGATCGGCATCGGTTTGGGGTCCTACAAGGGCTGCCACGCGATGGCGCTCGGCGGCACCGCATGGCTTGCCCGCAACCTGAAAGTGCGCACGGGAATCGGGATGGGCGCGGAGGGCAAGACGATCGGCGTCGGCGCAAGTTGGCAGCACTGACGATGCAAACGGGCCGTGTCGCGTATCGGCGCGCTTGCCGGCGCGGCGCGACCGGCGATGACGGAGCGCCGCGCCGCGGCGGTCGCGGCGTCGCCGTTGCGGACGTCGCGGCGTTCTTACTGGATGGCGAGCTGCTTGCGCATCGCGTCGACGAACGCCGGGTCCGTCTCGCCGAGCGTGTTCGTATGCGCAACGATGCGGCCATCCGCATCGAGCAGCACGATCGTGCTCGAATGGTTGAATTCGCCGCTCGCGAGCTTGCGGTACTGAACGCCGAGCAGCGCGGCGACGGCCCGGGTGTCGGCGCGGTCGGTGCGCGCGAGCCGCCAGCGCGCGTCGAGGCCGTGCGCGTTCGCGGTCTTGCGCAGCACCGCGACCGAATCGCGATCGGGATCGATCGTCACCGCGACGACCTTGATCCGCTTGCGCGCGGGCTCGCCGCCCGCGTCGAGCGTGAGGCCGATCGTCTCGAACAGCATCGGGCACACCATCTTGCAGGACGTATAGAACATGCTGACGAGCGTCGGCGTGCCGCGCAGATCGGCGAGGTGGAATGTTTTGCCATCCTGATCGATCAGCGGCGCGTTCGCCCGATACAGCGAATCGGTTGCCGGCGCGCTCGCCGTTGCGGCGGGCGCCGAGGCGGTTGCGGCGGCGGGAAGGTCCGCGCCGTGAGCCGCCGTCGCGACGCACGCGGCGGCGATCAGCGCGAGCGCGCCGCGCGGCGCGAGATGCTCAAGCTTCATGGTCAATCTCCTGAAATCGAACGGGCGCAGCGAAAGCCGAGGCTTCCGGTCGAATCCGCGCCGGTGAGGGAAGACAGCAGCGCGACGCGCATCAGCACCGCGTAGCTGTCGCGGCGCACGATGCTGATCGCGCCTGCGCCGCAAAAGCGCTGCTGGTCCGGGTCCCCCTGCGTGCGGCTGTCGCCGCTGATGAAAAGGGCGTTGAAGTCGTCGACCCATTCCCAGATCAGCCCGTGCAGGTCGCGCACGCCGTAGACGTTCGGCGCGCCGCCGACGCTCGGCAGCACGCGCGCCGCCGGCTGCTCGTACCACGACAGGATCTGCTGGCGCCACAGCGGGTCGTTGCGCGCGTCGGTGCGCGTCGCGTCCGCCGCCGCCGCGTATTCCCATTCGAGCCATGTCGGCAGCCGCGCGCCTTCGCTCGCGCAATACGCGCGCGCGGCGAACCAGCTGACGCCCGTGACGGGCGCATCGGGCGGCGTGGCCGGAGCCGGATGCAGCGGGTCGGCCCAGTCGGCGAGATACGCAGGGCCGGCGAACACGCGCGCGACGCGCTCGCGCCGCCATTCGGGATGCGCGCGCAGGAACGCGGCGAACGCGCGAACCGTCACCGGCGTGTCCTGCAGCTCGAACGCGTCGATGTGCACGGGCGTCGAGCGGCCCGGCACGTCCTGCGGCAGCGCGCTCTCGAAGTCGCCGCCGGGCAGCCGCACGAAGCGCGCGGCATGGGCGGCCGTCGCGGTGAACGCGAGCGTCAGCGCGACGATCGCGAAACCGGCGAGCCGGAAGGCGCTCGCCGCACGGAACGTATGGCGTGATGTCGGCGCGCGCATGGCGATTCTCCCGGATGCCTGCGCTCAGTGCGCCGCTTCGGTGACGGCCGGCGCCTTCGCGCGCGCCTTCGAGACTTCGTCCGCGCTGATCCGGCCGCCCGGATTGTTCCAGCTGTTGAGCACGTAGGTCAGCACGTTCGCGACTTCGTCGTCGGTCAGTTGCGCCATCGGCGGCATCGACGAATCGTAGTCGCGGCCGTTGACCGTCACCTTGCCGTTCAGGCCGTGCAGCAGGATGCCGATCGCGCGCTTCGGATTCGCGGCGAGGAAGTCGGAGCCGGCGAGCGGCGGGAACACGCCCGGCAAGCCGGTGCCGGCGCTCTGGTGGCACACGGCGCAGGTGCTCGCGAACACCGTGCCGCCCGCTTTCACTTGCGCGGGCAGCGACAGCGGCGCGGCGCTCGCGGCGGCGCTCGTCTTGACGAGCGACGCGCCGCCCTTCGCGCCGGCCGCGGCGGCGGGCGATCCGGTCGGGCCCGATCCCGCGGCGGCGGTCACGCCGTCGCCGTTATACAGCGTGTCGAGCTCCTTGCCCGAATAGATCGCCTTGTTGTCCGGGCCGTCCACTTTCAGGATCGCGAGCGCGCCCTTGTTGAACGCACGGAAGATCGAGTGATCGACGAGCGTGTAGTTGCCCGGCACGCGCGTGTGGAATTCGATCGTCGCCGCGCCGCCCGCCGGAATCAGCGTCGTCTGCACGTCGTTCTGCGTGACGCTCGAGCCGTCCGCGCGCACCTTGTCGAACACCGCGCCGATCACGTGGAAGCTCGATACGAGATTCGGGCCGCCGTTGCCGACGAACAGGCGCACCGTCTCGCCGGTGCGCGCGCGCATCGCCTTGTCGCCGGTCAGCGCGCCTTCGGCGCCGTTGAAGACGACGTAGGTCGGGCGCTCGTCGATCGCCTTGTCCATGTCGAACGATTGCAGCCCCTTCTCGCGGTACTTGCCGTTCGTGTAGAAGTCGCCCTGCATCACGTAGTACTCGCGGTCGACCTTCGGGAGTCCTTCCGGCGGCTCGACGAGAATCAGGCCGTACATCCCGTTCGCGACGTGCATGCCGACGGGCGCAGTCGCGCAGTGATAGACGAAGAGCCCCTCGTTCAGCGCCTTGAACGTGAAGCGCGATTCGTGGCCCGGAGCGGTGAAGCTCGACGTCGCGCCGCCGCCCGGGCCCGTCACCGCGTGCAGATCGATGTTGTGCGGCATTTTGCTGTCCGGACGATTCTTGAGATGGAACTCGACCGTGTCGCCTTGCCGCACGCGGATGAAGTTGCCGGGCACCGCGCCGCCGAAGGTCCAGAACGTGTAGTTCACGCCGTCGGCGATCGGCATCACTTTCTCGACCACTTCCAGATCGACGATGACCTTCGCCGGATAGCGGCGCGTGATGGGCGGCGGCACGTTCGGCGGGCTCACGAGCGTCGCGTGAATCGGCTCGCCCTGCGGCGGGCCGAAATCGCCGGGCGCCTTGCCGGGCGTCGTTGCCGCCTGCGCGCTCGCCGCGACCACCGCGCCGAGCAGGACGGACAGGAACGTGGCGCGCAGTTGGCCACGGATCGATTGCAGGTCTTTCATGATTAGCCCCTCGCTGGCTTCGTTTCCTCCAAGCTATCGATCGCGAGGCAGTCGAGTATTGATGCACAGCAAATGCATCTTTATGGATGCGCTCAGGTCGGGAAATTACTTAATCCAGATGAATTCGGGGCGATGGGACTGCGGCGGCTTGCCGCAAGTCGTGAGGGATGCGAACGGTTCGTGCGTCAGGCCCGAACCGCTCGCATCCCGCGTGGGAAAGCGCCGTCATGCGCGGCGCGATTTCGGATAGAAAGCGGCCGACCGGTTACGGTCGGCCAAAAAGGTTCCGGCTTTATCCGAGGGCCATTGCCAGAACCCGAGAAACGGCCGGCGGCGCGAACCGCCGGCAAGCCGCGCGCGACGCCCCCAACGGGCGCGGGCGCGACGAAACATCGCGGCCGCGGCGCGTCAGCGCGCGCGCAGCTTGTCCGCGAGCGAGCGAAAGCCCGCCGCGAAAACATGCTCGCTGATCGATGCGGCAACCGGCTGCAGCTCGACGCCTTGCGTCGTGAAGTTCGCCCACCACTGCGCGAACGTCTTGCCCGAATCGGTGACGGGGAAGAGCTGCACGCCTGCGACATAGTCGCGCACCGGCATCGTCGATTCGATGATCGAGTATTCGAGCGCATGATTCGGCTCGTCGAGCTTCAGCAGCTTCTCGCGAACGTAGCCGTCGGCAAGCGTCAGATAGCGGATCGCGCCGACCGTGCAGGCATCCGGGCCCGGCTCGAGCCGGCTCTCGACGATCGCCGGATGAAACGCGGCGAGGCCGTTGAAATCGCGCAAGAATGCCCAGACGCGCTCGATCGGCGCGTCGATGACACTGCTGGCGAAGGAGGTGTAGTTCATCGTCGTTCGGGTCCTCGGGCTAGGCGCGCGCGTCGCGCGCGGGTGTCATGACGCGGCGCGCCTGTCGATCTCCTTGAAGCGGCGCGTCATGTCGGTCAATGCGGTTTCGGCCGGCAGCCGCTCCATCGAGCTCGCGCCGTAGAAACCGTGGCACTGCGGACACGCGCGCAGGATGTACGCGGCGTCCTCGGGCGACGCGATCGGTCCGCCGTGGCAGAGCACGATCACGTCGTCGCGCACCGATTTTGCCGCATCCGCCCAACTGCGCACGAGCGGCACGCAATCGGCGAGCGTGCGCGCGGTGTTCGCGCCGATCGTGCCGCCCGTCGTGAGGCCCAGATGCGCGACGACGATGTCCGCGCCCGCCTCGGTCATCGCGATCGCATCGGCTTCGCTGAACACATACGGCGTCGTGAGCAGGCCCTTGCGGTGCGCGAGGCGGATCATGTCGACTTCGAGCGCGTAGCCCATCCCGGTTTCCTCGAGATTCGCGCGGAAGTTGCCGTCGATGAGCCCGACGGTCGGAAAGTTCTGCACGCCCGAGAACCCGAGCCGGATCAGCTCGTCGAGGAACGCGTCGAAGTTGCAGAACGGATCGGTGCCGTTCACGCCGGCGAGCACGGGCGTCGACTTGACGACGGGCAGCACCTCGCGCGCCATGTCGACGACGATCTCGTTCGCGTTGCCGTACGCGAGCAGCCCGGCGAGCGAGCCGCGTCCGGCCATCCGGTAGCGGCCCGAGTTGTAGATCACGATGAGATCGATGCCGCCCGCTTCCTCGCATTTCGCGGACAAGCCCGTCCCCGCGCCGCCGCCGACGATCGGCTCGCCGCGCGCGATGGTCGCGCGCAGTCTTTCGAGGATTTCGGCGCGTGAGAGTCTCTTCATCTTCAATTCCGGTGTGCCGCGTGAAGCGATAAGAAGTGTTCGACGGCGATGTCGGCGAACAGGGGATCGTTGATATGCGCGCTCACGCGCACGAGGCGGCGGTTCTCGGTCTGGACCACCGTCGCCTCGAGCGCGTCGAAGAGCGCGGCGTCGGCTTCCGGGTTCCAGAACGCCTGGCCCGGCGCGTCGAGCGCCGAGACGCCGCCTTCGGGAATCAGAAAGCGCACGGGGCCGTCGCATGCATTGAGCTTCGCGCCGATCCATTCGCCGATCCGGCGGTTTTCGTCGGGCGTCGTGCGCATCAGCGTCACCTGCGGGTTGTGCTTGTACAGCAGCCGCTGCGCGTAGCGGGGCGGCACCGTGTCGATGTGGCCGAAGTTCACCATGTCGAGCGCGCCGCACGAGCCGACGTACGGCACCTTGCTGCGCGCGATCGCGTCGAAGCGATCGTCGCCGCACGCGAGCACGCCGCCCATCAGCAGATCGCACACTTCGGTGGTGGTGAGATCGAGCACGCCGTCGAGCAGGCCGCTGTCGGCGAGCTTTTCCATCGCGTGGCCGCCGTGGCCCGTCGCATGGAACACGATGCAGTCGAAGCGCGCGTCGAGCCGCGACGTCACCGCCTGGATGCACGGCGTCGTCACGCCGAACATCGTGAGGCCGAGCGCGGGCTTCAGGTCGGCGGGCAGCGGCTGCATGTCGCGCACCGCGCCCGCGATCATGTACGCGCCGTTGGCGAGCACCTGGCGCGAGATCCGGTTCAGGCCGGCGATGTCCGCCACCGAATAGAGCATCGCGATGTCCGACGAGCCGATGTACGCGGACACGTCGCCCGACGCCATCGTCGAGATCATCAGCTTCGGCACGCCGACCGGCAGCGCCTGCATCGCCGGCGTGACGAGCGCCGTGCCGCCCGAGCCGCCGATGCCGATCAGCGCGGCGACGTCGTCGCGGCTCCTGATGTAGTGCTCGAATGCAACCGCCATCGCGGCGATCGCGCGGCCGCGGTCGCCGCAAAACACGGCGGCCGCGCCGTCCGGATGATGCGCGGCGACGGCGGCCGCGCCGATGTCGGCCGCGAGCCCCGGCGCGCGGGTCGACAGGTCGACCACGACCGCCGCGAGCCCCGCGTCGGCGATCCGGTCCTTGACGAAATGCGCTTCCGCGCCCTTTGTATCGACGGTTGCCGCAACGTAGATCTGTTTACGGTGGGGTACCATTTGGTCTCCTTCGCCAATCGTTCGTTTGTCGCACGATGCACCGCGATTCGATTCCGCGATAACTTTAACACAGATGAGACGGCCGTCTCAGCGGCTGTCCTCACACAACACATGCCAACTACCGTATCCGCACCGGAAACGCTGTCCGAAACGCGCACGCAGACCCGCGAGCTGTTGCTGCAGACCGCGCTGTCGATGCTCGAGCAAGGCTGGTTTCCGTCGATCACCGAGCTCGCGAACGCATCCGGCGTGTCGCGCGCCACCGCTTACCGCTATTTCCCGTCGCAGGCGGCGCTCGTGAGCACCGTCGTCGACGAGAGCCTCGGGCCGGTGCTGCAGTGGCAGCCGACGTCGACGTCGGTCGAGGCGCGTGTGAACGAGTTGCTCGACTTCGCGTATCCGCGCATGGAGCAGCACGAGGGCGCGTTGCGCGCCGCGCTGCAGGTCGCGCTGCACCAATGGGCGAACGAGCGCGCGCGGCGCGCGCAGGACGAGCCGAAGTACCGGCGCGGCAACCGCCGCCGGCTGCTCATGCTCGCCGTCGAGCCGATGGTGCAGGCGGGGGTCGATCCCGCGGTGGCCGCGCGGCTCGCGCAGTCGCTGTCGTTGCTTTACGGCACCGAGGCGATGGTCGTGCTGAAGGACATTTGGGGGCTCGACTTCCGTGAGTTCATGAGCGTCATCAAATGGATGAGTTCGGCGCTCGCGGAAGCGGGCGGTGCGGCGGGGGCGGGGTCGGATGCGGCGGCGAGCGGCCACGGCGCGGCGCAAGGCGCGAGCAGCGCGGAGGGCGTGGCGGGGGCGGATCGCCTGGAGGGCTCGGAGCGCGAGCGGAGCGCACAGGCGGCGCACGATGCCGGGGCGGCGGCGGACGCCGCGCCGGACGGCGGCCGTGCCGCTATTGTGCAGGGCGGAGGCGGCGGCGCTGGCAGCGCGGATCAGGCCTCCGGCGCAGCCGGCGAGCGCGCGGCGGATCGCCCGCCCGCGGCGCTCGCTTCCGACGGCGACGAGCGCGACGCCTGAATAGCGGGCGCGGCCGGTTCGGCGGGGCGTGCGCAATGCGCGCGGGCCGCGGGTAGCGCGGGCGCTTCGCTTCGCGCGGCGTCGAGCGATGCGCGACCGCGTCGAGCGCGGCCGGCTCGACAGGCGGCGCATGCGCCGCGCGCCGCGCCATGACGGTGCGCGGCGCGTGTTCGATCGCTCTCCGAAGCCAAGCGACGGAGCCGGGCCGACGCCGATTCCGACGCCGCTCGCGCTCACGCCGGGCGACCCGGCCAGTCGAACATCGTATAAGGCAGCGCGCGCTTGTGGCGCGTCGCGTCGTAGAACCGCAGCACCGTCTCGGCGACCGCGTCGTCGACCGGCTTGCCTTCGAGGAAATCGTCGATCTGCTCGTACGTGATGCCGTACGCCTGCTCGTCGGGCAGTTGCGGACGCAACGTTTCCAGATCGGCGGTCGGCGTCTTCATCACGAGCAGTTCGTCGGCGCCCAGCATGCGCGCGAGTTCGCGCACGCGGCGCTTCGTCAGGCCCGCGAGCGGCAGCACGTCCGCGCCGCCGTCGCCGAATTTCGTGAAGAAGCCCATCACCGATTCCGCCGCATGATCCGTGCCGATCACGACGCCGCGCCGCGCGCCCGCAACCGCGTATTGCGCGATCATCCGCTCGCGCGCCTTGATGTTGCCGAGCACGAAGTCCTGATGCGCGTGGTCGAGATAGGCGAGGCCGCCTGTCGCGAGCGCGGCGAGCATCGCGTCGGCGGCGGGTTTCACGTCGACGGTGAGCGTCTCGTCCGCGCGCACGAACGCGAGCGCGCGCTGTGCGTCGGCTTCGTCGTGCTGCGCGCCATACGGCAGCCGCATCGCGACGAAGCGCGCGTCGTAGCCCGACGCGCGCAGCCGCTCGACGGCCAGTTGCGCGAGCCGGCCGGCCGTCGACGAATCGATGTCGCCGCTGATGCCGAGCACGCAGGTCCGCAATCCTGCCGCGCGCAGGTAATCGGCGACGAACGCGATGCGACGCGCGGCTTCGTCGCCCGCGTCGAACGACGGCGACACCTGCAACTCGGCGGCGATCGCCCGCTGGCGGGCGGCTTGATCGGGACGGGACATCTCGTGCTCCTTCGCGGCGGAATCGAAGGCTCGATCATAGGCGGATTCGTGCGCGCATGCCGGCTGCCGGTTCGGCTTTCCCTTCGATTGGGCCGCCGCTCGCGCCAGGTTCGCTGTGGCCGTCAGTTGCGGCGCGCGAGCGTGACGCCGGCGAGCGCGAGCGCGAAGCCGGCGATCTGCAGCGGCACGAGCGTCTCGCCGAAGAGCGCATAGCCCTGCAGCGCGGCGAGGGGCGGCGCGAGGAACAGCAGCGACGTCGCGCGCGCCGCGTCACCCCGGCGCAGCATCGCCATCAGCAGCATCACGGCGACGCCCGACAGCATCCCGATCCCCCACGCGAGCGAGAACCACAGCGCGGGCGCGCCGTGCCAGCGGGTTTCGCCGAGCGCGATGGCCGCCGCGCCGGCGACCATCGCCGCGCCGAGATTCTGCAGCGCGACCGCGGTGCGCAAGTCCGCTTGCGCGAGCGAGGTCTTCTGATAGAGCGAGCCGGCCGTGATCGACCCGACTGCGGCGATCGCGATCGCGACGACGGCCCACGCGGGCGCGCCGCCCGCCGCAGCCGGCGCGGCGCCGAGCTTCGGCGCGAGCACGAGCGCGACGCCCGCGACGCCGAGCGCCATGCCGAGCCAGCCGCGCGCCGGCAGCCGCTCGCCGAAGAGCGGCGCGGCGAGCGCGGCGGTCGCGAGCGGCTGCAGCGCGCCGAGAAGCGCCATCGCGCCGGCGTTGAGCCCTTGCGCGACGGCCCAGTAGCTCGCGCTCAGATAGGCGCCTTGCAGTAGCGCGCCCGCGAGCAGATGGCGGCTCCATTCGCGCCGCGCGGGCCACGGCGCGCGCGTGGCGAGCGCGATGCACGCATACAGGAGCGCAGTGCCCGAGAAGCGCGCGAGCAGATACAGGTTCGGATCGGCGTACGGCTTGATCGCGCGCGCGACGATGAAGCCCGTCGACCATAGCGCGACGAACGCGACGGCGGCGACGGCGGAAGCGGAAACAGGCATGCGAAACGGGCCGGGCGACACCGGCATGGAGGCGAAGCGGCCGAGTATCGCGCGCCGGCGCGCCGTCGTCTTGTCGAAATCTGCACCGCGCCCGGCTTGGGCCGGTGGCGGGTCAGTCGAGCGAGAACGTGTCGAGCGGCTGGTTCGCGCTCGCCTCGGCCGCGAAGCGCGCGCTCAGTTGCCGATGCAGCCGGCGCGCCTCTTCGAGCGTGAGATCGATCCAGTACGGGTCGCCCGCCGCGTCGTTGAGCCGCTCCGGCGGAAACTGGATTTCGAGGACAGCGCCTTTGCGATACATCGATTCACCTCTGTCGTTTGGCTTGGTCGAGCGGCGAGTTTAGCAATGCGCGGCGAAATCGATTGCCGCGCCGGGCGAAATACTGAATTGCCCGCAGGTTGCCGGTGCAGGCGACACGCCGCGCGGGCCGGGCCGATATCGCCCCGCGCGCCGCGCGTTTGCAGTCCGGCGACGCGGCGAGGGGCGGGGCGGAGCGTCGCGAATCATCGCGTCGCGCGGTAACCGATCGATTTCGCATCGCGCGACCGAACGGCCGCGCGCCGTTGCCGGACGCACGCGGGACACGCGAACCACGGTGGCCGGCGGCCGGCGCGGGCGCGCTCTCGCCGTACTACAATAGCCCGCCATTCGCCCTCCACGCTCCAACCCGCGGCCCGGCCGCGCCGCGCGCCATGCTTGCAGAACAACGTCATCGCTACATCCTGTCCGAGCTCGGCCGTGCGGGCGCGCTGTCGGTCGCGCAGCTCGTGAACGCGCTCAACGTGTCGCGCGAGACGATCCGTCGCGATCTGAACGCGCTCGCCGCCCGCGGCCTGGTGATCACGACGCATGGCGGCGCGCTCGCGGCCGGCCGGCACGAGCCGAGCGTGTCCGAGCGCGATGCGTCGCACGCGGGCGCGAAACGCGCGATCGGCCGGCGCGCGGCGGAGTTCGTGCCGGACGGCGCGTCCGTGCTGCTCGACTCGGGCAGCACGGTCCACGCGGTCGCGCTCGCGCTCGCCGAGCGCCATCGATTGACTGTCTATACGAACGACTGGCGGATCGCCGGCGTGCTCGGCCGCCGCAACGGCAACCGCGTGACGCTGCTCGGCGGCGAGCTGTCCGACGACGAGGACGCGACGTTCGGCCTCGACACGATCCAGCAGCTCTCGCAATACCACGTCGATTTCGCGTTCGTCGGCGCGGGCGGGATCACGCCGGACGGCACGCTGACCGACTACTCGCGCGTCGTCGCCGAGGTGCGCGGGCGGATGCTCGCGGCGGCGGCCGCGCCGATCGTCGTCGCCGACCACTCGAAGTTCGGCCGCGTGACGCCGGTGCGGATCAACGGCTCGGACGCCGCGCGCTTTCTCGTGACCGAGCGCGCGCCCGACAAGACGATGCGGCGTGCGCTGACGGCGCGGGGGATCGAACTGGTCGTCTGCGGATGAGCGCCCGTTTGCCGCGCGAGTATCGAGTGCGCGAGGCGCGCTCGCGATGATGCTGCGTGCGGCGCGCCGGGTGCTTTCAGGTCCGCTGGGGGCCACGCTGCGCGATGCGGCGTGAGCCGGCATCGCGGCGGCCCGGTTTCGTCGTTTGCGGATGAGCGCCGGTTTGTCGGAGAAGCGCCGCGCGTGCGTGATGTTCCGGCGTGCCGGGCATCGCAATTTCCCGCGACCGGCGGGGCCGGGCGAGGCGGCGTGGCGGGCTTCGCCGAAGGCCTGTTCGTCGCTCGCGGGCGGGCGACGGTTCGTCCGGCGAGCGCCCCGGCCGTGCCGCGCATATCGGGCTTCGTACGTCGCGCGCCGCGCTGTGCCGCCTCATGCCGATCATTCGTTTTCGCCTGGCGGTCGGTCACCGCACATTGCGCGCGGCACGCGTGCCGTTCGCCGCGCCGAAGCCCGCGCGACACGGAAACTTCATCAGAACGTCACACGCGCGGCAAGCGCGCGTTGAACACTCGTCGCTACGACTTTGGAAGGCGATGAGCCGAGGAGGGCGGCGATGTCCGTCAGCGTGCGCAGCTATCTTTCCCCGACGTTGGTCCTGCTGGCCTTCGATTGGCCCGACGCGCAGCGGCGCGACGACTTTCTCGGCTTCGCGATCAAGCGCACGCCCGGCTTCTGGTCGGCGGACGGCAAGACCCGCGCCGCGACGAGCTGGCTGCCGAATCGGCTGACCTTCGACGGCCCGGCGGCCCACACGCAAGGCGATGCGCCGACCGATCAGGCGCCGATCCAGAAATTCATGTGGTGGGACGCGCGGATCGATCCGCCCGATCGAGGGCGGGCGTTTCGCTACGACGTCTATCCGGTGGTCGGCACGCCCGCGTCGCTGCGGGTGCTCGAAGCCGACGCGGGCGGATGCACGGTCACGCTGCCCGCGCACGTCGAGGGCGGCGTCGGCACGTGGTTCAACCGCGCGGTGGTGAGCTCGCAGGCGTTCGCGAAGCAGGTCCGCGCGCTGCGTCTCGCCGATGGCGCCGCGCCGTCACCCGACGCGGCGCGGCGTTTGCGCACGTGGCTCGCGAACGATCTGGAGGAGACTTTCGGGCTGATGCTCGGCGCCGACGCGCGGCGCGCGGTGTCGGCCGTCTATCACCTGACCGATCCGCTATGGGCGATTCCCGCGTTCGACGCGTTCGGCCGCGCGCACGGCGCGGATGCGCTCGCGATCGTCTACGACGCGCACGAGACGAAGCGCGGCTCGGGCGAGCCGCCGCTGCCGTCGCCGAACCAGGCGGCCGTCGAGCAGTTGACGGGCGTCGCGACGCTCGCGCCGCGCGACAAGACGCGGATCATGCACGACAAGTTCATCGTCGCGGGCGACGAGGCCGGGCCCGCGCGCGTGCTGACCGGCTCGGCGAACTTCACGACGGAGGGCATCACCGAGCAGGCGAACGTGCTGCACACGTTCGAATCGGCGGCGCTCGCCGGGCTGTACAACGCCTGTGCGCGCGCGCTCGCGTCGAACCCGTGCGTCGCCGAGACCGCGCGTCTCGCGCCCGGCTGGTCGGAGCCGGTCGAGGTCGGCACGGCGCGCGTGCGCGTGTCGTTCTCGCCGGAGCCGCGCGGCGCGCGCACGCAGATCGATACGATCGTCGACGCGATTCGCGGCGCGCGGCACTCGGTCGTGTTCTGCCTGTTCATGCCGACCGACGCGGCGTTGCGCGACGCATGCTTCGCGGCGGGCGACCGCGGGCTGATGATGTTCGGGCTCGTCAACGCGATCAGCGCACGCGGCGCGCAGCAGGCGGATGCGGACCGGCGCGACGGCAAGACGCTCGACGCCGCGCGTCTCGCGAACCTCGAGCTGTATCATCGCAGCCGATCGAACCGGGACGTGATCGACGCCGCCTATTTTTCGCCCGCGACGGTGCCCGCCGGCTTCGAGGCGGAGCTGCGGCTCTTTCCGGGCGAGGCGCCGCCGCCGTATCCGCCCGTCGTCGTTCACCACAAGTTCATCGTGATCGACGCGGAAGGCGCGAATCCGATCGTCTACAGCGGCTCGGCGAACATGAGCGCGAACTCCGAGCACTACAACGACGAGAACCTGCTCGAGATTCGTGATGCGCGCGTAGCGGGGATCTATCTCGCGGAATTCCTGCGGCTTTACGAGCACTATCGTGCGCGCGCGCTCGCGATCGCTTCGCGTCGCGGCAACGGTTCGGGCGCGGGGGGCGCGGCGGGCCCGCACGGCGGCCTCGCGCTGCAGCCCGATTCGCGGTGGGCGAAAAAATATTTCGTCGATGCCAGCCCGGAGGAGAAGGCGCGGATCGCGCTCGCGGCGCCGGTGGCGGCGCGTTGACGAGCCGGGGCGCTTGCGTTGGTTCGCGCATGTGCATCGGCGTCGCGCGCGGTGCGTTTCAATGCTTTTCAACGCGTTTCAATGCGGTTCACGTGCGAGCGCGCTGCGTCGGCGTTGGTCGTCGCGCTTTGGCGTGGGCCAAGCGGCGCCGGACGCGGACCGTTCGCCCGTTCGTCGCGTACCGATTCCATGGGTTCCGCGATGTGCGGCCGCGGGCGGCCGTGCGATTTCGGTCGGGAGTGGGCCGCGCCGGACGCGTCCGACGAGGCGATACCGGTAGGCGGCCCGATTCGCGGCTGCGACCGATTCGCGGCTGCGGTCGGTGAACGGCCGCGTGACGATCGCCTTGCTCGGCGACGCGCGGGAGAAAGCAGGCGATCAGCGGGGGATCAGCAGGCGACCAGCGGGCCGACCAGCAGGCGATCAGCGCGCGACGTAGCGCAGCACGGCATCGGCGATCATCGCGCGATGCCGCGCACGCAGCCGCGGCGACGACGGATCGCGGCCGAACGCGGTGCCGAACGTATAGCGGTTCGCGACGCGATGAAAGCAGAACGAACTGATGAGCAGATGCAGATCGAACGGGTCGACGTCGTCGCGGAACACGCCGCTTTCGACGCCGCGCGCGAGCAGTTCTTCGAGCGTCTTGATGATGCTGACGTTGCGGTTCTTGAACGACTTGAGTTGCTCGATGTATTTCGCGCCGTGGATGTTCTCGATCGTCACGAGCCGCACGAAATCGCGATGCTTGTCGTGATAGTCGAATGTGAATTCGACGAGCCGGCGCAGCCCTTCGCGCGGCTCCAGCTCGCCGACGTGCAACTCGAGCTCGAGCGCGCGGATGTCGCCGTAGACCTTCTCCAGCACCGCTTCGTACAGCCCTTCCTTGCTGTCGAAGTAGTAATAGAGCATCCGCTTCGTCGTATTCGTGCGTTCGGCGATCGCGTCGACGCGCGCGCCCGACAGCCCCATCGCGGAGAACTCCTGCGTGGCGACGTCGAGGATGTTGCGCTTCGTCTGCTCGGGGTCGTATTTGCGGCGCGCCTCGTCTTGTTTCACTTCGGCGTCGGGCGCTGCGGCCTTGCTTCCTTGTTTCATTTTGGCGTGATCGGACGGCGGCATGGTCGGCGCATTCTAGCACGCACCCCAAGCGGCTTTCGCCCGATTCCACGCTCTAAAAGACGGGCTTGCCGGGGCGTGCGCGGCGCCGCGCGGCGAGCGCGTCGCGCGCCTCGTACGCGCTGTACGTAAGCTGCGCGGCGGCGAGCCCCGCGAGGCCGAAGGTGCGCACGAGGCCGAACCTGGCGAACTCGTCGGGCACGGGGCGCCCCTCGGCGAGCGCCGCCGCGAGCGCTTCGCCTGCCACCGTCGTCGGCGCCATGCCGTGGCCGCCGAAGCCGACCGCGTGCCAGACGCCGTCCGCGTCCCGGCCGATCAGCGGCATCTTGTGGCGCGCGTAGCTCATGAGCCCGCCCCACGCGAACTGCACGGCGACGTCGCGCAATTGCGGATAGACGCGCAGCAGATCGCGTCTGAGCAGCCGCGCGATCGCGTCCGGCCCGCGTTCGAGCACCGAGATGCGGCCGCCCCACAGAATCCGGGTGTCGGCGAGCGGCCGGTAATAGTCGAACGCGAAGCGGGTGTCATAGGCGGCCGATTCGCATGCGATCGCATCGGTGAGCCGCGCGCCGAGCGGCTCGGTTGCGATCACGTAGGTCGCGATCGGCAGCACCGCGCGCTCGATGCGCGGATACACGCCGCGCGCATAGCCGCCGCCCGCGAACACGACGCGGCGCGCGCGCACCGAGCCGCCGTCGGTCGCGACGACGAAGCCCGCGCCGTCGCGGCGAATCGCGCGCGCGGCCGAATGCTCGTGGATTCGCGCGCCGCTTCGCGCGACCGCGGCCGCGACGCCGAGCGCGTACTTCAGCGGATGGAAGTGGAACGCGTTGCGCTCGAAGAGGCCGCCGTGATAGCGGTCGGTCTTTAGCCGCGTGCGCAACTCGCGTTCGTCGAGCGGCTCCCAGTCGACGCCGAACGCTTCCTTCATCAGCTTGCGCGGCTCGCGAAGGCGAGCCGGGTCGTCGAACCAGTTCGCGAGGATCACGCCGCCGTCGACGAGATCGCAATCGATGCCGTAGCGCGCGGCGCGCACGCGAATCAGGTCCACCGCGTCGATCGTCAAGCGATAGAGCGCGCGGGCGGACGTGGGGCCGAGCGTGCGCAGCAGGTCCGCGTTGTCGAGGCTGTAGCCGCCGAACACGAAGCCGCCGTTGCGGCCCGACGCGCCGAAGCCGACCGTTTGCGCATCGAGCAGCGCAATGTCGCGCACGCCGCGCTCGACGAGCCCGAGCGCCGTCGACAGGCCCGCCAGGCCGCCGCCGACGATGCACACGTCGACGTCGATGCGTTCTGCGAGCGCGGGGTAGGGCGTGCGCGTTACCGTGGCTTCGTAATAGTTCTGCATGCGGTTGTCGTTCGGGCCGTTCGTGGCCGGTCGAGGGCGAATGTACTGACTATCGTATCGGTTGTCGTGCGCGTGATGAAGCAGCGTCTGCACGGATGGACGGGGGACGGAGCGTGTCGTGCAGGCTCCGGCGGAGCGCCGGATTCCGCTCCGCCGTCCGCGACGCGCGGGTCGCGCGCGGCGCGCCCATCAGGCGCCTTCCTTCATCGAAGCGCATGTCGTCGGCATATCGTTCGCGTGTCGGCCCTGTTTCGATCGACACTCAATCGATATCGGCGCGCGTTTCGGCGGGCGACGCATCGAAGCCGCGGGCATCGGCTGCGGCGCCGTCTCCCGTCGGATGCTCCCCCGCAACCGCGGCGCCGCGGCCGATGCCGCCGATTCCGGCGCCGCCGCCACCGGGCAGCGGCGCCGCGCCGTTGCGCTCCGAGCGCTCGCGTTCGAGCCGGTGGTAATGATCGAGCCGCCTCGCGTCGATCAGCGCGACGTACGCCGCGCCGTTCTTCGTGATGATTTTCTCGCCGCCGTCCCGCGCGTCGTCCGCCAGCTCGGAAAAGCGGGCGCGCGCGATGGAAAGCGGCACGATGTCGCCGATGCGAATGGTCATGGTCGGTCTCGCATGGCCGGCCTGCCGCCGGCCGATGAACGGATGAACTGGATGGTCGCGTCAGCTTATCGGCCGCGCGGGCGCGATGGAACCCAGCCATTCGGCCAACGCGACGAACGGTTCGCTGTCGGCGGCGGCGTCCGGCGCGACGAGGTAGTAGCCGGCGTCGCTTCGCAGCCGCAAATCGAGCGGCGCGCAAAGGCGCCCCGACGCCAGTTCGTCGGCGACGAGCAGCGCCGGCATTAGCGCGACGCCCATGCCCGCGTGCGCGGCCGCCGTCAGCATCGTGAACAGTTCGTAGCGCGGCCCGCGCACCGCGCGCAGATCGTTGTCGAGGCCGTGCGCGCGAAACCAGTCGCGCCACGCGTCCGCGCGCGTCGACAGGTGCAGCAGCGGCAAATCGAGCAGCGCGTCGCGCGTGATCCGCCGCCCGTTCGTGCCAAGCAGCGCCGGACTGCAGACGGGCAGCATGTCGCCTTCGAGGAACAGCAGCCGGCCTTGCGTGCCGGGCCACAGCGCGTGGCCGAAGTAGATCGCGGCGTCGAACGTCGAATCGCTGAACAGGAACGGCTCGGTGCGCACCGACAGGTTCACCGTGATGTCGGGCCGCAGCGCGCGGAATTGGGGCAGGCGCGGAATCAGCCATTGGCTCGCGAACGTCGGCACGACCGCGAGCTCGAGCGTCGCGCCGATTCCGCGCTGCGCCATCAGCTCGAGCGTGTCGCGCTCGATGCGCTCGAGGTTGCGCCGCACGAGCGCCGCGTAGTGGCGGCCGTGCGGCGTCAGCACGACCCGCTTCCTGATTCGCAGGAACAAGGCGACGCCGAGCCGCTCCTCGAGCGACGTGATCTGGCGGCTGACCGCGCTTTGCGTGAGCGCGAGCTCGTCGGCCGCGCGGGTGAAGCTCTCGTGGCGGGCCGCCGCTTCGAACACCTGCAGCGCCGCGAGGTTCGGAATGCCTTTTCGCATCGATGGTCGAGCGATCGGAAAATCGCGAGTTGGTGAGTTTTTGGAATGAACTGGTGAGTTTATATCAATTGCCGGATGAATTTCGCCCATCGAAAATCCATTCCGATCCCGTCTGCGCGCGCTCCGATGCGCGGCGCGCGCGCCGCCGGAACGACGAAAACCCACGGAAGAACCCGATGAACCCGAATCTCGCCGCCTTGCTCGCCACCGTTTCCGATCAGCCGACCATCGACGAGTTGATGCGGCTCATGCATGTTCCGGCATGCTTCGAGCGCTGCGAGCCGGGCGTCGTCACGCGCGCCGAGCTTGCGCAGGCGCTAAATATGGCGCTGTTCGCGGATCTGCTCGAACGGGTGCCGACGGGCCGCGCGTACACGCGCGACGTCGCGCGCGACGGCGGGCGCGTGACGTTCGATCACGGCGCGCTGCGCACCGTGCGCTGGCCGTCGTGCGGCGCGCTGCCGCCCGGCGAGGCGGCGTTCACACGCATCCTTCGGCCGCTCGGCTATCGGCTGAACGGCACCTATCCGCTCGAACGCCTCAGGATGACGGGCCGCTCGTACGCGCATCTCGACGCGCCGGACCAGATCGCGCAGTTCTTCGTGAGCGAGCTTCATCCGGAGCGCTTCAGCGCCGCGTTCCAGGCGGCCGTGACGAACGTGCTCGGCACGTCGGCCGATCCGTTGACGCCGCAGGCCGCCGCGACGCTCGCCGAACTCGAGCGCGACGCGTCGTTGCCGCTTGCGGACGCGCGCGCGCTGATGCCCGTGCTCGTGCGTTGCTTCGATCGACAACACGCGAGCCCGGCGCTCGCCGACTACGAAACGCTGCTGGCCGAATCGGCGGAGATGGCGTGGATCGCGACCGAGGGCAACGCGTTCAACCACGCGACCGACCGCGTGCCCGACGTCGACGCGCTCGCCGCCGCGCAACGCGCGCTCGGGCGGCCGATCAAGCCGGCCGTCGAGGTGTCGCGCTCGGGCCGCGTGCGGCAGACCGCATTCCGCGCGGACCCGGTCGTGCGCGCGTTCGTCGACGCGTCGGGCGCGCTCGTCGAGCGCGAGGTGCCGGGTTCGTTCTACGAATTCATCACGCGCGACGCGGTGGCCGACGCCGAAACCGGCCGCCGCGCGCTCGACCTGAGCTTCGACGCGGGCAACGCAACCGGCATCTTCAAGATGACGGCCGCTGCCTGATCGGCCCGGCGTTCGACCCTCCCTTTCGCCCGACTTCTTCCGCACCGGAGCCGCCATGACGCTCGCCGCCGCCGCTGTCGACTATCCGTTCGCCGCGCCGTTCGCCGATCCGCAGGGCTCGCCGATCCGCGAGCTGTTCAAGCACGTCGGCAAGCCGGGGATGATCTCGTTCGCGGGCGGCTATCCGTGCGCCGAGCTGTTCGACCGCGAAGGCATCGCGGCGGCGTTCGCCGACGCGGCCCGCGACGATCCGGCGGCCTGCCTGCAATACGGCGACACCGCGGGCCAGCCCGGCCTGCGCGCCGCGCTCGCCGACTGGATGGCGCGCACGCGCGGCGTCGCGTGCGACGCTTCGCACGTGCTCGTCACGACGGGCTCGCAGCAGGGCTTCGATCTGCTCGTGCGCGCGCTGATCGAGCCGGGCGACGTCGCGCTCGTCGAGGCGCCCGCGTATCCGGCCGCGCTGCAGGCGCTGCGGCTCGCGGGCGCGAAGCTCGTGCCGGTGCGCACGGACGCCGAAGGCGTCGATCCGGACGCGCTCGCCGCGCAACTCGCCGCGTGGCCCGCGGCCGAGCGCCGCCCGAAGCTGCTGTACACGGTGCCGACGTTCGCGAACCCGACGGGCGCGACGCTGCCGCCCGCGAGCCGCGCGCGGCTCGCGGCGATCGCGGCTGATGCGCGGTTCGTGCTCGTCGAGGACGATCCATACGCGGACCTGCGTTTTTCCGGCGAGCCGGTGCGGCCCGTGCTCGCGCACGACGGCGCATCGGACTGGACCGTCTATCTCGGCAGCCTGTCGAAGATCGTCGCGCCGGGCCTGCGGATCGGCTGGGCGGTCGCGCCCGCCGCGATCCTGCGCCGGATGACGGTCGCGAAGCAGACGAGCGATTTGTGCACCGCACCGATCGCGCAGGAAGCGATCCGCCGCTATCTGGAGAGCGGCCGGCTTGCCGCGCATCTGCGCACGATCGCGCAGACTTACGGCAGCCGCTGCCGCGCGCTCGTGAGCGCGCTTGCGCAATTCGTGCCGGACGAAGTCGAGTGGCGCGAGCCGTCGGGCGGCATGTTCGTGTGGGCGCGCCTGAGCGGCGGCCGCGACGCGTCGGAGGTGCTCAAGCGCGCGCTCGAGCACAACGTGATGTACGTGCCGGGCGCGGCGTTCTACGCGCGCGACGCGGACGCGAGCCGCCTGCGGCTGTCGTTCGCCGCGCCGGGCGAGGCGGAGATTTTCGAGGGCGTGCGCCGGCTGCGCGCGGCGCTCGCGGCACGCCGTTAGGGCTCGATGCCGGCGCGAGCGGGCGCTAGGCCGAATGGCCGGCGCGCTTGCATGCGGCGCGCGAACGCGGTCCAATCGATTCATTCGCGGCGGGGACGCCGCACCGATCAACCTGAATCTGTTCTGAAGAGGAAGCGATGCAATTCAACGACATTCTCGCCGCGCTCGACGTCGATCTGGCCCGCTGGCAAGGCAGTGCGCTGACCGCCCGGTCGCCCGTGGACGGCGCGACGCTCGCGACGCTCGCCGCCGACAGCCCGGCCGACACCGAACGCAAGATCGACGCCGCGCATCAGGCGTTCCTCAAGTGGCGCACGGTGCCCGCGCCCGTGCGCGGCGAGCTCGTGCGCGTGTTCGGCAACGTGCTGCGCGAGCACAAGGCGGCGCTCGGCCGGCTCGTCACGCTCGAGGCGGGCAAGATCGCATCCGAAGGCCTGGGCGAAGTGCAGGAGATGATCGACATTTGCGATTTCGCGGTCGGCCTGTCGCGGCAGCTCTATGGCCTGACGATCGCGTCCGAGCGTCCCGGCCACCGGATGATGGAGACCTGGCATCCGCTCGGCGTGTGCGGCGTGATCTCCGCGTTCAACTTTCCGGTCGCGGTGTGGTCGTGGAACGCGGCGCTCGCGTTCGTGTGCGGCGATCCGGTCGTCTGGAAGCCGTCCGAGAAGACTCCGCTCACCGCGATCGCATGCCACGCGCTGTTCGCGAAGGCGGTGCGCGAGTTCGACAAGACCCATCCGGGCGTCGTGCCCAACGGGCTGCATCAACTCGTGCTCGGCGGCCGCGACGTCGGCGAGGCGCTTTGCGCTTCGCCGAAGGTGCCGCTCGTGTCCGCGACGGGCAGCGTGCGGATGGGCGTCGAGGTCGCGCAGGTGCTGAGCCGGCGGCTCGCGCGCAGCATTCTCGAGCTCGGCGGCAACAACGGGATGATCGTCGCGCCGAGCGCGGATCTCGATCTCGTCGTGCGCGCCGTGACGTTCGCCGCGGTCGGCACCGCGGGCCAGCGCTGCACGACGCTGCGCCGGCTGATCGTGCATCGCAGCGTCGCCGATCGACTGCTGCCGCGCCTCGAGAAGGCGTTCGCATCGGTGAAGGTCGGCGATCCGCTTGAAGCGGGCACGCTCGTCGGCCCGCTGATCGATCGCGCGTCGTTCGACGCGATGCAAAAGGCGCTCGGCGATGCGCGCGAGCAGGGCGGCGAGGTGAAGGGCGGCGAGCGCGTCGAGCTCGGCCATGCGGATGCGTACTACGTGCGTCCGGCGCTCGTGCGGATGCCGAGGCAGACGGCCGTCGTCACGCGCGAGACGTTCGCGCCGATTCTGTACGTGCTCGTCTACGACGACTTCGACGACGCGCTCGCGATCCACAACGGCGTGCCGCAAGGGCTGTCGTCGGCGATCTTCACGAACGACATGCGCGAGGCCGAGCAATTCATGTCGGCGGCGGGCAGCGATTGCGGGATCGTCAACGTGAACATCGGCACGAGCGGCGCGGAGATCGGCGGCGCGTTCGGCGGCGAGAAGGAAACGGGCGGCGGCCGCGAGTCCGGTTCCGACGCGTGGAAGAGCTACATGCGCCGCGCGACGAACACGATCAACTACAGCCGCGAATTGCCGCTCGCGCAGGGTGTGAAGTTCGACGTGTAGGCGGCGCGCGCCGATCGCGGCGCGCGCACGGTCAGCCGGCGGGCCGCGCGTTCGCGAAAAAGCCGCAGCCGATCGTGCGCATCGCATCGCCGTCGCGCACGACGAACAGCGCGTCGAGCCCGAGGCGCTCGGCGTGCGCGCGTCCCGCCTGCTCGCCGAGCACCATCAGCGCGGTTGCGTACGCGTCCGCGTCGGTGCAGTCTTGCGCGACGACCGTGACCGAGGCGATGCCGCCGTGCAGCGGCGCGCCGGCGCGCGGATCGATCGTGTGCGAGATGCGCTTGCCGCCGATGTCGGCCCAATGCCGGTAATCGCCGGACGTCGCCACGGCCGCGTCGACGAGATCGATCGCGCCCATCGCGCCGCGCCGGTCGTAGTCGGGCGCTTCGAGCGCGATCGCCCAAGGCGAGCCGTCCGGTTTGCATCCGCGTGCGCGCAGCTCGCCGTCGATGCCGACGAGCCACGCCGTGATGCCGTGGCGATCGAGCACGCGCGCGAGCTCGTCTACGCCGAAGCCTTTCGCGATTCCGCACAGGTCGAATGCGACGTCCGCAAACCGTCGTGCGCGGCCGCGCGCGACGTCGACTTCGAGCAGTTCGTCGATCGGGCGGCACGGCGACGGCAAAGCGCCGCGCATGTTCGATGCGCGGCCTACGTCGGTCGTGCGCCCGGTCGTGCGCCCGATCATGCTCGGCATGCGCGTGGCGTCGGCCGGGCGCGCTGCGTGTCGATTCTCTGCGCATCCGCTCGCCGCTCGTTCGTTCGCCGCCGCTCCCGGCCCGAATCCCCACGCGTCGACGAGCGCGCCGACGCCGATGTTGAACGCGTTGCCCGTCTCGCGACCGATTTCCAGCGCGCGCACGAGCACTGCCGCGAGGTTGGCCGAGGTCGGCGTCCAGCTTCCGGGCGTCGCGCGATTGAGCCGCGACAGATCGGAGTCGGCCTTCCAGTTCGACATCTGCGCGTCGACCGCGCGCACCGCCGCGTCGAGCTCTGCCGCGATCGCCTTCGCGTCGGCCGTCGGCGGCGCGTAGAACTGCACGCCGTACCGCGTGCCCATCGTCGCGCCGCTTGCGCGGCAGCGATTCAGCCGCGCGCCGGGCGACCATTCAATAGACGTCTTCGACATAACGCCCCTGCGTTTTCAATTGCGCGACCGACAAGCCGGAGTCCGCGAGGATGCGCTCCCACGCGCGCGTGACGCCGTCGGCCATCGCGCGGCCGCCGCACACCATGATCTGCGCGCCGTGCGCGACGAGATCGCGCAGGTTGCGCGCGTCGGCGACGAGCCGGTCCTGCACGTACGCCCGGCGTTCCGCGCGCGAGAACGCCGTGGTCAGCGCGCGCAGCCGGCGGTCGCGGACGAGGCCGTCGAGCTCGTCGCGATACGGGAAGCCGTCGTTCGGGTTGCGCGCGCCGAAGTACAGATGCATCGGGCGGCGCGCGGCGTTGTGCCGGATGAAGCCGATCAGCGGACCGATGCCGGTGCCCGCGCCGATCAGGATCACGGGTGCGTCGCCCGCGTGCGGGCGGAAGCGTGCATGGGAGCGAATGAACGCTTCGATCGTGTCGCCCGGGCGCAGGCCGGTCAGATAGCTCGAGCACGCGCCGTTCGGATGGCGGCGCACGCAGATCTCGACGACGCCGTCCGACGAGGCGCTCGCGAGCGAGTAGTGGCGCGGCGACGTTTCGCCCGGAGGCGCGACGCCGAGCAGATCGCCCGTCTCGAACGGCGGCAGCCGCCGCCGGGAGAACGCGGCCCATCGCGCAAGCAGGCGGGCGGCATGCCCCGCTCGTCCGGCGCGTGCGTGCCGCTCGGCGGGCGCGAAGCGCAACACCGACATCACGGTTTGCGGGTCGGCGCCGTGGTCTTCGCGTTCGACGAGCGTGAGCGGGATCGTGCGCGGCAGCGCCGGCGTGTAGCGGATGTCGAGCGCGAGCCCGAGCGCTTCGCCGAGCCGTGCGCACCATGCGCGGAATTCGTGCTCCGACTGCCTGTCGACGGTGCCGAGATCAAGCAACGGCGTGAGGCCCTTCGCGACGAGCGCATCGTGGACGCTACGTGCGTAGCCGCAGAACCGCGGAAACTGACGGTCGCCGAAACCGAGCACGGCGAAGGACGTGTGTTGCGCCGCCGACAGCCTCGCGAGCCTCGGCAGGAATTGCTGCGCGTTGCCCGGCGCGTCGCCGTCGCCGTAAGTCGCGGTCAGCACGAGCACCCGCCGCGCCGCGCGGTAGCTGCGCGCGGCGTCGTTCATGGGCGCGACGTGCACGCGTGCGCCCGCCCGCGCGAGCGCCGCTTGCAGGGCCAGCGCGAAGCCCCACGTGCTGTTGCCTTCGCTGCCGACGAGCAGCACGGTGTCCGCGTCGCGCGCCGGCGCGTTGCCGGTGAGCTTCGGCTGCGCGCGCCGCCGGCGCGCCCACAGCATCACGCCCGTCACCGCGAGCAGCGGTGTCGCGAGCGACGACGCGCCCAGCACGAGCCCGAGCCACCACAACCCTTCGCCCGTGTGCAGCATCTTCACGAGCGCGTGCAGGCGCTGCCAGCCGTCGGCGGGCTGGTAGGCGAGCGACGCGCCCGTCGACGGATCGACGTAGCCGGTGCCGTCGGTCGTCTTCAATTCGATGACGCCGCGAGGCTCGTCCGGCGTGGGGAACGTCAGTTGGCGCAGCGTCGACAGATCGGTTGCACGCAGCGCCGCCATTTGCGCGACGGGCATCGTCGTCTTCGCGGGGCCGGCGGCGATGTCCGAGCCCGCGTCGAACGCGCTCGCCGACGCGGCGCCGCGCTCGGGAATCACGCCGAACGTCGACAGCGACAGCACGAGCCCCGTGAGCGCCGACAGCACGAGCCCCGCGAGTGCGACGCGCGCGGTCTCGTTGTGCAGCCGCTGCAATCCGTCGCCGCGAATCCGGCCGGCCAGGCGTCGCCAGCCGCCCATCCGGCGCGCGAGCAGCGCGAGCCCGGACAGCGCGATGAACAGCATCGCGGCGGCGGTCGCGCCCGTGGCGATCCGTCCCGTGTCGCCGAGAAAGAGCTTGCGATGCAGATTCATCAGCCAGCGCACGACGGGCGACGGCCGATAATCGGCGCCCGGCGCGCCCGTCGACGGATCGACGATCGACGCGCGCTGCCCGTCGGCGGTCGCGTAGTACGCGACGATCTCGCCGGACGGCCGGCGCACGAGCTTTTCGACGCCGGGCACGTGCGCGCTGACGCGGCCGGCGAGCGTCGCGACGTCGAGCGGCGCGCGCGGCATGCCGGCGACGGCCGCGCGCTCGAGCGCGGGCTGGATCGACAGCGCCGCGCCTGTCAGCGTGACGACGATCAGCAGGGCGGCGGCGATCAGGCCGGGAATCGAATGAAGCTTGCGCAGCATGGGGGGCCTCTCGTCTTCGTGCTACAGCGAATAGCGGAACGACTTCACGTAGCCGCGACCCTTGACCGCCTTGCCGGCGCCCGCCGCGTTGAGCGGCACGGCGACTTCCGACGGGTTCTCGTTCATGTCCTCGACCGCGGTGTCGATGTGGATCTCGTAGCCGGCGTCGAGCAGCGAGTCGGCGACGTCGAGCGTCGCGCGCAGCGTCCTGCCCGCGCCGACGCTCGCGCCCGTGATGCCGTCGAGCCGCGCCGATCCGCCCGTTGCGCGATACCAGTCGCGCAGGTGCCGGTAGTACTTCGTCTGGCGGCCGGCCATCCACAGCGTGCCCTGGTAGTGGCCCGCGCGATCGGTGACGTACAGGACGACGTATGCGCCGTCGCCGCCGTAATTGGCGAGTTGCGTCTCGAACGTGACCTGGCGCGCGGAAGCGAGCGACGGCGCGGCGAGCGCGCCTGCCAGCGCCGCGATCGGCAATGCGTGTTTCATCTGGGTTCTCCTGGTTTCGGTGAGGAGGGCGGCGCGGGCGGCGATGAGGCGGGGCGCACGCGCCGTCCGGGCGACCGGTTTCCGGCCGGCGCCGCAGGGCGACGCCGGTCTGGCGATAGTTGCGATGGCGTGGGGCGGCAGCGGGCGCCGTGCCCGAGCGTGCCGGCCGCACGCCTCGCATGGTTCGTTGCGGGTTGACGCAGACGGGCCGCCGTTCGCGACCGCCTGCGGCCGTGCCGGGGCCGGCTCCATCGACGCCTTCGATGGGTGATCGATGAGCGATCGATGGGGCGATCGACCGAACCGCCGGCGCGACGCGGCGGCATGCCGCGCGGCGCCGCGGAACCGCTGCGCGCCGCGGCTCAGCGAATCTGCACGTCCGGCTTCGAGCCCGGCTTCAGCACGCCGCCAGGCGGCGCGCCTGCCGGCGGGCCGCCGGCGGCGGCGCGCGCATCCGGCGCGCGGCCGTGATCGTCGCTGTCGCCGTCGTCGTGGCCGTGTTCTCGCTCGCGGTCGCCCTCGCGCTTCATTCGCAAGACGTCGAGCGTCACGGGATCGAGCTTCGCCTTGAAGCGCTTACCGCCGGCGTCGTGGCCCTTGATCTCGTAGCAGCCGTCGTCGGCCTTCAGCTTGTCGATGCGCCAGCCTTTTTGCTGCGCCAGCGCGTGCACCGCATCGCGCGGCTTCCAGTCGGCGAGCGGCGCGCGGCAGTCGTCGCCGCTGTCCGCCACCGCCGCGCGGATGCCGAGCGTGCCGACCAGCACGAGCGAGGCGAGTGAGGCGAGCGCCGCGCTCTTGATCAGTCGCGAGGTTTTCATTGCGGGATATCTCCTGTTCGGATCGTTGGGCTCTACAATGCGCTCGGTACCTGAAGCGAAGCTTGCGGATGCGCCGCTTTTTCTTCATGTTCGCTTCAGGTTCGGGTGGCAGAGTCGCGCCACGCCATTCATCAGGACACGCGCATGAGAGTGCTTCTCGTCGAAGACGATCCGTGGCTCGGGGAAGCCGTCCGCGACCAGATCGAGAAAGACGGGCATCCGACCGACTTCGTCGGCAACCTCGCCGACGCGCGCCGGCACGTCGCGGTCGCAACCTACGATCTGATCCTGCTCGACCTGCTGCTGCCCGACGGCCGCGGCCTCGATTTCCTGCGCGAGCTGCGCGCGGGCGGCTCGACGGTGCCCGTCATCATCCTGACCGCGCTCGATCAGGTCGCGAGCCGGATCGCCGGGCTGAACGCCGGCGCGGACGATTATCTGGTGAAGCCGTTCGACCTGTCCGAGCTGTCCGCGCGCGTGAGCGCGGTCGCGCGCCGCTATTCGGGCAATCCGAATCCGCTGGTGAAGCTCGGCGAGCTCTCGGTCGACACCGCCGCGCGCAGCGTGATGCGCGGCGGCGCGCGGATCGACCTGACCGCGAGCGAATGGGCGTTGCTCGAAACGCTGATCCAGCATCCGGGGATGCTCCTGTCGAAATCGCAGCTCGAAGAGCGGCTGTATTCGTTCAGCGACGAAGTCGGGAGCAACACGATCGAGGTTCACGTGAGCCGCCTGCGCAAGAAGCTCGGCGCCGACCTGATCGAGACCGTGCGTGGCCTCGGCTACCGCTTGAGGCGGGACTAGCGATGCCGCGCAGCCTGCAGGGACGGCTCGCGGCGGCGCTCGTGGCGGGCTTCGTCGTGTTTTCGCTCGCGACCGGGACGGCCGCGTTCTACGTGTTGCGCGCCGAGGTCGAGCGGATGTCCGACAGCGCGCTGCAGGAAACCGCGCAGCGGCTGCTGCCGCTCGCCGTGATGGACATCGTCGGGCGCGATTCGGACGGCGACGACGGCGACGGTGACGGCGGCGCCCGCATCGCGGAGGTCCGTGCGCACGACGAGTTGCTGACGTACGTCGTGCGCGACGAGACCGGCAAGTTGCTGCTGCGCTCGCACGACGCGGACGCGTCGATCTTTCCGAAGAATCTGAAAGCGGGCTTCGCCAGCACCGCGACGCATCGGGTGTATGCGGAGACGGTGCTGCAGGGCACGGTCACGCTGCTGATCGCGGAGCCGCTCGCGACGCGCCGGCGCGCGGAAGTGCGGGCGGCGTTCGCGGTCGTGAGGCCGCTCGCGCTGTTCCTGCCGGCCGGCCTGTTCGGGATCTGGCTGATCGTGCGCTCCGGCTTGACGCCGATCCGGCGCTTCTGCGACGCGATCGCCGCGCGCGGCCGCAACGATCTGACGCCGCTCGACAAGAGCGGGCTGCCGACCGAGATCGCGCCCGTCGCGGATGCCGTCACCGAGCTGATGGCGCGCCTCGATCGCGCGCTCGCCGCCGAGCGCAGCTTCACCGCGAACAGCGCGCACGAGCTGCGCACGCCGATCGCCGCGGCGCTCGCGCAGACGCAGCGGCTGATCGCCGAGGCGCCGTCCGACCCGCTGCGCGAGCGCGCGCAGCGGGTCGAGGGGGCGCTGCACACGCTGTCGCGGGTCAGCGAGCAGTTGATGCAGCTCGCGAAGGCCGAGGACGGGCGTGTGCTCGCGGATACGCCGCAGGATCTGCGGCCGGTGCTGGCGCTCGTCGTCGACGATTTCCGGCGCGTCGCGCGCGACCGCGCGATCGCGCTCGATCTGCCCGGCGCGGCCGTGACGTCGCGGATCGATCCGGACGCGTTCGCGATCGTCGTGCGCAATCTGGTCGAGAACGCGCTCAAGCACGGGGCGACGACGGAGCCGGTGCAGGTCGTGCTGTCGGCGGCGGGCGCGCTCAGCGTGACGAACCGCGGGCCGGTGCTGGCGGCCGCCGAGCTCGAGCGTTTGACGAAGCCGTTCGAGCGCGGCGCGACGGCGGCGAAGGGCAGCGGCCTCGGGCTCGCGATCGTCGACGCGATCGCGAAGGGCGCGGGCGCGTCGTTTGCGCTGCGCTCGCCCGCGCCGGGCGCGGCGGATGGGGTTCAGGCGGTGGTCGACGGGCTCGCGCTCGGCGGCGATCGGGGCGCGCACGCGTGAGACGGCGAGCGGCGCGGCGTCGATTCGAGCGACAACGCGTTCCTCGCGTGAGGCGCGCGATTCGAGGAAGTCGTCGACGGCGGGGCGGTCGACCGATCGACCGGCTGAACGCCGCGCCGGTCAGCCCGCCGCCCGCGCCGCCGTCGACCCCCGCACGATCAGCTCGCCCGGCAGCACCAGCGTGCGCGCCGACATCGCCGGATCGGCGAGCCGCTGCGTGAGCAACTGCATCGCGTTCTTGCCGATCTCGTAGACGGGCTGCGCGATCACCGTCACGCCCGGCGTGACGAGTTCCGTCCACGCGTCGTTGTCGAAGCCCGCGAGCGCGACGTCGTCCGGCACGCGCGCGCCGTGCTCGCGCAGCGCGCGATATGCGCCGAGCAGCAGCAGGCCGTTGCTCGCGACGATCGCGTCGGGGCGCGCGGCCGCGTCGCCGGCAAGCCAAGCGTGCACGCGCGCGTGCGCCGCCTGCGGATGCGGATCGACGAATTCCGCGTCGGCGGGCAGCGCGTGGCGGCGCAGCGCGTCGACGAACGCCGCGTGCCGTTCGCGGCCCGTCGTGCTCGCGTTGCCGAACAGCCCCGCGACGCGCCGGTAGCCGTGCTCGACCAGATGCTCGACGAGCCGCGTCGCCGCGTCGCGATTGTCGAGCGTGACCGCGTCGGCCGCGCCCGCCGGGCCCGCGCGGTCGATCATCACGACCGGAAACGCGTGCGCGCGCGCGTCGAACCGCCGCGCGGCGTCGTACGTCGGCGAATAGATGACGCCCGTCACGCGCTCGCTTTCCATCAGCCGCAGGTACATCGCTTCCTTTTCCGGGCTCTCGTCGGTGTTGCAGAGAATCACGCGCATGCCTTGCGCGTACGCGGCGTCCTCGACCGCGCGGCTCACCTCGGTGAAGAACGGGTTGCGCACGTCGGACACGATGAGGCCGATCGTCGCGGTATCGCCCGAGCGCAGCCGGCGCGCGGCCGCGTTCGGCCGATAGTCGAGCCGCTCGATCACCTCGAGCACGCGGCGGCGCACGGTGTCGCGCACCGGGCCGCTGTTCGACAGCACGCGCGAGACCGTCGCGACCGACACGCCCGCCGCTTCCGCGACATCCTTGATTCGTAACGCCATGACGACTGAAATCGATTTCTCTTCGGGGTCGGTATTTACCCTGAATCGCGGCGGCGGAAGCGAACCCCGGCGTATGCGCCGTCACCGCCCGCGGACAGGCCGTTCGCCTATTCTATCGGCGCTTGCCGCACATTTCACGCGCTTTCCCAAAATCGGGGAACGCTTGACGGTCAAAGTGGTATCGATTTCAATACGCACATTCCAACGACTCATCCCAGGAGACGCGATGCCGCCGTTGCTCACCGCGGAACTCGTCCGGCTCGGCGCGAAGGCCGATTCGAAACACGATGCGATCGGCCAGGCCGGCGCGCTGCTCGTCGCGGCGGGCGTCATCGAGCCCGGCTACGTCGACAGCCTGCTCGGCCGCGAGCGGGTGTCGAACACGTATCTCGGCAGCGGCGTCGCGATCCCGCATGGATTGCAGGAGGACCGCCACCTGATCCGCCGCACGGGCGTCGCGGTGCTGCAATTGCCGGACGGCGTCGAATGGCAGGGCGGCGAGCGCGCGCGGCTCGTCGTCGCGATCGCCGCGCAGTCCGACGAGCACATCGTGCTGCTGCAGCGCCTGACCCGGCTGATCGGCGATCCGGCGCAGCTCGAGCGGCTGCTCGCCGCGCGCGATTCGCGCGCGATCGTCGACGCGCTGAACGGCGCGCGGCCGGCAAACGCGGCCGGCGGCGCGCCCACCGCCGCCGCCGCCGTCGCGGCGACGCCCGCCGACTACGCGCACAAGCTCGATCTGATCCTCGACTATCCGCACGGCCTGCACGCGCGGCCCGCGAGCGCGTGGGTCGCCACCGCGAAGCGCTACCAGGCGGCGCTGCGCGTGCGCTGCGGCGAGCTCGCCGCCGATCCGAAGAACCTCGTCAGTCTGTTGCAGCTCGGCGCGACCGCGCAGGCGCGGCTCGTCGTGTCGGCGCAAGGCGTCGACGCGGCCGATGCGCTCGCCGCGCTCGCACGCACGATCGGCTCGCTCGCCGCCGAGGAGCACGCGCGCGCGGCGGCGGCGCAGGCGCGCCGGCAGAGCGCGCAGCCCGCGCTGTGGACGCCCGAGGACCCGGCGGCCGCGATCGAAGGCGTCGGCGCGGGGCCGGGCCTCGTGACGGGGCCGGTGCGCGTGCTGCGCGCGACGCGCGTCGATGTCGAGGACCGGCCGGGCGACGCGCTCGACGCGTCGCACCGGCTCGAGCGCGCGCTTGCCGACACCGCGGCCGAGCTCGATGCGCTTGCACGGGAGACGGCGTCGCGGCTCGGCGCGGCCGAGGGCGAGATCTTCGTCGCGCAGCGCGAGCTGCTGAACGACGCCGCGCTGCTCGGCGAGGTCGCGCGGCTGACCGTCGACGGGCACGGGCTCGCGTGGGCGTGGCATCGCGCGACCGACGCGCAGGCCGAGCGGCTCGCCGCGCTGCCCGATCCGCTCCTCGCCGCGCGCGCCGCCGATTTGCGCGACGTCGCGCGGCGCGTGCTGCGGCATCTCGGCGAGACGGGCGGCCCCGCGCGCGACGCGGCGGGCGGCGCCGGCGCGCGCGCGCCGGCGATCCTGATCGCCGAAGACCTGACGCCGTCCGACACCGCGCAGCTCGACCCGGCCGTGACGCTCGGCTTCTGCACGGTCGCGGGCGGCCCGACGTCGCACACGGCGATCCTCGCGCGCACGCTCGGCGTGCCGGCGGCGGTCGCGTGCGGCGCGACGCTGATGGACGTGGCCGACGGCGCGTGCGCGGTGCTCGACGGCAATGCCGGGCGGCTTTACGTCGGCGTGTCGGCGCGCGACGCCGAGCGCGCGCGGCAGGTCGAGCAGCGCCTCGCCGACGAGCGGCGGCGCGCGAGCGCGAACCGCGCGCTGCCCGCGGCGACGCTCGACGGCCACGTGATCGAGATCGGCGCGAACATCACGCGGCCCGCGCAGGTTGCCGACGCGCTCGCGCAGGGCGCGGACGGCGTCGGCCTGATGCGCACCGAGTTCCTGTTCCTCGAGCGGCGCGACGCGCCCGACGAGGACGAGCAATACGCGTGCTACCGGCAGATGGTCGACGCGAGCGGCGGCCGGCGGCTCATCATCCGCACGCTCGACATCGGCGGCGACAAGCAGGTGCCGTATCTGAACCTGCCGCACGAATCGAATCCGTTCCTCGGCGTGCGCGGGCTGCGCCTGTGCCTGCGGCGGCCGGACCTGTTCGTGCCGCAGTTGCGCGCGCTGTATCGCGCGGCGAAGGCGGGGCCGCTCTGGATCATGTTCCCGATGGTGTCGACGCTCGATGAGGCGCGCGAGGCGCTCGCGCTCGCCGAGACCGTGCGCGCCGAGCTCGATGCGCCGAAGGTGCCGCTCGGCATCATGGTCGAGACGCCGTCGGCCGCGGCGCTCGCCGATCACTTCGCGCAGCTCGTCGATTTCTTCTCGATCGGCACCAACGATCTGACGCAATACGTGCTCGCGATCGACCGCGAGCACCCGGAGCTCGCGCGGCTCGCCGAAAGCCTGCATCCGGCCGTGCTGAGGATGATCCGGCAGACAGTCGACGGCGCGCGCCGCCATCGCAAGTGGGTCGGCGTGTGCGGCGGGCTCGCGGGCGATCCGCTCGGCGCGTCGATTCTCGCGGGCTTGGGCGTCGACGAATTGTCGATGAGCGCGCGCGACGTCGCCGCGGTGAAGGCGCGGCTGCGCGGCGCGCGGCTCGACGCGCTCACGGCGCTCGCCGCGCGCGCGCTCGACTGCGCGGACGTCGACGCGGTGCGCGCGCTCGATTCGGCCGAGATCCGGGTGGCCGCATGACGACCGTCGTGACCGTGACGCCGAATCCGGCGCTCGACCAGACCGTGCGCGTGCGCAATTTGACGCTCGGCGACGTGAACCGCGCGGAATCGCTCGAGTTCAACGCGGGCGGCAAGGGCGTGAACGTCGCCGGGTGCCTCGCCGACTACGGGATCGCGACGATCGCGACCGGGCTGCTCGGCGCGGACGACGGCGCGGCGTTCGACGCGATGTTCGCCGACAAGCAGATCGCGGACCGCTTCGTGCGGATCGCGGGGCGCACGCGGATCAACGTGAAGCTTGTCGACGACGCGCGCGGCGAGACGACCGACATCAATCTCGCGACGTCGCGGCCGGCGGCGGCCGACGTCGCCGCGCTCGAGCGCCGGATCGCCGAGCTCGCCGCGCCCGGCCGCTGGTTCGTGCTCGCGGGCAGCCTGCCGCCGGGCGTCGACGCGTCGTTCTACCGGCGCGCGACGCGCGCGCTGCACGATGCGGGCGCGCGCGTCGCGCTCGACACGAGCGGCGCGCCGCTCGCCGACGCGCTCGCGGCCGCCGATCCGCGCGAGCTGCCGGACCTCGCGAAGCCGAATCTCGCGGAACTCGAGGCGGCGCTCGGCCGCGCGCTCGCCGGCGACGACGCGATCGTGCGCGCCGCGTGCGAACTGGCCGCGCGGGGGATCGCGCGCGTCGTCGTGTCGCTCGGCGCGCAGGGCGCGCTCGGCGTGGCGGCGGATTTCGGCGCGGATTTCGGCGCGGATGTCGGCGCAAATGCCGTCGCGCCGCGGCCGATCGCCTACCGGGTCTTTCGCGCGACGCCGCCCCGCGTGCCCGTCGCGAGCACGGTCGGCGCGGGCGACGCCTTCGTCGCCGGGCTCGTCGCGAGCCTGACGGAAGCGCGCGCATGGGGCGACACGGGCCGCCGTGCGACCGCGTTCGCGGCCGCGAAGCTCGCGCGCGTCGGCCCGCATCTGCCGGATCGTGCGACGCTCGCGGCGCTCGCCGCGCAGGTCGAGGTCGACACTTTCACGCTGGCCGCCGAGGCGGACGGCGCCGTTCATTCATAAGCCGGTCAGGCCGGAGACAGTCATGGAAAAATTGATCGGACTCGTGGCGGCGCCGGCGCGGACCGCCGCGCCGACCTTCGCCGCGCACGCGCTCGGCCGCGCCGCGCAAGCGCGCGGCATCGCGCTCGCGCTCGAGACGCGCAGCGCGCTGGGCGTGCAGACGCCGTTGTCCGCCGACCAGATCGGCGAGGCGAGCGCCGTGCTGATCGCGGCGGACGATCCGGCGTCGATCGACGAAGCGCCGTTCGCCGGCAAGACGATTCATCGCGTGTCGATCGACGAGGCGATTCGCGACGCGGATGCCGTGCTCGCGCACGCGTCGGGGCGCGCTTCGGCGCAGGCCGCCGCCGCTTCGGTCGCGGGGGCGGCCGCCTCGCGATCGGCCGCCGCGCGCCCGCTGAAGATCGTCGCGATCACGTCGTGCCCGACCGGCATCGCGCACACGTTCATGGCGGCCGAAGGGCTCGCGCAGGGCGCGCAGGCGCTCGGCCATGCGATCCACGTCGAGACGCAGGGCTCGGTCGGCGCGCAGAACCGGCTGACCGACGCGCAGATCGCCGAAGCGGACCTCGTCGTGATCGCCGCCGATACGCAGGTCGACAAAAGCCGCTTCAACGGCAAGCGGCTCTACGAGACGGGCACGAAGAGCGCGATCGGCAAGGGCGCGGCGCTGATCGAGAAGGCGATCCTGGAGGCGCGCGTCGAAGGCGGGGCCGCGGCGGGCGCGGCGGCGCTCGCCGATCAGGTCGCCGCCGCGAAGCAGGCGCGCGCCGCGAAGGCGGGCGGCCCGTACCGGCACCTGATGACGGGCGTGTCGTACATGCTGCCGTTCGTCGTCGCGGGCGGGCTGTTGATTGCGCTGTCGTTCGCGCTCGGCGGCATCTATGCGTTCGACGACGCGCACAAGGGCACGCTCGCGTGGTCGCTGTTCCAGATCGGCGCGAAATCGGCGTTCGCGCTGATCGTGCCGGTGCTGTCCGGCTACATCGCGTATTCGATCGCGGACCGGCCGGGCATCACGCCGGGGATGGTCGGCGGGATGCTCGCCGCGAGCCTGAACGCGGGCTTTCTCGGCGGCATCGTGTCGGGCTTCCTCGCGGGCTACGCGGCGCTTCTCATCAACCGCCACCTGAAGCTGCACCGCAACCTCGAAGGGCTGAAGCCGGTGCTCATCATTCCGCTCGTGTCGACGCTCGTCGTCGGGCTCTTGATGCTGTACGTCGTCGGGTCGCCCGTCGCGGCCGCGCTGCACGCGCTCGAAGGCTGGCTGCGCTCGATGCAGGCGGGCAGCGCGGTGGTGCTCGGGCTGATTCTCGGCGGGATGATGGCGCTCGACATGGGCGGCCCGGTGAACAAGGCGGCTTATGCGTTCAGCGCGGGGCTGATCGCGAGTCACGTGTACACGCCGATGGCGGCGACGATGGCGGCCGGGATGACGCCGCCTCTCGGCATCGCGCTCGCGACGTGGCTGTTCCGGCAGCGCTTCGGGGCCGAGGAGCGTGAGGCGGGCAAGGCGGCGGCCGTGCTCGGGATCGCGTTCATCACCGAGGGCGCGATTCCGTTCGCCGCGCGCGATCCGATGCGCGTGATTCCCGCGTGCATCGCCGGCTCGGCGCTGACGGGCGCGATCTCGATGGCGGCGGGCGCCGAGCTGAAGGTGCCGCACGGCGGGATCTTCGTGCTGCCGATTCCGAACGCGGTCACGCACCTCGGCGTGTATGCGCTTGCGATCGCCGCCGGCACGCTCGTGACGGCGCTCGCGGTCGGCATGCTGAAGCGCGGGGCGCGGCCGGCGGTGGCGGGAGGCTGACGGCGGGGCGGCTTGCCGATTTGCCGAACGCCGAGCATCGAACGCCGAACGCAGAGCGCCGAACGCCGAACGCCGAACGCCGAACGCCGAACGCCGAACGCCGAGCATCGATCACCGATCACCGATCACCGATCCTCGATCCTCGATCCTCGATCCTCGATCCTCGATCGCCGCGCCCCCGTTCCCGACCGCCGAAGCGGCGCATCCCGCCGGCGTCTCTTACAATCGAATGCGCCGCCGCGTTGCCGGACGCCCCCATCCGGCATCGCCGCGCGGACTTCGTCGCCGACCGGCGCTTCATTCATCGTTTATCGTTTCGGGATTCCTTTTCGTGAGCGACCACGCACATACCAACGAATTCGGCCAGCCGATCGGCGCGCCGGTGCCCGGCTGGCAGCCGCGTTCGGCGCCGCCGCGCACGCCGGCGCAGGGCCGGTTCTGCCGCATCGAACCTGTCGATCCGGGCCGGCACGCGGACGATCTGCATGCGGCGTATGCGACGGCCGCCGACGGCCGCGACTGGACGTACATGAGCGCCGGCCCGTTCGCCGATGCCGCAAGCTATCGCGCACATCTGGAGACGGCGGCCGCGAGCGACGATCCGTTGCATCATGCGATCGTCGATCTGGCGACCGGCAAGGCGGTCGGCACCTTCGCGCTGATGCGCGCCGATCGTGCGAACGGCGTGATCGAGGTCGGATTCGTCGCGTATTCGCCGCTGCTGCAAAAGACATGCGCGGGCACCGAAGCGCTGTTCCTGCTGATGCGGCGCGTGTTCGACGAGCTCGGTTATCGCCGCTTCGAATGGAAATGCGACAGCCTGAACGCGCCGTCGCGCGCGGCGGCGCTTCGCTACGGCTTCACGTACGAGGGGCTGTTCCGGCAGGCCGTGGTCTACAAGGGGCGCTCGCGCGACACCGCGTGGTATTCGATCGTCGACGGAGAATGGCCGGCGCTGCGCTCGGCGTTCGAGCAGTGGCTCGCGGCCGGAAATTTCGACGAGCAGGGGCGGCAGCGGGAGTCGCTGTCCACGTTGATCGCGGCGGCGCGCGGCGGCGACGTGTGACGCACGCGCGGCGAGCGCGGGCGGCCGGCGCCGCGCCCGGCGTTCGGGCGACCGCCCGCGGCGCGCGGCATTTTGGCGTGCTCGACCGGGCACTCGCGGAGCGCGCCCGTTCCTCGGCGGCGAGCGGCGCGGGCTCGCGGGCGTGTGCGTCGGCGCATCGCTGCGCCGCCCCTGCGAATTCGATACCGGGCGTCCGCCGCCGCGCGCCGTGTGCAGGCATGCGCGGCCCGCGTGCCGGCGCAACGTGATGCCGCCCGTCGATCATCCGAAACGGCGTCTGGGCTTCCGGTCTCCGTGGCGCTCACGAACTTGCGGCGCCGTTGCGGCGCGGAGGCGGCGGCCCGGCGCGCGCGGCGGACGTGTCGACGGGCGCGCGCGCTTCGCGCGGCGCGCGGGGCGCAGCCCTTCCCACCGGCCGCGCGGCCGGTAAAATGCCCGAACCCCGGCGGCCGCGAGCGGCCGCCGTCAGACGACAACGACATTCGGAGACACCCCCGCCATGGCTTCAACGGAAAGCGCGTCGCGCGCATCGGCGCAGGCGACGGCGATCGACGCTGGCGTCATCTCGGCACGCCTCGATCGCCTGCCGCCTACGCGCAGCGTCTGGAAACTCGTTGCGCTGCTGAGTCTCGGCTTCTTCTTCGAGCTCTACGATCTGCTGTACAGCGGCTACGTCGCGCCCGGCCTCGTGAAGAGCGGCATCCTGAGCGCGACGACGCGCGGGCTGTTCGGCACGACGGGCGTGGCGAGCTTCATCGCCGCGCTGTTCGCGGGCCTGTTCATCGGCACGATCGCGTGCGGCTTTCTCGCCGACCGCTTCGGCCGCCGCGCGGTGTTCACGTGGTCGCTCCTGTGGTACACGGCCGCGAACGTCGCGATGGCGTTCCAGGACACCGCCGCGGGCCTCAATTTCTGGCGCTTCGTCGTCGGGCTGGGGCTCGGCGTCGAGATGGTGACGATCGGCACGTACATCTCGGAGCTGGTTCCGAAACAGATTCGCGGCCGCGCGTTCGCGTGCGAGCAGGCGGTCGGCTTCGCCGCGGTGCCCGTCGTCGCGCTGCTCGCGTATCTGCTCGTGCCGCGCGCGCCGTTCGGCGTCGACGGCTGGCGCTGGGTCGTGCTGATCGGCGCGCACGGCGCGATCTTCGTCTGGTGGATTCGCCGCCAGTTGCCGGAAAGCCCGCGCTGGCTCGCGCAGCAGGGCCGGCTCGACGAAGCCGAACGCGTGCTCGCCGCGCTCGAGGCGAAGGTCGAGGCGGAGTACGGCCGGCCGCTGCCGCCGCCCGCGCCGGCCGAGCCCATCGCGCCGCGCGGCCGGTTCGCCGACATGTGGGTGCCGCCTTACCGCAAGCGCACGGTGATGATGACGATCTTCAACGTGTTCCAGACGGTGGGCTTCTACGGCTTCGCGAACTGGGTGCCGACGCTGCTCATCAAGCAGGGAATCACCGTCACGACGAGCCTCATGTATTCGAGCGTGATCGCGCTCGCCGCGCCGGTCGGGCCGCTGATCGGCCTCGCGATCGCCGACCGTTTCGAGCGCAAGACGGTGATCGTCGCGATGGCGGGCGCGGCGATGATCGCGGGGCTGTTGTTCAGTCAGGCGTCGGCCGCGTGGCTGCTCGTCGCGCTCGGCGTGTGCCTCACGCTCGCGAACAACATCATGTCGTACAGCTTCCATGCGTATCAGGCCGAGCTGTTCCCGACCGCGATCCGTGCGCGCGCGGTGGGCTTTGTCTACTCGTGGAGCCGCTTCTCGGCGATCTTCACGTCGTTCGCGATCGCGGCCGTGCTCAAGGGGTTCGGCACGCCGGGCGTGTTCGCGTTCATCGCGGGCGCGATGGCGATCGTGATGGCGACGATCGGGCTGATGGGGCCGCGCACGAAAGGCGTCGCGCTCGAAGCGATATCGCATTGACGTGAGCCGGGCGGACGGCGCGCGCGTTCGTTGCGTGCGCGCTCCGCCTGGCGGCGAAGGGGAGGCCGGCGGCGGGCATGCGTGCGGCGTGCCGGCCGTGCGCCGCGATGCCGTATTCAACCGAGCGGCATTCAGCCGGGCCGCTTAACCGAGCCGCATCAACCGAACTGCATCAACCGAACTGCATCAGCGAAGCCGCGTTAGGCGGCCCGCTCCGCGCACGTGGCGAGGCGATGCGGCATGCTCGAACGTCGGCGCGACCCGACGCGTACTACATGCATTCGTGCGACGCGGCGACGCCGGACGCAACCGGCGTCGCTTCCGTCGGTCGGCTCAGGCCTCCAGCGCGAGCACCGCAAACGACGCGAGCCAGTGCTCGCCCATGTAGTCGCCCGCGACGTGCTCGAGCGCGCTCGCGAGATGCGCGTCGGCCGCGTCGTCGAGCGCCGCCCGGCGCGGATCGCCTTGCGGCAACGCACGCGCGAGCGAGCGCTGGCACCACGCGCGGCTCAGGTTCAGGCCGTCGAGGTGCGCGATCTTGCCGTCGGTGCGGTCGGTGACGGTGGCGGGCGTGAAGAGGGTTGCCGGCTCGCGCGCGGCGAGCGACGGCAGGAACGCGTCGAACCACGCGAGAAACTCCGCCGCCGGCAGCACGCGGCGCATCAGCTCCGCTTCCATCAGCGCCGGCGACAGGAACTCGTCGCCGCTCGGCTCCCATGCCTGACAGTTCGCGTCGCGCAGATGCCAGCGCCGCGCGGTGTCGACGATCAGCGCTTCAAGCTCCGCACGCCCCGTCCGCCGTGCGAAATCGAACGCGAGCGACAGCGCGAACGCGGTGTTGAAGTGCGTGCCGACGCGCAGCGGGTAGGTCGCCTTCGGCAGGAATTCGGTGAAGCGCTCGACGAAGATGTCGGTCAGCGGCGCGAGCGTCGCCGACCAGCGGCGGCCCGCATCCGACGTCATCGACGCGAGCTGCGCGGACAGCGCGAGCAGCCATCCCCAGCCGTAAGGCCGCTCGAAGCCGCGATTGTGCGGCAGGTTCAGGTACGCCGCTTCGCCCGCCACGTTCTCGGCGGTGAAGTGCGCGTCGACGGTCGCGACGATGCGCTGCGCCTGCGGCAGATCGGCAAACCGGTCGAGCAGCCGCGTGACGAGCCAGTAGCCGTGCACGCACGAATGCCAGTCGTAGCTGCCGTAGAAGATCGGATGCAGCGCGCGGGGGCCGCGCACGTCTTGCGGGCCGGCGAGCGAATGCGTGAGCTTGTTCGGATATTCGCGCGTCAGGTGGCCGAGCGCGAGGTTCGCGAATTGCGAGGCGAGAGCGGGCGTCAGTTGTCGGGCGGTCATGGCGAGGGCGTCGAAATATGAACGGCGCGCATCGCGCGCCGCGCTCGACGTCATGTTACCCGCCGATGCCCGCGCGTGCGCGAACGGCGAAGACGCCCGCCGAGTGCGCCGCGCGGCCTAGGAGCCGCAGTGCAACCGGCGGTAGCGCGTTTCGAGCTCGATCTGCTGCTCGCTGCGCTCGCGCTGTTCCTTGGCTTCCCGCTCGGTGGCCGGATATGGCTTGCGCGCCCACGGGCGGCTCCGGTAGTCGGACGCCTGCGGCGCGAAACTTGACGGCGCATGGCCGTTCGCGGAAGGCAGCGGCCGCGACGGCGGCGGCTCGTAGACGGGCGGCGCGGGAACTTTCCACGGCGTCGAGTGGTTGATCGTGCTCGGTGCGAGCAGCGCAGGCGGGGCCGAGCGCACGGCGGCTTCCGTGTGGCGCGCCAGATTGTCGATCTTCGCGGCGAGCGCGTCGCATTCCTCCTGCCGGCCTTGATCCTGCGCGAACGCGAAGTTGCGCTGCAACGGGGCCGCGTACTGCGGCTTCGCGTCGGGCGGCGCGTGTTTCGACAGCGTTTGGGGGGCGAGGCTGCCGGACGGCAGCGAACCGGCGCGGGCGGTGGCGGGCGGCGTCTGCGGGTGCGCTGGCGACGGCGCGGCTCGGGACGCCGGCGTCGCGCCGGACGCGGAGCCGGCGAGCGGCTGCGCTTGCGCGCTCGCGCCCACCGCGAGCAGGAGCGCGGCGAGTGCGGCGCGCGACATCGGGACATTCATGCGGCGAAGTAGCGGCGAAAATCTAACGAGCCACGGATCGTCTCATGGCAGGCCTTGCCGCGTCGACCGGATTCGTGTGGAGATTTGTCTCGGCGCGAGCGAGCGTTTGCTCGCGATGCGCGGCCATGCCGCGCCGAGAGAATATGTCCGGATCGTCAGGATCATCCGGATCGGTGGCGCCGGCCGGCCGAGCGCGCCACGCGGCCAAGCCGTGGCGCCGGGCGAGCGCATCCGCATGGACGCCGGCCGGATCGCCGCTGCGGCCGCGCACGTCACGTCGACGATGCAGGCAGGCCGACGCGGCGGTATCCGGCAGCCGCGCGCCATCGCCGCCGGCTTCAGCCGATTCGCATCGACAGCTCGACATCCTCGCCGAACGGCGTCGACAGGTATCCGTTCGCGGGCGATCGCACGCGCGCCAGATAATCGGGGCTGTCATCGGCATTGTCGGCGACGATGAAGGCGCCGGGTCTGAGGCGGCTTTCCACGAGATTCAGGATGTCGGGATAGAGCGCCTTGGCGCCGTCGAGCAGCAGCAGGTCGATGGTGTCGGGCAAATCGACGCTCAACGTTTGCAGCGCGTCTCCTTCGCGAATCTCCACGAGATCGGCGAGTCCGCCGGCTGTCAGATTCTCGCGGGCCCGCGCGGCCTTGGACGGCTCGAACTCGGTCGTGACGAGGCGGCCGCCGCCGTTGTCCCGAAGCGCGGCGGCGAGATGCAAGGTCGAAATGCCGAACGAAGTCCCGAATTCGACGATCGTGCGTGCGCTGCAACCGCGCGCCAGCATGTATAGCAGCGACGCGGTTTCGCGCGAGACGGCAAGCGGAAAATCCTTCAGGCATGCGTATAAATCGCGATAGCCGGTTTTGCTTCGCATCAGCCGCGCGCGCTCGTCGTCGGAGAGCGCGGCGAGCGTGGGGTTCGTCATCGGAGAGCGCGCTTCGGCCTGCTCGAACAGGCTGTCCAGCAACGGGGCGAGCGGGGCGGCGGTCAGGGTCGTCATCGAGGTGTCCGGTCTGAGATTGAGCGCGACGTTGCGCCGATCTAGAATGCGATTAATTCGTCAGGTTTTACTATTCGCATTGCGGCACGCTCATGGCCAATCGTTCGAACACACAGATTTCCGCGCGAAAACAGCCCAAGCAGGCGCGGTCGGCGCGTCTCGTCGACGATGTGCTTCAGGCCGCCATTCAGGTTTTGGCGAAGGAGGGGGCCCCGCGCTTCACGATGGCGCGCGTGGCCGAGAAGGCGGGCGTCAGCGTCGGATCGCTGTATCAGTATTTTCCGAACAAGGCGGCGGTGCTGTTTCGCCTTCAGAGCGACGAATGGCGGCAGACGACCGAGTTGCTGCGCGGCATCCTCGAGGATGGCGAGAAGCCGCCGCTCGAACGGCTGCGCATCCTGGTGCACGCGTTCGTCCGCTCGGAATGCGACGAGGCTGAGATGCGCGTGGCGCTCAACGACGCCGCGCCGCTCTATCGCGATGCGCCGCAGGCGCGGCAGGTGCGCGAAGCGGGCAATCGCATTGTCCGGCGTTTCATGCGGGACGCGCTGCCCGATGCATCCGACGCGACGCGCGCGCAGGCGGGCGACCTGATCGCGGCGACGCTCGGCGCGCTCGGCAAGCGATTCTCGGAAACGCGTCGAAGCGCCGCCGAGATCGACGCCTACGCCGATGCGATGGCCGACATGTTTTGCGCGTATCTCGAGCGTCTTCAGATGGACTGACGCGGGCGGAACGTCGCCCGCGCGGGCGTCGGGTGTCGGGAAATCGGCGCCGATCGCGAGGGTTTTCGCGACGATCGGCAACCGCCTCGTGCGCGGCCAGCTTGTGCCCGGCGCGGCGGCGGCGGATCTGCATGGACGAGCCGACGATGAGACTGTCGCCGCTCCATGCCGACGGGGGCGGTCGATCGATGCAATGAACCGGCGGGGCTCACGGCGTTTGGGCGTGAGCAGCGCGCGAGTCTCGCGCTGGAGATCGCGCGCGATGAGGGCCTGCTGCGGTAGGCTCGTCGGATTCGGCTATCGGCGCGCGCGCCGCAGTCGGCATGTGGCGCGCGCGGCACCGAGTCATCCGAGATCGCGGTCCCACGCTTCTTCGCTTGCCGCGTGCATTGCCGGGCCGGCGGGCGAACGGCGCGCGATCATGCAATCGGTCGTGAGCAACAAGGAAGCGACCGAGATCGCATTCTGCAATGCCGATCGCGCGACCTTGACGGGATCGACGATGCCGGCCGCGATCATGTCGCCATACGCGGCACGGGCGGCGTCATAGCCGAAGGCGCCGGACGCGGCGTCCACCGCATGCACGACAGCCTGCGCGTCGGCGCCGGCGTTTTCGGCGATCTGGCGCAGCGGCGACGCCAGGGCATCGTGAACGATGCGCGCGCCCGTGCGCTGCGCGTCCGTCAAGCCCGCGCCGTCCTGCTCGAGCGCGCGGCGCGCGCGCAGCAGCGCGACGCCGCCGCCGGGCACGATGCCTTCCTCCATCGCGGCGCGTGTCGCGTGCAGCGCGTCCTCGAAGCGGTTCTTGCGCTCGCGCAGCGCGGTTTCCGTCGCCGCGCCAACGCGAATCACCGCGACGCCGCCCGCGAGCTTGGTCAGGCGGCGGGCGAGCGCGTCGCGTTCGTAGCCGGGCGGCGTCGCGTCGAGCCGCGTACGCAGCGCGCGAATCCGCTCGTCGATGCGTTTGCGTTCGCCTCGCCCCGCGATGATCGTCGTCGTGTCGCGGGAGATTTCGACGCGGCGCGCGGCACCCAGCTCGGCGAGCGTCGCGCGCTCGAGCGCGCGCCCCGTCTGCGGGGAAATCACCGTCGCGCCCGTGAGCGCCGCGAGGTCGGCCAACTGCTCGGTGCGCGCCTCGCCGAATCCGGGGGAGCGGATCGCGCACGATTTCAGCGTGCCGCGCAGGTGGTTGACGACGAGGGTGGCGAGCGCTTCGCCCTCCACTTCGTTCGCGACGACGAGGAGCGGCTTGCCGGTGCTGCTGAGCGCTTCGAGCACCGGCAGCAGCTGTGCGATCGCGCCGACGTTCATGTCGCACAGCAGGATGCGCGGCTCTTCGAGCACGACGGTGTGACGGTCCGCCTCGACGAACAGCGGCGACAGATAGCCGCGCTCGACCAGCGAGCCGTCCACGGTTTCGAGTTCGTCGTCGAGTTTCGTGCCGTCCTCGATGCTGATCGCGCCCTCCTTGCCGACGCGCTCCACCGCCTGCGCGACCAGGGCGCCGATCGAGACGTCGCCGCTCGCGGAAATCGTCGCGATCTGGCGCATTTCGTCGGCGCTCGCGCATGGCCGGGCGATGCGGTGCAATTCGGCGACGACGTCCTTGCCGGCCGTTTCGATGGCGCGCTTGAGCGCCATCGGATCGTGGCCGGCCGTCACGCATTTGATGCCCTCGACGACGATCGCCTGGGCAAGCGTCGTGGCGGTGGTCGTCCCATCGCCCGCGACTTCGCTCGTGCGGGTCGCGACTTCGCGCAGCAGGCGCGCGCCCATTTCCTCGAATGGATCGGGCAGATCGACCGAGCCGGCGACGACGACGCCCGAGTTGGCGACGAGCGGCGCCGCGTCGGGCTGCTCGACGATCACGTTGCGTCCGCCGGGCCCGAGCGTGACCTTGACCGCTTCTGCCATCGCGTTGACGCCCCTGAGCAGCCGTTGACGCGCATCCTGATGAAAGACCAGCGATTTGGCGGGCACGATACGCCTCCGTTCGACGATGCGGGATAGGGCGCGCCGGAATCCCGATCGCGTCGGTGCGCGAGCGGGACGATGACCGGCGGCGGATGCGGATATTTGATCGGGCGGCCGCTCGGGCGGCTTGACCTGGGTCAATGGGCGCGAAGCGCATCGGACGATTGATCTCGCGCAACGTCGCGGCCGCGCCGAAATCTATGCTGGTCGTGTCGATGGCCGCGCATCGGGCGCGGCGCGCCGCGCCGCGCGGCGAATGGGTGCTCGATCATAGGGGCGAGGTACGCTTTCGCGCGCCGCGATTCGCGGCGGCCCATCCACCGAAAGCCGCGCGCCGTATCCGTCGGGCGACGGCTGGGGGCGCGCGCCGGCCGTGCCCGCGGCACGGATCGAAGAAGTCCGAATCGCATACTCGGGGCAGAGGCTTGCATGATCAAGGCGGATCGGGAACGGTTGTCCGTCGTTTCGCTGATTGAGAAGGTCGCCCGGTTGCGGGAGCCCGCTGCCTGGCCGGACGGCACGCAATCGGTGAAGGCGATCGAAACGCACATGTCGTGGGTGTTCCTCACCGATCGCCATGCGTGGAAACTCAAGAAGCCGGTGCGGGCGCCGCAGCTCGACTTTCGCTCGCTTGCCGCGCGCGAGCGCTTCTGCCATGAGGAGGTGCGCCTGAACCGCCGGCTGGCGGAGGGCGTCTATCTCGGCGCCGTGCCGGTCACGATGGATTCGGACGGCCGCTTGCGGCCGGGCGGCGCGGGCGAGGTCGTCGACTGGCTCGTCGAGATGAAGCGCTTGCCCGCGGAGCGGATGCTCGACCGGGCGCTGCTGCACGGGAGCGCGACGCGCGCGGATGCGCGTCGCATCGCGCAGCGATTGAGCGCGTTCTACCGGTCGCTCGCGCCCGTGCGAGGCGACCCGGCGTTGTACCGCGACGACTTGCGCCGAACGATCGACTGCAACGAGCGCGCGTTGTGCCGGCCCATGTTCGATCAGCCCGTCGCTGCCGTGCGCGCGGTCTGCGCGTTGCAGCGCGCGCTGCTGGACGCCGAGGCCGGCCGCTTCGACGCGCGCGTCCGGCAGGGGCGGATCGTCGAGGGGCACGGCGATCTGCGGCCCGAGCACATTTGCATCGACGCGCGGATCGCGATCATCGATTGCCTCGAATTCTCGAAGCGGCTGCGCACGCAGGACGCGGCCGACGAGATCGGCTTTCTGGCGCTCGAATGCGAACGGCTCGGCGCGCCCGAATTCGCGCGCGCGTTGTTGGGCGAGTATCGCGCGGCGAGCGGCGACGACGTCGACGACGCGCTCGTGCATTTCCATCAGAGCTGCCGCGCGATGACGCGCGCGCGGCTTGCCGCATGGCATCTGCGGGAGAAGGCATTCCGGGCGACGCCCGCATGGCGCGATCGCGCACGCGCATACGTCGCGCTCGCGCAGCGGCACATCGGCTGTTGCGAGCAACTGTGGACGGCGGCGCGCGTCAGCGCCGCAGCAGGTCCGTGAGCGAGCCGCCGCGATGGATGCGCGCGATCGCCTCCGCGAACAGCGGCGCGCTGTCGAGCACCGTGAGCTTGTCCTGCAGCGCGCCCGGCGGCACCCGCCACGGCGGCACCGAATCGGTGACGGCGAGCGCGGTGAGCGCGTCGCCGCCGAGCAACTCGGCCGCGCGGCCGAAGAACATGCCGTGGGTCGCGACCGCATAGACGGACTGCGCGCCGAGCGCGCGGCAGTCGGCGGCCGTGTGGGCGAGCGTCGTGCCGGAGCCGATCAGATCGTCGACGATGATCGCGCAACGGCCCGCGACGTCGCCGACGAGCGGCTTGGCGGTCACGACGCCGCTGCTGCGCAGCTTGCCCGCGAAGGCCGCGTCGACGGGGCGGCCGAGCCGCGCCGTGAGCCTCGCGCGAAAATCCTCCGCGCGATGCACGCCGCCGGCATCCGGCGATACGACCACGATCGGCAGTGCGCCCGCCCGCTCGGCGAACCAGTCGACCAGCAGCCCGTTGGCCTCGAGGTGTTCGGTCGGGCACCGAAACGCGTTCTGGTAGGCGGCGACGTTGTGCACGTCGATCGTGACGACGCGATCGACGCCAACCGCTTCGAGCATCGCCGCCACGTAGCGTGTGGAAACCGGATCGCGCGGCTGGGATCGCCGGTCCTTGCGCGAGTAGCACAGGTACGGCACGACCGCGCATACGCTGGCGGCGGATGCGTCCTTCAGCGCGCCGATGAACAGGAGCAGCCGGCACAGCTTGTCGTTGACCGAGCTTCCCGGTTCGCCGTGCAGCGATTGCACGACATAGACGTCGTGCCCGCGCACGCTGGCGAGCGGGCGCGTCTTGTGTTCGCCGTCCTCGAACGCCCGCTCTTCGTGCGCGGCGAGCGCGACGCCGAGCCGGGCCGCGATCCGCTCGCCGAACGGCCGGCTCGTCGCGAAGGCAAAGAGGCTGATGGGGGTGTTTGTCATGATGGAGGTTCCTCGGTTCGGGAGCGAGCGCCGGGGTGACGAGAGACGGGACGCGTCGGCGCGATCGGCGCGGGTGCGCCGGCATCCGCTTCAGTGCGGCGTCGGGGCGCGGTCGTCATCGAAAGTCTCCGGCACGGTTGCGAGATCGGCGAGCCAGGCGCGCGCGCTCGCGTCGCTCGGCGCGCGGTAGTCGCCGCGCGGCGACAGCGAGCCGCCGGAGCCGACCTTCGGGCCGTTCGGCAGGCAACTGCGCTTGAATTGCATGTCTTCGAAGAAGCGCGTCACGAAGATCTCGAGCCAGTGCTTGATTTCGCCGATCGAATAGGCGCGCCGCCGGCCGTCGGGCATGTCGGGCCACGGGCCGTGCGTCGCGTCGTGCCACGCATGCCATGCGAGATACGCGACTTTCGACGGCCGGTAGCCCAGGCGCAGCAGGTAGTAGAGGTTGAAGTCCTGCAGCTCGAACGGGCCGACGGCGGTTTCGGATTGCTGCGCCGGCTCGGTGTCGGCGTCGCCCGGAATCAGCTCGGGGCTGATCGTCGTCGCGAGCACGTCGTGCAGCACCGGGCTCGCGGCGCCGGCGAACGGGCCCTGTTCGGCGGCCCAGCGCACGAGGTAGCGAACGAGCGTCTTCGGAATGCTCGCGTTGACGGCGTAGTGGGACATCTGGTCGCCGACGCCGTACGTGCACCAGCCGAGCGCGAGCTCGCTCAGGTCGCCCGTGCCGACGACGAGCGCGCCATGCCGGTTCGCGAGGCGGAACAGGTAATCGGTGCGCATGCCGGCCTGCACGTTTTCGAAGGTCGCGTCATAGCGCGCCTGCGCGCGCGCGAACGGGTGGTCGAGATCGCGAAGCATCCGCATGCACGCGGGCCGGATGTCGATATCGATGTGCCGGCAGCCGAGCGCGTTGATCAGGCGGGCGGCCTGGCCCGCCGTGCGCGCGCTCGTCGCGAAACCCGGCAGCGTGCACGCGAGCACGTGATCGCGCGGCAGGCGAAGCGCGTCCGTCGCGCGCGCGCAGACGAGCAGCGCAAGCGTCGAATCGAGCCCGCCCGATACGCCGAGCACCAGGCGATCGACGCCGGCCGCGTTCATGCGCGTGACGAGCCCCTGCACCTGAATCTCGCTTATTTCCTCGCAGCGTCCGTGGCGCACGGCGGGATCGGACGGGACGTACGGAAAACGCTCGCAGGCTCTCGCGAGCGGCAACATGCGGCCGTCATCGATGTCGGCGTCGAGCGGAATCGTCCGGAATGCCGCGCACGCGTTCCGGTGCCGCAGCGCGGCGTGCGCGAAGCTCGTCTGCCGCATCCGCTCGCTGGCAAGCCGCTCGACGTCGACATCGGCGATCACGAGCTGCGGCGTCGGCGCGAAGCGGCGCGCCTCCGCCAGCAGCACGCCGTTCTCGAACAGCATGCCGTGGCCGTCCCACGCGAGATCGGTCGTCGATTCGCCCGCGCCCGCGCCGCTGTACGCATACGCGGCCAGGCAACGGGCCGATTGGTTGCCGACGAGCGCGCGCCGATACTCGGCTTTCGCGACGGTCGCATTCGAGGCGGACAGATTGAACAGCACCGTGGCGCCGGCGAGGGCGGCGTACGACGACGGCGGAACCGGCACCCACAAATCCTCGCAGATCTCGACATGAAACGTGAAGAGCGGCCGCGCGCGGACCTGGAACAGCAGACTGCTCCCGCACGGAATGCCGGATTGCATCGGCAGATCGACCGTGTCCCGCGCGAGCGCGTCGCCGGACGCGAATTGCCGGGCCTCGTAGAACTCGCGGTAGTTCGCGAGATAGGTCTTCGGCACGATCGCGCAGATCCGGCCCCGATGAACGACCGCCGCGCAGTTATAGAGCGTCGAGCCGAATTGCAACGGCACGCCGACGATGGCGATCGTCGCGAGATCGCGCGACGCGGCCACCACGTCGCCCAGCGCCGCGATGCCGGCGTCGAGCAGCGCCTGTTGCTGGAAGAGATCGTCGCAGGTATAGGCGCTCAGGCCGAGCTCCGGGCATACGAGCGCGAGTGCGTGCGCGCGCGCCGCGTCGCGCATGGCGTCGATCGTGCGCGACGCGTTGAAGGCCGGATCCGCGACGCGCACGGGCGGTATCGCGACGGCGATTCGAACGAAGCCGTGCCGGTACGGATTGAGGAAGCATTGCGCAGGTGCATCGCCGGTTGCAGGGCGGCGAGGGCTGGCTGGGGTCGTCATTGCTTGCTCCGGATGGCGCGCGCCGCGAGCCGGCATAGGCGCCGGGGCGGCATGCTCGCCGGGCGGACCGCGCACGACGGGGAGGCGGGCCGCGGCGGGCCCGCTTTCGCCGTTCCGTCGCTCGATGGGGCGCGGCCCTTGTGGATTCGAATCTACGAACAAAGTCGCGCGGGCGAATTGACGGACATCAAGTCCGCGCGCAAGCGCGGATGCCGCCGGAGGCGGCGGCCCGCTTGCCGCGTGTTGCGTCGCGCCGCGCCGATCGTGCCGATCGCGCATGCGTTCGCCGCGCCGCCGCCGCGGCCGGCCGCGCGAAAAGGCGGGAGGGCCGCGTCGCCGGCGCGGGATTCGCCGCGCGCGATGCGTTGACGTACGTCAATCGCCGCCCCGCGCCGGCCCCTAACCTGATCGCACGATAGGCCGCGCGGCGCGCTTCGCCGTTCGCGGTCATCGGCACAGGAGGCGGATATGTACATCGGAAGAATCAGCACTCAGCCCGTCGAATTCTGCACGGCCGATTGCAACGCGCTCGAGCTGGCCGAACGCATGCGACACGCTCACGTGGGCGATATCGTCGTGATCGAATACCGCGACGGCGATGCGGTGCCGATCGGCCTTGTCACTGACCGGGATCTCGTCGTCGAAGTGATGGCGCGCGGCGAAGCGCCGGACCAGGTCACCGCCGGACAGGTCATGTCGCGGGGCCTGATCGTCGTATCGGAAACCGACGAGATCGCGATGGCGCTCGAGGAAATGCGTCGCTCGGGCATTCGCAGGCTGCCGGTCGTCGACGACATGGGCCGGCTCACCGGGATCGTCACGCTCGACGACATCGTCGAGTATCTGGCGGCGCTGTTCGGCGGGATTGCGGAGATCAGCAAGCTGCAACAGGTCGAGGAGCAGCGCTTTCGCGCGTAGCCGGCGATGCGCGTCGCGCATCGAAGCCGATCGCGGCGCGTAGCCGGCTCGCTCGAATCGGGCGAGCAGCGCACCGACGGGCGACGCGGACGCCGGAACCAAGCGATGCCGGCAAGCGCGACGTGCTCGAGCGAATGGCGTCGAGCGTGCGCGAAGTCGTCCGATCCGTATCGGAAGGCGCGTCGTGCGTCGACCGGAGCGACGGCGGGAAAAAATGGGGCGTGCAGGACGGAATGGCCTTGCGCGCCTTCGGGAAACGCGATTCGCCGGGCGGGAAACGGCCGCTGTCCCGGCTGCACGCCGCGGCCGTCGGAGCGGCCGAAGCGGCAAGTACGCCGCGCGTCGGAAATCCGTTCGACGGCCGGCGGCGCGTGACGGTTGCCGCGGGCATGCGGCTCGACGGGATCGACGCGGGCCTCGAACCGGGGGGAGACAAATCATGCTGATTGGCGTGCCGAAGGAGATCAAGGTCTACGAGTATCGCGTCGGCCTGACGCCGGCGGGCGCGCGCGAGCTCGCGCTGCACGGCCATCCGGTGCTGGTGCAGCGCGGCGCGGGCGCGGCGATCGGCTTGCGGGACGAGGATTACGCGGCGGCCGGCGCGATGCTGGCCGATGACCCGGCCGAGGTGTACGCGCGCGCCGACATGATCGTCAAGGTCAAGGAGCCGCAGCCGGCCGAGTGCGCGATGCTGCGGCGCGGCCAGATCCTGTTCGCCTACCTGCATCTCGCGCCCGATCCCGGGCAGGCGGCGGCGCTCGTCAGGTCGCGCGCGGTGTGCATCGCGTACGAAACGGTCCGCGCGCCCGGAGGCGGCCTGCCGCTGCTCGCGCCGATGAGCGAAGTCGCCGGCCGCATGTCGATTCAGGTTGCCGCCGCGCATCTCGAAAGTCCCGGCGGCGGAATGGGCCTGCTGATGGCGGGCGTGCCCGGCGTGCCGGCCGCGCACGTCGTCGTGCTCGGCGCGGGCGTCGTCGGCACCTGCGCGCTGCAGATGGCGGCGGGCCTCGGCGCGCGCGTGACCGTGCTCGACACCAACGTCGATCGCCTGCGCGAGCTCGACCTCGTCTTCGGCAACCGAATCGCGACCCTCTACTCGAACGCGCATGCGATCGACGATGCGGTGCGCGGTGCGGACGTCGTGATCGGCGCGGTGCTGGTGCCCGGCGCGTCCGCGCCGCGGCTCGTCACGCGCGAGATGATCTCGACGATGCGCGCCGGCGCGGTCGTCGTCGATGTCGCGATCGATCAGGGCGGCTGCATCGAGACGTCCCGTCCGACGACGCACGCGCAGCCGACCTACGTCGTCGACGGCGTCGTTCACTACTGCGTCGCCAACATGCCCGGCGCGGTCGCGCGCACGTCGACGTTCGCGCTCGGCAACGCGACGCTGCGTCATGCGATCGCGCTCGCGAACAAAGGCTGGAAGCGCGCGCTCGCGGATGACCCGTACCTGCGCGCGGGGCTGAACGTGTGCGACGGCCATGTCACGCACGAAGCGGTGGCGCGCGCGCTCGGCCTCGCTTACGTGCACGCGGACGAGATGCTCGACTGAATCGTCTGGCGTGGCGTCCGGGGCGCCCGGGCGTGCGGGCGTGAAGAGTCGCGACGGTTGCCGCGTCGCATTCGGCGCGCCGCCTCCGTGCGGCGCGCCCGTCGCGGCGATCCGAGCGCGGCGATCCCTTCTCCGAAGCCGCCGGGCGGCGTCGGCGCGCGCCGCCCGGCCGCGGCGGCGATTGACGCACGTCAATCGCCGCGCGCGCGGAATGAATACGCTGAAATCGTGAGCGGCATCGCATGCGATGTGCGCGCATCCACGGATCGGAGGCCATCATGCGGACCGGACATCACTTCTTTCCCGAGCTCCGGCACGCGACGGTGCCGACCTATTTCATCTCCTATCTGTTCCCGCTGCTGCTCGCGGGCTACGAGGCCTACCGCGTTGGATACTGGGTCAGCCAGCACGGCTGGCATTTCGACGAGCTGTCCCAGGCGGGCTACGAATTCACGCTGATGCTGATCGTGTTCGCGCTGCAAGTCGTCCTCGACGGGCTGTTCTTCATCACCGCATGGGCCGGCCGGCACCCGGACGTCGAGCATCGGCTCTCGAATCTCACGTTCGGCATCATCTGCTCGGCGCTCGTGCTCGCCTTCGACGTCATGCTGCAGGTTGCGTTCTGAACCGGCGTCGGATGGCGGCAGGCGCGGCTGCGCGCGCCTCGTCGCCGGCTGCCGCGCGCCCGTCGCCCAGCCCGCTGCGGCGCTTCGCGGCGCGGTTGCGACGCGCATCGTGCGGCGTTCACCGCGCGCCCGTCGCCGCGACGGCGCGCCCGCGATCTCGATGGCGTCGCGAAGCCTCGGAGTTTGGAGTCGAGCGGTCCGGCCTCGTCCGGGAATAACGGTCTGCATTCCGAAAGAACGTCCGGCGACCTCGAACGCTTTCGGCGTCGCCGGACGTGCGCCCGCGTACGCGGCATGGCCGCCGCGCGCGCCGGGGGGCGCGAGGGGCGGGCGAGGCATCAGCCCGCCTTGACTTCGATCTTTTTCTCGGCCTTGGACGCTTCCGGCGTCTTCGGCAGCGTCACCTTCAGCACGCCCTTGTCGAACGACGCCTCGATCTTGTCGCGGTCGACGCCGTCCGGCATCCGGAAGCTTCGCTCGAAAGCGCCGAACCGGCGCTCGTGAACGTAGTAGTCCTTGTGCTTTTCCTCCTTCTCTTCATGTTTCTCGCCGCGGATCGACAGGCCGCCGTTCGCGAGCTTGACCTCGACATCCTTTTCGCTCAGCCCCGGCAATTCCGCGGTGATTTCGTAGGACTTGTCGGTTTCGGTGAAATCGACCGCGGGCTCGGCCGTCCATTCACGTTCGCGGCGCCAGAACGGCTCGATGTCGAAGATCGACCGGCGCATCGACGACAAGCGCACGCCGTGATCGAAATCGTCGAGCAGGCGATCGATCTCGCGCCGCAGCGTCTCGATTGGGTGCCAGAACGGCGCGGTCGACGAAGGCTCCGCGCCGGCCTGCGGTTTCTTGACCGGCAGCTTGGTGGTTGGCTCGCTCATGTCGCACTCCTTCTCGTCAATGGAGCGTTCATTCTCGGCCGGCACCGGGTGCATTCGTTGACGGAGGTCAACGGCAAAACGGGGACGCGAAATGCGGGCGCGCGGCGGCCCGCCCGCCTCGGGCGGCGCGCGGCCCGGCCGGCGAGGGCGCGCGCGTCAGTACAGCAGATACGCGGCCCGCTCGCGCGAGAACGCCGCGTTTTGCGTGTCGACGACCTGTTCGATCTCGTCGAGCGGACGCCCGTCGGCCAACATGTCCGCCACCGCGCGCGAGCCGACCGACGCGCGGATCGCGTCGATCCGGAAGCGGTCCGGATAGCGCCGATGCAGCGCGAGCGCAACCGCCAGCCCGATGCGGCCCGGCCGCACCGGGCCCGGCAGCCGCTCGATCCGCACGCCCTCGCACAGCGCGCCGCGGTACGGCCCCTCCGTCGGCACGAACCGGGCCGGCGTGAACGTCGCGCTCAGATGCATCGCGCGGAGATCGTCCGCGAGCGCCCGGCCGTCGATCCAAGGCGCGCCGAGCACCCCGAACGGCGTCGCGGTTCCCCTGCCGACGCTCACGTCCGCGCCTTCGACGAGGCCGATATCCGGATACAGCGAGAGCGCGGCGGCATCGCGCAGATTCGGCGACGGCGGCAACCCGCCGAGCCCCGTGTCGCCGTAGCGCATCCAGCGGCGATAGTTTTCCATCGGCACCACGACGAGATCGGCGCCGATTCGAAGCCGATCGTCGAACAGCTTCGCGAGCTCGCCGATCGTCATGCCGGGCGCGAGCGGCAACGGGTAATAGTTCGTGAAGGAGCCGATGTCGGCGTCCGATACCGGCCCCCCGACGACGTCGCCGCCCAGCGGATTCGGCCGGTCGAGCACGACCACCGGGACGTGCGCGGCGGCCGCCGCCTCGAGCACGTAGCCCAGCGTCGCGAGATACGTGAAGAAGCGCACGCCGGCATCCTGGATGTCGAATACGAGCACGTCGACGTTCGACAACGCCTCGGGCGCGATCCGGCGGCGGCTCCCGTAGAGGCTGTGGACGACGACGTTCGTATCCGCGTCGATCGCATCGCCGAACGGTGCGTCGACGTCGGTCCCGAGCCCGTGCTCCGGCGCGAAGATCGCGACGAGCCGGGCGCCGGGCGCGTGCGCGAGCAGATCGATCGTGCGCCGGCCGAGCCGGTCGACTCCGCTGCGGTTCGTCACGAGCGCGATGCGCTTGCCGGCCACGGCCGCGAAGCCGCTCGACTCGAGCGCGTCGATGCCGGCCAGCACGGGGCCCGCCGACTCCGGCGCGCGCGCCGCGCGCGCGATGGCCGCGGCCATCGTCGGCGCGCGTTCGGCGATCTGGTCGGCGGACACGGGCGGCGAGCGGCTTGCGACGAGGCCGAGCACCTGCTCGCGCAGCGGCGCGGCGTCGCCGCGTTCGTCCGGGTAGAGGCGGCTCGTCAGGACGATGACGAAGCGATGCGTGACGAGATCGATCCAGAGGCCGGTGCCCGTATAGCCGAGATGTTGCAGCAGGCCGGCCGGAGGCAGCCGGTAGCGGTTCGCGACGAGGGGCGGCTGCAGGTCCCAGCCGGCCGTGCGCGCGTCGCCCTTGGCGTCGAGCGTGGCCGGCGTCTCGAGCGCGGCCACGCTCGCGCGGCTCAGCACGCGCGACGCGCCGAGCCTGCCGTCGTTCAGCAGCATCTGCGCGAAGCGGGCGAGATCGCCGGCGCTGGCGAACAGGCCTGCATTGCCGGCGACGCCGCCCATCGCCGCGGCGATCGGATCGTGCACGCGCCCGCGCAGCAGACGCCCATCGCGGACGACCGTCGGCGCGATGCGCGAGAGCGTCGCCGCGCGCGGGCGAAACGTCGCGTTCGCCATGTGAAGCGGCGTGAAGACATGCTTGGCGCACCACGCATCGAGCGGCCGACCGGTCACGCGCTCGACGATCACGCCGAGCGCCACGTAGTTGATGTCGCTGTAGATCACGCGCGTTCCCGGCGGCGCCACGGGCGGCATGCGCGCGACATCGGCGAGTACCGCCGCGCGGCCGCGCAACGCCCGCGCCGACGACACGCCGGGCGGCAAGCCGGACGTGTGCGCGAGCAACTGCCGAATCGTCACGCCGGCCTTGCCCCGCGCGGCGAAGGCCGGCCAATAGCGTGCGGCCGGCGCGTCCAGCGCGAGCCGGCCTCGCTCGGCCAGTTGCATGACGGCGGTGGCGGTCGCGACGGCTTTCGTCAGCGAGGCGAGATCGAATACGGTATCGGCCGTCATCGGCTCGGCGGCGGGGCCTGTCACGCGCGCGCCGCGCGCCACGCGCTCGCGCACGCCGCCGGCATCGCCCGTCACGACCACCGCGCCCGCAATGTGGCCGTCGGCGATCTCCGCATCGATGGCGGCGCCGATCGCGACGGCCGCCGATGGCGGGGCGAGGGGGCGGCCGGCGCCGGCATGCGCGCCTGCCGACGCCAGGATGAACGTCAGCGCGCCGCTCAATGCGGCAACGCGGCGTAATCGTAGCGATTGTGCGGATTCCATAGCATCCACCCGTCCGTGCCCGCCGCCTCGGCGGCGGCGATCTGCTCGCGGATCTCGTCGGCGCCGAACGTGCGGCGATCGAACGCGTAGTCGCGAAAGGCCTGTAGCCACGGCCGAAAGCGCACGCCGGGGAGCCCGGTGCGGCGCTGCGCTTGCGCGAGCGAGCGGCCGACGATCGCGCCGGGCTGCTCGGTCGGCTTCCTGATGCCCGGCAATCCCCATGTGAAGCCGGACGGATACAGCATCGGCGAAATGTAATCGACCAATCGCCCGAGCGTCTCGATCCGCTGGCCGATGTGCGTATCGTTTGAATTCCAGCAGACGTAGCCGAAGATGTCGACGGACAGATAAACGTTGTACGGCCGCAGCCTCGCGCGCGCGCCCGCCAGAAAGCCGGTGATCGCCGCGACGCGGTTCGCTTCGGTGTTGGGCTCGCCGAACCGCAGGCCGTTCGCGTCCGGGAAGCGCAAGTAGTCGAACTGGATTTCGTCGAAGCCCATTCGGGCCGCTTCTTCCGCGAGATCGAACGGGTGCGCCCAGGCCGCGCGCACGGTCGGGTCGATCCAGCGCTGGCGCTCGCGATCGCGCCAGACCGCGCCGGCGGCGTCGCGCACCGCCCAATCCGGATGCGCGGCCGCGAGCGGATCGTCCTTGAACACGACGATCCGCGCGATCAGATAAAGGCCGCGTGCATGGAGCGCGCGCACGAGCGCCGGCAGATCGATCGCGTGCGCCGCGGCGCGCCGCTCGGCGGCCGCGCCGACCGATCGGCGCGCCGCACTGCGGTACGGCGTCGCGCCGTCGTCTCCTTTCACGTCGATCACGATCGCATTGATCGCGGTCTTGCCGGGCAGCGCGAGGGCGGCGTCGCGCAGCGCCCGGTTCGCGACGCCGGACGCGGACAGATAAATCGCCTTCGGACGCACCGGCGTCATGCGCACGATGCGCGCGGCGTCGGCCTCGTGCAACGCGACCTCCGCACGCGCATAGCCGGGCGCCGTCACGCTCATCGCCGTGGCGGTGTCGCCGGCCGCGGCCGGAATGGCGAACGTGCCGTCCGCGGCGCTGGTTCGGGCGATGCCCGATGCATAGGCGGTCGCGCCCGCGAGCGGGCGGCCGTTCGACGCATCGACGACAGTGATCGCGACCGTCGCCGCGCGCGCCGGCAGCCAGACAAGCAGGCACAGGATCGCGACGGCCGAGCGGCTAGCCATGAGCGCCCCCCGCGATGCACGATCGAACCCGGAGCGCGTCGGCATGCGCCGTCGCCGAGCCCGCTTGCGCCGCTGCGAATGGGCGGCGGGCGGGAATCGGCATGTCGCGCTTCGCCGGCCGGACGCCGTTCCCGGGCGCCGCTTGCGGCGCGCGCGGCGAGAGCGGCGGATAGGGAAGACAGGCGCTCACGGGAGCCTCGCCCGACGTGTTTTAGCCAGTTTCGCCGTCGGTCGCTCGGGCATGCTGAGGCAGATCAATCATTCGACGCGTCCCGATCGCGACGCCGGCGTGATCGGCGCGCTCCCGCGTGCGCCCGTCGCCCGCCAACGCGCGGATGCGGCGGCGCGAGACGCGCATGTCCGATGAGACGGGCGCGGGATCTCCGGTTGTGCCGCGTCGCTCGCGCTCGTTTCGCGCCGATCGAGCCGACGGGCTGACGCAGTGCGGCAACGCGCGCCGTCGCCCCCCGCCGAATCGCCCTTGACGCACGTCAACTGTGCGCCGGCATTCGCTATCTACAGTGAACAACGTGAGGTCGACTGGATCATGCCTGAATGAACGCGCCCGCGGTAATCGCCAAAACATCCGTCGACCTGCGGGTCACGCCGAATCTTCTCGATTACGACGACGAACGGCGCCGGTTCTCGTGGACGGCCGTCGCGCGGGAACTCGCCGTCGAGCCGGGCGGCGGGCTGAATATCGCATGGCAAGCCGTCGATCGCCATTGCGCGGGCCCCGGCCGGGACAAGACCGCATTGCGCTTTCTCGCGCGCGGCGCGGCGCCCCGCGCCATCGGCTACGGCGAGCTCGCCGCGCTGAGCAACCGCTTCTGCAACGTGCTGCGCGGCCTGGGGGTCGGCAAGGGCGACCGGCTCTTCATCGTCGCCGGACGCATCCCCGAGCTGTACGTCGCGCTGCTCGGCAGCCTGAAGAACGGCACGGTCGTCTCGCCGCTGTTCTCCGCGTTCGGGCCGGAGCCGATCGCCACGCGCGTCAATCTGGGCGGGGCAACCGTGCTGGTCACGACGGATGCGCTCTTCGAGCGCAAGATCGCGCCATGGCGCGAACGCATGCCCGGGTTGAAGCACGTGCTGCTCGTTGCCGAGGAGTCCGGCGCGACCTCGATCCCCGGCACCCTGGATTTCGCGGGATTGATGGCGAGCGCGTCGGACTCGTGCCGCTACGAGGCCACTTCCGCGGAGGACATGGCGCTGCTGCACTTCACGAGCGGCACCACGGGCACGCCGAAGGGCGCCGTGCACGTGCACGGCGCGGCGCTCACGCATTGGGCCACCGGCCGATACGCGCTCGATCTGCACGCGGACGACGTCTACTGGTGCACCGCCGATCCCGGATGGGTCACGGGCACCTCGTACGGGATCATCGCGCCGCTGCTGCATGGCGTGACGTCCGTCGTCGATCGGGAGGAATTCGATGCCGAGCGGTGGTACGGCATTCTGGCCGACGAACGCGTGTCCGTCTGGTACACCGCGCCGACCGCCGTGCGCATGCTCATGCGGGCCGGCGCCGAGGTCGCGAAGCGCCATGCGTTTGCGTGCCTGCGCTTCATCGCGAGCGTCGGCGAGCCGTTGAATCCGGAAGCCGTCTGGTGGGGAAAGGAAGTGCTGGGGCTGCCGATCCACGACAACTGGTGGCAGACGGAGACGGGCGGGATCATGATCGCGAACACGCCCGCCTTCGACATCAAGCCCGGCTCGATGGGCAGACCGCTTCCCGGCGTCGACGCCGCGATCGTGCGGCGCGATGCGGCGGGCGGCGTGCAGTTCGTCGACGAGCCCGGCGTCGACGGCGAGCTGGCGCTCAGGCGAGGGTGGCCGTCGATGTTTCGCGGCTACCTGAACGACGACGCGCGCTACCGCAGGTGCTTCGCGGGCGACTGGTATCTGACGGGCGATCTGGCGCGGCGCGACGCGGACGGCTATTACTGGTTCGTCGGTCGCGCCGACGACGTCATCAAGTCGGCGGGGCACCTGATCGGCCCGTTCGAAGTGGAAAGCGCGCTGATGACGCATCCGGCCGTCGCCGAAGCCGCGGTGATCGGCAAGCCGGACCCGGTGGTCGGCGAGACGGTCAAGGCGTTCGTCTCGCTGAACGCGGGCTCGCGGCCCGACGAGGCGCTGCGCATGGAGCTGCTCGCTCATGCGAGGAGGCGTTTGGGGGCGGCGGTCGCGCCGAAGGAGATCGCGTTCGTCGAGCAACTGCCGCATACGCGCAGCGGCAAGATCATGCGCCGCCTGCTGAAGGCCCGCGAGCTGGGGCTGGCCGAGGGCGACACGTCGACGCTGGAGGCGGGCGCATGACGGCTGTCGACCATCCCGCGCCGCCGCCGCCGTCGGGCCCGGTGCGCTACGGCAAGGATTTCGCGCTCGTCCTGTTGCGCGACATGCTGCGCGTGCGCCGGCTCGAAGAGACGTGCGCGCAACTGTACGGCGCGGGCAAGATACGGGGCTTCCTCCATCTGTACATCGGCGAGGAGGCCGCCGGCATCGGCGCGTTGCACGCGCTCGAGCCCGACGACAACGTCGTCGCCACCTACCGCGAACACGCGCACGCGCTGGTGCGGGGCATGGACATGGGCGTCCTGATGGCGGAAATGTTCGGCAAGCGCGAGGGGTGCGCGCGCGGCCGAGGCGGCTCGATGCACCTGTTCGACCGGCAGACCCGGCTGTTCGGCGGGAACGCGATCGTGGGCGGCGGCCTGCCGCTCGCGGCCGGGCTCGCGCTCGCCGAGAAGATGCAGGCGGGCAAGCGCGTGACCGCGTGCTTTTTCGGCGATGGCGCGGTGGCCGAGGGCGTGTTCCACGAATCGATGAATCTCGCGGCGCTGTGGCGGCTGCCGGTGCTGTTCTGCTGCGAAAACAACCTGTACGCGATGGGCACGGCGCTCGAGCGCAGCGAATCGCAGACCGACCTTTGCGCGAAGGCCGCGTCGTATGGCATGCGGGTGTCGTCGGCCGACGGCATGGACGTCGTCGCGGTGCACGACGCGGCGAAGGACGCAGTCGAATACGTGAGGGGCGGCGCGGGGCCGATGTTCGTGGAACTGCGCACCTACCGCTTCCGCGCGCATTCGATGTACGACGCCGAGCTCTATCGTCAGAAGGCGGAGGTCGACGAATGGAAGGCGCGCGGGCCGATCCACACGTTCACGGCCCGGCTCAAGGCCGAGGGCAAGCTGACGGAGGACGAATTCGCCGCGCTCGACGCCGACGCGAACGCCGAAGTGGCGCGCGCCGTCGCGTTCGCCGAGGCCGGCGAGTGGGAGCGCGTCGAAGATCTCGCGAAAGACGTGTACACGGCGGCGGGAGGCCCATCGTGATCAGGCGGCTCACCTACCGCGAGGCGCTGCGCGACGCGTTGCGCGACGCGCTGTCGAACGATCCGCGCGTGTTCCTGATGGGCGAGGACGTGGGGCGCTACGGCGGCAGCTACGCGGTGTCGGCGGGCTTGCTGGAAGCGTTCGGTCCCGAGCGCGTGCGCGACACGCCGCTGTCGGAGCTTGCGTTCACAGGCATGGGAATCGGCGCGGCGCTGGGCGGCATGCGGCCGATCGTCGAGATCATGACGGTCAACTTCAGCCTGCTCGCGCTCGACCAGATCGTCAACACCGCCGCGCTCTACCATCACATGTCCGGCGGGCAATTCTCGGTGCCGCTCGTGATCCGCATGGCCACGGGCGCGGGCCGCCAGGTCGCGGCGCAGCACTCGCACAGCTTCGAGGGCTGGTATGCCGGCATTCCGGGCATCAAGGTGCTCGCGCCCGCGACCGTCGAAGACGCGCGCCACATGCTGGCGCCGGCGCTCGCCGATCCCGATCCGGTGCTGATCTTCGAGCATGCGGGCCTCTACAACATGGAAGGCGACTTGTCCGCGATGACGAGCGTCGACATCCGGTCGGCGAAGGTGAGGCGCGACGGCGGGGACGTCGCGATTCTCGCGTACGGCGGCTCGTTGCCGAAGGCGCTCGAGGCGGCCGATGCGCTTGCGGGCGAAGGCATCTCGGCCGAGGTCGTCGATCTGCGCGTGCTGCGCCCGCTCGACGACGCGACGATCATGGCTTCGGTGATCAAGTGCCGGCGTGCGGTGATCGTCGACGAATGCTGGCGCAGCGCGAGCGTCGCGTCGGAAATCGTCGCGCGCATCGTCGAACAGGCATTCTACGAACTCGATGCGCCGCTCGCGCGCGTGTGCGCCGAGGACGTGCCGATTCCGTATGCCCGGCACATGGAAGAAGCGGCGTTGCCCCAGGTCGACAAGATCGTCGCCGCGGTGAAGCAATTGCTTTCGTGAATGCTCGCGGATTCCGCGAGGAGGAAGCATGATCGAATTCACGTTGCCTTCGATGGGCGCCGACATGGACGAGGGGACGCTCCTCGAATGGAAGGTCAAGCCCGGGGACGCCGTGAAGAAGGGCCAGGTGGTGGCCGTCGTCGATACGAGCAAGGCCGCCGTCGATATCGAAAGCTGGCAGGAGGGCACGGTCGACGAACTGATCGTCGAGCCGGGCGAGAAGATTCCGGTGGGCACGCCGATCGCGACGCTGCTCGAACCCGGCGAAACGCCGCCCGCCGTCAGGCCCGTGCGCCGGCGGGCGAGGCCGGCCGCGGCCGTCGGCGCGGGCGCGCGGCGCAAGATTTCGCCGGCCGCCCGGCAGCGGGCGATGCGAGGCGGCGTCGATCTCGACGCGGTGTCGGGCACCGGCCCCGGCGGCTCGGTGACGTTGGCGGATGTCGAGCGGACATCGGCCGCCGCCGCGGCTCCGAGCGAGGCTGCCGCGACGGGCGACCGCGCGCGCGAAATGAGGCGCGTGATCGCCGCCGCGATGGCGCGCTCGAAGCACGAGATCCCGCACTACTACGTGTCCGAACCGATTCCGCTGGGCAAGGCGCTCGCATGGCTTGCGGCGGAGAACGCAAAGCGTTCCGTCGTCGACCGGCTGCTGCCGGCCGCGCTGTTGCTCAAGGCCGTGGCCGTGACGCTGACCCGGTTTCCGGAGCTCAACGGCTTCTATCGTCAAGGGGCCTTTCAGCCTGCCGGCCAGGTGCACCTCGGCGTGGCGATCTCGCTGCGCCAGGGCGGCCTGATCGCGCCCGCGCTGCTCGATGCGGGCACGAAGCCGCTGACCCAATTGATGCGCGAACTCGCGGACCTGACGCAACGTAGCCGCGCCGGCTCGTTGCGCAGCGCCGAGCTGTCGCAATCGACGATCACCGTGACGAATCTCGGCGATCGCGGCGCCGCGGAGGTGTTCGGCATCATCTATCCGCCGCAGGTCGCGCTCGTGGGGTTCGGGCGAATCGTCGAGCGGCCGTGGGCCGAAGGCGGGGCGCTCGGGGTCATGCCGGTCGTGACCGCCAGCGTTAGCGCCGACCATCGCGTCTCCGACGGCCATCGCGGCGCGTTGTTCCTCGTCGAGCTGAGCGAAGCGTTGCAGAACCCGGAGGCATTGAGCAGATGAACGACGCCGACATACTTGCCGCCGTATTGGCGACGCTGAAAGCGATCGCGCCGGAAGTCGACCTGGCTGCGCTGCGTGCCGACCGCCCGCTGCGCGGCCAGGTCGACCTCGACTCGATGGATTGGCTCAATTTCCTGACGGGGCTCCACGCGAGGCTCGGGGTCGATATTCCGGAGGCCCATTACGGTCGGCTGCGCACGCTCGACGATGTCGTCAAGTATGTGGCCAATGTGAGCAAGCTCTAGTGTCCTTCGTGCGTCGGATCGCCTCGCCGATCCGACGTGGCCGCCTCGGTCAGGCTGACGTATTTTCCGCCGTCGGCGACGATCCTCAGCGCCTCGATGAAATCCGATCTCCGGCCGAACCGGCCGACGAATCCGGAAACGCCGGCGGCAAATGCATGGGCCGCGTTTTCCTCGCTGGCGACGGCGCTGACGACCAGAATGCGCAGATCGGGGCGCCGCTGCCTGACTAGACCGACGAGTCGAACGTGCAAGCTGCTGAATCCGCTCGTGCCGATGACGAGCACTTGCGAATCACCGGCGTCCGGGCGGGAGAGCATTGCCGCTTCGTTGTCCGATTCCCATGCGATTTCAATATCGCTGTCGCCTTCGAGCTGATGGCGAACGTGGGCGAGACCGTCGGGAGCGGCGTCGAGAATGGCAACCCTGATCACGATCGGATCCAGTCAGAGCCGTTAGAGAATCAGCATACCACCGGGCCGCCGATAGTTGAATTGGACGCGGAGCGCGCGAAGGTCGCAGGCGGATACATGCCGGCTCGAAGGTGCTTCGAAGTGGCCACGCTTGCGGCATCCGACGCGTGGGCGGGCTTCGCGTCAACGCGCGATGCGCGGGGTCGGAAGCGGGCGAAGAAGGGTGCGGCGTCAGTGCGGCTATGGCGAGGGCCGTTCCGCGTTCTGACGAGATTCGCCGGGCTTGCTCGGGATCGAGGCAAACGATTTTGGCATCGCTCGTCCCGGCGCGAACAAGAGCGGATTATCCACATGGCATTTATCAATGTCGATTGAATGACCGCCGGCATGGCGGGCCGGAAGCCATGCCGATTTGAGGAATTGCTCAGCGGATTTGGCATCCTTATTCGGCAAAGAAGAAGGCGGTTCGCCGGTTCCGATACCGCGCGAGATTGCCCGAGAACAAGGGGCGCGACATGCCCCAATCCGGCGAACCTGAGAGAAAAAAAGGATTGGAACAATGACATTGGGGCCACGCGAGCCGCAGGGGACGGCGTTTGCGCCGATCTTCGAGGCGATGCATCGTGGGCTGTTGCAGCGCGAGCGGCTGCTGAAGCTCGACACGCCGCTCGGCGCGAACACGCTGATTCCGTTACGTGCGCTCGGCTGCGCCCAGCTCGGCCGCGATTACACATGGACGATCGACGCCGCGACCACGCGCGACGACCTGAATCCCGACGCGCTGATCGCCCAGCCGGTGACGCTGTGGATGCAGCCGCCGCGCGGCGTGCTCGACCTGAATGCCGACTACCGGCCGATCCACGGCTACGTGCATACCGTGCGCCGACGGCGGCCTGACGTCGTGGCAAATCGGCTTTTCGTCCGCGCTGCATTTTCTCCGGCATCGCCGCGACGAGCATTTCTGGCTCGACCGCGATGCGCAGGAAATCCTGTCCGAGGTGTTCAATCGCTATCCGCCGCTTCAGGGCGCATTCCGGTTCGAATTGAGCGGGGCGCTCGCGAAGCGTTCGTATTGCCGGCAGAGCGAAACCGACTGGCACTTCGTCAACCGGATCATGGAAGACGAAGGGCTCTACGGCTATTGGATTCACGACGAACGCGAGCAGAAGACGACGCTCAGGATCGTCGATCGCGTCGAGGCGCTGCCGGCAGCCAAGCCGATCGACTTCTATCGAGGCAATGCCGGCGACGAGATCGGCGGATTCACGCAATGGGCAACGCTGCGCCAGTTGAACAGCGTGCACGTTGCCTCGCGTTCCGGCGACTACAAGCGGCCGTCGACGCCGTTCGAGGTTCGGCAGTCCGTGCAAACGACGCGCTACGTCGAGCAGACGAACTGGCGCACGCAGGAACAGAAGGCGATTCCGTATCCGCCGCTCGAAGACTACAGCGCGGGCGCGTACCGGTATCCGGACTCGGACCGGGGCGCGGCGTGGGCACGCATTCGAGCGGAGGAATACGAGTCGCGCTCGAGGCGATACGCGGGAGTGGGCGGCTCGCGCTGGATCGACGCGGGCGGCCGCTTCGTGCTGAACGATCATCCGGCGCATGCGGAATCCGATCCGAAGGCGCGGGAATTCGTCGCCATGGCGGCCCGCTGGACGATCGAGAACAACGTGTCGATCGCCCGTTCGAGCCGGCATTTCCCGTACAGCCTGCAAGCGGACATCGAGCGGGCGCGTTCGGGCTTCGGTTCGGCGTTCGCGGTCGCGCCGCATCCGCAGGACGGCGCGACGGGCCTGTACGTCATCGAGGTGGAGGCGCAGCGCACCGATATCGAATACCGTAGCCCGTTCGAGCATCGCAAGCCGGCGATGTCGGTCGAGATGGCGACGATCGTCACGCCGAACGGCGAGGATGTCTGGACGGACCCGCTGAATCGCGTGCGCGCGCGCTTCCATTGGGATCGGCAGAGTCCGCCCGACGCGTTCGAGACGTCGCCGCCGCTGCTGGTCGCGCAATCGGATACCGGGCCGCAGTACGGCGGCGTGCACGTGCCGCGACGCGGCGAGACCGTCTATGTGGATTTCGTCGGCGGCGACTGCGACCGCCCGTACATCGTATCGCGCGCGCCGGGCGGGGCGACGCCGCCGATGTGGCATTCGGACGGGCTGCTGTCGGGCTTCCAGTCGCGCGAATACGGTGGCGGCGGCGGTTACAGCGAGATGCAGCTCGACGACGCGACCGGGCAGGTGCGCGCCCGTGTGCTGAGCAAGACGCGGGGCGACTACAGCCATCTGACGCTCGGCTACGGGATCGTACAGCAGGGCAACACGCGCGGCCGCTATCTCGGCTCGGGCTTCACGCTGCATGCGGACCAATACGGCGCGGTTCGCGCCAATCGCGGCCTGTACATCGGCACGCACGCGACTCGCCACGACGCCGAGCAACTGGACGTGGACGCGGCGCGCGATCAACTGAAGGCCGCGGCGGACGTGCTCGCGCGGCAGTCGTCGCTGAGCGAGCAGCATCGGGCGGAGAGTCTGAAGGCGGGGCACGACGCGCTGACGGAACTGACCGACGCGACGCGGCAGCCGGTCGAGCCGGGCGCGAGCGGGGGGCGCACGTCGGGCGGCGGGACGGGCAGCGCGAACGGCTTCAAGGTGCCGGCGATGCTGCTCGGCAGCGCGGGCGGCATGGGGCTGACGACGTTTCAGTCGCTGCACGCGTCGGCGGATCGGCACGTGAACGTCGTGGCGGGTCAAAGCGCGTTCGTCGCGACGGGGAAGTCGTTCGTGGCGAGCGCGGGCGAGAAGGTCAGCGTGTTCGCGCAGAGCGGGATCAAGCTGTTCTCGAAGGACGCGGTTCAGATCGAGTCGCATCGCGAGACGATCGACCTGATCGGCCAGAAGACGGTGCGGATCGTGTCGGCGACGGAGCGCATCGAGATCGCGGCGGACAAGGAGATACTGATCACGTCGGGGCAGGCGTACATCCGCCTGAAGGGCGGCGACATTCAGATCCATGCGCCGGGCAAGATCGACATCAAGGGGAGCCTGCACAACTTCTCGGGCCCGGCCAGCATGCCGTATCCGATGCCGACGCAGCCGGATGCGGTGTGCGTGCCGTGCATGATGAAGCAGGCGGCCGGGCGCGGCGCGTTCGTGGCGATGGGGGCGTGATGACCGAGCGGAATAGCCAAGACATCGGCATCCAAGCCAGGTTCGCCGAAGCCGAAGCGTTGGGCGCGCATGTATACGTACTCGCGGCGCCGTTGCACAACGGCAGCTTGCCGGGGGCGTTGTCGGTTCGTCGCGACCATGTTGCATGCATGCTGGACGGCGGGGCGGACGTGCAGGCGGTATCGCCACACCTGATCTACATTCCGCCGAGTCACTTTGAGTCGGCGCGTGGGTGGCTGGAGCGACATGGACCGGCATCGCCGTGCGCGACGATTCTGGCATCGCCGTTGCCGCTTGCGGCGCTCGCGGAGCATCTGAAGTCGTTTCTGCGCGTGTGCTTGCCGGATGGCGAGCCGATCGTGCTCGCGTATTGGGATCCGGCGATTCTCGCGACGCTGGTTGGTTCGGCGGAAGACGAGACGCTGTTCGTGAAAGGGCCGGTGCTGTCCGGTGAACAGCGTCAGGCGTTTCTCGCGCCGATCCTGAGGTGGACATATTGGGACCGCAAAGGCGCGCTGCGTCAGATCGACTGGCGTCAGGATCGGATGCCGGCTTCCGCCGCGACGCTCAAGCCGCCGCTCAAGCTCGATCAGGGGCAGGTGGATGCATTGACCGAGGCGAGCGTGCCGGACGGCTTGCTGCAACATTTTAGCGAGCATGCCCCAGAATTGTTGGCCGACGTGCCGGAACGCGACCGCTATGGTTTTGTGTGCCGTCAGATTGCGCGTGCGCGGCAGCACGGCATCGAGGGACCCGGCGCATGGATGGATTACTGTGCGCTCGCGATGCGACATGGGGAAGCGTTCGACTCGCACCCCGATGGCGTGGCGCTGTTGCGAACCATATTGCCGACGGCGAGTGATCGATTTTCGGCATCGTAGAGACATCTTCTGATCAGGATAGACGCGTATGACCTTGACCCAACTCCGACGAGCCGTGCTCGCGACGTGTTTTGCCGCATTCACTCTGACGGCCTGCGCTGGTTCCGGCAGCCTGCCGAACGATCCGCTTGCTAATAACGGACCCTCGCTTGCAATGGTGCCCGTCAATCATACTGATCGCTACGCAGTGAATATTTTTGTTGAGAAGTACTGGGCGGGGGACGCGAGCAGGCGTGGGGGAGGTGGGGGAGCGGCTTGTTGCTTCCCGGGAATGAGGGATTGGAGCAAGCCCGTCACCGTGACATGGGAATGGGGATACGAGGAGGATCCGAAGACCAAAGCGGTTATGATGCCTGACGAGAAGCACAGCGTCCAAGTGAATTTCCCTTCGGGCGGCCCGCATCAGGATCCGGACTGGCACAAGACGGATGCCTATTTGTGTGTCATTTTGCGTGATCTGAATACTGCGGCATTGGCGTTCTCGCCTAGGGCGTGTTCACACTACATTAGTTTGAGGTTATGCTTCGGAGATGGAAATCTCCGAAGCCCAATTCAAGCAGATCGAACATTGCCTGCCGCGACAGCGTGGCAATGTGAGCCTGTCGAACCTGCAAGTGCTCAACGCGATCCTTTATGTGGCCGAGCACGGATGTAAATGGCGCGGCCTGCCACCACGTTTCGGCCGCTGGCACACGATCTACACGCGCATGAACCGTTGGTCTCGCAACGGTGTACTGGACCGAGTGTTCACGGAGTTGCAGCGCGCGCAGATCATTCGCGTTCGGATTGAAGCGGTATCGCTGGATAGCACGATCGTGAAGGTTCATCCTGACGGCACCGGTGCGTTAAAAAAAATGGACCTCAAGCCATCGGCAAGTCTCGCGGAGGATGGACAACCAAGATTCATATGGTTGCCGCGGATGCTCGAACAGCCATAACGTTCGCACTGTCGCCCGGTCAAGCCGGCGATGCGCCGCAGGGACGTGCACTGCTCGAACGCCTGGGGCCGCCGAATCGGCCGCTGCACCTGCTGATGGACAAGGCGTACGAAGGTAACGAAACCCGACAACTCGCGCTCGATCTCGGCTTCATCCCGGTCGTCCCTCCGTTGAGTACGCGCGTCGAGCCTTGGGAATACGACCGGGAAATGTACAAGCGTCGTAACGAAGTCGAGCGGCTGTTCCGTCGATTGAAGGGTTTTCGTCGCATCTTCTCGCGCTTCGACAAACTCGACTTGATGTTCATTGCCTTTATCAACTTCGCCCTGATTATCGAAGCCCTTCGATAGTGTGAACACGCCCTAGCCGATCGGGTTGCGTAGCCAAATAACACTTTCCGACGAGAACGACAATGACGGTTCGACAGGCTGGCACCCCCATTACTGATGATGACCTGAAGCAATCGGCAATTGATAGCGGTTTGATGGTGGCGCGCAGACAATGTCCCGCAGAAAAGGCGGATATGGTTGCCTGTCGGCTTTTTCCGAGTCTGCCGTTCTTCTTCGATGGTACAAACAACAACATGGATCGGGATGTGCCGCTTAACAAGCATTCGAACGTCGCTAAGCTATTCCGGATCACTAAAGATTCGATTCAATCGGATGTGCGGCGCACATATATTCCGGGCGTCGGGACGCCATTTAAGTTCGAAAAGGTGGCTGGCTATACCGATCGTCTGAACGACGATGGAGGTGGGGTGCTCGGGCTTGGGCTCGGCACTGGTGGCGATTTGCGCATCAAGTTCGCCCTCGCGGAGTTCTCTCGATTGCTGGAAGTTGAATGGGGGCCGGGCTCATGGAAGCACATGCGCGAAGTTACTGTCGCGATCTTTGGCTTTTCTCGGGGTGCGACGCAAGCGCGCGCATTCGCTCGTCGATTCATTGAACAAAAATGCGGGAAGGATGGGGGCAGGCTGTATTGGGCGGCCCCGAGCGGTATGCGCGTGCCGTTACGTATTACCTTCATGGGCATTTTTGACACGGTCGCCTCGGTCGGCGGTCCCGCTCTGCATCTCGATTGGGCGTCGGAATTGGCGATACCGGCCGAAGTGGAGCGATGCGTGCATTACGTTTCGGCACACGAAGTTCGACGCGCATTTCCGCTCGATTCGGTGCGTGTCGATAAGTCCTACCAGGGTAGCTGTGAGGAAGTCGTGTATCCCGGCGTGCATTCCGATGTCGGCGGTGGTTACGGGCCTGAGGAGCAGGGGCGTGTTCACGATCTTTCGTTGATTCCGTTGAGGCACATGTTTGCGGAGGCGTTAAGGGCCCACGTGCCGATTATCCCTCTCGATCAGATGCCAAGGAACATCAGGAAGGATTTCGATCTGTCCGATGATGCCCGGATTGTGGGGCTGTACACCGAGTATATGGCTACCCTGCCGTCAGCCTCCGGCGACACGCTCGAAGCGCTCATCCAACCGCATCGTTACCTGAATTTCCGGTGGCGCAGCGTTCTCGCTCGGCACCATGCTGACGAGCGGGTGTTGGGGCGTTTATATGCAAAGGTTGGTGAGTCATTTTGCCGAACCGTACCAGTCGGGACCGACGCCGACCATTCGGCCTGCCGTCCGAACGAATGGGTGTATGACGTGCCGAAAGATCCGCAAGAGCAGGCGACGCAGCTCCTGCGCGAGCAGCGGCTGCTTGCGCGGCACATCGAGTTCCTGCGCTACCCGATCGAACGCCGCCCAGGCCCGCAAAGCTACCCGCCGACACCGCGTGAGTTGACCCCATACGAGAAAATGATCCTGTCGGCGTGGGACGAGCAGGCGCCGCCTTCGCTGGTCGTCGACCAGTTGCTGGCAGAATACGTTCACGATTCGGTTGCGGCATTCACGTCGTGGCCCTGCGCGCTATGGGATCAGCGGGGGATCTGGTGTGACCAGAGGCGCTATCTCGCGGAGAATGACCCGATGCATGCGGGTGATTTGGCCGTGGCGTAGGCTCTTGCCAACATCAGAGCCTTACGGCTCGGGCGGGCTTCCTTCCAGAAGAGAACGTGTCGACTTCAGCGTGGTCTCGATGCACACACCAAGGCGCGATGCGTCCAGCTTGCTGCCAGCAGCAAACGTCCGCCGGCGGGCTGCAGTCGATCGGAACGGGGCAGTCCTCGACATCCCGTTCGAATGAGCGGCCTATTTCCGCGCCGAAGAATCTGATGTGGGGGGAGGCATCATGCCCGGCTCGTGCCCGGCCATCGCGTCGTGCCCATGATCGGACAACTGGGCATCGAACCATTCGTGCAGGGCTTCGACCAGACGGGGATCGCTCGCGTGGTATGCGATTTCCCCGCCGTTGGGCAGGTCGCGATAGCGGATCTGCAGTTCGCCGGGCCGTGCGGCTCGCAACGAAGCAAGGCCCGGCATGGCATCCCCGTGGATCTGCTCCGGCGCCTCGAAATCGCCTGCGGAAAACTGGCGAGCGATCACGCTCAGATGCTCGCGGATGAGCGCGGTCTGCTTCGGGTCGTGATATCGGGTGACGACCTGCTGGATTCCGCCGTCGGACGTCTTCGTAAAGAAATGGGTGGTGGCCGACAGGGAGAAGGGCATGACCTCTGCGCCGCGTTGCGCCACCTCCTTGCGGCGCGCCAGGACATCCGCCGTCGCCGATGACGGAAGAACACCAGTGCCGAGCAGGACGGCAGCCGTTATGGCGGTCAAAGCCGTTGAAGGTGGCCTCAAGGATGTCTCCAATCGAACGTGAATTCGCCGCTCCCGGTGCGCAAGGGCGGTGCGCGCTATGGCTCGTATCATACGCTGCGGCGCACGGCTCGGCGGAGCGCAGGATGACACGCACTCGTATGAGCAACGGCCGGCGCATGGCCGGATGGGCGGCGCGCAGCTCTGGAAGCTCGGCGGATCGGTATCCGGGCGAGCGGCACAAGCGGGGCCGGAGCCGCCGATCCTGAACAGTGCAGCGCGCAGGCGTTGACGCGGCTTGCCGGGCGATGCTCTGCCGGAGTGGGCGGAACGACCTCTGCATCCACGGCGGCGCTCGATTCGAGCGGCGATCGACGCACGGCCTATTCGGTGCGGCTCGATCCGTTCGACGGCGCGCGTTTCTCGAATATCCATGCGAGATCGCGCAGGCCCCCATGATTTGCAAGCGCGTCGATCGCGACGGGAATGCGTTGCCGCCAGTTCGGCGGCGCATCGCCGAGGGGCGGCAGATTGGCCTGACGTTCGACGCCGAGCGCATCGTCGAGCTGCACGATGACGAGCCTGCTCGCGCAGTCGGCGAGAAAGCGATGCAATGCGCGCGCGAACGCCGCCGCGTTCGTCGTGTCGCCATACGGCGCGAGCCGTGCGCGCAGCGTCGCCAGGGCGACTCGTCGCTCTTCGCGCGCAAGCGCGGCGAGCGACGGCGATGCGCGTAATCCGCGCGCGTCGAGCTCGTCGTTGTCGGCGCCCGAGTAGAAGCCCGCGATCGTCGGCAAATCGTGCGTCGATGCCATCGCGGCCGTCAGCGGCGGATAGCGATCGCCGGCGACGAACGCATGGTCCGGCGTCCTTTCGAAATAGACAACCCGGCAACCGAGGATGTGCGCTTGCGCGAGACGTTCGCGCAGGCCGGGCGGCACGTTGCCGAGATCTTCGCCGATCACGGCGCAGCGATGCGCGGCGCTCGCGCGCGTGATGCGGGCGAGCAACGCGTCGAACGGATACGAGACGTATGCGCCGCGCGCCGCGTCGCCGCCGCGCGGGACCCAGAACTGGCGCATCAACCCGGCCGCATGATCGATCCGCAGCGCGCCGGCGTCGCGCATGGCCGCGTCGAGCACCGCGGCGAACGGCGCGAAATCGGCGTCGGCCAGCCGTTGCACACGCCAGGGCGCGAGCCCCCAGCGCTGTCCGCGCGCGGCGAACGCATCGGGCGGCGCGCCCAGTTCCGCATCGAGCGCAGCGAGCCCCGGCCAGCGCCACGCTTCGACGCTGTCCGCGCCGGCTCCGAGCGCGAGGTCGGCGACGAGCCCGAGCGCCATCCGCGCATCACGGCCGCGCGCGGCCGCGCGATGCCATTGACGCCTCGCTTGCCACTGCAGGTACATGAAAAAATCGATGCGCTCGCGATGCGCGTCGGCGAAATCGGCGACGGGTGTCGAGCGCGGATCGCGATAGGCCGATGGCCATTGCATCCAGCCGACATATCGACCCTGCTGCGCGGCTTGCCATTCGCCCAGCGCCTCGAACGTCGCGTATTCGCGCAGCGCGACGCCTTCGCCGTGACAAAACGCGCGATAGGCCGTGCGTTCCGCATCCGGGCCGTCGCGGACGAACGCCGCGTGCAGCAGCGCGAGCGCCTGCCGCTTGAGCGAGGCGACGGCCGGGTAATCGATCGTCGCCGCGCGTTCGATGCGCGACAACTCGGCGCGCACGCGCGGTTGCTCGACAAAGCGCAGATAGTCGGGCGGCGGCGCATCGCCCGCCGCGAGCGGCGCCGATATCAGCAGCGGATTGAGCATCAGGCGATCGCACGGCGCATAGGGCGATGCGCGTTGCGGCTGCGACAGCGAAAGCGCGTGCACGGGGCTCGATTGCACCCCTGCGGCGCCCAGGCGCGCCGCGACGTCGATCATGTGCGCGAGATCGTCGAAGTCGCCGATGCCCCAGCTTCGCGCCGAGCGCAGCCCATACGTCTGGACCGACAGCGCCCAGCATCCGGGACGCTGCCGCAGCGCGAGCGGCAGCCAGCAGCGCGCGGGCGCTTGCGTCGCCGGGCGTCGCGCGCTCGACGGCCGTGCCGCGTCGGCGCCGGCGCGTGTCGTGCCGTCTGGGCCCTCGGCCGCGTCGGCGCGTTCGCCGAGCGCGGCGACAAGCCGCTCGAGCGCTTCCGCCGGCACCTGCCGGCGCAGGCCGTCCGCGCCGACGTAGTCGATTGCGATGCCGGCGCGCCGCGCGCGCGCGGCGAGCGGGCCGGCGACGCCGACGCCCGCCGTGTCGGCCGGCACGAGCGCGACGAAGCCGCCGCCCTCGACCGTGATCCAGCTTCCGCCCGGATACAGCGCGCCGGCGGCTGCGCATTCGGTCGCGTCGCTGTCGAGCGCGACGAGCCAGTCGGGCGTCCGCTCGCCGGCGCTTTCCGGCAGACGAAAGGCGCATCGCGTGTCTCGCGCGTTCATCGCGACATAGATGCGCGAGGGCGAGGCGTCGCCGCCGCGACGAGGATCGGCGAGCAGCGCGGCGAAGCCGCGTGTCTCGTTCGCGCGCCAGTCGTCCTCGGTCAGCTCGCGGCCTTCCGGGAGCAGCCACGCGATATCCTTGTCCGCACCTTGCGCGGCGATCGGGCGACCATCGAAGAAGCGCGTCTGCCGCAGCATGTCGAGCGCGCGTCGCACGCTCAATGCGCGCGTCACGAAGGTGCGCAGGTCCCGATCGGGATCGCCGCGCGCGGACCAGTCGATCCAGCTCGCGGGCGAATCCACGCAGTACGCGTTGTTGTCGCCGTGCAGCGTGCGCGAGAACTCGTCGCCCGCGACGATCATCGGCGTGCCGTGCGACATCGCCAGCGCGCCGAGCATCGATGCGCGCAGCCGCCGGCGTCGCAGCCGCACGCTCGCGTCGTCCGCCGCGCTCTCGTCGGCGCCGCACACGGTGATTTCGTCACGTCGGCCGGACGACGCCCCCGGGCCGCCGCCGCGCGGCGCGGCATACGACGTCAGGTCGGCGAGCGTGAAGCCGTCGTGCGCGGTGACGAAGTTCACGCTGGCCGATGGCGCGCGGCCGGCGCGCGCGAACACGTCGCTCGATCCCGCGAAGCGCGTCGCGCATTCGCCCGCCGCGCCGCGATCGCCGCGCCAGAAGCGGCGCATGCCGTCGCGATAGCGATCGTTCCACTCGGCGAACGGCGGCGCAAATCCGCCCAGCCGATAGCCGGAAAGCGTCGCGTCCCACGGCTCCGCGATCAGCTTCAGCGACGCCAGTTCGGCGTCGGCGAGGATCGCGGCGACGAGCGGCGCCTCGTTGCCGACGCGGCCGTCGGCGTCGCGCAGCATCGTCGTCGCGAGATCGAAGCGAAAGCCGTCGACGCCGATGTCGCACGCCCAATGGCGCAGCGTCGCGAGCGCGAGCGCGATCGCGGCCGGCCGCGACAGATCGAGCGTGTTTCCGCAGCCGGTGTAGTCGACATAGCGGGCCGGGCGCTCGGGGTCCAGCCGGTAATAGCTCGCGTTGTCGAGCCCGCGCAAGCAGAGGGTGGGCCCCCGCGCATCGCGTTCCGCGGTGTGGTTCAGCACGACGTCGACGATCACTTCGATGCCGGCCTCGTGAAGCCGGTCGACGGTGCAGGCGAACTCGTCGTCGCCATCGTGCGCGAGATAGCGGGGATGCGGCGCGCACGGCGCGAGCGGATTGTAGCCCCAGTAATTGCGTCGGCCGCGCCGGGCCAGTTCGGCCTCGTCGATGAACGCGGCCGTCGGCAGCAACTCGATCGCGCTCACGCCGAGCTCGCGCAAATGGGCGATCGCGGCGCGCGTGCCGAGCCCCGCGACCGTGCCGCGCAGCGGCGCGGGGACGTCCGGGTGCCGCCGCGTGAAGCCGCGTACGTGGAGCTCGTAGATGACCGTGTCGCGCCACGGCGTGCCCGGCTTCGGCGGGCGCGCGCCGCGCACCGCGGGCGCGACGACCCGCGACTTCGGGACATACGGCGCGCTGTCGCGCGGATCGCGCGCGTGCGGGTCGTCCGCGCCGCGATCGCGCCGGTATCCGTACACTGCGTCGTGCCAGACGAAATCGCCCGTCAGCGCGCACGCGCACGGGTCGAGCAGCAGCTTGTGCGGATTGAAGCGTTCGCCGCGATGCGGCGCGTAGCAGCCGTGCACGCGGTATCCATAGACGGTTCCGGGCGCGGCGCCCGGCAAATAGCCGTGCCATACGTCGCCCGTGCGCGCGGGCAGCGTCAGGCGCGCGCGCTCTTGCCGGCCGGATGCGTCGAACAGGCAGAGCTCGACGCGCGCCGCATGCCGCGAGTAGACCGCGAAATTGACGCCGCCGCCGTCCCACCGCGAGCCGAGCGGCGCGGGCGCGCCCGCGTCGAGTGCAAGGGCGTGCGGCACGCGCGTCTCCTCAGTGGCCCGGGGCGGCGAAGACGAGCGCCGCGAGCGGGGGCAGCAGCAACGACAGCGAATGCGGCTCGCCGTGCATCGGCACGGGCTCGCTCGACACGCCGCCCAGGTTGCCGAGACCGCTGCCGCCGTAGTCGGCCGCGTCGCTGTTGAGCAGCTCGCGATAGAATCCGGCCGCCGGCACGCCGATCCGGTAGCCGGTTCGCGGCTGCGGCGTGAAATTGCAGACGACCACGACGAAATCGTCCGGCGCATCGCCGATGCGCCGCCATGCGATCACGGTCTGGTGGCTGTCGGCGCAATCGATCCAGCGAAAGCCGCGGCTGTCGGCATCGCGGCGATGCAGGCAGCCGCGCCGCCGGTACAGCCGGTTCAGATCGCCGACGAGCCGCCGCACGCCCGCCGACGCCGGATCGGCGAGCCGCGCCCAGTCGAGCTCGCGATCGTGATTCCACTCGCGTTCCTGCCCGAATTCGCTGCCCATGAACAGCAGCTTCTTGCCCGGATGCGCGTACTGAAAGGCGAGATAGAGGCGCAGGTTCGCGTGGCGTTGCCAGGCGTCGCCCGGCATCTTCGCCAGCAGCGATCCTTTTGCGTGCACGACTTCGTCGTGCGACAGCGCGAGCACGAACTGCTCGCTCCACGCGTAGAGCAGCCCGAACGTCAGCCGGTCCAGATGAAAGCGCCGGTGGATCGGATCGACGCGCATGAACGACAGCGTGTCGTTCATCCAGCCCATGTTCCATTTGAAGTCGAAGCCGAGACCGCCGGCCGCGACCGGCGCACTCACCATCGGCCATGCGGTCGATTCTTCCGCGATCGTGATCGCGCCTTGCGGCGCGTCGGCATGAACGGTCTCGTTCAGGCGACGCAGAAACGCGACCGCTTCGAGATTCTCGCGGCCGCCGTGTACATTCGGCAGCCATTGGCCATCGTCGCGGTCGTAGTCGAGATAGAGCATCGACGCGACCGCGTCGACGCGCAAGCCGTCGAAGTGGAATTCGCGCAGCCAGTACAGCGCGTTCGCGATCAGAAAGTTCGCGACTTCGTGCCGGCCGAGGTTGTAGACGAGCGTGTTCCATCCGCGATGCAGCCCGACGCGCCGGTCCTCGTGCTCGTACAGGTGCGTGCCGTCGAAACGCGCGAGCCCGTGCGCGTCCTGCGGAAAATGCGCGGGCACCCAGTCGAGCAGCACGCCGAGCCCCGCGAGATGGCAGCGCTCGACGAAGCGGCGCAGCGCGTCGGGCTCGCCCCAGCGCGCGGACGGCGCGAACAGCGATACCGGCTGATAGCCCCACGAGCCGGCGAACGGATATTCGGCGATCGGCAACAGCTCGACGTGCGTGAAGCCGAGCGCGGCGACGTATGGAATCAGCGCGTCGGCGAGTTCGTCATAGGAGTACGCGCGCCCGTCGGGATGGCGGCGCCACGAATCGAGATGCACTTCGTAGATCGCGATCGGCGCGTGCGCCGATTGCGCCGCCGCGCGTTCGCGCATCCAGGCGTCGTCGCGCCAGCCGAACGCCGACGGCGCGCAGATGCGCGACGCCGTGCGGGGCGGCGCCTCGGTGCGCCGCGCATATGGGTCGGCCTTCAGAAGCCGGTCGCCGTCGCGCGTGCGCAGCGCGAACTTGTAGAGCGCGCCGCAGCCGACGCCCGGCACGAACAGCTCCCACACGCCGCATTCGATTCGCTTGCGCATCGCGTGCACGCGAGCGTCCCAGCCGTTGAACGAGCCGACCACGCTGACGCACGACGCATTCGGCGCCCACAGCGCGAATGCAGTGCCTTCGAGTCCGTCATGCACGCAGGGGTGCGCGCCGAGCCGGCGATAGGCGTCGCGATGCTCGCCTCGCGCGAGCAGATGGCAATCGAGCGAGCCGAGCCACGGCGTGCATGCATACGGATCGTCGAGGTCGCGAACCGTGTCCGCGTAGTGCGCGCGCAATCGGTAGCGCAGCGGGCCGGGCGCCGGCAGGCGGATCGCATGCAGTTCGCCGGACCCGACCGGAGACAGCGTGGCGAGCGTGCGTGCCGAGGCGGCGTCGATCAGTTCGACTCGGGCGGCGCCCGGCAGCAGGCAGCGGACGACGACGTCGCGCGCGGACGATTCGGCATGGATGCCGAGCACCGCGAACGGATCGTCGTGCTCGCCGCGCAGCAGACGAGCGAGATCGTCCGGCGCGATCAACGCGGCGTCGTCCGGCGAGGCGGGCCGGTCGACGACGACGGGTGGCGCGGGCAGCGGCTCGGTGGGCAAGGGTATCCCCGATGCGATGTGGATGACGGCGGGAAACGGGCGGTGCGCGCGGCGTGCGGCTGGCGCGACGTTTCGCCAGGCGACGCGCGACACGCGATACGCGATACGCGATACGCGATACGCGATACGCGATACGCGACACGCGACACGCGACACGCGATACGCGATACGCGATACGCGGCGCGCGTTTCGCGGACGCCGTCCCACGGCGTTCCGCCATGCCGTGCGAGCGCCGATTCCCGTCATCGCGATGGTGTCGCCCGCACGATCCGCAAGTTTTGATGAGGATCAAATCAAGCTTCGCGCCGGCGCGTGACATTGATCGCTCGGGCAGGCGTGCCACCTGCCGGGAGGAGACAGACAATGAACGACGGGGTAACGGGCCGGGCGCGCGGGGCGTCCGCCGGGCGAGGCCGTGCGGGGCCGCGGGTGATGTTCGTCGCATCGGAAGCGTTTCCGCTCGCGAAGACGGGCGGACTCGCCGACGTTTGCGCATCGCTGCCGAAGGCGCTGCGCGCGCTCGGCTGCGATGTGCGCGTGCTGATGCCGGGCTACGCGCAAGCGCTCGATCGCGTATTGCGGCCGCGCGTCGTCGCCGAGCTGGGCGAAGTGCTGCCGGGCGCGGCGGTGCGCATCATCGCGGGGTCGATGCCCGATTCCGGCGTGCCGGTGTGGCTGCTCGACTGCCCGTCGTTGTATCGTCGCGCGGGCTCGCTGTATTGCGGCCCGGACGACGCGGACTGGGCGGACAACGCGTACCGCTTCGGCCTGCTTTGCCAGGTGGCCGCGCGCGTTGCGCTCGGCGCCGCGGGGCTGAGGTGGCGTCCGGACGTCGTGCACGCGCACGACTGGCACGGCGGGCTCGTTGCGCTTCTGACGCGCGGCGCGGGCGACGCGCGCCCGAAGACCGTGTTCACGATCCACAACGCCGCGTTCCAGGGCAATTTCGCGCTCGACGACGCGGCGCGCATCGGCTTGCCGGCCGATGCGCTGTCGGTCGATGGCGTCGAATTCTACGGGCAGTTGTCGTTCCTGAAAGCGGGCGCGCGCTACGCGGACCGACTCACCACGGTCAGTCCCACCTATGCGGGCGAGATCCAGACGGCCGAATTCGGCTGCGGCCTCGAGGGTTTGTACGCGGCGCGGCGCGACCAGCTCAGCGGGATCATGAACGGCATCGACACCGAGCTGTGGAATCCGGCGACGGACCGCTGGCTGCCGCAACCGTATTCGATCGACGACATGGGCGGAAAGGCGGGCTGCAAGGCTGCGCTGCAGCAGGAACTCGGCCTTTGCGCCGACGCAAGGGCCCCGCTCGTCGCATCGGTGTGCCGGCTGACCTCGCAAAAGATGTCGGACATCGTGCTCGAACGCCTGCCTGAGCAGCTCGCGCAGCATCCGCGCATGCAGTTCGCACTGCATGGACGCGGCGATCGCGCGCTCGAACAGGGGTTCGATGCGTTGGCCGCGCAGTATCCGCGCCGCGTGGCGGTGCGGATCGGCTATGACGAAACGCTCGCGCACCGGATTCATGCCGGCGCGGACATCCTGCTGCACGGCGCCCGGTTCGAGCCGTGCGGGCTCACGCAGCTGTACGCGATGCGCTACGGAACGATTCCGATCGTACGGCGGGTTGGCGGACTCGCCGACAGCGTCGTCGATCTCGACACGCTCGCGCCGCACTCCGAGGACGCGACGGGCTTCGTGTTCGACGCGCCGACAGGCGATGCGATGAGCGAAGCGCTGCGCCGCTGCGTGAATCTGCACGATGCGCGGCCCGGCGTGTGGTCCGCGTTGTGCCGGCTCGCGATGGCGCGCGATTCGAGCTGGTCGCGTTCGGCGCGCGCGTATCTGGACCTGTACGCGGCGCTGACGCCGCGGCGGCGCGTCGAGGCGTCCGACGAGGCGCGGGGCGCGGCGGCCGCGCTTGCGCGAGCGGACGCCGCGAGCGGGCGCCGGCGTCGCGCGCCCGAGCAGTCCGAACGGCTGCGTCAGGAGCGGCTCGCGCGGCAGGTGGCGCTCGCGTCGAAGTGAGCGCCGCCGGCGCCGACAGCCACGAACGAGGGAGAGCCGATGTTCGCATTCCTGCCGCGTGCGTTGCCCGCGTCATTGTCGGCGTTGACCGAGCTCGCGCTCGATCTGCGCTGGACATGGAGCCATGCGCTCGACGCGCTCTGGCAGGCCATCGACCCCGAGCTCTGGGGGCGGACCGGCAACCCGTGGATCATTCTGCAGAACGTATCGCAACATCGGCTCGACGAGCTGTGCGGCGATCGCGATTTCTCGTCGAAGCTCGCCGCCGCGATCGACGACCATCGCCGCTATCACGGCGACCGCGGCTGGTGGCAGGCGCAAAGCGAAGGCGCCGCGGACGCGCCGGGCACGATCGCATACTTCAGCATGGAGTTCGGTCTCGGCGAAGCGTTCGCGCTGTACGCGGGCGGACTCGGCGTGCTCGCTGGCGATTACCTGAAGACGGCGAGCGATCTGGGCGTTCCGGTGATCGGCGTCGGCCTGCTGTTTCAGGAAGGCTATTTCCGTCAGAGCATCGATGCGAGCGGCCGGCAGCGCGAGGCCTATCCGTACAACGATCCGACGAGCCTGCCGATCCAGCCCGTGATCGGCGCCGACGGCGCGTGGCTGAAGGTCGGGCTCGATCTGCCCGGCCGCACGCTGTACTTGCGCGTATGGCTCGCGATCGTCGGCCGCACCCGTCTGTATCTGCTCGACAGCAACGACCTGCGCAACAGCGTCGGCGATCGCGGCATCACCGCGAAACTGTATGCGGGCGGCGCCGAGACGCGCCTGCTGCAGGAAATGGTGCTCGGCGTCGGGGGATGCGCGATGCTGGACGCGCTCGGCCTCGAAGTGGACGTGTGCCACATGAACGAGGGGCATGCGGCGCTCCTCGTGCTCGAGCGCGCGCGCCTTTTCATGCAGAAGCACGGCACGTCCTTTCGCGACGCGTGGTGGGCGACGCGCGGCGGCAACGTGTTTACGACGCACACGCCGGTCATGGCGGGATTCGACACATTCGCGCAGCCGCTCGTCCTCGAGTATCTGCGTGGGTACGAACGGGCATTCGACATTTCGTCGCGTGACCTGCTGGCGCTCGGTCGCGCCGATCCGCTGAACGACGACGAGCCGTTCGGCATGGCGTACCTCGCGTTGCGCGGCTCCGCTCAGGCGAACGGCGTGAGCCTGCTGCACGGCGAGGTCAGCCGCCGGAAGTTCAGCAGCCTCTATCCGCGCTGGCCCGTCGACGAGGTGCCGGTCAGCCACGTGACGAACGGCGTGCACGTGCCGAGCTGGGATTCGGCATGGGCGGACGACCTGTGGACGTGCGCTTGCGGCAAGGGGCGCTGGCTCGGTTCGGTGGACGGCCACACCGCGGCCGTCGCGGCTTGCGACGACGAGCAGTTATGGGCGCTCGCGGCGCAGCAGCGCCGCGATCTCGTGCGCTATGCGCGACGGCGGCTCGGCTGGCAGCTCGCGCAGCGCGGCGAGCCGCAGCGGCAGGTCGTGCAGGCGGCGCAGGTGCTCGATCCGAACATCCTCACGCTGGGCTTCGCGCACCGCTTCACCGATTACAAGCGGCCGAACCTGCTGCTGCACGACGCCGGGCGTCTTGCACGGCTGCTCACGGACGAAAGGCAGCCGGTTCAACTGATCGTCGCCGGCAAGGCGCATCCCGACGACGAGCGGGGCAAGCAGCTCATTCATGCGTGGGTCGAGTTCAGCCACCAGCCCGCGCTGCGGCGGCGCGTCGTGTTTCTCGAGGACTACGACATGGCGCTCGCGCAGCAGCTCGTGCAGGGCGTCGACGTCTGGATCAACACGCCGCGCAGGCCGTGGGAGGCGTGCGGAACGAGCGGAATGAAGGTGCTCGCGAACGGCGGCCTGAATCTGTCCGAGCTCGACGGCTGGTGGGCGGAGGCGTATCGGCCTGCGTACGGATGGGCGTTTGGATGCGGAGACGATGATGCGGACGACGCGCAGGCCGTGTACCGGATACTCGAGAACGATATCGTGCCGGCGTTCTACCGGCGCGACGCTCGCGGCGTGCCGCGCGAATGGGTGCAGCGGATGCGCGCGAGCATGTCCGAGCTCGCGCCGCGTTTCAGCAGCAACCGGATGCTGACCGACTATCTCGTGCGCTTTTATCGGCCGGCGGCGGCCGCGTATCGCAACCGCAGCCGCGATCAAGCGAATCTCGCGAAGGCGCTGAACGCGTGGGAAACGGCGCTCGATGCCGATTGGCACGAGGTGCACTTCGGGCCGGTCGAGGTGCGGCGCGAACAGGACATGTGGCGCTTCACGCTGCCCGTCTACCTTGGCGAGATCCTGCCGCAATGGGTGCGGGTGGAACTGTACGCGGAGGCGGACGGCGCGCGCCCGGCCGAATGCCGGCCGATGACGGCGACCGGAACGATTCCGGGCTCGATCCAGGGATACCTCTTCGGCGCGAGCGTGCCGGCGACGCGGTCGGCCGACCATTACACGCCGCGCGTGCGGGCCTGGCACGACGATGCGTTCCTGCCGGCCGAGCTCAACCTGATCGCCTGGCACCACTGACGCGCGACGCGATGCGGCGCGCGGCGGCCTGCGGGTGCGGCTTGCGCGCACGGGCGGCGGCGGGTCGGAACGGGAAAATATTTGCCGGAACGGGCGCGTTTCGCGTCGCCCGCTTGCGTCATGCAGCGGATCGCCATGCCATCGGCGCGCCCGCCGCGATCGAATCCGCAGCGGAATCAGCGTATTCCTACAAGGCGGTGCGCGGCGTCCATGCGCTTATCTCGCATTTGCCGATTTTCTTTCGGCCGCCTGAATTGCACAGTGCGATGCAGCGTGTTTTCCGTCGCAAACGAACCGGGCTGCCGGCCCAGGCCGATGCCGCTGGATACAGGGGACATGAATGATGTTGACGCCGCATGAACTCTCGACCTTGCTGTGCGTTGCCCGCTCGCCCGAGGGCGTGGACGTGGCGAATCCGGAATTCGCGTCTCTGGTCGAAATGGGGCTCGCGATGACGGTGGACCGAGGGCAACCCAGCGTGCCGGGTTCGCTGCTGACGTCGCGCGGCCGCGCATTGCTCGAGCGGATCGCGTGCGCGAGAGCGTCGGGCGCGCGCAGGCATTGAGCGAGGCCAGGCGATTCCGGCGCGCGCGATCGAGGCATGGCCGGATGACGGTTGCCGCGCGCGAGCGCATTGCCGCGCGATCGACGAGCGGTGTTTCCGCCCACGTCGCCTCGCGCGGCGGCTCGGCCTCGCGCGCGAGGCGACGCGGCGCGCTCGCGTTTGCGCCGCTCGTTGACGCAACTCAAGCCGTTCGTCGCGGGACGGCGCACGCTGACGATCGGCGTCGCGCGATTCGTCGCGCGGCGAAGCGAGCGGATACGGCGGATGCGCGCCGCCGCTGCGCGCGGTCTCCGATCATTGAACGGGCGACAAGCATGGAACACACGCAGCGCCTATCCGACAACGCGACGCGTCTGCTCGCGCTGATCGACGCATTGCTCGCCGAGTTGTACGGCGAGCGAAACGGTCATGGCCGCGCGACGCTCGATGCGCGGTTCGAGCGCGATCTCGGCTTCGACAGCCTGACGCGCGCGGAGCTGTTCGACCGGATCGAGCGCGCGTTCGGCGTGCGCTTGCCGGTCGACGTGTTCGCGTCCGCCGCGACGCCCGCCGACGTCGTGCGCGCGCTCGCCGCAGCGCACGCGCAGCCGCAGGCCGCGCCGGAAGGCGAAGCGGGGCCGGCGCCGCCCGCCGATGCCGCCGCATGGCCCGTCGAGGCCGACACGCTGATCGACGTGTTGAACTGGCATGCCGAGCGGCATCCGGATCGCGTTCATCTGCGGCTTCTCGAAGACGGCCTCGTCGCGACGCCGCTCGCTTACGGCGAACTGCATCGGCGCGCGTCGGATCTGGCGGGCGGCTTGCGCGAACGCGGCATCGATCCGGGCGACACGGTCGCGCTGATGCTGCCGACGGGGCTCGACTATTTCGTCTCGTTCACCGCCGTCCTGTTTTGCGGCGCGATCCCGGTGCCGATCTATCCGCCCGCGAATCCCGCGCAGCTCGAAGAGCATGTCGAGCGCCACACGCCGATTCTCGAGAACGCCCGGATCAAGGCGCTGATCGCGTTTCGCCAGGCCGTCTCGGTCGCGCAGTTGCTGAAGCTTCGCGTGAGCACGCTGCAGCACGTGTTCACGCCCGAGCAGCTCGTCGGCCGCGAGCGGCTGCCGCCGTTTCGCGCGGCCGCGAGCGACATCGCGCTGCTCCAGTACACGTCGGGCAGCACCGGCACGCCGAAGGGCGTGGTGCTCAGCCATGCGAACCTGCTCGCGAACATCCGCGCGATGGGCGACCGGATGCATGTCTACGCGACCGACGTGCTCGTGAGCTGGTTGCCGCTGTATCACGACATGGGATTGATCGGCGCATGGCTCGCGCCGCTTTATTTCGGCATTCCGGCGGTCGTGATGTCGCCCGTCGCGTTCCTCGCGCGTCCGGCGCTGTGGCTGCGCGCGATCTCGCGATACCACGGCACGATCACCGCCGCGCCGAACTTCGCGTACGAACGGTGCGCGCGCCATCTCGCCGCGCTCGAGCCGACCGAATTCGATCTGTCGTCGCTGCGTTTCGCATTCTGCGGCGCCGAGCCCGTCAACGCCGACACGCTGCGCGCGTTCGCGGCGCGCTTCGCCGCGTGCGGTTTCGACGCGCGCGCGCTGACGCCCGTCTACGGTCTCGCGGAAAACACGCTCGGCCTGACGTTTCCGCCGCCCGCGCGCGGGCTGCATGTCGATCGGATCGCCCGCGCGCCGCTCAACGCGAGCGGCCAGGCGGTGCCCGCGCCCGGCGACGCGAACGCGCTCGACGTGCCGGGCTGCGGCTATCCGATCGACGGCACCGAGCTGCGGATCGTCGGCGACGACGAGCGCGAGCTTGCCGAGCGGCGGGTGGGGCGCATCGAGTTTCGCGGCACGTCGGCGACGCGCGGCTACTACCGCAATCCGGCGCAGACCGCGCGCCTGTTCCATGACGCATGGCGCGACACCGGCGACCTCGGCTATGTCGCGGACGGCGAGCTGTACATCACCGGGCGCGCGAAGGACATGATCATCCGCGGCGGCCAGCATTTCTTTCCGTACGAGCTCGAGGAGGCGATCGGACGGCTGCCGGGCGTCGCGGCGGGCGGCGTTGCGGTGTGCGGCGCCGCCGACCCCGCCAGCGGCACCGAGCGCGTCGTGATCTTCGTCGAGAGCGAGGCCGCCGACGGCGCCGCGTGCGAGCGGCTGCGGGCGAACGTCAACGACGTGACGGCCGCGCGCTGGGGCATGCCCGCCGAACAGGTGAGCATCGTCGCGCCGCACAGCATCCTGAAGACGCCGAGCGGCAAGATCCGCCACGCGGCGACGCTCGCGCAGTTCGAGCGCTGCGCCGGACGGTTGCCGCAAGCGAGCGCGCCGTGGCGGCAATTCGCCGATCTGGCGGTGCGCAGCGTCGCGCCGTTCTGCTCGCGCGTTTCGCGGCGCGCGGCGCAGGCGCTGCGCGGGCTGTGCTGCTGGGCGCTCGTCGCGCTGCTCGCGCCCGTGCTGTGGGTGCGCGTCGCGTATCGGAACGATACTCGGGACAACTGGCGGCTCGCGGCGCAAGCGTGCCGCGCGTTCCTGCGTTTCGCCGACGTGCGCGCGAGCCTGATCGCCGATCCCGACGCGCTCGCGGCCGGGCCGTCGATCGTCGTCGCGAACCATACCAGCTACCTGGACGTCGTCGCGCTGCTGGCGTTGCTGCCGAGTCCCGTGCACTTCGTCGCGAAGCGCGAGCTCGCGACGCGCCCGTTCGTCGGCCGCTTCCTGCGCGCGCTCGGCACGCGCTTCGTCGAGCGGCGCGATTACGGGCGCAGCGTCGAGGACGAAGCGCGGCTCGTCGCGCAGGCGGCCGCCGACGAGACGCTGCTGTTTTTTCCGGAAGGCACGTTCACGCGCGCGGCGGGGCTCGCCGCGTTCCGCCTCGGCGCGTTTCGCGCGGCGTGCATCGCGCGGCGGCCGGTGGTGCCCGTCGTCGTGAGCGGCGCGCGCGCCGTGTTGCGCGACGGCGAATGGGCGCCGCGCCGCGGGGAGATCGCGGTGACGATGCTCGCGCCGATCTTCCCGGACGGCACGGACTTCGGCGCGATGGCGCGGCTTCGCGATCGCGCGCGCGATGCGATTCTGTCGCGCTGCGGCGAGCCCGACTTGCGGGCCGATCGCGCTCCGCGCGCGGCGTTCGCGTCGGTCGCGTAATGCATGGGGCGCTTCGCCGCGCGCCGTTGCGCCCGCGCGCGGCGCGCTCGCCGATCGGCGCCGCCCGCCCGGACTTCCGCCGATGATTGGAGGCGCGTCAAGCCGGCTCCAGCCGCCCGGTCGGGTGCGGCGGCAACCGGTCGATGCGGCTTCGCCCGCGGCGTCTTTCGTGGCGGCAATGCGATCAGCTGCTCGGCGACATCGATGCGCCCCGCATCGCGTTCGCGCGGCTCGATCTGCGCCGGCTTGTCCGCCGGCCGGCGGACTGCGTTCTCCCGAGCGCCGGCCGCGCGGCCGGGCTGCAGGCGCGACCGCGCCCGTTGCCTCGCGTTCCGTCGGCCGTCTCTTCGTCGCGGCTTCTTTCCGGTCACGGCATGGCCGGCGCCTGCGGCTTCGACGCTTCGTCCGCCCAATGGAAGTACCGGATGTACTGGCGGATCTCGGCATCGCTCAGATTCTGGTCCGGCATGGTAATCGGATAGTGCGCGCGCAGCGCCTTGGCATCGGCATCCGCCGCCACCATCGCTTCGGGCGATGCGAGCCACCTTCGCAGCCATTCGTCGCTTCGCAGCTTCGTGACGCCTAGAAGATCCGGACCGAGCTTCGCGCCGTTTCCGAGCGTGTGGCAGGCGAGGCACTTGCTCTCGAAACTCAGCTTGCCTTGCACCGCTTCCGGGTCGGTCGGCGTGGCGGATGCGGGGATGTTGTGATGCTCGATGGCCGATTCTTCATGAGCGCCGGCATCGATCACGCCGACCGCGCCCTGCGACGCGTTCGCAAACTGATGATCGACCATGACGTAGCTTCCCGCCTCCGGCACGATGAATTCCACGATCGCGCTGCTGCTGGACCCGAGCAGCACCGTCTGCATGCCGCGCAACTGATTGTCGGGATTCCCGTCGAGCCAGACGCGATCGAAGATCGCGCCCACGACGTGGAAGCTCGACGTGTCGCTCGGGCCGGCGTTGAGCACGTATAGCCGCACCCGCTCGCCGGGCTTCGCGATCAACGGTTGCGCGACCATGCCGTTGTATCGGCCGTTGAACACCGTGTAGGTCGGGGCTTTGCGGCGCAACCGGTCACCGTCGAGCACGTAAAGCGGAACCGCGCCCGTGCTGCGGTGTTGCGGATCGGGCTTCGTGTAGAACTCGCTCTGAACGATCACGTATTCCCGATCGGCCTTGGTCGGATAGCCGTCGCGCGGCTCCACGACGACGACGCCGTACATCCCCGACGCGATATGCTCGAGCACCATCGGCGTGCCGCAGTGGTACATGAAGACGCCCGGATAGTTCGGCGTGAACTCGAAGCTCATGGTCTGCCCCGGCGCGATCGACCGATACTTGTCCGTGGGCGAGACCATCGCCGCATGGAAATCCATCGAATGCATCATCGGCGCGGACAATTGCAACGTGCCCGGAGCCGGTTCGTCGCTGCGGTTCGTCATCGAGAAGTGCACGCGATCTCCCACCCTGACGTGCACCGTCGGCCCCGGCACCTGATTGGCGAACGTCCACGCGGCGAACGCGACACCCGGGGCGATTCGGATGACGGTGTGCGTGGTGTCGAGGCGGATCGTCTTGTTCCGTGACCTGGCCAGCGGCTTTAGCGCGGCATCGAAGCTCAACGCCGAGCCGGATGCGAATGGGCCCGTGTGGCGCTCCTGCGTAACGTGCGCCGGCCCCGGGTTGAAGTTCATGCGCGATATCTCGTACCGTTCAGCGGGCGAGCGGCTTTGGCACGCGCTCAGAACCAGCGCGCCCGAGAGCGACGCCAGCAGAAGCGCTTTGGCGCGGCGAGCAAGCGGGCTCGGATCGACGGCATCGGTCATGTCGAGATCTCCCAGGCTTGTTTTTTTCGTCGCGTCGGCCGGGCGCTTCATCGGCCGCGCGAACGCATCAACGCTTGCACGCCCGACGATGCCGCGCCCGGCGGCCGAAATCGGCCGGCCCGCACGCGGCTTGCCGCCGCCCGCTCGCTTCGATGGCCTTCTCGCCGGACGCCGGCGATCGGGGCGTCATATGGAGCGCTTCTCGCCGCGCTGCCGCGCCGCCCGATCCGCCACGGCGGGGAACATGGGCGCAAGCTTGAGGATGAAGTCGAACGCCATCAGCAGCGCCGCGAGGGCGAACGGCACGTCGCCGACGAAACGCAGCCATTGCCACAAGACGGTCGTATCGTAGAACTCGAGGCTGCGCGCATAGGCGAGGCCGTGGTCGTAGACCGCGTTGAGTTGCTGCCAGCCGACCGGAAAGAAGTTGAGGGCGATCCAGAGAACGAGCCCCGCGTTGTATAGCCAAAAGGCCCAGAGGCCGAGCTTCTCGTTGAATCTCGACTGCTCCGCTGCGGCGTATCGCAGGCAGAAATAGATCAATCCGATCGCGAGCAGGCCGAACGCGCCGAACAGCGACGTGTGAGCGTGATTCAACGTGAGGAAGGTGCCGTGCTCATAGTAGTTGACGAGCGGCGCGTTGAGCGTGCCTCCGCCGAATACGCCCGCTCCCACGAAGTTCCAGAACGCGGAGCCCAGCACGTACGTGTATGCGAGACCGTAGCGGAATTGATGCTGTTTCCGAATCAGGCTGTGATGCTCCATCGCGTCGAGAATGAGCAGCACCAGCGGCAGCACCTCGATGAAGGAGAACATGCTGCCGACGGGAACCCACATGCCCGGGCCGCCGACCCAGTAGATATGGTGGCCGGTGCCGAGCACCCCGCCGAGGAAGATCAGGATGAGTTCGAGATACACGGATCGCTCCGCGAGTTGCCGCGACACGAGCCCGAGTCCCATCAGCAGATAGGCGCTGATGGCGGCGGCGAAGAACTCGAAAGACTGCTCGACCCAAAGATGCACGACCCACCAGCGCCAGAAGTCGGTGATCGTGAAGGAGGGGTGCACGCCGAAAAGCGGGATCATGCCGAAGGCGTACAGAAGCGCGATATTGGTCGTGGATGCCCAGATGAGGTGCTCCAATCGGATGCGTCCCGTCCAGAACTGCCGCGCGGCTTGCCTGATCGCGTCGAGGCCGGGCCACAATCCGCGAAGGATCAGCACGCTCCAGAATACAAGGCCCGCGAAAAAGCCGATCTGCCAGAAACGTCCGAGCTCGAGATACGAAAGCCCCTGATTGCCGAACCAGAACCATCCGTCTTCGATCACGCCCATGATGCCGAGATAGTCGCCGATGAGCGCGCCGGCGACGATGATGACGGTGGCCCAGAACAGCAAGTCGACAAGCGGCCCCTGGCCGCGTGCTTCCTTGCCGCTGATCGCGGGCGCGAGAAACAGCCCGGCGCCGATCCACGATAATCCGATCCACACAATGGGCGCTTGAATATGGATGCTGCGCAAGAAATTGAACGGCAGCGCGTCGTCGAAGCGAATGCCGTAAAAGCTCGTGCGATCCGTGTAATAGTGCCCGAGGATCGCGCCGGCCGCGATCTGAAGGAGCAGCACCGCCGCGACGACCAGAAAGTACTTGCCGACCTTCCGCTGGCTGTGCGTCAGCGCGCGGAACTGCACGAGGGTAGGGTCCAGGGTGCCGAGATCGTCCACCCGGATGTAGCGGTGGTACACGAACAGGACGATCCCGAAGCAGAGAAAGGTGAAGCAATAGCTCGCCCACGTCCATCCGAACGTGCTCGTGGTCGGCGCGTTGCCGACGAGCGGCTCATAAGGCCAGTTCTGCGTCCAGGAGACCTCGCTGTCCGGCCGGCGGGCGACTGTCGTCAGCGCCGAATAGAGAATGAAATCGGCGGTCTTGGCCGCATTGCCTTCGTCGAGGCTGTAGGCCTGCGTCCATCCCTTGATGAAATCGTGATGAGTGAGTTGTTGTGAAATCTCCGCCCGGAGTGTGCGGATCGCGCGAGCGACTTCGGCGGAAACGGGAGCGTTCGTCAGGGACAGGTCGATGCCTTTGAGTTGTTGGCGCATCGCTGCTTGAACCGAGTTCCGGCTATCCGGATCGAGCGCTGCAAGTGGTTTGCCGAAGCGGGATAATGCGATGTTGTCACTCGTGAGCCGGCCGAGATGCAATAGATACGCCGCCGTGTAATCCTCGCCGAAGTAAGAGCCCATGCCGTAAATGCTGCCGTAGTCCATCAGATCGGCACGTTGAAACGCTGATTTCCCATCCGTGATGTCGCGCGCCGTCATGACGACGCTGCCGTCGGGCGCGATCAGCCGCTCCGGCTGCGGCGGCGCGGTCCGATAGGTGACGACGGTGGCCCACGCCAGCAAAGCGAACGTCAGGATGGCAATGATGAGAAGCGTCCATTTGAGGACGTCGCTCACACGATCGACTTCCCTGCGCTGAAGGACCGTTTCGCTCGTATTCATCTGCTTCTCCTTGCGTTGACCGTTCGCGGGCTGGCGCCGTGTCGCGCGAGGCAAATGGCAATGGGGCGCTGGAGTGACGCCGGACGCATCGTCGGTCCGGTGGATACGTGTGCAAATCGGCTTCCTGGCACTATGGGTTTTTCTTTCGGCCGAGAGCCATTCGTTCAAAGCGTAGTACATCCGACGCAAGCACAACAAGCTCGCGCCAAGCTCGCGCGGGACAGTAAAGCGCTTGTGCGATCGGCCGCTCCGCCCGCATATGGCGGGGCATTAAACGCTCGAGAACCGCTTGCGGGCGCGGCGGCGCCGGCGCGCGAAGCATCGCGGTCGAATGGCTGCCGAACCGGATTGCTGAATGGTCGCGATCGGAATTTCGAGTGGGGCTTTCCGGAGGAGAGCGACTCCCGCATGTTCGATGCGAAAGCCGTTCAACCCGGTGAGATCAAGCGCCGCCGCGCGATGCGGCTTGGGGAAAGCGCGATTAGTCGGCCGCGTCGCGTACCGGTTTCGGCGGGCGGCGTCCGGCGCGCGCAACGCCGGAGTTCGCGGCGAGCCGGCATGCCGTACCCCGGGACGCGCGGCCCGCCGTCGGCGCGTTGCCGCTACGCCGGCTTGCCCGCGTTGCGGTTCGCCGCGGACTCGGACGGCGCGTGCGCGCACGCTTCGTCGAGCCGCCGCATCGCGTCCGCGACGTCGCTGCGAAAGCGCACGAGCGCCGCGTTTTCCGGCGCGGGCGGCTGCAGCCCCGTCCACAATAGATCGATCAGTTGCTCGGCCGTCGTCTCGGTGTCCAGCTTCCTATGGCCGAGGATCGCGTCCCACAGCACGTGCTCGATCGGCCCGAACACCATCGAGCGCAGCAGGCTGAGCGGCACGTCGGCGCGCACCTGTCCCGTCGCCTGTCCGTGCGCGAGCACGTCCATCAGCGGCGCCGTGTAGCGGCGCTGCAATGCCGTCAGCTCGTCGGCGAGCGCGTGCTGCTTCGCGCGCCCCTCGGAGAGCACGAGCGCGCAAAGGCCCGTGCCGTTCACGAGCATCAGCCGCAGGTGCGTGCGCACGATGAACGCGAATTGCTGCCGCACCGAGGCGTCGCGCGGCATGCCGGTCTCGAACGCGTCGACGATTTCGTCGTACCAATCGGCGATCACGCGCGCGCACAGCTCCCGCTTGCCGCGAAAGTAGCTGAACACCGTCGCCTCCGATACGCCGACGCGTTGCGCGATTTCCGCCGCGGTCGCGTGCTCGTAGCCTTTTTCCGCGAAGACCTCGCGCCCCGCGCGCAGGATGTCCTGCACGCGCTGCTGCGACTTGCGGCCGGCGGGCGCGCGCGATGCATCCGCGCGGTCGGCTTTCTGGCCGGCTTTCTGAGTGGCGGTCATAGGGGCTGCCCTGCGGCGTCGGGCGTCGTTGCGATGTGTCCGATCATAACTGAGTGTCGCTCAAAAAACTATTGACGCTCGTGCGTATCAAGCGCGAAACTAGCGGGAATTTCCGCAGCATACGGCAATGAATCGGCGGATGTGCAGATTTGAGCGCGACTCAATAATCGGCGCTTCCACGGACTTCCTGGAGACGGAGGAGACATGAGCAACCTGCCCGGCGTGAACTTCATGCTCGGTGAAGACATCGAGATGCTGCGCGATTCGATCGCGCATTTCGCCGCGAAGGAAATCGCGCCGCGCGCGGCCGAGGTCGATCGCACCGACCAGTTCCCGATGGACCTGTGGCGCAAGTTCGGCGAGCTGGGCGTGCTCGGGATGACGGTCGCCGAGGAGTACGGCGGCGCGAATCTCGGCTACACCGCGCACATGGTCGCGATGGAGGAGATCTCGCGCGCGTCGGCGTCGGTTGGGCTGTCGTATGGCGCGCATTCGAATCTGTGCGTGAACCAGATCCATCGCAACGGCACCGATGCTCAAAAGCGCAAGTATCTGCCGAAGCTGATCTCCGGCGAGCACATCGGCGCGCTCGCGATGAGCGAGCCGAACGCGGGCTCCGACGTCGTCAGCATGAAGCTGCGCGCGGACCGGCGGGGGAGCCGCTTCGTGCTGAACGGCACGAAGATGTGGATCACGAACGGTCCGGACTGCGACACGCTCGTCGTCTATGCGAAGACCGAGCCCGAGGCCGGCGCGCGTGGCATCACCGCGTTCATCGTCGAAAAGGGGATGAAGGGTTTCTCGGTCGCGCAGAAGCTCGACAAGCTCGGCATGCGCGGCTCGCACACGGGCGAGCTCGTGTTCGAGGACGTCGAGGTGCCCGAAGAGAACATCCTCGGCGAGCTGAACGGCGGCGTGAAGGTGCTGATGAGCGGCCTCGACTACGAGCGCGCGGTGCTCGCGGGCGGCCCGACGGGCATCATGGCCGCGTGTCTCGACGCGGTTGTGCCGTACGTCCACGACCGCAAGCAGTTCGGCCAGCCGATCGGCGAATTCCAGCTGATCCAGGGCAAGATCGCCGACATGTATACGACGTTCCAGGCGTGCCGCGCGTACCTGTACGCGGTCGGCCGGCATCTCGATTCGGCGGGCAGCGCTCACGTGCGCCACGCGCGAAAGGACTGCGCGGGCGTGATCCTCCACACCGCGGAGAAGGCGACGTGGATGGCGGGCGAGGCGATCCAGATTCTCGGCGGCAACGGCTACATCAACGAATATCCGGTCGGACGCCTGTGGCGCGACGCGAAGCTCTACGAGATCGGCGCCGGCACGAGCGAGATCCGCCGGATGCTGATCGGCCGCGAGCTGTTCGCGGAAACGGCCTGACCCTGCGCGCGGAGCCCACGCGATGCCGATCATCGAATCCAAGCTGAACCCGCGTTCCGACGAATTCCGCGCGAACGCCGCGGCGCTCGAGGCGCTCGTCGCCGACCTGCGCGAGAAAATCGACCGGCTCGCGCTCGGCGGCGGACAGGCCGCGCGCGACAAGCATCTGTCGCGCGGCAAGCTGCTGCCGCGCGAGCGGATCGCGCAACTGCTCGATCCGGGCACGCCGTTCCTCGAGCTGTCGCAGCTCGCCGCGTACGGGATGTACAACGACGACGCGCCGGGCGCGGGCATCGTCACGGGCATCGGCAGGATCGCCGGCCGCGAGTGCGTGATCGTCTGCAACGACGCGACGGTCAAGGGCGGCACCTATTATCCGATCACCGTGAAAAAGCACGTGCGCGCGCAGGAGATCGCGGCCGAGAACCGGCTGCCGTGCGTGTACCTCGTCGATTCGGGCGGCGCGAACCTGCCGAATCAGGACGACGTGTTTCCGGACCGCGACCACTTCGGCCGGATCTTCTTCAATCAGGCGAACCTGTCGGCCGCGGGCATCGCGCAGATCGCGGTCGTGATGGGTTCGTGCACCGCGGGCGGCGCGTACGTGCCCGCGATGAGCGACGAGTCGATCATCGTCAGGAATCAAGGCACGATCTTTCTCGGCGGCCCGCCGCTCGTGAAGGCCGCGACAGGCGAGGAAGTGAGCGCCGAGGATCTCGGCGGCGGCGACGTGCACACGCGCCTGTCTGGCGTCGCCGATCATCTCGCGCAGAACGACGCGCACGCGCTCGCGATCGCGCGCACGATCGTCGGCAACCTGGGCGCGCGCAGCGGCGCGTCGCTCGCGATGCGCGAGCCGCTGCCGCCGCGCTACGACGCGAAGAGCCTGTACGGCGTGATTCCCTTCGATACGAGAAAGCCGTTCGACGTGCGCGAGGTGATCGCGCGCATCGTCGACGATTCGGCGTTCGACGAATTCAAGGCGCGCTACGGCACGACGCTCGTCACGGGCTTCGCGCACATCTGGGGGCACCCGGTCGGCATCGTCGCGAACAACGGCATCCTGTTCTCCGAGTCGGCGACGAAGGGCGCGCACTTCATCGAGCTGTGCTGCCAGCGCAAGATTCCGCTCGTGTTCCTGCAGAACATCACGGGCTTCATGGTCGGGCGCAAGTACGAGAACGAGGGCATCGCGCGCCACGGCGCGAAGATGGTGACGGCCGTGTCCACCGCGAAGGTGCCGAAGTTCACGGTGATCATCGGCGGCTCGTTCGGCGCGGGCAACTACGGAATGTGCGGCCGCGCGTTCGGCCCGCGCTTCCTGTGGATGTGGCCGAACGCGCGGATTTCGGTGATGGGCGGGGAGCAGGCGGCGTCCGTGCTCGCGACCGTGCGCCGCGACGGGATCGAGGCGAAGGGCGGCGAATGGTCGGCGCAGGACGAGGAGGCGTTCAAGCAGCCGATTCGCGACCAGTACGAGCGCCAGGGCCATCCGTATTACGCGAGCGCGCGCTTGTGGGACGACGGCGTGATCGACCCCGCGCAGACGCGCGACGTGCTGGGCCTCGCGCTTGCCGCCGCGATGAACGCGCCGATCGAGGACACGCGCTTCGGCGTGTTCCGGATGTGACGCACGCCAAGGAGGCGACGATGCGCTACGAAACGATCGAAGTGACCGACGACGGCCGCGTCGCGACCGTCACGCTCGCACGCCCCGACGTGCGCAACGCGTTCAACGAGACGATGATCGCCGAGCTGACGACCGCGTTCGACCGCATCGACGCGCATCCGTCGCTGCGCGCGGTCGTGCTCGCCGCGCAGGGCCCCGCGTTTTGCGCGGGCGCGGACCTGAACTGGATGAAGAGGATGGCGGGCTTCTCCGACGACGAGAACCGCGCCGACGCGCGCCGGCTCGCGCGCATGCTCGAGGCGATCTACCGTTGCGCGAAGCCCGTGATCGCGCGCGTGCACGGCGATGCGTACGCGGGCGGCGTCGGGCTCGTCGCCGCGTGCGACATCGCGCTGGCCGCCGAGGACGTGAAGTTTTGCCTGTCCGAGGCGCGTCTCGGGCTGATTCCGGCCACGATCGCGCCGTACGTCGTGCGCGCGATGGGCGAGCGCGCCGCGCGCCGCTATTTCGCGACGGCCGAGGCGTTCGACTGCGCGAAGGCCGCGCAGCTCGGCTTCGTGCACGAGCGCGTGCCGGCCGGCGCGCTCGACGCGAGCGTCGCGAAGCTCGCCGATGCGCTGTGCGCGAACGGCCCGCAGGCGGTGCGCGCGTGCAAGGCGCTCGTGCGCGACGTCGCGGGCCGCGCGCTCGAGCCCGCGCTGATCGAGCAGACCGCCGACTGGATCGCGAAGGCGCGCGCGGGCGCGGAGGCGCGCGAAGGCATCGCGTCGTTTCTCGAGAAGCGCACGCCGTCGTGGCGCGCGTGATTTCGTCGCGCCGGCCGGCCGCCGCGCTTCGTCGCGGCGCGTCGCGACGGCCATGACGAAGCGCGCCGCGCGGCCCGCGCGCCGAACCGAATCCGTTATCGACTTCCCGTTTCCTGACCCATCATGTTCGACAAGATCCTGATCGCCAATCGCGGCGAAATCGCCTGCCGGGTCGCCGCGACCTGCCGACGCCTCGGCATCGCGAGCGTCGCGGTCTATTCGGACGCCGACGCGCACGCGAAGCACGTTGCCGCATGCGGCGAGGCCGTGCACATCGGCGGCGCGGCGGCCGCCGACAGCTACCTGCGGATCGCGCGCATCATCGACGCCGCGCGCGCGACCGGCGCGCAGGCGATTCACCCGGGCTACGGATTCCTGTCCGAGAACGAAGACTTCGCGCGCGCGTGCGAGGACGCGGGGATCGTGTTCGTCGGCCCGCCCGTCGAGGCGATCGCCGCGATGGGCTCGAAGGCCGCCGCGAAGGCGCTGATGCACGCGGCTGCGGTGCCGCTCGTGCCCGGTTATCACGGCGACGATCAAAGCCCCGAATTGCTGCGGCGCGAGGCGGACCGCATCGGTTATCCGGTGCTGCTGAAGGCGAGCGCGGGCGGCGGCGGCAAGGGAATGCGGGTGGTCGAGCACGCGGCCGACTTCGCGGCGGCGCTCGCGTCGTGCCAGCGCGAGGCGGCGGCGAGCTTCGGCAACGATCGCGTGCTGATCGAGAAATACCTGCAGCGGCCGCGCCACGTCGAAGTGCAGGTGTTCGGCGACACGTACGGCAATGCGGTCTATCTGTTCGACCGCGATTGCTCGGTGCAGCGCCGCCACCAGAAGGTGCTCGAGGAAGCGCCCGCGCCGGGCCTCGCCGACGAGCTTCGGCAGGCGATGGGCGAGGCGGCCGTCGCGGCCGCGCGCGCGGTCGGCTACGTCGGCGCGGGCACCGTCGAATTCATCATGACGGGCGACGCGTTCTACTTCATGGAGATGAACACCCGCCTGCAGGTCGAGCATCCGGTGACGGAGATGGTGACGGGGCTCGACCTCGTCGAATGGCAACTGCGCGTCGCGGCGGGCGAGCCGCTGCCGCTCACGCAGCCGGAGCTGCACGTGCGCGGGCACGCGATCGAGGCGCGCCTGTACGCGGAGAATCCGGCGCGCGGCTTCCTGCCCTCGACGGGGCGCCTCAAGCACCTGCGTTTTCCGGCCGGCGTCGAGTTCGATACCGGCGCGGCCGTGCGAATCGACAGCGGCGTGCGCGAGGGCGACGCGATCACGCCGTTCTACGATCCGATGATCGCGAAGCTGATCGTTCACGGCGACACGCGTGCGCAGGCGCTCGCGACGCTCGGCCGCGCGCTGCGCGAATGCGAGGTGGTCGGCCTGCATACGAATGCGGAGTTCCTGCAGCGGATCGTCGCGAGCCGGCCGTTCGCCGACGCGGATCTCGATACCGGGCTGATCGAGCGCCACCGCGATGCGCTGTTCGCGCCGCAGCCGGCGCCCGCGGCGACGCTCGGCCTCGCGTGCGCGGCGCTGCTCGCGCGCGAGCAGGCAAGCGCGGGCGCGGGCGGCGCGGCGTCGCCGTGGGCCGCGCTGCCGAACTGGCGGCTGAACGCCGGCTACCGGCGCACGATCGCCTGGCGCGCGCTCGAAGACGACGCGACGCTCGAGGTCCGCTACCTGGACCGTGGCGGCGCGCAGTCGCTCGAAGCGGGCGGCGTCGCGAAGCCGTTCGTGTGGTCGCGCGGCGCGGGGCCGCTCGATTTCGACGTGACGCTGGGCGGCGTGCGCGCGAGCGGGCGCGTGCATGTGGACGGCGACATGTTCCACGTGTTCTGCCAAGGCGTCGCGCGCGCGTTCGAGTGGCGCAACCTGCTCGCGCACGCGGCCGATTCGACGGAAGGCGAGGGCCGGCTCACCGCGCCGATGCCGGGCAAGGTGATCGCGGTGCTCGTCGAGCCGGGGCAGAAGGTCGAGCAGGGCGATCCGCTCATCGTGATGGAGGCGATGAAGATGGAGCACACGATCGGCGCGCCCGCGGCGGGCGTCGTCGGCGAGGTGCTGTACGCGGTCGGCGATCAGGTTGCGGACGGCGCGCAATTGCTCGTGATGACGCAGGCTTGAGCGGCGCGCTCGCACGTTAACGATATCTGACAGTCCGGTGACGGGATGTCCGCTAGACTCGGATCATGGTGCGAGCGGCGGCGCCGCACGTGCGCTACACTGCGTAATCCCCTTCCCTCCGGCATGCAATGACATCCCCTGTCGATTTGAACGGCCTGCGCATCGGTATCACGATCGGTCTGCGCGAGCCGAACGAGAGCCTTTGGATCAACGGCATCAAGCAGAACGCGTTGTTTCTCGCGAAGCTGCTGATGAAATCGTCGCGCGGCTATCGGGTGACGATCGTCAACACGACCGACGTGCCGATCACCGACGCGCTGCCGTGGGACCGCCGGATCTTCGATACCCGGTCGTTCATCGACGTCAAGGATTCGCTCGACGTGCTGATCGAGCTCGGCGGCCAGATCGACGGCGAGCAGACCGCTTACCTGAAGGCGCGCGGCGTGAAGCTCGTCAGCTACTGCTGCGGCTTCGAGTACATCCACGCGACGCAGTCGATCCTGTTCGGCCGCCGGATGTGGGATACGCTCTTCATCAACCGCGGCTACGACGAGATCTGGGCGATTCCGCAGATCGCGCCGTCGTCGCTGCCGTTCCTGCAATCGCTGCGGCGCAGCCCGGGGCGCGTCGTGCCGTTCGTCTGGGACCCGATGTTTCTGACCGAGCGCACGCGCCTGCTGCGCGAGCGCGGCGAGTACCGGCCGAGCGGCAAGCGCGCGAAGCGGCTCACGGTGATGGAGCCGAATCACGACGTCGTCAAGTTCTGCGTGTATCCGATGCTGATCATCGACGAAGCGTACCGGCGCGATCCGGACGCGATCGGGTTCGCGCACGTGACGAACGCCGAGCGGCTCGCGCACGAGAGCCCCGAATTCGTGATGCTGATGAACTATCTGGAGATCGTGCGCGCGAGCAAGGCGAGCTTCGTCGGCCGTTTCGATACGCCGACGTTCCTCGCCGAGCATACGGACGTCGTCGTGTCGCATCAGTGGGAAAACCCGCTCAACTACTTCTATTTCGACGTTTGCTGGCAGGGCTATCCGCTTGTCCACAACGCGCATCTCGTGCCGGACATCGGCTACTACTATCCGGACAACGACGTGCAGGCGGGCACGGACGTGCTGATGCGCGTGCTGCGCGAGCACGACGACGACTGGGAAGGTTACGCGGCGCGGCAGCGCAGCCTGCTGCGCCGCTATACGTCGAAGAATCCGACGCTCGTCGCCGAATACGACACGCTGCTCGCGAATCTCGTCAACGACGGGCGCTGAGGTGTCGCGCGCGCCGGCCGGCGTCGCGCGCCTTGGTCTGCCTTGTTGCCCTGTTGCCTGGCGAGGGCGGGCGTCACGCCTTGCTGCTGCCGCGGCGCATCGAGTGACGAACTTGTTCAGGCGACCTCCCGGGCGAGGTAGGGGCACGCGACGTGCGCGGCCGGCTTACCGGTACAGCGCGGCGATCGCCTCCGTATAGGCGGTGACGTTCTCCGGGTTGTAGATGCTGACCGAATCCAGAACGTGCCGCGACTGCTCGCGATACGCGTCGAGGTTCGCGTCGTGCTCGCGGAACGCCTTCAGCAACTGGCGGCCGCCTTCCTGGCAGTCGAAATCCGGGTAGAAATAGCCGGCTCGGCCGAGATACGGCGAGTTGTGGACGAGCGGATAGTCGCCGTACAGCAGCTCGTAGTACAGATAGTTCTGCGCGTTTTCCCACGTGTGCGACACGACCGCGTCTCCGTAAGCGGCCATGAACTCGTAGACCGCGAAGCGTCCCTCGAACGTCGTGAGCCCGTGGTCGACGATGTCGAGGCTGCGCGCGAAGTGGACGAACGTCGTGTGCTCCTTCATGTGCAGCGTGTTGCACACGCGCACGAATTCGACGAAATCCGGCTGCGCGCGATACGCCTCCTCGGCGACGAGCATCGGAATGATGCTCGTCTTCACCATGCAGATGTTCGGCTCGAACATCGTCACGCGCCAGCGCGGCTTGCCCGGCTTGTAGCCGAATTCGAGTCCCGGGCCGAGCGTCGCGCGGGCCTTGTCGAACAGCAGCGGGTGCCAGATGTGCGGCACGATCGTCACCGGGCTGCGCAGCCCCGATTCGAGATAGTGCCCGCACGAGTGCTCGAATTCGGGAATCGTCCACACGCCGTCGTAGCGCGCGCCCGAGAACAGGAAGCCGGACGGCTTGTCGAAGATCGCGCGCTCGATGTCGATCACGTAGTCGTTGCCGACGCGCATCGTCACGACCTTGCCGCCGCGCCGCTGATACTCGGCGATCCAGCCGGCGTTGAACTGCGCGCTCATCTCGATCAGCACGTCGCAGCGCGTCATCGCCTCGTCCATCGAGATGAGCGGCACGTTCCATTCGCCGAGCATCAGCTGCGGATCGGCGTCGCTCGTGCCGCCGTTGACCATCACCGCTTCGGCGACGAGCGGCGACTGGCGCAGCAGCAGCACGAGCAGCAGGCAGTTCTGGAAGATGCCGTTCTCCCACAGCGACTGGCCGGCGCCGCGCACGAACAGCGACACGCCGACGACGACGCGCTTGCCGCCGTTCGGCACGTCACGGGCGGTGGTTTCGGACATGCGTATTTCTCCGGAAAAGCTCAGGCGGACAGACGCGCGACGTACGCGTCGAGGTTGTTGCGATTGTCGATCGAGACTTCGCGCAGCAGCGCGTCGGCGCGGCGGCGATAGTCGTCGAGATGCGCGTCGTGATGGCGCCACGCGTGCAGCAGCGCGCGGCCGCCCGCCGCGGAATCGAACTCCGGGTAGTAGTAGCCGGCGTCGCCGAGCAGCGGCGAATTGTGCACGAGCGGGTAGCCGCCGTACAGCACGTCGTAGTACAGGTAGTTCTGCGGGTTTTCCCACTGATGCGAGATCACCGCGTCGCCGTGCCGCGCGAGGAACGACGGCAGATCGATGCGCGGCTCGAAGGTCGCCTTGTGCTCGCGCACGAGATCGAGACTGTTCGCGAAGTGGACGAACGTCGCGTGCTCCTTCATGTGCAGCGAGTTCACGACGAACAGGTGCTCGACCGCGTCGGGTTGCGCGCGGTAGAACTCGTCGGCGGCGAGCATCGGATAATGGCTCGTCTTCACGACCGAGATGTTCGGCTCGAGGATCGACAGCCGCCACTTCGCGCGGCCCGGCGCATAGCCGAAGCGCAGGCCCTCGGCCTCGAGCTGGCGCACGCGGCGCTCGATGAAGTACGGCGACCAGATGTGCGGCACGACGTGCACCGGCGCGCGCGCGAGCGTGCGCAGCAGCGGCGCGTCGATCTTCTCCGATTTCGGCAGGACCCACACTTCGTCGAACGGCCCGCCGTTGAAGATGTGCCCCGACGGCCGGTTGAACATCGGCGTCTCGCAAAGCCCGCTGTACGTGTGGCCGACGAAGCAGGCGACGAGCTTCTTGCCGAGCGCCTTCATGTACTTGAGCCAGTCGACGGGCAGTTGCGCGCCCATCTCGATCACGACGTCGAGCGCGTGCGACACGTCGCGCGGCTGCACGAGCGGCACGTCGAGACCGCCGAGATCGAGGCCGGCGGGCAACGCCTTCGCGTCGCCGCCGTTCAGGAAGTAGACCGGACCGATCCGGTCCGACTGCTTGAGCATCATCGCGAGGAACGCAATGTTCTGATGAATGCCGTTTTCCCAGATCGCCTGGCCGTCGCGGGCGAAGAGCGAGATGCCGACGGCGAGGCGCCTGCCGGGCGCGTCACGCGGCCCGGCTGACGAAGAGCGGATTGAATCGATCACCAGCTATATCCATATCCTGCATCGAGGGTCTTGTTCTGCTTCGACACGCCGATGCCCAGTTTGAGAATGCCGTTGGTTGTCACGTGCGCGCTCGGCCGAACGCCATCCACGACTGACCTGCGAAGCAGGCGACGCCGACGGCGACGTTGATCGTCTTGCCTGGCTCGACCTGCGTCAGGATCGTCAGTGCGGTGGCGGCGGCGATGCCCTGACGGGCCATCGAATCGGTCCGCTGCAACGCTGGCTGAGTCTGGGGCAACGGCGAGCCCAGACTGTTGATCCGGGTCTGCTGGCCCGTCAGCGATTGTGACATAGAAGTGGGCAGTGCATTCAACGGGTTGACGTTGACCGCGCCGGTGCCTTCGGTGTCGGCGGCGACGTTCGTGCTCGCCGGCAGCGAGTGGATCACGTTGTTCGCGCTGTTGGCGATCGTCGTCGACAGCCCGGTGGACAGCGAATTGACGCCGCTTTGCGCGGTGCTGATGCTCGACGAAGCGACGGTCGAAAGCGAGGTGAGCGAGTTGTTCGCGCTGCTGAGGCCGCTGGACAGGTTGCAGTTCGCGCACATCACCGAGTTCGATTGCGCGAACGCGGCGGGCGGCGCGAGCCGGCCCAGGCGGAACGTCGCCGGCGCGGCGAGCGAGAGGCTGCGCAGCCGCGCCCGGATCGGACGTTCGGAAGCCGTCGCGGCGGCCGAGCGCGCCGCGGACGTCGCGTGCAAGCGGCGGCGCCGCGAAGCCTGGCGCGCGGGCGAAGGCGGCGCGCATCGAGCGGGCGGCATCTCTTCGCGGCGCGACCGGCCCGGGCGGCGCGGCGCGCCTTTGCCGCGCCGCTACGGGCGCGCGGCCGCGAGCGCGGCCAACTCGTCGCGCACGCTGTCGAGCACCGGCGTCCAGTCGCGATACCGGGTTTGCCGGCGGAGCCGGATCGAGTCGTACCACGGGCTGTCCTCGCGATCGATCATCCAGACCCAGTGCGGATTGACGTCGAGCAGCAGCCGCGTCGGCCGGCCGAGCGCGCCCGCGAGGTGCGCGACCGACGTGCAGACGGTGACGACGAGGTCGAGGTTCGACAGATACGCGGCCGTGTCGTCGAAGCTCGACAACTCGGCCGTATGGTCGATCACCTCGAGGCCCGCCGCGCGCATCGTCGCGACGTCGGTCGCGCCGTCGATCTGCAGGCTGTGGAATGTGACGCCCGCCATGTCGCGCCATGCGTGCGCGCAGGCCGCCGGGTCCAGCGCGCGCAGCGGGTTGCGCTGGTGCGTGCGGCTGCCGCTCCAGACGAGCCCGACGCGCAGCGGGCCGCCGGCGGGCAACCGCGCCGCCCATTGCGCGGCGCGCGCCGGGTCCGCGCGCAGATAGCCGCTCGCGGACGGGATCGTGTCCGGCCGCACGCCGAGCATCAGCGGCGCGCTGCCGACGGGCAGGTGATGGTCGTACGCGGGCAGTTGCGGCGCGTCGTGCCGTACGATGCGCATCGGCGTGCCGGCGAAGCTGCGCGCGAAGAGCGGCTCGAGGCCCGCGAAGCACGCGAAGACGACTTGCGCGCCGGCGCACGTCGCCTGCTCGGCGACGATCGGTGCGAAGCGCGCGAACTGCAGTGCGTCGCCGAAGCCCTGTTCGCCCCACAGCATCAGTGTCTTGCCGGCGAGCGGCTCGCCGCGCCACTGCTGCTGCGGCGACGGACGCGGGCGATCGCCCAGCTCGCGCGAGCCATTCCACCGCGCCTCGTGGTTCGCCCAGCCGTGCTCGTAATCGCCGTGCAGCAATTGCAGCATCGCGAGCGACCACTGCATGACGGGATCGTCCGGTGCGCTGCGGTGCGCGTGCGCCGCAGCCGCGAGCGCGTCCGGCCAGCGCCGCAGCTCTTTCAGCGCGTTCGCGCGCGCGAGTTGCGCAATCGCGTAGTTCGGCCCGAGCGCGCATGCTCGCTCGCCCGCGATCAGCGCGCGCGCCGGCTCGCGCAGCGCGAGCCACGCATTCGAGCAGTTGCACCATGCCATCTGGCTGTCCGGCTCCGCGCGGATCGCCGCTTCGGCGTCCGCGAGCGCGTTCCGGTGCATTCCCATCTGATAGTGAAGCGCGGCGAGATTGTTGCGCAACATCGGATAGGCGGGATCGAGCGCGTCCGCGCGCCGGTACGCGTCGGCCGCCGCCGCGTATTCGCCCGCGTAGTGGTGCGTGAGGCCGAGCAGGAACCACGATTGCGCCTCGTTCGGCGCGCGCTCGCACAGCGCCTGCGCAACCGGGCGGGCGAGCGCGTGGCGATGAGTCTGGTGCAGCAGCTCGATCCACTCCGCGAGCCAGCCCGTCGCGGCAGGATCGGCGCGATGCGCGGCGTCGAATGCGGCATGCGCGCGCTCGGCCTGTCCGGCGAGCCGGTCGAGACGCGCGCGCTCGACCCACGCGCATGCGCGCGGGGGCGTCGCGGCGAGCGCCGGCTCCAGCGCGGCCGCCGCTTCGTCGAAGCGGCCGAGCAGGCGCAGCCAGTGCGCGCGGCAGGCGAGCGCGTCGGCGGAGGCGGGCTCGGCCGCGCGCCATGCGTCGATCGCGGCGGCGGCGGCGATCAGTTCGCCGCGCGAGAGTTGCGTCTGGATATCGGCGAAACGATCGGGATGGGCGGACATGTCGTGCGTTCTGGGAATCGGTGAGGAACGGCCGGCCGCCGACTCGGGAGACGGTCGAGGCCGGGCGTTTCGAGATTCGAACGATATCGCAATTTCCCGCAGGATCGAAGCGCGAGCGGAGCCGGCGGAACGAGGCTCGGCGAGAGGGGGCGGGGCCGGGGCGAGGAGGGAGCGGCGGCGCATCGAAGTTCGATCGAACCGGGATCGGAATGGAGGTCCGGTTGGAATCGGCGCCGGCGCGGAATCGAACGCGGACACGGAATCGAACGCGGATGGCCGGGCGACTCGCGGCCGGTCGGGCGCTGGCCGCGGCGACTGCATCAACGGCGGCCCGTCGCCCGGCGTCAGGGCGATTGCGCGCGTCGATCGACGCGCGCGGCACCGGTTGCGGCCCGCGCGCGGCGTTGCGCCGCGCCTGCCGCGCGGACTGCCCCGGCTTACTGATCCGACGGCGCGACGTTTTGCGTCGCCGCGCAGTCGAACGTGAGGCTCGACGGCTCGCTGCGCCGGCCGTCGCCGCGATAGTCGGCGGCGCGCTCGAGCGTCTCGACGGCGCGATCGCCGCACACGCGCGCGGCAATCTTCGTGCACGTGTCGTACTTCCCGAAAACGCCGCCGCATGCGACGCGATAGGCGTTCGGATGATCGGGCAGGCTCGTTTGCGTCACCGTGTACGTCGGCCCGCTCGACGCGCTGCATCCTGCGAGTGCGGCGAACGCGGCGAGCGTCGTCAATCCCATTGCTGCGATGTGCTTCATCGTGTTTCTCCAAGCTGGTGTGGAAACGACGCACGCGAATCGGGCGCGTTCGCCGTTCCGGGCGGCCCGCGCCGGCCACGGCGGCGCGGCGCGGGCGGCGCGGGCCGGCTGCGCCGCGGAACGTTCCCCGTCGCCGCGCCGGCCCGTCGTCGTTACTTCCACTGATAGAGCATGCCTGCGCCGATCACCTTCTGATTGCCGGAGAAGCCGCCGTTGATCGACGCCTTCAGGTTCTCGGTGATGCGCGCCTGCATGCCGACCGCGATCGCCTTCTGGCCGAGGAATGACGACGTGCCGACGCCCATCGCGAAGTTCGAGTCGCGGTCCATGTGCGGAATCGACGCCATCGCCGCGACCGCCGCGATCCCCTGGCGGGCCATCGTGTCGGTCTGCTGCAGTTGCTGCTGCGTCTGGTTCAGCTGCGAGCCGAGATTGTTGATCTGCGTTTGCTGGTTCGACAGCGATTGCGTCATCGAAGTCGACACGGCATTGAGCTGATTGACGTTGACCGCGTCGGTGCCTTCGGTGCCGGCCGCGACGTTCGTGATCTGGCGTTGCTGCGTGTCGCTGCCGACCGACACGACGTTCGAGCGGCCGCCGTCGGTCGAGCCCGAGCCGATCGCGACCGAGTTCGAGCCGGCCGTGACCGACGGCGTGGCCGCCTTCGGCGCGCTCATGTCGGCGGCGACGCCGGTGCTCGCGGGCAGCGACTGGATCACGTTGTTCGTGATCGACGTCGACAGCGACGTGATCTGCGTGTTGATGTTGGTCACGCTCGTCGACAGCGACGCGACGGTGCTGTTGGTCGAGGACAGGCCGGTGGACAGCGAGCCGATGCCGGTTGAGGTGGACGTGGACAGCGACGCGACGGTGCTGTTGGTCGAGGACAGGCCGGTGGACAGCGAGCCGATGCTGGTCGAGGTCGACGTGGACAGCGACGCGAGATTGCTGTTGGTCGAGGACAGGCCGGTGGACAGCGAACCGATGGCGGTCGAAGTCGACGTGGACAGCGACGCGAGATTGCTGTTCGTCGTGTTCAGGCCGGTCGACAGCGACGCGACGTTGCTGTTGGTCGCATAGAGCTGGCTGCCGTTGACGGCGTCGGTGCTGGTCGCGGAGATGCGGCCGGCGGCGACGTTCGTGACCTGGCGTTCCGCGCCCGGCGCGCCGACGCTGAACACGCCGACGGGCGCGCTGCCCGCGAAGCCGCCGAACGTGAGGCCGCCGACGGTCGCCGACGCGACGGGCACGGCCGCCGACGTCGTCGCGCCGTTGCCGATCGCGACCGAGTTGTCGATGTTCGCGACCGCGTTCGGGCCGATCGCGACGCTGTTCGCGCCGGTCGCGACGCTGTCCGGATCGGTCGAGTTCGCGTGGAAGTACTTGATCCCGTTCGCGTTGATGCTGTCGATCGCGGAGCCGACGCTGGTGTTGGCGGTGGTCGTGCCGTTCGCGTTGTAAGTCGTGTACGACGGCGCGGAGATCGTGCCGGTGGCCGGATCGTACGTCGCGCCGCCGCCGAGCGCCGCGGCGGTGCTGTTGCCGAGGTTCGTCGTGTTCGTCGTGATCGAGCTGATGCTGGTGGACAGCGAGCCGATGCCGGTCGAAGTCGACGTGGACAGCGACGCGACGGTGCTGTTGGTCGAGGACAGGCCGGTGGACAGCGAGCCGATGCCGGTCGAGGTGGAAGTCGACAGCGAAGCGAGATTGCTGTTGGTCGAGGACAGGCCGGTGGACAGCGAGCCGATGCCGGTCGAGGTGGACGTGGACAGCGACGCGACGGTGCTGTTGGTCGAGGACAGGCCGGTGGACAGCGAGCCGATGCCGGTCGAGGTGGAAGTCGACAGCGAAGCGATCGAGCTATTCGCCGAGCTCAGGCCGGTCGAGGTGGACGTGGACAGCGACGCAACGGTGCTGTTGGTCGTGGACAGGCCGGTCGAGAGCGAGCCGATACCGGTCGACGTGGAAGTCGAGAGCGAAGCGATCGAGCTATTCGCCGAGCTCAGACCGGTCGAGGTCGACGTGGACAGCGACGCAACGGTGCTGTTGGTCGTGGACAGGCCGGTCGAGAGCGAGCCGATACCGGTCGACGTGGAAGTCGACAGCGAGGCGATCGAGCTATTCGCCGAGCTCAGGCCAGTTGAGGTCGACGTGGAGAGCGACGCGACAGTGCTATCGGTCGTGGAGAGCCCCGTCGAGAGCGAGCCGATACCGGTCGACGTGGAAGTCGAGAGCGAGGCAATCGAGCTGTTGGCCGAGCTCAGGCCGGTCGAGGTCGACGTGGAGAGCGACGCGACAGTGCTATCGGTCGTGGAGAGACCCGTCGACAACGAGCCGATGCCGGTCGAGGTGGAAGTCGACAGCGAAGCGATCGAGCTATTCGCCGAGCTCAGGCCTGTCGAGGTGGACGTGGACAGCGACGCAACGGTGCTGTTGGTCGTGGACAGGCCGGTCGAGAGCGAGCCGATACCGGTCGACGTGGAAGTCGAGAGCGAGGCAATCGAGCTGTTGGCCGAGCTCAGGCCGGTCGAGGTCGACGTGGAGAGCGACGCGACAGTGCTATCGGTCGTGGAGAGACCCGTCGACAACGAGCCGATGCCGGTCGAGGTGGAAGTCGACAGCGAAGCGATCGAGCTATTCGCCGAGCTCAGGCCGGTCGAGGTCGACGTGGAGAGCGACGCGACAGTGCTATCGGTCGTGGAGAGCCCCGTCGAGAGCGAGCCGATACCGGTCGACGTGGAAGTCGACAGCGAGGCGATCGAGCTATTCGCCGAGCTCAGGCCAGTTGAGGTCGACGTGGAGAGCGACGCGACGGTGCTGTCGGTCGTGGACAGGCCGGTCGAGAGCGAGCCGATGCCGGTCGAGGTGGAAGTCGACAGCGAAGCGATCGAGCTATTCGCCGAGCTCAGGCCAGTCGAGGTCGACGTGGACAGCGACGCGACGGTGCTATCGGTCGTGGACAGGCCCGTCGAGAGCGAGCCGATGCCGGTCGACGTGGAAGTCGACAGCGAAGCGATCGAGCTATTCGCCGAGCTCAGGCCAGTTGAGGTCGACGTGGAGAGCGACGCGACAGTGCTATCGGTCGTGGAGAGCCCCGTCGAGAGCGAGCCGATACCGGTCGAGGTGGAAGTCGACAGCGAAGCGATCGAGCTATTCGCCGAGCTCAGACCGGTCGAGGTCGACGTGGACAGCGACGCAACGGTGCTGTCGGTCGTGGAGAGCCCGGTCGAGAGCGAGCCGATACCGGTCGAGGTGGAAGTCGACAGCGAGGCGATCGAGCTATTCGCCGAGCTCAGGCCGGTCGAGGTCGACGTGGAGAGCGACGCGACAGTGCTATCGGTCGTGGAGAGCCCGGTCGAGAGCGAGCCGATACCGGTCGAGGTGGAAGTCGACAGCGAGGCGATCGAGCTATTCGCCGAGCTCAGGCCAGTTGAGGTCGACGTGGAGAGCGACGCGACGGTGCTGTCGGTCGTGGACAGGCCGGTCGAGAGCGAGCCGATGCCGGTCGACGTGGAAGTCGACAGCGAAGTGATCGAGCTGTTGGCCGACGACAATCCGGTCGACAGCGACGAAATCGAGCTCGAGGCCGAGTCGAGCTTCGAAGCCACGGCGTAGAGCTGGCTGCCGTTGATCGCATCGGTGCTGTTTGCGGTGACCTGGCCCGCGGCGACGTTGGTGATCTGGCGTTCCGCGCCCGGCGCGCCGACGCTTACGACACCCGCGGGCGCGCTGCCCGCGAACGTGCCGAGCGTGGTCGAGCCGACCGTCGCGCTGCTGGTGGGAACGGCGGCGGCCGTCACCGAGTTCGCGCCGAGCGCGACCGAGTTCGCCGTGGCGGCCGTCGCGCCCGTGCCGATCGCGACGGCGTCCGTGCCCGTCGCGACGCTGTCCGGGCCCGTCGAGTTCGCGTGGAAGTACTTGATCCCGTTCGCGTTGATGCTGTCGATCGCGGAGCCGACGCTGGTGTTGGCGGTGGTCGTGCCGTTCGCGTTGTAAGTCGTGTACGACGGCGCGGAGATCGTGCCGGTGGCCGGATCGTACGTCGCGCCGCCGCCGAGCGCCGCGGCGGTGCTGTTGCCGAGATTGTTGGTCGTCGTCGCGACGGTCGACAGGCCGGTCGAGAGCGAGCCGATGCCGGTCGACGTGGAAGTCGACAGCGAAGCGATCGAGCTGTTGGCCGAGCTCAGGCCGGTCGAGGCGGACGTCGAAAGCGAAGCGACGGAGCTGTTGGTGGTCGACAGGCCGGTGGACAGCGAATTGATGCCGCTTTGCGCGGTGCTGATGCCCGACGAGGCGGAGGTCGACAGCGAGGTGAGCGAGCTGTTCGTGCTGCTGAGACCGCTGGACAGCGACGTGACGTTGCTGTTGGTGGTCGACAGGCCGGTCGAGAGCGAGCCGATGCCGGTCGACGTGGAAGTCGAAAGCGAAGCGATCGAGCTGTTGGCCGAGCTCAGGCCGGTCGAGGCGGACGTCGACAGCGAAGCGACGGAGCTGTTGGTGGTCGACAGGCCGGTGGACAGCGAATTGACGCTGCTTTGCGCGGTGCTGATGCCCGACGAGGCGGAGGTCGACAGCGAGGTGAGCGAGCTGTTCGTGCTGCTGAGACCGCTGGACAGCGACGTGACGTTGCTGTTGGTGGTCGACAGGCCGGTCGAGAGCGAGCCGATGCTGGTCGATGTGGAAGTCGACAGCGAAGCGATCGAGCTGTTGGCCGAGCTCAGGCCGGTCGAGGCGGACGTCGACAGCGAAGCGACGGAGCTGTTGGTGGTCGACAGGCCGGTGGACAGCGAATTGACGCCGCTTTGCGCGGTGCTGATGCCCGACGAAGCGGAGGTCGACAGCGAGGTGAGCGAGCTGTTCGTGCTGCTGAGACCGCTGGACAGCGATGTGACGTTGCTGTTGGTGGTCGACAAGCCGGTCGAGAGCGAGCCGATGCCGGTCGATGTGGAAGTCGACAGCGAAGCGATCGAGCTGTTGGCCGAGCTCAGGCCGGTCGATGTGGAAGTCGACAGCGAAGCGATCGAGCTGTTGGCCGAGCTCAGGCCGGTCGAGGCGGACGTCGAAAGCGAAGCGACGGAGCTGTTGGTGGTCGACAGGCCGGTCGACAGCGAACTGATACCCGTCGACGCCGACGTCGACAGGCTCGCGATGCTGCTTGCCGTCGTGCTCATGCCGGTGCTCAGTTGCGAGACCGTCACCGCGTCCTGCGGCGCCGAGCCGTCGGCGACGTTCGTGATGCGGCGCAGGGCGGTCGCGCTGCCGACCGACACTTCGGACAGCGGCGCCGCCGTGCCCGTCAGATAGCCGGTGCCGGTGGGCGCGCTCGCGCCCGTCTTGCTGCCTTGGCCGATCGCGACGCTGTTCGCGTATGCGGCGGTGCTCGATGCGCCGATGGCGGTCGTGTTCGAGGCGGCGGCGCTGGCCTGGTAGCCGATCGCGAGCGCGTTCGTGCTGTTTGCCGCAACCGTTGCGCTGTCGCCGAGCGCGATGCCGTTCGTGCTGCTCGTGCCGACCGTCGCCGCGCGGCCGATCGCGACGCCCGACTGCGCCGCCGAGCTCGATTGGCCGCCGAGCGCGATCGAGTCCTGCGCGGTCGCCTGCGCCCCCTTCGTTGCGTTGCTGCCGATTGCGATCGCGCCTGCGCCGGATGCGATCGTCGAGTTCGCGTACGAGAGCGGCGTCGTGCCGTTGCCGCCCGCGCCGCCAATGGCAACGGAGTTCAGCGCGCTGGCGGTGCTGCCGAAGCCGAGCGCGGTCGCGGCGGTGCCGCTCGCGGTCGTTTCGAGGCCGGCCGCCGTGCCCCACAGCGCAGCCGAGCTGAGAAAGCCCATCGCGGTGCCGCCGGTGTTGGTGACTTGCGCGAACGCGCCGTAGACCGTCGCCGCGAGCTGATTGTTGCCGCTCGAGTTACAGCCGGAGACGGTCGAGTAGGTGCCCGATCCATCGACGGGGTAGGCGTTCGTATTGCCCGTCGTCGTGCGGCCGGCGGTTGCGTTGCCGCTGCTCGACGTGCAGGACTGCACCGTGAACTGGCCGAACGCGTTGACGCTGCCGGGGATCATGGTATTGGCGCTCGCGAGCGACGGGACGCCGATGACCAGCGCGGCGGCGACGGCGACAGCGGCGGCCACGACCGATTTGTTCGGCTTGCCGCGAGCCGAGTCGAGTTCCGAAGCGGCGACCCACGCGCCAAGTGCTTCATTCCAGATAGAGCGGTACGAGCGATTCATACGAAAACGGCCTCCGAGGGCTGCGCAACACGGTCGTGTTATTTGTCTGGCCTGATGGCCCGTGATCGCGCTGATTAATTTGGTATGCGGAGTCTATTTGATTGGTCTTTATTGGACTTAAAAGAATTGCAAAATTAATTGTTGAAAATGGTTAAAAATATTTTGAGACAGGAATATCGAAGTTGGTTAATTTTTGTTAATTTAATAGATATTACGATTGATCTGAGGGGGCGCCCGGTCTGTCATCGGTCCGTGTAGCAAGGGGTGTGGCGAAGTGGTGGGCCGCTGGGTGTGGTAGGTGATTGATGGATGAGACTGCGGTATCACGTAAAACGTTTGCGCCGCCCACTTTTCTTTCTGTTTGTAATGTTGTTGGTTTTGATGTCGGGCGGATCGCTCTTGATGATTTGTTAATGAATTAATTGACGTATTTAATCGGTGGCTATTTTATTTTTGTGGGGATTTTCGGCGTAAGGGTGCGATGGGATTTGTTTCTTCGTCGGCGGGCCGGTTCGCGCGCTGCCGCGCGGGGCGGGCGTCTGCGGTGCGTTCCGCGAGATCCGATCATTCGCTCATCCCGCGAGGGAAATGTTCATAAAATAGAGATGCCTTCCAAACGTCTTTCGCTCATTTACGTGTCGCCGTTATATTGTCGGTAATCATTTCCAAGCAGATGTGCTTTGTCACAATGCTTTCGTATTGCTGTCGTAGCGGAGCGGGCGGGCACAATAGCAACCGATGTAGCCAGACCTGCATGACGACGCGCGCAAGCGCATATTGCCCCGCCCAGCCGCGCGCAAACATGCCGAGCCGCACGGACGCAAAAGGACGGCAGTTCTTACCGATTCCGATGCGAGGAACGCCTCTTTTTTAACAAAACGTCAGGTCGTCGTAACGTGACTTTGCTGCGGCGGGTGCGTCGATCGGTCGCGGTGGCGTGAGCGCGACATCGTTCGATCGGGCGTCAACGTGCGCGTGGAGGCATGTCTGACGCATCCGGGCAGTCGGCGCGGACGGGTGCCGCGCGATGATCGCGGCTTCGCCGTCGGTCAGGCGATCGGCCTGGTCAGCGGAGCGGCGGCGGGTGTCGAGGGCCGGCCCGGGCGAACGGCAACGGGGCAGGCAGTGTGACGGCGATCGGAATCGGATGCGCGCGATCGGATGGCGAGCATGAAGCCGCTCGAATCCGAGGCGCGCCATTTCGGATCGACAAGATCCAGTTCGGCGTGGGGTGGCGCTCGCGGTGTGGAGCGTCGCGAACGGAAACGCTCGTCGCGGCAACCCGGTCGCCACGCCTCCGGCGGCCTGGCGGCGCGGAGCTTGGCGGCACATCGGCACATCGGCACAGCGGGGCGGCGTGCAGCGTGCGGCTCGACGCCCGAGCGGCGAATCGTCGCGAGCGTATCGCGCGATGTCCCGCGATTCGGGGCGTGACGAATCGGCTCGCGATGTCCGTTACGGGTCGATTGCCGCGTTGGCTCAAGCGCGCTCGTACCAGCGTTTGGTCTGGTTGACGATGCGCACCACCAGCAGCATGACGGGCACCTCGATCAGCACGCCGACGACCGTCGCGAGCGCGGCGCCCGAATTGAAGCCGAACAGGCTGATCGCGGCCGCGACCGCCAGCTCGAAGAAGTTGGATGCGCCGATGAGCGCCGACGGGCAGGCGATATTGTGCTTCTCGCCGACCGCGCGGTTCAGCCAGTACGCGAGCGCCGAATTGAAGAACACCTGGATCAGGATCGGAACGGCGAGCAGCGCGATCACGAGCGGTTGCTTCAGGATCGCTTCGCCCTGGAACGCGAACAGCAGCACCAGCGTGGCGAGCAGCGCAACGATGGACCAGGGGCCGATCTTCTCCAGCGCGGCGTCGAGGGCCGCCCGTCCGTTCGCGAGCAGCAGCTTGCGACAGATCTGCGCGAGGATCACCGGAATGACGATGTAAAGCGCCACCGACGTGAGCAGCGTCGCCCACGGCACCGCAATCGCGGACATGCCGAGCAGCAGGCCCACCAGCGGCGCGAACGCGATCACCATGATGCTGTCGTTCAGCGCCACCTGCGAGAGCGTGAACAGCGGATCGCCGCCCGTCAGCCGGCTCCAGACGAACACCATCGCCGTGCACGGCGCGGCGGCGAGCAGGATCAGGCCGGCGATGTAGCTGTCGAGCTGCGCCGCCGGCAGCATCGGCGCAAAGAGCTGCTTGACGAACAGCCAGCCGAGAAAGGCCATCGAGAACGGCTTGACGAGCCAGTTCACGACGAGCGTGACGCCGATCCCCCTGATGTGCCGGCGCACCTCGTGCAGCGCGCCGAAGTCGACCTTGATGAGCATTGGGATGATCATCACCCAGATCAGCAGCCCCACGGGGAGGTTGACCTGCGCGTATTCCATTCGCCCGATGCGTTGGAACAGATCGGGGAACGCTTGGCCGAGGGCGACGCCGATGACGATGCACAGTGCGACCCAGACGGTCAGATAGCGTTCGAAGAAGTTGATGGCGGGCTTTGCGCCGGTTTTTCCCGGCGGAGCGACGTTGGCGGAGTTCATTGGGCGGCTCGATGGACGGGTATCGGTTCCGGCGATGCGGGCGGCACGCGGATTCGGCGGGCCGCCATCGGAATGGTCAGTTTTGCGAGATGTCGGTCAGGGCCGTCTGGAGATCGGCATCGCTCATGCGATCGAGAGGCAGCATCAGCAACTGCAGCATGCGGTAGCCGATCGCCTGGCGCGTGAGCTCGAAGGCGAGCCGCTTGCCCGCGTCGCCGCCCAATGCATCCGACGGATCGGCGTAGCCCCAATGCACTTTCACGGGACTGCCGGGCCAGTACGGGCAGGTCTCCGACGCAGCACTGTCGCATACCGTGATGACGATGCGCATGACGGGTGCGCCGTCGCCGGCGAATTCATCCCAGCTCTTGCTGCGGTAGCCGGCGGCCTCGACGCCCGCGCGCGTCAGCGCGTCCAGCGCGAACGGATTGAGCCGCCCGCTCGGCGCGCTGCCGGCGCTGTACGCGCGCACGTCCTTGCCGAGCTTCGCGGCCCAATGGTTGAGCATGCCTTCGGCGAGTACGCTGCGCGCCGAATTGTGCGTGCAGAGGATCAGTATGTTCGTGGTCATCGACGCAGTCCGCTTGTCGTTCGCTGGCCGACGCTCAGCAGCAGGAGGATTTCGCCGGCGCGCTGGCCGGCTGGCCGCACGACGAGACGCGGCGCGCGCGAGTGCCGCCGTTTGCCTCGGGGGCCTGCACCGCGCGCGATTCGCCGAAGGTCGGGACTTCGCCGAGCGTCCGGTACGCTTCCCATGCGATGCCTTGCGGATCGACGGTCCAGTATTTGTCGGAGCGCGCATAGCAGCATGCCGTTCCGATCTGCTCGTCGATGGGCAGGGCCGCGTGGTCGAGGCGTGCGCGCATTTCCGCAAGTTCGGCATCGTCTTCCGCCTGCATGCCGAGATGATCGAGCCCCGGCGCTGCGCCGCGCTGCGAGATCGCGAAATTGATGCGTGGATCGTCGAGCATCCATTTCGCGTAGTCGTCCTTGACGACGGTCGGCTCGACGGCGAACAACGCCGAATAGAAGCGGATGCTGTCTGCGAGATTCGCGACGCTGACGTGAACGTGGAAGCGTTTCATGATTGATGCTCTCTGGTTGGTGAACACACCGCCGCCGGCGAGCAGGGATTGCCGCCGCAGCAGTTCTCCGTGAGGTATGCGAGCAGGCCGTTCATCGTCGCGAAGTTCGCGCAATAGAAGACGAAACGGCCTTCCTGGCGGCTGGTGACGAGCCGCGCATGCGCGAGTTCCTTCAGGTGGAACGAGAGCGATGACGGGGGCACGTCCAGCAGCGCGGCAATCCGGCCGGCAGGCAGGCCCTGCGGTCCCGCTTGCACCAGCGCGCGGAAGACGGCGAGCCGGGACTCATGCGCGAGTGCCGCGAGCGCGGCGACGGTCTGATCGGTTTCCATGTTTCAATAATAGTCGAAATATCGAATTTTGAGCAAGCTTTCGATGTGCGCCGATGAGGGAGGGGCCGCCCCGGCAGGCGGTCGCGTCCGGCGTTCGAGACAAGGCGCAACGTGTCGGCGCGCGATTCGACACGTTGAATACAGGCAAGGACTTCGTGGCGCTCACGCTTCGCGCGGCGGCCATTGTTCGCGCCGGACGGCCTCGTCGATGCGAGCGCCGGGCGCGCGGGGCGAGGGAACGAAAGGGTGCCCGTCGCGCACCGGGGAGTGATGCGCCGCGCGCGGACGGCGTCGCGCTCGCGCGCGGGCGCGGTAACGCGTGGCGACGCGCACGATCTCGCGCGGCTATCTCCTGATGAAGCGCAGCGCGAACCGCGCGAGCCGCGGCACGATCGTCGGCCGCAGCAGCCGCGTGTCGTAGCCGGCCATCCGGCGGTCGTTCTCGGCAAGACACAGCTCGATCAACTCGCGCGGATTCAGTGCGTCGCCGACGGTTGCCGCCGTGTTGGCCGGAAAATTCGCATCGCGCGCGACGCCGTCGACGTCGGTGCCGCGAGCGATGCCGATGCGCTCCCAGATCAGGAACGCCCATACCGCGGCGACGCGCGCGAACAGCCACGGCCTGCGCCACCATCGCGTGTTGCGCCAGTACCATCCGAACCAGTTCGCGAAGAACAGGATGTGGCGGCCTTCCTCCTGGATCACGGGCTCGAATGTCTCGACGAGTTCTTCCGGGAAATAGCCGGAGCGCTGCGCGCAGCGGAACAGGCCGAATGCGAAGAAGCTGTCGATGCACTCGCTGAAACCGGTGACCATCCATGCCCATTCGGCGTCCTTCGGCGCCGGATACGCGGGCTCGCGCGCGAGCCGGATGCCGTACGCTTCGACGAGCTTCGAGAGCACGACCTTGTGGCGCGCTTCCTCCGCGGCGTCCATGTCGAGCGCGGCGCGCAGCAACGGATCGCTCACCGTCGCCGCGAACGTCGCGACGCGAATCGACGCGCGCCCTTCGGTCTGCACGGCGATGTCCCAGATCGGCAGCGACGTCAGGCGCTGAAGCGCTTCGGGGGGGAGGGCGGGCCAATCGATGACGGCCGGCTTGTACGGGTTGTGGGTATCGAGCAGCATCTTGCAGAACATCTGCTTGTGCGCGTCGGAACCGATTTGCACGGGGCCTCGACTCTCATGGACCCAGTTGCGCATAGCGTGATCCGCCGCTTGCTCTTGTCGCAGCGTGTCAGACATGGCTTGATTGGTATCGTGATGTCAGGAGCGGACGATTCTTGCATAGCTCGAGGAATCACGTATTTTGGCGGCCGTCGCCGCAGGCGCCGCCCGTCGGGGCCGCGCGTGCCGGCCGGCGGCGGCGACAGGCTCAACAGTGGGAGTCGACCCACAGGCGTCCCCAGCGGAACGCGTAGGCGAGCGCGTGTTCTTCGTCGAAAAAGAAATCGATGGCGTCGAACGAGTAGGCGCGCGCGGGCGCCGGGCCGGTTTTCTCGATCGTGAGGTTCGCGGCGAACAGGCCGTTCGGCAAGCGCGCCGCCGCGGGCGCGACCTCATAGCCCTTGTAGCGGATCGAACGATTCATGGCTTTCGCGAAGGTGGAACGAGACTGCAGCGTAAGCAATCGACGCGTGCGCGTGAACCAATCTTTATGCGTAAGCAAATCACCCGCTCGCGCGTTCTTTGACGATGCGAGAGCGATGGAATGACCGATGCTCCGACGCTGCGTCTACACGTCAACGGCCGGCATCGGGGCGCATGGCGCGCAGACGGGATCGGCGCGGCCGACGGGGGGCGGCCGCAAGCGGCGATGGCCGTTGCGGGTACGACGACGAGGGGGCGTGACGGACCGGGGCGGGCGTGTTTGCAGCCGGTCGTATCGATTGCTCCCGGACGGCAGCGGGATCTGACCTGACGCGCGATCGGTGTCGCGCGGGTGACGCGCAACCGCGCAAGCGGGCCGCCATACGCCGGGCTGTCGCGCGAAACGCGTGGCGTGGCTGCGCCACGCGGGCGGCAAGTCGGATGCCGCACGGATATCGCGCCGCGCGTCCGCCCCGCCCGCGTTCGTGCCGTCGAGGAGCGTCGCGAAGGGATCGGTCGAGGGGGCGGCGGGGCCGCGGGGCAGGTGGCCGAGAACCGGATCAACCGTGCTTATCGAAACCTCGGAGAAGCCGGGTCCGGTACGCGTTGATGGCCCTGGAACAATTCAGACATCAGTTCAGTGGCCGCTCCCTGGCCGAACAGATGCCCTGCGTCTCTTTGGCCCGCTCCGAGTACGTCGTGGCGGCGCATGGATTGGCCGAGATAGGTCAGCGCGCCCTCGATCACTTCCACCGTGCTGTGGTAGCCGAGGCCGACCAGGAACGCGCATGCGCCCGCCGCGCGCGCGAGATGCTGCACTTGCTGCGCGGGAGAATGCACCTGCATGGGGTCGTGATGCTCGGCGCGCGTCTCGAGGCGCGTATGCAGCGTTCCGACGAATTGCCGTTCGGCCGGCTCGCCGCGCAGCATGTCCCAGGTCTGCAGGATTTCCGCGGGCGATCCGGACATGTGTCCGGCAAAAGGCTCGACGGTGCCGTCGACGCGATTCTCGGCAATATGGGCGACATCCCATTGGGTGGGGGGAATGCGTGCATGACGGGGAACGCCAATGATCTCGTCGGCGTCCTCTCCCAGATTGTGTATGCCGGTGCGATCGAAATGCGCGGCGGCCGGCCGGGTTCTTTCGGCTGTCTTGTCCGGCCCGACCGCGCGAGACCCGCCTTCCTCCTGCACACTCTGGATGGAGCGGGGGGGCGGCGGAGCCAGTCCTGCCTCTGCGAGCCTTTCGGAGAGGTTCGCGCGAAGTCGTACGGACGCTTCAGGAAGGCGATCGGTGCCCGTGGTCGCGCCGGTCGCCGCATACAGAGCGCCGATGTCCCCCATGAGCGCGATGACGATCGCTCGATCGTGCGCGGACGAACGATCGGGGGTCCGGCCGACCCGACTGAGCACGTCGAGCAACGCGCTGGGGGACCGACCGGGCATCAATCCTTCCGCTCCGAACAGGCGGGCCCCCAGGGCCTGCTTGTCCTGGGCGTCCAGCGCCGCGTAGATTGGGTGCAGACTGTTTGCGGCTTGACCGAGTTCGTGTCGCAGCGACTCGCTCGGCTGGTACAGAACCTGTCTGGCGGCGGTGGTTTGTAGCGCCGCCAGTTGCCGCGTGTCGCCGCACGTTTCCGAACGTGTGGCGGGATCGACATGCTTGACGGCCGCCCGCGCGGCGCCGGGCGCGCCTGGCGACGGCATCGCGAGCGACGGTTGCGCGATGGCGGTTGCGCCCGGGCTTTTGGAAGGCAAATGACTTAGCACGCCTGACGGAGGTTGCCGGCCGGATGGCGACGAACGCGCGGACACCGGATCGCCCGGAGCGCGGTCGGAATCCGAATTCGCTTGCCCGCAGCTCGGATGACCGATGCCGCTAACGCTTGAGTCCATGGTGGCGGTTGATGATCGAGAAGAGTGGTGCGAGCCCTTCACGCGTCCTGTGCTCACGGGGCTTGCATGCGAGAGCGTATGGCTCACGGTATTTCGCTTCCGGAGCGGGCGCCGGCGCGTTTGCGAATTGCGGTCTGCGGAAGCGAACGTCCTTCTCGGATCGGCCGCTCGGTTGAATCGCCGAGGCAATGACGGCGACCATCGGGGCGCTCGATTGATTCGCCGGAATTCCGGATGCGCGACGGCGGCCTTCTCCGGATGGCCGAGGCGTTTCGCATGACGCCGGGCGCGCCGGCCGCAGCGGGCTCCGACGCGCTTGGGCGAAACGTGGCGGCAAGGGCTTCGAGCAGGCCGCGGGGCATCGCCGCTCGTTCGCCTTGCAGGTCCGCTCCGCCGGTCCGTTGTCGCCGTCTTCGCGGGCGGGGCCGGCGTGCGCTCTTCAGTTCGTCGCCGCTTCCAGCGCAGGCGCGAGCGCGTTGCCGTTCGTGACGCGAGTTGCCGCTCGGTGCGACGCGAACGCGAGCGCGAATTCAGCGGCCTGCGCGCCGACGGTTTCGAGTTGCGCGGCGACCTTCGAATCCGAGCAGCCGTCGAATGTCTCGAAACGGGTTTCGAGCGTGTTGACCGCCGCGCCGAACGGCGTCGGCCAGCCGCGCAGCGCGTGGACGATCGCGCGCAGCGACGTCAGCACGGTGCCCGCCGCCTGCCAGCCGTATGCGGTGACGATGCAGCCGACCGCGCGCCCGTCGAGATACGGGCGCTCGTCGGCGCGCAGTTCCTCGAGCGTATCGAGCGCGTTCTTCACGAGACCGGACACGCCGCCGTGGTAGCCGGGCGTCGCGATGACGATCGCGTCGGCCGCGCGCACCGCGTCGATCAGCTCGCGCTGCGCGTCGGTGAGCGCGCGGCATTCGGGCGCGTAGTGCGGCAGCGTATGCAGGAACGGGCCGTCGAACAGGCGGGTGCGGGCGCCCGCGGCCTGCGCGCCGCGCAGCGCGAAGCCGAGTGCGCGCTCGGTCGACGAAGCCGCGCGGGTCGTGCCGCCGATGCCGACGATGAATGGTCGGCGGTGTTGATCGAATGCGGTCAAAGTGCGCTCCATGAGGGTGCGGCGCCTGGCGGGTGCAGGCCGAGCGTTGCATGTTAGCGATCCGATCGGCGCGCGGGAAACGACTTTTCGTTCTATCGATATACCCGTCGGCCGCTCGCGCGGCTTCGCGCGCAATGCAATTGGATAGCAGAAATGCTTGGTTGGGATGCGGCCGCCCGGCCCATATGATCGCTTCCGTCTCCTCCATGAAACTTCTCTGACATGGGTTGGCCCCGCCGGTCGGAATGTCGGCGGGGCTTTTTTTCGTTCGCGCGATCGAGCGTGCGCGCGGCGAGATGCCTGCGTCCGCCAAGCCGCGCGCCGGACGCGTTCGGCGCGTTGCCGCCGAGCGTTCCGAAGTCGACGACGATGGTCGATCGTCATCGAAGACGAAGCGGGGCCTGCGTCCCGGCTGCGTCGCCGATTCCGGCGAGCAAGGCGCGCATCGCTGCGCATGCCCGCGATTAGGTCTGCGGAAATCCCGCGCGCGCCGATTGCCGCCGCGTCGCCGCGTCCGGCAAAAAACGACAAATGTCCGACGACTCAAAGCCGAACGCCGAGCAGGCGGGCCGCGCGTCAAGGCCCGCGATGCGGCGTCGCGCAAACCCGGTGCGAGCGATCCCGCGCGGCGCATGGGCGCGCGTGGCCGCGCGGCGCGTCCGTCACGGCCGCTCCGCGTGCGCTGCGGCGCGTCATGCGGATCTGCGGGGCCTTTTGCCAGCGCTTCGAAACGGTCGTTCGCAGCACTTGTATCGACGTGTCGTATTTGCGCAAGCGTTTGTCGCAATTCGTCGGCTGCACGGGGTTTTTTCTGGCAACCATGTAGGCACGCTGTGACGGCGTATTTCCCCGCTCAACGAGGAGACGTTGCAATGGATGCACCGAAGGTCGTGGTCGATGGTCTGTGCAAGGTGTTTGGAAGCAATCCGCGGCAAGCGCTGGACATGCTCGCCGCAGGCGCGACGAAGGATGAAGTGTTCGCGCGCACGGGCCAGGTGGTCGGCGTGCACAACGTATCGTTCGACGTGCGGGAGGGCGAGATTTTCGTGCTGATGGGCCTGTCCGGCTCCGGCAAGTCGACGCTGATCCGGCTCGTCAACCGGCTCGTCGAGCCGAGCGCGGGCAAGGTGATGATCGACGGGCGCGACGTCGCCGCGGTGCGCCGCGCGGAGTTGACCGCGCTACGCCGCACCGACATGAGCATGGTGTTCCAGTCGTTCGCGCTGATGCCGCAGCGCACGGTGCTGTCGAACGCCGCGTTCGGCCTCGAAGTGGCCGGCATGGGCCGCAAGGACCGCGAGCGGCGCGCGATGGACGTGCTCGAGCAGGTGGGCCTCGCGCCGTTCGCGCACAAGCTGCCCGCCGAGCTGTCGGGCGGCATGCAGCAGCGCGTCGGCCTCGCGCGCGCGCTCGCGGTGAACCCGTCGCTGATGATCATGGACGAGGCGTTCTCCGCGCTCGATCCGTTAAAGCGCAAGGAAATGCAGAACGTGCTGCTGCAGCTCCAGAAGGAGCAGCGCCGCACGATCATGTTCGTGTCGCACGATCTCGAGGAGGCGCTGCGCATCGGCAGCCGGATCGCGATCATGGAGGGCGGCCGGCTCGTGCAGGTCGGCACGCCGCAGGAAATCATCGCGAACCCCGCCGACGACTATGTGCGCGCGTTCTTCGAAGGCATCGACACGAGCCGCTACCTGACCGCGGGCGACCTGATGCTCACGGGCGCCGTGCCGACCGTGTCGAAGCTCGATGCGACGCACGTGGCCGCGTCGCTGAACGGCAGCGCCGAATATGCGTTCGTGCTCGACGAGGCGCGCAAGATCCGCGGCTTCGTCACGCGCGACGCGCTGAACGGCGCGCCGCCGAAGGTGCGCCAGGTCGAGAGCATTCCGCGCGACGCGACGCTCGATCACGTCGTCGAGCGATGCGTCGCGCATCCGCACGCGCTGCCCGTCGTCGACGACGACGGCTGTTACTGCGGCTCGGTCGATCGGGCCGTGCTTCTGAAAGCCATCACGCGTTCGCGAGGTTCCCATGTCTGAACTCATTCCGCTCGGTAGCTGGGTCGACCAGTCGGTTCACTATCTGCTCGACCACGACGCGAAGACGTTCGATGCGATCGGGCGCGCCATCGAAGGGCTCGCGGCGCTCGTCGAGCACAGTCTGCAAGCCGTGCCGATGTGGCTGATGATGGCGATCTTCATCGGCGTCGGGCTCTGGCGCGTCGGCTGGCGTTTCGCGATCTTCACCGCCGCGTCGCTGTTCCTGATCTTCGCGACGGGCTTCTGGGATCAGACGGTCGTCACGCTCGGCCTTACGCTGTCGTCGACGATCGTGAGCCTCGTGCTCGGCATTCCGCTCGGCATCTGGGCCGCGAAGAGCAAGTGGGTCGCGGCGATCGTGCGGCCGATCCTCGACCTGATGCAGACGATGCCCGCGTTCGTCTACCTGATTCCGGCCGCGATGCTGTTCGGCCTCGGCCGCGTGCCGGGCATCCTGTCGACGGTGATCTTCGCGATGCCGCCCGCCGTGCGCCTGACGAGCCTCGGCATCCGCCACGTGAACCGCGAGATCGTCGAGGCGGGGCAGGCGTTCGGCTGCACGCCGTGGCAACTGCTGTACAAGGTGCAGTTTCCGAATGCGCTGCCGTCGATCATGCAGGGCGTGAACCAGACGATCATGATGGCGCTGTCGATGGTGATCATCGCGTCGATGGTCGGCGCGGGCGGCCTCGGCAACGACGTGCTCGCGAGCATCCAGCGCCTCGACATCGGCCTCGGCTTCGAAAGCGGCCTGTCGGTCGTGCTGCTCGCGATCATCCTCGATCGCATCACCGAGAGTTTCGGCCGCGCGCCGGGCACGGCGAAGGCGCCGCTCTTCTCGGGGTTCCGGCAACTGTTCGGCCCGCGCTCGCGCTCGTCGGTCGCGCAGGCCTGACGTTTTCCGCCTTCGCTCGCTTCCTCGGTTTTTTCCGTTTCGCCGATCCGGCCGTCTCCGGCGGGCCCGCCCGCCGCCGGAGCGGCTTCGTGCAACCCGTTCGCTGGAGAACGATGTGACGTCCGCCGCCGCTGCCGCCCCTGCCGCCTGCGCCAGGCCGGTTTCCTCGGTCGAGCATTTCGGGTTCCTGACGTTGCCGAATTTCTCGATGATCGCGTTCACGAGCGCGGTCGAGGTGCTGCGCATGGCGAACTACGTCGCGCGCGCGGACCATTACCGCTGGTCGATCTTCTCGCTCGACGGCGCGCCCGTGCGCGCGAGCAACGGGATCGCGGTGCGGCCGACGCAGCCGCTCGACGTCGGCGATCCGCCCGACGTGGTGATCGTCTGCGGCGGCATCCGGATTCGCGAGGCGGCGGACGAGCGGGTGCGCGACGCGCTCGGCGCGCTCGCCGCGCGCGACGTGCCGCTCGGCGGCATCTGCACGGGCGCGTATGCGCTGATGGCGTGCGGGCTGCTCGACGGCTACCGGTGCGCGGTGCACTGGGAGAACCTGTCCGCGCTGCACGCGGAGTTTCCGCAGGTGCGTTTCGCCGACGAGCTGTTCGTCGTCGATCGCGACAGGCTCACCTGCACCGGCGGCACCGCGCCGCTCGACCTGATGCTGAACCTCGTCGGCGCGCGGCTCGGGCAGCCGCTCGCCGCGCAGGTGTCCGAGCAGTTCATTCTCGAGCGCATCCGCGGCGCGACCGATCCGCAGCCGATCCCGGTCGACGCGCGCGTCGGTTTCTCGCGCGCGGAGCTGATCGAGGTGGTGCGGCTGATGGAGGCGAACATCGAGGAGCCGCTGTCGCTCGAGGAGCTCGCGCGGCTCGTGCGGCTGTCGCAGCGGCATCTGCAGCGGATGTTCAAGATCTATCTGAACGTGTCGCCGACGCACTACTACCTGACGCTGCGCCTGAAGCGCGCGCGCGATCTGCTGCGCACGACCGACGCATCGATCGCGCACGTGACGACGATCTGCGGCTTTCACTCGCCGTGCCATTTCAGCAAGGCGTACCGCGCGCAGTTCGGCCATGCGCCGAGCCACGAGCGGCGCGTGTCGGCGCGCTGAGCGCGTCGCTACAAACGCGCGGCCGCCGGGGTCGCGGCGCGCGTGCCAGCCACGAACCGATCCCATGTTGACGACATCTTTGTTGATGAGGAGAAGCACGATGAAGCGAAATCTGATCGCGGCGGCCTGTGGGCTCGCCATCGCGGCCGCGCCGTTCGCGAGCGCCCAGGCGGGCGATCCGCCGACCTGCAAGGCGGTGCGCTTTGCGGACGTCGGCTGGACCGACATCGCCGCGACCACGGGGCTCGCGTCGACGATGCTCGCCGGGCTCGGCTACGCGCCGACGAAGACGATCGCTTCGGTGCCGATCACGTTCGCGGGGATCAAGAGCAAGCAGATCGACGTGTTTCTCGGCTACTGGTCGCCGACGATGGACCCGATGATCGCGCCGTTCACGAAGGCGGGCACGATCAAGGTGCTCGCCACGCCGAACCTGACGGGCGCGAAGTACACGCTCGCCGTGCCCGATTACGTGTATCAGGGCGGCCTGAAGTCGTTCGCCGACATCCAGAAGTACGCGGACAAGCTCAACGGCAAGATCTACGGGATCGAGCCCGGCAACGACGGCAACGCGCTCATCAAGAAGATGATCGACGCCAACCAGTTCGGCCTCGGCAAGTTCAAGCTCGTCGAATCGAGCGAGGCGGGGATGCTCGTCGAGGTGAACCGCGCGATTCGCGACAAGCAGTGGATCGTGTTCCTCGGCTGGGAACCGCATCCGATGAACGTGCAGATGAAGATCGACTATCTGAGCGGCGGCGACGACGTGTTCGGCCCGAACTACGGCGAGGCGAAGGTGCTGACCGCGACGCCGCCCGATTACGCGGCGCGCTGTCCGAACGTCGCGAAGTTCGTGTCGAACCTGCAGTTCTCGACGTCGATCGAGAATCACGTGATGCTGCCGATCATGAACAAGGAGGACCCGAACAAGGCGGCGGCCGAGTGGCTGAAGGCGAATCCGCAGTCGCTCGACAAGTGGCTGGCCGGCGTGACGACGTTCGACGGCAAGCCGGGGTTGCCCGCCGTCAAGCACTACCTCGGCATTCAGTAACGTCCGCACGCGTCGTACGGTGCGGGCGTGTCGCCCGCGCCGCGCGCCGCGCCGCCGAACCGGCTTCGGCATGCGCCGTTGCGCCGAGCCGGTTCGGCGTGGTGTTTCATCGAGGCGCTTCGTCGCTGCGTTCGCGCTCGCGCTCACGTGTTGTTCGCGCCCCGTCGCGGTCCTGTCGAAGCCGCCGTCGGCGAAGGCGGCGATCTTCGCGCGACTGCCGCCGGGCGGCGAGCGATCGGGCGCGTGCGGCGCCTTTACGCCGCCGCGGGATCAGAAGAAATCGAGCGCGCCGAACACCTTGTTCGCCGTCTGCTTCGCGTCGGGCGACAGATTGCTGTCTTCGACCGCCTGCTTCGCGACCGACGTGCCGACGTTCTTGACGACGCTCAGCACGGCCGACACCGGATTGAAGCGGCCCTTCGTGACGATGTCGACGACCGCCTTGCCGATGCCCTTGAACACCGCGCCGATGTACTTGCCGGCCTGCTCGAAGCCCCATTGGAGGTTGTCCTTGTTGGTGCCGTCGAGCCGCACGTGCGTGTCGCTCGTCTGGTCGAGCTGGTGCCCGGTTGCGCGCAGATGCTGCCAGCCGCCGCTGCCCACGACGTCCTGCAACAGGCCCGCTTCGGTGCCGTGCCGTGCGTCGCCGTCCTTCGTGAACCCGTCGATCTTGCCGTCGCCGACGACGCTGTCCGGCCGCTCGCCGCCTTCGCGGTTCTTCGAGCTCTTCACGTACGTGAGCAGCGCCGCGGCCTTGTACGCCTGATCGGGATTGTTGTACATGTCGCCGCCGACGAACTGGTTCAGCTTGTCGCGGATTCCGCTCTGGTTGCCCAGATGCTTGAGGAGCGGATTGTCGTCGATGATTTGCTGCGCGGTGCGGTTGTCGCCGGGCGGGCGTTTCGTCGATTCGTTCGGCATCTGCGTCGCGAAGCGCGCCATCGACGGGTCCGGCGACGCAACGCAGCGCGCGGGCGGGGCGTCGTCCGGCACATCGTCCGGCGCATCGGCGAGCGGCGGCGGATCGTCGGCATCGGCCGGTGGCGTCGTTGTCGCGAGCCGCAACGGCAATTGCGGCGATTGCAGTAGCCATCGCGGCGACAGTTGCCGCGAATCGGGCTCGCCGGCGTCGTGCGTCGCATGCCGCAGCAATTTGTGCAATTGTTGCCGGACGTCGGCGTGGATTGCGAACGGCCGCCGCTCGTCGCCGAGCGCGGCCGGGAGGTTCGTCGCGAGCGGGGCGCTGACGATGTCGCTGCAGATTCGGATCATGACGGAGTGCGGAAAGGTGGCCGGCAGCGGGCGATGCCTTGATGTTAGTGGCGACGCGGCGCGACGCGTCCGTGCGATGCGAAGCGCGCGCGCGGGAAGCGAAGCGGGCGGCGGCGCGCGTTGCCGACGCCTTTGAGCGCACGGCCGGTGCAAGCCCTCCCGCAAGCCCCCGTCAGCAAGCCCGTCATTCGCGTGAATTGCGGCCCTAGACCGGAATCGCGCCGCCGCGCAGCCGGATCGCGACGCGCACGAGCCGGATCAGCGCGCCCGACAGCAGCGCGAGCGCGGGCGGCAGATCGCGGCGGCGGATGTCGAGCAGCAGCACGATCCGCACGTCGCCGCTCTCGTTCCAGACCTCATGCTCGAACGTGTCGTCCCAGAGCAGGAACTGGCCTTCGCGCAGCCGGTGGTCGCGGCCGTCGATCCTCAGCACGGCGGCCGGCGTGCCGTTCTCGCGCACCGGCATCGACAGCACCAGATAGCCGCGCAGAATGCCGCGAAACGGCCCGCGATGCGGCGGGATGTGCTTGCCGGGCGCGAGGAACGAGAACGACGCGGACAGCACGTCGGGCGACGCCGCGACGATCGACGCGAGCGTCGGGCAACGTTCGATGTTCTGCGCGAAGCGCACGCCGTACGCCTGCATGATGAACATCCGCCAGTCGCGCGCGTCGTTCGCCGAGATCGCCGCCTGCTCGCGCATGATTTCGTGGAAGCGTGGAATCCGGCTCAGGTCGCGCGACACGGCGAGCGCCTCGCTGCGGATCGCACGCCACGCGCGCGTGAAATGCGCGGCGTCCGGGAACAGCGCGGCCGTGTCCAGCACGGCGCCGCAGTGCAGCCGTCGGTCGTAAAGGGCGCGCAGCTTGCGCGCGCCGAAATCGTAGAGGGCAGCCATATCCCAACCGTTCGTCGGGCCGATGCGTCGTGCGCGCGGCCGGTCGTTCGGCCGCTCGTTCGCGCGTCCGGCGGCACGCGGGCGCGAAATCGAGGACCGGGTTCTTATAACCATAGTCGCAAATGCGGCCGGTTGCGCATGCATCGGCGGCCCGTGTCGCGCGGATGCAGCAGGACAGGCTGGCGGAAGCGCTCGCCGGGCGCCGCGGCGCTTCGTCTTGTCATTGCGCCGGCCGTGCCGCGCCGGTTGTCGTCCGGGGCGTCCGGGGCGGCCGTACGGCTGTAGCGCCCGGGGAGCGGCGCGGGCGGGCATCGCGGCTTGGCGTCGGCCGGCGGCGAGCGGCGGCTTATTGCCGATCGTCCTCGATGTAGCCGCGAATCACTTCGGCGAAGCTCGCGTCGCCGCTCAGGCCGAGCGCCTCGGCGCGCGACGTGTCCCAGCGCCCCGGCCAACTGCCGACGATCTTCACGACGCGCGCGTCCTCGGCACGCCGGATCAGCTTCACCGCTTCGATGCCGGCGACCTCGCGCAGCGCGTCGATCATCTCGTCGACCGTCACCGAGATCCCCGGCAGGTTGATCGTGCGCCGGTTGCCGAGCAACGCGCCGTCGAGCTCGCAGCCGGCGACGAGCGCGTCGATCGCGCGGCGCGGCGACAGCAGCCACAGCCGCGTGTCGCCTGGCACCGGGCACACCGCTTCCTCGCCGTTCAGCGACTCGCGGATGATCCCGCTCGCGAACGACGAAGCCGCCGCGTTCGGCCGGCCCGGCCGCACGCTGATCGTCGGCAGCCGCAGCACGCGGCCGTCGACGAAGCCGCGGCGCGCGTAATCGCACAGCAGCAGCTCGGCGATCGCCTTCTGCGCGCCGTACGACGATTGCGGATTGAGCGCGGTGTCGTCCCGCACGAGCTCGGGCAGCGCGCCGCCGTACACCGCGACGGAGCTCGTGAACACGACGCGCGGCCGGTGGCCGCGCGCGCGGCACACATCGAGCAACAGCCGCGACGCATCGAGGTTGATCCGCATCCCGAGGTCGAAATCGGCTTCCGCCTGGCCGCTGACGATCGCCGCGAGATGGAAGACCGCGTGCGTGCGCGCGTCGATCGCGGCGTCGAGCACCGCGCGATCGGCGATGTCGCCGACGATCGCCGTCACGCGCGGATCGCCGAAGTCATGGCCCTTCACGACGTCGAGCAGCACGAGCTCGTCGATGCGCTCGGGCGCGCCGTTCGGGCCGGCGAGCTCGCCGCGCGCGAGCAGCCGTTTCGCGAGACGCTGGCCGAGAAAGCCGGCGCCGCCAGTGATGAGAACCTTCATCGCAATGTGCCTCGTGAGAATGCGGGAGATGACAGGTACGGCGCGAGCCAGCCGAGGCCCTCGGAGGTGCCGGCCTTCGGCCGATACTCGCAGCCGATCCAGCCGTCGTAGCCGAGCGCGTCGATCAGCTCGAACAGGTACGGATAGTGGATTTCGCCGACGTCCGGTTCGTGACGCTCCGGCACGCCCGCGATCTGGATGTGGCCGATGCCCGCGATGTCGCGCTTCAATTTCATCGCCAGGTCGCCTTCGACGATCTGGCAGTGATAGCAGTCGAACTGCACCAACAGGTTCGGCGCGCCGACTTCGCGGCAGATCGCCTGTGCGTCGTCCTGGCGGTTCAGGAAGAAGCCCGGCATGTCGCGCGGGTTGATCGGCTCGATGACGATCGTCACGTTCTGCGCGCGCGCCGCTTCGGCCGCGTGCGCGAGGTTGCGCAGATACACGTCGCGATGCCGCGCGCGATCCTGCGCCGGCGCGATCAGGCCCGCCATCACGTGGAGCTTGTCGTTGCCGATCACGCGCGCGTAGTCGAGCGCGGTGTCGATCGCGCGCCTGAATTCGTCCTCGCGGCCCGGCAGCGACGCGATCCCGCGCTCGCCCGCCGCCCAGTCGCCGGGCGGCGCGTTGAAGAGCGCCTGCACGAGGCCGTGCGCGTCCAGGCGCGACTTCAGCTCGGCGGCGGGGAAGTCGTACGGGAACAGGTACTCGACCGCCTTGAAGCCGTCGCGTGCCGCGGCGGCGAAGCGGTCGAGAAACGCGTGCTCGTTGTACATCATCGTGAGGTTGGCGGCGAAGCGTGGCATGGCGTCGGTTCCAGGGCCGGAGGTTGAAGGGCGAGGGCGGGCGCATTCCGGCACGCGGCGTCCCGCCCGAGATCGATTATCGGTTGACGAGCTTCGCCGGTGTGAGCCACACCGCGATCGAGCCGATCACGAGCATCGCGGCGAGCACGTGCATGCCGGCCGACGTGCTGTTCGTCGCGTCCTTCAGATAGCCGATCAGATAGGGGCTCGCGAAGCCGGCGAGGTTGCCGATCGAGTTGATGATCGCGATGCCGGCCGCCGCGCCCGTGCCCGCGAGGAACGCGGTGGGCAGCGACCAGAAGAGCGGCGCGCAGGTCAGCACGCCGCCCGCGGCGATCGACAGGAACACGACCGACACGGCGGTGTCGTGCGAATACGCGGCGGCCACCGAGAAGCCGACGGCGCCCATCAGCGCGGGCACGATCAGGTGCCAGCGGCGCTCGCGACGCTTGTCCGCGCTGTGGCCGAACAGGTTCATCGCGACGATCGCGAACGCGAACGGAATCGCGCTCAGCAGGCCGATCTGCAGCGTATCGGTGATGCCCGTCGATTTGACGAGCGTCGGCATCCAGAACGTGAGCCCGTACTGGCCGGTGACGAACGTGAAATAGATCAGCGACATCCACCACATGCGCGGATCGCGCAGCACGCTCGCGAGCGAATGCGCGTGCCTGTCGCGCTCGTGCGGCTGCGCTTCGATCTCGTCGGTCAGGAGTCTCTTCTCGCGCTCGGTGAGCCACTTCGCGCCGCGGATGTCGTTGTCGAGATAGAGGATCGTCGCGATGCCGATCGCGATCGCGGGCACCGCCTCGATCACGAACATCCATTGCCAGCCGTGAAAGCCCGAGCCGCCGTGGAACCGCTCGATGATCCAGCCGGACAGCGGATTGCCGAAGATGCCGGAGACCGGAATCGCCGACATGAACACCGCGATGATCTTCGCGCGGCGATGCGTCGGGAACCAGTACGTGAGGTACAGGATCACGCCCGGATAGAAGCCCGCTTCCGCGAGGCCGAGCAGGAAGCGCAGCACGTAGAACTGCGTCGGCGTTTTCACGAACGCGAACAGCGCGGACAGCAGGCCCCACGTGATCATGATCCGGGCGATCCAGATGCGCGCGCCGAGCCGGTGCATCAGCATGTTGCTCGGCAGCTCGAACAGGAAATAGCCAAGGAAGAAGATGCCCGCGCCGAGGCCGAACACCGTCTCGCTGAACGCGAGATCCTGCGACATCTGCAGCTTCGCGAAGCCGACGTTCACGCGGTCCAGGTATGCGACCACGTAGCAGAGCATCAGGAACGGCACGATGCGCCAGAACACTTTCTTGTACGTGAGGTCGAGCTCGGCCTGTCCGGCCGCCTCGAGCGGCCGGGCCGCGGCTGCTTGGCTGGGAATCATTTCCGCTGTCTCCATGAGTTGTCGACGCCGGCCGCTTGCGCGCGGCCGTGCGCTTTGTCGTGTGCTGGTGAATGGGCCCGCGCACACGGCGGGCAGGACTGCGTTACCAGCGCGCGCCGAACGCGTCGCGCAATTCGGCCAGCGCGGACTCGCCGAGCGGCTCGGGTTTCGGATGCGTGATCAGCCAGAGACGCGCGGTCTCCTCGAGTTCCTCGAGCGCGTACGATGCGTGCGCGACCGACGGGCCCCAGACGACGGGGCCGAGCCGCTCGAGCAGCACGCCGCGCACGCGATCGGCGAGCGCCGCGACTTCGGCGGCCACCGCCGGGTCGCCCGGCCGGCGATAGCGAATGAGCGGAATGTGGCCGACCTTCATCACGTAGTACGGCGTGATCGGCGGCAGCACGTCGGCCTCGCTCCAGACGCCCGCGAGCGTGAGCGCGACGAGGTGCGTCGAGTGCGTGTGGACGATGCCGCGCGCTTCGGCGTTGCGCGCGTAGATCCCGCGATGCAGCGCGAGCGTCTTCGACGGCTTGCCGCCCGATACCGCGTGGCCCGCGAGATCGACCTTCGCGATGTCGGCCGGGTCGAGCCGGCCAAGGCACGCATCGGTCGGCGTGATGAGCCAGCCGTCGTCGAGCTTCGCGCTGATGTTGCCCGCGCTGCCGGCCGCGTGGCCGCGCGCGTAGAGGCTCGCGCCGATCTCGCAGATCTCGTCGCGCAGTTTCGTCTCGACGGTGCTCATGCGGCGCCCTCCAGCGCGCGCAGCGCCTTCTCGAAGAAGTCGATCGAGCCGAAGTTGCCGGACTTCAGCGCGAGGCCGAGCGGCTGCGCGCGGGGCGTTTCGCGGGGGCTTCCTTCGGTCGCTCCACCGGGGCTTCCTTCGGTCGTCGCGGCGGCGGGCACGCCGGGGTCGATCTGCGCGCCGATCCGCAGCGCCTTCACGCCGAGCGCCTGCACGACCGCGCCGGACGTTTCGCCGCCCGCGACGACGAACTTGCGCACGCCGAGCTCGCGCAGTCCGCGTGCGATCGCGGCAAGCGTCGCCTCGACGAGATGGCCGGCGGCTTCGACGCCGAGCGCCTGCTGCACCTGCTTCACTTCGTCGGGCGCGGCCGTCGCGTAGATCAGCACCGGCTGCGGCAGATGCAGGCGCGCGAACGCGAGCGCCTGTTCGACGACAGGCTCGCCGCGCGCGGCCGCGAGCGGATCGATCCGGAACGCCGGGCGCGCGGCGCGCCACGCCGCGACCTGCGCGTTGGTCGCCTTCGAAGCGCTGCCGGCGAGCACCGCCGACGCGCCTTCGATCGCGGGCAGCGCGGCCGCGTCGCCGCGCTCGGGCAACAGAGCGCCGAGCCGGAAGTTCGACGGCAGCCCGAGCGCGACGCCGGAGCCGCCCGTGATGAGGGGCAGGTCCGCGCACGCCTCGCCGAGCACGTACAGATCGAGGTCGGTCAGCGCGTCCGCGATCGCAATCCGCACGCCTTCGCGGCGCAGCGTGTCGATCGTCTCGCGCACGGCGGACGTGCCGAGCGCGATCGCGTCGTGGCGGATCAGGCCGACCTTCGAGCGCGTCTGCCGCTGCAGCACGCGCACGAGGTTCGCATCCTTCATCGGCGTGAGCGGATGGTTTTCCATCCCCGATTCGCTGAGCAGCGCATCGCCGACGAACAGATGGCCGCGATACACGGTGCGGCCGTTTTCAGGAAACGCGGGGCACGCGATCGTGAACGCGTGCTCGCCGCCCAGCGCGTCGAGCAATGCGTCGGCGACGGGGCCGATGTTGCCCGCGTCGGTCGAATCGAAGGTCGAGCAGTATTTGAAGAAGAACTGGCGGCAGCCCTGCGCGCGAAGCCACTCGAGCGCGGCGAGCGATTGCGCGACCGCATCGGCGGCGGCAATCGTGCGCGACTTCAGCGCGACGACGATCGCATCGGCTTGCACGGGCGCGCCGGCGGCCGGCACGCCGATCGTCTGCACGGTGCGCATGCCGCTCTTGACGAGCATGTTCGCGAGATCGGTCGCGCCGGTGAAATCGTCGGCGATGCAGCCGAGCAGGGGGCGAAAGGCTTGATCGGTGCTCATGGCGGCGGAGATCTCCGGGAAATCAGCGGCGCGCCGGCAGTGCGATGCCGGGGAAGGTCTTGATGACGGCCGAGTCGTCCTCGCCGCCGTGGCCCGCGCTCGACGCGCTCATGAACATCTGGTGCGCGGCGGCCGACAGCGGCAGCGGGAATGTGGTGCGGCGCGCGGTGTCGAGCACGAGGCCGAGATCCTTCACGAAGATGTCGACGGCCGACAGCGGCGTGTAGTCGCCGTTCAGGATGTGCGGCACGCGGTTCTCGAACATCCACGAATTGCCGGCGCTGTGCGTGATCACGTCGTACAGCGCGTCGGGGTCGACGCCTTCGCGCAGCCCGAGCGCCATCGCCTCGGCCGCCGCCGCGATGTGCACGCCCGCGAGCAACTGATTGATGATCTTCACCTTCGAGCCCGCGCCGTGCGCGTCGCCGAGCCGGTAGACCTTGCCCGCGATCGCGGCGAGCACGTCATCGCACGCCTCGTACGCGGCGGCGGGGCCCGACGTCATCATCGTCATCTCGCCCGCCGCCGCGCGCGCGGCGCCGCCCGACACGGGCGCGTCGAGCATCAGCAGGCCGGCCGCCGCGAGCCGCGCGCCGAGCTGGATCGCGAACTCCGGCGCGACCGTCGCGCTCGAGATCACGACGCCGCCGCGCGGCATCGCGGCCGCGGCTCCGCGCTCGCCGAACAGCACCGCATCGGTTTGCTCCGCGTTGACGACGAGCGTGATCACGACGTCGCACCGCGCGCCGAGCTCGGCGGGCGTCGCGCAGCGCACGCCGCCTTCGGCGGCGAAGGCGGCGAGCACGTGCTCGCGCACGTCGCATGCGTGCACGCGAAAGCCCGCGCGCAACAGCGAGCGCGCGACGCCCAGGCCCATCGCGCCCAGTCCGATGACGCCAACATTCCGTGACATGGTCAAAACCTTCCTGTCGATTCGTTCGGGAGGCGATCCGCGCGCGCCGTGCGGCCGCGCGCGGATCGGATCAGCAAATGCCGGCTTCGGCGAGACGGCGCGCCGCGTTGTACATGTGCGCGCGGGCCGCGTTGCGGGCGGCGGACGGATCGCGCGCGCGGATCGCGTCGGCGATCGCCGCATGCTCCTCGCGCACCTGCCGCGAGAAGTCCTCGCGGGTGGCCTCGTTGCCGCGCGTGACCTTCACGCCAGCCTCGAGGTACTGATTCAGGAAGCTGAGCGTCTTCAGGAAATACGGATTGCCGGTGACGCTCGCGATCATCCGGTGGAACGCCACGTCCTCCGCGACGCCGTCGCGGCCTTCGGCCACCGCGTCGTCGATCTTCGCGAGCGCGGCGTCGATGTCCTCCATGTCCTCGTCGGTGCGATGGAGCGCGGCTTCGGCGGCCACTTCGGCCTCGATCGCGCGGCGCACCGCGAGCAGGTGCGGCAGCGCGCTCGCCTCGACCGCCTCCGCGTAATCGATCCGCAGCGGCCGGATCGCCGCGTGCTGCGCGATGTAGACGCCGCTGCCCTGGCGCGGCTCGACGACGCCCTCGTTCTTCAGGCGCGAGATCGCCTCGCGGATCACCGTGCGGCTCACGCCGAACTCCTGCGCGAGCACCGCTTCGGTCGGCAGCTTGCCGGTGCCGGCGAAGCTGCCGATCTCGATCTGCTTCAGAAGCTGCTGGGCGACCGTGTCGCTCATCGCCCGGGTCGGGATTTTTTCGAACATGGCGAAAGTTTTGTCATGTGATATGGTCATCATACAACTTGGAGATCGGGTGGGCATTCGGGATAACCCTTGGGGGCGGGTTTTGGCGAAACCGCGCACGGGCGGCCAGAATAGAAGTTTTCCGCTGTCCGGAGCCCGCCGCCCGCTGGCGGCTCGGCGCTTCCGGACCCACGACGCGAGGCCGACCGCATGACGCCGCCGATCAAGCTGGTGCTGTTCGACATGGAGGGCGTGCTGTCGGCGTACGACCGCGCCGCGCGCACCGCACGCCTCGCCGACCTGACGGGGCGGCCGCCCGACGCGGTGCGCCGTGCGATCTGGGAGTCGGGCCTCGAAGCGCGCGCCGACGCGGGGCTCATCGGCGTCGACCAATACCTGAGCGAGCTGGCCGCGCTGCTCGGCGCGCCGGTGAGCCGCGACGACTGGCTGATCGCGCGCCGGGCGTCGATCACGCCGAACCTGGACGTCGTCGCGCTGGCCGAGCGCGTCGCGCGGCGCAGCCGGATCGCGGTGCTGACGAACAACTGCCGGCTGGTCACCGATTACATCGACTATCTGAATCCGCCTGTCGCGCGCGTGTTCGGCGCGCACGTATATCCGTCGGCGACGTTCGGCGCGGCGAAGCCGGATGCGCAGGCGTATCTCGGATGCGTCGGATGGCTCGGCGTGACGGCGCAAGAGACGCTGTTCATCGACGACGCCGATGCGAATGTCGAGGGCGCGGCGAGTGCCGGGTTGCTGGCGTGCAAGTTCGTGAGCGTGCAGGCGCTGGCGGAGGAGCTCGAGCGGCGGCGGTTGATCTAGACGCGGATGCGCGGCGGCGGGCGGCGGGCGCGGGTCTGGCGCGTCGAATTCAATCGCGATGGCGCTTGCATTCGAGTCCGCGCGCGGGTTCGCCCGTGCCTTATTGTCATGTCATGGGGCCGTGCCGGCGTCCGATTGCCGCCGGCCGTCCTGGGTCGTTCGATGACCGCGAAATCCGGCGGCGGACTCGCGCGGCATGATCTGTAGTATGACGGTCCTGAACTCGGGTACGACGAGCGCGCTTACGAGCGTGCCGGTTTCCCTTGCACCTGACGCTACGTGATGTTCTATCGTTGGCACCGACGACTGGGAAGGCAATGCGACTGAAAATCGGCGAACTGGCGAAGACCGTGGGACTGAGCGTTAGAGCGCTGCATCACTATGACGCAATCGGTTTGCTATCGCCGTCACAGCGCACCGAGGGTGGCGCGCGCCTGTATGGGCGAGACGATCTCATCCGGCTGCATCGCATCGAGGCGCTGAAACGGTTCGGGTATTCACTTCCGGACATCAAGGCCAGCCTGGATGGCCAACTCGCCGGTGGGCCGCTGCAGATCCTGCGGCGCCAGATCGCGGAGCTTGACGCACAGGCGTCGCGGGCGCAGCGCCTGAGCCGCCACTTGCGACACCTCGTCGACATGGTGGCCGCCGGCAGCGAGACCGCGGCGGTCGACTGGCTGAACACGCTGGAGCTGATGAACATGTACCAAAAACACCTTGACGACGACGAACTCGACACGCTGCTTGCATCCGGGCCGGATACGGTCGCGCCGATGGACCCGGCGTGGGTCGAACTCGTCGACGAGGTCCGCGGCGCGATGCGGCAAGCGCTGCCGGCCGAAAGCGACGCGGCCCAGGCGCTGGCCTGGCGCTGGATCCGGCTGATGATCCGAATGACCCGCAATGACCCGGCGCTCGCCACCAAGCTGATGAGGATACAGCTCGGCGAGCCGCGCGCTCAGCACCTCGTCGGCATCACGGCGGCGATGTTGACGTGGGTCGGCGAGGCTTTCGCGCACGCGCGCTGCACCCTGTTCGCCAAGTACCTGAGCCCGGCGCAGACCGAAGAGGTCCGGCGTCGCCAGCTCGCGGACACGAACATGCACGCATGGCTGGCGCTGGTGGCCGAGCTGAGGGCGCACATGGAGGCGGGCGTCGATGCCGGCGCCGCGCCGGTGCAGGAGATCGTGAAGCGCTGGCAGCAGCTCTTTCGCGAGAGCTTTTGCGGTGACGACGAGGTCCTGGAGGCGCATGTGCGCGATGCGTTGATGCGCGAGCCGGACCTGCAACTCGGGGGCGGCTTCGACGACGCCCTGCTGGCCTATCTGCACAAGGCGCATATCGTCGGCCACGACATCGCGCCGGGCGACGCCGGGCCCAAGCCGAGCGCCCTGATGGTGGCGAAGCAGCGCGCGGCGCACCAGCTGCTCGACCGGCCGCTGGTGCTCGACGATCCGGTCGCGCTGGCCATCCTCGGCGCCGCGCAGGGGCAGGCGCTGCGCGACGATCTCGACAGGTTCCGCAATCCGGCATCGTTGGGGATGCGCAGTTCGGTGATCGTGCGCAGCCGGCTCGCCGACGACGCGTGGGCCGAGGCCATCGAGCGCGGCGTGCGCCAGTACGTCGTCCTCGGCGCGGGGCTCGACACCAGCGCGTACAGGCGTCCCGACGCGCCGGGCCGTATCTTCGAGGTCGACCTGCCGGCGACGCAGCGGTGGAAGCGCACGCGCCTGCGCGAGGCCGGCATTGCCGAGCCGCCGTCGCTACATTTCGTGCCGGTGGACTTCGAGACGGTCAGCCTCGCCGAGGGCTTGGCGCGTGCCGGTTTCGATGCAAGCGCGCCCGCCGTTTTCAGCTGGCTCGGCGTGACGATGTATCTCGACGAGGCGGCGATCATCGAGACCTTGCGCTTCATCGCCGGCTGCGCCAAAGGCAGCGCAGTGCTGTTCGAATATGCGATGCCTCTGTCCAGCCTGCCTCCGATGATGCGCATCGCGATGGAGCAGTTGACGGCGCAATTCGCCGAACGCGGCGAGCCGTGGAAGAGCTTCTTCGAACCGGCTGCGCTGGCGCGGATGCTGACCACGCTGGGCTTCGGCAGCATCCGCGCCTGGACGCCGGACGAACTGAACCGACGCTATCTCACGAACCGCGCCGATGGACTTCGCATCGGCGCTGCGCCGGTGCGTCTGATCATGGCGACCGTCTAGCGGTGCTGGCCGGATCGCGCGGCCTATACCTCGATCCGGATGACTCCGGCCTTCGTTTCGAGCGCGCGCCGGATTCCGATGCTCGTTCGGGGAACCTCGAAGGACCGTTGCGACGCGCAAGGAGCCGGCCGGAGCCGCGGCTCGACGTCGCCGCGATGGCGTCATCCGAACGGCCGCTGCGGCCCTGGCTTCGGCCTCTCGGCTCCGGCGCGGCTTTCCGGCTTGGGAGCCGGGCCAGCCGGCCGGCACCGCGGTTTCAGCCGCGCCTAAAACCCGTACAACTCAACCGGATTGTCGACGAGTATCTTGCGGCGAATCTCGTCGCTTTTCACGAGCCGCATCGCCCAGTCGAGCATGCGGGCGTCGTCGGGCACGGGCCGCACGTTGGGGTGCGGCCAATTCGATGCCCACACGCCGCGCTCGGGAAATCGTGTCGAAAGCGTGCGCACGAGCCACGACACGTCGTCGAAATCAGGCGCGCCGTCGCGCGAACTTTCGTATGGCGCGGACAGCTTGATCCAGCAACGCGGCCCGTCGAGCAGGCGGCACAATGACGCGAACCCTTCGCTTTGCGGCGTGACCGGCGCGAGAAACTTGCCGAGATGATCGATGACGAGCTTCGACGGCAGGCTCGCGAGCCTCGCTTCATGATGCGGCAGGGTGTGCGCGTCGAACTGGAGGTTGATGTTCCAGCCCATCGGTGCGATGCGCGCCGACATATCCGTGAGCGCGTCCCACGGCAGCAAGCCGCCCGGAAGCATCATGAATCGCACGCCACGTATGCCGGCATCGTGCAGGCGCTGCAGTTCCCCGTCGCCGACATCGGGCGGCACGACCGCGATGCCGCGCGCACCGTCGCCGAGCCGCGCGATGGCCGCGAGCGTGCAGCGGTTGTCGAAGCCGTACCCCGTCGGCTGCACGACGATCGCGCGCGAGAAGCCGAGCGCGCGCTGCACCTCCCGATATGCCGATGCAGGCGCCGGAGGCGGCGTGAACGTCGCGCTCGCCGCCAGCGGATAGCCTTCCTCATACACGTGGATGTGGCAGTCGCACGCGCCTTCGAAATCGATCGGAGCAATCATTGCGCGGCCGCCTGCATGGCGAAGTTCGAGAGGCGGTATGCGTGCGCCGCATTCACGGCACCGACGGGCGTGCGGCCTTGAAACAGCGCCTCGGTTTGCGCGATCGTTTCCATCGATTGGTGCTCGATGGCGCCCGGCGTCAGCCCGCCGATGTGCGGCGTCGCGATCACGCGCGAATGGGCCGCCAGCGAAGGCGAGGGCATCTGGTCTGCCGCGCGGCCCACATCGAGCGCGCATCCTGCGAGATGACCGCGCTCCAGCGCGGCGAGCAGCGCGGCATCGTCGACGAGTTCGCCGCGCGCCGCGTTGATGAAGTACGCGCCGGGCTTCATCGCCGCGAAGGCGCGCGCGTTCATGAGGTTCGTGGTCTGCGGCGTGGCGGGCGCGAGGCATGCGACGAAGTCGGCCTCGCCGAGCAGATCCTCCAAGCCGGCCTGATGCACGCGCGCATCGTCGATCGTGACGTAAGGATCGGACACGATGACGCGCATGCCGAATGCCAAGGCGAGATCGCACAGGTAGCGCGATATCTGCCCATAGCCGATCACGCCGAACGTGCTGCCGCGCAACTCGCGGCCCATCTTCTGAGCGGGGGCTTCGTGGCGGTGATACGCCTGCGCATACGCGGTCGTTCCGCGCGCGAGATCGAGCATCACGCCGATCACCCACTCCGACACGGCCGGCACGAAGCCCGCGCTCGCCTGCGTGACGAGCACGCCCAGTTCGCTCGCGGCGTCGACATCGATCGTGCGGATATCCACCGCGCAACGCACGAAGGCGGCCAGCTTCGGCAGCGCTTCGAACAACGCGCGCGGCGCGGGCGTCTGCCGGTACGCGATGATGACATCGGCGTCGCGCGCGGCGCCGGCGAGTTCCGCCGGCGTCAGCTCCCGATCTTCGGCGTTGTACGTGACGTCGGCGAACTTCGCGAGCGCCGCCGCCGCGCGCGCGCCGAAATAATGATCCAGCATGTGCCGGGGGTGACTCACGAATACTCTGTTCATGTCCTTATCCTGATTTTCTGGCTCGCTTTGCTTTCGCGGCGGTTTTGCCCGGGCGCGCGACCGACTCGCGCTCCACGAGCGTGATGTCCGTGAAGAGCGCCTGCTCCGATGCGGGCAGCGGTTCGTCGTGCGGACGCATCGCGCGCTCGACCATTTCGGCGGCCATCGCCGGCACCGGCAGTTGCACGGTCGTGAGCGCGGGGTTGGAGATCGCCGCGAGGAAATGCCCGTCCATGCCGACGATCGACACGTCCTGCGGCACGCGCAAGCCGCACTCGCGCAGGCCGGCCATGAGGCCGAGCGCCATCAGGTCGTTGACGGCGACGATGCCGGTCGGGCGCGCGTCGTCTTGCGCGAGCAGGCGCGCGAGCGCGCGGCCGTTCTCCGCGATCATCGAATCGCCGTATTCGTTGACCGGGCCGCTGTCGAGCACGCGCGCGTGCTCCGCCAGCCCCGCATCCCGCGCCGCCGAGAGAAAGCCGTCGATCTTGTCGCGGCGGCTCATCGTCGCGCCGCTCAGCGTGGCGAAGGCGAGGCGCGTGTGGCCGTGCGCGATCAGATGGCGCGTCGCGATGCGCGCGGCCTCGAAGTTGTCCGGCGTGACGTGTTCGACGCGCGTGGTCTCGCCTTCGGTCGCGCGGCGGTCGTAGCTGACGACGACCATGCCGCGATCGACGGCGGTTTCCAGATGGTGCTCGTTCGCAAGCGACGAAATCACGATCACGCGCCGCACGCCCTGCGACAGCAGATCCTCGAAGAACGACGCTTCCTTCGCCGGATCGCGATACGTATTGCCGATCATCAAGCGATAGCCGTAGCGCTCCTGCGCGTACGTTTCGACCTCACGCGCGATATAGCCGTACATCGGATTGGCGATGGACGGCACCAGCAGCCCGATGATCGGCGTCTGTCCCGTCTTGAGCTGACGCGCGAGCGTGCTCGGCCGATATTGCAGCGCGTTTATCGCGGCCTGCACGCGCGCGAGCGTTTCCTGACGCATCTGGCCGGTGCGGCCGTTGAGCACGTTGGATACCGTGCTCACGGAAACCCCGGCCTCGCGGGCGACATCCTGAATGGTGCTCATAAGGTTTTGCATCTGCCGGCTACAGGCCGAGCCGGGTCGGCAACCACAACGAAAAGGACGGCACCAGAATCAGCGCCACCAGTGCGGTGCACAGCACCAGCAGGTATTTGAGCATAGGACGCGCCACGGCCTTCATTTCCGTGCCGGTGATGGCGCAGGTCGCGAACAGGCCCAGGCCGATCGGCGGCGCGAACAGGCCGAGCCCCATCGCGACGACGATCACCGTGCCGAAATGCAGCGGGTTGATGCCGAGCTGCGCGGCGATCGGGGTGAGGAGCGGCCCGAAGATGATGAGCGCGGGCGCGCCTTCCAGCACCGCGCCGAACACGATCATGATGAGCACGGACAGCAGCAGGAACGTCGTCGGCCCGTACTGATGCGCGAAGACGATCATCGAATCGGAAACGAGCGCGGGAATCTGCTCGATGGTCAACGCGAACGACACGCTGGAGGCCGCGGCGACGATGAACAGAATGCTGCTCGCCATCGATGCCGAGCGCACGAACACGCGCACGACCGATTTCGGCGTGAGTTCGCGAAACGCCAGCCCGCCGACGATGAGCGCATAGACCACGGCGAACGCGGACACTTCCGTCGACGTCGCGATGCCCGACGTCACGCCCTTGCCGATCATGGTGATCATGACGAGCGCGACGAGCGCGCCGCCGAGCAGCGGCATCCACGCGCGCGGATGGGGGAGCGCATCGGCGAGATTGATGCGGCGCCCGCAAATCACCGCGACGGCTGCGAGCGTCGCGGCGAGGACGGCGGCCGGCACGACGCCCGCGAGGAACAGCCCCGCGATCGAAATGTTCGCGACGAAGCCCATGATGATCATGTTCACGCACGGCGGAATGGTTTCCGCCATCACGGCGCTGCAGGCGAGCAACGCCGCGGCTTCGTTCGGGTCTTCCCGGCTCAGGCGCACGGCCGGCATCACGACCCCGCCGACCGCCGCGATATCCGCGAGCTTTGAACCGGACACGCCGGAGAAGAACGCCGTCGCCATGATTGTGATAAGGCCGAGGCCGCCGCGCACGCGCCCGAAAATCCGCAGCAGCAGCTCGATCAGGCGCGACGACATGCCGTTGGTTTCCATCAGCAGTCCGGCCAGCACGAAGAACGGAATCGCGAGCAGCACGAAGTGGTCGGTGCCGGCCATCACCTGCTGCGAGTAGACGAGCATCGGCAGGGACGGTTCCGCGAGGAAGTACAGCAGCGCCGAGAACGCGAGCACGAAGCCGATCGGCACGCCGAGCACGAGCCCGCCGATGAATCCGGCCATCAGCAGGAAGCCGGGCTTGAGCGCGTGACCGGGCACGAACGCGTTCCACGCGAACACGGCCGCCGCGAGCAGAACGCAGCCGATCAAGGTGCCGAGCACGGTCTTGCGCGCGCCGTTGAGCGCGTTGGCGAGCGCGAACACCGTCATGAACACGCTGCCGATGACGAGCGGATACACGTTGATCCACGCCGGGAGGCCGCTCGGCGTCATCTGGCCGTAGGAGTCGGCCAGCAGCAGGCACGACGACACGCACAGATTCCCCGCGACGCCCGCGATCACCCAGTGTCCCGCGTGAACGAGCGCCGGCTGCCAGCGCTTGGGAAACATGCCGCGAAACAGGTCGATGCCGACGTGCTGGCTGCGCGCAAGCACCGTGGCGGCGCCGAGGAACACCAGTACGATCATCAGCGCCGCGGCGACTTCCTCGGCCCAGTCGAATGGATCGTGCAGGAAATAGCGGTAGATCACGGAGAGGAACACCACGAGCACGTCGGCTGCGAGCACGGCCGCGCACAGGTACTCGATCCAGTGCACGAGGCGCGCGAGGCCGCGTGCGAGCACGGTGTCATGGCCGACGCCCGGTGCGGCGCGTTGCGCCTGTGGTCCGGGCGTCACGGAGAAAGTGGTCATGGTATGCGTGCCTCGTTAGCCGCGCGTCGCGGCGATGGCGGTGAAGAGCGGCGCGGTCGCCGGATACTGCTTCGAGAAGCTCGCGTACAACTGCGACTGCATCTCGCCGCGCGCGGTGTCGCGGTCGGTCTTCGACATCGGATAGAACGTCATGCCACGCTTTCTCAACTCCTGCTCGGCGCTGGCGGCCGTCTGGATGGCCGCGGCGCGCTGCTTCGCGGTCGCGTCCTGCGCCGCCTTCTGAAACGCGGGGCGCAGATTCTCCGGAATCTTCGCCAGCGCGGAGCGGCCCATCACCACGGCGAGCGGGCTGAAGGCGTGCTGCGTTTGCCAGCACGACTTCACGACTTCGTCGTACTTGCCCGCGAGCACGGTCGCGCAGTCGTGCTCGAAGCCGTCGACGACACCTGTCTGCGCGGCCATGTACAACTCGCCGATGGGAATGGGCGTCGGTACGGCGCCCATCAGCTTGAAGGTTTCCATGAAGGCGGGCGTGGGCAGCACGCGCAGCTTCACGCCCTTGATATCGGCAAGCGACTGCGTGGGCTTCTTCGTGAACACGTTGCGCGCGCCGAAGGAATAGCCCCACGTAACGAGCGAGCAGCCCGCACGCTGCTGCAGCATGGCGTCGAATGATTTGCCGACGGTGCCGTCCAACGCGCGCCCGACATGGTCGAAGTTGTCGAACAGATAGCCGAGATCGAGCATGCCGAGCTCCGGCAGCACGGTCGCCCAGATCGACGAGCCGGCGACCATCATGTCGACCGCGCCGACCTTCACCTGCTGGACGACATCGCTTTCCTTGCCGAGCTGGTTGTTCGGGAAATAGTCGATCCGAATCTGGTCGCCGACGCTCGCCTTCAGGTTCGCGGCGAGGTTCTGATACCACACGTAATGCGCGGCGTTTTCGTTCGCCGGCATCGAGGATGACAGCCGCAACGTGGCCGTCGGCTGGGCGCGCGCGATCGCGGGAAAGCCCGCGCCAGCCGCCGCGAGCGAGGCCGCCGAGACCGTTTGAAGGAACCGTCGCCGGGAAATGGAATGCATGGTGTTGTCTCCTGGATGCCGCTCTGAGTGCGGGCGGGTATGTTCAGCGCGACACGACAGCGGCGGCGCGACTGTATCGATTTAGTGTATCGATACAGTAGATCGTCGAATCGCGAGATCAAATGGGCGTTTACCCGCGTTCGCGCCGTCCGCCCGTGACGCCGCGCGTGTTCGCGCACCGATCAGGCGGCGGCGACGCGGCGGTGAACTGGCGATTGGCGGCGTTCGCGCTGCGCCGGCGGCGGCGGTCGAAAATGCGCCCCGATCTCGTCGCCGATCGGCCCGCCGCGCGCGGATGACGTCATCGGCCGGTTGCGCCTAGACTGTCGCTTTCCGTTTGCGGCGAGCCGCGATGCTCGACCGCGAAACTCGAAGCCGAGTGCCGGTTCCAACGTCTTTCACGCAACGAAACGGAGGCAGCATGCCCTACGAGCTTTACTACTGGCCTGACATCCAGGGGCGCGGGGAATTCGTGCGGCTCGCGCTCGAGGCGGCCGACGCCGAATACGTGGACGTCGCGCGCGAATCGTCGCGCAAGGGCATGGGCGTGCCGGCGATGATGCGGCTGCTGGAGCGCGATGCCGTGGAACGCCTGCCGTTCGCGCCGCCGTTTCTCAAGGCGGGCGACCAGATCGTCGGGCAAACGGCCAACATCCTGCTGTTCCTCGGCGCGCGGCATCACCTCGCGCCGCGCGACGACGCGGGGCGGCTTTGGGTGCATCAGTTGCAGTTGACGGTGTCCGATCTCGTCGTCGAGGTTCACGATTCCCATCATCCGATCGCGAGCGGCCTGTATTACGAGGACCAGAAAGCGGAGGCCGCGATGCGCGCGGAGGATTTCGTCAAGCATCGGCTGCCGAAGTTTCTCGGCTATTTCGGCAAGGTGCTCGCGCACAATCCGCACAAGAGCGGCTATATGGCGGGCGACGCCCTGACGTATGTGGATCTGTCGATGTTCCAGCTGATCGAGGGCCTGCGCTACGCGTTTCCGAAGGCGATGGCGCGCCTCGAGAAGAAGCATGCCGGGCTGGTCGAGCTGCATGACAGGATCGCGCGGCATCCGCCGATCGCGCGCTATCTGGCGTCCGACCGGCGCATTCCGTTCAACGAGCAGGGGATATTCCGGCATTACAGCGAGCTGGACCGATGAGCGATGCGCGCCGTCGTCGCTCGGCGCGCATCCGCTGACGATCCGAGCCGTGTCGTTATGCCGCGCCGATGCGAACCGATGCGCGCACGCTCGCGAAAGCGCTGCGCCGCCGCGGGGGCGCGGCCGATGGGCGACGCATCCGCTCGACCGGTTCGCCTAGGGCGTGTTCACACTATCGAAGGGCTTCGATAATCAGGGCGAAGTTGATAAAGGCAATGAACATCAAGTCGAGTTTGTCGAAGCGCGAGAAGATGCGACGAAAACCCTTCAATCGACGGAACAGCCGCTCGACTTCGTTACGACGCTTGTACATTTCCCGGTCGTATTCCCAAGGCTCGACGCGCGTACTCAACGGAGGGACGACCGGGATGAAGCCGAGATCGAGCGCGAGTTGTCGGGTTTCGTTACCTTCGTACGCCTTGTCCATCAGCAGGTGCAGCGGCCGATTCGGCGGCCCCAGGCGTTCGAGCAGTGCACGTCCCTGCGGCGCATCGCCGGCTTGACCGGGCGACAGTGCGAACGTTATGGCTGTTCGAGCATCCGCGGCAACCATATGAATCTTGGTTGTCCATCCTCCGCGAGACTTGCCGATGGCTTGAGGTCCATTTTTTTTAACGCACCGGTGCCGTCAGGATGAACCTTCACGATCGTGCTATCCAGCGATACCGCTTCAATCCGAACGCGAATGATCTGCGCGCGCTGCAACTCCGTGAACACTCGGTCCAGTACACCGTTGCGAGACCAACGGTTCATGCGCGTGTAGATCGTGTGCCAGCGGCCGAAACGTGGTGGCAGGCCGCGCCATTTACATCCGTGCTCGGCCACATAAAGGATCGCGTTGAGCACTTGCAGGTTCGACAGGCTCACATTGCCACGCTGTCGCGGCAGGCAATGTTCGATCTGCTTGAATTGGGCTTCGGAGATTTCCATCTCCGAAGCATAACCTCAAACTAATGTAGTGTGAACACGCCCTAGGCGGCCGCGACGGCCACGGCGAGCGCCTCGGCACGGTCGCGCGGCGGGCAGCGGGTATTACCCGAAGCGTCGCGCCCGGCTATCATCTGATTCGGCGGCCGGGATCTTCCGGCGGCCGAACGATCCAGTTTCAATACGAGAGCAGCCCGCAGCGACATCACCTATGAACTCCACTCCCGACGCATTCCAACGCCCGGCCATTCGCGCCCTCACGCCGCTCGAAGCGCGCGTGCTCGGCGTATTGATCGAGAAGCAGCACACGGTGCCGGATACCTATCCGCTGTCGCTCAACGCGCTCACGGCCGGCTGCAATCAGAAGACCGCTCGCTCGCCGGTGATGAACGTGTCGGAGGCCGAGGTGCTCACGTCGATCGACGGCCTGAAGCGTCTCAGTCTCGCGTCGGAGGGCAGCAGCAGCCGCGTGCCGCGCTTCGAGCACAACATGAATCGCGTGCTCGGCATTCCGAGCCAGGCGGCCGCATTGCTGACGATGCTGTTGCTGCGCGGCCCGCAGACGGCCGCGGAGCTGCGCCTGAACACCGCGCGCCTGCACGGCTTCGCGGACATCTCGTCGGTCGAGGCGTTCCTTGACGAGCTCGCCGCGCGCGCGCCGGCCCTCGTCGTCAAGCTGCCGCGCGCGCCGGGCGAGCGCGAGAGCCGGTGGATGCATCTGCTGTGCGGCGACGTGGCCCTGGACGAGGCGCTCGCGCACGGCGTGCAGGAAGATGCGGTGCCGCCGTCGGAGTTCGAGGCGTTGAAGGCCGAGCAGAAGGCGTTGACGGCGGAGCTCGCGCGTCTGCGGGCGTTCGTCGAGTACATGGCGAACGAACTGGGGATCGACGCCGACAAGTTCACGCGCGAATCGTAAGCGTTTGAATTTCTCGCGAAGCGCGGGGCCGTCGCATCACGCGTTCGTGCCGGCCAGTTGACCTGCGGCGTCGGAACGGCGGAGCGCGTTGATGCGATGCCGGAAAAGCGCGTCGGCGTCCCACGCGCGCGCTTCTGAGGATCGGCGGCGCGATCCGGCGCACGGCTCGTCCTCGGGCGAGGGCGCGGTCCGGCGGGAGACGTTCGTTACTCGGACGAATTCGCACCTGCGCTCGACGGCCCGCGGTGCGCCGCCGCGCACGGCGCTCACGCGAAATACCGCGCCGGCGTCACCCCGAAGCAGCGCCGAAACATCGCGATGAACGCGCTCACGTTGTCGTAACCGAGATCGAGCGCGACGCGCGTCACGGGCGCGCCCGCCGCGAGCATCTCCAGCGCGCGCATCGCGCGGATGCGCTGCCGCCACACGGTGAAGCTCAAGCCCGTCTCGGCGACGAAGCGCCGGCTCATCGTGCGCGGCGAGACCCCCGCCCACCGCGCCCATTCGTCGAGCGTGCGGTTGTCGGCCGGCTCGTCGGCGAGCGCCCGTGCGATCCTCGCGAGCCGCGCATCCCGCGGCAGCGGCACGCCGAGCGGCTCGCGCGCCGCGCCGCGGATCTCGTCGACGATCACGCCAGCGATGCGCTCGCGCGCGGCGTCGCGCGGCGCGCCGTGTCGTGCGTCGGGCGGCACGTCGTTCCAGCTCGCCGCGCGCTCGACGGCCGCGCGCAGCAGCGGCGACATCGACACGATGCACGGCGCGTCCGGCAGCCCGGCGCATGCGCCTGGCGCGACGTAGACGGCCCAGCCGGAGAACGGCCCGTGCGAGCGCATCGCGTGCGCGACGTCGGGCGGAATCCAGACCGCGTGCGTCGCCGGCACGACCCAGCAGTGATGCGCGGCATCGACCGACAGCAGCCCCGCGAGCGCGCCGAACAACTGGCCGCGCGCGTGCCGATGGCTTCGCGTCACGCGTACGTCGGCGCTGCGAAGCAGCGCGGCATGCAGCAGCGGGCCGCCTGCCGACTGGGTGAGCGCGGGCGGCACGACGGGCGGGGCGGGAGGCGTCGGCGAGGGCATGGCGTAGATGGCGTATCGATTGGCCTTTATACCGCAGTCTCGCCGCGCGCGGCAATCTACGATGAGGCTTCGTCATCACCACACTGGAGTTCACGATGAAAGCCGAGGCCGTTCTTCCCGATCACGTCAATCGCGTCGAGATCGCCGGCGTGTCGATTCGCAAAGGCACCGTCGCAGCGTTTCTCGCCAACGCGCGCGTTTGGTCCGATGCGCAAGCGTCGGCGCAGGCGCGCGCGCAAGCCGAGCGGGATCTGCTCGACACGCTGCCGGCGCTGCGCGCGCTCGGGTTGTTCGACGTGCTCGAGATTCGCGACGCGCGGCTTCGCGCGTTCGTCGACGCACGTTGAATCGTCGCGGTGCGGTGCGCGTCGCGGCCGCGCTCGCCTGGCACGCCGCGCAAACGGCATGCGCCGGGGCGCTCGACGCCGCCGCGCGGCGATATCGAGCGCGACGCGCTCGAGTCACGTGCCGCGCCGGAGTGGTCGGCGCGGCATGGCGCGAAAAAGTCCGCCGGACAGCATGATCGGCGACGAAGCGCTCCGGCTCCATGCGTCGCCGCTCGCTGAATCAGCCGCGCCATTCGTGACGCGTTCGGCGTGACGCCGGTCGGTGGCGGCGAACGCCGGCGGTGCAACATGCTCAGCGAGCGCCCCTCCCGCCGCCGGCCGCATCGGCGTCGGTGTTCTTCCCCCTATCGGCCTCGAATTCCGTCCCGCAATCCGCCCGGCAATCCGCCCGGCAATCCGCCCCGAATTCCGCTCCGAATTCCGCTCCGAATTCCGTCTCCCAATCCGTGCCCGCATCGGCCTGCGCATCGTCGGATGCGCCGGCGATCGCCGCCGCGTCCACATCGCCCGTCGCGCCGCCTTTCTCGCGGTAAGCCGCGGGTGACGCGCCGAACTGCTTGCGGAACTCGCGCCCGAGGTGCGACGCGTCGGCGAATCCGCAGCTCGACGAGATGTCTGCGACGGTGCGGTCCGAGCTCGTCAACAGCCACGCGGCCGTGCGCAGCCGCACCTGCTTGGCGAACGCCTGCGGGCTCTTGCCCGTCTGGGCCTTGAACAGCCGCTCGAGCTGCCGAGTGGACAGGTCGAGCTTGCACGCGAGCTCGTCGAGCGGCAGCGCGCGCCCGACGTGCTGCTCCATCAGCAGGATCGCGCGCTTGACCTTCGGATGCGTCGCGGGCTCGAGCCCCGGCGGGTGCGGCTGCGGCGCGTTGCCTTTCTGCATCTCGCCGACGAGCAGGATGCGCAGCGCCTTCTGCACTGTCGCGTGATCGAAGTGGCGCAGCAGGATCGCCGCGGCGACGTCGATCGATGCGCGTCCGCCCGAGCACGTGATCCGCCGCCGGTCGATCACGAACAGGCGATCGGCGATCAGCAGGTCCGGATCGGCGTCCGGAAATCGCTCGATGAAATCCCAATAATGGAACCAGCTCACGCACACGCGGTGCCCGTCCAACACGCCCGCGCGCATCAGCGCGAATGCGCCCGTGCAGATCCCGACCAGGTTCGCGCCCGCCTCGGCCGCGCGGCGGACGAACTGCAGCGTCCGCGGCCCCGCCTGCGGCCCGGAATGCAGCAGCCCGCCCACGACGACCACATAGTCGAACGCTTCGGCTTCGTCGAACGTCTGCCACGGCGTCACCTGGATTCCGCAGCTCGCGCGCACCGGCGCGAGCGTGTCGCCGATCACGCTCCACGAGCAGCGCACGGGCTTGCTGTGGTCGCCGTCGTCGGCGGACAGCCGCAGCATGTCGACGAAACCCGAGAACGCGGTCAGCGTGAAGTTAGGCAGCAGCACGATCCCGAAGCGCAGGCGCGGCGGCGCGGAATCGGCGGCAAGGGGGGAGGCGGGTACGTCGGCGGTCATGTCTGCAAAATCGTCGGTTGGCCGGGGCGCGGCCCGGCGTGTCTCCAGTCCGCGGGCATCCGAAGGCCGGCCGCCGCGCAGTCCGTACTGCGAGCGTGGCCGATCGGGCCGCGCGGAACTTGTGTTTTTTCGCCGCGAACCATCGCCGAAACGCACGGAATGGCCGTCTGCCGCGGCGGTTGGCGGCGGCGTCCCACGCCGATGCCGTTTTTGTTCTATCGGCGGATTTTACGCTTTGATGTACTGATGCCCAACGTCAACCACGCATCGTTACGCAAGGGCAGCCAGATGAACGTCAGCGTTTTCGACCTGTTCAAGATCGGTATCGGTCCGTCGAGCTCGCATACCGTCGGCCCGATGATCGCCGCATGCCGGTTCGCGTCGCATGTCGAGGATGCGAACCTGCTCGGCTTCGTGCGCCGCGTGCGGGTGGAGCTGTACGGCTCGCTCGGCGCGACGGGCAAGGGCCACGGCACCGACAAGGCGGTGCTGCTCGGCCTCGAAGGGCACTTGCCCGACCTGATCGATCCCGATCTGATCGAGCCCCGCCTGAAGGCGATCCGCGCGGAGAAGTCGCTCGCGCTGCTCGGCAAGCGCGGCATCCGCTTCGACGAGAAGGACGACATCGGCTTTTACCGCAAGCTGATGGGCGGCACGAGCGTCGTCCACCCGAACGGCATGCGCTTCCAGGCGTTCGACGAGCACGGCCAGTTGCTCGTCGAGAAAGAGTATTACTCGGTCGGCGGCGGCTTCGTCGTCAATCGCGACGGCGATCGCGTGAACGGCGTGCGCGCGGCGGCCGACGTGCCGTATCCGTTTCGCACCGGTGAGGACCTGATGCGCGCGTGCCGCGCGAGCGGCCTGTCGATCGCCGAGCTCACGTTTCGCAACGAATGCGCGCTGCGTCCCGCCGACGAAGTGCGCGCGGGCCTCGTCGCGATCTGGAAGACGATGGCCGCGTGCGTCGAGCGCGGCTGCAAGGCCGACGGCGAGCTGCCGGGCCCGATGCGCGTGAAGCGCCGCGCGGCCGATCTCCACACGCGGCTGCGCAACCGGTCGGAGGAATCGTTGCGCGATCCGCTGTCGATGCTCGACTGGGTGAACCTCTACGCGATGGCGGTCAACGAGGAGAACGCGGCGGGCGGGCGCGTCGTCACCGCGCCGACCAACGGCGCGGCGGGCGTGATCCCGGCCGTCCTCCATTACTACGTGAAGTTCGTGCCGGGCTCGAACGAGCAGGGGATCGTCGACTTCCTGCTGACCGCCGCCGCGATCGGGATCATCTACAAGGAAACCGCGTCGATCTCCGGCGCGGAGGTCGGCTGCCAGGGCGAGGTGGGCGTCGCGTGCTCGATGGCTGCGGCGGCGCTCGCCGCGGTGATGGGCGGCACCCCCGGCCAGGTCGAGAACGCGGCCGAGATCGGCATGGAGCACAACCTCGGGATGACGTGCGACCCCGTCGGCGGCCTCGTGCAGATTCCGTGCATCGAGCGCAACGCGATGGGCGCGATCAAGGCGCTCAACGCGTCGCGCATCGCGCTGAAGGGCGACGGCCAGCACTACGTGTCGCTCGATTCCGTCATCAAGACGATGCGCGAGACGGGCGCCGACATGAAGACGAAATACAAGGAAACGTCGCGCGGCGGCCTCGCCGTGAACGTGATCGAATGCTAACGAAGGGTCCATCAACATGAGCCGCTACTCGATATTCAGCCTGTTCCGCAACGGCCTGTCGTATCACGAGAACTGGGAAAAGCAGTGGAAGAGCCCGGAGCCGAAGCGCGAGTACGACGTCGTGATCGTCGGCGGCGGCGGGCACGGGCTCGCCACCGCGTACTACCTCGCGAAGGAGCACGGCGTCACCAATGTCGCGGTGCTCGAGAAGGGCTGGATCGGCGGCGGCAACACCGCGCGCAACACGACGATCGTCCGCTCGAACTACCTGTGGGACGAATCCGCCGCGCTCTACGAGAAGGCGATGAAGCTCTGGGAGGGCCTCGCGCAGGACCTGAACTACAACGTGATGTTCAGCCAGCGCGGCGTGATGAACCTCGCGCACACGCTGCAGGACGTGCGCGACACCGAGCGCCGCGTGAATGCGAACCGGCTGAACGGCGTCGACGCCGAGTTCCTCACGCCCGCGCAGATCAAGGAGATCGAGCCGACGATCAACTTGAACAGCCGCTATCCGGTGCTCGGCGCGTCGATTCAGCGGCGCGGCGGCGTCGCGCGCCACGACGCGGTGGCCTGGGGCTTCGCGCGCGGCGCGGACCGCGCGGGCGTCGACATCATCCAGAACTGTCAGGTGACGGGCATTCGCCGCGAAGGCGGCGCGGTGGTCGGCGTCGATACGGTCAAGGGCTTCATCAAGGCGAAGAAGGTCGCGGTGGTCGCGGCCGGCAACACGACGACGCTCGCCGACATGGCCGGCGTGCGGCTGCCGCTCGAAAGCCATCCGCTGCAGGCGCTCGTGTCCGAGCCGATCAAGCCGGTCGTCAACACGGTCGTGATGTCGAACGCAGTGCATGCGTACGTCAGCCAGTCCGACAAGGGCGACCTCGTGATCGGCGCGGGCATCGATCAGTACACGGGCTTCGGTCAGCGCGGCAGCTTCCAGATCATCGAGGGCACGCTGCAGGCGATCGTCGAGATGTTCCCGGTGTTCTCGCGCGTGCGGATGAACCGCCAGTGGGGCGGGATCGTGGACGTGTCGCCGGACGCGTGCCCGATCATCAGCAAGACCGACGTGAAGGGCCTTTACTTCAACTGCGGCTGGGGCACGGGCGGCTTCAAGGCGACGCCGGGCTCGGGCTGGGTGTTCGCGCACACGATCGCGCGCGACGAACCGCACGCGCTGAACGCGCCGTTCGCGCTCGATCGCTTCTACACCGGTCATCTGATCGACGAGCACGGTGCGGCTGCTGTCGCGCACTGACCGAGCCACCGCGCATTGACTGCATGGGGCCGGAGTGAAGCGCTGGAGCGCTAACTCCGGCCGACCGCGAAGCATGGGGCCGGAGTAAGCGCTAAAGCGCTAACTCCGGCCGACAGAGGAGAACGAACATGTTGCTGATCGAATGTCCATGGTGCGGCCCGCGCGCCGAATCCGAATTCAACTGCGGCGGCGAAGCCGATATCGCGCGCCCGCTCGATACCGACAAGCTGTCCGACCGCGAATGGGGCGACTACGTGTTCATGCGAAAGAACCCGCGCGGCGCGCATCGCGAGCAGTGGCTGCACGCGCAAGGCTGCCGCCGCTGGTTCGTCGCGCAGCGCGACACCGTCACCTACGAATTCCAGGGCTACGAAACGTTCGGCGGCGCCGCCGCCGACGCAGCAAAGGACACGAGCAAATGAGCCAGAAAGACCGACTCGGCGCAGGCGGGCGCATCAACCGCGCACAGCCGCTCACCTTCACGTTCAACGGCCGCACGTATCAGGGCTTCCAGGGCGACACGCTCGCGTCGGCGCTGCTCGCCAACGGCGTGCACTTCGTCGCGCGCAGCTTCAAGTATCACCGCCCGCGCGGGATCGTGACGGCGGGCGTTGACGAGCCGAACGCCGTCGTGCAGCTCGAAACCGGCGCGCACACGGTGCCGAACGCGCGCGCGACCGAGATCGAGCTGTATCAGGGGCTCGTCGCGACAAGCGTGAACGCGAAGCCGTCGCTCGAGCACGACCGGATGGCGGTGATGCAGAAGTTCGCGCGCTTCCTGCCGGCGGGCTTCTATTACAAGACGTTCATGTGGCCGCGCAATCTGTGGCCGAAGTACGAAGAGAAGATCCGCGAGGCGGCCGGCCTCGGCAAGGCGCCCGACACGCTTGACGCCGACCGCTACGACAAGTGCTACGCGCACTGCGACGTGCTCGTCGTCGGCGGCGGTCCGGCGGGGCTCGCGTCCGCGCACGCGGCGGCCGTCAACGGCGCGCGCGTGATCCTCGTCGACGATCAGCGCGAGCTGGGCGGCAGCCTGCTCGCGTGCCGCGCGGAGATCGACGGCAAGCCGGCGCTGCAATGGGTCGAGAAGATCGAGGCGGAACTCTCGAAGCTCCCCGACGTGAAGATCCTCACGCGCAGCACCGCGTTCGGCTATCAGGATCACAACCTCGTGACCGTCGTGCAGCGGCTCACCGATCATCTGCCGGTGTCGATGCGCAAGGGCACGCGCGAGATGATCTGGAAGGTGCGCGCCAAGCGCGTGATCCTCGCCACGGGCGCGCACGAGCGGCCGCTCGTGTTCGGCAACAACGATCTGCCGGGCGTGATGACCGCGTCGGCCGTGTCGACATACATCCATCGCTACGGCGTGCTGCCGGGGCGCGTCGCGGTCGTCGCGACGAACAACGATCGCGGCTATCAGTGCGCGCTCGACCTGAAGGCGTGCGGCGCGAAGGTGACGGTCGTCGACGCGCGCGCGTCGACGCGCGGCGCGCTGCCCGCGGTCGCGAAACGCAACGGCGTCACGGTGATGAGCGGCGCGGTCGTGTCGGCCGCCGCGGGCAAGCTGCGGGTCGCGTCGGTCGACGTCGCGTCGTACGCGAACGGCCGCTCGGGCGGCAAGATCGCGACGCTGCCGTGCGATCTCGTCGCGATGTCGGGCGGCTTCAGCCCGGTGCTGCACCTGTTCGCGCAATCGGGCGGCAAGGCGCACTGGAACGACGACAAGGCCTGCTTCGTGCCCGGCAAGCCGGTGCAGGCGGAAGCGAGCGTCGGCGCGGCGGCGGGCGAGTTCGAGCTGTCGCGCGCGCTGCGGCTCGCGGTCGACGCGGGCGTGGCCGCGGCGAAATCGACGGGCTTCGCCGCCGAGCGGCCGCCCGTGCCGAAGCTCGCCGAGGCGGTCGAGGACGCGCTGCTGCCTTTGTGGCTCGCGAGCGGCGCCGAGGCGGCGGTTCGCGGTCCGAAGCAGTTCGTCGATTTCCAGAACGACGTCGGCGCGGCCGACATCCTGCTCGCCGCGCGCGAAGGCTTCGAATCGGTCGAGCACGTGAAGCGCTACACGGCGATGGGTTTCGGCACCGATCAGGGCAAGCTCGGCAACATCAACGGGATGGCGATTCTCGCGCAGGCGCTCGGCAAGACGATTCCGGAGACGGGCACGACGACGTTCCGCCCGAACTACACGCCAGTGTCGTTCGGCGCGTTCGCGGGCCGCGAGCTCGGCGATTTCCTCGACCCGATCCGCAAGACCTGCGTGCACGAATGGCACGTCGAGCACGGCGCGATGTTCGAGGACGTCGGCAACTGGAAGCGGCCGTGGTACTTCCCGCGCAACGGCGAGGACCTGCACGCGGCGGTCAAGCGCGAATGCCTCGCGGTGCGCAACGGTGTCGGCATCCTCGATGCGTCGACGCTCGGCAAGATCGACATCCAGGGCCCGGACGCGGTGAAGCTGCTGAACTGGGTCTACACGAACCCGTGGAACAAGCTCGAAGTCGGCAAGTGCCGCTACGGGCTGATGCTCGACGAGAACGGCATGGTGTTCGACGACGGCGTGACCGTGCGCCTGGGCGAACAGCACTTCATGATGACGACGACCACGGGCGGCGCCGCGCGCGTGCTCACGTGGCTCGAGCGCTGGCTGCAGACGGAGTGGCCGGACATGAAGGTGCGCCTTTCGTCCGTCACCGATCACTGGGCGACGTTCGCGGTGGTCGGCCCGAAGAGCCGCAAGGTCGTGCAGAAGGTGTGCAAGGACATCGATTTCGCGAACGACGCGTTCCCGTTCATGAGCTATCGGGACGGCACGGTCGCCGGCGTGAAGTCGCGCGTGATGCGCATCAGCTTCTCCGGCGAACTCGCGTACGAAGTGAACGTGCCGGCGAACGCGGGCCGCGCGGTGTGGGAAGCGCTGATGGAAGCGGGCGCGGAGTTCGACATCACGCCGTACGGCACCGAGACGATGCACGTGCTGCGCGCGGAGAAGGGCTACATCATCGTCGGTCAGGATACCGACGGATCGATCACGCCGTTCGATCTCGGCATGGGCGGGCTCGTCGCGAAGTCGAAGGATTTTCTCGGCCGCCGCTCGCTCACGCGCGCCGATACCGCGAAGAGCGGCCGCAAGCAGTTCGTCGGGCTGCTGACCGACGATGCGCAATACGTGCTGCCGGAAGGCGGCCAGATCGTCGAGCTCGACGCGGCCGCGCGCGCGGACGGCACGACGCCGATGCTCGGCCACGTGACGTCGAGCTATTACAGCCCGATCCTGAACCGCTCGATCGCGCTCGCGGTCGTGAAGGGCGGATTGAGCCGGATGGGCGAGCGCGTTGCGGTTTCGCTCGCGAACGGGCGGCGCGTCGCCGCGACGATTTCGAGCCCGGTTTTCTACGACACCGAAGGGGTACGCCAACATGTGGAATGAAACGAGAAACGAAGCTTCGGTGGCGGCGCATACGCAGGGCGGCGCACGGCTCGAATCGCCGCTCGTCGGCGCGGGCGACGCGCTGAACGCGCACGACGCGCGCGGCTCGAGGAAATTCCGGTTTCGCGAGCGGCCGTTCCTGGATCTCGTGAACGTGCGCGGCGAGCCGAACGATCCCGCATTCGTGCGCGCGTTCGAGCAGGTGGTCGGCTGTCGGCCGCCCGTGAAGCCGAACACGATCGCGCGCGGCGCGGACCACGACGTGCTGTGGCTCGGCCCCGACGAATGGCTCGTGCGCTCGAACGGCGCGGTCGCGGCGGGCGTGCTCGAAGCGAAGCTCGCGCAAGCGGTGCAGGGGCGCTATGCGGCGGCCGTCGACGTCGGCAGCGGCTACACGGTCGTCGAGATGAGCGGCGAACGCGTGCGCGACGTGCTCGCGCGCGGCTGTCCGCTCGATCTGCATCCGCGCGTGTTCGGCGTCGGGCAGTGCGCGCAGAGCCATTACTTCAAGGCGTCGATCGCGCTCGTGCGGACGGGCGACGATTCGTTCGACATCGTCGTGCGCCGCAGCTTCGCCGATTACTTCTGCCGCATCATGCTCGACGCGGCGGGGCCGCTCGCCTGATGAAGCCTGTCGAAGAGCCGTTCGCGGCGCTCGATCCGGCGCGCGCGCATGGACGCGGCTGGAGCGTGTTCGTCGATGCGCTGAAGGTGCCGGCGCGCATCGGCATCCACCCGCACGAGCACGCGGGCCCGCAGCCCGTCGTGATCGACGCGCGGCTTGCCTATCGGCGCGAGCCGTCGGAGGCGAGCGGCGACGGCTGGATCGACTACGACGCGTATTGCGCGCGGCTCGCATCGTTCCTTGCGCACAAGCCGCATACGCGCCTGCTCGAGACGCTCGCGCTCGAGATCGCCGTGCTGTCGTTCGACGAGTGGCCGGCGCTCGACGCGCTGACGCTCGCGCTGCACAAGCCGAAGATCCGGCCGGGGACGAGGCGGGTCGGCGTCGAGCTCGACTGGACGAGGGCGGATTATCTGGCGTGGCGCGCCGCAAGCGCGCGAAACGCCGCGCCCCGGGAGTGACGTTGGGCGCGTGTGCCGGAATTCGTTCGGATGCCGGAAGAACGGGGCATGCCGAGGGGCGGGGCGCTCATGGCGCGCGGCGCCATTTTCCGCGGGCGAATCGATCTGGCGGCATGCATCGGCTGGTTGTCGCGAGCGGGCTTCGGCCGCCCGTTGCGATGCACGCGATTTTTGCCGCGCATCGAGCGGCGCGGCCTTGCCGCGCGCGAAGCGGGGGGCGTCGCGCGCGGCCCGACGCGTGCGCGCCGATCAAGCGCGCGCCGGTCGAGCGCGTGGGCTCAGTACTTCTTCTTCGGCGGCATCGAGCGGCGAACCTGCTTGCGCAATCTCGCGACAGCGGCGGCCTTCTTTCGCTTGCGTTCGGTGGTGGGCTTCTCGTAGCTCGTCCGTGCGCGCAGCTCTTTGATCAAGCCGGTTTTTTCGATTGAACGGCGAAAGCGCCGCAGCGCGACTTCTACCGGTTCATTGGGGTTGAGAATGATCGTGGTCAAATCTGTCCTTGATGATGGCCCTGGCAATGCGCGTCATGCGTGATCGCGCATATTCACTGCTTGCCGGTAGCGCGTAGGCCATGAGGGGCAACGACGGATGCGCTCGCTACTTTTCCGTCGCTGATGTCGTCGGCTGATTGACGTTTGGAACGCGGTGCGTCCGGCATGTCGGCCGACACGAACGGCCGCATTGTGCGTGCGGCGTATGCATTGGCGCGCGTCGCGCAGCGACGCGGCGACCGTGGGGCGCGTGGCGGCGACGAAGCCGGGCGCACGCGTGCAGTCAGGGGGCCGCGCATCCGGAGCATGCTGTCGAGCGCGCGACGCGGTCACTATACACGTGAATGGGCGTCGAGCGCGATTCATTTCAGAATCGGCGGCATCGGCGGAGGGAGAATCGGAAGGCGGGCGCCGACTGTCATGAACGGCGCGATCGCGCGTCGAACGCGGATTTCGAAGTTTTTTCAGAAATGTCTTGACCGAACGGGCCGCGGCGCGTATTGTCGCGGCAGAAGTTCTCAAGAAGTTCGATTGAAGTCCATCACACCGCCTGCGCGGAATTCGTTGCCCTCTCCCTCCTTGATGCTTCCCTCGCGCCTGCTGCATGCCTGAAACAGGGCAGGAACTTTCACATTTTTTTTAGGATTCTTATGGAAACCGGTACTGTCAAATGGTTCAACGAAACCAAGGGTTTTGGCTTCATCACGCCTGATTCGGGTGGCGACGATTTGTTCGCGCATTTCTCCGAAATCCGCAGCGAGGGGTACAAGACGCTGGCCGACAACCAGAAGGTGAGCTTCGAGACGAAGCGGGGCCCGAAGGGCCTCCAGGCTGCCAACATCAAGCCGCTGTAAGCCGTAACGCTTCTACGCCCGATGCCGCGACCGCGCGCATCGGGCTCATCGGCTGGACTTGCGCTACGCCGGCACCACGCCTCGATCTCCTCTCCCAACGCGACGCCCGCTCATTTGCCCGCGTCCGCGCTTCTCCATGAACGAAATTGCACCGCTCGAGATCGGCGGGCTCACGTTCGACGACTAAAATTAAAACGCATATGACATCCAAGACCTACCGCGGTTATGCGGTTCGATCATTCGCCCATCGTCTGCCCGACGGTTATTTTTCCGCGAATCTGTTGCTCGAAAACGCACGGCTTTGCGACGGCGGCGGCCGTTACTGCTTCTACGCACTCGATTATTTTCACAGCGAGGAAGAGGCCGTTCGCCACTCGGCCCGCTGGGCCCGGAACTGGATCGATACGCGCGGCTGAGCGCCGGGCGCGCTGCATCGCCGGATGCCGGCGGTGCCTCGCGATGCGCGACGCGGCATCGATGCGGGCGTCCGGCGAGGCGCCGCGAGCCCGCAGCGGGCGACGTGGTCCGCCTCTCTCTCGATTGCACTCGGTCCTACGTATCGATCGATGCGTTCGCATCGATTGCCGGCGCGTCGCGCGAGAGCCGGTGCGCCGCGGCGCCGAAACGTGATCTCCGCTGACGCGCGGCGCATCGCGATGCGGGGCCGGGATGCTTCGGGCATCGCCGAAGCATCCGCGCCGGATCAGATCACGAGCAAGCCTCGCCGTGCGACGCGTGGAAGCCCTTCGCCTTCGCGGCCGCTTCCGACATGTATTCGCCATGCTTGGTCTTGCCGTAGTACTTGTCGGCTGCGCAGTGGTACACCTTCGTGTCGGTGTTCACCCACACCTGGCCGGGCGCGCCGGCGGGCGCCGCGCTCTTCGTCGCGGCGGCCGGGCTCGACGTGCCGGAAGCGGCGGCCGGCGCCGTCGCGGCCGATGCGCCGCTTGCCGCCGCAGCCTTCGATGCGCCGTACGACGTCTTCAGGCCCTTGTGGCCCGAGCATGCGCCTTTCTTCGCGGCGCCCGAGTAGAACGAGCCGTCCTTGCACAGGCCGGTCGCGCCGGCGGGCGCGCTCGCCGGTGCTTGAGCGAAGCTGCTGATCGAGATGCACAGGCCGGCGGCGAGTGCAGAGAGAATGACGGTCGTTTTCATTTCCACTCCTGACTATCCTTGGGGTTGGCGCGCGAGCGCGTGCGCGCGTGGCTACGCGCGCGGCTCTGACACAAAAGCTTGCGCCAGTACTGACATTAACTTGCGGGCGCCGCGCGTGGTTGACACGCGGCCGCGCGAGCGGTGCATCAAAAGTGCAACGATGCGTGACGACATGTAACAACCGGTCGCGTGCGCGTGCGACAGGGCGGGCGGCGCGATCGTGAGATACTCGCCACCCTGCCGCGCTGCGGCGCATATCGACGGGAGCCGCCGTGTTTGCGAGTTTTGAGCCGACCCACACAGGATTTGTTGCCGAAATCGACGGCTGCCGATGCAGCATCGAGGGTGCGCCGTCGCCGATCGCCGAGCGGATCGACTGGCGATGGACGATCGCGCAGCCGGGGCCGGACAACCTGGACGGCTCCGATCCCTACCAGTATGAAGTGCTCGCGACGGGCGAGACTGTGACGCCGCTGCAGGCCGAGCAGCAGATCGTCGCGTGGCTCGAAGCGCATCCGCCCGAGGAGGCGTGAGCTCGCGTCCCGCCGCTCGCCGCGACGTCGGCTCGTCATGACGTAGGCGTCGCGCCGCGTTTCGCGAATTTCCAGCGCGCTGGCGGCACTCGCCGGAAAGACCGGCGCGCCGGCCGCGCGGCCTGACTCGACCGAGCCCGCGCGACGAATGGGGCTTCCCGCCGGCACGCTGCATTCCATTGGTACACTGGCGTCAACGTTCCTTGCGCAGACCACAACCGCCTGTCGCGCGAAAGCACCGCGTACCGCTATTTCGCCGCGCTCGGCTTTCTCGTCAACGTGTCGCGCGGCAGCGTCGTCGACACGGCGGCGCTTGCCGGTGCATTGCGCGCGGGCCGCCTCGCGGGCGCGGGGCTCGATGCCTACGAGGGGAGCCTGAGCCGCCGCGCGCTCGCGGCGCTCGGCAACGTGGTGCCGACACCTCGCGTGGGCGGCTGGTCGCCGCCGGCGCGCGAGCGCTCGGTATGCCGGCTCCTCGATCGCGCGGCGCGCCACTTCGCGGGGCAGCCGGGGCTGACGCCGCTCTGACGAACGACCATTCCGACGCGAACATACCAAGGAGAAGCGATGTCGACCTACACGGCCGAAGTTGTGTGGCAGAAGCAGGAAAGCGAGACGTTTGTGGACAACCGCTACGGGAGGAAGCACGAGTGGCGCTTCGACGGCGGCGTTCGCGTGCCGGCATCGAGCTCGCCGCACGTGGTGCGCGTGCCGTTTTCCGATCCGACGGCGGTCGACCCGGAAGAGGCGTTCGTCGCGGCGCTGTCGAGCTGCCACATGCTGTGGTTCCTGTCGCTCGCCGCGCAGAGGAAGTTCGTCGTGACCGGCTATCGCGACGTCGCCGAAGGCACGATGGCGAAGAACGCGCAAGGCAAGGACGTGATGACGCGCGTCGTGCTGAAGCCGCACGTGACGTTCGGCGGCGAGCGCGCGCCGACGCGCGACGATGTCGATGCGCTGCACCACGCGGCGCACGACGCCTGCTATCTCGCGAACTCGGTCAAGAGCGACATCGATATCGAAGGAAGCTGGGCGCACGAGTCCGCGCGTTGAGCGCCGCCGCCGATCGTCGCGGCGGGCGGCGGCGCATGGCGGGCGCCGGGGGCGCTGCGGATCGCGCCCGCCGCCGCTCGGCTCGGTTCCGCTCGGCCCGATCGATCGCAGTCCGTCCGGCGCGTTTCACGCCGGCACCGGCGCCGGCGCGTGGCCGTGGCCGGCTGCGGGCCGCGCCGATGCAGGCGGGCGTTGCGCCTCCGTAGCCCGTCCGGGCGGCGCCTTTCCGCCGCCGAAGGTTGCGGCCATGGTGTCCGTCGCCTAATCTCCAGACATCATTTGTCCATTGCGCCCGCGCGCGCCCGGAGCGCCGGTCGTGCCGTCAGCGCTTTCGTCCGGGGCGCAACGGCCGGCGTCGGCGAGCGCCTGGAGCGGAAGGCGCCGCGTCCGTCGCCCGAGGGGCGCGCTTCGCGCGGCGCGGGAGCGGTCCGGAATGCGTGGCGGCGCGCTGCGGGCTCGTCAGGCGGCCGCCTCCCGCGATCGAGCTTGCGAACGGCTTTCTGGCAAAGACACCTGGGGGAGTCGAGATGGCCTCGGGCATCAGGCGGTTGGGGAAAACAGCGTCGCGCTGGATCGACTTCGGCTTGTGGACCGCCGCCGCGCTGCTGCTGCTGACGGCGGGCGTCGGCGCGCTCGGCACGGCCCGTCTGTTCGACAGCGAGGCGGACGTCCATCGCGCGAGCGAAGTGATATCGGGTCTCGAACGGCTGCTGTCGTTGGCCCGAGACATGGAGACGGGGCAGCGCGGATACATCCTGACCGGCAAGCCGGATTATCTTCAGCCTTACGAAGCGGCATTGCCCGAAATCCGCAAGGAGTTCGATGCCCTCGCGCCGCTCGTTCAGGACGACCCCGTCCAGCAGCGGCGTCTCGCGGCGCTGCGCACGCTGCTCAAGAGAAAGCAGGACGAACTCGCGGCGACGATCGCGCTTCGCAAGTCCGAGGGATTCGACGCGGCGCAGGCGATCGTCTCGAGCGATGCGGGCAAGATCTTCATGGACCGCGCGCGGACGATGGTCAACGATATGGAGGCGACCGTCCAGCAGCAACTGAGGGCGCTGCGCGATCGCGCGAGGGCGACGCGCGACGTCGCCATCGCCGTGGGGCTCGCGTCCGGGCTGCTGACGCTCGTCGTGTGCGTGTCGTTCGGCTATGTGATGCGCCGCCTGCTGCTCGTCGAGTCGGCCGCGAGCGACGATCTGTTCGCGCAGCGGGAACTGCTTCACGTGACGCTCGCGAGCATCGGCGACGGCGTGATCGCGACGGACGTCGACGGCCGCATCACGTTCTTCAACCGGGTTGCCGAGGAGATGACCGCGCTTGCCGCCGATGCCGTCGTGGGCCAGCCGATCGAGCAGGTGCTGACGTTTCGGCACGCGTTGACGCAACGCGTGATCGACAATCCGGCGCGCGTCGCGGTGGAGCGCAAACGCATCGCGGCCTTGCCCGTGCATACGCGCTTCGTCGGGCGCGGCGGCGGGGAGTTGCCGGTGGACGGCAATGCCGCGCCGACTTTCGACGCGAACGGCAAGCTCGTCGGCGCGGTGCTCGTCGTGCGCGACGTGTCGGAGCGCGAGCGGGCCGAGGAGCGATTCCGGCTCGCCGTCGAGGCCGCTCCGAACGCGATGATCATGGTGAACCGCGAAGGCAAGATCGTGCTCGTCAACTCGCAAGCGGAGAAATTCTTCGACTACGTGCGCGGCGACATGATCGGACAGGGCATCGACATGCTGGTGCCCGAGCGCTTTCGCGCCGGTCACGCGACGCACCGCGGCGCGTTCTTCGGCAAGCCGGATGCGCGACCGATGGGCGCGGGGCGCGATCTGTTCGGCCTGCGCCGCGATGGCTCCGAATTCCCGGTCGAAATCGGCCTCAATCCGATCACGACTTCGGAGGGCGCGTTCGTGCTGTGCTCGATCACCGACATCACCGCGCGCAAGCGCGCGGAACACGAGCTGCGCCGCAGGAGCGAGGAGCTCGCGCGCTCGAATCAGGATCTCGAACAGTTCGCATACGTCGCGTCTCACGATCTGCAGGAGCCGTTGCGCGCGGTCGCGGGGCCGCTGCAGCTGCTGCAGCGGCGATACCAGGGGCAACTCGACGCGCGGGCCGACGAGTTCATCGGACACGCGGTCGACGGCGCGACGAGGATGCAATCGCTGATCGACGACCTGCTGAGCTACTCACGCGTCGGGCGTCTCGAGGATGCGCGCCAGCCGGTCGATTGCGAGCGCGTGCTCGACGAGGCGCTGCGCAACCTGAGCGCGGCGATTCGCGAATCCGGCGCGCAGATCACGCATGACCGGCTGCCGATCGTGCACGGCATCGCGGCCCAGCTCGTGCTGCTGTTTCAGAACCTGATCGGCAACGCGATCAAGTTCCGCAGCAAGGAGCGCATCGCGCGGATTCATCTGGAAGCGGACACGCGCGACGACGCATGGGTGTTCCGGGTTCGCGACAACGGCATCGGGATCGATCCGCAGTACTTCGAGCGCATCTTCCTGATCTTCCAGCGCCTGCATACGCGGCGCGAATATCCGGGAACGGGGCTCGGGCTCGCGCTCTGCAAGCGGATCGTCGAGCATCATGGCGGCCGCATCGCCGTCGAATCCGAGCCGGGGCGGGGCACGACGTTCTCGTTTGCGCTGTCCCGGCCGGGCGCCGAGGAAACGCGTTGAGCGCGCCATCCGAAGGAGGTGAGCGATGATTGCCGATGACAGAGGGAATTTCGTCGAGATCCTGCTGGTCGAGGACAGCCCGACCGACGTGATGATGACCAGGGAGGCGCTCGAATACTACAAGGTGCTCAACCCGCTGCAGGTCGTCGAGGACGGCGTCGCGGCGATGGCGTACCTGAGGCGCGAGGGGCCGTACGCGAGCGCGCGGCGGCCGGGCCTCATCATCCTCGATCTCAACCTGCCGAAGAAGAGCGGCCGCGAAGTGCTGCAGGAGCTGAAGCTCGACCCGGAGCTCAGCACGATTCCGGTCGTGATCCTGACGACCTCCAAATCGGAAGAGGACGTCGCGCGATCGTACGGACTGCATGCGAATTGCTATATCACGAAGCCCGTCGACTTCACGAAATTCACGGATGTCGTGCACAGCATCAACGAATTCTGGCTCAGCGTCGTCACGCTGCCGCCCGCCAAGCCATGAGTTCGCTGGCGAAAAACGTCGAGATCCTGCTGGTCGAAGACAGCGTGACCGATGCGCTGCTCATCGGCGAGGCGTTGATCGACGTGACGGAGTTCACGCCGCACGTGGTCAACGCCGAGCTGCTGTCGGCGGCGCTCGAGCTTGCGGGGCGCGCGCATTTCGACGTCGTGCTGCTCGATCTGGGCTTGCCCGATGCGCACGGGCTCGACACGTTTCGCCAGTTCCACCGGCACGTGCCCGACGTTCCCGTGCTCGTGCTGACGGGGCTCGACGATCTGTCCGTCGGGCTGCAGGCGATTCAGGAAGGCGCGCAGGACTATCTGCTGAAGAAGCGGGTGGAGACGCCGCTGCTGAGCCGGGCGATACGCTACGCGATGGAGCGGCACCGCGTCGCCGCGGCGCTTTCGGCGAGCGAGGAACGCTTCCAGCTCGCGGTCAGCGGCGCGAGCGCGGGGCTTTGGGACTGGAATCCGAAGACGGGCGCGATGTATCTGTCGCCGCACTTCAAGAAGATCATGGGCTACGAGGATCATGAGCTGCCCGACGAAATCACGGGGCACCGGGAATCGATTCATCCGGACGATCGCGCGCGCGTGCTCGCCGCGCTGAAGGCTCACCTCGAGCATCGCGACACGTACGACGTCGAATACCGGGTGCGCACGCGCTCGGGCGATTTCCGATGGATTCAGTCGCGCGGACAGGCGCTGTGGAACAGCGCGGGAGAACCGTACCGGATGGTCGGCTGGATCATGGACGTGACCGATCGCAAGCGCGACGAAGACGCGCTGCGGGTGTCGCGCGAGGAGCTGCGCCGCCTGTCGGCCCACATCCAGAGCATTCGCGAGGAGGAGAAAACGCGTATCGCGCGCGAATTGCACGACGACCTGGGGCAGCAATTGACGGCGCTGAAGATGGCCGTCACGCTGGTCGACAACGAACTGAAGGAGGCCGGCTGGACGTCGCGCCCGAGCCGCTTGCCGAACGTCTATGCGCTGATCAGCCAACTGCTCGACTCGGTGCGACGGATCGCGGCGGACCTGCGCCCCGTAATGCTCGACGATCTCGGGCTGCCGGCGGCGATCGAGTGGCTGACGCACGAATTCGCCGCGCGATACCGGATTCCGGTGACGAGCCGCATCGAAGCCGACGACATCGCATTCAACCGCGGCAGCGCGACCGAGGTGTTCCGCATCGTTCAGGAGGCGCTGACCAATGTCGCCCGGCATTCGGAGGCGACCGAGGTCACGCTCGACATCATTCGGGACGAACCGAACTGCATCGTGCGGATTGCCGACAACGGCTGCGGCACCGCGCGCGATACGCGTCCGAACCGGCATTCGCTTGGCCTGCTCGGGATGCGCGAGCGCGCGGCGCGCCTCGGCGGCGAGATCCGGATCGACACCGCGCCCGGCCGGGGATTCGCCTTGACCGCGACGCTGTCGCTCGCCGTGATCGAGGCGGCCGATTCGACCTGACGGCGTCGATGTCGGCGGCGATGTCGGCGGCGATCGCGCGGGCCGTGGCGAGCGACGCGGCGCTCAGTTCGCCGCCGCGCCCGCGGCGTCGTGCGCGGTGGCGTTTGCGGCGTTCGTCGATGCGAGCGCTTCGAGCGCGAGCCCTTTCGTCTCGATCCCCAGCGCGGCCACCGCCAGCGCGGCGACGACGAACGACAGCGCGCCGAGCGTGAACACGCCGCCTTGCCCGAACACGGGCAGCACGATGCCGACCGCGTACGGCCCGATCAGCGAGCCGACCCGCCCGATCGCCGACGCGAAACCCGAGCCGGTGGCGCGCGCGCCGGTGCCATAGAGCTCCGGCGTATACGTGTAGAGCACCGCCCACATCCCGAACAGGAAGAACTGCATCGCGAGCCCGGTGCAGACGAGCAGCGTCACGCTGCCGCCGAACAGCGCGCTCTGGCCGTACGCGTACGCCATTGCGCCGCCGCCGACGAGCGACGCGATGCAGGTCGGCTTGCGGCCCCAGCGCTCGACGAGCCACGCGGCGCACAGGAACCCGGGAATGCCGCCGAGCGAGATCAGCACGGTGTAGAACACCGATTGCGTGACGGCGAAGCCGGCCTGCTGCAACAGCGCGCCGAGCCACGACGTGAGACCGTAGAAGCCGAGCAGCGCGAAGAACCATAGCAGCCAGACCATCGTCGTGCGGCGGCGGTACGCGGCGCTCCAGATCTCGCCGAACGGGCCGCGGCCGTGCGCGCATGCCGGCTCGACGAGCCGCGACGGCGCGGGCAGGCTCGATACGCGCGCGGACTTCATCACCTTCGCCTCGACGTGCGCGAGCACGCGCTCGGCTTGCGCGAGCCGGCCGCGATGTTCGAGCCAGCGCGGCGATTCCGGCACGAGCCGGCGCACGACGAGCACGAACACGGCGGGCAGCGCGAGCAGCGCGAACACGGTGCGCCAGCCGAACAGCGGCAGCACGAAGTACGACACGATGCCGGCGGTGATGAAGCCGAGCGGCCAGAAGCCGTCCATCAGCGCGATCAGCCGGCCGCGCTTCGCGGCGGGGACGAATTCGGACAAGAGCGTCTGCGCGACCGGGAACTCCATCCCCATGCCGATGCCGAGCAGCACGCGATAGGCGATCAGCGCGTCGGCGCTCTGCGCGGTCGAGCACAGGTATGACGCCGTGCCCCATAGCACCATGCTCCACTGGCATGATGCGATGGCACAGGACGGCAGGCCAGCAAGGCTTTTAGGGGAGTCGTCCAAAATTCTCCCAAAATTCGTCCAAAATTATTTGGACTGAGCCAGCTTGACTTCCGTCCACTCGCGCCCGCGATTGTCCCGATAGAGGGCGGTCATTTGGGCCGACGTATGGCCGACGAGCGCCTGTGCGAACGCTGGCCCGTACTCATCGGAATACAGGCGAATCGCCAGCGATCGAATCTCATGAAACGATGGCGGATTCCTTCCTTCTCTTCCAGTTATACCGGCAACGTCGCGCATTTCGGCAAACGTCTTGCTGATCGTGTCGTGGTAGACCTTCTGCCCCGGTTTGACGCTGCCGCGCTGATGGATGAAATGCACCATGTGCTTCGACACAACAGAATCACGGCATCGCTTGATGACGGCTTCAATTGTTAGCTTGACGGAGGAGAGGCCGACATGAACCGGAATTTTGAGCTTCACCTTGCCCTGACTCTTAATTGGCTCAACCCACAGGAAGCCGTCCTTGACCTGATCGAAAGTCATCGCCGCGATGTCGGAGAGTCGCTGCCCGGTGAGCAGCGCCAGTTCAAACGCATTTGCAGCCCAGCAGCGAGTCGAATCTTCGCGAGTCCTTGCCACGATGGCATTGAAGTCATCAAGCGTGAGTCGGTCGCGCGACACATCAACGGGCGGCGCTTTGACTGGTATGGCTGGATTCTTTCCCAACTCGATGTGTCCTGCCGCCTCGGCAGATCGAAAAACGTCTTGCAAGCGGCTTCGGATTTTCGCCGTGATCGTAGCGCCGCGGCTTTCCGTGATGCCTTCAATGTAGTCATTGATTTCCTTCGTCGATACTCTCATCAATGACTGGGTGGAGAACGGCGCAGCCTTAATCGCCCGGATCTGCGACTGAACGGATTTGATCGTATTGCCAGCTTTGCCTGATGCCTCAAACTTTTGTAGGTACTTGTCGCACCACTGATCCAGCGTTAGCTTACCTCCATCGATCCGATTGATTAGTGACACGTCGCCAGCACGGTGCAGCAGTTCTGCATTTGCAGTTCGAGCTTGGGCGGACGCCACCTTGAAATCTCTCCCTAAGCCGTAGGATTTTCCAGTGGCCGTATTCTTGTACCAAAAGTAGCCAGCCGAATTCTGATACAGATTGGCTGGCCAGTTCCTGCGATCCGCATTCCTTCGTCTAGCGGCCACTTGTCATCCTCTCAATTTTTTCCGCAACAGGGTCAACGTACTCGGCATCGGGGCGACAGAAATACCCTCTTCCTACTTTGCGTGGAACTGGGCGGATGCGTCCAGCCTTGATCCAGTTAAGCAATGTGTTTTGATGCGGTCGGTGCTCGCCGAATACCGCGTCGGCCCAAGCCGCCACTGGAATCAGCCTCGCTGTCATCACAATCTCCAGTTCATTCGATTTTGCTGTTCTCGCTCACGATTTGCTCTCTTGGGTGCGGGCGGCGTCGGCGACCTGATCGGCACTCGCTTTGTACTCTGTGAAGGTCAACGGTCTTAGCCCCTTCCTTTCCGCCGCGGGCATGTAAATGGTCTCGTACTCGTATTTGATGTGCGTGCGATACCGCTCGGCATCTCGCTTGACATCGTCCGCCAGGTCTACGCTTGTCCGCGTCGGGGGATGCACAGGACACGGCCGCCGCAGCGAGCCGTCGCCGCTCGGGCAGGTGCATTCCTTCGACTCCTCGCTTGGCTGCTGTGTGGAGTCGAGAAGGGCGCGCAGTTCAGTTGCCTCCGTCTTCAGCCCGTGGAATTCCAGCGTGTCGGCAGCTCTGCTGATCGTCTGCTGTTCACCGACCGTCAGGGTCGACGACTTTGCGTCGGCGTAGAGCAGGTGCTTGCCTTTGCCCAGCGTCTGCCGTCCGCGCTCGTTGAGGGACATGAACGAGATGCCCGTGGCCGAATCCCCCGGCTTCGAGATCGTTACGGACCCTACCGCTTCTCCCGCATCGGCGGGGGCGCGCGAAATCAACTCGCGGTCGATGCACGTCAGGCAGACGTAGCCTCCCATCCAGTCGATTCGGAGCGGCGTGTGCTTGTGCTCGCCGCACCCAGCGCAGTTCGTCGCCTGCGTGCTGGCGTAGGTATGCGGCTCGCGCGCCTCTGCCGGTGCGTCTGCCTGCGCTCGATACAGATCGACTTCGAGTCGGAGCACTTGAGCGGCGCGCACGACGCGTTCGATGGCGTTGAGGCCGTCGTTGTCGTCGACCTTATCGTCTCCGATGATCGTCGCGTAGACGGTGGCCAGCGTCTCCGTCATCCGCTTCGCGACGTAGGCATCTTCGTCGAGTGCGTCTGCCTGCGCGGGTTGCGGTGTCGTATCGCCCATGCCGGCCGCGTAGGCGTCGCGGGCAATCTGCTTGGGGTTCGTCTCGCCCTTCGCTGCATAGTCGGCGTACCAGCCTTCGAACTTTGAATCGCCGACGTGGCGCTTATCGGCCTGCGCGGGTTGCAGGGCGGCGTAGAGCGCGCGAATTTCGTGATCTGCTGCGCACTCAGGCGCTTGCAGGCGCTTCGCGGTTTCTTCAGAGCAGTTGTGCCATTGCCCTGCCGGAAGGTCCGCGACGATCCGGTATTGCCACTGAGCCACCGCCTCCGCAGCGGACGATGCTGCCGCGCGGGCGTAGCGAGCGCCCGCCTTAAATGCCATCCATGCAATACCGCGCGTTGCAGCGTCAGCAATGATGTTCCCTACTTCGGAGTCGAACGCCGCGCGCTCATCCGCCGGCGAGGGTGCTTGCAATCCGCACACAGCACACGGATTGTTCTCTGCCGACGGTGACCCCTCGCAACCCACGCATAGCGCTGCTATCGATTTCGGATAGGGCTGGCTCACGCAGAGCCGGAACGTTTCGGCGCACAGCTCCGCGAATCGCTTCGGCACGACACGCGCGGACGATCTGTCCGGGCAGCATGCCTTGAAGTCGGCGGGAATATCGCCGAGGCGGCCGCACTCGGGGCAGAAGCGGATCATCTCTTCGATCGGCGCTGCTGCGGGGTGCTCACCAGGGAATGCGGCGAGGATGCCCGCGAGCCCGGAAATTGCGTCTGCGCACTGGCCGACGAACGTGCCGTCGCCTGTCTCGACTTGCTGAAGCACCTGGATCGCGTAATCTATCGCGTCGCGGCGGTCGTCCGTCAGCGCATCAGCGCGGCTATTTTCGGTGGTCATGGTGGTTCCTCTGCTCAAGAAGGCTTGCGGATTTCGACAGGGCACGGAGTGGTCATCACGTCGTGCAGCGCTGATTCGAGCCAGCCCTTGACCCATTCATCTCCCGCGACGCTTCGCAGCAGTTGGTAGGCGGACAGCAGGGACGCCGACAGGTACGTGACCTTTTCCGAATCGGTCATCGTGGCGATGCCGTTGCGGGTGTAGTCGTCCAACACGAGCTTTATCATCCGCATATCTTCGGCTTTCTCGGCGTCGCTGTATGGCGAATCAGCGTGGATCTTCGCGGTGGTCATTATTCGCGGCCCTCCACGTCTGCCGCAGTGATGACGTACTCACTCACGTTGACGACGCTGTAGAACGTCGGTTTTGCATGCTTCTCGATCCAGCCCGAGAGAAGCGTTTCGAGTTCGGCCTTTGCTCCCGGCGCGATGTCCGGATATCCATCAGCAGCTTCGCCGACCTCGTCATAGGCGCGGTCGCCGATCATATCGATCACGTCGTTGGCGTCGCACAGGCGCTCGGTCGGGATCGGCTCGACATCGCCGTAGAACACAACATCGCCGACAGCGAGCTCGTCGTGCATATCGAGTAGTTCGTCGAGCGCATCGCACGAGAAGAACTCGTTGTCTTTGCTCCAGACCGTGCGTCTCACATCGGTGGTAGCGCTGCTTCCCGTTTCGTTCGTCATGCTCAAAGATCCTCCAACAGCTTGTCGATCGGCTTGCGCGATTGCAGGACGACGAGAGCCATTTGTCTCTTACCTTCGTCGAACCCCGCCCGATAGGCGGCTTGTTCTGCGGGTGTGCGCCCGGTCGGCTCCGTTGTATGCCGTGTGCGATCGCGGCGCACCTTGGGGGGAATTGCACGTGCAAACAGCGCGTGCGGGCCGTCTTCGGTGTCGTAGATCTCGAGCAGCACCCAACCTTCGCCATCGGGTGGCGTCGGCGTCCATGCGCTGCAGTCGGCGTCGGCGTGCTCGTGGTACTGCTCGTAGCTTTCGGCATCGACGTCGGATTCCATGCTGACGAATGCCGATTCGATGCCGAACGCCTCAAGGAACCTGTCGACGCGCACATCCTCGTCGCAGAGGGGAAGTGCGGGATGCGTCAGCCAGCCTTGGTCGTCGCGCTGGATCTCGCGCGGTGCGAGCAGCTTTTCGCGCAGACCTTCGAGCGAAACGAAGCCGTCGAAGAGCGATTCGCGTGTCGCGGTTGCGAGATCGAGCCGAAGAGCCTTTGCCTGCTTCAGTGCCTCGTTGCGCTGCGGCGACTCGGGCAGTAAGTCGATTGCGCCGACCAGCTCGAATGCGTACTGCGTCAGGTTCACGATGCCGTTCGCGCGCGGTTTCGTCTCATTCGTCATGTCGTACCTCCGTTCAATAGTCGCGGCCGGGGTAGTAGGTATTGATGCTGTTCTCGTCTCCGTCGATGATCAGCTTCGTGCCGGTAGCGTAGAGCTGGAACAGGCGGCGCTTGAAGCCGTGCATGGGGCCGACAAACAGCGTTTTGCTCGGATCTTTTTGGTCGATCTGCACGCTGTATACGCGGCCGTCGTGGACGTCGATCTGATACGGGCAACTGTAGGATTCGGTGCCGTGCTCCTTGTCCAAGTAGATGTGGTAGAACTTCGAACTGGTGATGCTCGCTTCGCGAACAATCAGCGTGATTCGATTCGACTCATCGCACGAGCACGGGCGATACTGGCGATCGGAGTGCTCGTCCTTGATGAATTCCTCGACGAGTTGCGAAAGCTTGATCTCTGCCGGTGCGGGTGCGAGCAGCTCCTTCATCTGCTGCTCGATCTGCGTTTCGATCGTCGCGTTCAACTGCGCGTCGACCTGCTGTCGGATGATCTTGAGAATGAGATCGTTGTATCCGGGCAGACCAAGGTTATGAAAATCGACTTGCAGCGCGGCTTTGACGCGCTCTTTCAATTGCTCGCCGAAGGTCGAGTACGAGCGAAGTTCCTCGTCGATGATCGACGTGATCGTCTTCGTCAACTTTTCTTCGATCGCCTTCTCGATCGCGCCGGCCGCGACGATGTTCGAGAAGGCGGTGGAGACAGCTTGTTGCAGTTCTTTCATGGCTTGGCCCTCATGCACGTCATTGGAATTCGAAAAAATGCTGGCCCGGACAGGCGCCAGCAAAGCGGGGATTCAAGGGCGGACACTCAGCGCTCGCATAAGGCAGCGTTGCATGGAGTGAACGGAGTGACGGAGCCCAACCGCCACCGCCGAGCGTCCGCTCTTGAATCTCCGCAGGGGAAAAAGAGGGTGCCGAACTGGCCACCCTTAAAGGCCGCCCATATCCGAGGGGGAGAGCCCGGGCGCAGGCTCAGAGCTTCGTTACCTGATCTGAACGAACGGGACGCTGTTCGCGCCCATGTACTGGGGAAGCTTGCCGTCCCACTTTTCGATCGCCATCTGTTGCAGCATCTGGTTGTTTTCACGCAGTGCTTTCGCTTTCACTTCGAGCGCTTCGGCTTCGCCCTTGGCGATTGCGACCTGCTTCGCTGCATCCGCCTCGGCAGCACGCAGTTCGTTCTCTTTCTGCTGCGCGATCTGTGTCGCGGCGATCTTCCCGTTGATCGAGTTCATAACCTGCTCGGGGAGACGCATCTGATTCACGAAGTAGACCTTCTCGACGCTGATTCCGACCGTCGCGGCGTTTGCCTTTACCTCGTCCTCGACGCGCTGCTGAAGCGCCGCTTTGCCCTTGCCGTAGACGTCCTCGACGGCCATCGACGCGCCGGCGAGATTCAGTGCGTCGCGCACCATCGCGCGCAGATAGACACCCGTGATTTCGTCGACGCCGCGACGGTACTTCTGGAACACCTTCGGTGCGTTGTCGTGCGGGATCGCGTAGCTGATTCCAATGTCGGTGTTGACTGACAGTCCCTCCACCGTTTGGAACGTGAACGACTCGTCGGACTTGTCCGTTCTGTCCCACACGTAGGACTGCGTGAACGTCGGGAAGATGAACATGTCGACGTTCGGTCCGTTGAAGTAGCGGCCGGGCCCCTTCACTTCGACGTTGACGCCCCGGTCGTCGCCATAGCGCTGCACCTTCACGCCGACATAGCCGGCCGGGACGTTGTCGCAGCCGGTCGCGAGGAACATCACGGGCGCGAGGATCAAAATCAGAAACAGGCGTTTCACTTGTTCTCCTTGATATGAGGGGGAAGAAATTTCACGAAGGCGGCGGCATACGCCAGCCACACGAACGGCACGGCGAGCAGGGCGACGCTGCTGTCCTGATTCACCAGCCACGGGGTCACGATCGACAGCAGCACCAGAAACAGCACGGCCGCGACGATGAACTTCGAAGCGGTTTTTATTGGTATCTCCGGTAAAAAATGGCGGGGCGCACGTACGGGCCGCCCCGCCGAAAGGCCGCGCTTATCCGAGAGGAAATCCCGCGCGCGGCGAGCGGGGTTTAGGAATGCGAAATTAATTGCATGGAATCTTGCGTCGAAATTTGTCAGCTATCAGGTTGAAAGACGCGACGCCGTTTGTTCGAGCGCGTCCTCACGCTCGTCTGCTTGCGCGCACAGCAAGAGGAATAGGGCGACTGCTACCGCGGCCCCCACCCAAACCTTGAGCATGTTCATGTCAGTTCTTGCGCGCGTCCTTGTAGCCGAGCTGGTAGCCGATCGTGCCGGCGCGGGGAGCGCGGCCGAGTGCTCGATCGTTCCAACCGCGGATGTACTCGCTGATCATTTGTCGTTCCATCGTGTCTCCGGTCTTGGAAGGTTTCAGGTGTCGCTTCGAACTTCGAGGACGCCCACTGCGATCAGGTGTTGCGCGATTTCGCGCATCAGATGCTCGACAAGAGCGCCGCGAGGCATGCGGCGCAGCTCGAGCAGGTTCTTTGCGGGTTGGCTCACGATCTACCTCCTAGACCTTGAGTCCGACCGTACGCAGGAACAAGCGTCGGTCGTAGTCGAGCTTCATGCGAGCTGCATGTCGCATGGCATGCGCCCGGCCGATGTTCTCGCTGTACCGATGAGATAGGCCGAGCAGCGCCCACGTCTCGCGGCTCGCGTTCGCGCTCACCTCAAGATCAGCAGCTGCGTTTTCCAACCATTCGACCGACACGGTTGGGATCTTCCGTTTCGATTCCACTGGATCTCCTTTCGAAGAGTCACGATCGCGATCCTCGTTTCCCCTCATGATTTAGTAGTCCGAATTCAATGAAACGATGAGGGTGCAACGCTGATCGATCTGCTTCCATGTCAGTTTTCATGGGATGGGGCCACTGCCGCGACTTCCGGCTTCGCTTTCCCCTCCGAACGACAATCCGGCAATCTCGCGAACCGCCACGTGCGTCGCGACCAACTCCGGCGTCCTCTGGCTCCCTCGCCGCGGCCAGACCACGTCCGCATCGGCAGGACCCTATCTCATGAAAGCTGAGTGGTGTCGGGCGCTACCCCGTTTCTCGGCTACACCGTAGAGCCGACCGGTTGCTCCCTTGCGGGTCCCGGTACGCTGGCACTCTTAAAGATCGATCCGCCGGAGCGGTGCAGCGAACAGCGGCTGCCATGGATCGAACTTTAGCGAAACGCGAAATCTTTGTCTATAGCGAAACGCGAAATATCTAATGAAATTTCGTCCGTCCCTACATCAGCTCCGCGGGAGGGCATGGTTGAACTTGGCCGTATGATCCGTCGAATGATTGATGAGGCGGGGGCACTGCTTCCTTACACCCTGACAGAATTGACGTTGATAGGCCAGATTGTCCTTGGCAGAATACTGTATGTATTTACAGTATTTAATAAGATGAAAGAGGGCCACCTTGAAGGAAGAAGCGATAGCGCGCCTGCGATGTAAGCCGGGGGATTTGGTTAGGGTCGTTGTGGCGGTAAATCCGGAGCTGTTGGGCGCTGTCGCGCTTGTGCAGCGGCGGCGTCCCGACGGACGCTGGAATGTTCTCCTAGATAGGAGTGCGCGGGGCGTCACCCTGCGGGGCGGGCGCGTCGTTGAAACGAGAGAATTCTGTTTCAGAGATGAGTCTCTCGAACCTATCGCAGGTATCGACGAGCTACTACGTTCGAGATTCAGTCACCTGCCGGGCGGTCGTCGTCTTCTGGATCGGGGTGAGGAGGGCGAGCCAGAAGGCCTTTGATGAACGCCTCGACCTGAGCCCGGCCGCCAGCGTCAAGCCGTTCCCATCCCGCAGGCGTGCGGCTTCCCGCCTTGGGAGAGGGAGAGTTCCGCTCATGATCGATGTCGAGCCAACCACGCGGCTTGCCCGCCGCTTCTTCGATTCGACGGGCGGTGTCCTTGCGCATGCCGCGCTTCTTGCCGGTCTGGGAGTCCCTTGCGCCATCGCGCAGGTTAGCGTATTGGGCGAGACTCATATCGAGCATTTTTGCTGCGGCCGTAGGGCTGCCGCATTCCGTCTCGAGGAGCCGCAGATTGTCTCGCCTGATTTCGTCAATGTCCTTCATATATCAAATTCAATAGCAAAACGCTAAAGCAGTACATGCGCGAAACGCTATAGACAAAGGTTTTGCGTTTCGCTAAAGTCTCGATATGGATCTGAGAACCTACCTCGACGCGGAGCGCGGCCGGCTTGTCAAATTGGCTGAAGCCATCGGCGCTCACGCCTCTGATATCAGCGCATGGGCCAATCGGCGTAGACCAGTGCCAATACCGTTCGGCTGGCCTATCGAGCAGGCGACGATGGGCGCCGTTGGTCGGCGTGATCTCTTTCCTCTCAACGTAGTTCGAGACGTGTGGCCCGATCTCGTCGGAGAGACGGGGCAGCCTCTATAACGCGGCTTCGTGTTCCTTCGTTGATGAAGGTGGTTGGGGTGCTGCGAGATGTTTTATCTTGCGTGGGTTAACGATATCCTATTGAACGTGCTGTCCCTTACGGGCCAGCGGAAGGAGTCAACGTGACAAATGCTAACGACAAGTGCGCTGTGACGATCGAGGCAAGTCCCATTGGAACGGGGCGCGTCTTGATCGATGGCGTTGAAGTCCGGTGCGTCCAGAGCGTCAACGCGCGTATCCGCGCTGGACAGGGCGCCGTGGTGGAGCTGGGATTGGCCGCGAACGGCGGCACTCAGATCCACTACGACGGCGCGAATCTCTACATCGAAGAAACTGCCATGCCCGCGGCACTCGAAATCGCTCTGTGGAAACACCTCGAGAAGAAGTACGGCCGCGAAATCGACGTTACAACGATGAGTTCGTCGACGCGCGATTACTGCCTCGTTGGCGACTAGATTCGCGTGATCTCGACGCCGCTTCGCACGAGTCGAAAGACATTTTCCGAGACGCGGTTCAGTGGCTCACCGTTCGAAAGTCGATATTCCTTCAGGCCCAACTCGCTGCTCTGTTCAGCGAACGTGCTTGTGTCGATCACGTCCTGGCGGACAACGACGTTGTACTTGTTGCCGCTTTCGTCGACTGCTTCGAAACGGTCAGTAATTACGCTCATTGGGTCTCCGTTTGTGGCTACTTCGTGGTGTGGAAATCCGAATTCTGCCATGGGCGTGAGACCCACCCATTTGAACCAAAGCGTGTGTCGCCTGTGGAAAGCGGCGTAGACGCTCAATAGCAACACCCAAGCCATTCACGAATCCTCGTTCAAAGCGTTGAGGATGAGTTTAGTAGTGCGAATGGTGAGAAAACACGTTTGTTTGGAGGATCGATTGAACATTCTCGATACGGCGCACGCCGTCGCTCACAACTATCCGGGCGGGTGCGAATCGCTCGCACCGCGCCTCGGTGTATCGCCCGCCGTGCTTCGGAGCAAGGTGAATCCGAACACGGGTACGCACAAGCTCACGCTTCAGGAGGCGGTACGCATTGGCGAGGTGACGGACAACGACGCGATTCTCGAAGCGTGGGCGGGCGAGCGCGGCTACGCGCTCGTGAAGTTGCCGAGCGCCGTTGACTGCTGCGACGCTGCGATCGTCGAGCTGATGGGCAAGGCGTGGTCGACGCACGGCGACGTCGGGCAGGAGATCGTGAAGACGCTCGAAGACGGCCGTGTCGAGCGGCACGAGATCGAGCGCGTGGATCACCGAATCTTCAAGCATGCGCAGGTGCTTCTCGATATCTCCGCGCGGCTGCGCGGCATGGCCGAGTAGTGGGGAGCGCTTGAGTGTCGCCTACTACAACGAGCACGATCAAGTCGCCGCGGAGTGGCTGCGCAACCTCGTTGCGGCAGGCCGCATCGCGCCCGGTGACGTCGACGAACGCGACATCCGCGACGTGCATCCCGACGACCTTCGTCCATACGCCCAGTGCCATTTCTTCGCAGGCGTCGGCGTCTGGTCCTACGCGCTTCGTCGCGCCGGATGGCCCGACGATCGACCTGTTTGGACGGGTTCCTGTCCGTGCCAACCTTTCTCCGCGGCAGGCAAAGGACTTGGGTTTGATGACGAGCGGCATCTCTGGCCTGCGTGGTACTGGCTCATCGGTGAGCGCCGTCCTGCAATCGTCTTTGGAGAGCAGGTTGCGGGGTCGGCTGTCGACCCTTGGATCGACCTTGTTCAAGCTGACGTGGAAGCGTTGGACTACGCCTATGGGTGTGTCCCGTTTCCGTCTGCGGGCGTCGGCTCCCCGCATATCCGAGACCGGGCGTATTGGATGGCCTACGCCGCTCGCGAGCGACGCGCGAGGATCAGCGGGCGTCGGCAAAACCGAATTGCCGAACATCGCGAAGCTGGCCGGTTGGCCCACTCCAACCGCATGCCAAGCGGGCGGGGCTCCGGAGCAGTTCTTAGAACGGAAGCTACGCGCGATCGCGCGCGGCTCGAAGATGGGCGTGAGCCTGACGGATCTTGGAATGGTTGCGCAACTGTCGGGCTGGCCGACGCCGACTGTTGGCAACGCGGAGGGATCTCAATCGTTCGCGGGCTTGAGCGCGACGGGCAAGACGCCGGACGGTCGCAAGGTCGCGGTGAGCCTGAATCATGTGGCGCAGTTCGCGGGCTGGGCAAGCCCGACCACGGGCGATGCGAAGGTGCGGGACTACCAACGCAGCGGTGCAACGGGGACGATCAATCTAGCGCTGAACGGAATGGCCAAGCTGGCGAGCATGCAACCGTTGCAGCCGGCCGCCGAAGCGGAGTTGAAATTGCCACCGCTGATCCCGGCCCGATTAACGGCTTCTGGCGAGATGCTGATTGGCTCCTCTGCCGGGATGGAAAGTGGCGGCCAGTTGAACCCGGCACATTCCCGTTGGCTCATGGGGCTCCCGCGCGAGTGGGACGACTGCGCGCCTACGGCAACGCGATCAACGCGGAAGCGGCGGTTGCGTGGATCGAAGCGTGCCGAGGGGTGATCGGATGAACTGGCTCGACCGCTCCCACCGCGGCGACTGCCGCGACCTTATGCGCGCGATGATCGCCGATGGCGTGAAGGTGCAGACGATCGTGACGTCGCCGCCGTACTGGGGCCTCCGCTCGTATCTGCCCGACGGTCATCCGGACAAGCATCGCGAGATCGGCAGCGAGCCGACACTGCGCGAGTTCATCAACACGCTGGTCGGCGTGTTCGATCTGGCGCGCGCGCTGCTAGCCGACGATGGCACGCTCTGGCTGAACATGGGCGATGCCTATGCCTCATCGGGCGGACAGACGCCGATGCGCGGAGAGACGTTTGCCGGGCGCGCTCGCGCTAAGGAGAACATCTGCCTGAGCAACAGGAAAGCGGGCATCGACGGTCTGAAGGTCAAAGATCTGATGGGCCAGCCGTGGCGTCTTGCGTTTGCATTGCAGGATGCCGGCTGGTATCTCCGACAGGACATCATCTGGCACAAGCCGAACCCGATGCCCGAGAGCGTGCGCGACCGCTGCACTAAGGCACACGAATATCTGTTTCTGCTTTCGAAGAGCGAGCGCTACTACTACGACTTCCACGCGATGCAGGAGCCTGTGAGCGGTGGTGCTCATGCACGTTCGCCCGGCAATCGGTCACACAAGGCCACAAATGCATTTGCGGCGGGCGACGAGCATCACCGCACGAAAAGCGGACTCGTCGCGTACGCCGAGCGGCAGCGCGCCGCGGGCGTCAATCCGAAAGCTGTAGCGGTCGCCGGTTGGCAGACGGGACCGGGCGCACATTCGACTGTCGAGCACAACCGCGGCGCTCGTGCAAAGCGGCAGAAGCAAAACGAATCGTTCTCGGCAGCCGTCACCGACGTTGTCACGAGTCGAAATCGCCGGAGCGTCTGGACGATCCCGACGCAGTCGTTCGACGGTGCCCACTTTGCAACTTTCCCCGAGGCGCTCGTCGAACCTTGCGTGCTCGCCGGCAGTCGGCCGGGCGACGTCGTGTTCGATCCGTTCTTCGGCAGCGGCACGACCGGACAAGTAGCGCAGCGCCTCGGCCGCCGTTTCATCGGCTGCGAACTCAACCCGGACTATGAGCCGCTGCAGCGCGATCGTCTGCGGCAGCCGGGATTCGTTTTGGAGGTCATGTGAGCGAGCGCCCAACCCTCCACGTCGTTTCTCTGTCCGGCGGCAAGGACAGTACCGCGACGCTGTGCGTCGCACTCGAACAGCACGGTTCGGAGAACGTGCGTGCTGTGATGGCGGATACCGGAAACGAGGATGAGCAGAACCTCGAATACGCGCTCGACTATTTGCCTCGCGCGCTCGGTATCCCGGTGGACGTAGTGCGGGCCGACTTCACTGACGAATTTGCGACAAAGCGAGCGAACCTTGCGCGGATCGCCGCCGGCGAACCTGAGTCAGCCGTGTACGGCAAGCGCGAGTTCATGTACCGCTGGACGCCCGAGGCGGCCGCACGAGCGCTTGAAGTGCTACATCCGACCGGAATCCCATTCCTTGACCTTTGCCTTGTCCGCGGCGGATTTCCATCACGCAAGCGGCAGTTCTGCACGCAGTACCTGAAGACCGAGCAACTTGTCGGCTACGCATTGCGTGAGATCGACCGCGGCTACGCGGTGTGGTCGTGGCAGGGCGTTCGCATTGACGAGAGCGATTCGCGTCGAGAGCGTCTTCAGGGTACGGGCGCGTGCGTGAAGGCATTCGAGGTGGTCGGCGGCGGCCTTTTCAATTACCGCCCCATTCTGCGCTGGAGTGCCGCCGACGTATTCGAAGCGCACGCGGCGGCCGGCATTCGACCAAATCCGCTGTACCGGCAAGGCATGTCGCGCGTTGGCTGCATGCCATGCATCAACGCCGGGAAGTTGGAACTGCGAGAGATCGCGCGCCGGTTTCCCGAGCACGTCGAGCGCATTGCGGAATGGGAGCGTCTCGTGTCCGAAGTCTGCAGGCCGGGTAGCCCAGTCTCGTTCTTTCATCAGGGCACAACGGGCCATACGGGACAGGCGTCCACGATTTGGAAGGTCGTCGACTGGTCGAAGACGAGCCGCGGCGGCCGTCAATACGACCTTCTCGCGGACGCAGAACCTGCGACGGCATGCTCGTCCGCATACGGGCTCTGCGAATAGCTCCACACACCAACTATCTCAACAGGAGCCACTGATGGCCAAAAACTCAATCGACGTCTACGGGGCATCGGGCAAGGGCAACGTCCTTTCGATGGACCCCGACAAGCTGACGCTCGTCACGGACCCGAAGCACCCGCTGTACGACCGGCGCGTACATCAGGCGCCGAACCCGAAGACGGTTCGGAACTATCGCGCGCAGGGCGTGCTTGAGCCGGTGCTCTTCTACAAAGACCCGGAGACGGGCGAGAACCTCGTGATCGACGGCCGTCGCCGCGTGATCAACGCGCGCGAGCTGAACCGTCAACTGATCGAGGCGGGCGAAGAGCCGATCACGATTCCGGCGATCCCGAAGCGCGTCATGCGCGACAGCGACAAGTCGTTCGTCGGAATGATGGTCAGCACGAACGAGATCCGCGAAGAAGACTCGCCGATCAACCGGGCCGAGAAGATGGCTCGCATGCTCGACGTCGGCCACACCGAGGATGCTATCGCCGTCGCGTTCGGTGTCGAGGTGCCGACCGTGCGCTCTGCTTTGAAGCTGCTCGACTGCTGCATGGCGGTGCGTGACGCTGTTGAGGCGGAACAGATCACTGTGTCGCACGCGCTGAAGCTTGCGAAGCTGTCGCCCGACGAGCAACGCGCGAAGGTTCAGGCGTTGATCGATGCCGCTGACGGCAAGGAAGGGCACGCGCGCTCGCGTGCGCAGAAGGCCGTGCTCGGCGGTACGGCGGCGCGCGTACGTCCGCGTAAGCAGATCGAGGCGGCGCTCGCGGAGGCGACGGGCGAGCGCTTGGCGGCGCTGCGATGGGTGCTCGGCATTGACGACGCGGAAAGCGCACAGGAGGCCACCGAATGAGTTTCGAGCACCTCAACCGCGCTATGCGCGAGCAGTTCCCGCCGACGGCCAAGGTGATCCTGATCTTTCTGGCGCGGTTGGCCGACGAGCAGGGGAATTGCGATCCGTCGATCGACGCCATTGCGGAATTCGCGGGCGTGACGCGCGTGACCGTGTCGTCGACCCTTCGCACGTTGGAGGAGGCCGGTGCGCTGCGCATTACGCGCCGGCCCGGTCATCCGAGCGCCTATCGCTTGACTCTCGGGAGAGCGTCTTGACTCCGACCGACATCAAAGAGCCCATTCCGGCGCGCGCTGGCGAAGTGACGCCCGTTGCGGTGACAGCTCGCGCAGCGGCCACGCGTACGTGTCTGTCATGTGGCGCAAAGACTGACGCTGACGGCGCGTTGCCGTGCGGGCACTGAGGAGCCTATGAGCGTCAAGGTTATGAACGCGGTGTTCGAGCGCTATCCGGAAGGCGGCGGCGAGATGATTCTCGCGCTGGCACTTGCGGACCATTCGCACGACGACGGCACGCACATCTATCCGAGCGTCGACAAGTTGGCTGCGAAGACGCGCCAATCGCCGCGTGCAGTGCAGTACCAGCTTCGCCGGATGCAGCAGTCGGGCTGGCTAATTCTCGTGAGCGAGTCGAAGGGCGGGCGTGGGAATACGCGCGAATACCGAATCAATTCGGACTGGATAAACGGTGCAGAACTTGCGCCCATTTCGTCGGGTTCAAAGGGTGCAAAAAATGCACCCAATGGAAAGGGTGCAAACGACGACGTAAAGGGTGCAACTGGCGACATAAAGGGTGCAAATCACAGCACTAAAGGGTGCAAAGCTTTTGCACCCGAATCATCAGGAACCGTCATAGAACCATCAGAGAACCATCAACCCGCGCGGCGTGCGCCGCGAGTTGCGTTGCATGGCGAACTGCGATCAATCGAGCTGCCCGACTGGTTGCCCGTCGACGCGTGGCTCGACTGGTGCGAGCACCGCGAGGCGAAAGCGGCGGAGAAGTCGGCCCCGTGGACACGCCCGGCGGCGAAGGTGTCGCTGCGCCGCCTCGAGAAGCTGAGAGAGCTTGGGCATGCCCCGGCGGACTGCATCGACGAAGCGGTATTGCGCGGCTGGACGGGGCTGTTCCCGGTAAAGCCGGACGGCGCGGCGACGACCGGGCAGGACGTTCCTTCCGATTGGCACAAGAGCGCGCAAGGTGTCACTGACCGCGGTAAGCAACTCGGCATCGAGCAGCGCGAGGGCGAAGTGTTCATGCGTTTCAAGGCGCGCGTCGTCAAGGCGGCCGGCCCAGGCGAGGCGATGGAGGAAATGCTGCGCGAGGCTGCCCGCTTCGGGAATGAGACCTACGAGCAGTTGTACCGGTACTTCAACGACATCCCGCGCGATCAGGAGGCGACGTGACGAAGCGCGCTTCATGGCCGCTCGTTGTTCCCGAGGGTACGGCGATGGTTGGCACGGCACGCGTGCGCGACGACCGAACTATCGGTCGCAGCTTCGCCGAGCGCGAGCTGGCGCGCCGCACGGGCAATCAACCGAACTCCGAATTCGACGAAATCGCATCCGGCGACCTCGACCGGCCACTCTTCACGCCGGTAATGACGGCGAAGCGCTCGAAGTACCGCAACACGAAGTGCGAGCACGACGGCATCAAGTTCGACAGTAAGCGCGAGCGCTCGCGATGGTTCGAGCTGATCAAGCAACAAGACGTCGGGCTGATCAGCGGTCTTCGGCGTCAGGTGGAGTTCGAGCTGATCGCGCGTCAGCGGCGCTCGGACGGCTCGATCGAGCGAGCCGTCAGATACGTCGCCGACTTCACCTATCGCAATTCGGCTGGTGAGCTTGTGGTCGAGGACGTGAAGTCAGCGGTGACACGGAAGAACAAGGACTACGTCATTAAACGAAAGCTGATGCTCCGAGAGCGCGGCATCACGATTCAGGAGGTCGAGTGAAGAAGATGGTGAGCTTGAGCACGGGTAACTGGCTGATCTGCGATTGCTTGAAGCGGAAGGCCGGCCGCCGCGGGCTGACGATTGAGCAGATCGGATACGAAGCGTCGATGACGACCGATACCGTGAAGGGGCGCATACGAAACCTTCTCGGCAAGAAGTTCGTTGAACGGATCGAAGGCTCGCGCCCCACGACATACCGCTGCTTGCTCAAGGACCTTCCGGCGCCGACGGAATCGCCACAGGAGCGCATTTTGAAGCAAGCGGCTGAGCGGAATCGGGAGCGCAGCGCAGCGATCGCGCACGCGGCATTGGCAGTCGACCTGATGATTCGCTCTTGCATGACGGTTGCATGAGGCGATCAGCACCATTGAAACGTACGGGCTTCAAACGAAAGCCGCATTCGCCGTTCAGCAGCCTGACGCGAACGGCGACGCTGAAGCGTCAGAAGGCGATCGTGAAGCGGATCAAGCGGCCGACGGTCGCCGAGGGCTCGAAGTACTTGGCGGCTTGCCGCGGCGAGGAATGCTATCTCCGCGTGCCGGGCGTCTGTTGCTCGATCGGGTGGCCGCATGAATCGGTCGTCGATTGTCACTCGAACCAGTCGAAGCATGGGAAGGGCGCCGGGACCAAGGCGAAGCACGAGTACACCGTCCCCGGATGCGGACCTTGCCATTACTGGCTCGACTTTGGCCCGGCGCCACGCGCGGAGAAGGTCGCAACATGGGGCCGGGCATATATGGAATGGGAGCCGATACGGGCCCGAAAGATGGGAGAAGCAAATTGCCAGTGAGGATGTGGGTTGAGATTCCGGACGGCTCGTATAGCGTGCCGAGACATCGCGGACGTGGCGGAATTATCGTCTGTGAGCGGAAGCGTGAGATCGACGCGACAGTATTTTGGATCGCTCGTATCGCAACCGTTAAGCGCCAGTTGGTCGCGGCCGTCGAGGTGGATGCGTTTATTCCCGAAATGCACCGATCGCGCATCCCGGAGTGCGATGGCCGTTGGGTGGAGCCGGGCGTTTTCCGGACGAAGGCATACGTGCATCGCAATCGGCATTCGCGCGTGCTCGGCGCATTCATCGAGAGCGGAGATAGCGCATGGGACGTGCGGGGGATGTCTTGAGCGCCTATCTCTACTTCGACTTGGGTGAGATTGCGGAGCCCGTGGCAAAGATGGCGTTGCGTCGCAATGAAGCAAGCACGGGTCGCCGCGTCATCGCGTTTCCGGGCTGCCCGCTCGAAGGCGTCGAACTCAAGGGCGGCCAAATCGAGATGCGGTTTCCACGCAGCGAGGAGATACGCACTGTCCTGATTAACTGGCTGATGTACTGGGGAATCCCGTTTCGAGTCCTGCCATGAACGAGCAAAACGAACCGACGATCGACGAGAGCAACCAGATAGAGGAACTGCTCGACGAGTGGTACGACTGGCAATCGGGATACACACCGAACCTCGGACATGGAAGGGTCGCCGCCACGTGCCGAGGCTTCGCCGAAGACGACCGGACCGAAACGGCGGAGGAACGAGCAGAGAAGGCCGATCGGAAGGCGGCAAAGCGGCGCGCGGAACTGGTTGACGTCTGCGTCGATGCATTGGCATGGCAGGAGCGCGCAGCGATTCAGCAGCACATGAAGGCGAAGCGCGTTAGCGAGATGAACCGGGAATGCGGTGCGCGCGTCTGGCTCAATCCTCGCCGGTCCGCTTTGCTGGACGCGCATGCGACGTATCAGCAGGCGAAGCGGTCGATTCTTGGGCCGCTGAAACGTCGCGGCCTGCTGAAGTGTCCCGAATTACTGTAGCTACAAATATCCCTTGCATTGAACATTTATCGTAGCTACAATAATTTGCATGGACATCACCTTTGACCCGACCAAGAACGAAACGAACATTGCCAAGCATGGAGTGTCGTTGGCGCTTGCAGCGCAACTCGACTGGTCGGACGTGTTGTCCTACGTGGACGACCGACGCGACTACAGTGAAGTGCGCGAAGTCGGGTTCGGTGTGATCGGCGATCGCCTCTATTGCGTGGTGTTCACGCAGCGCGGCGACTCGATGCACATCATCAGCATGCGTAAGGCGAACAAGCGGGAGGTCAAGAGCTATGTCGAGCAAGCGTAAGATCGTCATGCCGACGGACGAGGAAGACGCGGCAATCAACCGCGGCATCGCGGCCGATCCCGACACGTTCGAAGTGCCGGCGGAAGACTTCGCGAAGATGACGCGGCGAGGCAAGCGTGGTCGTCCGCCGCTCGAAGCGCCCAAGGTGCAATTGACGGTGCGCTACGACGTCGACATCGTGGACGCCTTCAAGGCAACAGGCGAAGGTTGGCAGACGCGTATGAATGATGCGTTGCGCGAGTGGCTGAAGGAGCACCAGCCTGCGTGATTGCCGACGATGATGTCGTTTAAAAAAAGGGGTTGTAAACCGCGCCACGTTTCGCTATATTGACGATGTCGGGCGCGAGGTGCGCCCAAACGAAGCCCGCTAGGCGAAAGCCTTGCGGGCTTTTTGCATTGGTGGCCATGAATCGAAAGTTGACGACGCTCAAGCCTCGTGTGCGGCAGATGGTGGCTGCGCGAGTGTCAATGAGTGAGTCGGGTTCTTGGCGAGCCGGGAAGTCGAGCAGCACGGCGCGCGGCTACGGGTACGAATGGCAGCAATTGCGCGCGGCTCACCTCGCAGTGCGTCCGCATTGCGTGTACTGCTTGCGCGCGCTAGGGATGGCGGGATGGTTGCCGGCCGACGTGGTGTTGGAATGCGCTGCGCGTGGGATCGTCGAGCCGATTGGAACGATTTGCGATCACATCATTCCACATCGCGGAGACAGGCGACTGCTTCTCGATCCAGCGAACATTCAGACGCTGTGCAAGCCGCATCACGACAGCGCGAAGCAGCGCGAGGAGCGAGGCGACGGCCGACGATGAAGCCGGGGGTGTGAAAAGTCTGGTGGTCGCTTCGGCCTAGACCGCACGTTCCCTCACGCGCAGAAAATTTCCCCTTTTCAGGATTTTGTTAATGGCTTTAACAGCGAAAAAGCGGAAGTTCGCCGATGCTGTTTTAGCCGGTAAGTCCAATAAGGACGCGGCTATCGCGGCAGGCTACAGCCCAGCGACAGCTTCGGCGGCCGGGTCGCGCCTTGTTAAAGACAAGGACGTGGCCCTGTATCTCGCCGCGAATCGGGTGCAGGCGGAATCTAAGTCCACCGAACGCACACAGCAGGCGTCGTCGCCGCAGAAGCCGTCCGGGTTCGACCTGAACGCGATGACGAACTTCACTGACCCGAAGGCGTTCTTGATCGCGGCGATGAACGATGCCCGGACGGAGCCGAAGCTACGGATCGATGCGGCAAAGGCGCTGATGCCGTTCGTTCACAAGAAGCTTGGCGAGGGCGGCAAGAAGGAACAGAGCGCCGAGGCGGCAAAAAAAGTCGCGAGCCGGTTTGCTCCATCGGCGCCGCCGCGCCTGGTCGCTAACGGTGGCAGGAAGGTTGACTGATGGAATGGACTACGGCATGCCCTGATTGGGAAACGCGGCTGATCGAGCGCCGATCAATCATTCCACCGCCAATCTTCCGTGATCCGGCCGAGCATGCTCTGGCGATCTTCAAGCAACTGAAGGTGGTGGATCTCCCGAAGGTATGGGACGCTGAGATCGAGGAATGGCGGCCGCCCACGTTTGGCGAATGCTCCGAAGAGTGGGTCTTCGACTTCGTGCGCGCCATCTTCGGCGGTTGCGATCCCGAGACAGGTAAGCAGCTGATCCGTGAGTATGGGCTGCTGATCTCGAAAAAGAACACGAAATCGACTATCGCCGCCGGCATCATGCTGACGGCGCTCATTCTGTGCTGGCGCGAGGAAGAAGAACATCTGATCTTGGCACCGACAAAGGAGGTCGCAGATAACAGCTTTAAGCCGGCAGCGGGGATGATTCGGACTGACGAAGAGCTGTCCGCGTTGTTCCACATCCAAGATCACATTCGCACGATCACGCACCGCGTGAACCGAAATAGCCTGAAGGTCGTCGCTGCCGACACGGACACCGTTTCCGGTAAGAAGTCAGGCCGTATTCTGGTCGACGAGCTTTGGCTGTTTGGCAAGCGCGCGAACGCTGCGGCAATGTTTCTCGAAGCGCTGGGCGGTCAGGTGTCGCGAGACGAGGGTTGGGTCATTTTCCTGACCACTCAGTCCGACGACCCGCCGGCCGGTGTGTTCCGACAGAAGTTGAATTACTGGCGTGACGTGCGGGACGGGAAGATCAACGACCCGAAGACGCTAGGCATCCTGTACGAGTTTCCTGCGGCGATGGTGATGGCGAAAGCCTACATGCGGCCGGAGAACTTCTACATCACGAACCCGAATCTCGGGCGGTCCGTCAGTGCTGAATGGCTGCAGGACCAACTGCGACTGTATGAGGGGGAGCGCGATGGCACCTTCCAGAAGTTCCTCGCGAAGCACCTGAATATCGAAATCGGCATAAACCTCCGGACTGATCGGTGGGCCGGCGCCGATTTCTGGATAAGCGCCGGACTTCCGGAGCGTGTGGAGCTGTTCGACCTACTAGAACAATGCGAGGTGATCGCAGCCGGAATCGACGGTGGCGGGCTTGATGACTTGCTCGGGCTGGGGGCCGTCGGGCGCATGTGCGGATCGCGAAACTGGCTCGCGTGGGCGCACGCTTGGGCGCATCCGTCTGTACTGGAACGCCGGAAAGAGATTGCTCCGGCACTTCACGATTTTGAGAAGGCGGGTGATTTGACGATCGTCTCCCGGATCGGTGATGACGTTGTGCAGGCTGCCGAGTATGTCGCGCGTATCGAGCGCGCGGGGCTTCTGTACAAAGCCGGTGTCGACCCGGCTGGCATCGGCGCCGTTCTCGATGCGCTGGCGGCTGCAAAGGTGCCGGAAGACAAAGTGATCGGCATTTCGCAGGGCTGGAAGCTCTCCGGGGCTATCAAAACGACGGAACGGCGCATCGCGGCGGCATCGGGACAGCGAATCGATGGCGATGAATCCCCGGATGGCGCGCTATATCACGGCGGCCAGCCTCTGTTGACGTGGGCCGTCGGAAACGCGCGTGTCGTGCCGGTCGGTAACGCCGTGAATATCACCAAGCAGGTGAGCGGGACGGCCAAGATCGACCCGCTGATGGCACTGTTTAATGCGGTTTCGCTTATGGGGCTCAATCCGCCAGCGCAAGGCCAATCGGTCTACGAAACGCGCGGCATTCGTTTTCTCTGAGGTGGGAATGGGTTGGTTCGATTTCATCCGGCGTGGTAAGCAGCCGGAGGCCGACGCTCGCCCGCACGTCGAGCCGTCGTTTCAGGTGGCAGCACCCGCTACGTCGCCACCCGGCGAATCGTTCAGCGGGCTCGACGATCCGCGATTGAAGGAGTACATCCGGCGCGGCGAGCTGGACGGCGGAGCGGGGCGCGAGACTCGCGCGCTACGAAACATGGCTGTCCTTCGCTGTGTCACCTTGATCTCCGGGACGATAGGCATGTTGCCGATGAATCTGATCAACAGCGACGACAGCAAGAGGGTACAAGCCGACGATCCCGCGCATCGGTTGCTGAAGTACCGGCCGAACGATTGGCAGACGCCGATGGAATTCAAGAGCTTGATGCAGTTGCGCGCGTTGCTTGATGGTCAGTCGATGGCGCGAATCGTTTGGACTGGCAACCGACCTATTCGGCTCATTCCAATGGATCGGGGATCTGCCAAGGGGCGTCTCACGGCATCGTGGCAGATGGTCTACGACTACACCACGCCGGCCGGCGATAAGGTCGAACTGCCGGCGCGTGAGGTGTTTCATCTGCGCGACCTATCTCTCGACGGAATCAATGGTATTTCGAGGGTCAGGCTATCCCGTGATGCTCTGGAACTGGCTGAACAGGCTGAGCGGGCCGCGTCGCGCACGTTCACAACCGGCGTGATGGCGGGTGGAGCGATCGAGGTGCCGAAGGAACTCTCGGACAACGCCTACGGCCGCATGAAGTCGTCGATTCGTGAGAACCACAGCGGATCGGAGAACGCAGGCAGTTGGATGCTGCTGGAGGAAGGGGCGACGGCGAAGCAGTTCTCGAACACGGCGGAGTCAGCGCAGCAGATCGAGAACCGCAATCATCAAATTGAGGAAGTGGCGCGTATGTACGGCGTGCCGCGGCCGCTGTTGATGATGGATGACACAAGTTGGGGGAGCGGTATCGAGCAGCTTGCGATCTTCTTCATCCAGTACGGACTATCGCACTGGTTCGTATCGTGGGAGCAGGCTGCAGCGCGCGCTTTTCTGCCCGAAAAGATGCTTGGTCAGCGGCAGTTCAAATTCAACGAAGGCGCATTGCTGCGGGGCACGCTGAACGATCAAGCGGCCTTCTTCTCGAAGGCACTCGGGGCCGGCGGGCAATCGCCGTGGATGAAGCAAAACGAAGTCCGCGAGACGCTCGATTTGCCCCGCGTCGACGACCCGGTTGCAGATCAGCTCCGGAATCCTATGACACAGAAACCGAAAGGAAGCGGCGATGAGCCTCCTGCAACTACCTGAAATCCGCGCTGACCATCGACTCGGCGCGGCTCAATTCGATGTCCGTCCGGACGCACTGGAGCGGTGGAATCCCGATGTGCGATCTGCTGTGGCTGACGATGCCGCGTCGATCTCGATTTACGACTCGATCGGCGACAACTGGGAAGGCACTGGCGTTACCGCGAAGCGGATCAGCGCTGCGCTGCGCAACATCGGCGCGCGCGATGTAGCGGTGAACGTCAATTCGCCCGGCGGCGATTTCTTCGAGGGCGTCGCGATCTACAACCTGCTGCGTGAGCACAAGGCCAAGGTGACGATCAACGTCATGGGGCTGGCGGCCTCCGCAGCGTCGGTGATCGCGATGGCCGGCGACGAGATCCTGATGGGCGATGGCGCGTTCCTGATGATTCACAACGCATGGGCTGTCGCGATCGGCAACAGGCACGACATGACGGCTGCTGCAGCGACGCTCGCGCCGTTCGATGCAGCGATGGCGAAGCTGTACGCGCAGCGCGCGGGGATTCCGGAGGCAACGGCCGCTGCGATGATGGACAGGGAAACGTGGATCGGGGCCGATCAAGCGGTCGACGACGGTTTCGCGACGGGAAAGCTCGATAGCGCGTCCGTCGTAGCAGAAACGAATGCGAGTGCCGGCCGGAAGGCAATGGCTCTCATCGAGGCATCGATGGCGCGTGCGGGCTACTCCCGATCCGTGCGCCGCGATGCACTCAAAGCCCTATTCGACGGCAAGCCGGGCGCTGCCACCGGAAACGCCACGCCGGGCGCTGGCGACGAAGTTGCAGCTTCGCTGCATACCCTCATCAACGCTCTTCAAGGATGACAAGTTGAGCAAAAAACTTCTAATTACCGCGCTCGCGGCAGCCCTGTCGGGCACGGCTGGTGCGGTGCCGCGCGGCATCATGTCCGTGCGCGCCGAGACTCCGGGCGAAATCAAAGCCCTGATCGACAATTTGCAGAAAGCGTTTCACGATTTCAAGGCTGAGCATACGAGGCAACTCGATGCGGTGAGAGCCGGTCTGCCGATGTCGGACGCTATGGCGAAGGTCGACAAGGTCAGTGCCGATCTCGAAGCACTTCAGGCGGCCGTCGACGAGACCAATATCAAGCTCGCTGCAGCGCAGATGGGTGCGAACGGCGCGAAGCCGCTGCGCGACGCCGAATATACCGACGCGTTCAACGCTCATTTCAAGCGTGGCGACATCAACGCCGCACTTCACAAGGGCGAGGACGGCGAGGGCGGATACCTGACGCCGATCGAGTGGGACCGCTCGATCACGAAGAAGCTCGTGCAGATCTCGCCGATGCGTCAACTGTGCCGCGTTCAGTCGGTTTCGAAGGCCGGCTTTTCGAAGCTGTTCAACATGGGAGGCACGGCAAGTGGGTGGGTCGGTGAAGCCGACGATCGCCCGCAAACGGGCACGGCCGCGTTTGCGTCGCTCGCGTTCGGGCACGGCGAGATTTACGCGAATCCCGCCGCGACGCAGGGCATTCTCGACGACAGCGAAATCGATCTCGAATCGTGGCTCGCCGAAGAGGTGCAAACTGAATTCGCGAAGCAGGAGGGACGGGCATTCCTCGCCGGTGATGGTACGAAGAAGCCGACCGGCATTCTTACGTACGTGGACGGCGGCGCAAACGCGAAGAAGCATCCATTCGGGGCGATCGGGGTGGTGAACAGCGGCGCTGCCGCGGGCATCACGTCGGACGGCATCATCGATCTGATCTACGATCTGCCGAGCGCGTTCACGGGCAACGCGCGCTTCACGATGAACCGCAATACGCAACGAGCGGTACGCAAGCTGAAAGACGGCCAAGGCAATTACCTGTGGCAACCGTCGTACGTTGCTGGCCAGCCGGCGACGCTCGCGGGCTACCCCGTGACGGAAGTGCCCGACATGCCGGATGTCGCGGCGAACTCAACGCCGATTCTCTTCGGCGACTTCATGCAGACGTATCTGATCATCGATCGCATCGGCGTGCGCGTGCTGCGCGATCCGTATACGGCGAAACCGTACGTCCTGTTCTATACGACGAAGCGCGTCGGTGGCGGCCTGCTTAATCCGCAGCCGATGCGCGCGCTGAAGGTGGCGGTGAGCGCGTAACGAGCCAATCGAATGGGAAGCGGGGTTGAAGGGGCACTTGTGGCCCCTTCTTTTTTTGCAGGAGGGATTGTATGGCGAAGCTCATCAAGCCGTTCAAGGGCGTTAAGAACGGCGAAATCTATCCAACCTTGCTCGAGGTTGGCGAAGAATGCCCGCCCGAGCTGGAAGACGGCGCGCGCGAACTCGGCGCGCTTGAGGGCGCGGATGACAAGAAGCCGGCCACGGCGAAGAAGTAAGCGATGGCACTTGTCGAACTGAAACTTGCGCTGGGATTTCTGCGCCAAGACGCTGGCATCGAGGATGACGTCGTGCAAGTGCTACTCGACGGCGCGGCGCAATCCGCGATCGACTACCTAAATCGTCAGGTGTATGAGTCCACGGAAGCAATGGAAGCGGCAATTGGCGCCGGCACTGCGGGTGATAACCCGATGGTGGTCAACGCCGCTATCAGGGCGGCAATCCTCAAAACGATGGCGGAACTGTATGTGAATCGCGAGGACTCCACTGCCGGCGTCGTCGCAGAACTTCCGTTCAATGCGCGGACGCTTTTGCGGCCGCACAGAATCATTCCCGGAGTGTAGACGTGCTGCGAGCAAGTGGGCTAACCGAGTTCATCATCGTTGAGCGCCCGAGCGGCGAGAAGAACGAGAACGACGAACCGATTCCGAGTGCCTGGATTGAGCGTGCTCGATTGTGGGCCAACGTTCGCTTCCTGAGCGGAAAGGAGTATGTCGTATCCGGCGCGGTCCGCGGCTCGGCAGTCGCCAGCATGCGCATTCGCTATCGGGCCGACATCGATGAGCAAATGCGCGTTCGATACGGTGGCCGGCTCTATGACATCACCGCTGTGCTGCCCGCCCGGGCGCGTGGATACGTCGATCTGTTGGTCAAGGTGGGGGAGAAGTATGTCTAGTGTACAGATCGTCGGCTTGAACGACCTTCGAGCCGACTTCGAACGACTCGCGAAATCGCAATCGCGCGCCGTATTACGGAGAGCGACGATCGCGGGGGCGGCTGTTATCCGCGACGAGGCGCGCAAGCGCGCACCGAAGAAAACCGGGAAGCTGCGCCGCAATATCGTCTCAGCAGCACTTCGGCAGAAAGACGCTCCGGGCTTGGCGACGGCAGGCGTGCGTGTCCGGGCAAAGGGCAAGGCTGATTCGCCGAACAACGCGTTCTACTGGCGCTTCGACGAGTTCGGCACGCAGCACATGAAGGCCCAGCCGTTCATGCGGCCGGCGTTTGACGCGTCGATCGGCGAGGCCGAAGGGGCGATTCGCACCGAGTTGGCGCGCGCGATCGATCAAGCGCTCGGAGGGCGGCGGTGAGCGTGATCGTAATCCGTGACGCCTTGCAGGGCATAGGTGGTGCGAAGGGGTATCTCGGCGTCGCACCGGAGAAGGCGCCGGCGCGGTATTTCGTCGTCACGCGCGTTCACGGCGCGCTCGATATGGCACTTGCCGGCCCGACTGGTGGCCGTTCTGGTTCGTATCAGATCGACTGCTACGCACCGACGTTTACCGACGCGGACCGTCTTGCCGATCTGGCGGTTGATCGCGCGATGTCGGTTCAGGATCGGTTCTCGGTTGGAGGTGTCGACGAGCTGCCGGACGACTATTCGGCGGACACAGGACTTTTCCGCGTCAGCTTGGAACTGTCGATCGAGTTTTGACCTGCGCCACGACAATTCATTTGGCCCGCCGTGCGCGGGCCATTTTTCATTTGAGAGGGTATATGGCAGCAGAGAAGAGCAAGCGCACCAAGGCGCAGGGAACCAAGGTCGAGGTGTCGAAAGTTGCGTCGACCGATCTCGACGCGGCCGATCTGGTGTTCGTCGATCTTAGTACGACGGGCAAACAGATTCAGTGGCAGGGCGGGCAGTCGGAAGAAATCGACGCGACGACGTTCGCGAGCGACGAAAAGGAATCGGAGCTCGGCTTGCCCGATCCGGGCGAGTTCTCGGTCGACGGCAATTACCAATCGAACGACGAAGGGCAGAACATTCTGCGTGCCGCGCGCGCGACGGGCGAAAAGCACGTGTTCCGTGTCACGTTCGCCGACAAATCGCAGTTTCTGTTCGCCGGCATGGTGCGTCAGTACACGTGGGCGGCGTCGGTCAATGGGCTGATTTCGACGACGTACAGCGTGCGCGTGAGCGGCTCGCCGAAGATCGTGCCACCGCCGGCGGCGTAACTCCCCGATCGCAGATAGGAAATGAGCATGGAAAACGAAAACCAAGGCGTGACGAGCCTGCGTGCAGCGGTGCTGAACCCGCTGACCGGTTGGCGGTACGAATTGATGAACGTACCGGAATGGAATGGCGAAAAGATCGCCGTGCGCGAGCCGACGGTTGGCGATCGCATGTTCTGGATCGAAGCGCTTCGGGACATCGCCGGGGTAACGGAGGGCGACGACGAAACGGCGGTTCGCGAGAAGTTCACGCGCGCGAGCGACGACGTGCACATGCAGGCGAATGCGCGGCTGTTCGTTCGTGTCGTGTTCGGTGAAACGCCGGATGGTTGGCGGCGGCTATTCTCGGACGACGATGCAACCGCGGTCGCGGCTGCGTTCGGCCCCGTGCACAACCGCATCGTCGTGAAGGCGCTCGAATTCGGCAAGCTCGACGTCGACCCGGTCGAAGACGCAAAAAAGCCTTCTGCCGAACCCCAGGCCTTCGCTTCCTGATGTCGCTCGCGCTGCGGCTCGGCAAGACGTTGGCCGAGCTGTGCGAGCAGATGTCGTCCGCCGAGCTGAGTCTCTGGATCGGGTACGACGCGGAATCGCCGGTTGCAGACGATCGTGCGGATCTGCATGCGGCGATGATCGCGGCGGCGGCGTTTCAGTCGCAGGGCGCAAAGGTCAAGGTGTCGGACATGATGCCGAGATGGTCCGGCGAGCCCGCGACGGCGGAGGGAGAGGAAGGCGGCGGTGATCCGTTTCAAGCCGCCCTGATGCGCATGGCGAAGTAGGCGAGAACACACTATGGCAACAAGCCTTCGCGAGCTGATCGTCAGCGTTACGGCGAATACGACCGAATACGACCGCCGCATGCGCGGTCTCTCGTCGACGGCCGGCTCGTATTTCAATGCGGTGCGCGATGGCGGGCGCACAGCGGATGCGGCGTTTGCCTCGAACGCCGCAAGCGTGCAGGTCACGGTGCGTGCGCTCGACGCGGCGCGCAGTTCGATCCGCGAATACGCACAAGCCGCCGCAGCGGCGTTCGGCGTGCATCAGTTGATCGAGTACGCCGACGAATGGACGAACCTGAGCAATCGCCTTCGGATCGTCACGCGTGACGAGATCGATTTCGCGATTGCGCAGAACGACGTGCTGCGCATCGCGCGCGACACACGGCAACCGCTCGACGCGACGGCCGAGCTGTATCAGCGGATCGCAAACAACGCGTCGCATCTCGGGTTGTCTATCAAACAGGTCGGCCCGCTTGTCACCACGATCAGCAAGGCGGTCGCGTTGTCGGGTGTCTCGGCAGATACTGCTCGTATGGGGCTCGTGCAGCTTGGACAAGCGTTCGCGGCGGGGCAGTTGCGCGGTCAGGATCTGAATAGCGTGCTCGAAGAGTTGCCGGGTGTCGCGGATGCTATCGCGCGCGGCATGGGCAAGAGTTCGGCGCAGCTCAAGTCGATGGCCGAAGAGGGAAAGCTGACCGTCGGTAATCTCGTCGAGGCGCTGACGCGCGCGGCGGGCGGCACGGATACTCTGTTCGAGAAAATGCAGGCGACGGTCGGGCAGACGATGACGCGCCTGCAGACGGAGATCGTCAAGTATATCGGCGAGTCGGATCAAGCGACGGGCGCGAGCGCGAGGCTTGCGCAGGGAATCGCGTACGTCGCAGAGCACCTCGACGGCATCGTGAAGCTCGGCGTGTCGCTCGCGGCTGGGCGGATCGCCGTGTACTTTGGGCAATCCGCAGTCGCGGCGACGCAGGCGGCGACAGCGTGGGTCGGCGCCCGGCGAGCGCTCGTCGAGGAGACGATCAAGCAACACGAGGCGGCACAGGCAGCGCTCGCCAAAGCGCAGGGCGATCGCGCTGCCGCGGCGGCGAAGCTTCAGAACGCGCAAGCGGCGGAGGCTTCAGCGCAGGCCGAGCTCGCGGGCATGCGAGCGATGCGCGAAAGCCTTGCGATGCAGTCGGCATTGACGGCTGGCTCGATCAAGTACACGGAAGCGAAGCTTGCCGAAGCGCGGGCGGTCGAGGCGACGGCGCAAGCTCACGTCGCAACGGCGCGCGCCAACGTCGCCGGCAGTCAGGAAATCGGCGCGCGCATCGCGGGCACGCCGTACGCGGCGATCATCGCTCGCGAGACGGCAGCCGCGCAGCAGGAGCTCGAACGCGCCGAAGCGTCGCTCGCGCTTGCACTGCAGCGGCGTACGGCGCTTGAGGCGGCAGCGAAGCAAGGCACGATCGACAAAGCGCGTTATACGGCGTCGCTGGCCGAGACGGACCGCGGCCTTGCGCAAGCCGAGCGTGATGTCGCGCTTGCCACGCAGGCTCGTGAGCGAGCGGAACGCGCGGCGACCGCGACCGCGGCGGGTCTGAAGACGGCGACCGAAAGCGCGGCGACGGCGCAGACGGCGCTCGCGCGTACGGGCACGATGATGCGCTCGGTTGGTTCCGGCTTGCTGGCGGCGGTCGGCGGCTTACCGGGGATTCTGGCGACCGTGGGCACGGTGGCGCTTGGGGCTGCCGCGAACTGGCTGCTGTTTCGCGACAACGCGAGCAGCGCGACGTCGAGTCTGATCGACATGCAGGCGCCGCTCGATCAGATCATCGACAAATATCGGCAACTGACGCCGCTGTTACAGGAATCTGAGCGGCTGCGCACGAAGCAAGAGGCGTCGCGGGCGGCCGATGACGCGCAGTCGGCATATCGGAGTTTGGCGACGCGGGCGGCGCAAAGTGTCATGGTGCCGGCGTTTGGCGATGCGCCGTCGGTGGTCTCGGATGCCGATCAGGCAGCGCTCGATCGATTCCTCGCCGGCCTGGATCGCCTCAAGACGTCGAACCTCGGCGTCGACGAGAAATCGCGCGAGATCGGGCGACTGATCGACCGCTTCGTGTCGGCGACGAGCGGCGGCGAAGCGCTGCGCGAGGAACTGGTGCGCGCCGCGGGTGCGATCGACACGGCGGGCCTCGCTTCGCAGAAAGGCGCACAGGCACTCGCTGCAATGGATGCTGCGGCAAGGGGGGCCGCCGAGGGCGTTCGGCTGCTTTCTGACGCCAACAACTTCTTCGCCGGAGGCATGGCATCGGAGGCGTGGGAGAAATACGTCCACAAGCTCAGGGAAGAATCCGACGTCATCGGTATGACGGCCCGCCAGAAGGCCGAGTACGAAGCGCGGACGAAGGGCGCGAATGATGCGCAGGCCCGCATGGCCGGCCTCGTCGCCGGACGAGCGGACGCATACAAGTCGCTCGAAAAAGCGATTGCCGACAAGGATGCGAAAGCCGCAGCGGGGGCGCGAACCAACATCGACAATCTGACGCGCGAACTCGCGCTGATGAATCAGCAAATGGTGGTCGCTGCGGCGTTGGCTGATTTTCAGGCGGCTATCCGCACTAATAACTTTGGCAAGTTCGCAAAGTACGGTTTCGGCGAGAAATCGGGCGACGTGGAGCTCGCTGCAATGGTCGCGCGAGCGGAGGCGAACGGCCGCGGACAGCAGGCGTTCGACGAGACAATCGCGTCCGCGGCGGCACAGACGGCGCGTGTATCCACCAACGCCGCGGCGGCCCGCGTAACGAAGGGCGGTGGCGTTCATTCGCTGGAAAGCGAGCGCATGCTCGACAACATCCGGCAGCGGATCGCGCAACTGCGCGTCGAGGCGGTCGCAACCGACAAGCTGACGCAGTCGCAAAAGGATCTCCTCGCGTTCGATCAAAAGGTGACGGATCTGCGCAGCAAGCGCAAGAAGCTGTCGGACGACGACAAGAGCCTGCTTCGCGATCAGCAGGCGATTCGCGGGATGTACGAGCAAGCGTCGCAACTGGAAAAGGAGGTGCGCTATCGCGACGCGATCAACAAGCTGAAGGAGCGCAGTGCGCAGATCGACGCGGAGCTCGGTGACTACGCGGCCGAGCGTCAGCGTGACGTGCAGCGCGAACTCGGGGCGATGTCGATGGGTGACAACGCGCGCGAGCTGAATCAGGCCATCAATCGCGTGAGCGACGAGTTTCGCCGTCGACGGGACGAACTGACGAAGGGCGCGCGAAAGGACGGCACGCTGGGTTCGCCCGAGTACATCGCCGAGATCGAGCGCATCAACACGGCCGAGGCGGAGCAGGTCGCGCGCGAGCGCGGCTATCTCGAGCAGCGGCTCGCGTTGCAGGCCGACTGGCGCGTCGGCGTGAAGCGGGCGATGGCGGTCTATCAGGAATCCGCGCAGAACGCAGCGCAGATGGCCGAGGAGGCGCTGACGAGTTCGTTCCGCAATGCCGAGGATGCACTCGTGTCGTTCGCGGCGTCGGGCAAGCTCAATTTCCGCGGACTGATTGACAGCATGATCGCCGACCTCGCGCGGTTTTCGGCGCGTGCGGCGATGTCTCAGGTGTTCGGAGCGATCGGCTCCGCTTTGGGATTCGGCGGTGTCTCTGATGCCGTCGGCGCGCTCGGTGGTGCGGCAAGCGCGGCTGTCGGCTCGAACGCCTACGGCTTTCATCTCGCGACGGGCGGGGCGGTGTGGGGACCGGGCACGTCCACGAGCGACAGCATCCCGGCGCAGCTTTCGAACGGCGAGTTCGTGGTCCGCGCCGCAGTGGTGTCGCAGCCGGGCGTGCGCGCACACCTTGAGCGATTGAACGCAGGGGGGCGATCCGGCTTCGCGCGATTCGCCGCGGGTGGGCTCGTTGGCGGGAGCGCGGGAGGAGGGGATTCGCCGGCGCGCAACGGCGGGATCTCGGTCAGCGCGCCAGTTTCGATCGAGGGCGGATCGTCGAACCCCGCGAGCCTGATCGCGGTTGGGGAGTTCCGAAAGATGCTGGAACAGATGATACGCGAGCTCATACAACGTGAACGCCGGCAGGGCGGAACCTTGTGGAGAGCGCAAAACGGGATTGCAGGATGAAAGACACATTTGAATGGCCGTCGACGGTACAAGGGCACGGCGGCGATACGACGCTGCGTGTGCGCAAAGCCCAGTTCGGCGACGGCTACACCCAGCGGGCCGCGGACGGCCTGAATAATCGCGAATCGACATTCGATCTGCGGTTTGTCGGTAACGCGGCGAAGGTTGCCGCGATCATCGATTTCCTCGATCGGCATGCGGGCGCGGAGTCGTTCTACTGGACGCCGCCGCTTCGCGCCCGCGGACTCTTCGTCTGCGAAAAGTACTCCGAGCCGATCAAGAACGGCGCCGTCTACACGATGACGGCGCAGTTCGAAGAGACGTTCTCTGTATAGGAGTTCAGATGTCGATACTTCAAAAAATCGTCTTGGGCGAGCCACCCAGCGGAAGTGGCGGCGACAACAACCGCGTCGCGCACATCAAGACGAACGAGAATTTCGGTGTAGTCGAACGTTCGACTCCGCTCGATCTCAGGTATCTCAACGATAGTACGAACCTGACGCCGGACGATATCGGAAAGCGGTTCGGGATTTGGATGGCCGAGCCGGGAAAGGAAGTCGGGTTTCCGCTCGCGTCGTCCGTGCCGCCAAATTCCTGTATTCACTTGTTCAACGTTCAGGGAAGGGTCGTGATCAAGTTTCAAGCCGGCGACCTGTCTCAACTGAACGTGCTGAATGCCGGCGACTGGGTGAAGTACGTGTCGGACGGTGTGAAGATCTGGCACGTCGCGGAGCGCGGCAAGATGATGTGGGATGAGGTTGTCGGCGGCAAGTTGTCAGTCGGCGGCGCGCTGGATACTGGTGGTGATCTATCGGTTGCGCGTCAGAGCGACGAAGGGCACGTTGTACTAGGCAAGATGCCCGGCTATCTCTACGGCAACAGTGGGTCGGTGGGTTGGTGGTCTTCAGATGCCGGAGGATCGTACCAGTACCTACTCAGCGACCATACGTTTCGCGTCAACGACGAGGTAGTCGCGGTATGCGACAAGGGGAACGCCCTTCGATTCGACTGGGGGAAGAAGACCGCCGGCCAGCTCGGGGCGACGGTCGACGGCAAATACCTAGGCTATCTCTGGCACAGCGGTAATCTTGCCCAGCCGATGACACTTGACACGCCGCAGTTCGTTGGGACAAAGAAGACGTTCACGCAGGCGCAGGAAATCGCTGTCGGTGCCACCGGGCTTCATACGCAAGCGTCGCTGTACCTGAACGGAATGGGCGGTCTCAGCTATCTCGGATTCTCTGGGCTGAACAACACCGTTGGCGCTCAGCTTCGGATTTCCAGCAACACCTCGGTCGCTGAATTGCAGTGCGTCAACTACAACGCGACAACGTTCGGGGTGTTGACCGCTTCGAATTTCAATCAGGCGTCCGATAGTGCTTTCAAATCCGATATCCAGACGCTTGAGAACGTAATGGCGCGGCTGCGCGGTAAGCGGGGCGTGACGTTTCTGCAAAAAAGCAGTCCGGAAGCGGGGCGACAGGCTGGCGTCATCGCAAACGAGTGGTGGGATTTCCCGGAACTGCTCGGCGAGGGGCCCGAGATCGACGAGGACGGCGATTTCATCGTGCGGCAGTACGACGAGAACGGCAAGGAGCTCTTCGGCGAGAACGGGCCGCCGAAGGGGCGGCCATCGCTGATCTTTCGGTACACGAACGCCGTCGCGGTCTTGTTGGCGGGGATGCTTGAGATGGACGCCGCGTTACAGGACGCGGTCAAGCGGATTGCCGAATTGGAGGCAGCGAAGTGACCATTACCGCGGACATCCAACAGCTCGAGCCGGGTCGACTGATCGAGCTTTTCGAGGTCGACTGCACGGAAATCGGCGCCGACGTGCTGCGCTTCCATGGACACATGCAGTCGACGTCGATCGTGTGGCAAGGGAACGAGTACAAGCCGTGGCCGATACAGGCCGCGGGCTTCGAGCAGACATCCGACGCGCAGCAGCCATCGCCGACGCTGCGGGTGGGCGACATTAACGGAACGATTTCGGCGCTGTGCGTTGCGCTTGGCGATCTCGTCGGCGCGAAAGTGTTCCGGCGCCGAACGCTCGCGCGCTACCTCGACGCCGTGAATTTTCCGGCCGGCAATCCGACGGCGGACCCGAACGAAGAAATGCCGACGCAGCAGTGGCGGATCGAGCAGAAGAGCGACGAGCAGCCGGGTTTGCACGTTGAATTCACGCTCTCGTCGCCGCTCGACTTCGGTGGCCAGCAACTGCCGAAACGGCAGATTATTTCGATCTGCCAATGGGAGTATCGCGGCCCCGAGTGCGGCTATACCGGTGCGGCGTGTTTCGACAAGGACGACAACCCGGTGAGCGATCCCGCGCTCGATCGGTGCAGCAAAAAGATCAGCGGTTGCGAACGTCGATTTGGCGTGAATAACGCGCTGCCGTTCGGCGGCTTCCTGTGCGACACGATGGCGTGACGCGCAATTCAATTTCGATACGAGGACCCGCCAAACGGCGGGTTTTTTTATGGACGAACAGATCAAGAAGGCGATTGAGGCGCACGCGCTCGCAGAGTATCCGCGCGAGTGCTGCGGGCTCGTCGTGAAGACCGAGAGCGGCGAGATATACGTGCGCTGCCGCAACCTTGCGGCCGTGCCGACCGACCAGTTCGCGCTCGCGTCGGAGGACTACGCCGCGGCCGAAGACATGGGCGAGATTGTCGCTCTTGTGCATTCGCATCCGGGGGCGTCGGCGCAGCCGAGCGAAGCGGATCGCGCGATGTGCGAGCGCAGCGGTATCGAGAAATGGGTGATCGTCTCGCTCGGCGTGCAGGCCGACGGCTCGATCGGCATCGACGACTGGTGCGAGTTCGAGCCGGCCGGCTATGTCACGCGGTTGATCGGCCGGCAGTTTGTGCATGGCGTGCACGACTGCTACGCGATCGTGCGCGACTGGTATCTCGCTGAGCGCGGCGTCTTGCTACCCGACTTCGAGCGCGAGGACGACTGGTGGAACGACGGCCGGTCGAACCTCTACCTCAACCACTATCAGGACGCCGGTTTCCTTGACGTCGGCCGTGGCGTGACGTTGCAGGTCGGTGACGTGTTGCTGATGCAGATCCGCAGCAAGAACGACGTGCCGAATCACGCGGGCGTGTATCTCGGCGACGGGCAGTTTCTGCATCACATGCACGGGCGTTTGTCCGCGCGCGCGGTGTGGGGCGGAATGTGGGCCGATTGCTGCACGACGGTGCTGCGCTACGCGGGAGGGCGGAAATGAACGAGACGCTATGCACGATTCGGCTGCACAGCACGCTCGGCGTGCGGTTCGGTCGCATCCATCGTCTCGCCGTTTCGTCGACCGCGGAGGCGGTGCGCGCGCTGTCGGTGCTGATTCCTGGCTTCCGCGCGTTCCTGATGTCGGCGCGCGACGATGGTCTGACGTTTGCCGTTTTCAATGGTCGGCGCAACATCGGTGAAGACGAGCTCGAGCATCCGGTGGGGCGCGACGAGATTCGCATTGCGCCGGTAATTATTGGCAGCAAGCGCGGCGGGCTCTTCAACACGATTCTCGGCGCCGCACTCGTCGCTGTCGGCGCGATCGCGACGTTCGGTTTCGCGCAGCCGTGGGGTGCGTCGCTGATGGGGCTCGGTGCGTCGATGGCGCTGGGCGGCATTGTGCAGATGCTGAGTCCGCAACAGGCCGGGCTCGCGGGGGCGGCCAACAACGGCACGTCGTACTACTTCAACGGACCCGTGAACAGTGCGGCGCAGGGCGAACCGGTGCCGCTCGTTATCGGCGAAATGATCGTCGGCTCGAAGGTGGGCAGCTCGGGAATCTATGCGGAGGATCAGGTTTGAAGAAGCTCCATGCAGAAAGAGGGCTGAAGCGGATCTACGGCGCGAAGGGCGGCGGCGGTGGTGGTGGCAGCAGCGAATCGCCCGACAGTCTGCATTCGATTGCGCGCGCGAAGGTGCTCGATGTGATCTCGGCGGGGCCGATCGTGGGGCTGGTGAATGGCCTGCAGTCGGTCTATCTCGACGGCACACCGATCCAGAACGCGGACGGTTCGCTGAATTTCCAGAACTACACCGTCGACGTGCGGACGGGCACGCAGGATCAGGACTACATCCCGGGCTTTCCGGCCGTCGAGCGTGAGGCCGGCGTCGGCGTGCCGCTGACGTCCGACGCGCCGTGGGTGCGCCAGATCCAGAATACGCAACTGACCGCGGTGCGTGTGCGCTTCGGCGTGCCGGCGCTACAGCGTCAGGACACGTCAAATGGCAACATCACAGGCTATCGCGTCGACTATGCGATCGACTTGTCGGTCGACGGCGGGTCGTATACGCAGGTGCTGGCCGGTGCGTTCGACGGCAAGACGACGTCGCTCTACGAGCGCTCGCATCGGATCGAGCTGCCGCGCGCGAAAAACGGCTGGCTGATCCGTGTGCGCCGTATCACGCCGAACGCGCACACGGCGACGATCGCCGACGCGATCAACATCGAAGCGATCACCGAAATCATCGATCGGAAGCTTCGCTATCCGATGACGGCGCTCGTCGGCATGACGTTCGACGCACGTTCGTTCTCGAGCGTGCCGGTGCGTTCGTATCACGTGCGAGGGATGATCTTCCGTGTTCCGACAAATTACGATCCGGAGACCCGCACGTATTCGGGCACTTGGGATGGCACGTTCAAGGCAGCATGGACGAACAATCCAGCTTGGGTCTACTACGGCCTACTGCTCGACAAGCTCAACGGATTGGGCGACCGTGTCGATGCGTCGATGGTCGACAAGTGGGCGCTGTACGCAATCGCGCGTCACTGTGACGAGCTGGTATCGGACGGGAAGGGCGGCAAGGAGCCGCGCTTTACGTGCAACTGCGTGATTCAGACAAAGGCGGATGCGTTCAAGGTCGTGCAGGATATCGCAAGTGTCTTTCGCGGGATTTCGTATTGGGGGGCCGGCTCCGTCGTCGCGTCGGCCGATATGCCGTCCGATCCGGTCTACCTGTACACGGCCGCGAACGTCGTCGGCGGTTCATTCAAGTACGTCGGCAGCGAGCGCAAGACGCGCTACACGGTCGCGCTCGTCAGCTACAACGATCCGACGAACCAGTACAAGCAGGCTGTCGAAGCCGTGCAGGACGACGACGGGATCGCGCGATACGGCGTCATCAAGACGGAGGTCACGGCGTTCGGCTGCACGTCGCAGGCGCAGGCGCACCGTCTCGGTCGGTGGCTGCTGCTGACGTCGCGGTACGAGACCGGGACGGTCTCGTTTCAGGTCGGGCTCGACGGGACGCTTTGTGCGCCGGGACAGGTGATCGCCGTTGCCGACCCTAAGAAGGCCGGCCGCCGGATCGGCGGCCGTATCCGCGCCGCAGCCGGCGAGACGATCACGCTCGACAAGGCGCCGACTATCGCCGCCGGCGATCGTTTCACGGCGATCTTGCCGTCGGGCATCGCGCAGGCGCGGGTGGTGAAGGCCGTCAACGGTGACACGGTGACGCTTGCCGCGCGCTTCGACGCTGATCCGGTGCCGGGCGCTGTGTGGATGGTCGAGAGCAACGAACTCGCCGCGCAGCAGTATCGCGTGGTGAGTGTGCAGGAGAGCGACGACAACGGCCAGATCGTCTACACGATCAACGCGACACAGTATGAGCCGGGCAAGTATGCGGCGATCGACGACGGCGCGCAGATCCAGCAACGGCCGATCACGATTGTTCCGCCTTCGGTACAGCCACCGCCGTCGAACGTACGCCTGTCGACGTACTCGGTAGTCGATCAGGGCATTTCGAAAACGTCGATGGTGATCGCGTGGGATGCGGCGAACCACGCGACGAGCTACGTCGCCGAATGGCGCAAGGACAACGGCGAGTGGGTGCGGGCGCCGTCGACGGGCGGTTTGCAGGTTGAGGTGCCGGGCATCTATCAGGGCAAATACCTCGCGCGCGTGCGCGCCGAAAACGCGCTCGGCGTGACGTCGATTCCGGCGTATGGCGTCGATACGCAGCTGACCGGGAAAACCACTCCGCCGCCGTCGGTCGTGTCGCTGACCGCGGCGGGCATCGTGTACGGGATCGACCTGAAATGGGCGTTCCCGGGTGACGGCTCCGCCGGCGACACGCAGCGAACGGAGATCTGGTACAGCCGCACGCCGAATCGCGACGACGCGACCAAGTTCTCCGACTTCGCGTATCCGCAGGCGTCGACGTCGTATCAGGGGCTCGCGGTCGGGCAGGTGTTTTATTTCTGGGCGCGCCTGGTCGACACGTCCGGCAACGTCGGGCCGTGGTTCCCGGCGAAGGGGCCGGGCGTGCAGGGTCAGCCGAGCACGGATCAAAGCGACTATGAGAAGTATTTCGCCGGCCAGATCGGGAAGTCGGCGCTTGGCACGGAGCTGCGCGCGCCGATCGACCTGATCACCCCGCCGATGGCCGGCGACGCAACGATCTACGCGGGCGACGAAAGACTCAATGCTGGCGTGTGGTCACTGCAAGCGGCGATCGCCGAGGGCGATATGGCGGTCGCGAAGAAGGTCGAAACAGTCGCGGCCCAGCTGCACTCGGGCTCGAATCTGCTGAACGCCGCGGTGCAGAAGGAGACGATTGCGCGTGTCGAAGCTGATCGTGCGATGGCGCAGGACATCACGACGGTGCAGGCGCAGGTGGACGACAACGTGGCTGCGGTGCAAACCGTTGCGAAGTCCTACGCCGACCTGAACGGACGTGTCGCGGCTTCGTATCAGATCAAGGTACAGACGACCGCCGACGGCCACAAATACATGGCGTCGATCGGTGTGGGCATCGACAACGAAAACGGCGTCGTCGAATCGCAGGTGCTCGTGTCGGCGAAGCGGTTCGCCGTGATCGACGAGGACGGCTCCGGTGTGATCGGTGCGCCGTTCGTCGTGCAGGGCGGGCAGGTGTTCTTGCGTCAGGCGCTGATCGGTGCGGGCTGGATTACGAACGCGATGATCGGCAGCTACATCCAGTCCGACAACTACATCGCGGGGCGGCAGGGATGGCGGTTGGATAAGACCGGTTGGTTCGAAATCAACGCAGCGGACGGCAGCGGAAATCGGCTTGTGATGGATGGTAGCAGTGTCCGTGTCTACGACGGTAACGGCGTGCTGCGGGTGCGCATGGGGATGTGGTAATGGGGACAGGGCTTCAGATTTTCGACGGCGCTGGTCGGGTCATTCTCGATGCAAGGTCGCGTGCAGGGCGAGTCGTCGGTATCGCGTGGACAGGTGGGGGGGATGGAAGTGTGGCAGCGGACATGTCCGGCGGGGAGCCATTCTGGTCGTTCATGCCCGCTCACATTTTTTATCGAGTATCAGGCGCCGAGCCATCCCCGATTATTGCGATCGACAGGAACGGCTTGAGCTGGCGGTACAGCGGCAATACGAGTGGGTCTAATGCGTACACGCAGGTTCCCGGGTGGATAGTTTATGGAGTTTATTAATGCCGGCAGGATTTCAGGCGTTTACGGATAGGGGCGTGTATCAAATCGATGGATTGACGCCGAATTACCAAATGGTGCAGGCGATGTCGGCACAGTCGGTGGATACATCGCTGCGCCTCGCGGTCAACGATGCATGGAAACCATTCAATGTGACTCTTCCCAGTGTCGCGTTTACGTTCAATGCAACGGCAGGTCCGATGTACGGCGTATATGCGTCAGATGGTGTTGGCATCACGGTTTGGAGTACCGATGTTAACGGGGCTACATACACCCTGAGATTTGTAACGGAGCGACCGTGCACCGTGTATTTTTTTCAGTTCGATCAGGTGCCGCCGTCGTCTGGAAATTTCGGGCTTCAGGTATTCAATGGGCAAGGGCGCCTCATTGCTGACTCATCCAAACCATTTCTGCGCGTGCTCGACGTTATCTACAACGAATATGTTCCTGGGGATGGGTGGATGGTAGCTGGTGCTCCGAGCCCGCAGTGGGACTCTCGAGCATACGGCGTTCCAATCATCGTTTCGGGAATTTATCCGGTCCGTCACGCGTGGAGCTATGACCCTGGGGGCGTCGAGTTGAGTTCAATTCGCGTGAGCGGGAACAGTGTTTCGTGGGGGACAACAATGTACGGAGGTGGCCGAAAGCCGAACTTGGCAGGATTTCGAGAGCAGTGGCATTCGCGCTTCATGGTGCTGGATGCGACGGGGATTGTGTGATGGGCCGCCAATTGGCGGCCCTTCTTTTTACGGGGCAGGAACGGGGAGCGGTAATGCAAGAGCACGAAAAGACGATTCTGGAGTTGATTCTCATGGGCGGGCTGATTGGCATTGCGAAAGTGTTGGTGGGTAGCGAGCAACTGACGTTCCGGCTTGTGGCTGGGCGTGCCGTGCTCGGTTCGGCGACGTCGATGGTCGCGGGTCTTGCGCTGTTGCAGATCCCTGATCTGCCGCCGATCGCGTTGCTCGGTCTGGGTAGCGCGCTTGGCATCGTCGGGTCGCAGTACCTCGAAGTGCTGCTGCGCCGGAATGCCAAACGAATGATTGCGGGGAAGTGAGGATGACGAATCTGACAGCACATTTCACGCTCGAGGAATTGACGGCGAGCGACACGGCGCGCCGGCGCGGCATCGATAACACACCGTCGGCCGCCGTCACGGCGAACCTGCGCAGGACGGCCGAAATGCTCGAGCGCGTGCGCGACGTGCTCGGCGGGCGACCCGTGCGCATCACCTCGGGCTATCGAGCCGCGGCGCTAAATCGCGCAGTTGGCGGCGTTCCGAGCAGCGCGCATCTGTCGGGTCTGGCCGCCGATTTCGTCTGTCCGAAAATCGGCACGCCGCTCGACATCTGCCGGGCGATCAGGGCGTCGCCGATCGAATTCGACCAGCTGATTCAGGAGGGCACGTGGGTTCACATCGGCCTTGCGCCGATCGGGGCGAAGCCGCGTCGACAGGTGCTGACGGCATCGTTTGGCTCGACGAGCACGACGTACTCGGAGGGGATATGACCTGGCTCGATCTGCGGGTTTGGTTCGCGATCGTCGCGGCGGTGGTCATCGGTTCCGCGGCTGGCTATTTCAAGGGTCATCGCGACGCCGACCAGTCGCGCACCGTAGAAACTCAGGCGCAGCGAATTCGCGAGCTCGTCGTCGAGCGCGACGAAAGCGACCGTATCGCGCGCCAACAACAGGGGAATGCCGAAAATGCTGCGAAACAACGTGAACAGGCTCGCGCTGCTGCTGATGCTGCCGATGCTGCTGCTAACAGCCTGCGCAAGCAGGTCGCCGAGCTTGTCGCCGGAATGCATGATCCCGGCGCTCCGGCCGGAAGCGCGGCAGCCGGCGGCGCCCTCGATCTGCTTGCCGACCTGTTCGGCCGGGCTGACGAGGCTGCGGGAGAGTTCGCGCGAATCGCTGACGACCGAGGCGTTGCCGGGCGGCAATGCGAAAGCGACTACGACGCGCTGACGGCCGCAGTGCCGCGATAGAAACAGGGCGACAGAGGGTTGTGCGGCAACACGCCCCTCTGTCGCTATTCCACTGTCTGAGCCAGTGAATCGGCCAAGGCCCTGCTTACCTACGTAGGCGGGCCGGATTCTACACCAAGTTTAAAAACGGCTTTCACAATGGCAAATCCCATCATCCCTTGGATCGGCGGCAAGCGTCGACTCGCTGACCACATCATCCCGCGCTTTCCGAAGCACGACTGTTACGTCGAGGTGTTCGCGGGCGGGGCGGCGCTGTACTTCATGCGACCGCCGGCCAAGGTCGAGGTGATCAACGATATCAACGGCGAACTGGTGAACCTGTATCGCGTCGTTCAGCACCATCTCGAAGAGTTCGTGCGTCAGTTCAAATGGGCGCTGACGAGCAGGCAGGTGTTCGAGTGGCTGAAGCATACGGTCCCGGAAACCCTCACCGATATCCAGCGTGCGGCGCGGTTCTACTACCTGCAAAAAAGTTGCTTTGGCGGGAAGCTCGAAGGTCAGACGTTCGGAACGGCGACGACTACGGTGCCGGGCCTGAACCTGCTGCGCATTGAGGAAGAGCTATCGGCGGCGCACATTCGCCTCGCGAATGCGTACATCGAGCGGCTCGATTGGGCGACCTGCATCGATCGTTACGATCGGCCGCACACGCTGTTCTACCTCGATCCGCCGTACTTCGAGACTGAAGGGTACGGCGTCGCATTCCCTTTCACGGAGTACGAGAAGATGGCCGAGCGGTTGCGGTCGATCAAGGGGCGCGCGATCGTCAGCCTCAACGACCATCCGGAGATCCGGCGCGTGTTCGCCGGTTTCCATATCGAGAGCGTGCCGATTCAGTACACGATAGGCGGCGGGAAGGGCGTCGAGCGCCGCGAGCTGATCATCTTCAGTTGGGACGACGCCGCGCAACCGGTCGGCCTGTTCTAACCGAGGCCCGCGCTTGCCGCGGGCTTTCTATTTCCAGAATTCGTAATCAATATGTAAAATCTACGATCCGGGGATATAACAACTTCCGACCTGAGAACCACAATGAAAAAAACGCTGATTTCCGTAGTTCTGGCTGGGCTCACACTTACGGCGTGTGGTGGCGGTGACGATTCGCCGACGCCGTCCGCATCCGGTCCGGCAATCCGCCTTGCGTATTCGGGGGTGCCGCTGGTGTCGACGCAGCGCGCACGCGCAATGGCTGTTGCGGTGGATGTGTCGAATGCGGCGTCCGCGCCGGATGCTTCTGCCGGCGACGTGCAGCCAACGATCACCGCGCTGCAGAACGCATTCAAGGCGAGGGGTGCCGACATCGCGGTCTATCCTGGCGTCGTCAGCGGCTCGAAGCTGCACGACATCGTCATGAGTGAAAACGGCGGCATCGGGCCGACTGACGCCGAGATTGCGAACTCGAAAACGAACATCAGCGAATGGGCGCTGGTGTACTTCGAGCTCGACGACATGTCCGGATACATCGATTCGGCACGGCGGGGCGCCGAAGTTGATCAGTTCAAGCGCGACCTGCAGGTGTACGGCGCGCGCGAATATCTCAAGGGGCGAGTCATTTTCGCGGCTCGGCCGATCGTATCGTGTGCGGGGCCAAAAGAGGTTCGAACCGTCAACGACGACGGCATGGTGGTGGTGAGCACGTATAAGCCGACGTCGCAGGTGCTTTACGAGGTAATCGAGGGCGCCGGCATCGAGGGGTTGGTATCGCCCATTGGTGGCATTTACAGGCCCGATGTTTCCCATATGGGCGCAGACTGCAGCACGCCCGACCAGACGGTGCGAGATGCGCACCTAGCCAGCATCGCTGATCCGCTGGTCGATCGGTACAAGGTCGCGCTCGATACGATCAACAAGTGCAAGTACAACCGTGAGGCGATCCCGGAAGAAGGGCGGTCCGCGCAATGTTGGGGTATCGAGCCGGTCAAGAAGTAGTTCCTTCGTTGCCCCGGTCGCTCGACCGGGGCTTTACGCGTCGATCACCGCTTCCGTTGGCGTGGATTGATTCCGTTTTGCTCTAGCAGTTTGCGCAAACGAGCGTTGTCGATCAGTAGCGTTGCGAACGATATGACGAGCAGGATCGACGGAAACCACTCGCCGGTGAGCCGGACGATGATCCAACTGGCGGCTAAGCATATCGCTGCGGTGACGATCAATAGCAACCGATCTGTGATCCACTTCATCTCATGCCCCTGAGCGCCAAGTTCATCTTCATCCCGTAGGTGTTGTTCGGGCCGGGCGCGAAGATTTCGGGGTGGCGCAACATTTGCGACATCACGAGCGGATGAACGGACAAGCCGTGACGAGCAGCCCACTGCAAGATTGCGATAGAGGTGTTCGCTCCACGTCCGGACTTGCATGAAGTCGCGGCATCGGTAGCGACCATTAGGCTCCCGATGACGGCACCGAGATAGGCGCAAGCCAAGATGCTACCCGCAGCATTCAGCGCCTCTAGTTTAGTCGCTGCGCCCGCTACCTCGGCGACTGTCGCGTCGGGGCCAAGCGTCTTCAGTGTCGACATGATCGAGGTGAGGCTCGCGATCGAGGTCTGTAGCGTCGCGAACAGAGTGGTGGGAACGGGAAGGCGAAGCGCGTCCATGTTCGCTTTGAACGCATCGTAGAAATTCGTGCATTGCGCCATTTGGAATGTCGCCGGCGGCCTCCGGCGGTGTGTTTGGTCACGGACGAGTATAGACGATGACGCACTGGCTGCCACTGGATGCCGTCCAAAATGCGTCTGTAAGTGCTTGTTTCCTAAAGGGCGTATCAGTGTGTTTTGGGGCGGTTCTGAATCGGCAAAAATCAATGTTAAGTGTTTGATAATAATGGATAAAGTTCGGTTTGGTTGCGCCTTCTCCACTGGAAGACGGGCCGCCGGCCGAAGCGGTCCGCGAGCAGTCCCGCGATCGCGGCGCCGAGCACCATTCCGAAGAAGCTCGCGCTCGCGACGAGGCCGGCCGTCGCCGTCGACAGGCCGAACTCCCGCTTGATCGAGCCGAGCACGAAAGTCATCGTGCCGAGATCGACCGAATCGAAGAAGAACGCGATCGCGATGATCGCGAAGATGAGCTTGTGGTACCCGGAAAACGGCAGGCGTTCGAGGCGGGCGGCGGCGCTGGCGCGCGAAGGGGCGGCGGGAGCGGCTGGCATGGCGGTCTCTGGTCGGAAGCCGGCCCCGCGCGGGATGCGTGGGGCGTGGCTCGCCCAGTAGACTTGACCATTATTCGCCGCCATAGAAGGAAAGCGGCATGCGGCTGGAACGGGCGCGCCATCGGCCGGGGGGGCGGCGCGACCGCGCTCGCGGCGGCGGCGCGCGGGCCGTTGCCGCGAGCCCGGCCGGGGCGCGCATGCCGGCGCACGATGCCGCCGGCATGCGCCCGCGCTTATGCGAGCGCTCGTCGCGTCGTCTGGTTCGCGCTCGACCGATAGTCGGTCATCGACGATTGCAGCTCGCGCAGGATCGCGTGTGCGCCGGTGTCGGCGGGCGCATCGTGAAAGCGCGCGATCCATTGACGAAGCCACAGCGGGCTTGCGGCGAGGTAGCGGCGAATCGAGTGGCCGTCGTCGAGCCGCGCATGGTCGTCGAGCAGGAACACGCCCGTGAGCCGCGCGACGATCTTGCCTTGCCGGCCGTCCTGCCAGACGGGGGTCGCGTGATCGTAGCGGTAGTCGGCGGGCTGCGTGTGCACGAGGCAGTGCTGCAGCACGTCCGCATGCTCGCCGGGCTGAATCACGTAATGGCGGCTTGTCGTGCCGGCAAGGCTGCGCACGTCGTTGAACGCGGTCACGTCGACGACCGACGTGCCGAGCCAGTCGAGATGAATGTCCGCGGCGGAGCCGAACGACACGAGCAGCGCGCGATCGAAGAACGCGCGCAGTTCGTCGCCCGTGAGGCCGAGCCGCTCGCCGTCGCGGCATGCCTGCACGTCGAGCTGCTGCGCGGTCGCGATCCCCGAGCTGTGCGCGAAGCACTTGAGCAACGGCAGCCGTTCGATCTGCTCGGCATTGATGCGGCGCGCACGCGCGCCGTCCTGATACAGCGGGAAGCCGGCTGCGTCGCGGCGCACCAGTTGCCGCTCGGTATAGGCGAGCTTCGCCGGCTTGTCGACGAGGCGCGGCAAGATCAGCCGCTCGTAGATCAGCTGCGACTCCTCGCTGAAGTAGATGCCGGACGGGTCCGCGTTCAGCGCGAAGCGGTTGTGCAGCATGCTCGCTTCGATCACCGTTTCGCCGTCGTCGCGGCGCCCCGAATGCGTGATCGCGAGCAGGCGCAGCGGCGTGTCGCGGCGCGTCTGCCGGGACGGGCGCAGCGTGGGATCGGCGGCGATCTGCGCGACGAAGCCATGAAACAGTTGCGCCATCCCGTTGGACAGCTTGATGCCGAGCGGGTAGTTGGTGGTCGGCGTGCTCGGCAGCACGACCCAGTCGACGCTCGCGATCGCGGCGGCCAGTTCGTCGGGCGCGACGTCGCGGCGCACGGGGGGCTCGCTTGCGTCCGCCGGCGTCTCGAGCACGGTCCACAGCGGGCCGCATGCCTTGCGCGACGCATTCGAGCGATCGCGCAACTCGAGCGTGAGTTCGCGCAGCGCGTGATAGAGGAGCGCCATCGTCGCGCTGTAGCGCGGGCTCTGCCGCAAGCCGAGATTGACCACGTTGCTGTAGTCGCTGTTGTATCGGCAAGGAATCCCCACCAGATATTCGAGGCAACGCAGCGGCAGCGGCTTGAACTGATCGACGCGCACGCTGTAGCTCGCGTGCTCGCGCGTCACGGTCTTGCCGGGGCGCGCGTAGTCTTCGAGCGCGCGGTCGTACGCTTCGATCGAATAGCCGCGCGGCACGAGCAACTCGCGCGCGAAGTTCAGCGCCTGCGGAATCTGGATGTAGCGCGCGACCAGATATTCGTGGTCCTCGTAGCGGTCGAGCTCTTCGACGAACGAGCGAATCGTGATGCCGAAGCTGCGCGCGGCCGTCAGCACGTGCTCGGCGAGCGCGGCGGGATCGGCCGGCAGCGATTCGGCGCTCGCGAGGTGGGCGGCGAGCCGGTCCTCGATCTTGCGGTACGTGTCGACGATCGGGTGCAGCGCGTCGAGGATCGTATCGGCCGACACGAGACGCTCGTCGGCCGGATAGTGCGCGAGCGCGGCCTCCGCCTGGCGGAACAGCGCGACGTCGGGGCGCGACATGCCGAGTTCGTCGCGCAGCGTTTCGGCATCGACGATGCCGATGCCGCGGCGTTCGAGCTCGCGCCGCAGCCAGCGCACCTGATCGCCCGTTCCGCACGCCTTGCGCACGCCGCCCGGCACGCGTGCGTCGAAGACGTTCAGCGCGTCTTCGAGGCCGACGCGGATGCCGTCGAGATCAAGCGCGATCGCGACGTCGACGAGCAGCGCCTGGAACGGGCCCGGCAGCAGCAGCGAGATCTTGCATGACGGGAAGTTGTCGCGGAGCTTCTCGACGGTGGGACGCAACTGCGTCGCGGCGAGTTCGACGGCTTTCTCGTGCGCGTCGTCGGTGCCCGCCTGCAGCAGCTTCGCGATCGCCTTGCGCGTGGGCACGTCGATCAGCGAATCGTCGCTCGTGTCGCCGCTCACGGGATCGCGGTGGTATTGGTCGACCGCGGCCACGAGCATGAACAGCACCGGAACGCCGGCCTTCACGAGCGGCGATTGATAGAGCGTGACCGAGTTCTCGACGATCGTGTGGTTGAACACCTCGATCTCGGGCCGCACGCCGACTTCCGCGAAGTGGGCGAGTTGATCCGCGAGGAACGCGTTCGGGTTGTCATAGCCGCCGCCCGCCTGGAACACGACGGGGCCGGGGCTGAACGACGCGACGTCGGGCGCGAGCTGCGCGTGGCCGTAGCGCTTCAGGTGCGCGCGCCGCAGCGGGCTTTGCGACGCGCGGCGGTCGCCGCGCGCGCTCGTCGACAGATTCAGGATGGCGGACGGCTCCAGATCGAGCAGCGTCGGCATGATCCGGTCGTAGTCGTCGAGCACGATGTGATTGCGCTGCGAGCCGATGCCGATCGGCGTGTTCAGCCCGGGAATGGCGAGCGTTGCCTGATCGTCGGTCGCGCGCGTGTGCAGATGGACCACCGCGGCGCCTTCGCGCAGGGCCTCGCGCGATGCGTCGACGATGCCGTTCGCCGTGATGGGCAGGTAGGGCGAGCGCGCTTTGCCCGGTTGCCAGTGGCCGGCGCCGCACATCCGCCAGCCGTTTTCGAACAGCGAATCGAGCACGGCCGCGTTGTCGGCGCGCATCCGCTCGACGAAATCCGGCGACAGGTAGGTGTGGATCCGGTCGTGCGCCCAGGTCAGGCTGCCGTCTTCGGTGGCGGTCCAGCCGAACGTCGTGAGTTGCAGGACGATCTGGCGAACCAGATCGACCGACGATAGCCGCTCGAGCGTGTTGCGGGTGATCAGCGGCGGCTGCGCGAGCGACGGCGAGGTCTGCGTGCGGTGCCAGACCGAGCCGCTCGGCGTCCAGCCATTGTTGCGCAGCGCGTCGTGCACCGTTGCCGATGCAGGCGCGCCGTCGTAGTCGGTCAGATCGATCGGTGCGTCGTAGCCGTATTCGCGCACGATGCCGCCTGCGGGCACGGCCTCCCATCCATTGGCCTCGAGCGCCTTGATCGTCGCCTCGCGCCGATCGGCGGGCAGCAGCTCGAGCAACGCATGCGGGATGAACTTCGGCTCCAGTGGATCGAGGAACTTCGGGACAGCGCCGACGGGAGCTGCAGTGATGTAGAAGGTCTTGACCATGATCGTCCTGAATTGCGTTAAAAAGTGATCCTAAATAATCGAGATCGGATACGGCATTTCATGGCGCCGCTGAATCGCCGGGCCGGGCAATGTTGCGTTTCGCCGGGGACCGGATCGAAAGCGGCAGGCCCGCATGAATGCGGGAGGCACCTTTCCAACCAGGAGAAGGCGCCTTGCAATCATCTTACAATAAAATTACGCGATTTTATAAAAATAATTATGTGTTGAATTAGATGAAATTAAAATACGCTTAATTTCGATGATTGTTAATTTATTCGGCTTGTTTGTTTCGGATGGGGTGAGGGCGATTTTGCGGATGCGTGGCGTTCCTGCAGGGTGTGGTGGCGATTAAGCGATCTTTATCTTGATTTGCGGTTTGCGTGCGGCGATAAAGCGGGGTGCGATCTTTTATAAATTTTTGAATTGAGGGTGATTGAATTGTTGATCCGATTCGATATGTTTTCTTGTTGTTTTCGAGTCGATATGGAATGCGTGAGTTTAAATTCGAGAAATTCGTATCTCGCCGTGTTGCATTTCGGCGAGTTCAGTGCCGGATCGAATGCGCTGTCGAGGCGACGGCCGGGCCGAATATCGACGGGCGATGACCTACCCGGCGGGCGGGGATATCGCACGCGAGCAGACGGGAAGAGCATGAGGAGGGCGGACGATCCGCGTGCACATGGCGCGTAGCCGGCCGGCTGCGGGGCAATCGGCGGTGGTCGTATGGCGGGAGTGGCGGGAGTGCGCCGGCGCGGCTGCGAACCTGCGTCGCGCAAGGGGGCGCGGCGTCGGGAATCGTGCAATGCGGCTTGAGCGAAGCTCGAGGAAGGACGTGGAGCTTTTCGTCGCCGCTATCGATGCCGAAAGGACATGGGGGAGGCCGTCGCGCGGAACATGCGCGGCTTGGGCGAGAAGGGCGCGGCATGCACATCGAGCCTGCCGGTCTCGTTGCCACGCTCGCGTGGCCCGCCGGCGCTTCGTGTCGCGCCGGCGGTCACGTCGAATGTTCTCGAGTATCGACGCGCAGCCGGCGCGACCTCCGCAGCCGCCTTACACGGCGGCGGGCGCTCGGGCAGGCTTGCCGCCGCGCGCGGGCGCGCCGTTCGCGACGTAATATCGCGCGTTCGACCGTTCGAGCGGCTTTCGCTTGCGGATCTTGTCGGCGATCTTCTCGGCGATCATGATCGTCGGCGCGTTCAGATTGCCGGTCGTGATGATCGGCATGATCGACGCATCGACAACCCGCAATCCGTCGATCCCGTGCACGCGGCCTTCATTGTCGACGACCGCCATGTCGTCGTAGCCCATCTTGCACGAGCACGACGGATGGAACGCCGTTTCCGCGCGCGCGCGCACGAACGCGTCGAGCTCGTTGTCGCTCTTCAGGTCCGCGCCCGGGTTCAGCTCGCGGCCGCGGAAGCGGTCGAGCGCCGGCTGGTGCATGATCTCGCGCGTCGCGCGAATCGCGTCGCGGAATTCGCGCCAGTCGAGCGCTTCGGCCATGTAGTTGAACAGGATGCTCGGATGCGCGTTCGGATCGCGCGATTTCAGCTTCACGCGGCCGCGGCTCGGCGAGCGCATCGAGCCGACGTGCGCCTGGAAGCCGTGCATCTCGATCGCATTCGAGCCGTTGTAGTTGATCGCGACGGGCAGGAAGTGATATTGGATGTTCGGCCACAGATCGTCGTCGCGCGTGCGGATGAAACCGCCCGCTTCGAAGTGGTTGCTCGCGCCGAGGCCTGTGCCGTTGATCATCCAATCGAGACCGATCTTCGGCTGGTTCCACCACTTGAGCGCCGGATACAGCGATACCGGCTCCTTGCACTCGAACTGGATGTACATCTCCAGGTGGTCCTGCAGATTGCGGCCGACGCCGGGCAGATCGAGCACGACGGGAATGTCGAGCTCGCGCAGCCATTCGCCGGGGCCGACGCCCGAGCGCTGCAGCAGTTGCGGCGAGGCGATCGCGCCGCTGCACACGAGCACCTCGCGGCGCGCGTGCGCGGTGACGCGCGCGCTGCCGTGCAGGAACGTGACGCCCGTCGCGCGCTTGCCGGAGAACAGGATGCGATCGGCGAGCGCGTGCGTGACGATTTCGAGATTCGGCCGCGCCCGCGCCTGGTCGAGATAGCCGCGCGCGGTCGAGGCGCGGCGGCCGCGCGGCGTGACCGTGCGGTCCATCGGGCCGAAGCCTTCCTGCTGGTAGCCGTTGAGGTCGTCGGTGCGCGGATAGCCGGCCTGCACGCCGGCCTCGACCATCGCCTCGAACAGCGGATTCACGCCGGGCTTGCTCGTCGTCACCGAGACCGGGCCGTCGCCGCCGTGATAATCGTTCGGGCCGACGTCGCGCGTCTCGGCCTTCCTGAAGTACGGCAGGCAGTCGAGATACGTCCAGTCCTCGAGGCCCTTGTGCGTCGACCAGTTGTCGTAATCGAGCGCGTTGCCGCGGATATAGCACATCCCGTTGATCAGCGACGAGCCGCCGAGCCCCTTGCCGCGCCCGCACTCCATCCGGCGGTTGTTCATGTGCGGCTCGGGATCGGTTTCGTATGCCCAGTTGTAGCGGCGGCCCTGCAGCGGGTACGCGAGCGCCGCCGGCATCTGCGTGCGGAAGTCGAACCGGTAGTCGGGGCCGCCCGCCTCGAGGAGCAGCACGGTGACGTCCGGGTCCTCGGTGAGGCGCGTCGCGAGCACGTTGCCCGCGGAGCCCGCGCCGCAGATGATGTAGTCGAATTCGCGTGTCGTCATCGTTGCGTTCTCCTGATGCTTAGAACACCGGTTGATAGCGGCCGAGCTCGACCTGAACCGATTTGATTCGAGTGTAGTGCTCGAGCGTCGTGATGCCGTTCTCGCGTCCGACGCCGGATTGCTTGTAGCCGCCAACCGGCATCTCGGCGGGCGACTCGCCCCACGTGTTGATCCAGCAGATGCCGGCTTCGAGGCGATGGATCGCGCGGTGCGCGCGCGACAGGTTCTCGGTGACGACGCCCGCCGCGAGGCCGTACTCGGTCGCGTTCGCGCGCGCGATCGCTTCGTCTTCCGTTTCGAACGACAGGATGCTCATCACCGGGCCGAAGATCTCTTCACGGACGATCTTCATGTCGTCGCGGCAATCGCCGAACACGGTCGGCGCGACGTACTGCCCGCTCGCGAAGTGATCGTTCACGAGGCGCGCGCCGCCCGCGAGCAGCTTCGCGCCCTCAGCCTTGCCGCTCTCGATGTAGCCGAGCACCTTGTCGAGCTGCGCGGCGCTCGCGAGCGGGCCGAAATTCGTGTCGGGGTCCGAAGGTTTGCCGACGCGGATTCGCGCGACGCGCTCGAGCACGCGCTCGACGAAAGCGTCCTTTACCGCCTGCTGGACGAACACGCGCGTGCCGTTCGTGCACACCTGGCCCGCGCTGAAGAAGTTCGCAGTGACGGCGATGTCGGCCGCGCGATCGAGGTCGGCGTCGTCGAACACGATGAGCGGCGACTTGCCGCCCAGCTCCATCGTCACTTCCTTGAGCGACGACGCGCCGGCGAGCGACATCACCTTCTTGCCGGTTTCGACGCCGCCCGTGAACGATACCTTCGCGATCCCCGGGTGCGCGGTCAGCAGCGCGCCGACCGAGCCGTCGCCCTGCACGACGTTGAACACGCCGGCGGGCACGCCCGCCTCGGTGTAGATCTCCGCGAGCTTGAGCGCGGACAGCGGCGTGACTTCGCTCGGCTTGAAGATCATGGCGTTGCCGGCGGCGAGCGCGGGCGCGCTTTTCCAGCAGGCGATCTGGATCGGGTAGTTCCATGCGCCGATGCCCGCGCACACGCCGAGCGGCTCGCGCCGCGTGTAGACGAACGATTCGGGGCGCAGCGGCACTTGCAGGCCCTCGATCGCGGTCGCGAGGCCCGCGTAGTACTCGATCACGTCGGCGCCCGTGACGATGTCGACGGCGCGCGTTTCCGCGATCGGCTTGCCGGTGTCGCGCATTTCGAGCTCGGCGAGCGCGTCATTGCGCTCGCGCAGCAATTCGACCGCGCGGCGCAGGATGCGCGAGCGCTGCATCGAGGTCATCGCGGCCCATTCGCGCTGGCCTTCGCGCGCGGATGCGACCGCGCGTTCGACGTCGTCGGCGCTCGCTTGCTGGACGCTCGCGAGCAGCTCGCCCGTCGCGGGATCGAACGTGTCGAACGTCTTGCCGCTCGTGGCGTCGGCATAGGCGCCGGCGATGTAAAGGCGTTGCAGACCGTATACGGACATAGCGGACATGGGAGATCTCCTTGTGTAGGCGAGGGCGCGTGGCGCATTACGCGCGCGGCGCGAGCAGCAGGTCGATGTAATCGTTGGCGAGCTTCAGCGCCGCCTTCGTGTCGAACGGTCCGCCGGCGAGCGCGCCGCGCAGCCACAGGCCGTCGATCAGCGCGGCGAGGCCGCTTGCGGCTTCGCGCGCGCGCGCAGGGGGCAGCGCTTTGGCGAACTCCGCGCACAGATTCGAATAGAGCCGCCGCGTGTTGACGTGCTGCAGGCGCCTTAGCGTCGGCTCATGCATGCTCTGCGACCAGAATGCGAGCCACGTCTTCATCACGGGCGCGCTGATCTGCGTGTCGTCGAAATTAGCGGCGACCACGGCGCGCAGGCGCGCGCGCGGTGCGTCCGACGCCGCGGCGCGATGGCGTGCGGTCGCGGCCCACAGGTCGCGCAGCACGTGGCGCATCGTCGCTTCGAGCAGGCCGTCCTTGTCGCCGAAGTAATGGCTGACGATGCCGGTCGAAATGTTCGCGCGCTGCGCGACGGATGCGAGCGTCGTGCCGGACAAGCCCGCCTCGTCGATGGAGCGCAGCGTTGCGTCGATCAATTGGGCGCGGCGGATCTCGCGCATTCCGAGTTTGGGCATCGCGGGACCTTGGTGAGCGCAGCGGCGGCGAAGCCCGAAGGATATCGGTTTTTTATTGATCGTTCAATCAATAAAAATAAGGGGTTCGATCGTTGCCGGCAAGCTTGCGGGGCGGCTGGTCCGGCTTGATGTGCGGCGAATGTGCGGTGTTGTCGACCGTCGGCGCGGCATCGCGACGGCGTGGGGTTAATCCATGCTTTCGTAAAGGTTAAGTGAAAGAGTGTTGAGAATGTTTAAAACGTTTTAATCGTAAATTCCGGCATTGAAAATTCATGTTATGGCGCGCCGGAAATGGTCGATGGGTATGAGGTTGAATATCCGTTTCGGTGCAAAATCGCCCTCGATTGGATAGTTCGATGGCGGATGAATGTGTGCGTGTGGTGTATCCCGGTGGGGCGGAATTGGAGATTTGCTGTTTGGGGCGCATATGGCAGGAAGGCGGGGTGGCGGGATTTGCCGTGCCGGGTTCGGCCCGGATCGTTTGTGTGACGGCCGTCTCGGCCGGCATCCGAGTGATGCGTTCTATATCACAGAAAATATTTCACGGCGATGAATGGGTTAATGCGGGAAGGGTTTTAGAGGGATTTGTTCAATGTTCGGAAGCGTACATTGATGAGTTTTTCGGGGTGAAATATTAAAAGTAGTTGAGGAGGTTGTATTCAGCGTATTAGTATTAACACCGCAAAAACGCAAGCCGCCGCGCGGTGGTCGTGAAAGCGGAATGGCGATGAGAAGCAGTTAATCCTTCAAGAGGCGTCATGAGAGCGAGAGGCGCTGGAGACCACGGGCGGAAGACGGCGGGGTGACCGCGTTGTGCCCGGGGGAGCGTATTGTCGGCCGGAGAAGGGGCGAGGCGATGCGCGGTTCCGGCGAGTGGGTAGCCGCTGCGGCGCGCGTGAGGCAGGGCGGGCAGATCGCGCGGGAGGGCGGCTACGTGGAGGCGTCCATCAAGGGCGCGGGATCAGCTCATTTGCCGAGCAGATGCGGGAGATACGCCATGCCTATCGAGAAACAGGTGGTAGCGCTGCCGAGCGGACTGAAGGTCCACGTCGAGCGTCATGTGTTCGATCCGGCCTTCGAGACGGTCATCCTCGTGAACGGCGCGCTGGCGACGACCGCGTCGTTCGGCCAGACGATTCGCTACCTGGGCGAACGCGTGAACGCGGTGTGCTTCGACTTGCCGTACGCGGGCCAGTCGCGCCAGCACAATCCGGGCGAGTACATTCTGACGAAGGACGACGAGGTGGAGATTCTGCTGCACCTGGCCGAGCGGTTCGAGCCGAGTTTCCTGCTGTCGGTGTCGTGGGGCGGGGTGGCGTCGCTGTTCGCGCTGGCGCGGGGGTGCGCGAGCGTGCGGCGGGCGGTGATCGCGTCGTTCTCGCCGTTCCTGAACGACGCGATGACGGATTACGTGACGCGCGCGCGCGATCACATCGCGGCGGGGGAGAACCTGAAGGCGGCGCAGTTGCTCAACGACACGGTGGGGCGCTACCTGCCGCGGATCATGAAGCTGTACAACTACCGGTATCTGACGAAGCTGCCGCGCACCGAGCAGGACCAGGTGGCGTTCCACGTCGACCAGATCCTGTCGATGCGGCCGGAGCAGTACCTGCCGGAATTCCGCCAGATCGGCTGCGCGGTGAAGTTCATCAACGGCGAGCTGGACGAGTACACGACGGCGTCGGACGTGCGGCGGCTGGCGGCCTACGTGCGGCGCGCGGAGTTCGCGACGATCCGGCAGGCGGGGCACTTCCTGGACCTCGAGGGGCGTCAGCAGCAGGAGCAGCTTCGCGCGGCGATCCTGGGCTTCTTCGGCGACGAGCGGGCGAGCGCGGCGCGCGACGACGCGCAGGACGAGACGCTCGCGCCGCTCGGTCAGTTGCCGGCGCTGTCGTAGCGGCGCGCCGTGGCCGGGCCGCGCGGGCGCGAGGCGCGCGCCGGGCGGTCGAGGCTCCTTCAAACAGGCAGGCGGATGGATGCGGGCCGGATCGGGCTGCATGACGCGGCGGCGGCGGGGCGCATCGGCATGACGGAAGCGTTCGCGTCACGGGCCCGTTGTTCGGCGGCGGCCCTGGCGGCAGGCGGACGAGCCCCGGCCGGCGATGGACGATCCGGTTCGAACAGGGCTGCGGCGAACGGTTCCGTCGACTGCCGCGCGGGATGGAATGACGAGGCGATGGCTAAAGTAATCGTGACGGCGATCGGGTCGGCGGGCGACGTGCACCCGTTGCTGGGGGTGAGCCGGGCGCTGTCGGCGCGGGGCCACGAGGTGGTGTTCTGCACGCATGCGCCGTTCGAGGCGGCGGTGCGCGCGAGCGGCTTCGCGTTCGTGCCGGTGGGCACGGCCGAGGACTACGTGCGGGCGATGGCGGACCCGGCGCTGTGGGATCCGCGCACGTCGTTCAAGACGCTGTGGCGGGTGATCGCGCCGGTGGTGAGGCCGCACTTCGAGGTGCTGCGCGCGCTGAGCGACGCGGACACGGTGCTGGTGGGCACGCTGTGGGCGTTCTCGGCGCGGCTGATGCAGGAGCGCTTCGGCACGCGGTACGTGTCGGTGCAGGTGTCGCCGTCGACGCTGCTGTCGGCGCATGCGCCGCCGACGCACAAGCGGCTGACGATCCCGAAGGGCCTGCCGCTGGCGGTGAAGGCGGGGCTGATGACGCTGATCGAGCGGCAGGTGCTGGACCGGGTGTGCGGCCCGGAGCTGAACGCGGCGCGGCAGGCGCTGGGCCTGGCGCCGGCGAAGCGGATCCTGGGCCGGTGGCTGCATTCGACGGACGGGGTGCTGTGCCTGTTTCCGTCGTGGTTCGCGCCGGCGCAGCCGGACTGGCCGGCGAACCACCTGCAAAGCGGGTTTCCGCTGTTCAACGACGCGGGTCCGGCGCAGGCGGATGCGGAGCTGGAGGCGTTCGTCGCGTCGGGCGAGGCGCCGGTGGTGTTCACGGCGGGCTCGACGCTGGTGGACGGCCGCACGTATGAGCACGCGGTGACGCAGGTGCTGCAGGCCACGGGGGTGCGGGGGATTCTGCTCGCGCCGGATGCGCCGGATGCGCCGGCGGCATCGGACGGGGCGGCGCTGCTCAAGCGCCGCTACGTGCCGCTCGCGGCGTTGCTGCCGCGCTGCCGGGCGCTGGTGCACCACGGGGGGATCGGGACGGCGTCGCTCGCGTACGCGGCGGGGGTGCCGCAGGTGGTGACGCCGTTCGCGCACGACCAGTTCGACAACGCGCAGCGGGTGGCGGCGAGCGGCTGCGGGGTGCGGCTGGACGCGCCGGTGCGCGGCGAGCCGCTCGCGCGGGCGCTGGCGCAGGTGCTGGGCGACGCGGCGATGGCGGCGCGCTGCGCGCAGGTGCGCGCGCGGATGGCGGCGGAGCCGAACGGCTGCGACGCGGCGGCGCGCTTCATCGAGCGCTTCGCGCCGGGCGTCGCGGCGCGGCGGGCGCAGCCGGCATGAGCGCGCAGGCGATGTCGGCGGATCAGGCGGGCGTTGCGCCGCCGGCGGCCGCCCCGCTGCGCGGCGCGAAGCTCGCGCTGCTGACGTTCGCGCTGTCGCTCGCGACGTTCATCGAAGTGCTGGATTCGACGGTGGCGAACGTGGCGGTGCCGGCGATCTCGGGCAGCCTCGGGGTGTCGAACAGCCAGGGCACGTGGGTGATCAGCTCGTACTCGGTGGCCGCGGCGATCGCGGTGCCGCTGACGGGGTGGCTTGCGCGGCGCGTGGGCGAGCTGAGGCTGTTCGTGGCGTCGGTGATCCTGTTCACGCTGACGTCGCTGCTGTGCGGGCTCGCGCGGGACCTGGAGGTGCTGGTTGCGTGCCGGGCGCTGCAGGGGCTGTTCTCGGGGCCGATGGTGCCGCTGTCGCAGACGATCCTGATGCGCGCGTTCCCGCCGGCGCGGCGCACGCTGGCGCTGGCGCTGTGGGGGATGACGGTGCTGCTCGCGCCGATCTTCGGGCCGGTGGTGGGCGGCTGGCTGATCGACAACTTCTCGTGGCCGTGGATCTTCCTGATCAACCTGCCGATCGGGCTGTTCTCGTTCGCGGTGTGCACGCTGATGCTGCGCCCGCAGGCGCAGCGCGGCGAGGCGAGCCCGATCGACGCGCCGGGGATCGTGCTGCTGGTGATCGGGGTGGGCTCGCTGCAGGCGATGCTGGACCTGGGGCACGACCGGGGCTGGTTCGATTCGCCGCTGATCACGGCGCTGGCGATCGCGGCGGGGGTGTCGCTCGTGTCGCTGCTGATCTGGGAGCTGGGCGAGGCGCATCCGGTGGTGGATCTGAGCCTGTTCCGGGAGCGGACCTTCACGTTCTGCGTGGTGATCATCTCGCTGGGGATGATGAGCTTCTCGGTGGTGGGGGTGGTGTTTCCGCTGTGGCTGCAGGCGGTGATGGGATACACGGCGTACCAGGCGGGGCTGGCGACGGCGTCGATGGGGGTGCTGGCGCTGGTGTTCTCGATCCTGGTGGGGCTGTACGCGAGCCGGGTGGACGCGCGGGTGCTGGTGACGTTCGGGTTCGGGGTGTTTGCGGCGGTGATGTGGTGGAGCACGCACTTCACGCTGTCGATGACGTTCGCGCAGGTGGTGACGCCGCGGCTGATTCAGGGGATGGGGCTGCCGTGCTTCTTCATACCGCTGACGGCGGCGACGCTGTCGCGGGTGCCGGACGAGAAGCTGGCGGCGGCGTCGAGCCTGTCGAACTTCCTGCGGACGCTGTCGGCGGCGTTCGGCACGGCGCTGAGCGTGACGTGGTGGGACAACCGGGCGACGTACCACTACGCGGTGGTGTCGCAATCGGTGACGCGCGCCTCGGAGAACACGCAGCGGTACGTGGACGCGCTGCACGCGATGGGGCTGCACGGCGCGCGGGAGCTGAGCTCGCTGCACCAGGTGGTGCGGCAGCAGGCGTACATGATGGCGACGAACGACATGTTCTACATGGCGAGCGCGACGTGCCTGCTGCTGGCGGGGCTGATGTGGCTGACGCGGCCGAAGCGGGGCGCGGCGGCGGCGCTCGGGCACTGAGGCGAGGCATGTCGCGCCCCGCATGACGAAGGCGAAGGAGAAGGGCGATGCGCCGAAGTCCTGGGGACGCGGCGCGTCGATGCGGCAACGAAGCGGGCATTTCGGCATTCCGAACCACCAAAGGGAAGAGCGATGACGATCCTGGGGGCGCTGGTGATTCTGTACGACCCGACGGACGAGCAGTTGTCGGGGCTGGAGGCGCTCGCGCGCGACAGCGACGCGCTCGTGGTCGTGGACAACACGCCGCACGAGCACGCGGCGGCGCGCGAGCGGGTGCGTGCGCTGTCGGCGCGGACGAACACGGTGTGGCGACACCACGGCAACCGGGGCGGGGTCGCGGGCGGGTACAACGCGGGGCTGTCGGTGCTGTTCGCGCAGGGCGTCGAGGCGGTCGCGCTGTTCGACCAGGACTCGACGGTGCCGGCCGGGTACTTCGAGCGGATGCGCGAGGCGTGCGCGCAACTGGGTGAGCAACCGGGCGCGCACGCGGGCGCGTTCATCGCGGGCCCGCGGATCTACGACGCGAACGAGCAGCGCTTCCTGCCGGAGCTGATGACGAGCGGGGTGACGGTGCGCCGCGTGCGGGTGGAGGGCGAGACGGCGCCGCAGCGCTGCGCGTTCCTGATCTCGTCGGGCAGCGTGATTTCGCGGGCCGCGTACGCGCGGCTCGGTCGATTCGACGAGGCGCTGTTCATCGATCACGTCGACACCGAGTATTGCCTGCGCGCGCTCGCGCACAACGTGCCGCTGTACGTGGTGCCGCCGCTCGTGCTGACGCACCGGATCGGCGCGCGGCGCCGGCACAAGGTGGGGCCGTTCGAGCTGACGGCGATGCATCACGGGTGGTTGCGCCGATACTACGGCGCGCGCAACGCGATGCAACTGGGGCTGCAGTACGGCTTGCGGTTTCCGGTGGCGCTGGTGCCGAATCTGCTGACGATATGGCAGGTGATCCAGGTGGTGCTGTGCGAGCGGGAGAAGGGCGCGAAGCTGCGCGGGATCGCGCTGGGCGTGCTCGACGGCCTGTTCGGGCGGCTGGGATCGTTCGACGATGCGCGCGCGGGCGCGGCGGCGCGCGAGCCGGTGCGGCAGGAATGAACGGAACGGGCCGCGGCGGGATACCGGAAAGCAAGAAGGACGCATCATACGAATGACGCAGACAGCAACGCAAGCAGCCACTCGCGCGATGATCGCGACAGGAAGCCGCGCGGCGCGCCGGCTCGCGGCAGCCGCGCTCGCGTGGGCGCTCGCCGGCTGCGTGCCGTCGGGCTTCGAGCCGGCGCTCGCGCCGCGCACGCCGGGCGACGACGCGCTCGCGCACACGGCGGGGGGCGCCGCGCACGGCGCATGGCCGAGCCCCGACTGGGTCCGGCAGCTCGGCGATCCGCAACTCGACGCGCTCGTCGACGAGGCGCTGCGGCAGAACCCGACGCTGCAGGCCGCGCAGGCGCGCATCGGCGTCGCGCAGTCGCAGCTGCAGCAGTTCGAATCGCTGACGGGGCTCACCGCGACGGCGGGCGCGTCGCTCTCCAAGGCGCACGTGCCGCGCTCGGGCGGCACCATCAATACGACGTTCAACGGCTTGCCGGTGTCGGTGCCGCTCGTCGGCGAATCGGTGGTGTCGTCGTCGTCGCTGTTCGTCGGGCTGAACTATCAGCTGGACCTGTGGGGCAAGAACGCGGCGGCCACGCGCGGGCTGCTGTCGATGCGCGATGCGGCGCGCGTGGAGGCCGAGCAGGCGCGGCTCGCGCTGTCGGTGGCGATCGTGACGCTGTACGGCGAGCTGGACCGCGCGTATGCGCTGCGCGAGCTGCTGCAGCAGAAGCGCCGCGCGAGCGAGCAGGTGGAGACGGTGCTGCGCGAGCGCGCGGCGCGCGGGATCGACAACGGCTACGATGCGGACGACGCGGCGCTCAAGCGGGGCAAGCTGCTCGAGCAGCTCGCGCTGACCGACGAGCAGATCCAGTTGCAGAAGCTGCAACTGGGGGTGCTGAGCGGGCGGGGGCCGGAGCGCGGGCTGTCGCTCGCGCGGCCGAAGCTCGCGCCGCTCGCGGACGCGCCGCTGCCGGCGCGGCTGCCGGCCGGGCTGCTGGGGCGGCGGCCGGACATCGTCGCGGCGCGGCTGCGGGTGGAGGCGGCGTACGCGGCGATCGACGGCACGCGCGCGTCGTTCTACCCGGACGTGAACCTGGCGGCGCTGGGCGGGCTGTTCGCGCTCACGCCGGCGTCGCTGTTCAAGCACGATGCGCTGGGGGGCTCGATCGGTCCGGCGCTGTCGCTGCCGATCTTCGATCGCGGCCGGCTGAAGGCGAAGCTGGGGGGCGACGTGGCGAACGCGGACGTGGCGCTGGCGCTGTACAACCAGACGGTGGATGCGGCGCTGGGCGAGGTGGCGCGGCAGTTGACGTCGCTGTCGACGGTGGATGCGCTGCTCGAGGCGCAGCAGCAGGCGGTGCGCTCGGCGCAGCGGATGGTGGCGCTGGCGCAGGACCGGCACCGGCGGGGGATGGGGATGCGCAAGGACGTGAACGTGGCGAAGCTGACGCTGCTGGACGAGCGTGCGCACGTGATCGAGCTGCAGGCGCGGCGGCGGACGCTGCGGGTGGGGCTGATCGGGGCGCTGGGCGGCGGCTTCGACGCGCGGCCGGCGGGCGGCGCGCCGCTCGCGCAGGGCAAGCCGTTCGCGGCGGCGAGCGACAGGCCGCCCGATTGAGCGGCACGCACGCATGCGGCCCGAAGCCACCGACACCCGAAGACACCGACACCAACGCCACCTTCACCGTGTACACGAGCGATTCAACCGACACCGCCCCCGAGCATCGAAGCCCGTCGGGCCGATCCGCGACGGCTTGCGGGCCGGCCCGGCCGTTGCCGGCCGGCGCCACCGACATCACGCACGCGAAGACCTTGAACGATACCGCCACCGATACCCCGCGCGCGAAGGCGCCCACCGATCCGGCCGCCCTCGACGGCGCGCACGCGCAGCCCGTGCCGGCGCACGAGCGCGGATCGCCTCCGCCGCCGGAAGCCGCGGCGACGCTCGCCGCGCGCCGCGCGACGCGCCGCCGGCGCTTCGCGCTGTTCTTCGGGCTGCTGGCGCTGGCCGCGCTGGCCGCGGGGCTCTACTGGTTCGTCGCCGGGCGCTTCAGCGAGGAGACGGACGACGCGTACGTGGCCGGCAACGTGGTGCAGATCGCCGCGCAGATCCAGGGGACGGTGACCGACGTGCTGGTGGCGGACACGCAGCAGGTGAAGGCGGGGCAGGCGCTGGTGAAGCTCGACGACGCGGACGCGTCGGCGGCGTTCGCGCAGGCGCGGGCGCAGCTCGCGCAGGCGGTGCGGCAGGTGGCGAACACGCGGCTCTCGATGGGGATGTACGAGGAGACGGTGAAGGCGCGCGAGGCGGACCTGAAGCTTGCGCAGCAGGCGTATCGGGCGCGAGCGGGGGCCTCGGTGGAGGTGGTCGCGCCGGAGGAACTGGCGCGGGCGAAGTCGTCGCTGGCGAACGCGCAGGCGGCGCTGGCGGGGGCGCAGGCGCAGCTGGAGGCGGCGCGCGCGCTGGGCAGCGAGCGGCCGGTCGAGCAGAACCCGGCGGTGCAGCAGGCGGCCGCGCAGTTCAAGCTGGCGTACCGGAACCTGAGGCGCACGACGATCGTGTCGCCGGTGGACGGCACGGTCGGTCAGCGGTCGGTGCAGATCGGTCAGCAGGTGGGGCCGGGGGTGCCGCTGATGTCGGTGGTGCAGTTGCGGCAGGTGTGGGTGGAGGCGAACTTCAAGGAAGGGCAGATCCGGCACATGCGGGTGGGCCAGCCGGTGCGGCTCGAATCGGACCTGTACGGCGCGCGGGTGACGTACCACGGCCGGGTGGAGGGGGTCTCGGCGGGCACGGGCAGCGCGTTCTCGATGCTGCCGTCGCAGAACGCGGCGGGGAACTGGATCAAGGTGGTGCAGCGCCTGCCGGTGGTGATCTCGCTGGAGCCGTCGGAGCTGGCGGCGCACCCGCTGCGGGTGGGGCTGTCGATGCGCGCGACGGTGGAGACGAAGGTGCGTGGCGGCCGCCTGCTCGACGGCGACGCGCCGCTGCCGGGGCTGCGCACGCGGGTGCACGAAGCGCAGGCGGGCGAGGCCGAGGCCGCGGCTTCGGCAGTGATTCGGGAGAATGACGGCCGCAGGTGACGGGCGGTTGCGGGATCGCGACAGAGAGGCCGATGGGGCGTGAGGCGGCGGTCATCTCGCGTTGGTTGCGTCGTCCGGTTTACCGGCTTCCGACGTGGCGGCGATCACGTCGATCAGCGCCACGAAGGAGCGGCAACGCGGGCGGTCGAGCGCCTTGTCAACGCGATCTACTCGGGACGTGTCAGGAATTTCGTGTGCTGAGGCCGGTTAAAGGTCTCAGTTGATGGCGGAGGTGAATCGCTCGCCGAACAGAATGGCGAACTGATTAACTGCTTGCCGCCAAGTGATAGGCGGCATCTTCCAATCCTTTTCGATGTTGCGCAAGGCCAGATACAGCAGTTTGCTGGCGGCTTCGTCGCTCGGGAAGTGGCCGCGGTTCTTGACGATCTTGCGCAACTGCATGTGCATGCTCTCGATAGCGTTTGTCGTATATACGATTCGACGCACCTCCGGCGGATAGGCAAAGAAGGGAATCACCTGTTCCCATTGGCGCTGCCACATGGCCGCGACGGTAGGGAATTTGCGGCCCCACTCGCTCTGCGCAAAGGCGTCGAGCGCCGCTGCCGCCGCCTCGGCCGTGGCGGCCTGGTAGATCGGCTTGATCGCGGCAGCCAGCGGCTTGCGATCCTTCCAGCTCGCCAGATTCAGCGAATTGCGGATCAGATGCACGATGCAGGTCTGGATTTGGGCGGCCGGATAGACCGCCTCGATCGCTTCGGGGAAGCCGCGCAACCCATCGACCACCGCGATCAGGATGTCGTGCAAGCCGCGGTTCTTCAGCTCGTTGAAGACCTTCAGCCAGAACTTGGCGCCTTCGGTTTGCTCGATCCACAAACCCAGTACTTCCTTGCGGCCGTCGGCGCGGATGCCCAGCGCCAGATAGACCGCCTTGTTCTTGACCGTGCCTTCGTCGCGGATCTTCAGCCGCAGCGCGTCGAAGTACACAATCGGATACATGGCCTCGAGCGGGCGCTGCTGCCACTGTTCGACGTCGGCCAGCACCTCGTCGGTGACCGTCGAAATCAGGTCGGGCGACACCTGCAACCCGTACAGTTCCAGCAGATGGCCCTGAATCTCGCGAACGCTCATGCCGCGCGCATACATGCTGATCACGTGGTCGTCGAAGCCTGGCAGCCGGCGTTGGTACTTGCCAACCAACTGCGGCTCAAACGTCGCCTGTCGATCGCGCGGAATATCCAGCTTCAGTTCGCCGTTGGGCGTCAGGACCGTCTTGGCGCTGGTGCCGTTGCGGTGGTTACCGGCCCTGCCTTGCTCGGTCTCGGCTGCCAGATGGTGGCTCAACTCGGCCGCGAGCATGCGCTCGGCCAGTTGCTTCTTGAGCTGGCCGGCCAGCCCCGATTCGCCCAGGATCGACTCGGCATCCTTGCCCTGAACCTGGGCAAGCAACTGATCGATCAGCTCATCGGGAAACAGCTTTGGTGCCTTCGGATTCTTGCTCTTCTTGCTCACTGTTGCATCGGTCATAGGACGTTAGTTCCGTTATCGTCTCATGACCTCAGCACACTAAAAATCTGACAGGCTCGGGCGGTCGAGCGCCTTGTCAACGCGATCTACTCGCGCGCGTCATTCGCGTCTCGGGACAGGTGATTCCATAGAAACGCATACCCGATCGCCTCGTGCTCGGCCGCATCGATCGCGTCGGCGCTGCCGTGGCCGCCATCGGTTTTTTCGAGCAGCCATACGTTCCGATGTCCTTGCGCCTGCATGCGCGCGACCATCTTTCTCGCATGCGCGGGATGCACCCGATCGTCGCTCGTCGATGTCGTGAAGAGCACGGGCGGATACGCGACGTCGCTCGCGACCCGGTGATACGGCGAGTAGGCCGCGAGCGCCGGCGCATGCGCCGGATCGTCGGGGTCGCCGAATTCGTCGAGCCACGACGCTCCCGCGTGCAGCAGCGGATAGCGCTGCATGTCGAGGAGCGGCACGTCGCTCACCACCGCGCCGAACAGGTCCGGGCGCTGGATCATGCACGCCGCGACCAGCAACCCGCCGTTGCTGCCGCCGCGGATGCCGAGTTGCGCGGCGCTCGTCACGCCGTCCGCGACGAGTTTCTCGGCGACCGCGATGAAGTCGTCGAACGACCGCTGCCGCTCCGTTTGCCGCGCCGATTCGTGCCACCGCGTGCCGAACTCGCCGCCGCCGCGAATATGCGCGAAGACCGCGATACCGCCTTTCTCGAGCCAGCCGATGCCGAGCAGCGGATCGTAATCGGGCGTGAGCGCGATCGCGAAGCCGCCGTAGCCGTTCAGCAGACACGGGCGCGGCGTGCGCGCCGCGGCGTCCAGCGCGTCGCGCGGGCCGACCAGCGTATAAGGCACGAGCGTGCCGTCGCGCGAGCGCGCGTGTTCACGCCGCACCGCCAGCGCGGACGCGTCGAACTGCGTCGGCCAGCGATCGAGCAGCGCCCATTCCGACAGGTCGTCGTCGGCGAGATTCGCGAGCGAATACTCGGGCGGCGTCAGGTAATCGTCGACGCTCACGTACACCTCGTCGTCGAACGTCGGCTCGACGGGCGATACGTCCACCTGCGCGAGCCCGCGCGCGGGGAACGCGCGCGACCGCCAGCGCCACGCGTCGCCATCCTGATGTTCGGGACACCAGATCATCGTGCGCGTGAGCACGTCTTCGAGCCAGGACACCAGCACGTAACGGCGCGTGTGCGTCCAGCCGCACGCGGACGTGCGATCGTTTGGCTCGAACAGCGTCTCGAACGTGCGGTTGCCGGCGACGAACGCATCCTCGCGGATCGCGAGCAAGCTGCCGCCCGCGTGGTGCGCGCCGTCGCAGGTCCAGTCGAGCCGCGGCTGAAGCATCAGCCATCCGCTCCAGTAGCCGACCTCGACGTGCGGCGGCACGTCATAGCGCGTCCATGCACCGTCGCCGGCGAGGCGATAGGTGTTCGCGTCGTAGAAGTTGATCGCCTGTTCGATCGCATGATGCCGATCGAGCGGATCGTATTGCGCGTCGACGGAGATGTCGCCGCGCGCGCCGCGAAACACGACGGGCGCGGCGGACAGCGGCGTGCCGCGCTTCCAGCGCCGGACTTCGCGCGGATAGCCGGAGCGCGTGACGGTGGCGCCGCCGTTGTCCCAGCCGACGTAGATCGTGTCGCGATCGATCCATTCGACCGAGTGCTTGCCGGCCGTTTCGATCGAGAAGCCGTCATCGACGAACCGGCCTTGCTCGATGTCGAACTCGCGGACGACGACTGCGTCGGCGCCGCCGTCGGACAGCACGATCAGCGCGCGATCGCCGTCCGGCTCGAGAATGAGCTGATCGTCGAACACCCATTGAACGCCTTGCGCTTCGTCGAGCGCATCGAGATCGATCAGCGTCTGCCAGTCGGCACGGCCGCTGCGCCAGCTCGCCCATCGCGTGCGCCGCCACAGGCCTTTCGGATGCTGCTCGTCCTGCCAGACGTCGTACGCCCAGTCCTGCCAGCGTTGAGGAATCACCGGGCGCTCGCGCGGCAGCAGCGCCTGCGTGAAGCGATCGACCAGTGCGCGGTAGCCCGCGTCGTCCAGCCACGGCGCATCGTGCGTGCTGGCGTTTTGCGCGTCGACCCAGTCGACGCTCGCGGAGCTGTCCAGCTCTTCGAGGAATTGGTACGGATCGGCCTGTTCAGGACGGAAAGCATGAGGCATGGCGTTTTTTTTCAGGAAGCGTGGCGTGCCATGGTAGCGCAAGCCGATGCGCGTTCGCGCTTCGATGCCGGCGCGGTCAATCTCGAATGGCTCGCCGCGTGCGTTTTCCGCGGCCCGACACACGAACGCACGCACGTCGCAAGCGCGCATTCGTCATACGCGAAGCCGCTGCGCAAGTTGTCCGTTTCCTCCGAGCCAAGGCGCGATTCCGCCTATCGCCCCAATGCGCGGCGTTATTTAGAAATGGAAACTAACTGGTGAAAAAAAGACCCGGCCGGAGCCGGGTCGAAGAGAGCGATGCAAACGGCAAAGACCGTGTCGGCCGTGGTCTTGCATCCGGCCGGCCCTCGCCGCCACGACATCACTCCGCGTGGCTGTTGCGCGCGTGGCGCGCCGACACTCGATCGGCCGCCGCGCGGCGCGTTCAGATCATCCGCTCGAACGCGCCGTCCTTCATCACGAAGCGATGGACGAGCGCCGCGAGCACATGCATGCCGATCAGCGCGATGAAGAGCGTCGCCGACAGGCTGTGCCATTCGCCGATAGCCGCGCCGAGCGAATGAGGGGCGGCGATCGTCGGCAGCGGGACGACGCCCGTGAGCTTCAACTGCCACGTGCGGCCGTTCGCGTTCAGCCAGCCGAGCAGCGGCACGGCGATCAGCGCGACATACAGCAGTTTGTGAACCGCGCTCGCCGCGAACGACAGAAGCGCGCCTTGCTGATGCGCGGGCGGGCTGCGGCGCACGATCGACCACAGCAGGCGCGCCGCGATCACGGCGATCAGCGCGGTGCCTAGCGCGACGTGCCAGGCGACGAGACCGGCGGGCGGCGCCGTGCCGTGCACGTCCGGCATCGTCCAGCCGAGCGCGAACTGCGCGAGCACGAGCGCGGCGACGCTCCAGTGGAAAATGCGGCTGAGCAGATCGTAGCGATCCGGGGTTCGTGGGGAGCGTGTCATTGCGCGAATCGTCCAGTGATGTAAGTCGTTAGTAGGGATCGGCTGGCCGACCTGTCGTGCGTTGTCGGGCTCGCCCGATTATCGCGGGCGATGCTTATGGAAATCTTAAGGTCGCGCCGACGCGCCGACGCGTCGGCGGGAAGGCGCGCGTACGTCGTCGCAACACGCACGATCGCCCGGCCGTCTGCCGAGCGACGCGGCTCAAAGCCAATTCGGCCGGCCCGCATGCGCCGGGACCGGACTATCGGCAGACGAATCGACGGCCGTCGGCCGGGTCGCGCACCCGCTCGCCGCGGAAAGCGCGCCAAGGCAAAGTAGCAGAATGAGAATGCGTTTCATGTCCGTGCGGTGCCTTCCGTTTCAGTTTCGCCTGTCGCCACTCTGCCGGACGTGGGCTTAAGGCTGGCTTAACCGCCTGACCCGGTTCGAGCGCTGAGACACGATCGCACGGCCTTTGCTTTTCGGTGTTCATTATGTAAAAATATATAATGTTGTTTTGTAGATTATTGAGGTGACGCGATGAGTGCTGCACGCTCGCCGATCGACTTGTCGGAGATGCGCGCATCGGCCGATGCCGCGTGCGCGTTGCTGAAAGTGCTGTCGAATCCGGACCGGTTGCTGATGATGTGCGAGCTCGCGCAATGCGGCGAGCTGTGCGTGAGCGACATCGAGGCGCGGCTCGACATCCATCAGCCGACGCTGTCGCAGCAACTCGGCGTGCTGCGCGAGCACGCGCTCGTCGAGACGCGGCGCGACGGCAAGAACATCTATTACGCGCTCGCGAGCGAGCCGGCGGTCGCCGTCATGGCCGCGCTCTACGAGCAGTTCTGTACAACAAACAAAAAGGGGAAGCGACGTGGTCGTTGATCTCGTTCATTTCACGCCGGGTCTGTCGTTCGCGGGCGGCCTGTTGATCGGCGCCGCGGCCGCGCTGCTCGTGGTCTTCGATGGCCGCATCGCCGGCATCAGCGGCATCGTCGGCGGGCTGCTCGCCGGCCGGCGCAGCGACGCCGGATGGCGCGCGGCGTTTCTCGTCGGCCTGATCGCGGCCGCGGTCGTCGCGAATGCGCTCGATTGGTATTCCATGCCAGCCGTCGACGCCGGCTGGGTGAGGCTGATCGTCGGCGGCGTGCTCGTCGGCATCGGCACGCGCTATGCGGGCGGCTGCACGAGCGGGCACGGCGTGTGCGGCATCTCGCGCTGCGCGCTGCGCTCGATCGTCGCCATCGCGATGTTCATGGCTGCGGGCGTCGCGGCGGTGTTCGTGCTGCGTCACGTGTTCGGAGGGTGACATGAGCGTGTTGTTCGCATTCTTGTCGGGCTTGCTGTTCGGGGCCGGGTTGCTGCTGTCCGGGATGGCGAATCCCGCGAAGATACAGGGCTTTCTCGATCTCGCCGGCAATTGGGACCCGTCGCTCGCATTCGTGATGGCGGGCGCGATCGCGGTCAGCTCGGTCGCATTCGCGTTCGCCAAGCGCCGCGAGCGCTCGTTGCTCGGGCTGCCGATGCAGATTCCTCCGCGTGGGGCCGTCACGCTCAGGCTCGTCGCGGGCAGTGCGGCGTTCGGCGTCGGCTGGGGGCTGGTCGGATTTTGTCCGGGCCCGGCTGTCGTATCGCTCGGTCTTGGCGGCGCGAAGGTATTCGGCTTTGTCGCGGCAATGCTGATCGGGATGGCGGCGTTCGAATGGATCGAGCGCTTCAGGGCGAAGCGTTGAGCGCGGCGGCGGCCGCCTGATGCGAGGGCGCGCGGCACGGTGGAGCCGGGATATGTACGATCGCGGCTTTCCGTTTTCGATTTCGGATCGCCGATGATTTCGATTCGTTTGCTCGAACCTGCCGATGCTGCGGCGTTCAGCGCCCTGCGTCTCGTTGCGATCAACACGTCGCCGACCGCGATATGGCCGACGCGTGCCGAAGAGGCGGGGCGGTCGCGGATGGAAGTCGAGGCGCGGCTTCGTGCATCCGGCACGCAGGCGGTGTTCGGCGCGCTGACCGTCGACGGCGAATTGATCGGCGTCGCCGGCGTGCGCCGGGAAGCGCTCGTGCAAATCGGCCATAAGGCGACGCTTTGGGGCGTGTTCGTTGCACCCGCGCATCGCGGCAGCGGGCTCGCGAGGCGTCTAGTCGATGCCGCGTTGACGCATGCGTCGCGCGATTGGGGTGTCGCTCAGGTCAATCTATGCGTGAATACGGGAAACGAGCCTGCGAAAGCGCTTTACGCATCGCTCGGATTCGAGACGTTCGGCGTCGAGCGGCGTGCGATGCGTATCGGTGATCGCTTCTATGATGAGCAGCACATGGTCAGGGTGCTCCGTTGAGCGCATGGTGAACTCGGCGGCCGTGGCGTATCGACACGCCCGTGCCGCCGTGCCGCCGCGCTGTGAGCGCCCGTCGGTCGCTTCGCGTGCGCAGGGAACATTCGACCGGAGAACGCGGGCCGGAGGATCGACGTCACGCCGCGTTCGCAGTCATGCTCGCGCAGCTCATGCGAACCGGCCTGAGCCGAATATCGAATGATGAGCGGCTTGCGCTCGCACGAAGCGCGCGCGGGCCGCATCTTTGCTTCTTCCGCATCGGCGGCTTGTTCGTCGAATGAGTCACGGCCGGCGCGTCGGGCCGCGGCGCGGCGTTATCGAGCGGCCGCTTGCGTCTGTTGCATTTGCTTCTGCGCCGCCTCGTTCTCCTGCTCCCATTCGTACCAGTCGTCACCGAGCAATTCGACCGGGTGCTGAGTTCGGTCGGAGCCGTTGCCGCACGACAGCGCGTCAACTGAACAATATCGGTCGCATCCCCAGCAATTACGTTCGGGGTGTTTTGGATGCAGCGGGAATTTCTTCGCCATGCCGGGGTACCTCGCAAAATGCGTTGGAGGGTGTCGCGGCGAGCGATGTCAGACGGCGCCTCGTGGGCGGGGTAGACGGCTGGGAAGGGCGCGACGCTCGCACGGCCTCGTGCGTGGCGAGTTGGCCGGATGTCCGCCGCCGCGACCAGTACATTCTGTCGCTCAGGCGACGCGCATTCCTTGATGTCGCGCATGGAATCACAAGGTGCGACGCAACGCCGCGCCGCACCCGACGGCCGCCGCCGCCCGGCTTCGTTTCGCCCCGTCCGCGCTGATCGGACGGGCCGGATATGGCGCATGCCGCTTATCGACTCGCGGCATGCGTGGCGAGGTGCTGCCGGATTAGTGTCAAGTAACGGTCGCCGACCGCGTGATCGACTTCGGCGCGCCGCGTCTGATAGCGCAGCGAGATCGGCGGCCAGACGCCCAGGTAGCGGCAGACCGCCGACAGGTAGGGCTTGCGGACGCGCCCCATGTGCTGCGCCGCGCGTTCCACGCGCTCGTCGCCAACCTGGTTGCGCAGCCAGGCGAGGATTTGTCGGTCGGTATCGTTGACGATGCGAACCAGGTGCTCCATCTCACACCTCACTGGATATAAATACAGTGCTGTTAATTTATCCAGTATTGGGCGCGTGTGCAACTGCAATAAATGGGGGCGAACCAAGGCGCGCGAGGACGAGCGGGATCGGGAAGGAACACCGCGCGGCGGAAGCGTGCGGGAGACGTCGCGGCGGACGGCGTTCGATGGCGCTTGACGCCGGCGTCGCGACGCAGGCCGCGCCCCATCGTGCCGCATTCGCCGGGCCGCGTCCGGACGCGCGCAATGGCCGGCTCGCGGATCGGATCGCGATCGGCGGCTTTCCGTCATGCGCCCGGCCGCGCATGCCCGTTCACGTCGACGCGACCAGGAACGCCTCGCCGCTCGACGGCCGCAAGCCGTCGGGGCGGCCTTCGAAATAGCGCCGGACGAGATCGTCGGTCGACACGTGCCGAACCTCGCGAAATCCCGCTTCGCGGGCGAGCGCGAGCATTTCGGCGGGGCTGAAGAAGCTCACGAAAGGCGTGCCCGCTGCCCGCGCGCGTTCATAGACGGCCGCGTGCTGCGCGCGCTCGGCCGGATCGTCGATGAGTTCGAGCGGCAGCAGGAACGTCATCGCGAGCGTCGAGCCCGGCGCGAGCGTCGCGATCCGGCGCAGCGTGCCGGCGATCGCGTCGCGCGTCAGATACATCGAGACGCCTGTCGACGACACGACGGCCGGCCGGCTGTCGTCGAAGCCGGCGGCGCTCAGCTGCGCCCGCCACGCGCCGCTCGCCTCGAAATCGACCGGCACGAGCCGCAGCCATTCCGGCACGCCGTAGCCGAGCGCGATCAGGCGCTGCCGTTTCCACGCCTGCGTACCCGGCTGGTCGATTTCGAATACCCGAAGGTGCGACGCGAGCTTCGCGCGGCGCTGCGCGAACGTGTCGAGGCCCGCGCCGAGCACCACGTACTGCGCGACGCCCCGTTCGGCCTGCTCGCCGATCAGATCCTCGACGAAGCGCGCGCGCCCGACGATCGACGCGCGGTAGCCGCGCGTGGCCTGCGGGGCCATGTCCGGGCGGCTGCGCCAGTCGTCGTCGGGGGCGGCCAATTCGAGGCCGATCCCGTCGTCGAGCACGTGCGGCGGCGCATCGATCTCGACATGCAGCGCGCGCCACAGCGCGACCCGTACCGCGGTGCTGTCCGGCGCGGCAATCGATTGGTTCGACATGACGTTTCCTCCATTCGATAGACGAGCTTCGTCGATACGCCACAGTGTATCGGTCTATCGATCCGTCGATCGCGCGTCGCCGTCCCGAGCGGCGGCGTGCGGCTCGCGCATCGCCGATGCGCTACCGGTTCGGGGCCGCCTCGCCCGGTCGGGCGCCGGCCGTCACGGCCGCGCCGCCTTGCCGTCCGGCGCCGTGGGCATCAGCCCGACGTAGCGCGCGTCCGTCAGCGTGCGCAAGAAGGCGACGAGATCGTCGACGTCGGCGTCCGTCATCGCGGGCGGCGTGCCGGGGCGGCGGTTCATCGGCGTCGAGTTCACGTTGACGTTGCCGCGATACGCACGCGGCACGTCGTCGAACGTGTCGCGGCCGTGGTACCAGCGTGCCGGATCGGTCGAGCGCGTGTTGTAGAACGCGACCGCGTCGCGCAGCGTGTCGAACACGCCGTTGTGCATGAACGATTCCTTGATCGCGACGTTGCGCAGCCCCGGCGTGCGCAGGTAAGCGCACCATTGTGTCGGCTCGGGCCAGCGCAGTTTCGCGGCGGTGTCGCACAGGCCGTTGTCGAAGTGGCGCGGGTCGCGGTTCGCGGGCAGCGCGCGATTGCGCGGCACCGCGATCGCGTCGTAGCCGAAGTCGGTGAAGAGCGAGCGCTCGGGCCGGCTCGCGGTGTCCGACAGCGTGTGGCAGCTCATGCAGTTGCCCTTGTCCGGATTCCTGAAGAGCGCGAGCCCGCGCATCTCCTGCGGCGTGAGCGGTGCGCGCTTCGTCACGTACGCGTCGTAGCGCGACGAGAAGGGCGCCATTTCGTCGCTTTGCAGGTACGCCTGCATGGCTTCGCCGAGCACGCGCACCATCCGCTCGGGATCGCGGCGCACCGATGGGCCGAAGCGCCCGGCGAGCGCCGCGCCGAGCCCGGTGCGGCCGATCTTGCGCATCAGCGCCGCGGCCGACGCGTTGTTCATCTCGTCCGGATCGAAGAGCGGGCCGCGCAACTGCTCGGCGAGCGTGTCGGCGCGGCCGTCCGAGAACAGGCCGCCGAACGGCGCGGGCGCGAGCGCGTCGTCGTCCTGATAGAAGTGGCGGCGCGGCACGTAGCGCACGTACAGCAGCGACGGCGCGTTGCGGCGGCTGAAATGGCCGGGCCGGCTGCCCTGCGGCACGCGCGGGCCGGCGAGCGCCGCGGGAGAGAGCGTCGGCGCGAACGCGCGGCCCGGATCGTGGCAGCTTGCGCACGACATGCCGCGCGGCTCCGACAATGCCGGATCGAAAAACACGCGCTTGCCGAGCGCGGCGAGCGTCGGGTCCGGGCGGAACACGGCCGCCGTCGGGTCGACTTTCGACGCGACCTGCGGCGTGCCGCGGCCGATCGTGTCGACGACGCGCTCAGGCGGCGCGCCGGGGAGCAGGACCGTCGTCGGCGGCGAGGGCGGGGCGGCCTTGGCGCGGGCGGCGTCTAGCGCGGCTTTCGCATGGGCCGGGCCGGACGCGCCCGGCGTGCTCGTCGGGTTCATGGGACTCGTTGAGCTTGCGGCGCTCGCCGGGCGAGCCGCGTGTGTCGAGTGTGTCGCGTCCGGCGCGGCCGGGCCGGACGCGAGCGCGATCGCCGATGCGCACGCGGCGAGCGCGCCGCATGCCGCCCGCACGATGGTCGAGAGGGTCAGCACGGTGCGGCGCGTCCTCGTCGTGCCGAGCGCGGCCGGGCCGAGCGCGAAGGCGGTGACGGACGCGCGCGCCGTGAGCGCTGCGGCGGGCACCGCGCGCCGCGCCGCGCTGCTTCGCCTGCGGCCCGTCACGGCGCGACGAAGCCGGTCTTGTCGCACGTGAGCGTCGTGCCCGCCTGGTCGCAGCTCGCGAGCAGCTTGCCCGCCGCCGTGTACGCCTTGAATGTCCAGCCGCGAGCGGGCGCCGCGCGCCGCTCCATGATCAGGAAGCCGAAGCTGTTGTTGTGCGACAGCTTGTCGATGACGACGCCCGGCGCGGGCGTCAGATTCGCCGGAAACGGATCGGGCAGCGCGACGTCGAGATTGTCGCCGCCGTTGCCCGACACGATCGTCGCCGGGTGGCCGGACGCGAAGTTGATCGCCTGGAAGTCGTGCACGTGGCCGTGCAGCGCGATCTGCACGCCGGGCGGGTAGTACGCCTGCGCGTAGAGGCTCGACATCACCGATTGCAGCGCGAGGTTGCCCGGCGCGGGCGTGCTGCCCGGAATCGGCGCGAACGCGAGGATCGGGTGATGGTTGGTGAAGATCGTCGTCGACATGCCCGGCTTGTTCGCGAGCGCGGCCACCGTCTGGAACTGCTTCTGGTAGATCTGGAACTGTACGTCGGTCGTCTTGAGCGCCGCGCGCCCGACCTTCGCGGTATCGAACACGATCACCTGCGAGCCAGTGCCGAGCGGCACCGCGTAGGGCTCCGAATAGTTCGCGTTGCCGTCGTTCGCGGGATCGTTGCACGAACGCGCGTCCGAGTACGGGCGCGGATCGAGGAAGCGGAACCAGCCCTGGCCCGCGCGCGCGCATTCCTCGTGGTTGCCGCGCACGACGACCCACGGCGCCTTCGCGAGGAGCGGCGCGGCGGGCTCGAACAGATCCGCGCGCCACGCGTCCCAGCCGTAGCCCCACGGGCTGTTTTTGCAGCCGGCGATGTCGGGCGGGCACGCGTTCTCGCGATAGTGATAGTCGCCGACGTGCAGCACCAGATCCGGATTCAGCTTCGCCACGCTCGCGGCGATCGTCGCGAACGGCCACACCGTTGCGTCGCTGCACGCCTGGAACGCGTTGTCGGCCTTCTTCATCCGGCAGCCGGTGTCGGCGATGATCGCGACGCGCTGCGGCTCGGCCTTCGGCAGCGGCAGCGCACGCCCGGCGACGGTCACGCCCTTCGCGTTCGCGGGCACCGTCGCTTCGCAGACGGATACCGGAAAGCCCGAAGGCTTGGAATCGGCCGGATCGCTCGCGGTCGGGCGTTGCGCGGCGGTGCCCGCGGCGGCGCGCAGCGTCATTCGGGCGATCTTGCCGTCGGCGTTCAGTTGCGGGCAGACGGCGGGCGCCGCCTCGCCCGGCGCTGCGGCGGGCGGCGCGTAGCTCGTGATCACGCGGGCGATCGCCTGGTTGGCGTCGCCGATCTCGACCCACGCCGCCTGGATGTTCGCGCTCGCGCTCGCGGCGTCCGGCTGGTTGTCGATGCTGCTCGTGCAGGCCTGGAGTAGCGCGGCGCTCGCGAGCGTCGGCAAAAGCGCGGCGGCGCGGCGAAGAATCGGTCGTGGCATGGTCGTTCCCGTTGGAAAGCCGTAAAAGTACGCATGACCGATGTAATCAATGTGAAGGCGACGTGACATCGTCGCATGGCATGCGGCGATGGCCGGGGCGAGTGCGGCGCTGTGGGGGCGCGAGATTGGACGGGCGCGAGGGCCGGCGGACGGCGTGCGATACCGGCGGCGCGCGTGGGCGTGCGCGGCGCGACGCAATGCGCGCCGCGCCCGCTGCATCATGCGCCGTGAAGCTCGCCGAACCGAAACAGCCGCGCGGGTGTCTCGACGAAGATCGCGCGGCGCATCGCATCGTCGCGCATCCATTGCCGGGCGAGCGCGAAGGCGCGGCCGAACGTCTCCGTCCTTTCGAACTGCGTATGCGGCCAGTCGCTGCCCCACACGAGCCGCTCGGCGCCGAACTCGGCCGCGAGCGCATCGAACGCCTCTTGCGCGCGGGCGTTCGCTTCGCCGGGCGCGAGGGGCCAGTTGCGATAGACGCCGGAGACCTTCACCCAGACGCGGCGCGTCGCGGCCGTGCGCAGCAGATCGCGAAAGCCGGCGTCGGCGATGCCGCATGCCGGGTTCGGGCGGCCGAAATGATCGACGACGACATTCACGCGATGCGCGAGCAGCGGCGCGATCAGCCGCCCGAGCCGCTGCGCTTGCGCGTGCAGTTCGACGTGCCAGCGCAGCGCCGCGATGCGCTCGAGCGTCGCGCGCCATGCCGGGCCGTCGAGCGCCGGGTCCGGCATGCCGATCAGGTTCAGCCGGATGCCGACGACGCCCGCGCGATCGAGCGTATCGAGTACGTGCGGTTCGCAGCCCGCGTCGATCACGGCGACGCCGCGCAAGCGCCGCGGCTGCTGCGCGAGCGCGCGCAGCAGGTAGCGGCAGTCGCTGCCGAGAAAGCTCGGTTGCACGAGCACGCCGTGCGATACGCGATGCGCGTCGAGCTGCGCGAGGTATGCATCGAGCGGCGCGTCGTAATCGGGCGCGTAGCGGCGCCGGCCGGCGAGCGGCAACCCCGTTTCGAACACGTGCGCGTGCGCGTCGATCGCCGTGATGTCGCTGGCCGCGCGCCGCATCGCCGCTGCATGCGCGCACGCGCTCCACTCCTGCCCGCTCAACGCTCGATGCTCCTCATGCGATGAATCTCCAACCCGAATCCGGCGCGAACCTCAACGATGCCGCGCGCCCGGCGCGCCGATGCGATCGGCTCGCGCATCGGCGGTGGCGTGCGCGACCGCGAGATCGTCGAGCGCGCGCGCGCGTGTCTCGGGCAGCAACAGCACCGCGACGACGACGATCGAATATGCGATCGCCGCGTCGATGCCGATCGCGGTGCCGAGCGGCATGTCGGCCGACATGTGTCCGACGAGCACCGGAAAGCCCGCCGACGCGACGCGCCCGAAGTTGTAGCAAAAGCCGACGCCCGTGCCCCGGGTGCCGCGCGGATACAGTTCGTTGAAGAGCGCGCCCATGCTCGCCGGGATGCCGGCCGCGAAGAAGCCGAGCGGAAAGCCGAGCACGAGCATCGCGGCGTTGCCGAGCGGCAGGAACAGATACGCGATCACGGTCGCGATGCAGCACGCGGCGAACGCGAGGATCGTGCCGCGCCGCCCGATGCGGTCGAGCAACTGCGCGCTTGCGATGCAGCCGCAGAAGAACGCGACGATGATGACGGCCAGATAGCCGCCCGTGCCGAGCACCGACAGATGCCGCTCGACTTTCAGATAGGTCGGCAGCCATGTCATCAGCGCGTAGTAGCCGCCGTGTGCGCCGACGCCGAGCAGTGCGCCGATCAGCGTCATGCGCCGCGTGTCGCGCGAGAAGATGCCGACGAGCGGCACGCTCGCTCGTGCCGCGGCCGGCGTGTTCGACGGGCTCGACGCGCTCACCGAAGGCTCGACGATCCCGCGCCGCACATAGACGATCAGCAGCGCGGGCAGCAGCCCGATGGCGAACATCGCGCGCCACGCGAGCGCGGCGGGCATCAGCGAGAACGCGAGTGCATAGAGCAGCACGGCGGCCGCCCAGCCGAGCGCCCATGCGCTCTGCACGGCGCCCATCGCCTTGCCGCGATGCTCGGCGCGGATCGTCTCCGCCATCAGCACGGCGCCCGCGGCCCATTCGCCGCCGAAGCCCGCGCCCTGCAGCGCCTTCAGGACGACGAACTGCGGATAGCTCGTCGCGAACGCGCACGCGAACGTGCCGACGGCGAAGCACGCGATCGTCCATTGCAGCGTGCGCACGCGGCCGAAGCGGTCGGACAGCATGCCGGCTACCCAGCCGCCGATTGCCGATGCGACGAGCGTCGCGCCGCCGACGAAGCCCGCCTGCGTGCGCGACAGCGACCATTCGGCGACGATCGCGGGGATCACGAGGCTGAACATTTGCATGTCGAGCGCATCGAGCGCCCAGCCGCCGAAGCAGGCCCAGAACGTGCGCCGTTCGCGCAGCGATACGGTGGCGAACCATTCGAACACTGTCGTCTCCAGTCGCGCGCCGGGCGGCGCCTTTCGCGCGAGCGCGCGGTTAGCGGATTTCCGCCTGATAGATGAACTCGCTCGCGGGGCCGCGCGAGCGCCGCCATTCGAGCGGCCGGCGGTCGTAGCCGTACGCGAGCCGCTCGATCACGACGGCGGGCGTGCCCGGCTCGATGCGCAGCAGGCGTGCGTGCGCGGGGCCGATCGCCTCGACGGTCAGCGTCTCGGTGGCCGACGCGACGATCTGGTTGCAGTGCGCTTCGTAGACGGGGTACAGCAGGTCGCCGATCGAGTCGAGTTCGAGCCGCGAGAACGCGGCGAAGCGGTCGTACGGCAGCCAGATTTCCTCGGCGAGCATCGGCGCGCCGTCGATCAGCCGCACCCGCGTCATCTCGATCACCGGCGCGCGGGCCGGGATCTGCAGCGCGGCCGCGACGGCCGAAGTCGCTTCGACGACCTCGCGGCGCAGGATCCGGCTCTCCGGTATCCGGCGCTCGCCGTGCTTGCTCTGGAAGCGAAAGAAGCGAAACAGCGAGCTGTCGAAGCTCGCGCGCCGCACGAACGTGCCGCGCCCCTGGAAGCGTTCGAGCATCCCGTCGGCGACGAGCAGATCGACCGCCTTGCGCACCGTTCCGATCGCGACGTCGTAGCGTTTCGCGAGCGCCTGCTCGGTCGGGATCGCTTCGCCCGGCCGCCAGTGCCGCGCGGCGATGAGCGCGGCCAGCTCGTCGCGCAGGCGCTGATAGCGGGGGAGACGGTCGTCGGTAGCGTGCATGGTTTCTCCAAATTCATCTGTATGTTTGCATGACTTCAGTACGAGCGAATCAGTGGAAACCCGATGAAATGCATGAATCACGTGTGTGCGACGCGGGTTATTCCGCATTGTCGCATGCTGCTAATCAACTAATCATCTATATGAATTTTTGAACAAGGAGACGGCAGGTGGACGAGTCCTCAATCCGTGAACGGGCGGTCATGACGAAAATCGCGCGGCGGCTAATGCCGCTGCTCGTCATCATGTTCCTGATCGCGTTCATCGACCGGCAGAACGTCGGTTTCGCGAAGCTGCAGATGGTCCACGCGCTCGGGATGACCGAGACGTCGTACGGGCTCGGCGCGTCGCTGTTCTTCATCGGCTACCTGCTGTTCGAGGTGCCGAGCACGCTCGCGCTGCACCGGTTCGGCGCGCGCCTCTGGCTCGCGCGCATCATGATGACGTGGGGCGTGATCACGGTCCTGCTCGGCTTCACGCATTCGACGAGCGTCTTCTACGTATTCCGTTTTCTGCTCGGCGTCGCGGAGGCGGGCTTCTATCCGGGCGTCATCTATTACCTGACGCTGTGGTTCCCGCAGAGCCACCGCACGCGCGTGCTCGGCCTCTTCACGCTTGGCAGCGCGCTCGCGAACATGCTCGGCTCGCTCGCGGGCGGGCTGCTGCTGTCGCTCGACGGCCGGCTCGGGCTTGCCGGCTGGCAATGGGTGTTCGTCGCGACGGGGCTGCCCGCTGTCGCCGTCGCGTTCGTCGCGTTGCGCTATCTGCCGGAGTCGGTCGAGCGCGCGACGTTCCTCGCCGACGACGAGAAGCGTGTCGTGCTCGCCGCGCTCAAGCGCGAGGCGTCGCCGGAGGCGGTGTCCGAATCGCCGTGGCGCGCGCTCGTCGATCCGCGCGTGCTGATGTTCGCGCTTGCGTACATGCTGATGTCGACGTCGCTGTACGGCGTCACGTACTGGCTGCCGACGCTCCTGAAGAGCAGCGGCGTGCCTGCGTCGCTGAACGGGCTGCTGAACATGATTCCTTGGGCGATCGCGGCGCTGCTGCTGTTGTGGTTGCCCGCGCGGCTCAAGCGCGAGCGGCTCGTGCTGAAGGCGATGGCCATCGTCGCGGGCGTCGGCGTTGCCGGCTTCGCGCTCAGCCTCGCGCTGCCGGGCCTGCCTTTGCGCTTCGCCGCGCTCGTGCTGGGCGGCGCGTGCATCCCGCTGCTGTATCCGTGCTTCTGGTCGCTGCCGCCGCGTTTCTTTTCCGGCGCGCGCGCCGCGGCGAGCATCGCGGCGATCAACTCGATCGGCAATCTCGGCGGCTTCTTCGCGCAGAACCTGATGCCGTACGTCGGCAAGGCCGCGGGCAGCACGAGCGCGCCGATGCTGGTGCCCGTCGTGTGTCTCGCCGCGCTTGGCGTCGGCATGCTCGCCGCCGCGTCGGTGGCCGGCCGGCGGCGGGCGGCGGGCATGGCGGCCTGAGCGCCGCATCGCGCCGGCGGCGTCTCGGGCGCCCCGGGCGTGCGTTTCGGCGTGAAATTGTCCGGGCGGCGTTGCGCGAGCACGCCGCCCGGTTCGTTTGGCGCGCGGCGTTCGCGAGCCGCGCTTCGTGCGCGGTCGAGCGAAAGGGCGAGGGATTGGAGGCGGGCGCCGCGCGCGTCGTTCGAGGCGCTCGAACGTTTCGCCGCGGTTTTGTCGAGGGTGCGTTTCGTGACACAATCGCGGGCCCTGTCCGATGCGACCGTGTCTGACACGACCGTGTCTCACCGGCCGTGTCTCAACGGCCGTGTCGACCCGACAGTTTCCCTCCGGCCACGATAAACACAACGAGGAAAACTTGGCCTACAAGCTTATCGCCTTCGATTTCGACGGCACGCTCGCGGATTCGCTCGCGTGCTTTCTTCTGGCATTGTCCGAATCCGCGCGGCAGCACGGCTTTCGCGCGATCGACGGCGCGTTGCTGCCGCAGGTGCGCGGGATGTCCGCGCACGAGATCGTCAAGCTGCTCGGCGTGCCGCCGTGGAAAGTGCCGCTCATCGCCGCCGACATGCGGCGGCGGATGCATGCGCGCGCTTCCGACGTGCGGCTCTTTGCGGGAATCGACGCGACATTGCGCGCGCTCGCGCAGCGCGGCACTCGCATTGCCATCGCGACGTCGAACTCGGAGGCCGTCGTGCGCGCGATCGCCGGACCCGCGACGTGTGCGCACATCCGGCATTTCAGTTGCGGGATCTCGCTGTTCGGCAAGGCCCGGCGGCTGCGCGCGCTCGCGCACGCAAGCGGCTTCGCGTGCGCCGACGTGCTGTACGTCGGCGACGAAGTGCGCGACGCACAGGCCGCGGATCGCGCGGGGATTGCATTCAGGGGCGTCGCGTGGGGCTATACCGCGCCGGATGCGTTGCAGGCGCATTGCCGGATGCCGTTGATCGAGCGGCCGGAGGAGTTGCTGGCGCTGTAGCGGCGCTCGCGGCGATGTGGCGAGCTTCGATGTGTCGGCGTGTCGATGCGGCGAGGCTGGCCGGGCGCGTTGCTTCGCGGGAGACGACCAGCCGGTCGAGGCTCGAAATAGGCTCCAAATGGCTCGAAATAGGCCTCAGGCGCGACGGACCAAGCGCGGCGATGGCGTAATCGCGGAAGGGCGCGCGGCCGGGCCGATGCCGCCTGCGTCGTTCGTCGGCGGCGCTGCGCGCGGCTTTGCAGGCTGAGCGCAGCGGTCTGCCGCTGAACGGCGTGTGACGGCCCGGCGGCGTCGGCCGAGCGCGAGACTCGCGAGGTGCGCGGATCGCGTCCGGCCGTCGCCGGCGACTCCGCCTGCGCGACGATGTCTGTCGCGCATCTTCGCGCTTCAGGCCGCGCGCGCGTCCGTTCCGCAATCACTGCAGACGCTCGCCGCGCGCTCGGCCGGCAACGCGCCGCTCAGGATTCGTTCGTCGCCACGGTTTTGCGCGGACGGCGCGCACGCGGGGCCGACTTGCGCGGGGCCTTTGCCGGCGCCGCTTCGGCTGCCGCTTCGGGAGGTGGTTCGCCGGCCGCGTTCGCCTCCGCGGCGACGGCGGGCGACGCGGGCGATGTGTCCGCCGCGCGCGCCTTGGTCCCCTTGGCCTTTTTCGCCGCGGTCTTGCGAGTGCGCGAGCGCGCGGGGCTCGCCGCCTCGGCTTCCTGCGCTTCGGCCGATTCATCCGTGCGAGCCGGTTCGCGCGCGGCCCGCTCTTCACGCGGCTCGTGCGCTTCGTGCGCCGGATGCGTATCGCGCGCGGCTTCCGCCGTGCGTTCGCGGCGGAAGTCGCGCGGCGCGGAGACGTTCGCTTCGGCGATCTCTGCGTCCGCTTCGATGTCGGCGTCCGCGTGAGCTTCCGCGCCCGTCTCGACGATCAGCGGCATCTGCTCGGGCACGCGCTTCTTCGCGCCGCGACCCTTGCCGTGCGCCTTCTTGCCCGACGGCTTCGCGCCCGCGTGATTGTCGTCGACGGTCGCGGCCGCCTCAGCCGCGCCGGCGAACTCGACGGCAACCGTCTGGATCGGCCGGAACACGAACGTGCCTGATTTGTCGTCGCGGCCGATTTCGAGCAGCCCGCGCGCCTGCGCTTCCTCTAGCAGGTTGCCGAACGCGCGGAAGCCGTAGTACGACTCGTTGAAATCCGGCTTGCGGCGCTTGATCGCGCTCTTGAGCACCGACGCCCAGATCTTGCCGCTCTCGCCGCGCTCGGACGCGAGCGCGTCGAACGTCTCGACGGCGAGCGAGATCGCTTCCGCCTTGCGCGCGTCGCCGTCGTGCCTGCGGTGCCTGTCGTCGTCGGCCGTGCGCTTCGCGCCCGCTTCGGCCTTGCGCGCGTCGCGCTTGGCGAGCGCGCGCTGCTGCTCGCGGGCGAGGTCGTCGTAGAAGATGAATTCGTCGCAGTTCGCGACGAGCAGATCGGACGTCGAGTTCTTCACGCCGACGCCGATCACGCGCTTCGCGTTCTCGCGCAGCTTCGACACGAGCGGCGAGAAGTCCGAATCGCCGCTGATGATGACGAACGTATCGACGTGCGCCTTCGTGTAGCAGAGATCGAGCGCGTCGACGACGAGCCGGATGTCCGCCGAATTCTTGCCGGACTGGCGCACGTGCGGGATTTCGATCAGCTCGAAGCTCGCCTCGTGCATCGCAGCCTTGAACGTCTTGTAGCGATCCCAATCGCAGTACGCCTTCTTGACGACGATGCTGCCCTTGAGCAGCAGCTTCTCGAGCACGGGCTTGATGTCGAATTTCTCGAACTTCGTGTCGCGCACGCCGAGCGCGATGTTCTCGAAGTCGCAAAAGAGCGCCATGTTGACGCTGTCCTGGGGTAAGGCCATGAGGTCTCCAACCTGAGTGTCGGGTCGATCTTGCGATCGCGAATGGCGCACATGATAGCGGGTCGGCGCGTGCGCGCGGAAATCCGCGCACCCGGCGGCGCGCTCGTCGATGCGCTGGTTGATGCGCGCGGGGGCGTGAGCGGTGTCGCGAACGCGGGGCGAAAGCGGGCGCGCCGCGCCCTCTCTGCGTCGCGCCGATGCGGATTCCCCGCGCGTTCCGCGCGCGCCGAACGCGTGTCCGGCATGGTTCGGGCGCGTCGCAACGCGTGCCGGGTGCGATGAAGCGGGCCGCCGCCCGCGCGTTGGGCGCGCGATTCGCGCGAATGCGCCGCGGCTCAAATCGGAAAGCTCGTCGTCGACAGAATCTCCTTCAGCACGACGAACGTGCGGATCTGCCGCACGCCGGGCAGGTACAGCAACTGCTCGGCGTGCAGCCGGTTGAACGTATCGCTGTCGCGCGTGCGGATCAGCATGATGTAGTCGAACTCGCCCGTCACGACGTGGCATTCCATGCAGCCCGACACCTTCTGCGCGGCCTGCTCGAACGCGCCGAACGAGTCGGGCGTCGAGCGGTCGAGCACGACGCCGATCATCACGAGCATTCCCGCGTTCAGCGCCTTCGGCTCGAGCAGCGCGACGATCCCGCGGATCAGCCCCATCTCCTTCAGGCGCTCGACGCGGCGCAGGCATGCGGGCGCGCTCAGGTTCACCTTCGCGGCGAGCGCGACGTTCGAGATCGACGCGTCGCGCTGCAGCATGCGCAGGATCGCGCGATCGACGCGGTCGATGTCCGCGCCCGCCGGTTGCGCGGCGGCCTTCGGTGCGGATTTTTTTGTTGCGCACATGCTTTGAGATTCCTAATTTAGTTAAGTCTAATGCTGATGGCAAAACATAAAAATAGGAAATAGGAAGTATATTCGCAACCCTGTTATTCCCGATCGTTTTTAACATGAGGCATCGCTGCGGCTGCGATCGAACGGTGCGATGCGCCGTCCGATGCGCCCGCGCGCCCGAACCTTCGACGACAGGAGCGACCGATGAATCTCCAGAAATTCCCGCGTTATCCGCTGACCTTCGGCCCGACGCCGATCCAGCCGCTCAAGCGGCTCTCCGCGCATCTCGGCGGCAAGGTCGAGCTGTACGCGAAGCGCGACGACTGCAACAGCGGCCTCGCGTTCGGCGGCAACAAGACGCGCAAGCTCGAATACCTGATCCCGGATGCGCTCGCGCAAGGCTGCGACACGCTCGTGTCGATCGGCGGCATCCAGTCGAACCAGACGCGCCAGGTCGCGGCGGTGGCCGCGCATCTCGGCATGAAGTGCGTGCTCGTGCAGGAGAACTGGGTCAACTATCACGACGCCGTCTACGATCGCGTCGGCAACATCCAGATGTCGCGGATGATGGGCGCCGACGTGCGCCTCGTGCCGGATGGCTTCGACATCGGCTTTCGCAAGAGCTGGGAGGACGCGCTCGCCGATGTCCGCGCGAGGGGCGGCAAGCCGTATGCGATTCCGGCCGGCTGCTCCGATCATCCGCTCGGCGGCCTCGGCTTCGTCGGCTTCGCCGAGGAGGTGCGCGCGCAAGAGGCCGAGCTCGGCTTCAAGTTCGATTACGTCGTCGTGTGCTCGGTGACGGGCAGCACGCAGGCCGGGATGGTCGTCGGGTTCGCGGCGGACGGGCGCGCGGATCGCGTGATCGGCATCGACGCGTCGGCGAAGCCCGCGCAGACGCGCGAGCAGATCCTTCGGATCGCGAGGAATACCGCCGATCGCGTCGAGCTCGGCCGCGACATCGCGAGCGGCGACGTCGTGCTCGACGAGCGCTTCGGCGGCCCCGAATACGGGTTGCCGAACGAGGGCACGCTCGAGGCGATCCGGCTGTGCGCAAAGCTCGAAGGCGTGCTGACCGATCCCGTCTACGAAGGCAAGTCGATGCACGGGATGATCGAGAAGGTGCGGCTCGGCGAGTTTCCCGCCGGCTCGAAGGTGCTGTACGCGCATCTCGGCGGCGTGCCCGCGCTGAACGCGTACAGCTTCCTGTTTCGCGACGGCTGATCCGGCGCGCCGGGCAGCCGTGCGTGCTCGCGCCGACGAACGGGGCGGCGCGTTCGCGCGACGGCATGGCGACGGCGCGGGCGCGTCGCCCGTCGTCGTCCCGATCGACGCGCGGCGCCAGCGCACCCGCTGATCGTCCGGGGCGAGCCGCCGGAACCCGACGATCGAGCCGGTGATGGTCAGCAACAACATCGTCGCGCTGCACAACTTCGAGATCGCGTGCGACGCGATCTCGATCTCCGGCGAGGTCACGGTGCGCTCGCGGCAGGCGCGCGGCGCACTTGCGGGGCGGCCGATGCCGATCGCGGGATGGATGCGCGCGCGATCGAATTGAAGACGTTAGTCGGGCGCACGCGGCACGAAAGTCGTGCCGCTTCGTGCCGCTCGTTCTCGAATCCCGGTGCGCGCGGCTCGCGAGCGATGGCGACGGAGGCGGCCAAGGCGGCGACGCGACGTTTCGCCGATGCGACGGAATGCGCAGGCGGCGCGGCGTGGCGTGCGAGGCGGGCGTCACGTTACATGTTCCGTAACGTCGGCGCCGTTCACGCGCCGCCGCGTCGCTGCGGCCTTGTCGCGACGGAGCCGGCCGCGCGCATTGCGGCTGGCACTCTTATTGCTCCTGAAGGAAAAAGAACCGATTCAGGGAGCTTCACATGGGATTCGTCGGGGGCGAGCGCCGGCGCGCGCGCATCGCGGAGTCGAACGAGATCGACGGCGCGACGCTGATCACCAAGGTGGCGTCCGAGCCGCTCGCCGCGCTTGGCGGCGCGCGATCCGAAGCGACGCCGCCGCTCACGCTGTACGGCGCATATCGGCAGGGCTTCGCCGACTATCTCGCGGGGCGGCCGAACCCGTACCGGATCGGCAGCCGCCTCGCCGGCATCTGGCACGAAGGGCACGCGGAGGCCGCGTCGAACGACGCGCTCGATTTCACGGCGCGCGCGCGGACCTGCGGGGGCGCACGCACGGCGGCGAATCCGGTCGCGTTCTTTCGCCGCCGCCGGTAGAGCCCGCCCACGCCGCCGACGGACGGCCCCCGGGCGCCGAGCCCGCCGCCTTGCGGCCGATGTCTCGCGGCCGCCGCCGCGCGCCGCTCAGCCGAGCGCGCCGCCTCGCGGCAAGCCGGCGAGCGCGTGCGCGCGCATCACCTTCCGATACCACAGCGTCCACAGCATCAGCGCGCCGTAGATGCCGTAGCCGACAAACGGCGCGACGACGAGCACGCGCTCGACCGGCCAGTTCCAGACCATCCACGCGCGCAGCAGATTCTCGGCGACGAGGCCGCTGCCCCACACAAGCGTCATCAGCCGCATCGCCGATACGAACGCCGGCCGCTCGGCCCACAGCGCATCGATTCGCGCGGCGCCGTCGTGCGCCTCGCGCGCGATGGTCGCCCGCGCGAGATGGAACACGAGCGGCTTGCGCAGTGCGAGCGAGCCGAGGAACGCGACGCCGATCGCGCCCGACGCGAGCGATTCGCGCATCAGCAGCATCCGCGGGCTGCCGCCCGCGAGCGCGGCGGCGATCGACAGCACGATGCCGAACAGCACGACCGCGGACAGCGCGTCGATCCGCCGGAAGCGCGCGAGCTCGATCACGCTCCAGGCGAGCGGCGGCACGGCCGACGCGATCAGGCCGCCCGTCTCGCCCCAATGCGGCGCCGCCGCGCGATAGGCGGCCCAGGGGAGCAGCAGGTTCACCGTCAGTTCGGCGACGAGGCCGGAGCGTATCTTCATGGCGGCGACGGGTTTCGTTGGGTCCGGCCGGAACGCGGTCGGCGCGGGCCGGGGGCGCGGCGTGCGTCCGCTTCGCTTCAAGCACCTATCATGCCGGATTTCGCGAGCGTCGCGCGTCGAGCGGCATGCGAGCGGGCGGTGCGCCGTGCGCCCCGGCGCGGGCGAAGCCGCTGGCCGCTATGTCGGCTTCGCCGTCGCCCGGCGCGTGAAGAAATCGAGCGCGTGCTGGCGCGTCGCGATCGGCGCGACGCTCGCGGCCGGATCGTTCCCGTCGCGCCGCGACGTGCCGGTCACGAGGCTCTTCTGCAGATCGTTGAGCGGCGCGCTCGGCGGCGGTTGGACGAAGTCCGCCGACGGCGCGGCGATCGCCGGCAGATCGCCGCGCGGCACGCTGCGCGTGAAAAGCTGCGCGAGCGTCGGCGCGTTCGCGATCCGCGCGCTCTTGAGCATCTTGTCGGGCGCGATGGCGAGCCAGTCGCGCAGCGTCGCGAGGATCGACGTGTGATCGTACGGGACGTTCGTCGGCGAGCGGAACACAGTGCCCGCTTCGATGTACGGCGATACGACGACGGCCGGCACGCGCACGCCGAAGCGATCGAACTCGAATGTCTCGTCGCCGGGGTTGCTCGCCGCGTCGGGCGGCGTCGCGTTCGCGGGCGGCAGCACGTGATCGAAGCAGCCGCCGTGCTCGTCGTAAGTGACGACGAGCAGCGTGCGCGGCCAGCCGGGCGACGTGCTGATCGCCGTCCAGATATCGTGCAGGAACTTGTCGCCCGCGAGCACGTCGTGCGGCGGATGCTGGTCGTTCGGCTCGAACAGGAAGCTCGGCTCGACGAACGCGTACCGCGGGAGCGCGTCGTTCTTGCACGCGGCGACGAAATCCGGGAAGCGCTCGAAGTTGTCGGCGTACTTGTCGTTCCACAGCGACGGAAACATCGTGTGCGTGAGCGACGGCGTGACGGCCGTGTCGCTGTACACGGCCCAGCTCGCGCCGATCGACGACAGCACGTCGAAGATCGTCGGCACGTCCCATTCGAGCGGATCGGGGATCGCGCCGTTGTTCACGTGCCCGTTCGACGTGCCCGCGTGCGCGAACGCGCGGTTCGGCCAGGTCTGGCTCGGCACCGACGCGAACCACGCGTCGGACACCGCGTACGCGCGCGCGAGCGCCGTGAGCGTCGGCAGTTGCGCGACGCTGTGGCATTGCATCACGTGGCCCGGGTCGGATGTCCGCGTCGTCTCGTAATTGACGACGAAGCCCTGCATCGGCGGCCACGGGTTGCCTGCACCGCCCGGGCCGAGGATCTGGCTCGTCACGTTGACGAAGGTTTCCTGCGGATCGGGGATCACGTTGTTCGTCGCCTCGCGCGTGACGGCGATCGTCTTGCCCGCCCTCGACGGATTCGACATGTCGGGCTTCAGGCCGTCGAACTGCGGCGAGCCGCGCGCGGGCAGCACGTGCGCGGGCTGCGTGCCGGGCGGGTAGAGCCAGCCGAGCATCGTGTCGAACGAGCGGTTCTCGAACATCACGACGACGATGTGCTCGACGTTTTCGAGGATCTTCGCCACGATCTTCTCCTTTTTATGCGCGGGCGGCGTCGCCGGGCGGCGCGCGCGGCGGCCCACGTCGCGGCGTCGGTCCGGGGCGGTGCGCGCCTGCGTGCTTCCGAGCGCAGCGGATGGATTAGGTATATCCGATATTCCGGGAAAAACAAGGCGGCGCGGCCGGCGTTCCAGCGACGCGGCGCGCTGGGGGATGGGCGCGGGCCGGGGCGGTTTCGATCATCGCCGCGAATTCATCTCCCGGAGCGCTATTCGCGCCGCCGCCCATGAAGACCGATTCGTTACGCCGATAGCCGCGCTGATGCCGCAGATGCCGCTGCCGATGGCGGCGGATCGCGGCGCGATCCGCGCGGTGCGTGAACGAACGGGCGCCGCCGGATGCGCGTGCGGGTTCGGTCGTCATGCGCAAGCGGGGCGCAACGCGCGCCTACCGCTGCCCATGCCGCAGCCGCGCGATCGCCTGCCACGCGCAGCCGGCCGTCGTGCCCGCGATGCCGAGCATCACGACGAGCACGCCGAGCCCGAAGCCGGGCGGCATCTCGCCGGAATTCGGCGCGGACGGCTTCGCGAGCAGCGCGCACGCGGTGCCGCCCGCGATCAGCGCCGCGCACGCGAGCCAGTAAGCGCGGCCGCGCGACCGGGCGAGCGCGCCGCGCAGCGACCAGCCGAGGCCGAACAGATACAGCAGCGCGAGCGTGCCGAGCGCGGCCCATTCGGCGAAAGTCGTCGCGCCGGCGGCGAGCGCGGCGGGCGTGGCGGGGGCGATCATCGGAGCGGCACCTCTTTGGCGGGCGGGGAAATCGGGGGCGACCGGCTATCTTAGCGAATCGCGCCGAGCGCGCGCAGGTCGCGCGCTTTGCCCCTGCCCGGCGGGGGGCTACGTCGGCGCAATCGCCGCAGCCTGTCTAGAATCGACGCTTTCCGACGACGAGGAGCCGCACGATGAATCTGGAGTCCGTAACCCCCGCAACCGCGGCAGCCGCCGCAACGGACCACGCCGCGGTCGCCGGGCGGCTCGACCGCGTGTTCGCGACGGCGCTGGCCGAGCGGCGCGTCGTCGGCGCGGTCGCGCTCGTCGCGCGCGGCGGCGAACTCGTCTACCGGCGCGCGCACGGTTTCGCGGAGCGCGAGACGCAGCGGCCGATGCGCGAGGACACGCTGTTTCGCCTGTCGTCGATCACGAAGCCGATCGTCACCGTGGCGGTGCTGCGCCTCGTCGCCGCCGGCCGGATGGCGCTCGACGCGCCGATCACGCGCTGGCTGCCGGAGTTCGCGCCGGCACTGCCCGACGGACGCGCGCCCGCGCTGACCGTGCATCAACTGCTGACCCACACGGCGGGCCTGAGCTACTGGCTGCTCGAGGCGCCGGGCTCGGCCTATCACACGCTCGGCATCTCGGACGGCATCGATCTCGTCGACTTCGATCTCGCCGAGAACCTGCGGCGCATCGCGGCCGCGCCGCTCGCGTTCGAGCCGGGCAGCGCGTGGCGCTATTCGCTCGCGCTCGACGTGCTCGGCGCGGCGATCGAGCGCGAAACGGGGCTCGCGCTGCCCGACGCGGTCGCGCAGCTCGTCACGACGCCGCTCGGGCTGCGCGACACGGGCTTCGTCGCCGCCGATCCCGCGCGCTTCGCGGCGGCGTACGCGAACGCCGCGCCGCAGCCCGTGCGAATCACCGACAACCTCGACGTGCCGCTGCCCGAAGGGCACGGCGTCGCGGTGCGCTTCGCGCCGTCGCGGGTGTTCGACGCGACGGCGTTTGCGTCGGGCGGCGCGGGGATGTACGGCAGCGCCGACGACGTGCTGCGCGTGCTCGAGACGATCCGCACGGGCGGCGACGGCTTCCTGCCGGCCGCGCTCGCCGCCGCGATGCGCACCGATCACACGGGGCCGGCCGCCGAGACGCGCGGGCCCGGCTGGGGCTTCGGCTATGGCGGCGCGGTGCTGTCCGACCCGGCGCGCGCGCAGTCGCCGCAAAGCGCGGGGACACTGCAATGGGGCGGCGTCTATGGGCATTCGTGGTTCGTCGACGCGGCGCGCGGCCTTACCGTGCTGCTGATGACGAACACCGCGTATGAAGGGATGTCGGGGCCGTTGACGGTCGAGGTGCGCGACGCGGTCTACGCCGTGTGAGTCGCGAGGCGGGGCGCGCGGCGCGACGAAAGCTGCGCGCTCGGCATCGTCCCGCGCAGATGGCGCCAACGGCGCGCGCGCGTCGCCGCCGCGCGCCGGAGCGCCGTGGCGGAATGCGTGGGCCCGCCGCCTTGCCCGCCGAGCCGGGCCGTGATTCGGCGGACGCGGTCGCATGCCCCGCGCGCGAACCGGCCCGACGCCCGGCCCGAGCCTCTACTTCATCGTCGGACCGGCCCTCGGCCCGGCCCGGCGCAGGCGTTTTTCCGCCGCCGCTTACTGTGTCAGCCCGTCCGGCCCGGCATGCTCGGGCGCGCGGTTCAGCAGATGCGTGCGCGTGTCCGACGCGAGCGACACGTAGCGCTCGTATTGCCGCAGCACGTCGGCGATGATCTCGTCGCCGCGCAGATACTCGATGTCGTAGCCGAGCCGCCCGTCCGCGAAGAACGTCAGCACCTCGCACACGTGCTCGCGCTGCGGCTCGGGTTCCGCCGCCTCGCGGATACGGAACGCGGGCGCCGACTTGCGCGACACCCGTGCGCCGTAGACGAAATCGCGCTGTGCGGGCGCGGGCACCGTGAGGCGCACCGCATCGTCGTCGTCGCGCGCGACGTGCGCGTCGACGCCGCCTGCCTTCAGTTCTTCGGCGACCTTGCGCAGCGCGGGCTCGACCGTCTGCGCGATGAACCGCCGCGCGTCGGCGCCCGTCGTGTGGCGCAGGATCTGCGACAGGCGCTGGCGCCAGTGCTGGCCGGTCCAGAAGCTGGTCGCGGGCGCCATCTCCTGCGAGTAGTGCGCGTGGTCGGCCTTCAGGCCGCGCCAGAGCCCATAGCAGAGCGCGAGCATCACGAGCGCGACGGGCAGCGCGGCGACGAGCGTGAGCGCCTGCAGCGCCTTCAGCCCGCCCGCGACGAGCAGCACCGACGCCGTCACGCCGAGCACGGCCGCCCAGAAGAGCCGCTGCCACACGGGCGAATGCGGCGCGCCGCGCGTCGCGATCGCGTCGATCACGAACGCGCCCGAATCGGCCGACGTGACGAAGAACACCGCGATCAGCACGATCGCCGCGACCGACAGCAGTTGCGTGAGCGGCAGGTAATCGAAGAAGCGGAACAGCAGCGCGTCGACGTTGGTCGCCGTCTGCGCGAGCGCGCCCGCGGCCGCGTGCGTGTCGAGCCAGATCGCGCTGTTGCCGAACGCGGTCATCCAGACGAGATTGAACGCGGTGGGCACGAGCAGCACGCCGATCACGAACTCGCGGATCGTGCGCCCGCGCGAGATCCGCGCGATGAACATCCCGACGAACGGCGACCACGACACCCACCACGCCCAGTAGAGCAGCGTCCAGCCGCCGAACCAGCCTTTGTCGTTCGGCGCTTCGTATGCGTACGTGCGAAACGACAGCGACACGAGCTTCGACAGATATTCGCCGACGTTGTCGCCGAACGCGCGCAGCAGGAACGACGTCGGCCCCGCGACGACGACGAACGCGAGCAGCGCGAACGCGAGCATCAGGTTCAGCTCGGACAGCCGGCGCACGCCCTTGTCGAGCCCGCTCGCGGCGGAGAGCCCGGCGAGCGCGACGACCACCGCGACGAGGCCGATGCGGAACGCGTCGCTGTCGGTTTGCCAGCCGGCGATCGTGTGCAGGCCAGCGCTCAGCTGCAGCACGCCGTAGCCGAGCGTCACCGCGATTCCGGCCACGGTGCCGACGAGCGCGAACGCGTCGACCGTGTGCCCGATCCAGCCGTTCACGCCTTCGCGCAACACCGGATAGAGGCCCGAGCGCAGCGTGAGCGGCAGGTTGTAGCGAAAGCCGAAATACGCGAGCACGAGGCCCATCACGCCATACGTCGCCCACGCGTGCAGGCCCCAGTGGAAGAACGACATCAGCATCGCCTCGCGCGCGGCGGCGGGCGTGCCGCCCAGCGCGGTGGGCGGCTTCAGGTAATGCTGGATCGGCTCGCCGACGCCGAAGTACATGAGGCCGATGCCCATGCCGGCCGCGAACAGCATCGCGGTCCACGACACGAAGCTGAATTCCGGCTCGGCGTCGTCGGGGCCGAGCTTGATGTTGCCGAAGCGGCTCGCCGCGATCAGCACGATGAAGATCAGGAAGGTCGTGATCGCGAGCACGTAGAACCAGTCGAAACGCTCGACGATCCATTGCTGGCCGGCGCCGAAGAGGGCGCCCGCTTCGTTCGGCAGCAGCGCGCAGACGGCGAGGAGCGCGCCGATCACGGCGAGCGACGGCACGACGACTTGCGGCTTGAGCGTCGTGCGCGGCGCGGATCGGGATGAGGGCATGGGCGGGTCTCCGGAAAAAGTGGCGTCGCGAGGCGCACGCCGCGGCCGACGCGGGCGCGGAACCAGTGCGGGCGGAGCGGGTGCGGCGACGCGCGCGATGCGCGGGTGGAGGGGCTGCAACGGTGAGGATGCAGGCTGAAACTGACAGATTGTAAGCTATTCGCCGATGATGCCGGGAAAAGCGGATCGGATCGCGCCGCGCACCTCCCGGTGAGCCCCTTGCGGCGAGGGTTTGCGGCGATCGCCCGGAGGCAGTGCAAACCCGGATGAAAATTTATTTTTTCTATTTTGTCGATTGTGTAAATTTACTTTCATCGCCACTCGACTCAACGCCGCCGCATGTCCGACTCGCCCGACTCGCCGCCCGACGCCGAACCGTCGATCGCCGCGCGCATCGCCGCCGTGCTGCCGTCGCTCACGCCGATCCACCGGCGCATGGGCGAGTACGTGCTCGCGAATCCGTTCCGCGCGGCGACGATGCGCATCGACGAGCTCGCGAACGCGGTGGACGCGTCGATCGCGACCGCGAACCGCTTCGCGCGCGCGCTCGGCTTCGACGGCTATCCGGCATTGCGCGCGGCGCTCGTGCGCGGCTTCGAGGCAACGCTCGCGCCCGTCGAGCGGCTGCGTTCCGCGCAGGAGCATGAGGCGGGCGCGCGCGGCGGCGAGCTGATCGACGCGAGCTTCGAGCAGGCGCTCGCGAATCTCGAGCGCACGCGCGCCCGGCTCGATCGCGCGAACGTCGAGGCGGCCGTCGATTCGCTGCTCGCCGCGCGCCGGATCTTCATCGTCGGGATGGGCGCGAGCGCGTTTCTCGCCGGGCTGATGGAGCACGGGCTATCCGTGTATCGCGACAACGTGCAGTCGCTCGCGCTGCTCGGCGGCCCGACCGACGCCGCGCGGCGCCTGTTCAGCGCGCGCGGCGACGACCTTGTCGTCGCGATCGCGTTTCCGCGCTACGTGCACGACACGATCGAGCTCACGCGCCGTGCGGCCGAGCGCGGCGCGCCCGTGCTCGCGATCACCGACGGGCCCGATTCGCCGGTCGCGCCGTTCGCCGCGCGCGCGCTCTTCGTGCACGCGGAGCGCCGGCTCGCGGCGACCTCCGAGGCTGCGGTGCTCGCGCTCGTCGAGGCGCTGATCGACGCGCTCGCGCATCGCTCGCAACGCTCGGCGCGCGCGGCCGCCGAAGTGACCGAATTCATGCTGCCGTGGCTCGAGGCACGGGGCGCGTGCGCCGCGCCGCCGCGCCGTTCCAGGAAAACCGACCGATGACTTCACCCGCAATCGTTGCGATTCACGGCGGCGCAGGCACGATCCTGCGCGACGCGATGACGGCCGACGCCGAAGCGCAGTACCGCGCCGAGCTGAACGCGATCCTCGCCGCCGCGCAGAAAGTGCTCGCCGACGGCGGCAGCGCGCTCGACGCGGTCAGCGTCGCCGTGCGCATGCTCGAGGATTGCCCGCTCTTCAACGCGGGGCGCGGCGCCGTCTACACGGCCGACGGCACGCACGAGCTCGACGCCGCGATCATGGACGGCGCGACGCTGAAAGCGGGCGCGATCTGCTGCGCGACGCGCGTGCGCAACCCGGTGCTCGCCGCGCGGCGCGTGCTCGAGGCGAGCGAGCACGTGATGTTCGCGGGCGCGGGCGCCGATGCGTTCGCGGCCGCGCAGGGGCTCGAGCTTGCCGCGCCGGGCTACTTCGACACCGAGTTCCGCCGCGCGCAATGGCTGAGGGCGCGGCGCGCGTCGGGCACGATGCTCGATCACGACGCGGCGGCGTTCGCGTTCGGCCAGGGCGACGGCGATGGCAACGGTCACGGCGGCGGCGAGCGCGCCGCGCCTGCGCCCGAGCCGCTCGATCCGGACCGCAAGCACGGCACGGTCGGCGCGGTCGCGCGCGATCTGCACGGCCATCTGGCGGCGGCGACGTCGACGGGCGGGATCACGAACAAGCAGCCGGGGCGCGTCGGGGACACGCCGATCATCGGCGCGGGCTGCTATGCGAACGACGCGACGTGCGCGGTGTCGGCGACGGGCACGGGCGAGATGTTCATCCGCCTCGCGACCGCGTACGACGTGTCCGCGCAGATCGAATATCGCGGCGCATCGCTCGCGTCGGCCGCGTACGACGTCGTGATGAACAAGCTGCCGAGAATCGCGGGCCGCGGCGGAATCATCGCGCTCGACGCGCGCGGCAACCTCGCGATGCCGTTCAACACCGAAGGGATGTACCGCGGCTACGCGCGCGTCGGCGAGGCGCCCGTCACCGCGATCTATCGCGAGGACGCGGCGTGACGCCGCGAACGCGCGCAGACAGGACCGACAGGAGAAACCGATGAGCGCGAGCCGATCCGTCCCGAGCCTGCCCGACGCGCGCGTGCTCGCGGTCGACGGGCTGACCGTCACGTTCCGCCGCGAGGGCGCGGCATTCGTTGCGGTGCGCGATCTGTCGTTCCACGTCGATCGCGGCGAGACGCTCGCGATCGTCGGCGAATCGGGCTCCGGCAAATCGGTGACGTCGCTCGCGCTGATGCGCCTCGTCGAGCACGGCGGCGGCGCGATCGCGGGCGGCGAGATCGCGCTGCGCCGGCGCGGCGGCGCGGTGCTCGATCTCGCGCGCGCGTCGCCGTCGACCTTGCGCACGGTGCGCGGCGCGGACGTCGCGATGATCTTCCAGGAGCCGATGACGTCGCTCAACCCGGTCTTCACGGTGGGCGACCAGATCAGCGAGGCGATCGCGCTGCATCAGAGCAAGCGCGCGGGCGAGGCGCGCGCCGAGGCGCTGCGCCTGCTCGATCTCGTGCGCATTCCCGAGGCGCGGCGCGTGTTCGCGCGCCATCCGCATCAGCTCTCGGGCGGGATGCGCCAGCGCGTGATGATCGCGATGGCGCTGTCGTGCCGGCCGGCGCTGCTGATCGCCGACGAGCCGACCACCGCGCTCGACGTGACGATCCAGGCGCAGATCCTCCAACTGATCCGCGGGCTGCAGGACGAGATGGACATGGGCGTGATCTTCATCACGCACGATATGGGCGTCGTCGCGGAAGTCGCCGACCGCGTGCTCGTCATGTATCGCGGCGAGAAGGTCGAGGAGGGCGCGTCCGACGCGATCTTCGCCGCGCCGTCGCATCCGTACACGAAGGCGCTGCTCGCGGCGGTGCCGCGGCTCGGCTCGATGCGGGGCACCGATGCGCCCGCGAAGTTTACGCTGCTGCGCTTCGATCCGGTCGCGGGCGATGCGGTCGTCGTCGCGGGCGGCGATGCGTCGGGCGCTTCGGCTGGTTTGGTCGCCCCGGGTGCTTCGCTTGATTCGACCGCTTCAACCGCCGCGCCGGCGGCGCACGCGCGCGCCGGCGGCGCTTTCGCGCAGCCCGCGATCGCTCCGGCGTCGCCGCCGCTGTTGCGCGTGCGCGAGCTCGTCACGCGCTTTCCGCTCAAGCGCGGCGTGTTCGGCCGCGTGTCGCAATACGTGCACGCGGTCGAGCGGGTGAGCTTCGAGCTGCGCGCGGGCGAGACGCTTGCGCTCGTCGGCGAATCGGGCTGCGGCAAATCGACGACGGGCCGCTCGCTGTTGCGGCTCGTCGACAGCCTGAGCGGCTCGATCGAATTCGAGGGCCGCGAGATCGGTGCGCTGAAGGGCCGCGAGCTGCAGGCGCTGCGGCGCGACATCCAGTTCATTTTCCAGGACCCGTTCGCGTCGCTGAATCCGCGCCTGACGGTCGGCTTCTCGATCATGGAGCCGCTGCTCGTGCACGGCGTCGCGAGCGGCGAGCAGGCGCAGGCGCGCGTCGACTGGCTGCTCGAGCGCGTCGGCCTGCCCGCCGACGCCGCGCGCCGCTATCCGCACGAGTTCTCCGGCGGCCAGCGGCAGCGGATCGCGATCGCGCGCGCGCTCGCGCTCAACCCGAAGGTCGTGATCGCCGACGAATCGGTGTCGGCGCTCGACGTGTCGGTGCAGGCGCAGATCGTCAACCTGATGCTCGACCTGCAGCGCGAGCTCGGGCTCGCGTATCTGTTCATCTCGCACGACATGGCGGTGGTCGAGCGGATCAGCCATCGCGTCGCGGTGATGTATCTCGGGCAGATCGTCGAGATCGGCCCGCGCCGCGCGGTGTTCGAGACGCCGCGCCATCCGTACACGAGGAAGCTGATGAGCGCGGTGCCGATCGCCGATCCCGCGCGCCGCCATGCGCCGCGCACGCTGGCCGCCGACGAACTGCCGAGCCCGATTCGCGCGGCCGGCGACGAGCCGCTCGTCGCGCCGCTCGTCGCGGTCGGGCCGGATCACTTCGTCGCCGGGCATCGGGTGGGCGGCGCGTATTGAGGCGGCGCCCGGCGTCGGCGCGGCGGGCCGTAACACGCGGGCGGCGCGGGACGCCGGCCTCGCCGAACGAGAGACGACAGCAGGACCGCACGGCAGCGGAGCCGCAGGATCGCAAGAACGCAGGATCACCAGACCGCAGGACCGCACGAACCCGTCACACGCACTCACGCAGCATCGCAAAGGAGCCCACACATGATTCAGTCGCATTCGTTCTTGCCGTTCTCGCCGCGCGCGCTTCTTGCCGCCTGCGCGGGCGTGATCGCGATGTCGTCCGCGCCGCTCGCGCTCGCCGAGCAGACCGCGGTGATGGCCGTCGATTCGACGTTCACGACGCTCGACCCGTACGATTCGAACGATACGCTGTCGCAGGCGGTGTCGAAGTCGTTCTATCAGGGCCTGTTCGGCTTCGACAAGGACATGAAGCTCGTGAACGTGCTCGCGACCGGCTACGAAGCGAGCCCCGACGCGAAGGTGTACACGATCAAGCTGCGCCAGGGCGTGAAGTTCCAGGACGGCACCGATTTCAACGCGGCCGCGGTGAAGGCGAACTTCGACCGCGTGACCGATCCGGCGAACCACCTGAAGCGCTACAACATGTTCCGCCGCATCGCGAAGACGGAAGTCGTCGATCCGCACACGGTGAAGGTCACGTTGACCGAGCCGTTCTCGGCGTTCGTCAACGTGCTCGCGCATCCGTCGGCCGTGATGATCTCGCCCGCCGCGCTGAAGAAGTACGGCCGCGAGATCGGGCTGCATCCGGTCGGCACCGGCCCGTTCGAGCTGGTCGAATGGAAGCAGACCGACGACCTGAAGGTGAGGAAGTTCGCCGGCTACTGGAAGGCCGGCTATCCGAAGGTCGACGCGATCGACTGGAAGCCCGTCGTCGACAACAACACGCGCGCCGCGCTGATGAAGACGGGCGAGGCCGATTTCGCGTTCCGCATCCCGTTCGAGCAGACGGCCGACCTGAAGGCGAACCCGAAGGTCGACGTGATCGAGCGCCCGTCGATCATCCAGCGCTACGTGAGCCTGAACGTGCGGCAAAAGCCGTTCGACAACCCGAAGGTGCGCCAGGCGCTCAATTACGCGGTCAACAAGGACGCGCTCGCGAAGGTCGCGTTCGCCGGCAACGCGACGCCCGCCACCGGCATCGTGCCGCAGGGCGTCGACTACGCGGTGAAGCTCGGCCCGTGGCCGTACGATCCGGCGAAGGCGCGCGCGCTGCTGAAGGAGGCGGGCTACCCGAACGGCTTCGAGACGACGCTCTGGTCCGCGTACAACAACTCGACGTCGCAGAAGGCGATCCAGTTCGTCCAGCAGCAGCTCGCGCAGGTGGGCGTGAAGGCGCAGGTGCAGGCGCTCGAGGCGGGCGAGCGGGTCGCGAAGGTCGAGAGCGCGCAGGACCCGGCCAAGGCGCCCGTGCGGATGTACTACATCGGCTGGTCCGCGTCGACGGGCGAGTCGGACTGGGCGATCACGCCGCTGCTCGCGTCGTCGTCGATTCCGCCGAAGCTCGTGAACACCGCGTACTACAGGAACGACGCGGTGGATGCCGATCTCGCGAAGGCGCTCGAGACGACCGAGCGCGCGAAAAAGGCCGAGCTGTACGCGGACGCGCAAAAGCGCATCTGGGCCGACGCGCCCTGGATTCCGCTCGTGCAGGAGAAGATCGTCTATGCGCGCAGCAAGCGTCTGCAGGGTGCGTACGTGATGCCGGACGGCTCGTTCAACTTCGACGAGATCGCGATCAAGTGACCGTGACGGTGACGCGCGCGACGCGAGGCGGCCCGGGCGATTCGCCGGGGCGGCGCGATCCCGCCCGCCCGGGCGGGCGGGGCGCATCGGACGCGTGGGGCGCATCGGGTACCGGCGGCGCGCGGCTCGTTCGCGCGCCGCATCGAGAGGCAAGCGCATGCTGAATTTCCTGGTCAAACGACTGTTCGGGCTGCTGCCGACGCTCGCGTGCGTCGCGGTGCTCGTGTTCCTGTTCGTCCACCTGCTGCCGGGCGATCCCGCGCGGCTCGCGGCCGGGCCCGAAGCCGACGACGCGACGGTCGCGCTCGTGCGCGCCGATCTCGGCCTCGACAAGCCGCTGCCCGCGCAGTTCGCGAGCTTCTTCGCGCGGATCGCGCAAGGCGACTTCGGCGTCTCGACGCGCAGCAAGCGGCCCGTCGCGACCGAGATCGGCGAGCGCTTCATGCCGACGCTGTCGCTGACCGTCGTCAGCATGGCCTGGGCGACGCTCTTCGGGATGGCGATCGGCATCGCGTCGGCCGTGTGGCGCAACCGCTGGCCGGACCGCGTCGGCATGACGCTCGCGGTGTCGGGCATCTCGTTTCCGGCGTTCGCGCTCGGCATGCTGCTGATGGAAGTGTTCTCGGTGAAGCTCGGCTGGCTGCCCGTCGTGCCGGACGGCTCGTGGAAGAGCTACGTGCTGCCGTCGCTGACGCTCGGCGCGGCCGTGGCCGCCGTGATGGCGCGCTTCACGCGCGCTTCGTTCATCGAGGTGCTGAACGAGGATTTCGTGCGCACCGCGCGCGCGAAGGGCGTGCGCGAGCCGATGGTCGTGCTCAAGCACTGCCTGCGCAACGCGATGATTCCGGTCGTCACGATGATGGGGCTGCAGTTCGGCTTCCTGCTCGGCGGCTCGATCGTCGTCGAGGCGGTGTTCAACTGGCCGGGGCTCGGCCGCCTGCTCGTCGATGCGGTGACGATGCGCGACTACCCGGTGATCCAGGCGATCGTGCTGCTGTTCTCGCTCGAATTCATCCTGATCAATCTGACCGTCGACGTGCTGTACGCGGTCATCAACCCGACGATCCGTTTCAAGTGAGGCGCGCATGAACGCCACTGTCTCCACCACCTCAGCCCCGTCCGCCGCCGCGCCGGCCGCGATCCGCACGCCGTGGAGCGAGTTCTGGCGCAAGTTCAGGAAGCAGCGCGTCGCGCTCGCGGCGGGCGCGTTCGTGCTGCTGCTCGTCGTCGTCGCGATCGTCGGCCCGCACCTCGCGCCGTACGACCCGGAGAACTACTTCGACTACGACGCGCTGAACGCGGGCCCGTCGGCCGCGCACTGGTTCGGCGTCGATTCGCTCGGCCGCGACATCTTCAGCCGGATCGTCGCGGGCGCGCGGATCTCGCTCGCCGCGGGCTTTTTCTCGGTCGCGCTCGGCGCGGCGATCGGCACGGTCTTCGGGCTGCTGGCCGGCTACTACGAAGGCTGGTGGGACCGCGCGACGATGCGCGTCGCCGACGTGCTGTTCGCGTTCCCGGGCATCCTGCTCGCGATCGGCGTGGTCGCGATCCTCGGCAACGGGATGATCAACGTGATCTGCGCGGTCGCCGTGTTCAGCGTGCCCGCGTTCGCGCGGCTCGTGCGCGGCAACACGCTCGCGCTCAAGCAGATGACCTACGTCGAGGCCGCGCGCAGCATCGGCGCGTCCGACTGGACGATCATCATGCGGCACATCCTGCCCGGCACCGTGTCGTCGGTCGTCGTCTACTTCACGATGCGCATCGGCACGTCGATCATCACCGCCGCGAGCCTGTCGTTTCTCGGCCTCGGCGCGCAGCCGCCGACGCCCGAGTGGGGCGCGATGCTCAACGAGGCGCGCGCGGACATGGTCAACGCGCCGCACGTCGCGCTCTTTCCGAGCATCGCGATCTTTCTGACCGTGCTCGCGTTCAATCTGCTCGGCGACGGGCTGCGCGACGCGCTCGATCCGAAGCTGGAGCGGCGCTGATGGGCGCGCGCGCGGCGAGCGGGCCGGATGAGACGGGCGAGGCGAAAGTGGCGCACGTGACGCACGCGGCCGGTGGGGCGCACGCCGCGCCGCACGTCGGCGTGCTGCCGGCGGGGCCGCTTCGCAGCATCGCCGACGTCGCGGGCGTGACGGTCGGCCACGCGACGCTCGACGCGCTCGGCGTGCAGACCGGCGTGACCGTCGTGCGGCCGCACGCGGGCGACGTCTATCGCGACAAGGTGCCCGCCGCGTCCGCGGTGATCAACGGCTTCGGCAAGAGCGTCGGGCTCGTGCAGCTCGACGAGCTCGGCGTGATCGAGACGCCGCTCGCGCTGACGAACACGTTCGGCGTCGGCGCGCTCGCGCACGCGCAGATCCGCGCCGCGATCGACGAGAATCCGCAGATCGGCCGCACGTGGCCGACCGTCAATCCGCTCGTGTTCGAATGCAACGACGGCTATCTGAACGACCTGCACGCGTTCGCGGTGACGCCCGCGCATTACGCGCAGGCGCTCGCCGACGCGCGGCCCGCGTTCGCGCGCGGCGCGGTGGGCGCGGGGCGGGGGATGTCGTGCTTCGATCTGAAGGGCGGAATCGGCTCGGCGTCGCGCGTCGTGCGCGCGGCGGGCGAGGCGTGGACGGTGGGCGCGCTCGTGCTCGCGAACTTCGGGCGGCTGCCGATGCTGACGATCGCCGGCGTGCCGGTCGGGCGGATGATCGCCGAGCGGGACGCGGGCGGCGCACGGCGCGCGCACGGCGCGCGGGACGATGCCGGGGCGGGCGAGATGCGCGAGATGGGCGATGGGGCGCGCGATGCGGGCGGCCGCGAGAATGTCCGCACGGGCGGCGGCGCGACCGATGGCCCCGCGTCGCGCCGCGCACGCGACGCCGGCGCCTTTTCGCCGGACGCGCCGCTGTCCGCGCCGCGGGACACATCGCCGGACACATCGCCGCCCGAGCAAGGCTCGATCATCATGCTCGTCGCCACCGATGCGCCGCTGTCGTCGCGGCAACTCAAGCGCGTCGCGCTGCGCGCGGCCGCGGGCCTCGCGCGCACGGGCTCGGTGTACGGCCACGGCAGCGGCGACATCGCGCTCGCGTTCTCGACCGCCTACACGGTGCCGCACGACGCCGAGCGCGTCACGCTGCCGGCGCTCGTCGCGGATGCGGCGCTCGATCCGCTGTTCGCCGCCGCGGCCGACAGCGTCGAGCAGGCGATCGTCGACGCGCTGTGGTGCGCAACGCGCGTCACGGGCCGCGACGGCCACGCAAGGCGCGCGTTGCGCGACGCGGCGCCGGAACTCGAACGATGGCTGCGCGCATCGCGCGCGGGAGCGTGATGAAAGTCCTGATCTCGACCGATATCGAAGGCGTGGCGGGCGTCGTGAACGTCGAGCAGACGCGCGCCGGCAATGCCGAATACGAGCGCGCGCGCCGCTGGATGACCGCGGAGGCGAATGCGGCTGTCGAGGGCGCGTTCGCGGGCGGCGCGACGTGCGTGTGGGTCAACGATTCGCACGGCGGCTTTCGCAACCTGCTGCCCGACGGCATCGACGCCCGCGCGCGCGTCGTGCTCGGCAAGCCGCGCACGCTCGGGATGATGGCGGGCCTCGAAGCCTCGCCGGACCTCGTGTTCATGATCGGCTATCACGCGAAATCGCAGACGCGCGGGCTGCTCGCTCACACGATCAACAGCAGCGCGTTCGCGCGCGTGGTGCTCGACGGGCGCGAAATCGGCGAGGCGGGGCTGTACGGCGCGCTCGCGCACGAATACGGCGCGCACGTCGCGCTGCTGTCCGGCGACGACGTGTTCGTCGACGAGACGCGGCCGCTCTTCCCGGCGGCGCGCTTCGTGACCGTGAAGGACGCGGCGGGCTACGCGAGCGGCGTGTCGATGACGCCCGCCGCCGCATGCGGGGCGATCGGCATCGCCGCGCGGCAGGCGGTCGAGCAGGCGCGCGAGGCCGCGCGCGTCGCGCGGCAGCACGCGCCGCGCGCGGCGCGCTGCGAACTGCAGGCGCAGACTGTCGCGGCCGCCGATCTGTTCTGCCAGTGGCCGTCGCTCGAGCGCGTCGACGCGCTCACGCTGCGCTTTTTCGCGCCGTCGATCGAGCACGTCGTGCGCACGCTGAACTGTCTGTCGGCGATGTCGTTCATGCTGCGCTGAGCGCGCGGCGGCGGGCGCGCGCGGCGGCGAGGGCGAGGCGGGTGCGAGGCGGCCGCGTGCGCCGCCGCGCGCTCGCAAGAGGCCGCGCGGCGAGCCGGGCAAAGCGACGCGCGTGCGCGCCGATGCCGGCCCGAAGCGGGCCCGAAGCGGGCCGCCGCGCCTCGCACGCCGGATCAGACGTCGAAGAACACCGTTTCCCGCTCGCCCTGCATATGGATGTCGAAGCGGTAGACCGCCACGCCGTTCGCCCGCGCGTCGCGCGTCGCGATCAGCGTCGCGCGCCGCGCGGCGGGCACGGCTTCGAGAGCCGCGTCGGCCGCGTTCGCCGCCGCTTCGTCGTCGAAGTAGATCCGCGTGAACGCGTGCGTGAGAATCCCGCGCATCATCACCGTCACGTCGACGTGCGGCGCGTCCGTGTCCGACGTGCGCGCCGGCTTCACCGTGCGCACGACGAAGCGGTTCTGCGCGTCGGTGCCGGTGCCGACGCGCGCGAAGCCGCTGAAGCCGCGCCGCGCCGCTTCTTCGCGCGACGCCGGATAGCGGCCGTCGCCGTCGACGTGCGTGAATTCGAGCACAGCGTCGCCGACGGCGTTGCCGTCGCCGTCGAGCACGCGGCCGACGAGCAGGATCGGCTCGCCCGCGGCGTCGGGCGTCGCGATCTCCGCCGTGAAGAGGCTCTTCAGGTCGTAGTTGTACTGCTGCGGGCAGAGGCCGTAAGCGAAGTACGGGCCGACGGTCTGCGAAGGGGTCTGTTTCAGCGTCGTCATGTTCAGCGCTCCATCGGGGTGGCGTCGCGGCCGCGCAGCACGATGTCGAATTCGTAGCCGAGCGCGAAGCCTTCTTCGGTCGTATCGATCGAGAAGCGCGAGATCAGCCGGTCGCGCGCGTCCTCGGGCGTGCCCTGGAAGATAGGGTCGAGCGCGAGGAGCGGATCGCCCGGGAAATACATCTGCGTGACGAGCCGCGAGCCGAAGTAGTCGCCGAACAGCGAGAAATGGATGTGGTTGGGCCGCCACGCATTCGGATGGTTGCCCCACGGATACGCGCCCGGCTTGATCGTGAGAAACCGGTAGCGGCCGTTCTCGTCGGTCAGGCACCGGCCCGCGCCGAGGAAGTTCGGGTCGAGCGGCGCGTCGTGCCGGTCGACCTTGTGCACGTAGCGGCCGGCGGCGTTCGCCTGCCAGACCTCGACGAGCGTGTTGCGCACCGGCTTGCCGCCCTCGTCGAGCACGCGGCCCGTGACGACGATCCGCTCGCCGAGCGGCTCGCCGTTCTTCGCCGCGTTTTTCGTCAGGTCGTGGTCGAGCGGGCCGAGATCGTCCGCGCCGTACACGGGCGCGTGCTGGTTGCGCAGCTTCTCCTTCAGCGGAATCAGCGGCTGCGTCGGGCCGCGCTTCACGGAAGAGCGGTACGGCGGGTGAATGTACGCGGGATGCGACGGCCAGTCGCGCGGCGCGAGCGTCGAGGAATCCATCGGGATCGTCTCCGGTTTGATGGTTGTCAAGGCGGGATGGAGGGACTTTAGCTAATCGAGAAAGTTATGCAAAATGATGTTTTATCGCTGATCGTATAACTGTAAGTAATGCAAAACCGGATCGCCGACGGCCGGGTCAAGTTCCGGCACCTGCAGTGCTTTCTCGCGGTCGCGCAATTCGGCGGCGTGCAGAAGGCCGCGCAAAGCCTGTCGATCACGCAGCCGGCCGTGTCGAAGACGATCGCCGAACTCGAATCGATCCTCGGCGTGCGGCTGTTCGAGCGCGGCCGGCAGGGCGCGCGGCCGACGCGCGAGGGGCAGCTGTTCATCCCGCACGCGAGCGCGTGCGTGCTCGCGCTGCGGCAGGGCGTGGGCCTCCTCGCGCGCGCGAGCGGCGGCGCGGCGGCGACGCTCGAGATCGGCATGTTGCCGACCGTCGCCGCGTCGCTCGCGCCCGCCGTGCTGAAGGCGCTCGCGACCGACTGGCCGCGCGCGGTCGTGCGGATCACGACCGTCGCGAACGCCGAGCTGCTCGAGCGGCTGAAGGCGGGCGCGATCGAGTGCGCGATCGGGCGGCTGTCCGAGCCGGAGCGGATGGTCGGGCTGTCGTTCGAGCATCTGTACAACGAGCCGCTCGTCGCGGTCGTGCGCGCGGGGCACCCGCTTGCGGCGAGCGCGTCGCCCGCCGCGCAGCTCGCGCGCCATCCGGTCGTGCTGCCGCCCTACGGCACGATGATCCGTCAGGCGGCCGAGCAACTGCTGAGCGCGTGCGGCGCGCCGCCGCTCGAATCGTTCGTCGAGGTGCTGTCGGTGTCGGTCGCGCGCGCGCTCGCGCTCGAGAACGACGCGGTCTGGTTCGTGCCGCGCTACGCGGCCGAATTCGATCTCGCGGCGGGCACGCTCGTGCGGCTCGCGCTGCCCGTCGAGGGCGCGGACGAGCCGGTCGGGCTGATCCTGCGCACCGACGCGCAGCCGTCGCCCGTCGCGCGCTCGCTCATCGACGCGGTGCGGGCGGTCGCGCGGCGGCGGCTTGGCGAGCCCGGCAGGCGGCCGCGCGTCGGGCGGGGGGCGGCGAAGAAGGCGCGTGGCGAGGGCGGGCGCAACGCGTGACGCCGGCGGCCGGTCATGCGATGCAGGGCGCTGCGTTGCGTGCCGGATGCGCTTCGATTGGCTGATTCGGGCGGCTGATTCGGGCGTTTCGCCTGATCGCGGGTGACATTCGCCGCCGCGGCAACGCCGCGCAGCGTGGACGGCGCGCATCGCCGCCACGTTGCCGCACCGCCGCACCGCCGCGACGCGCCGCGCGGCCAACGGCGAGCGTTCGCTCACTCCACGCCAAGCCTTCCGAAATCGAATCGCTCTTTGGACAGCAGAAAGCCGCTCGCTTTCTTGCCCGGCTCCGAGCCCTCGATCTGGCATTGCTTGAGCAGCGAGACATACGTGTTCTGCTTGTAGCCGCTGTCCGGCGCGGGCTCGACGTAGCGCACCCATAGTTCGAGCGCGTCCTTGTTCGGCATCGCGATGAAATGCCCGGCGTCGCGCAACTGGTTGACGTAAGCGCTCGACATCCACCACGCATATGCGGTGCGGCTGCGCATCAGCTCGCCGCGCGTCTCGACGAACAGCACGCACGCGAGCGCCGAATTGGGCGTCGCGCAGATCAGATCCAGGTCGGCCGGTTTGATCGGAAAATAGCCTTCCCAGCTCGGCCGCTCGCCTTTTTCCTTCTGCGGCGCGACGGGCGCGGCCTGGCGGCTCTTGACCTGCACGTAGATCGGCGTTTCGGGCACGCTGCGATCGACGGGCCGCGGCGCGTCGTCGAGCCGCGACAGATGCCGGTACGCGCGCGTGACGACGAGATCGAAGCCCTTGTCGATCGGCAGCTTGAACGCTTCCATGTTGTGGCGGAAGCACTCGGACATGATGTAGTGCTCGCCGGCCGCGCCGATATAGAGATATTCGGTGGGAATGGACGAAGACGATTTCGCGTTGGCCATGTCGTGGATGAAGGGTGGACGAGTCGGATTTGCGGTTGCGACGCTTGCCGTTCGAATGCGCAATGCCGCGGCGTTTCGGGCATTTCGTGCATTTTGGCGATTTGGCCGCCAAACGAGCGACGCATTCGATCGGGCGCGTCGTTCGGCACGCTTGCGCGTCACGCAAAAGTACGACGAACGACCTCGCGGGCGCAAGCGCGCGCCGCATCGCCGGGCCGCGCCGTTGGCTACGCCCGCGGCCGCGCGGGCGTAGCGGAAACGCGGCGCGGGCGGCGGGCGCCGTGGCGCGTTGACGGGGTGGATCGGGCGTTATTGAGCGCTTTCCTGCGACGTGAATCGAATTGCGGTGCGCGAGGTCAACATTGCGCCGAACGTTCGATAAAATGGCCGCTCGTCGCGTTGCGCGACGTCGATTCGAAATGCGTTCCGATCGACTGCTCCGCGTCGCCGATTCGGCGCGCCGATGCACTTCGCGATCGGAATTTTCCGATCCGGCTCGGCCTGTCGGCGCGCGACGCGCGTCGTTTCGATGCGCGTCGTGCCGCGCGCATCGCGGATAATAGCCGGCGATGTTTTTCGTGACGAAGCGCGTCGCGCTCATCTAGGGCCTGTTCACGCTGATAGCGGGCTTGCGCCGGCCGCCAGAAGGGCCGGGCGCGAGGGATGGGGCGCAGCGAATACTCGACGTATTCGACGTAATCGCAAGGAGCATGGCGCGGCGATCGGCCCTTCTGGCGGCCAGCCCCGCGAATCGATTTCAAGAATCAGGGGAACGGGCCTTGCCGGCCGCATTGCGGCGTCGCGCGTCGCTTGTTTGGCTCGGCCAAACGGCGGCTCCGTGCCCCTTGCGCTGCGGCCGGCAACGCACGTTCGCAAGCCCGATATTTGCGTGAACAGGCCCTAGTCAAGCATGAAAACGATACATGCCGGCTTGCGCGGACGGCGAGGACCGTCGCACCGGATGCCGCTCGGCTACATGGTGATTGCCGGCGCGGTGGCGGTCGCGATCGTCATGATGTCGATCTGCGCGGCGATCCTGCGCGACAGCCGCGACGACGCGTTCGAGCACGCGCAACGCGCCGCGCGCAACACGCTGCAAATGATCGAGCGCGACGTCACGCGCAGCTTCGCTCTGTACGGCGGCACGCTCGCGCGCATCGCCGCGCAGCTCGGCGACCGCCGGATCGCCGCGCTGCCCGCCGATCTGCGCCGCGAGATCCTGTTCGATTCCGCGGCGGCCGCGAACGAAGCCGGCGCGATGTACGTGCTGGACGCGCGCGGGCATGTGACGCTCGCGTCGACGCGCGGCCCGCTGCCGACCGCGAGCTTCGCGTCATACGATTTTTTCGCCGCGCAGCGCGACTCGCCGGCGCTCGGCACATACCTGAGCGGGCCGTACCGGATGCCGTCGCGCGGCGGCGAGCCGTGCGTCGCGCTGTCGCGGCGCGTCGAGCGCGCGGACGGCGCGTTTGCGGGCGTCGTCGTGCTCGCGGTGCGCGTCGCGTATTTGCGGCAGTTGCTGGCGGCGGCGAGCGCGGGCCCGCACGGGGTGCTCGCGCTGGTGCACGCGGACGGACGCATCGTGGCGCGGATGCCGTTCGACGAGACGCTCGTCGGCCTCGACCTGAGCGGGACGAGCCTCTACTCGCGCATGCAGTTCGGCCGCTCGGGCGAGTTCTTCGACGTCGAGCCGATCGATCACATGAAGCGCTTCTACCTGTATCGGCGGCTCGACGGCGTTCCGCTCGTCGTGCAGGTCGCGATCGCCGATGACGACATCTATGCGACGTGGCGCGTGCGCGCGTGGCGCTTCGGCGTGGTGACGGGCGTGTTCGCGCTGATCTTCGTCGTGATGAGCGCGTATCTCGCGCATTCGCTGTGGCGCAAGTCGACGGCCGAGGCGGCGCTCGCGCGGCTCGCCGGCACCGACAGCCTCACGGGCCTGCACAACCGGCGCGCGCTCGACGAGACGCTCGAGCGCGAATGGCGGCGCGCGGTGGGCGGCGAGCGGCCGCTCGCGATCCTGTTCGTCGACATCGACCACTTCAAGCGCTACAACGACACGTACGGCCATCAGGTCGGCGACGAGGTGCTCGCGACCGTGTCGCGCTGCATCGCGCAGCAGGCGGCGCGGCTCGGCGACGTCGTCGCCCGCTACGGCGGCGAGGAGTTCGTCGTCGTGCTGCCGGACACGCCGCGCGGCGGCGCGCTCGTCGTCGCCGAGCGCGTGCGCCTCGGCGTGCGGATGCTCGGCATCGAGCACGAGGGCTCGGAGGTCGGGTTCGTGACGGTCAGCGTCGGCGTCGCGGTGTGGCAGCCGGACGGCGCGCGCGCGCCGCACATCGCGGCGATCGTCGAGGCGGCGGATCAGGCGCTCTATCAGGCGAAGGCGGCCGGGCGCAATCGCGTCGTCGACGTCGGGCCCGCTTGACGGGCGATTCGATCGGCGCGGGCCGCGATGACGAAACGATGCGGTTCGCCGGGCGTCGATGCTCGCCGTTCGCCGTTCGTCGCTCGTCGCTCGTTCCCGACCGCGATTTCCGCCTGACGGCGGGTCAGGCAAATCCAGCGTGTGACGGCGCGATGCTCGCCCGCCGCCCGCCATAGAATGACCTTCCCCCCGACAGACGAAAGGTGCGCGATGAACGAACGACAATGGAGCGCGGTCGACGATTTCTTCTGCAGCCAACTGGCGCCTTCCGATCCGGCGCTCGACGCGGCGCTGGCGTCGAGCCGGGCGGCCGGCCTGCCCGCGATCAACGTCACCGCGAATCAGGGCAAATTCCTGAACCTGCTCGCGACGATCCGCAGCGCGCGCCGGATTCTGGAACTCGGCACGCTGGGCGGCTACAGCACGATCTGGCTCGCGCGGGCGCTGGCGCCGGGCGGCACGCTCGTCACGCTCGAGGCGAACCCGGACTACGCGGCGCTCGCGCGCGAGAACATCGGACGCGCGGGATTGGGCGGCGTCGTGTCGGTTGTCGTCGGCCGCGCGAAGGGCAGCCTAGAGCGGCTGATCGCCGAGCGCGCCGAGCCGTTCGATCTGATCTTCGTCGACGCGGACAAGGACAACTATCCGGCATATCTGCCGCTGACGGTCGAGCTGTCGCGGCCGGGCACGGTGATCGTCTCCGACAACGTCGTGCGGCAGGGGCGCGTCGCGGATCGGCAGAACCATGATCCGGACGCGGTTGGCGTGCGCGAGTATTTCCGTCTGATCGCCGCGCATCCGCGCCTGTCGACGACCGCGCTGCAGACCGTCGGCTCGAAGGGCTGGGACGGGTTCGCGCTGACGGTCGTGACGGCGTAGGCGGCGGGGCGCGGCGGCCAATCGCCGCCTGCGCCGTTCGGCGAGTCGTCAAAACGATGACGAGGCAAGCCGGCGAACCGGCGAACCCGCGAACCGGCGGCGCGGCGCCTTCCTGCACCGCAGCAAGCCGGGCCGCGCGGTTCACACCGCCGGCCGCGCGCGGCGTCAGGCGGTGCGCCGCCGCCGCACCGCCTGCGCGAGCGTGTCGAGCACGGGCTCGGTCTGCGCCCAGCTCAGGCATGCGTCGGTGATCGACACGCCGTATTGCAGCGGCGCGCCGGGCTTCAGATCCTGCCGGCCGGCCTCCAGGTTGCTCTCGACCATCACGCCGGTAATGCGCCGCTCGCCGTCCGACAACTGCCGCGCGAGGTCCTCGGCGACGTCGATCTGCCGCAGGTGCGACTTGTTCGAATTCGCATGCGAGCAGTCGACCATCACCTGTTCGCGCAGGTCCGCCGCGCGCAGCGCCGCGCACGCTTCGTCGATGCTCGCGCGATCGTAGTTCGGGCCCTTCTTGCCGCCGCGCAGGATCACGTGCGCGGTGTCGTTGCCGCGCGTCTCGAAGATCGCCGCCATTCCCATCTTCGTCATGCCCATGAACGCGTGGCTCGCGCGCGCCGCGACGATCGCGTCGGCCGCGACCTGCACGCCGCCGTCGGTGCCGTTCTTGAAGCCGATCGGGCAGCTCAGCCCCGACGCGAGCTGCCGGTGACTCTGGCTCTCCGTCGTGCGCGCGCCGATCGCGCCCCACGCGATCAGGTCCGCGATGTACTGCGGGCTCAGCAGATCGAGGAATTCGGTGCCGGCGGGCAGGCCGAGCGCGTTGATGTCGATGAGCAGCCGGCGCGCGGCGCGCAGCCCTTCGTTGATGCGGAAGCTGCCGTCGAGGCGCGGATCGTTGATGTAGCCCTTCCAGCCGACCGTCGTGCGCGGCTTCTCGAAATACACGCGCATCACGATCAGCAGGTCGTCGCGCAGCGCGTCGGCGGCGGCCTTCAGCCGGCGCGCGTAGTCGAGCGCCTGGTCGTGATCGTGGATCGAGCACGGGCCGACGATCGCGAGCAGGCGATCGTCGCGGCCGTGCAGCACGCCGCCGATCGCGTCGCGGCTCGCTTCGACGAGCGTCTGGACGGCGCCCGGCACGGGCAGTTCGTCCTGCAGCAGCGCCGGCGAGATGAGCGGGCGCACCGCGCCGATGCGCACGTCGTCGATGCGCGTCGTGTCCTGCGTCGCGTCGGCGCAGCCGGCTTCCCGGTCGCGCTGCGGGTTGTCGATGTTTTGCATGGTGGGGTTCCGGTTCTACGAAGTCAGCCACGATTATGGCACTCGCGCCGGGCCGGGCGCGACGCTCGGCGGCGCTTCGCGCTGCGCCGCCGCAAACCATCGCGACGCGTGCGTCGCGCGGCGCACGCATCGGCGGCGCACGCAGGCGCGCATCGGCGCGCACGTCGGATTTTTCGGCGCGAGGATGTCGAATCCGGCGAGGCCCGATCGTCGACACGTCGTGGCCGCCCGATGAAACCGGACCCGATCCGGCGCCTGGGCGGCTCGACTCGTTCACTCAAGGAGAAAGCAAGATGCGCGTGATGGTCATGGTGAAGGCGACGAACGAATCGGAAGCGGGCAAGTTGCCGACGAAGGCGCAGTTCGAGGCGATGGGCAAGTTCAACGAGGAACTCGTGAAGGCGGGCGTGATACTCGCGGCCGACGGTCTGCATCCGAGCGCGAAGGGCAAGCGGGTGCGCTTCTCGGGCAGCGCGCGGACCGTGATCGACGGGCCGTTCGCGCAAACGAAGGAACTCGTCGCGGGGTTCTGGCTGTGGAAGGTCGCTTCGATGGACGAAGCCGTCGAATGGGTGAGGCGGTGCCCGAATCCGATGGACGGCGATTCGGAGATCGAGATCCGACCGCTGTACGAGATGGAGGATTTCGGCGAGGAATTCACGCCCGAGCTGCGCGAGCGCGAGGCCCGGTTGCGCGACGGGATCGACGAGCCGCGCGAGGGGGCGCGCTGACGCCGGGCGGGCGTCGGCGGCTGCCGGCGGCGGGCGCGAAACGAGCGCGCGGCACGCGGAAGAGCGCCGCAGCCGGCGGCGCATGCCGTGTCGCCGCCGCGCGCGGGCGCGCCTGCGACGGGCGCGGCGCGCAGCGCATCGTCATGCGGGCGACGCGAGCGCGCCGGCCGCCACGGTGCGGTCCCGTCCGTCCGCCTTGGCCCGGTACAACGCATCGTCGGCCGCGCGGACGAATGCATCGAGCGACGCATGAGCGCCTCGCCGGGCGGTTGCGCATCCGACGCTCACGGTGAAGCGCGGGATCGGCGGCGTCGCGCCGGCCCGCGTCGCGTCGCGAATGCCCGCGCGAATCGATGCGGCGATCCTCGCCGCGGCGGCCTCGTCGGCATCGGGCAGGATCGCGACGAATTCCTCGCCGCCGTACCGCGCCGCCAGATCGCCCGAGCGGCCCGCGTGCCGCGCGATGCACGCGGCGAGCCGCTTGAGCGCGAGATCGCCCTGCGTGTGGCCGTGCGCGTCGTTGTAGCGCTTGAAGTGGTCCGCGTCGATGAAGAGGATCGACAGGCAACTGTCATTGCGTTGCAGACGCGCCCATTCGCTTTGCAGCGCGTCGTCGAGCGCGCGGCGGTTCCCGAGGCCCGTGAGCGGATCGGTCCGCGACAGTTCGAGCAAGCGGTCTCGCGCGGCGGTGCGATCGCGCAGCGCGAACGCGAGCAGCCACACCACGCCGGAAAACGCGACGCTCACGCACGCGGCCGAGATGCCCACGCCGAGCGCGAGCGAATGCCACGACGCGAGCACATCCTGCTGGGCGGGCGCGACGACCGCGATCAGCGGCGTGCCCGGGATGCGCTCGAACGTGTAGAGGCGCAGCACGCCGTCGATCGACGAGCGCGCCGCGTAGAAGCCGGCGTCGTGGTTCACCATTCGCGGGAAGGTTGGCGATTTCACGACGATGCTCGGCCCCGCGTGCGGCAGGCCGGGATTGCGCGCGACGAGCGTGCCGTCGACATGGACGATCGCGCTGACGCCGTTCGGCCCGACGTTCAGCTTCGACAGCAGATGCCGGAAATACGCGACGTCGATCGCGACCACGGCCACGCCGTCGAACGAGCCGTCGGCCTTGCTGATGCGCCGGCTCAGCGCGATCGACTCGACGCCGTCGCGCGCTCTGGACCGGTAGGGCTTCGATACGAACAGCCCCGCGTCGCGCGTGTTCCGGTGCACGAGAAAATAGTCGCGGTCGCTGAAGACGCCCGCGCGCGACGCGTTGCAACAGCCGTCGACGATACGCCCGTGAACGCTCATCACGCCCATGCCGGTCACGTATTTCGCGGCGGCGGTTCGATCGAACAGCAGTTCGTGGCGCGTTGCGCGCTCGAGCCGCCGGATCTCGGGCTGATCGAGGCCGGCGATCAGCGTGAGCAGCGAGTGGTCGGATGAATCGATCGTTCTCGCGATGTTGCTGACGATAATCGTCGCGATGTTTCTCGACATCTCGTGTGCATGCTCGATGGCCTGGTTGCGCGCCGCGCGGAGCGTGACGAGGCTGATCGTCAACACGCCGAGCGCCATCAGCATGCCGAGCGTGCCGGCGATCCACGGATGGCGGCCGGTCAGGGCGGCGAGGCGGCTGGTCGGGATGCGGGCGATCACGATGCGGGGCTTGTAGCGGGTTGGGGGGGCGGCGCCGGGGCGCGGATCGACACCGGCGAGCGGCGCCGTGCGCCGGCGGTTGGGGGGCGCGGTGACCGGCGGCCCCCGCGTTATCGGCCGAGGCGCGCGAATCTTTAGGCCGGCGGAGAAGCCGGCGCGGCGGTTCGGCGCGGATGCCGGCGCATGGCGCGCGCGGACGGTCATGCGCGGGCGATCGCGACGGGGCGGCGGCGAGCGCGCCGCTGCAACGGCTGCGCGCGCGGTCCGGATTCTTCGCGATGACGGCGCGGCGGGCGCGGCGATGAGCCGCCGCGCCCGCCGTTCATCGAGCGGTCAGCGGCGCGGCTCGCGCAACGACGCTTCAGCCGCATGCAGCGTGCGCCGCCGGACCCAGCCGCTCACGAGCCGGATCGCGAGCCAGTCACGCGTGAACGAGAGCTTCGCTGACCGGCGCGGACAATACGCGGATGTCTTGGCCTCCAGCACGAGGCCGCGCTGCGGTGCGTCGACAACGGCGAAGCGCAGCACGCGCTTCGCGTCGTGCGGGGCGCGGTGGCGTTCGAACGACGCGCGGCGTCGCCGATCGCCGCAAGCCCGAAATCCGGCCGCCGGAACCGGCCGACGCGCCCGAGCGACAACTCGCGCTCGTCGCGCTCGTCGCGCCGCAGCCGCGTGAACGCGTCGAAGCCGAAAGGGCGGTCGGCGCGCGGGCCGCGCGGCGGCGTTGCGTTCGTCGCTGGCGCGATTCCGGCGCGATTCCGGCGCGGGGCGGCGGCTTTCAGCGCTTCGCCGCCGTTCGCTTGTCCGTCACGCGGAGATACCCGATTGCCGCCGCCGTCAGCAGCAGCGGCCACAGCAGATACCAGCCCGTCGTCGCGAGCAGCAGGAGCGACGACAGGAACGCGACGACCGACGCGCGACGCGCGAACCCGCCGCGCGGCAGCAGCTTCGTGGCCGCCGCCGAGCCGAGCACGTAGACCATCACGAAATTGCCGGATGTCGCGAGCACGAGCGGCTTCGGCCCCGTGCCCGTCGCGACGGTCGCCGCGAGCGCGCAGCCGGCGAGCGCCGCGAGGACCGCGAGGCTGCGCCGCGGCACGCCGCCCGTCTGGCTGCCTTGCGCGAACCAGCGGGGCAGCGCGCCGTCGCGGCCGAGCGCGGCGCCGAGCTTCGCCGCGCCCGCGAAGTACGCGTTCATCGTGCCGAGCGTGAGCAGCAGCGCGGCCGCCGTCGCGATCAATTGCGCGTTGCCGCCGATTCCGCGCGCGATCAGCGCCGCGAGCGGCGCGCCGGACGTGCCCGCCGCGGGCCCGAGCACGAGCACGCTCGCGGCCGCGACCGACAGGTACAGCAGCCCGACCACCGCGACCGCGATGCCGGTCGAGCGCGGCAAGTCGTGCGCGGGCCGCCGGAACTCGGCCGCGAGATGCGTGATCGCTTCCCAGCCCGCGAAGCTCCAGACGAGCAGCGCGGCGGCCTGACCGACCGCGAGCCAGCCGTGCGGCGCGAACGGATGCAGGTTCGCCGCGCGCGCGTGCGGCGCGGACGCGAGCACGGCGGCGACGAGCAGCGCGACGAGCAACGCGGACAGCACGAGCTGCATGCGTCCCGACACGGTGACGCCGAACGCGTTCGCGGCCGCGACGATCGCGATCAGCGCCGCCGCCGACGCGATCATCGTTGCGTGTCCACCGCCCGTGACGGCGGCGACGTACGCGCCGCCGAACATCGCGGCGGCGGGCGCGCCGGCCGGCACCGCGAAATAGAAGCACCAGCCGACGACGGCCGCCGCTTTCGCGCCGAACGCGTTGCGCACGTAGGTCGATACGCCGCCCGCGTCCGCGTAGCGGGCGCCGAGCGCGGCGAAGGTCGCGGCGAGCGGGATCGACAGCACGACGAGCGCCGCCCACGCGAGCAGCGACGCGGGGCCCGCGACTTCGGCCGCGAGCGCGGGCAGCGCGATCACGCCGGTGCCGAGCACCGCGCCGATGTAGAGCGCGGTGCCCTGAAGGATCGTGAGCGAGCCTGCGTGGTGCGGCGCGGCCGTGGCGCCGCGCTCGACGGGGGCGTTCATCTGTCGGGGTCTCCTGGTGTGGGCGTGTTCGAGTGTGCCGGCGCGTGCGTGCGGCATCGGGCGGAAGATCCGCCGGGCGGCGCGCAACGCGAGCGGCGATGATAGTGGATGGCGGCGATTTCGGCGCGCGGGCGTTCAGTAGTTTGTCGTCGCCGGCGGGGATTGTTTCGTGTGGTGATGGGGAAGCGGCGGGCTTGCGCCGTGCGATCGGCCGGGGTTGGACTGGCGAGGCGGGCGTCTTCGCGAGCCGCCCGCGCGCCGGCCGGCTCGGTGCGACGCGGGGGCAGGCCGCGGCGCGGGCGGGCCGGGACGCGCGCCGAACCGCCGCTGCGGCCCGGCCCGCGTTACCGGTGCCGGGCGAGCTTCATGCGTGCGTCGTCCTGCTCGGCCGCACCGAGTTCGCGCGCATAGACGAACTGCCCGCCGACGAGCGAGGCGATCGGCACGCCGTCGCGGAACAGGACCCGGTTGCCCGCGAGCGCGGGCACGCGCTGGCCGGGCAGCAGCGTGCCTGTCAGGTTGAGCGGATCGGCGCCGCTCACGCACAGCATCAGCCCCTCGGCCGGCCGGCGGCGGAGTTCGCGCAGGATCGGGATCGCGTCGGGCAGCGCGAACTGCTCGCCCGCGAGGCCCGCGACGAACCGGCCGCCGCGGATCTCGCCGCGCGCCTCGAGCCGCCGGTAGACGGGCAGCAGCTCGCGCCAGCTCGGCATCCATTCGGCCTCGCCTGCGAGGATGCGCCAGAACACGACGCCGTAGCGGCGCAGCAGCGTGCGCGCGACATGCTCGAGCGCGGCGGGCGCGATCGCATGGCGGCCCGTCGGCGGCGGCGCGGCCCGCATCGCGCGCGCGATGCGGGCGTCGGCATCGGCGACGGACGCGTCAAGGCGGCGCGCGGCGCCGCCGCCGATACGGTGCGCGCCGCCGTCGGACGCATCTTCGTCGCCTGCTTCGAAATCGAGCGGCGCGAGCGGCGGCCGCTGCACGAGCGCCCAGCGCCCCGCGTCGTCCATCCCGCCGATCAGCGCGCCGCCGCGCCGCGCGCGCGACGGCCGGTGCGCGCTGCGCTGGGCGGCCGGCCGGATCAGCGCGCGCAGGCCCGCGAAGCTGTCCGCGTTGACGAGGCCCGCCGCGACGAGCTCGCCGAGCGCGCGCTCGAGCTCGACGGGCAACAGGTGCGCGTGCGCGGCCAGCTCGTCGAAGAACATCGCGCCGTATGCGGCGAGCGTCGCGCGCACGCGTTCGGCGCGCGCCGACAGCGCCGGCTGCGCGGCCGGATCGCGCAACGCCTGCCAGGCCGCGAGCTCGCGGCGCGGCAGCAGCACGACGGGCGTCGTCTTCACGGGCGCGCTCGCGGCCTTCGACGGCGCGCCGAGCCGCGCCCACGTCAGCTTGCCGGCGCGGCACGGCTCGTCGAGGCCGCCCGCCACGTAGTCGGCGAGCCGCGCCGGCAAAATCTCGTCCTCCCATGCGCTCGCGGCCGCCTCGAAGCCTTCGAGCTGATGGACGACCGATGCGAGCGCGTCGCCTCCCAGGCCGCGCGTATCGGGCGCGACGCGCTGCCAGTGGAGCAGGAAGCGCATGAAGTCCGCGAGCCCGACGGGCTCGATCTCGCGCCGCAGGCGCTTGACCGTATAGCGATGGATGCGCGCGAGCAGGTGCCGCTCGCACCATTCGTCGTCGCGCGCGCCCGGCGTGAAGCGGCCGCGCATCACGTAGCCCTCGCGCTCGAGCGCGGCGAGCGCGATCGCGACCGACGCGTCGGGCAGCGCGAGCGGCGCGGCAAGCGCATCGGCCGCGAGCGGGCCGAAGCCGGTGAGGCGCGCGCGGATCACGTCGACGAGCGCGGCGTCGGGCTCCCATCGCGCGTCGAAGCCGGGCGGCGGGGCAAGCGGCGGATCGAGCGCGGCGTCCTCGCCGTACAGCGCGCGCATGCACGCGACGCGCTCGGCCGGAATCCACAGCCCGCGGCCGCCGGCGAGCGCGAGCCGCGCCGCGCGCCGGCCCGCCGCGAGCCGCGCGATGCACGCGCGCCAGCCGTCGTGCGAATCGATTTCGTCGTCGGCGATGCACGCGAGCCCGACGAGCGCGTCGTGCATCTCGTCGGCATCGCGCACGAGCGGCCACGCCTCGTCGCGCACCGAGTCGATCGCGCCCGCGTCGAGCGCGCCGAGATCGTCGGCCGATTCCGGATCGGTCCAGCGCCGCGCGAGCACCGCCTGCGTGCGGCGCTCTTCGAGCGGCGCGTCGTCCAGGAAGGCGTACGGCTTCGCGTTCAGGATCTCGGCCGCGAGCGGAGAAGGCGCGCTCAGATCGCGCGCGACGAGCGCGACGCCGCCCGCCTCGATCCGCCGCAGCAGCGCGAGCCAGCCTTCGGTGTCCATCGCGTCGTGCAGGCAGTCGTCGAGCGTCTGGTCGACGAGCGGATGTTTCGGCACCTCGCGTTCGCCGACGATGTTCTCCGCGCACGCGACCTGATCGGGGAACACGGTCGCGAGCAGATCCTCGCTCTTCATCCGCTGCAGTTGCGGCGCGACCTTGCGGCCGCCCGCGAAGCGCGGCAGCGCGAGCGACGTCGTCGCGTTCCAGCGCCAGCGCGCGGTGAAGAGCGGCGCGTCGAGGAGCGCCTGGATCAGCACGTGTTCGGCGCTCGACGCACGCAGGTAGCGCCACACCTCGTCGAGCGCGAAGCTGTGCGCGAGCGACAGCGACAGGATCAGCGCGTCGTCCGTCGCGGCCGCCTGCAGCTCGAAGTTGAAGCTGCGGCAGAAGCGCTTGCGCAGCGCGAGGCCCCACGCGCGGTTGATCCGGCTGCCGTAGGGCGAATGGATCACGAGCTGCATGCCGCCCGATTCGTCGAAGAAGCGCTCCATCACGAGCGTGTCCTGCGTCGGCAGCGCGCCGAGCGCCGCGCGGGCGCGCGCGAGGTAATCGGCGATCTGCCGCGCGGCCTCGGCGTCGAGGCCGAGCTCGCCCGTGAGCCACGCGAGCGCGGGCGCGAGGCGGCTTGGCTCGGGCGCGAGCTCGGACGCGGGGGCGAGTTCGGACACGGCGGCGATCTGCGTCGCGGCGGGGGCAGACGTGGCGGCGGACGTGCGGGCCGCGAGCGGCGCCGCGGGCGAAGCGCGGCGCGCCAAGGCGGGCGTGCCGTGCGTCGCGGCGGCGGGCGCACGCGCGCCTTGGCCGGCCGTGGCCGCTTCGCGCTCGGGCGCGGCGGCGGGCGAGCCGGCCGCGTCGCCGCGCGCGAGCAACGCGTCGAGCCGCGCGCGCAGCCGCGCGACGCCCGCCGACAGCTCGTCGCTGCGCGCGGGCGCCTCGCCGAGCCAGAACGGGATGTTCGGCGCCTGCCCGTGCGCATCCTCGACGCGCACGCGTCCCGTCTCGATCCGGATGATCCGGTACGACTGGTTGCCGAGCTGGAACACGTCGCCCGCGAGGCTCTCGACCGCGAAATCCTCGTTCACGGTGCCGATGTTCACGCCCTGCGGCTCAAGCAGCACCGCGTAGTCGGCGTTGTCGGGAATCGTGCCGCCCGACGTGACGGCCGCGAGCCGCGCGCCGCGCCGCCCGCGCACCGTGTGCGCGACGACGTCGCGATGCAGGTACGCGGCGCGCGCGCCGCGCCGGCTCGTGAAGCCTTCGGCGAGCATCTTCAGCACGTCGTCGAACCGCTCGCGCGCAAGCGTCGCGTACGGCGCGGCCTGCGTCACGCAGCGATAGAGCGCGTCCTCGTCCCACTCTCGGCACGCGATTTCGGCGACGAGCTGCTGCGCGAGCACGTCGAGCGGCGCGTGCGGGATGCGCAGCACGTCGAGCTCGCCGCGCCGCACGCAATCGAGGAGCGCCGCGCATTCGACGAGCTCGTCGCGCGACAGCGGAAAGAGCCGCCCCTTCGGCACGCCGCCCACATGGTGCCCGGAGCGTCCGACGCGCTGCAGGAACGGCGCGATGCCGCGCGGCGAGCCGAGCTGGCACACGAGATCGACGTCGCCGATGTCGATGCCGAGTTCGAGCGACGCGGTGGCGACGAGCAGCTTCAGCTTGCCGTGCTTCAGGCGCTGCTCGGCGTCGAAGCGGTGCTCCTTCGCGAGGCTGCCGTGGTGCGCGGCGATCGCGTCCGGGCCGAGCCTGTCCGCGAGATGGCGCGCGGCGCGCTCGGCCATCCGGCGCGTGTTGACGAACACGAGCGTCGTCCGGTGCGCGGCGGCCAGTTCCGCGACGCGGTCGTAAAGGCGCTCCCACACGTCGTTCGCCATCACCGGCCCGAGCGGCACGGGCGGCAATTCGAGCGCGAGATCGCGCGTGCGCGTGTGGCCTGTGTCGACGATCGCGCAATCGAGCGGCGCGTCGTCGCGGCCGCCGACGAGAAAGCGCGCGACCGCCTCGACAGGCTTTTGCGTCGCGGACAGCCCGATGCGCGGCAGCTTGCGGCCGACGAGCGCGTCGAGCCGCTCGAGCGACAGCGTGAGATGACTGCCGCGCTTGGCGGCCGCGAGCGCGTGGATTTCGTCGACGATCACGGTGCGCGTGCTCGCGAGCATCCGCCGGCCCGATTCAAACGACAGCAGCACGTACAGCGATTCCGGGGTCGTGACGAGAATGTGCGGCGCGTGCTTGCGGTGCGCGACGCGCTCGGCCTGCGTGGTGTCGCCCGTGCGCACGGCGGTGCGGATCTGCGGCACGGGCAGCCCGCGCCGCGCGATTTCGGCGGCGATGCCGGCGAGCGGCGCCTCGAGGTTCACGTGGATGTCGTTCGACAGCGCCTTGAGCGGCGACACGTAGACGACGAGCGTCTCGTCGGGCAGCGCGCCGTCGTGCGCGAGCGCGTCGCGCACGAGATCGTCGAGCGCGGACAGGAACGCGGTGAGCGTCTTGCCGGAGCCCGTCGGCGCGGCGACGAGCGTCGAGCGGCCGGCCTTGATGTGCGGCCACGCGAGCGCTTGCGCGCCGGTGGGCGCGGCGAACGTGTCGGAGAACCAGGCGGCGACGACGGGGTGGAACGCGTCGAGCGCGCCGGCGGCGGGGCGGGTGGGGGTGACGTCCATCGCAATCGTAAGTGTGGGCGGGCGCGGCCGTTGCAAGGCTCGGCCGGGCCCGGCGAGATAGTGTGCCAGACGCGCGGGCGGCCTGCAGGCGCAACGCAAACGGCTGCGCGATGCGGCGCGGCGGGCGGATCGACGGGAGCCGGCGGTGCAACACGGGGCCGGAACGCGAACGCGGCTCACGGCAACGCGGCCGCGTTGCGCGGCGGATCGGGGCGATCAAGACGATCGGGGCGGCGCGCGTCATGCCGCGCGGGCGCGGCATGCGCGGGAGAAATGGCTGCGGCGGCCGGAGCGCTCGCCGGCGACTTGCCCGCATTGGCGCTGGCGTTGAGCTGGCACATCGAGCCGGCGATGTCCGGGGGGACCTCTTCAGCGGAAACGTCAGCGGCACAGGCGCGCGCGCGTCACGTCACGTCACGTCACGTCACGGCGTTCGCGCGTCTGCGCCGACAATCGTCAGAACAGCCAGCTCTTCAGCATGCCGGCCGGGTCCGTGAAGATGCTCATCGGATGGACGACGAAGAGCTGGAGCGACTCGATCGAATGCGGAATGATCGCGAGCTTGTAGACGATGTGCGCCGCGACCAGCGCCACCGCGAGTTGCGCCGCGCGCGCCCAGAATCGCCGGCCGGTCAGGGCGATGTGCCGCTCGGCCGCGCGCCACACGCCGACGATCCACCAGACGTTGAGGAGCGACAGCGCGGCATCGGCGAGGACCACCGCCGGGACCGCCGCGAGCGCGCTCGCGATCGCGTCGTTGTCGCCCGGCCCTTGTCCGTGATCGAGCAACTCGAACACGCGGGTCATCAGCACCTCGCTGCAGACCGTCCGCAGCACGGAGACCGGCACCGGATTCAGCCAGAAGGAGACGGCGAGCGAGTAGCCGCCGCGCCAGTGCCGGACGATCCAGCGAAGCGGGCCGAAGCTCGGCAGCGGGCGCGCGGCGGACGAAGGCGCAGGCGTCGTGATGTCGTCGGTCATGTTCTCGTGCGTTGTGTCGCAAACGATCCGGCCCGATCGTCGAAGGGGGCGGCGAGGCCGCGTTCGTCATTCTACCGGCGGCCGCGGCGCGGGCCGCGAGGCTGCCGCGTGCCCTGGCGGTGGGCCTTCGGCGCGGCGACCATCGGTCGGATGGCCGAAGGTCGAGCGGGCGCCGACGCCGCGCGCATCGAGCGGACAATCGCCGGACGCGCGACTGTCGGTCGAGCCGTGATCGATCGGGCGATGACGATTGGGCGTGCGTCGGCCGGGCAATCGCCAATCGTTCGTTCATCGGCCGATGGCGTCACACCGTGCGCAGCCAGCCGAGCCAGTGCGCGAGCGGCGCGGCGTGCCCCCACGCGGCCTGCGCGAGCCACAGCGCGCCCGCCCACGCGGCCGCGACGACGATCAGGTCGCAGTGCCCGCTGTTCCACCAGTTCAGCGAATGGCGTTTCCACAGCCACGGCACGCCGAGCGGGTTCGGCCAATCGGCGATCAGATGCACGAACCCGCCGCATGCGAAGCCGAAGAGCGGCGCGGCCCACGGGTGGCGATGGCCGAGCGACCGGTACGCGAAGGCGAGCATCGCGACCCACGCGAGGCCCCAATGCGTGACGGTGCGATGCGTGACCCAGAGCCGCCGCGAGCGGCGCCACCACGCGAGCTCGAGCCAGTCGGGCGCGGTGCCGCCCGCGACGCCCGCCGCGAACGCGGCGAGGCTGTAGACGTGCCACGGTCCCGAGGCGCCCGCCTGCGCGACGAGCGCCGCGGCAACGAGCCCCGCGGCCCAGCCGCTCGCATGATGTGCTGCGTGTGAAGCCATGCCGGTATTGCGTCGGCGTACCGACGAAAGCGAAAAGGGGCGCTATCTTCGCAGATTTGGCGCGCGGCGCGCAGCGGCGGCGGTGGAAAATTTTCGGCGCGGGGCAATGGGTTCGAGCGAGTCGTTGCAGGCGATGCGCCACTCACGCGGCGCGGCCAGGCGCGGTCCCTCGCGCCGATGCCGGCGCCGTGCCGGTTGCGGGCTCTGCGCGGTTGCCCGCGCGTTGCCGTCGCCGGGCGTTTCGATGCAACTAACTACACGGATTGAAGCGTCGGCGCGCGGCCGACGGCCGCCTCCGCGCGCCGCATGATCGATCGTCCGGCGCGCGTCGCCGCCATCCGGTTGCAACGCGTCGCTTGCGGGCAGCCCGCCCGCGCGCCTACGAAACGCCATTTTTGTATACGTGCGCGGCCATGCTATAAGCCTATTCATCGGACCTTTGTGCCCCAATTAGCAAGGAGATCGGAATGGGAGACATGCAATGAACGCAACGAATCGCTTCAAGTCGACGGCGCTCGCCGCACTCGTGAGCGCGACGCTCGCCGGCTTCCTGCCGAGCGCGCCCGCTTACGCGAAGGGCCCGCAGCAGCGCGTCGTGCTGGACGGCTCGGCCGTCGCGGTCGCCGACAAGTACAGCGCCGACGCGGCCGAGCAGATCTTCAAGCAGGGCGGCAACGCGGTCGACGCCGCGGTCGCGATCGCATTCACGCTCGCCGTCACCTATCCGGAAGCGGGCAATATCGGCGGCGGCGGCTTCATGACCGTCTACATCGGCGGCAAGCCGTACTTCCTCGACTATCGCGAGCGCGCGCCGCTCGCCGCGACGAAGGACATGTACCTCGACAAGGACGGCAACGTCGTCAAGGGCATGAGCCTGTACGGCGATCGCGCGGTCGGCGTGCCGGGCACGGTGGCCGGGATGTGGGAGGCGCAGAAGCGCTTCGGCAAGCTGAAGTGGAAGCAGGTGCTCGCGCCCGCGATCCGCTATGCGCGCGACGGCTTCAACGTCGACGAGCAGCTCGCGCAGCGCGGCGCGGAAGCGTCGAAGGAGTTCGGCGGCAAGACGAACTTCGACCAGTACTTCAGCGGCCTGAAGGCGGGCGCGAACTTCAAGCAGCCGGAACTCGCGGCGGTGCTCGCGCGCATCGCGAACGACGGCGCGAAGGACTTCTACGACGGCAAGACGGCCGACCTGATCGCCGCGTCGATGAAGAAGGGCGGCGGCCTGATCACGAAGCAGGATCTCGTCCAGTACAAGGCGGTGTGGCGCCAGCCGGTGCAGGCGAGCTGGAACGGCTATCGGGTGATCACCGCGCCGCCGCCGAGCTCGGGCGGCATCGGCCTCGTCCAGTTGCTGAAGATGAAGGCGGACCGCAAGGCGGATTTCGACGGCGTCGCGCTGAACTCGCCGCAATACGTGCACCTGATCGCCGAGATCGAGAAGCGCGTGTTCGCCGATCGCGCGCAGTACCTCGGCGATCCGGATTTCTACAAGGTGCCGGTCGCGCAGTTGACCGACGACGCATACATCGCGAAGCGCGCGGCCGAGGTGAATCCCGAGAAGCCGTCCGATACGAAGAGCGTGCAGCCGGGCCTCGGCACGTCGATGCCGGAGAAGGCCGAAACCACGCACTTCTCGGTCGTCGACAAGTGGGGCAACGCGGTGTCGAACACGTACACGATCAACGGCTACTTCGGCTCGGGCGTGGTTGCCGAAGGCACGGGCATCGTGCTCAACGACGAGATGGACGACTTCTCCGCGAAGCCGGGCGTCGCCAACATGTTCGGCGTCGTCGGCAGCGACGCGAACGCGATCGAGCCGAAGAAGCGGCCGCTGTCGTCGATGTCGCCGACGATCCTGACGAAGGACGGCAAGGTCTCGCTCGTGATCGGCACGCCGGGCGGCTCGCGGATCTTCACGTCGATCCTCCAGGTGATCACGAACCTGTACGACTTCAAGATGCCGCTGAAGGACGCGGTCGGCGCGATGCGCTTCCACCATCAACTGCTGCCGCCGAACACGATCTTCTGGGAGCCGTACCACCCGATCGACGGGGATCTGGCGAAGGGCATCGAGGCGAAGGGCTACACGCTCAAGGGCCAGGATTTCAGCGGCGACATCCAGGCGATCCGGATCGACGGCAAGACGCCCGAGCCGGTGTCCGATCCGCGCGGCCGCGGCGTGTCGCGCGTGATCCAGTGAGCGCCTCGCGCCGCGTGCCGAAACGGCGCGCGGCGCGATGACGAACGCGCGGGCGAAAGCGCGGCGCGCCAATCGAGGCGCGGTGCGCTTCGCTTTCGCTTGAGTTCGAGCGCTCGCTTTTGCTTTTGCGCCACGCTCGCATCGCATCGCTGCCCGTTGCCGAGCCGCCCGCATCGGCCGCGTCCGCGCGGCCCGGTCATTCGCTCATTCGCTCCTGCGATCCGCCGGGGCCGCATTGCTCGCGAGGAAGCTGTCGACCGCGACGAGCGACTGCTCGTCGAGCGTGCCGAGAATGCCCTTGAGCTTCAGTTGCAGCTTCAGCGCGTCGAGGTAGCTCTCGAACAGCTTCTGGCGGATGTTCGAGATGTCGGTGCGCAGGTTCAGCGTCTCGTACGTCGTGCTGTAGCCCACCTGATGCGCCTTCATCGACGAGTCGTACGCGAGCCGCGCCGCCTGCAGCGACTGCTGCAGCGCGCGGATGCGCGTGCCGATCGACTGCAGCGCCGCGAGCATCTCGCGATGGTCGGTGCTCAGTTGCTGCTCGACCTCGCGCAGCCGGTTCTGATACTGCGTCGCGACGTGGTCGGCCTCGATCTTCCGGTAATGCACGCTGCCGCCCGAGAAGATCGGGATCGTCACCTGCACGCCGACCGCGCTCTGGTGGAAGTCGTTCTTGTCGGTCAGGCCGCGCAGGTTCGGATTGAGGCCGCGCGAATACGTCGCGAACAGGTCGACGGTCGGCAGGTGCTCCGCGTTGATCCGTTTCGACGCGAGCCGCGCGACGCGCAGGTCGCGATATGCCTGCTGATACGACGGGTTGTCCTGCGGCTGGTAGTCGCCCGCCGGAATGCGCGGCGACGTGCCGTGCATCGCGAGCCGCGGCCAGCGCGTGAAGTCGATCGCGGAGCCGAGCAGCGTTTCGTAGCGGGCGCGCCGCGCCTCGACGTCGGTGCGCGCGAGCGCCTCGTCCGATTGAGCGAGGCTTCTGCGCGCCTCGATCTCGGCCGTGTCGCCGATCGTCTTCATGCCGAGTTGCGCCATGCGGCGCGTGTCGCTTTCGAGGCGCGTGAGCGCGTCCACCTCGTCGTCGGCGAGCTGGAGTTTCTCGCGCGCGGACAGCAGGTCGAAGCATGCGTTCGCGACGCGCATGATCAGCTCCTGCTTCGCGACTTCGAGCTGCTGCCGCGCGGATTCCTCGAATTCCTTCGCGCGGCTCATGTCATACAGGTACGGCATGTTGAATAGCGCCTGCGAGAGTTGCGCGGCGCCGTACGCGGCGGTGCTGTTGCCGCTCACGTCGATGCCGAACAGGTTCGCGTGCGTGCCGTAGCGGCCCCATTCGAACTGCGCGCTCACCTGCGGCAGCATCTGCGCGCGCGCCTGCGGAAATTTCTGCCGCGCGGCGTCGTATTCGGCCCGCGCCTGGAGGAATTTCGGATCATTCGAGATTGCGTGCTGATAAGCCTCGTCGAGACAGAATGCGCGCGCCGATTCGGAACCGGTGCCGAGTGCGGCAAGCGCCGCGCAAACGGTAACGTAAACCACATTGATGCGGAGTCGAAAGGATTTTGTCGTTAAGTGAAAACCCGCATGCCGAAATTTAGACGAGGCACCCAAATTCGCTGTTTCAAACATCTCCGTCTCCATCTCCTGCCTTGTGTCAAGTGGTCCGGGGCACAAATTAAACGTTTTAAATATCGAGTTGAAACGCATGCATCTTTTTGGTGAATTCCGTGTCGTCAAAAATCCATATAAGACGCGACCGGCCATCTTGTTTCTGTCTTGGGCGCATGATAGCCTGATTCCGGCTTGTAATCGCAGCGATAAAAAATAAACGTCGTTCGGTTATTTACGGCCATTGGCATTATTAGAGAGAAGTCTTGACGTCGTCTTTATTCTTTACGAGGAGATAGTTATGAAGGTCATGACGATGGAGCAGGCGAAGGTGGTCAACGGTGGCGGCCCGATCAGCTCGCTGGGCACGCTGGCGGCAGCGTCCGGTCCGCTGTTCACGGCGCTCGGCCAGTTCATGCCGACGCTCGGCGGCTATCTGCAAGACCCGAAGAACTTCAATAGCAACGGCAAGTAAGTCCTAGCCGTCGCATTTGCGCGGGGAGGCGCCCCCCGCGTAAAATCATCTGAAGTTTGATCTGTAAAACGGTAATCCGTGGCCAATCTAGATATAAAACACTTATTCATTCGTCTTAGTTGGCAATCGGAGGAAGTGATCAGGAGACAGTGATGTCGAGGCATCTCCGAACGGGGCGTTCGCTCAGGCGGATGCGGATTCGGGTCGATGACATCGCTACAAGCGTAAAGGCCACCCCGATGCAAGCCATATCAGAACAGCAGGCCCGTGCGATCCGCGGCGGAGGCTCCGCGTACGCCAACTCGGCCGCCTACACGGTTTCCCTTGCGAATCAGTCGATCGGCCCCGTCGTCAACGGGCTCTTGACCGAGTACCAGGCCCAGGCCGTCAACCAATTCAAGATGGCGCTCGGCTCCGGCAGCTGACGCCGGTTTCGCGCATCGTTTCCCATCGCGTTCCGCACCGGCGGGGCGCGCGTTCATGCCGCGCCCGCGCGAAGGCCCCGAGCCGGATCGCGCCGCGCGCGGGCCGGCATTGTCGTGTCAAGCGATTCGCAAGCTATGTGGTTCAATACAAATAAAGTCAGGCCCATTCTTCAGGACGAGGTGACCGAGTGCGGTCTCGCGTGCCTTGCGATGATCGCCACTTGGCACGGCCGCGACACGACGTTGCGCACGCTGCGCAACCGGTATCCGGTCAAGATCGATTCCGGCCTGTCGTTCTTCGATCTGATGGAGATCTCGAACGACCTCGGGATGCGCGCGCGCGGGCTCCAGTTCGAAGCGAACGAGATCGACGCGCTGAAGCTGCCCTGCATCCTGCACTGGGGGATGAACCACTATGTCGTGCTGACGAAGGTCGGCTACGGCAGCGTGCACATCGTCGATCCGGCGCTCGGCGAGACCAAGCTGCCGCTCGCGCAGGCGCTCACCCAGATCACGGGCTACGCGCTCGAGCTCAATCCGGACATCGGCTTCAAGCATGTCGGCACGTCGGACAAGATTCGCCTGAGCGACTATCTGGTGGGCCTCACGGGCATCCGCAAGAGCATCCTGCTCGGCGTCGCGGGCGGCATCGCCGCACAGTTGCTGCTGCTGCTCGGGCCGTCGTACGTGCAGTTGACGATCGATGAGGCGCTGAAGAAGACCGACGTCGACATTCTGTACCTGCTGACGATCCTGTTCGGCATCGTGTTCCTGTTCGACACGCTGTACGCGAACCTCGTCGGCAACATCAAGAGCTACCTGCGCAACATCGTGTCGCAGCAGCTGTCCGCGAACATGGTCGGGCATCTCGCGCGGCTGCCGATCGGCTATTACCTGTTCCACAACACGGGCGACTCGATCTCGCGCGTGTCGTCGGTGTCGGAAATCGGCCGGTTTCTCGTCGACGGGCTGATCGGCGGGCTGCTCAACGTGTTCACGTGCGTGATCACCCTCGTGCTGATGCTGTACTACAGCCCGGTGCTCGCCGGCATCAGCCTCGCGGGGATGGTGCTGTTCGCGCTGTCGCGGCTCGCGATCCAGCCGCAACTGCAGGATGCGATGTCGCAGATCCTCACGCGCGGCGCCGAGGCCGACGCGCTGCTCATCGAGAACATCCGCTCCGCGCATTCGATCAAGCTGCTGTCGTCGGAGACCTCGCGCAGCAGCCTGTGGGTGAACGCGTTCACGCAGAAGCTGCAGGCGGTGCGCCAGCAGGAGCGGCTGCAACTGCTGTTCGATGCGATCTCGAAGGGCATCGTCCACGTCGAGCAGCTCGTGATCGTCACGTACGGCGCGTGGCTCGTGATGCACGGGCAGAGCACGATCGGCATCATCTACGCGTTCATCCAATACAAGAACCTGTTCGCCGACAAGTTCGTCGATTCGATTCAGCTCTACGTGCGGCGCAAGGTGCTGCAGGTCCACATGGACCGCGTCGCCGACGTGCTGCAGACCGAGACCGAGGAGCCCGCGCCCGACGCGCCGGTGCGCTCGATCGAGCATTTCGACGGCTCGCTGTCGATCCGTGCGCTGACGTACACGCCGAAGGGCGGCCGTCGTGCGATTCTCGAAGACGTGAATCTCGACGTGCCCGCCGGCGCGAAGATCGCGATCGTCGGCCGCACCGGCAGCGGCAAGACGACGCTCCTGAACCTGATCTGCGGGCTGTACCAGCCGGCGCCCGGCTCGCTGTTCGTGGGCGGCGTCGATTTGTCCGAGGTGAACCTGAGACTCTACCGGAAGCACGTCGCGGCGGTCACGCAATCGGATCAGCTGTTCCGCGGCACGATCCGCGACAACATCACGAACTTCGCGCCCGCGCCGCGCTTGGGCGCGATGCACGAGGCCGCGCGCCTCGCGTGCATCGACCGCGACATCGACGTGCTCGACAACCGCTACGACACGCCGCTCGGCGACACGCAGAAGTTCCTGTCGGCGGGCCAGATGCAGCGCCTGCTGATCGCGCGCGCGCTGTATTGCGAGCCGCGGCTTTTGATTCTCGATGAGTTCTCGTCGAACCTCGATCAGGCGACCACGCATGAGATCTGCCGCAACGTGCTGATGCTGCCGTGCACGATCGTGCTCGTCACGCACGACGCGTCGATCCTGTCGATGGTCGATCGCATCTACGAGATGCGCGACGGCCGCCTGGCCGACATCACGCCCGCGCGGCAACCGGAACTGGAGGTGCAGAAATGACGCTGATGCGGCTCTTCCTGTTCAACGCGTTCTCGTATTGCTTCTTCCTGCGGCGGGTCGTCAAGCGGATCGCGCTCGGCCGCTCGCCCGAGCGCGGGCTCGGCATGATGCGCTGGTGCGCGGGCGTGTGCCTGCGCCTGTTCCCGTCGATTCGCGGCTCGATCGAGATGTCGGTGCGGCACATGCTGAGCGCGCATCTGAACGACGATCCGGTGCGCATTCGCGGCGTCGCCGACGGCATCGTCCGCGAGCTGTTCGAGGCCGAGGTCGCGGGGCTGATGCTGCGCTCGCACAGCATCGCGTCGATGAAGGCGCTGATCGACCGGATGGAATGCGAAGGCGAGAGCGTGCTGCGCGCGGCGCTCGCGCGAGGCGGCCCGCTGATGCTCGCGGGGCTGCACTTCGGCAATCTGATGCTGTTCGTCACGAAGCTGCGGCTGATGATTCCCGACGACCGCAAGATGATGATCGTGATGCACAAGGACGCGCCGGGCGCGTTCTTCGACGACGCGCTGCGCCTTGTCGACGAATACGGCGCGGGCAAGATCGAGCTGATCGACATCGAGCAGCGCGTGCATCTGCGCCGGCTCGTCACGGGCTTGCGCAAGGAAGCGCCCGTGTTCCTGCTGTTCTCCGATTTGCACGGCCGCTTCGGCAAGACCAACGCATGCCGGCTCGGCGGGCGCTGGGTGCGGCTCGCGGGCGGCGGCGTGAAGCTCGCGGTCGAGCACGACATTCCGGCGCTCGTGTCGTACGCGACGGGCGTGCCGTTTCGCGACGCATGCAAGGTGCATTTCGTCGAGCTCGACGCGCGGCCCGCGTCGCGCATGCTCGGCGTCGCCGACGACGCGTCGCGCGTCGCGGCCACCCACCAGCGGATCGCCGACAAGCTCGAGGAAGCGCTCGTGAAGCAGCCCGAGCAGTGGCACTTCTGGGAGCACTTCACGCCGTACCTGATGCCATCCCCGTTGCTCGAGCAGAACGCGCGCGCCGCCGCGCAATCGCTGCGCAGCGCCTGACGAGTTTCGCCCATGCCTATCTGGATGACCGCTCTGAGAGAGCAGAAGACGCCGCGCAAGCTCACGCGCGGCACGGCGTTCGGCACCGTGATCAACGGCGTCGTCGACGTGCCGATTTCGATGCGTTTTTTCTGCTATCTGTCGATCGCGATGTTCGCGATGTTCATCGTCGCGCTCGTGCGCCTCACCTATGCGAACACCGAGAACGTGATGGGGATGCTCACGCCGCGCTCGGGGTTGATCGGCGTCGGCGCGCCGCCCGGATGGGCGGTGCGCGAGGTGTTCGTCGCGAAGGATCAGCACGTGAAGGCCGGGCAGAAGCTCTTGAGCGTCACGCGCGACACGAGCTTCGTGTCGCAGGCGAACAACGTGCAGGGGATGCGCGAATCGATCAAGCGGCAGCGCGTGGAGGTGGGACAGCAGATCGACGCGGCGAAGCTCGAATATCAATCGACGATCCAGCAGATCAATCAGCAGATCGCGGCGTTCGACGAGAGCCGCGGGCTCATCGACAAGCAGATCCAGGACCAGAAGCGGATCGTCTCCGAATACCAGGAGCGGCGCGACCGCGTGAAGCAGTTGTTGAACGAGCAGGTGGTCACGCTCGAGCAGTACAACCAGGTCAACACGCAATACCTGCAGGCAAGCCAGGCGTATCAGGACCTGATGCTGCGCCGGGCCGATCTCGCGAAGAACGCGATGAAGCTGCGCGGCGATCTGGAAACCGTGCAGAGCAAGTACGACGGCTCGAACGCCGAGCTGAAGATCAAGCAGGAAGAGCTGAACTCGAAGGAATACAACATCGACGAGAGCGTGAACCAGGTGCTGTACGCGCCCGCCGACGGCCAGATCGTGCGGCTCGACGTCGTGCAGGGCAGCGTGATCGATCCGCCCGGCACGCGCGTTGTCGAGATCCTGCCCGCGAAGGCGGACGGGCTCATCGCCGAGCTGTACATCCCGTCGTCGAAGGCCGGCTTCGTCAGGCCGGGCCAGGAAGTGAAGCTCGCGTACGGCAGCTATCCCGTCGAGAAGTTCGGCACCTATCGCGGCAAGCTGCTGTCGGTGTCGCCCGTCGCGTTCACCGCGAAGGAGCTGAACCTGCCGGCCGACAACGGCGCGCCGCAGACCTACTTCAAGAGCTGGGTCGAGCTTGTCGACCGCAATCCCGCATTCGAAGGCAAGGCGCTCGCACTGAAGGCCGGCATGACGCTCAGGGCGGACATCGTGCTCGAAAAGCGCACGTTGCTCGAATGGCTGTTCGAACCGTTGTATCGGATCCGGCAGCGGATATTCGGTACGCCTGCGTGACGGTTGATGCGTGATGGGTGACAAGCATCGCCGTCGACGTGCGCGCCGCGACTGGCGCGCCCCGGTGTCCTGCTGGCTCGGCGCGACGCTGCTCGCGTGCGCGTGGTCCGCGCACGCGCAGGACAGCGGCGCGGCGAGGTGGCGCGACGGCGCGGACGGCATCGGCTTCTTTCCGGGCGGCGACGCGCCCGGCTTCGACGCGAGCGCGTGGGGGCCGGTGCCGGGCGACGCGCGTCGCGCGGCGTTGGACGCGGGGCGCGGCGCGGCGTCGAACGGCGGCGCGGCTTGGAGCGGCGCGCCGGACGGGGCGGGCGCGTCGGCGGCATCGAACGCGTTCGCCGCGGCCCCGAACGCGCCGCGTCCGCGCAAGCTGACCGATGAGAAGATCATGCTCGGCCAGCGCGTCGCGCCGGCCGCCGCGCCGCGCGCCGAGGGCGATGACGGCATCGGCTTCGCCGACGCGCCCGGCGGGGCGCCGGCGGACGTCGCGGCGTCATCCGCCGCGTGCGGCGGCGGCGGGTGTGCGGCCGACGGTGCCGGCGACGGCGGCGCGACGCGCCGCCCGCCCGCCGACGCGACGCCGCGCTTCATCGCCGGCGTGCGCTACGACCGGATGCCGTACGAGCTGCACCCGATCGATCCGGAGATGCTGCCCGATTTGCCGGAGGCGCAGGGCCCGACGCTCCTCGAGCAGTTGCGGGGCGACGACAGCAACATGATCGGGATCGGCTGGCACTACGTGCTGTCGACGGGGCGCTCGACGCCCGTGACGACGACGACGGCGGCGCTCGGCATCGGCAGCTTCGCGAATCCGGGCTCCGCGGTGTCGATCAGCAATACGAACACGCCGGCGTTCACGTTCACGCACTTCTTCGGCGAGCACGTCGCGGCCGAGGTTGTCGCGGGGATTCCCCCCAAGCTGACGATGCGCGGGCACGGCAGCATCGGGCTGCCGTTCGACAAGATCTTCTCGGGCGTGCAGGGCCGGTTGCCGCTCGTCGATCTCGGCAACACGCAGAGCAACCCGCTCGGCACGACGCGCGCGTGGCTTGGCTCGGCCGTGTTCAAGTATTACCTCGGCAAGCGCGAGGACCGGCTCCGGCCGTACGTCGGCCTCGGACTCAGCTACACGCGCTTCACGAACACGAACCTGAACCCGGTGTTCGCACGCAAGCTCGCGTCGCTCGGCGGCCTGCTGTCGGCGGGCATCTCGCTTGGCGACCTGCAATCGCTGCTCGCCGATCCGGGCGCGCTCGACCGGCTGCTGCAGGCGGGCGCGAACCTGATCCTGCCGAACGGCGTGCGCGCGACGGCCAACGTGAAAAGCGCATGGACGCCCGTGTTCGTCGTCGGCGCGAACTACCAGCTCACGCGCCAGCTGTCGCTGTCGACCGCGCTGTCGTACATTCCGCTGAAGGCGGCGATCACGGTCGACATCAACGATTCGAAGCGAATCCTCGCGTCGAACACGACGACGCTTTCCGCGAACGTGCTGCTCTGCACGATGCTGCTCAACTACCGGTTCTGAACCGTGCGGCGCGCTCGGCCGGGCATCGGCGGCATCCGCTGCTCCTTGCCGCGCGCCGGCGATCGCCGCGCGACCGGCGGCCGGTTGCGAGACTGACAGGCGGCCGACCGGCGACCGACCGGCGGACAACCTCGCGGCCGCGGGCCGCGGTCATTGCCCGGACATTCTCGCCTGCGATAATGTCCGCGGAACGCATCTGCGACGCGCAGCAAGGAGGCCGACATGGACATGAGCGAGAAGGACACGCGGCGCGATACCGCGCCGCTGCACGAGCGGCAGCGCCGCTTCGAGGAGGATCTCGTCGACGCGTACGACGAAGAGCTCGAGATGGAGCTCGACGATCGCCGCTTCGACGACGAGTCGCTCTTTTCCCCCGAGCGCCGCGAAGCGCGCAAGCGCTACTTCCGCGAGCTGTTCCGTCTGCAGGGCGAGCTGGTGAAGCTGCAGGACTGGGTGGTGAGCAGCGGGCACCGGCTCGTGGTGATCTTCGAGGGCCGCGACGCGGCGGGCAAGGGCGGCGCGATCAAGCGGATCACGCAGCGCCTGAATCCGCGCGTGTGCCGGGTCGCCGCGCTGCCCGCGCCGAGCGACCGCGAGCGCACGCAGTGGTACTTCCAGCGCTACGTCGCGCATCTGCCCGCGGGCGGCGAGATGGTGCTGTTCGATCGCAGCTGGTACAACCGCGCGGGCGTCGAGCGCGTGATGAACTTCTGCACCGATGCGGAATACGAAGAGTTCTTCCGCTCGGTGCCCGAGTTCGAGAAGATGCTGGTGCGCAGCGGAATCCAGATCGTCAAGTACTGGTTCTCGATCACCGACGAAGAGCAGGAAGTCCGCTTCCAGAACCGCATCGAAGATCCGCTCAAGCAATGGAAGCTGAGCCCGATGGATCTCGAGAGCCGGCGCCGCTGGGAGGCGTACACGGCGGCCAAGGAGGAGATGCTGATGCGCACGCACATTCCGGAGGCGCCGTGGTGGGTCGTGCAGGCGGTCGACAAGAAGCGCGCGCGGCTCAACTGCATCCACCATCTGCTGAGTCTCGTGCCTTACTACGAGATCGAGCGCGATTCGGTGCATCTGCCGCAGCGCGAGCATCACGACGACTACATCCGGCGTCCGGTGCCGGGGGACATGATCGTGCCGGAGATTTACTGAAGTGTTCGCGCGGCGCGCGCGGGCGAACGTCCGCGCGCGCCGGCGCCCGCTCGCGTCAGTAGTGCTTGGCCGGAATGCCGAACAGGTTGAGGAGCGAGTTGCCGAGGTTCACGGCCCCCGTCGTCAGCACTTCGCCGACGCCGTATGCGGCTCGGCTGATCGGCGACAGAAGGCCGAGCGTCAGCGTGTTGCCGATCGTTTCCGCGCCTTTGCCGGCGACCTCGATCAGATTGCCGAGCGTGTCGAAGATGCTGCCGCCGTCGTAGTAGCCGCCCGACACGTGGGCGATTTCCTGCTGGCTGAGTTCCTGCATCCTGGTTCTCCTGAGAAATTTGGACCAAAGAGTCCGGATTGACGGGGGCCGACGGGCGCCGAGTCCCGCCGGCATTCGGCGACACCGGACCGGGGCCGGTGTCGCAGCAGACGTTAGAGGCATTCCCGATTGAAAGGTGTGCGTCAGGTTACGTATGTGATGTGTCGGGATGTGCCGCACGCCGTGGCCGCGCGGCTTCGAGCGCGCCGGGTGGGATTGACAAACCGCGCGCGCTACCGCAAGCTTGCGCGAATGAACTCCCACTGCTTCCGCATTGCGCACATTATTCGCACCATTCGTCGAATGGTGGGTTAGCGCGCGTCCGAAGCAATCACAGCAACCCGCCCCGTGAGGCGGGTTTTTTGTTTCCGTCTCCCGGGGCCCACTCTCAGGAGAGCCCGCCATGCAGTCAGACGACGCCGTCACGGAAACCCCCGAAGCCCTCACGCCCGACGCGCGCCCGCGCGCGACGATCGCGCCGCGCGCGGGCACGCTCGACGATTACCTCAAGCTGACGCTGAACGCGCGCGTCTACGACGTCGCGCGCGAGACGGCGCTCGAGCGCGCGCGCAACCTGTCCGCGCGGCTCGACAACGCCGTCTACCTGAAGCGCGAGGACAACCAGCCGGTGTTCTCGTTCAAGCTGCGCGGCGCGTACAACAAGATGGCGCACATCCCCGCCGACGCGCTCGCGCGCGGCGTGATCACCGCGTCGGCGGGCAACCACGCGCAAGGCGTCGCGTTCTCGGCCGCGCGGATGAACGTGAAGGCGGTGATCGTCGTGCCGGTGACGACGCCGCAGCTGAAGGTGGACGCGGTGCGCGCGCACGGCGGGCCGACCGTCGAGGTGATCCAGGCGGGCGAATCGTACAGCGACGCGTACGCGCACGCGGTGAAGGTGCAGGCCGAGCGCGGCCTCACGTTCGTTCATCCGTTCGACGATCCGTACGTGATCGCGGGCCAGGGCACGGTCGCGATGGGAATCCTGCGCCAGCATCAGGGGCCGATTCACGCGATCTTCGTGCCGATCGGCGGCGGCGGGCTCGCGGCGGGCGTCGCCGCGTACGTGAAGGCGGTGCGCCCCGAGATCAAGGTGATCGGCGTGCAGACCGACGATTCGTGCGCGATGAAGCAATCGCTCGCGGCGGGCAAGCGCGTCGAGCTCGCCGAGGTCGGCCTCTTCTCGGACGGCACGGCGGTCAAGCTCGTCGGCGAGGAGACGTTCCGCCTCTGCGCGGCGTATCTCGACGACGTCGTGACCGTCGACACCGACGCGCTTTGCGCGGCGATCAAGGACGTGTTCCAGGACACGCGCAGCGTGCTCGAGCCGGCCGGCTCGCTCGCCGTCGCGGGCGCGAAGCGGTATGCGGAGCGCGCGGGCATCGAGGGCGAGACGCTCGTCGCGATCACGTCCGGCGCGAACATGAACTTCGACCGGATGCGCTTCGTCGCCGAGCGCGCCGAGGTGGGCGAGGCGCGCGAGGCGGTGTTCGCGGTGACGATCCCCGAGGAGCGCGGCAGCTTCAGGCGCTTCTGCTCGCTCGTCGGCGAGCGCAACGTGACCGAGTTCAACTACCGGATCGCCGATGCGCAATCGGCGCACATCTTCGTCGGGGTGCAGATCCGGCGGCGCGACGAAACGGACGAAATCGCGCGCAACTTCGCCGCGCACGGCTTCACGACCGTCGATCTGTCGGGCGACGAGCTGTCGAAGCAGCACATCCGCTACATGGTGGGCGGCCGCTCGCCGCTCGCGCACGACGAGCGGCTGTTCCGCTTCGAATTTCCCGAGCGGCCGGGCGCGCTGATGAAGTTCCTGTCGTCGATGGCGCCCGACTGGAACATCAGCCTGTTTCACTACCGGAACCAGGGGGCCGATTACAGCTCGATCCTCGTCGGCCTGCAGGTACCGCAGGCGGACCACGCGGCGTTCGACCGCTTTCTCGCGGCGCTCGGCTATCCGTGTCGCGAGGAATCCGGCAATCCCGCCTACCGGCTGTTTCTCGGCTGACGTTCGTCGTCGGACCCGCGCGCGTGTCGCGTGGGCGCGGGCGCGGGATCGGCGACGGGCTGGGCGAGATCGTCTCGGCGATGCGCGGGCACGCATGCGCGAGCGCGCTGCGCTGCGCCTCGGGCGACGAGATCGCGCGCGTCGCGCTCGTGGCGATCGCGTTGCCGCCCGCGCGGCGCCTATTTGTGGATCGTGTCGGCGGTGGCGGCGACGGTGAGTGTCGCGGGGATCGTCGGCGCGGCGTCGGGCGTGGCGCGCTGCCGGCGGCGCGGAAGAGGCGATCCGGCGTCGCGCGGCACGCGTGTCGATGCCGGGGGAGCGCGTGCGGGGCGGGCGTGGGTCGGAGCTTCGCCAGGGCCGATGTCCGAAACCGTAAGCCCGGGATCAGAGCGAAGCCCAGGCTCGGGACTCGGAGCACGCAAGGCGCAAGCCAAGAGCGGGGCCGAAATCGGAAGCGCCCAGTTCCGAAGTCTTCCAGGGCGGCCGTAGCAAGCCGGAGCGCAGGGGGAGTCGGACAAATCGGCAATGCCGGCCGCGATGCGGCGCGCGCCGGCGCTCAGTGCGAATGCCGGTGATGAATGTCCGGGAAATGCGCGTGCGTATGGGTGATCGGCGTGTGCCGGTGCGCATGCGTGTGCGGTTCCGCGCCGTCCCAGTCGAAGTCGTGCGCGTGCTGATGATGCTCGTCGTGCCGATGCCGGTGGCTGTGCTCGAGCGCTTCGTGCGTATGCGGATGCTCGTGGCGCTCGCGCAGGTGCAGCCAGATGCCGATCGCCATCAGCGCCGCGGCCGCCCAGAACGACCGCGGCGGCCATTCGGGCCATAGCGCGAGCGACAGCCCGACGCCGAACAGCGGCGCGACCGAGAAGTACGCGCCGGTCCGCGCGGTGCCGAGATTGCGCAGCGCGACGACGAACAGCACGAGGCTCACGCCGTAGCCGGCGAAGCCCGTCAGCATCGCGGCGGCGCGCTCGGCGGCGGCGGGCAGCCGCGCGCCGAGCGCGAGCGCGATGCCGAGGTTGACCGTGCCGGCGACGAGGCCCTTGATGCATGCGATCGTCGCGGCGTCGTGGGTCGAGACCTTGCGCGTCAGGTTGTTGTCGATCGCCCAGCACGCGCACGCGGCCGCGACGAGCAGCGCGCCGAGCGGTACGCCCGCCGCGCCCGGATGCCAAGACAGCAGCACGCCGCCCGCGACGATCGCGATCATGCCGGCGAAGATCTGCGCGTCGACGTTCTCGCGAAACACGACCCACGCGATCACCGCGGTGAACACGCCTTCGAGATTGAGCAGCAGCGCGCTCGTCGCGGCGGGCGTCGTCGCGAGGCCGAGCATCAGCAGCGCGGGGCCCGCGACGCCGCCCGCCGCGACCGCGCCCGCGAGCCACGGAAGCTCGGCGAGCGGCAGCCGCGCGTGCCCGGCCTGCGATGCGCCGGGGCCGCGCGCGAGTCGGCGCAGCAGCATGAACGCCGCGAGACCGATGCCGCTGCCGAGATAGAACAGGCCGGCAACCATGAACGGCGTGAGCGAGCCGAGCAGCGTTTTCGCGAGCGGCGTGGTGGCGCCGAACAGCGCGGCGGCGAGCAGAGCGGTGAAAGCCGCGTTCGTGCGTGCGGACATGGGCGAGTGTGGCGCGGGCGGCGCGGGTCGATCCGGAAAAGTGACGCCACGATAGCGCAAAGCGGAGTCGGCGGCCATCCGTTTCGCGACGGGGCGGGCGATGGTTCGTCGATGCGGCTGACGCGCGCCGCGCGCGACACCGCGCGCCGTCAGTCGGCTGAAGGAAACCCGGCGCGCCCCTGCGTCTGATCGAACAGTGCGTCGCGCGCGGCGTCGAGCGCCGTGGCGGGCAGCCGGATCACGAGCCTGACGGTCATTCCGTACGCGCTGTCGACGAGATCGTGCCCTTCCTGCTCGATCCAGCGGCGCACGCGCGCCTCGTCCGGATAGCCGATCTCGATCGCAAGCCGCGCGTATGCGATCCGTTCGATGCGCTCGGCGTCGATCAGCGTGGCGGCGATCGCGTCGGTGTACGCGCGCACGAGACCGCCCGCGCCGAGCTTCACGCCGCCGAAGTAGCGCACGACGGCGCCGAGCACGCCGTCGAGATCGTGATGGCGCAGCACTTCGAGAATCGGCCGGCCGGCGGTGCCGGACGGCTCGCCGTCGTCGGACATCCCGGACTGGCCGCCCGCGAGCAATGCCCAGCAGACGTGCGTCGCGGCGGGATGCTCGGCGCGCAGCCGCTGCAGTTCGGCCATCGCCGCGTCGCGGTTCTCGACCGGGATCGCGTACGCGATGAAGCGGCTCTTGCGGATTTCGAGTTCGCGCGTGTAAGTGGCGGCGAGCGTGTAGGTCATGAGCGTTGCTGGCGAAAAACGCATTGTATTCGACGTCGCGGCGCGATTCCGCGCGCCGGCGCGTCGAACGGCGGGCGGCGCGATGCGTCGTCATGGTATCGCGCGGACGGCGCGTGGCGCGCGTCGATGCCTGCGCCGGCCGCGATGCGCGGCGGGCGCGGCAAGCGCCAGGCGTGCCGCTTGCGCGCGCGCCGCATACGGGATCGCGATCGTCGCGCTACCGTGATTTCTTTCGCGTGCTCTTCTTCGCGCCTGCGCCGCCGCCGCGCGTCGCGTCGTCGCTCGCCGCGGCCTCGTCGCCGCTCAACTGCTGGAGCCATGACAGCGCGTCGACGTAAGACAGGAATTGCCGCAGATACTCGGGCGACAGTTCGCGCATCAACGACAGCGACCGATGCACGAGGCTGCTCGAATTGAGCGGCCCGGCATTCTTCGGCACCTGTTCGAGCGATGCGCGCAACTGGCTGTCCGCGCTGATCTTCGACCAGGTTTCCCGGAAGTAGTCGAGCATCTCCGGCTCGGGGCGCAACGCGACGCGGTCGCGGCTTGCGCCTTGGCCCGCGCGATGTTCGGCGGGAACGCCCGCGCCGCGCCGCTCGCGGCCGCCGAGATAGTCGAGCAGCGCGGCGAGCGGCCCGCGTGCGGGCTCGGCCGGCCGCGATGCCGGCGTTGGCGTCGCAGACGAAGCCGCGCATTCGGCCGCATTCGCGTTCGATTCGGCGCGCCGAAGGTCGTCCGCGTACGCATCGAGCAGCGCCGCCAGCCGTGCGTCCAGCAGCCGGCGCGCGTCGCCGTCGTGCGCGGCCGCCCGCCGCAGCAGCGAGTCGATGAAGCGAAAGCGCACGGGATCGAGCCGATCGGCGCCGCGCTCGCGCCATGCATCGAGCGTTTGCCGCGCGCGCGCGGCGACGTCATTCACGCTGTTCACCGTCACCCGTCGTCGGCCGCGGCACCGGCGCGATTTCGACGCGCCGGTTCTTCGCGCGCCCGGCGTCGTCCGAATTCGGGCTGACCGGCTGTTCGGAGCCGAACGCGGCCGCGAACACCGACGACGCCGGCACGCCTTCGTCGATGAACGCGCGCGTCACCGTCAGCGCGCGTTTCGCCGACAATTCCCAGTTGTCGGCGAAGCGGCGGTTGCCCGCGCGCACTTGCAGGTCGTCCGCGAAGCCGCTCACCATCAGGATCTCGTGATTCGCGTCGAGGTAGGCCGCGAGCGGCCCGGCGAGGCTCTTCAGCAGATCGCGCCCCGCGGGCTGCAATTCGTCGGAATTCAACGCGAACAGCACGCTGCCGCTGATGCCGATGCGCCCGTTGACGAGCGTCACGCGTCCCGCCGCGAGCGGGCCCGCCAGCGCCTGTTCGAGCGTCTTGCGGCGCTGCGATTCCCATTGCCGCTGCCGGACCTCGGCGTCGAGCTTCGACGAGAGTTCCAACTGCACGCCGATCACGCCGACGAGGATCAGCACGAACGCGCCGAGCAGCACCGACATCAGGTCGCCGAACGCGGCCCAGATCGGCGCGCTCGGCTCGACGCCGCCGTCGATTTCGTCGCTCATGCTGCTTCGGCTCCGGCGGATGCGCGCTTGCCGGCCGCGCGCTGCAGCTCTTCGATGATCTGCTTCTGCGACATCATGCTCAGGTCGATCACCTCGCGCGCCTGCGCGACGTAATACGCGAGCTGCTCGTCGCTGCGGACGAGCGACTTGTCGAGCGCGGCCTCGATGCGTTGCAGGTGCGCGACGAGCTTGTCGTTCGATTCGCCGAACGACTGGACGGCCGCGCCGAGCGCGTCGCCGAGGCTCGCGACCTCGACCGCGCTGCCCGTGACCTGCGCGGCGATCGCACCGAGCCTGTCGGTCTCGGCGCCGACCTTGTCCGTGAACTGTGTGCCAACGCGCTGCAGCAGATCCGAGGAAGTCGCGACGAGCGCATCGACGGCCGCGCGCTGCTCGGTCGACGCGTGATTGACCGCATCGAGCAGCGTTTCGAGCGTCGCGAGCATCCGGCTGCGCTCTTCGAGCATCGCGGTGTCGCGAACCATGCTGTCCGAGAGTTTCTGGCGCAGCTCGGCGACCACTTCGGCCGCGGCCTTCGGCGCTTCCGACGCGGCCTGCACGAGCCGCGAGATCTCGGCGATCGTGTCGCTCGCGTGCGCTTGCGTGTGGGCGGAGATGTCGCGTGCGGTTTGCGCGAGCGCGTCGCAGATCGTCTGTTGACGGTTCGCCGCTTGCGCGGTGGCTTGCTCCCACTCCGTGCCGAGCTTCGCGGCGATCGACGCGAGCGAATCGGTCCATGCCGACAGGCGTTGCTCATCGCGCGATTCGAGCGCGATTTGCAGGTTCGAATGCGATTCGCCGATCGAGCGCAGCAGCGATGCGGCGTGCTGTTCGAGCGCCGAAGCTTGAGCCGAGATGTCGCGCGACGTTTGCGCGAGCGCGTCGCAGATCGTCTGTTGACGGTTCGCCGCCTGCGCGGTGGCGTGCTCCCACTCCGTGCCGAGCTTCGCGGCGATCGACGCGAGCGAATCGGTCCATGCGGTCAGGCGTTGCTCATCGCGCGATTCGAGTTGCGTTTGCAGGCCCGCATGCGACTCGCCGATCGTGCGCAGCAGCGCCGCCGAGTGCCGCTCGAACGTCGCGGCGGCCGCCCCCAGTGCCTGCCGGTTGCGCTCGGCGTGCGCGCCGTTCGCTTGCTCCTGCTGCGCGAGCGCATCGCGCCACGCCGCCGCCACGCCGCTCGCCGTCGCGTCGAAGCGTGCCGAAACGCTGTCCAGCAGGTTCGCCGAGCGCCGATCGAGCGATTCGGCGAAACGGTCGACCGAGCCTTGCAGGCGCTCCGCGAGCGCGTCGCTCGAGCGCTGATGCTCGGCGAGCGCGTGGCGCCAGACGTCCGCGACGTTGGCCGCGGTCGCTTCGAAGCCGGCCGACAGCCCGTCAAGCTGCCGCTCCACCGCGCGCGTGACGGCGTCGTGCAGCGCGGCCGTCTCGCGCGCGAGCCCGGCCATCGTGGTCTCCATCACGGGTTGCAGCGCCGAGCCGGCGGCGCGCGCGCTTTGCGCGACGCTGTCCATGAGCGATTGGCCGACCGACGACGCGAGGCGCGCGTACGTCTCTTCCGCCTTGCCGAGAAACGCTTGCTGGCCGGCGATCTGCCGTTCGGCCGACGCGGCGCTCTGCTGCTCGAGCGCCGTCATCATCGTCTGCAACCGGTCGACGAGCGTCGGCATCATGTCGGCTTGCCGCTGCAGGAGTCTGAAGGTTTCGTCGCGCTGATGCGCGTGCGAATGGACGCGCAGCGTCGTCGCGATCGTCGCGTCGAGCGCTTGCGCGGCATCGAGCCGCTCGCGCCGGCACAGCGCGGACAGCAGACCCAGCATCGCCGACGTCGCCACGCCGGCGATCGACGTGCCGAACGCGAACCCGAGCCCCTTGACGGGCGAGGCGAGCGACGCGCGGATCGCTTGCAGGTCCGTCGCGCTTTCGAGCGCGGCGCCCGTGCCTCGGAGCGTCATCACCATCCCGATGAGCGTGCCCAGCATGCCGAGCAGCACGAGCAGGCCGACCAGATACGGGGTCAGCGCGGGGCCGGGCAGCGCGACGTGCTCGCCTTCGATGCGCGCGCGCACCGCGTGGCGCAGGCTCGGATGCAGCCGTTCGAGCCACGCGCCGAGCGTCGGCGGCGGCTCGGACAGCTCCGCCACCGCATGCGCGAGCGTCGACGTGGCCTGCTGGTAGCGGCGCAATTCGAGCGCGCCGGCGAGATAGCAGGCGGCGATGACCAGCGTGACGGCGAGCGCGACGGGGTTCGAGACGGCATAGCCGGCGCCGATCCAGCAAACGGCGGCGAGACCGGCGAAAAAGACGACGAGATGAACGTGAAATCTGGACATGGGAGCCCGGTTAGCTGGCGCGAAGGGCGGCGAGCAGCCCTTCGACCGGTTGAAAACGAATGTCTAGCTCGGCAAGCAGCACGCTCTGCATATCCGCGCGGAACGCGTCAAGCCATGCGTCCGGCGCGGGGGCGGCGGGGTCTGTCGCGGCATGGGGATCGGCGTCAGGACCGGCACCGGCCTCGGCAACGCGCTGCCGCTCGGCCTGGCGCAGGCGCTCGAAGTACGCGCCGAGCAGCTTCGGCACGGACGCGAAGAGGCTGCGCTCGCGGGCGACGAGCGCGCGCTCCATCGTCGCGTCGAGCACCGCGAGCCGGGCGAGCGCGGGCGTTCGCCCGGCCATCGTCTGGCGCAGGCGGTTGCGCAGATCGCCGATGTCGATCTCCATCGCCTGTTGAATCGACAGGTAGTCGTGCCGAAAGAGCGTGAAATCGGCGGGCGCGTCGTTCGGCGCGCCGCGTGGGGCGCCGCGAGCGCCGCCGTCGCGTGGGGCGGCGAACGCGCCCGCGCGGGCGATCGCCTTCGCGAGAGACGCGCGCACGCGCGCGCCCTGGCCGTGCGGGTCGTCGCTGGCGGGGCGCGCGCCGGCCGCGGCGACGGGCGGACTCACGCTGAGCGCGGACGACAGCGCGATCGCGTCGGTCCACGCGAGCCATTGGCTCAGCCGGTCCGACAGCGGCTGCCCGGACGGCGGAACGTCGGCGTCCGCGAGGCGAGCGAGCAGGCGGATCAGCGTCGGGCCGCCGAGCGCGCTACGTTGCGGGACTTGCACCATGCGGCGAGTGTCTGTGTCAAAAAAAGGCAGCAGTTTACACGTTGGCGACGCTCGGGCAGGAGTTCTTGATGAGGGCCGGGCGGCGGGGGGCTTCGGCGGGGCGATGCGCGGCACCGGCGGATGCCGGCGCGCCCGGCCAGGCGGCGCGCGCAATCTGACCGCGGACCGCGTGGGCCGGGCGGCCGTCAGTCGTCCGGTGCAATCGGCTAACATACGCCCCGCGTGATTTTTCCCCGACCAGACGGAGCGTTTCCCGTGATTCAGCCGACCGTAGTATTCAAGGACAACCTCGCCCAACTGCCCGCGATCGACGGCATCGAGCGCATCGACCTCGTCGACGGCGGCGGCGCGGTGATCGCCAGCATCGAGAACAAGCCGGGCAAGCAAGGCTCCCTGGCGGTCTATCACTATCTGCGCGAGGCGTTCGGCACGCTCGATGCACGAGCCGCCGAGCACGGCCTCGCGGTGTTCGCCGAGCACACCGCCGATGCGCGCCATCGCCCGGGCGCGCATCCGAACGTCGACCGGCTGCTCGCGATCGCGGCGGGCGGCGATGCGCTGCGCATCGACGTCGTCGCGCGAGGCTGACGCGTTTCGTGCGGGCGACGGCGGCGCGCCGCGCCGTGACGCCGAGGGCCTGCCGCGGACGCTGACCGGGCTGCCCGGCGCAAGCGCTTCGGCAAGGTGGCCGTGCGCGTCGGGCACGGCGCGCCGTCAGTTCACCGCGCATGCGCATGCGTGCGCTTGCGCCCGCGCGGGCGGCGCGATGTCCATCCGGCGCGCGCGGCCGGTCGCCGCCTGGCGCGCTGTTGCGCTTGCGGCGCGACGGCGCATCGCCGCCGGTTCGACGGAAAGGGGCGCTTGCCGTCGATGCCGAAACGACGCGATCGCCACGTGCTCGCCGGTCGAATCGCATGGATGAAACGAATCGACGAGCGTTCGCCATGTTGATTCGGCGAATCAATGTCGAATGCCGATCGACGGAAAATTGAAATCGGTTTGGCGAGTCGGCATTCGACGTGTTTTCGAAATCTCGCCTTTGAAACGTTACGGCTGCGCCCGGCATGCGCGAGGCGGCCGATTGGCGCTTCCATTCCGGTGTGCCGGCGGGCTGCGGCGGCCATCGAAGCCTTGCCGCATCGGCTCCAGCGGCGGACGTCCGAGCGTCGAAAGACGGCTGCGCGAAAACGCTCTGCCGCTCGGCAGGCACGCGCGCATCCCGATTTGTTTTCAAGGGCGTCATGCGGAATCCAATCAAATTGACTTGATTCGCGGAATCAACGTTGACACTCGAATTGCGCGGGAAATAATCTTGCGGCGATATCGTCAAGCCGAGGGCGTCAATGTTCGATTTTTCTTCTTTGCCTCAATCGGAGCAGTCCGGTCACGCGCGCACCGCCGCGTATCTGCGCGAAATCTGGCAGGCCGCGCACGGCGATCCCGAGCTTCTGCACGCGCTCGAATTCAGCGGCGCGGGCGCGTTGCCGTCGGTCTTCCCGGTTACCGATTTCGCATCGGCCGCGATCGGCGCGGCGGGCGTCGCGCTTGCCGAATTCGTGCATCGCGCGACCGGCAAGCTGCCCGGCGTGCGCGTCGATCGCCGCTACGCGTCGATCTGGTTCGGTACATCGCTGCGCCCGCGCGGCTGGGACACGTCGCCCTTGTGGGATGCGATCGCGGGCGACTACCGCACGGCCGACGGCTGGATCAGGCTGCACACGAACGCGCCGCACCATCGCGCCGCCGCGCTTGCCGTGCTCGGCGCGCGGCCCGACAGGCAGGCCGTGGCGCGCGCGGTCGAGCAGTGGCGCGGCGACGCGCTCGAATCGGCCGTCGTCGAGCATGGCGGCTGTGCGGCCGTCATGCGCACGGAGGACGAATGGGCGCGTCATCCGCAGGGGCGTGCGGTGCGCGCGGAGCCGCTGATGATTCGCGACGACGTGAACGTCGACGGCAAGCGGCCCGCGTGGCCGACGCAGGCCGGGCGGCCGCTCCTCGGCGTGCGCGTGCTCGATTTGACGCGCATCCTCGCGGGCCCCGTCGCGACGCGCTTTCTCGCGGGCTTCGGCGCGCAGGTGCTGCGCATCGATCCAATCGGCTGGGACGAGCCGGGCACGGTGCCCGAAGTCGTGCTGGGCAAGCGCTGCGCGCGCGTCGACCTGAAATCGGCGCAAGGGCGCGCGCTGCTGCGCCGCCTGATCGGCGAGGCCGACGTGATGGTCCACGGCTACCGGCCCGGCGCGCTCGATGGCCTCGGCTTCGACGCGCACGAGCGGCGACGGCTGAACCCCGGACTCGTCGACGTGTCGCTCGCCGCGTACGGCTGGAGCGGGCCGTGGCGCGGCCGCCGGGGCTTCGACAGCCTCGTGCAGACGAGCGCGGGCATCGTCGCGACGGGCATGCGCGAAACCGGGGGCGCGCACCCGGTGCCGCTGCCCGTGCAGGCGCTCGACCACGGCGCCGGCTATCTGCTTGCCACCGCCGCGATTCGCGGTCTTTCGCACCGGCTCGCGACGGGCGCGGGAACGCGCGTGCGCGCGTCGCTCGCGCGAACGGCGGCGCTGCTCGTGTCGGGCGGCCTGCAGGAAGGGGGCCGGCCCCCGATCGCGCGGGAGACGGCGGGCGATCTCGACGAATGGTGCGAGCAGACGAGCTGGGGGCCGGCGCAGCGCGTGCGCGCGCCGGTGGCGATCGAGGGTGCGCCGGTGCGATGGCCGCATCCGGCGCGGGCGCTCGGCACGTCGCCCGCCGCATGGGCGTAGCCGGTGGCGGCCGGCGGGCGCGGGCGCGTTCGTCGCGGCGAAACTCGGGCATGCGGATGACACAGGCCGTCGCGCGGGGGCGGCGGCACGGGAATCGGTCGCGCGACCGCGCGTCGCATCGCGCGGCGGCGCGCGCGCGGCGATCGCCGGACGCCGCGCCGGCGCGTTCGCGCGCGGCCGAACCGGGCGGCCGCGCGCCCGCTCACGCGAGCCCGCCGTTCGCGCGCAGCACCTGCGCGTTGACCCAGCCGCCGTCCGGGCCGGCGAGAAACGACACGACGCCCGCGATGTCCTCCGGCTCGCCGAGGCGCTCGAGCGGCGGCATCTTCGCATAGCCCCGGATCTGCTCGTCCGTCTTGCCTTCGAGGAACAGCGCGGTCGCGACCGGGCCCGGCGCGACGACGTTCACGCTCACGCGGCGTCCGCGCAGTTCTTTCGCGAACACGTGCGAGAGCGCCTCGACCGCGCCCTTCGTCGCGTTGTAGAGCCCGTAGCCGGGCAGCTTCAGCGCGAGCGTCGTGGTCGAGAAGTTGATGACCCGGCCACCGTCGGCCAGCCGCTTCGCCGCTTCACGCAGCGTGTTGAAGGTGCCGCGCACGTTGATGTCGAAAATCCGCTCGAATGCGTCGTCGGTGGCGTCGGCGAGCGGCCCGGTCTTCAGGATGCCCGCGTTGTTGACGAGCACGTCGACGCGGCCGAGCTGCTGCTCGACGGCGTCGAACATCCGGCGCACGTCGCCCGCGCGCGCGACGTCCGCTTGCACCGCGAGCGCGGCCGCGCCGCTCGCGCGCAGCTCGCCGACGAGCGCGTCGGCTTCGGCGCTGCTCGACGCGTAGTTGACGGCGACCGCGAAGCCGTCGCGCGCGAGGCGCCGCGCGATGGCCGCGCCGATGCCGCGCGACGCGCCGGTGACGAGGGCGATTCGGGTGTCTGTCGTGGCGTTCATGATGTGTCCTCGGTGAAATGGGTGGGTGAGACGAATGATCGGCCATTCCATCGGGGGGATAATCATGGTCAAATGGATATCATCATTCCATTTGCTTTAACGATACGCCGGGGCGCCTCGATGGACCGATTTCAGGAAATGCAGGTTTTCGTGCGGATCGCCGAGCGGCAGAGCTTCAGCCGGGCGTCGGACGATCTGCAGATTCCGCGCGCGACCGTGACCAACCTGATGAAGCGGATGGAGGCGCGGCTCGGCACGCGGCTGCTCGAGCGGACGACGCGCACCGTGCGCCTCACGCAGGACGGGCAAGCGTACTACCGGCGCTGCGTGCGGCTGATCGCCGATCTGGAAGAGGCGGAAGGGGCGTTTCGCGACGCGGCGCCGAAGGGGCTGCTGCGCGTGAACCTGCAGGGCACGCTCGCGCGCTACTACGTCGTGCCGGCGCTGCCGGATTTTCTTGCGCGCTATCCGGGAATCCGGCTGCACATCGGCGAGGACGACCGGTTCGTCGATCTGGTGCGCGAGGGCGTCGATTGCGTGCTGCGCTCGGGCAACCTGCAGGATTCGTCGATGGTCGGGCGGCGGGTCGCGCAGCTCGAGCAGGTGACGGTCGCGAGCCCCGGCTATCTCGCGCGGCACGGCGAGCCGGCCGATCTCGCCGCGCTGGCCGCGCATCGCGCGGTCGACTATGTGTCGAGCGCGACGGGCAAGCCGATGCCGCTCGAATTCACCGTCGACGGGCGCGTGACCGAGGTGCGGCTCGACGCGGCGATTTCCGTCGCGGGTGTCGAGCTCTACACGGGCGCGGCCGTCGCGGGGCTCGGCATCGTCCAGGTGCCGCGCTACCGGATCGCCGACGAGCTGGCGCACGGGTGCCTGAAGATCGTGCTCGCCGCGTATCCGCCGCCGCCGATGCCCGTGAGCGTGCTGTACCCGCAAAGCCGGCAGCTGTCGTCGCGGGTGCGGGTGTTCGCGCGCTGGCTGCGGGAGCGGTTCGAGGCGCTGGAGGCGGGGGCGGGGTGACGGCGCGCGCGGCGCGGCGGGCCTTTCCGGTTCCATCTTGCGCGCACCGTCGCCGGCTCAGCCCGAAACGGCGAAATTGTCCCTGTCGCGGCGGCCGCCGTGTCGCTAGATTCATCGTCGGCATCACGAACGAGCGATACAGGGGCGCACGATGAAAACGATTGGACTGATCGGCGGGATGAGCTGGGAATCGTCGGCCGAATACTATCGGCTGATCAACCAGCACATGAAGGCGCGCCTCGGCGGGCATCGCAACGCGCGCAGCGTCATGGCCACGGTCTGCTTCGACGAGATCGAGACGCTGCAGCACGCCGGCCACTGGGGCGAACTGGGCCGCCGGATGCGGCAGGCCGCGCGGCAGGCCGAGGCGGGCGGCGCCGATTTCGTCGTTCTCTGCACCAACACGATGCACAAGGTCGCGCCCGCGATCGAGGCCGCGTTGTCCGTGCCGTTCGTGCACATCGTCGATCCGACCGCGCGGGCGCTGCGCCGCGCGGGCGTTCGCCGCGCCGGGCTGCTCGGCACGCGCTTCACGATGGAGGAGGCGTTCTATCGCGAGCGGATGGCGTCGCTGCACGGCATCGACGTCATCGTGCCGGACGAGCGCGATCGGGCCGTCATTCACGACGTGATCTACGACGAGCTGTGCCACGGCGTCGTGCGCGACGCGTCGCGCGACGCTTATCGGCGCATCATCGAGTCGCTCGAAGCGGCCGGCGCGCAAGGCGTGATTCTCGGCTGCACGGAGATCGCGCTGCTGATCGGGCCCGAGGATTCGGCGTTGCCGGTGTTCGACACGACCGAATTGCATGCGCTCGCGGCGGTCGAACTGGCGGCCGGCTGAGCCGCGCGAGCGCGGCCGGTCGCGCCGGCGCGCGAGGGCGACGAGCGCCGCTCGACTGCCGCACGCGTGTGCAGTACCCTTGCAGCCCGTTGCGCGCCCTCCCGCGCGCCGATCGCGCCGCCGCCACCCGATGATCCGATTCGACGACCTCGCCGTATTCGTGCTCGCCGCCGACAACGGCAGCCTGTCCGCCGCCTCACGGCTTCTCAACGTCGCGCCTGCCGTCGCCAGCGCCGCGGTCAAGCGGCTCGAGAGCGAGCTCGACGTGCGTCTGCTCGCGCGCTCGACGCGCAGCCTGCGCCTCACGCCGGACGGCGAGCGCTACCTCGCGCATGCGCGCAATGCGCTCGCCGAGCTGCGCGCCGGCAAGGACGCGCTCGCGCGAGGCCGCGACGAGGTCGGCGGCGACCTGACGCTGTCGATACCGTCCGACTTCGGCCGCAACGTGCTGTCCGGCTGGCTCGACGAGTTTCTCGCGCTGTACCCGGCCGTCTCGCTGCACGTGCGGATCGGCGACCGGATCGTCAACCTGTTCCGGCAGCCGGTCGACGCGGTGCTGCGCTACGGCGTGCCCGACGATTCGTCGCTGATCGCCGCGCCGCTCGCGCCCGACAACCGGCGCGTGCTGTGCGCGTCGCCCGCTTACTTCGCGCGGCACGGCAAGCCGAGCACGCCGGACGATCTGAGCCGCCACCATTGCCTGCGCTTCGCGCTGAGCGAGCGCACGCACGACCAGTGGACCTTCCATTCGGGCGATGTCGCGCGCACGGTGAAGGTCACGGGCAACCGGGTTGCCGACGACGGCGAGCTCGTGCGCCGCTGGGCGCTCGGCGGATACGGAATCGCATACAAGTCGCGGCTCGACGTGCTCGACGATCTGCGCGCGGGGCGTCTCGAGTCCGCGCTCGACGCGTGGACGACCGAGGCGACGCCGCTCAACCTCGTCTACACGCATCGGCTCGCGCTGTCGCCGACGCTCGACGCGCTGCGCGATTTCCTGCGGGCGCGGATCGCCGCTTATCTCGCGTAGCGCGGTGCGGCGCGGGTTGCGCCGACACGCGTCGATCGCCGGCGGTCGAGGCCGATTGACGTCGGTCCGCAGCGAACGGCGCCAAGCCACGCAAGCCACATCGTCGTTCGGCGCATCGGGGCCGAGAAACAACCGGCAACCGGCAATCGGCAATCGGCAAGCACACCCGGCGCGGCCGGGCACCGCTCAATTGCCGGCCACGCCCTGCGCCGCCGCGAGCTCGCATAAATACCGCTCGCCGGCTTCGAGCGGGCTCAGCCCTTCGCGGGCGATCAGATGATCGAGCCGGGTGATGCCGGCGTTGCCGGGCCGCAGCCGCCGCAGCGCATCGACGGCTTCGGCGGGCAGCCGCTCGCGCGTCGACTTGCGCAGCACGAGCGTCGCCGCGTCGGTGCCGCGCAGCAGCCCGCGCGGCTCGCGCAGCTCGCGGATCGTGTGACGCCAGTGCAGATATTGCGGCTGCCACAGCGGCACGACGATCCACGCGCGCCGCGCGATCGCGCGCTCGAACGCGTCCACGCATGCTTCGAGCGTGCCGTTCGCGAAGCGATAGCCGTGCGCGTCGAGCGCGTACGCGGCGAAGATCTCGCGCGAGAAGCGCGAAATGCCCGCGCCCGGGCCAATGCCCTGGATCAGCGGCGTCATGCGCACGACGACGTCGGCGCGCGTCAGGTCCGCGACGCTCGACACCGCATCGGCCGGCACATAGTCGGGCACGCCCCACAGCGCGTACGGCGCGTACATCTCGGCGAGCGGATCGAACGCGTCGGCGATCGCGTCGAAGTACGCGCCGTGGCTGCCCGGCAGCCACGCGGCGCACAGCATGTCGGCCGTGCCGTCGCGCAGCAGCTCGAACGCGGCTTCGTGCGGCCGCCGGATTTCGTCGACGCGCACGCCGTGGCGCGCGAGCGTCGCGCTCACGATGCCGGCCGCGGCGTGATGGAACGACAGATCGATCGTCGCGAGCGTGACGACCGGATGAGCTCGAGTCAAGGCGACCTCCGGAACAAGGCGAAGCGGCGGCGCGGCGGGCGGGCCGCGCCGCGGATCAATCGATCAGAAGCCTTCGAGCACGATCTTGCCGCGTGCGCGGTTGCTTTCGATGAACGCATGCGCGCGCTTCAGGTTCGCCGCGTTGATCGCGCCGAAGTGCTCGCCGAGCGTCGTGCGCAGCGTGCCGGCGTCGACGAGCGCCGCGACGCGATCGAGCAGCGCGTGCTGCTCGATCTGGTCGTGTGTGCCGAACATCGAGCGCGTGAACATGAACTCCCAGTGCAGCGACGCGCTCTTCGCCTTCAGCTTGCGGACATCGAGCCGTTCGGGATCGTCGATCAGCGCGAGCTTGCCTTGCGGTTCGAGCGCGTCGACGATCTGATCGAAGTGGCGATCGGTCTGGTTCAGGCTCGCGACGTAGTCGACCCCGCCGACGCCGATTCGCGCGAGCTCGGCGGCGAGCGGCTTCGCGTGGTCGATCACGTGATGCGCGCCGAGCTCGCGGACCCACGCGGCGGTTTCGTCGCGCGACGCGGTGCCGATCACGGTGACGCCCGTCAGCCGGCGCGCGAGCTGCACGAGGATCGAGCCGACGCCGCCCGCCGCGCCGACGACGAGCAGCCGCTTGCCGGCGGCGGCCGCGCCCTCGGGAATCCGCAGGCGGTCGAACAGCAGCTCCCACGCGGTGATCGCGGTGAGCGGCAGCGCGGCCGCGTGCGCGAAATCGAGCGACGCCGGCATCCTGCCGACGATTCGCTCGTCGACGACGTGCAGCTCGCTGTTCGTGCCCGCACGCGTGAGCGCGCCCGCGTACCAGACGCGCTCGCCCGGCTTGAACAGCGACACCGCGCTGCCGACGGCCCGCACGACGCCCGCCGCGTCCCAGCCGAGCACTGTCGGCTGGCCGGCTTCGGGCGGCCGTCCGGCGCGGACCTTCACATCGACGGGATTGACCGACACCGCGCGCACCTCGACGAGCAGGTCGTGCGGGCCCGGCTGAGGGTCGGGCAGCTCGATGTCGACGAGCGAATCGGCGGCGTCGATCGGGAGGTTCTGGTAGAAGGCGATGGCTTTCATGGCGGTTCGAATCGGTAAGGTGAATTGGACGTGCGGACCAGCGCGTGGAAGCTGCGGCGGATGCGCTTGCCGCGATGCGCCGCGCCGGCGTGCGGGGGCGTTCGCGACGATCGGCGGGATGATCGCCGGCGGCGTTTCCGGGGCCCGTCTGGTCGGCTCCGGCAGTGATGATGCGGCGCGCGGCGGGCGCATCACAGCCGGCGGGCGCGATTTCAGTTTCAACGCAGCTTTGAAAATCCCGGCGGGCGCGTAACGCGGCGTTTGCCGGTCCGTTCGCGTTCGTTCCGTCGCCGTTCAGCGAAGATCGCGCGCCTTTATCGCTCGGCGGCGAGAGAGGCGACGTGCCGCGCCGCCGTGTTCGGCGCGATCGCCGCGCGGCGTTGCGGTGTCGCCGCGCGCGGGTCCGACCGTTGCCGAATGCGTTCGGCCGCGGCGGGCTCCCGACCCTCGGCGGTCTTGCCGCTCAATGCAGCATGCCCAGCCGCTCCGCCATCGGATAGCGCTGCACGTAGCGCTGAAACGCATCGATGAACACGTTCTCGGCCGCATTCATCCGGCGCTCTCGGTTCCACATCAGAAAGATCTCGACGTCGAGCAGCCCTTCCTCGGGCGGCAGCCGCCAGAGCCGCTGGCGCGCGAGGTCGTCGCGCACGATGTGCTCGGGCAGGCAGCCGATGCCGTAGCCCGCGAACACGAGGCGGCGGATTTCGTCGAGGCTCGGCGACGTCGCGACGATGCGCCCGGTGAAGCCGCGCTGATCGCGGAACACGGTGAGCGGCGCGAGCGCGTCGCCGATCTGGTCGCTGGTGAAGGAAACGAAATTCTCGGCGAGCAGATCCTCGATTTTCAGCGCCTGACGGCCGAATAACCGATGGTGACGTCCGCAAAACATTGCATAGCGTTGTCGCAGGAAACTGCGTAATTCGATTTTATCGACCGGCGTTCGACATAATGCGAGTCCGCAAGTCGCCGTTTTTTGCAATAAAGAAGAGAGAATATCCACCGAGCGCATCACTTCGACGTGCAGATCGACGCGCGGATACGTGCGGCGGAATTCGGCGAGAAATTCGTCGTAGACGGGCGACTCGACGCGGCTCACGCACAACAGGCGCACCGAGCCGATCAGCTCGCCGCCGCGGTCGTCGAGCTCGTTGTCGAGCCTCGACATGTGGCCGTAGATGTCGGTCGCGATCCGGTAGACTTCCTCGCCCGCACGCGTCGGCAGGAACTGCGCGCCGCGCCGCTGGATCAGCGTGCGGCCGAGCGAATCCTCGAGCCGCTTGAGCGCCTGGCTCACCGCCGGCTGCGTGAGGTGCAGGCGCGCGGCCGCGCGGCTGATGCTGCGCTCCTGCATGATCGCCAGATACGTGCGCAGCAGATTCCAGTCGAGGCGGTCCATCAAGACGCGGGAAACGTGGCTTCGAATATTCGACATTTATTTTTACTCCAGGGAAACGATTTTGCATCGTAGAACTGGATTAATGAAATTTATTCTAAAGATAATAACTTAGAATTTGACCGATTAATCCCGGTGCGCGATAAAACGCCCATTTGCCGAATCCGGGCGATTCGGCCGGGGCGGACATTTCAGCGAGGAGAAACGCATTGAACCGGGGCATCCCACCGAGCCCGCCGGCGCGCCAGCCGCGCCGCGCGGCCGGCGCCGCGTTCGTCGGCACGATGATCGAGTGGTACGACTTCTACATCTACGCGAACGCGGCCGCGCTCGTGTTCGGCGAGCTGTTCTTCCCGTCGCGCGATCCGTTCACGAGCACGATGGCGTCGTTCGCGACGTTCGCGGTCGGCTTCTTCGCGCGCCCGCTCGGCGGGCTTTTCTTCGGCCATCTCGGCGACCGGATCGGCCGCAAGAAGGCGCTGATGACGACGCTCGCGCTGATGGGCGCGGCGACGGTCTGCGTCGGCCTGCTGCCGACCTACGAACGCGTGGGCCTGCTCGCGCCCGTGCTGCTCGTGCTGCTGCGGATCGTGCAGGGCATCGCGGTGGGCGGCGAGTGGGGCGGCGCGGTGCTGATGGCGGGCGAGCATGCGCCGCACGGGCGGCGCACGTTCTTCGCGTCGTTCGCGCAACTGGGCAGCCCGGCCGGGCTCATCCTGTCGCTCGTCGCGTTTCGCGCGGTCGCGTCGATGGAGCGCGACGCGTTCATGGCGTGGGGCTGGCGGCTGCCGTTTCTCGCGAGCATCGCGCTGCTCGCGGTCGGCGTGTTCGTGCGGCTGAAGGTCGACGAATCGCCCGAGTTCGCGCACGAGAAGGCGATGGCGCGCACGGTCGCGCGGCCGATCGCCGAGGTGCTGCGCACGTCGCGCGCGATGCTGCTGTTCTGCCTGTGCGCGAACACGATCGGCATCGCGGGGCTGTATTTCACGAACACGTTCATGATCGCGTTCACGACGCAGCACGTCGGCGTGACGAAATCGCTGATCCTCGATTGCCTGTTCATCGTCGCGATCATCCAGTTCGTGACGCAGCCGATCGCCGCGTGGCTCGGCGGCAAGCTCGGCGACGCGCGCTTTCTCAAGCTCGCCGCGCTGTTCGCGATGGCCTCGCCGTATCCGATGTTCGCGCTCGTGCAGACCGGGCGCCTCGCGCCGATGGTGATCGGCATTTCAATCGCGACCGTGTTTCTCGCCGGCTTCTATTCGGTGATCGCGGGCTTCGTGAGCGGCGCGTTCCCGACGCGCGTGCGCTATTCGGCGATCTCGATTTCGTACCAGATGTGCGGCGCGATCGCGGGCGGGCTGACGCCGCTCGCCGGTACGTGGCTCGCGCACCGGTTCGTCGGGCAATGGTGGCCGCTCGCGGTGTTCTACACGTGCCTCGCGGCGTTGTCGCTCGCGGGCGTGATCGCGCTCGATGCGCGCCGCCATCGGCGGGCCGACGTCGCCGACGCCGTGCTCACGCGCTGATTCAGGAAAAAAGACGGAGGCTTCAGTGTGGGAAATTGACGGTACGCGGCTTTGGAACAGCTTGACGGAACTCGCGCAAATCGGCGGCACCGCGCGCGGCGGCGTGCGCCGGCTCGCGCTGACCGACGCCGACCGGCGCGGCCGCGAGCGCTTCGCGCAATGGTGCCGCGACGCGGGGATGACGGTGCGCGTCGATGCGATCGGCAATCTGTTCGCACGGCGCGCCGGCGCGGATGATGCGCAGCCGGCCGTGCTCGTCGGCAGCCATCTCGACACGCAGCCGGAGGGCGGGCGCTTCGACGGCGCGTACGGCGTGCTCGCCGGGCTCGAGCTCGTGCGCACGCTGAACGATCGCGGGATCGTCACCGACAAGCCGATCGAGATCGTGTCGTGGACCAACGAGGAGGGCGCGCGCTTCACGCCGGCGATGCTCGGCTCGGCGGTGTTTACCGGCGAGCTGCCGCTCGATGCGGCGCTCGCCGCGCGCGATGCGCACGGCGTCTCGCTTGCCGAAGCGCTCGAAGCGTGTGGCTATCGCGACGCGCTGCGCACGGCATGGCTGCGCGGCGCGCAGGCGGCGCGCGATCCGGCGCCGGGGCTCGCGCAATTGCGCGAGCGCGTCGATGCGTACTTCGAAGCGCACATCGAGCAAGGCCCGGTGCTGGAGCGGCACGGCGCGGCGATCGGCGTCGTCACGGGCGGACAGGCGATCCGCTGGCTCGATGCGACGGTGACGGGCGCGGCCGCGCATGCGGGCACGACGCCGATGCCGTACCGGAAGGACGCGCTGTTCGCGAGCGCGGAGATCGCGCTCGCGATCGAGGCGCTCGTCGCGCGCCATGCGCCCGACGCGCTCGCGACGATCGGGCAGATGGCGATCGACCATGCGTCGCGCAACACGATCGCCGAGCGTGTCACGTTCAGCATCGACCTTCGTCATCCCGACGACGCGCGGCTCGACGCGATCGAATGCGAACTGCGCGACGCGTGCGCGCAGATCGCCGGGCGCCGCGGCGTCGCGCTCGACTTCGGCGTGCATTGGTCCAGCCCCGCGACGCCGTTCGATCCGGCGTGCGTCGCGCTCGTCGAAGCGGCCGCGCGCCGCTGCGGCTACGCGCACGAGCGGATCGTGAGCGGCGCCGGGCACGATGCGATTCGTCTCGCTCGCTGCGTGCCGAGCGCGATGGTGTTCATTCCGTGCGCCGGCGGGCTGTCGCACAACCCGGCCGAGCGAGCGTTGCCCGAGCATGTCGAGGCGGGCGCGAACGTGCTGCTCGGCGCGGTGCTCGCGCGCGCCGGCGTATGCGGACACGCCGAGCAATCGGCGCAATCGGAACCACCGGAGCATGCGCACGCGCGCGCGGACATCGCCGCGCAGCCGCATTGACCGGTCGATCCCGAACGGAACCGAACTCGCATGCTGACCTATTTTCATCCGGACCAACTGAAGCACAGTCCGCTCACCTATCTGTCGCGGGGCAAGATGCGCGCGCCGCACGAGGTGCCCGAACGGGCCGTGCGGCTGCTCGACGCCGCGAAATCGCTCGGCTTCGACGTGCGCGCGCCCGAGGACTTCGGCGCGGCGCCGCTCGCGGCCGTGCACGGCGAGCCGTACCTGCGCTTTCTCGCCGGCGCGCATCGCGAGTGGCGGCGCATCCCGGAGGACTGGGGACCCGAGGTGATGTCGAACATCTACGTGCGCGAGCCGAATCCGCTGCGCGGCGTGCTCGCGCAGGCGGCGTACTATCTCGCGGACGGCAGCTGCCCGATCGGCGAGCACACGTATCGCGCCGCGTACTGGTCCGCGCAGTGCGCGCTCGCCGGCGCGGCGGCGCTCGGCCGCGGCGCGCGCGACGCGTATGCGCTTTGTCGCCCGCCGGGCCATCATGCGCGCCGCGACGCGGCAGGCGGTTTCTGCTATCTGAACAACGCGGCGATCGCCGCGCAGGCGCTGCGCGCGAACCACGCGCGCGTCGCGATCCTCGATACCGACATGCATCACGGCCAGGGTATCCAGGAACTGTTCTACGATCGCGACGACGTGCTGTACGTGTCGATTCACGGCGATCCGACCAACTTCTATCCGGCCGTCACCGGCTACGAAGCGGAGCGCGGGGCGGGGCGCGGCGAAGGGTTCAACGTGAACCTGCCGATGCCGCACGGCTCGGCCGAATCGGTGTTTTTCGCGCAGCTCGAGCGCGCGAAGACGCATGTCGAGCGTTTCGCGCCCGACGTGCTGGTGTTCGCGCTCGGCTTCGACGTGTATCACGAGGACCCGCAGTCGAAGGTCGCGGTGTCGACGGAGGGCTTCGGGCGGCTCGGTTCGCTCGTCGGCGGATTGCGCGTGCCGACGCTGATCGTGCAGGAAGGCGGCTATCACCTCGATACGCTCGCGCGCAACGCCGCCGCGTTGTTTTGCAGTTATCAGGCGGCGCGCTGATCGCGCCCGCCGGGGCGTCGGGGCGGCGAAGCGGCCGCCGCCGGCGTTCGACCGGTTTCGTTGGTTCGGCACTAGTGGCTGATTGAGGCTAGTGCGCCGCCCGCCATCTGGAGGTGGCCCTTGGATGCAGGCGGATTTTGCCGCGCGAGCGATCGCGCGGCTTTTCTCTTTTTGCGCCGCGCTTTCCGGCGCGGTGGTGTCGGCGGATCGCGCTGTCGCCGGCGAACGGCGGGCGACGCGCGCGATCGTTTTTGCCCGCAACAGGCAGCAGGCGGCGGGCGGCGCGCGACGGCGGCCGCGAATATGCGCCGGCGCGCGTCGCGGCGAATGCTCGGCCGCTCGACGCCGCGATCGGCGCCGCGCCGATCGCGCCGATCGCGCCGGCGCGGCGGGCCGGCCTCAGGCGTGCCGGTTTCGACGGCGGCTCGCGATCGAATGGCCGTGCGCCCGCGCGATCACGACGCCGCGCGTGTCACCGCGTTCATCGCCTGCGCGCCGTTTCCCGCCGCCGCGTCGGTCGCGACGCGCCGCGGCGCGTCGCCGCCCGCCGCGCGCGCTTCCCACCAGTATTTGCCGGCGCGCAGTTGCGGATCGCGGATCGCGAGATACGTCGTGCTCCACAACTGCGCGGCGTTCGCTTCGGTCGCGTCGGCGCTGCGCGTGCCGAACGCCTCCGTCTGGTATTGCCCGTTCGCGTACGACCACGACCACATTTCGGTCAGGCGCATGTCCTTCGCGTTCGCGATCACCTGCCAGATCTGCTGGCGCGCCTGCGTGAGCAGCGCGCGCACGTCGCTCGGCAAATCGGTGCGCGCGAGCTGACGGTCGAGGCCCGCGACCCACATCGCCTGCTGCCACGACCAGATCACCGTGCCGTGATACGCGGCGTTCGTGAAGCGCGGCCACAGCGCCGGGTTCGCGTACGCGGGATTCGCGATCAGCATGCCGACATCGGTCGCGAGGCCGACCGGGAACGGGCGCATCACGTCGGTGACGATGCGCGCGAGCAGCGCCGGCGGCGGATCGCCGAACAGCAGCACGAAGCCGCCGTCCGAGTGCATGATCGGGATCGGGTTGGCGTTCGCGTCGAGCGCGACGGCATCGAACTGCAGCGCCGTGTTCGGCACCGCGCCGGCCGGCACGCCCGCCTGCGGCGCGTACGCGGCGAGCTTCGCGCGCGCGTCGTCCGGCGTGACGGCGACCTGGAAGTAGGGCGGCGCGGCGCGCTCCCAGACATCGGCCGCCGCGCCCGCGGCCGCGAGCACGGCGCGCTGGTCGGCGCTCAGGTACGGGTCGAGCAGCCCGCGTGCGAGGAAGCTGCTCGTCGCGCGCAGCGCGGCCGGCACGAGCGCGACGTTCACGTCGTACGGATAGACGCCGCCGCCGATGCCGTCGGTGCTGTCGCGCCAGTTGCCGACGATCTCGCCGGGACGCAGCCGGATCAGGTTCGCGGCGAGCGCCTGCTGCGCGAACGGCTGCGCGGTCTGCACCACACGCAGCAGGTTGGCGACGAAGCGGCTGCCGTTCGTCGCGCCATCGCCGCCCTTTTGCGCGAGATACGCGGCGGCGCGCGCCTGCCCGCGCGGGTCCTCGATCAGCCAGTCCTCCATGATCGGCGCGAGCATGTAGTCGCCGTCGATCATCTTGTAGTCGTAGGTCGGCGTCGGATCGTTCGGGCGGCCGTGCCTGCGGTTGTCGATCAGCGCGAATTCGCCGATGCCTTCCTCGTGCGCGACCTTGCCGTCCGGCGACAGGCGGCTCAGCACCGAGCCGAGCCCGGCCTCGATCACGTCCGGCTGCAGAACGGGCATCAGCATGCGCACCGAGATCAGCGTGTCGCGGCCGAAGTAGGTGTCGTACTGCCACGAGCCCGCGAGCAGCTTGTCGCTGAAGCTCAGGAATTCGAACACGTTCTGGCTCTGCGGATCGGGGTTGACCGCCGACGTGAACAGACTCGCGTGCGTGATCGGCTGCAGCGGCGTTTCGCCGCTGAACGCCTCGATGCGCAGCCGCAGCGTCGGCGCGCCGGACGGCGATTGCAGCAGCAGCTTGCCGGCGCCGTCGGCGGCGATCGCGCCGCCGTCGATCACCGTGACGCGCAGTGCGTAGCCCGGCGCGTCGTCGATGCGATTGCGCTGCCAGAGCGCGACGTTGCCCGACACGGACGGCTGCACGACGATGTCGGACGGCACGCTTGCGCCGCCGTTGTAATCGCGCAGGAAGCGCACGGAACTCAGCAGCGCCTGCCGGATCGACAGGTTGCTCACGTCGGCCGACACGTCGACGCCGATGCCGTACAGCGTGCGGCCCGACGCGTCCTGCGTGGTGGCGGGCGCGATCGGCGTGTCCTGGCTCCAGTTGACGGGCTGCGGCGTGTCGTCGAACCAGAGGCCCGTGCCGCTGTTGCCGGCCGGAAACACGACGAGCAGGCGCGGTTTCGCCGACGAGCGCATCAGCAGATGCGCGGCGATCTTGTCCCGCCGATAGAACGCGTTGATCTGCCCGCCGCGGTCGAGCCGGAACGCGAGCGCGGACGCGGGCGGATCGCCGCCGCCCGAAATGTCGTCGTGATCGGAACAGCTCGCGAGAAAGGCAATGAAAAAGGCGAACAAATAACTGAAGACTTTCCTCGTATCAAGACGCGGCTTCATATCTCCTCCATTTGCTCGTGGGCAAGGGAAATGGTGTCGATGGGCCCGATGAACGGACGTCGCCCGATGGGCGAAAGCACTGCCGAATGACGCTTGAATCGGGATGCTCGTGCGAGACGGCCGGATGCTCGCGGGGGTGATGCGGATGGCGTGCCGACGTGGCGACGTGCGGTTGCCGTGCGCGCGTCGCGCGCGTAGCCGGAGCCGCCCGGGCCGGCGGGCCGCTGCTGCGGCCGACGGGCGCGAGCCGGGCGGCAGAGGCGGACGTGGCGCGGCGCGCCGATGCGCGCGGCGCCGGCCGAGTGCGACGCGAGCCAGCCGCGCCTCGGCGAAAACACATGGACTTCGGCTACGTCGCGTGCTGCGCGCTCGCATCCACACGAAGGCGTGGTTCGTCAGCACGACTGCATGCTAAACCATTCGTCGCGGGATTGGGGCGCGAATAAGCAGTGCTGTTGGCGTCTTCAATGTATCGAGTTGTTAATGATTCAAATGGACGCGCATTAAAAAAGCAGAATTCGGTAATCGATTCCGTTTAATTCACGTAGCAGAAAAAACGTCGATTTCGCGATTGGCGGATTTCGGTGCGGGCGCGTCGCGCGACCCGCGCGGCGCACCGCGTCAATCGGCTCGCCGGGCCCCCGCGAGCGCGACCGCTTCGTCATAAATCGCCGTCTGCGCGACGCCGGTCGCGATCGCCGCATCGTCGACGTCGCCGCTCAACATCCCCCAGCGCCGATACTGCGACAGGAACCACAGGCCGTCGCTCGCCGCCGGCCGGTTCGCCGTGCCGTGCGCGTAGAAGCGGATCGGTGCGGGCGGCTGCGCGAACGGCCCGGCGCCGTAGTCGCCGAGCAGCCGCGGCGCGATCTGCTCGAGCGGCACGCCGATCGCGTCCGGTTCCGCCAGCCATTGGGCCGCCCGCATCCGATGCGCCGGATCGTCGAGCCATGCGCAAGCGTCGAGCAGCGTGCGCACGAGCAGCCGCGCGGCATTCGGATACAGCGCGACGAATTCGCGCCGGCACGCGAGCGCCTTCTCCGGATGATCGCGCCACACTTCGCTCGTCGTCGCGACCGTGCGGCCCGCGCCGCGCGCCTGCGCGACCGCGTTCCACGGCTCGCCGACGCACAGCCCGTCGAGCTCGCCCGCCGCGAGCGCGCCCACCATCTCCGGCGGCGGAATCACGACGCTGCGAACGTCGCGCAGCGGATCGACGCCGTGCGACGCGAGCCAGTGATACAGCCACATCGCGTGCGTGCCGGTCGGGAAGGTCTGCGCGAACACGGGGCGCCGGCCGAGCGTCGCGAGCGCGGCCTTCAGGTCGCCCGACGCGCGATACGCGTCGGCGAGCCGGTTCGAGAACGTGATCGCCTGGCCGTTGCGGTTCAGCACCATCGGCACCGCCAGGTCGGCGCGCGGCCCGCCGATGCCGAGCTGCACGCCGTAGACGAGCCCATACAGCGCATGCGCTGCGTCGAGTTCGCCCGACAGCAGCTTGTCGCGGATGCTCGCCCACGACGGCTGCCGGCACAGCTCGAGCGTGAGGCCGTAGCGTTCGCCGAGTTCGAGCCGCTTCGCCGCGATGAGCGGCGCGGCATCGCTCAGCGCGACGAAGCCGATGCGCAGGCGGCCGCGTTCCGGCGCGTCCGGAGCCGTTTGGTTGATGCGCGCTGTGTCCATGCTGGATGCACCTTCGGTCAAGATTGCGAGTGCGCCGCGAGCAGCCGGCGGGCCGCCTCGACGATCCGGATGCCCTGATCCATCGCGCTGCGTCGCAGCGCCGCGTACGCGTCCTGCTCGGACAGCTTGCGGCGGTCCATCAGCATGCGCTTCGCGCGGTCGATCAGCTTGCGATCCGCGAGCTCGCGCTCGACGTCGGCGAGCCGCTTGCGCAGTTGCTCGTCGTGCGAGAAGCGCGCGAGCGCGACTTCGAGAATCGGCGCGAGCCGCTCGGCGGACAGCCCTTCGATCAGATACGCGCTCACGCCCGCGCCGACCGCCGCGCGGATCAGCTGCTGGTTCGCGTCGTGGCTGAACATCAGCACGGGGCGCGGCGCGGTCGCGTTCATCACCGCGAGCTGCTCGAGCGTGTCGCGCGACGGCGATTCGGTGTCGATGATCACGACGTCCGGGCGCTGCTCCTCGACGGCCGCGGGCAGCCGCGCGGGCGTCGCGACCGCGTCGAGCATCTCGTAGCCGAGGCGCGCGAGCGTGTCGCGCAGCTCGCCGAGCGGCTTGTCGGTGTCGGTGACGAGCAGCACGCGCAGCCGGGAGGAAGGATCGGTCGATTCCATGTGTCGGACGAAAAGAGGCGGGCGCGCCGCGGCGGCGCCCGCCCATGCTTGTGTGTTGACTACACGATACGCGCGCGGCGCGAAACCGCCCGCACTCGCGGCTCAGGCCGCGCGGGAGACCGGCGGGCAAGCGGGCGCGCGCGCGCCGTGCGCGCGGTGTGTGCCGTTTGCGCGGCTTGTGCGGTTTGCGCCGTGCGCGCCGTCCAAACCGTCCGAACCGTCGGGCGTCGTCGCGTCCCGCGCCTCGCAAGCGTCGCCGATCGCGAGCGCTTCGCCGATCGCGCGGCCGACCAAGATCACGGCCGGGCTGCCGAGCCCCGCTTCGGACGCGCCCGCCGCGAGACGGCCGAGCGTGCCGGTCCAGCGCCGCTCGGCCGGCGCGCCGGCCCATTGCACGACGGCGGCGGGCGTCGCGGCATCGAGCGCCGAGAGCAGGCCCGCCGCGATCCGCTCGATGCGGCTCATCCCCATGTAGATCGCGAGCGTCGTGCCGGTCGCGGCGAGGCTCGCCCAGTCCGGTTCGCCGTGGTCCTGCCGGTGCGCGGTGACGAACGTCACGCCCGGGCAGTGTTCGCGATGCGTGAGCGACACGCCGAGGCCCGCCGCGGCCGCGAATCCCGACGAGATCCCGTTGACGATCTCGACCGGCACGCGCGCCGCGCGCAACGCGCCGAGCTCCTCGCCCGCGCGGCCGAACAGCAGCACGTCGCCGCCCTTGACGCGCACGACGTGCGCGCCGCGCAGCGCGTAGCGGCACATCAACCGCTCGATGAACGCCTGCGGCGTCGAGCGGCAGCCGCCGCGCTTGCCGACGCGGATCACGCGCGCTTGCGGCGCGAGCGCGACGATGTCCGGATTGACGAGGTCGTCGAGCAGCAGCACGTCGGCGGCCGCGAGCGCCTTCGCCGCCTTCAGCGTCAGCAGGTCCAGATCGCCGGGGCCGGCGCCGAGCAGCGTGACTTTGCCCATCGTGTTCATCTTCGTATCCCTCTACCGTGCGCGCGGCGCGTTCGGGGCGAATGCGCTTCGCCAAAAAAGGACGGCGTCCTGCGCATCCGGTCGGCGAGGCGGCCGGATGCGCGGGACACCGTTGTCCAGATGGACCGTCCGCTGGCGGGCGGTCCGAAAGAAGTCTTGCGATGCGCCACCGGCGCCGTTGCCGATGACGTCATGCGTCGAGCAATATCCGGGCCAGCGTCGGTCGCCCGCTCGGGGAAGCGGGGCGACGGCTTGCACGCGCCGTGTCGCACGGGGCGGCGGCGACGCAGCCGCGCATCGTGCGCGCGCCGGCCCCGGCCCCGGCGGGCGATCGGGCCGCCGATGGCGTGCGCGTGGCGCGCCTGGCTCGCCGCGCCGCCTTGCGTGCCGCGCCGCCGCGTCGGCTCGGGCGCGGCGCGCGCCAAGCGCCAAGCGCGTCCGCGTCACGCGCTCGTGTCATGCGCTGGTGTCGCGCAAACACGGCGACGCACAGGCCCGCGCCGCGCGTGAGCCCGGACGCGCGCCGTCGCGATCGATGCGCGGCGCGCGTCCCGGCGCCTGTCGTCGCGCGGGCGCCGCGCGGGCCTGTCGCACGCGCACAGTGCTGCATCGCACCAGAACTGTGCTTCGCTGCCTCATCGCGCATCGTCGGTGCGCGGCGCGAAATCGGTGCAATCGGGCGCAATCCCATGCCGCGTCTCGCTTTGTGACGGTTGGCACGGCACTTGCCTAGCGATCGACAGGCGACTCAACGACGATTCGCTTCGCAGCACCGAATACCGATCCGCCCGGCAACGGGCTTCCTGGGCAACGGCGTCCTACGCATCCGGTCACTCGAGACCGGGTTCGCAGGACGCCGTTTTCGTTTGGTGAGACCACTCCGATGTCCGATAAAGCCACCCGCATCGATCTTCTCGACTGGCGCACCCCGCCGATGCGCGCGTTCCATCTGACGTGGATCGCGTTCTTCGTGTGTTTCTTCGCGTGGTTCGCGTGCGCGCCGCTGATGCCGCTGATCGCCCGCGAATTCAGGCTGAGCGCCGACCAGGTCGCGAACGTCAACATCGCCGCCGTCGCGGCGACGATCGCGGTGCGGCTCGTCGTCGGTCCGCTGTGCGACCGCTTCGGCCCGCGCCGCGTCTATGCGGGCCTGCTCGCGCTCGGCGCGATCCCGGTGTTCGCGGTGACGTTCTCGCACGACTACCCGACGTTCCTGCTGTGCCGGCTCGGCATCGGGGCGATCGGCGCGAGCTTCGTGATCACGCAGTACCACACGTCGGTGATGTTCGCGCCGAACGTCGTCGGCACCGCGAACGCGGCGGCGGCCGGCTGGGGCAACGCGGGCGCGGGCGCCGCGCAGGCGGCGATGCCGCTGCTGGCGGCCGCCGCGCTGCTGCTCGGGCTGCCCGACGCGTGCGCGTGGCGCGCCGCGCTCGCGGTGCCGGGCGTCGCGATGCTCGTGATGGCGATCGTCTACTGGCGCGGCACGCAGGATTGCCCGCAGGGCGATTTCGTCGCGCTGCGTGCGCGCGGCGTGACGGTCGACAGCGGCAAGAAGGGCGGCTTCGCGAGCTTCGCCGCCGCGTGCGCGAACTACCGCGTGTGGATGCTGTTCGTCACGTACGGCGCGTGCTTCGGCGTCGAAGTGTTCATGCACAACATCGCCGCGCTCTATTACGTCAATCACTTCCAGCTGTCGCTGAAGGATGCGGGCCTTGCCGCCGGCATCTTCGGCCTGCTCGCGCTCTTCGCGCGCGCGCTCGGCGGCTGGCTGTCGGACCGCGTCGCCGCGCGCCGCGGGCTCGACGTGCGCGCGACGCTGCTGTTCGCGCTGATCGTCGGCGAAGGCCTCGGGCTGCTGTGGTTCGCGCACGCGGGCAGCGTGCCGGTGGCCGTCGTCGCGATGGTCGCGTTCGGTCTGTTCACGCATATGGCGTGCGGCGCGACCTACGCGCTCGTGCCGTTCATCGATCGCCGCGCGCTGGGCGGCGTCGCGGGGATCATCGGCGCGGGCGGCAACGTCGGCGCGGTCGCGGCCGGCTTCCTGATGAAGGGCGTCGGCGATATCGAACAAACGCTCACGCTGCTAGGCCTATTCGTCACCGTTTCGGCGTTTTGCGCGCTCGCGGTACGGTTCAGCGCCGAGCACAAGGCGCGCGAGGCGGCGCTGCGCGAGCGCGCGCTCGCCGCGAACGGCTTCACGCATTAACGAACGGCTTCACGAATCAACAGAGGGCATCCATCATGAAAATCGTCGTCATCGGTCACGGGATGGTCGGTCACAAGCTGCTCGAATGCATCGCGGCCGGCGCGCAGGGCGCGCTCGTCGCGCCGCAGGTCGCGGTGATTTGCGAAGAGCCGCGTCCCGCGTACGATCGCGTCCATCTGTCGGAATTCTTCGCCGGCAAGTCCGCCGACGATCTGTCGCTCGTCGAGCCGGGCTTTTTCGAGCGTCATCCGAACTTCCGCCTGCTGCTGAACACGAAGGCGGTCGCGATCGACCGGGGCGCGCGCACGGTCGCGCTGTCGACGGGCGAGACGCTCGCGTACGACAAGCTCGTGCTCGCCACCGGCTCGACGCCGTTCGTGCCGAGCGTGCCGGGCCGCGAGCGCGCCGGCTGCTTCGTCTACCGGACGATCGAGGATCTCGAGGCGATGCAGGCGTGCGGCGCGCGCGCGAAGTCGGGCGTCGTCGTCGGCGGGGGGCTGCTCGGCCTCGAGTGCGCGAAGGCGCTGCGCGACATGGGGCTCGCCGCGCACGTGGTCGAGTTCGCGCCGCGGCTGATGGCCGTGCAGGTCGACGAAGGCGGCGGCCGGATGCTGCGCGAGAAGATCGAGGCGCTCGGCGTGCAGGTGCACACGGGCAAGAACACGCTCGAGATCGTCGACGGCGAGACGGGCGCGCACCGGATGGCGTTCGCCGACGGCACGCATCTCGACACCGACATGATCGTGTTCTCGGCGGGCATCCGGCCGCGCGACGAGGTCGCGCGCGCGTGCGGGCTCGAGATCGGCCCGCGCGGCGGCGTCGCGATCGACAGCCACTGCCGCACGAGCGATGCGGACATCTACGCGATCGGCGAGTGCGCGGCGTGGAACGGCCAGACGTTCGGCCTCGTCGCGCCCGGCTACGACATGGCGCGCGTCGTCGCGCAGCGGCTCGCGGGCGGCGACGGCGCGTTCACCGGCGCGGACCTGAGCACGAAGCTCAAGCTGATGGGCGTCGACGTCGCGAGCATCGGCGACGCGCACGGCAAGACGCCCGGCTGCCGCACGTACCAGTTCGCCGACGAGCGCCGCGGCGTCTACAAGAAGCTCGTCGTGTCCGGGTGCGGCAAGGAACTGCTCGGTGCGGTGATGGTCGGCGACGCAGCCGATTACGGCACGCTGCTGCAGATGATGCTGAACCGCATCGAGCTGCCGGCGGCGCCCGAGTTCCTGATCCTGCCGCCGGCGGACGGCGCGGCGAAACCGGCGCTCGGCGTCGATGCGCTGCCGGACGCCGCGCAGATCTGCTCGTGCAACAACGTGACGAAGGCGCAGCTCTGCGAGGCGGTCGCGGGCGGCGCGACGAGCATCGGCGCGCTGAAGGGCTGCACCGGCGCGGGCACGTCGTGCGGCGGCTGCGTGCCGCTCGTCACGCAGGTGATGAAGGCGGAGATGAAGAAGCAGGGGCTCGCCGTGAACAACCACCTGTGCGAGCACTTCCCGTATTCGCGGCAGGAGCTCTATCACTTGGTGCGCGTCGAGCGGATCAAGACGTTCGGCGCGCTCCTGGGCAAGCACGGCCGCGGCCTCGGCTGCGACGTGTGCAAGCCGGCTGTCGCCGGCATCCTCGCGTCGTGCTGGAACGAGTTCGTGCTGAAGAAGGAGCACGCGGCGCTGCAGGATTCGAACGATTACTACCTCGCGAACATCCAGCGCGACGGCACCTATTCGGTCGTGCCGCGGATGCCGGGCGGCGAGGTCACGCCCGAAGGGCTGATCGCGGTCGGCCAGGTCGCGCGCAAGTACGGGCTCTACACGAAGATCACGGGCGGCCAGCGCGTGGACCTGTTCGGCGCGCGCGTCGAGCAGTTGCCGCTCATCTGGGAAGCGCTGATCGCGGCCGGCTTCGAATCGGGCCATGCGTACGGCAAATCGGTGCGCACCGTGAAATCGTGCGTCGGCTCGACGTGGTGCCGCTACGGCGTCGGCGATTCGGTCGGCCTCGCGATCGAGCTCGAGAATCGCTACAAGGGGCTGCGCGCGCCGCACAAGCTGAAGTTCGGCGTGTCCGGCTGCACGCGCGAGTGCGCGGAGGCGCAGGGCAAGGACATCGGCGTGATCGCGACCGAGAAGGGCTGGAACCTGTACGTGTGCGGCAACGGCGGGATGAAGCCGCGCCACGCGGAGCTGCTCGCGGCCGATCTCGACCGCGCGACGCTGATTCGCTACGTCGACCGCTTCCTGATGTTCTACATCCGCACCGCCGACCGCCTGCAGCGCACGAGCGTGTGGCGCGACAACCTCGAAGGCGGGCTCGACTACCTGATCGACGTGGTCGTGCACGACAGGCTCGGGCTCGCGGCGGAGCTCGAGGTGGAGATGCAGCACGTGGTCGACACGTATGAGTGCGAATGGAAGCGGGCCGTCACCGATTCGGCGACGCGCCGGCGCTTCCGCCATTTCGTCAACAGCGACGCGCCCGATTCGACGATCGCGTTCGTCGAGGCGCGCGGCCAGATCCGACCGGCGACGCCGGACGAACGCGATGCGGCCGGCCCGCACGGCGTGCGCGCCGTGCGCGAGGACGAAGCGCAAACCGAAACCGAGACGGCCTGAGCGTGCCGTCTTCGCCCATCAACGCAAGGAGATCCCGATGAACAGCCAACGTCATGCATCCGCTTGGACGCCCGTGTGCGCGCTCGACGAGATCGTGCCGAACACCGGCGTGTGCGCGCTCGTCAACGGCGAGCAGGTGGCCGTGTTCCATGTCGACGCCGGCGACGGCGGCCGCGCGTTCGCGATCGGCAACGTCGATCCGCATTCGCAGGCCGCCGTGCTGTCGCGCGGGCTGATCGGCAGCCTGGGCGAGCGGATCGTCGTCGCGTCGCCGCTCTACAAGCATCACTTCGACCTGCGCACGGGCGAGTGCGTCGAGGCGCCGGACAAGTCGGTGAGCGCGTATGCGTCGCGCATCGAGGACGGCTACGTGTGGGTCGCGGCGGCGTAACGCGCCAAACGGCCGATAACGACGATACGAGGCGAACGAACGTGACGAGCGCGAGCGTGAAGACGGTGTGCCCATACTGCGGCGTCGGCTGCGGGATGGTGCTGCACGTCGAGGGCGGCGAGGTGGTCAAGGTGTCCGGCGACGCCGAGCATCCGGCCAACTTCGGGCGTCTGTGCACGAAGGGCTCGTCCGCGCACGTCGCGCTGCGCAACGCGGGCCGGCTGGAGCGCGCGTTCGTGCGCGACGCGCGCGAGCGCGATCCCGCGCCCGTGCCGATCGCCGACGCGATCGCCGAGACCGCGCGCCGGCTGCGCGCGACGCTCGACGCGCACGGACCCGACGCGCTCGCGTTCTACGTGTCGGGCCAGATGTCGCTCGAAGCGCAGTATCTCGTCAACAAGCTCGCGAAGGGCTACGTGCGCACGCCGCACATCGAGTCGAACTCGCGGCTCTGCATGGCGAGCGCGGGCAGCGGCTACAAGCTGTCGCTCGGCGCGGACGGCCCGCCCGGCTCGTATCAGGACTTCGACTGCGCGGACCTGTTTTTCGTGATCGGCTCGAACATGGCCGATTGTCATCCGATCCTGTTCCTGCGGATGATGGACCGCGTGAAGGCGGGCGCGAAGCTCGTCGTCGTCGATCCGCGCCGCACCGCGACGGCCGACAAGGCGGACCTGTTCCTGAAAATCCGCCCGGGCACCGATCTCGCGCTCCTGAACGGCCTGCTGCATCTGCTGCACGCGAACGGCCAGACCGATGCGGATTTCATCGCCGCGCATACCGAAGGCTGGGCCGCGATGCCCGATTTCCTCGGCGATTACACGCCCGAGAAGGTCGCCGCGATCACGGGCCTTACCGAGGCCGACATCCGGCTCGCCGCGCAGTGGATCGGCGACGCGCGCGAATGGACGAGCTGCTGGACGATGGGGCTCAACCAGAGCACGCACGGCACGTGGAACACGAATGCGATCTGCAATCTCCATCTCGCCACGGGCAAGATCTGCCGGCCGGGCAGCGGGCCGTTCTCGCTCACCGGACAGCCGAACGCGATGGGCGGCCGCGAGATGGGTTACATGGGGCCGGGGCTGCCCGGCCAGCGCTCGGCGCTCGACGGCGACGACCGCCGTTTCGCCGAGGACGTCTGGGGGCTGCCCGCCGGCACGATCCGGGCGGACGCGGGCGGCGGCACCGTCGACCTGTTCGCGAGGATGGCGGCGGGCGGCGTGAAGGCGTGCTGGATCATCTGCACGAATCCGGCCGCGACCGTCGCGAACCGCAAGAACGTGATCGCCGGGCTTCAGGCGGCCGACGTCGTGATCGTGCAGGACGCGTTCCTCGACACCGAGACGAACCGCTACGCCGACATCCTGCTGCCGGGCGCGCTGTGGGCGGAAGCCGAAGGCGTGATGATCAACTCCGAGCGCAACCTGACGCTGATGCGGCGGGCGGTCGAGCCGCCCGGCGACGCGTGGCCGGACTGGCGGATCGTCGCGGCGGTGGCGCGCGAGATGGGCTACGGCGACGCGTTCGACTATGGTTCGGCGGCCGAAGTGTTCGACGAGATCCGGCGCTTCGCGAACCCGAAGACGGGCTACGACCTGCGCGGCGCGAGCCATGCGGCGCTGCGCGATGCGCCGCTGCAGTGGCCGTGTCCGCCGCACGACGGGCGCGACCGCCATCCGATCCGCTACCTGAACGACGGCGTGAGCCAGGCGCGCGCGACGCTCGCCGACGGCCGCGTGCCGCCGCTCGCGTTCCCGACGCCGACCGGCAAGGCGCGCTTCTTCGCGCGGCCGCACGTCGCGCCGGCCGAGATGCCGACGCCCGAATTCCCGATCGTGCTGAACACGGGGCGCTTGCAGCATCAATGGCACACGATGACGAAGACGGGCAAGGTCGCGATGCTGAACAAGCTCAATCCGCGCCCGTTCGTCGAGATCCATCCGGACGACGCGGCCGCGCTGTCGATCGCCGCGAAGGACGCGGTGGAGATCCGCTCGGCGCGCGGGCGCGCGGTGCTGCCCGCCGTCGTCACCGATCGCGTGCGGCCGGGCGCGTGCTTCGCGCCGATGCACTGGAACGATGTCTACGGCGACGATCTGTGCGTGAACGCGGTGACGAACGACGCGGTCGATCCGGTGTCGCTGCAGCCGGAACTCAAATTCTGCGCGGTCGCGCTCGCGCGCGTCGACGCGATGGGCAACGCGGACGTCGATGCGGATGACGAGACGGACGACCGCGTTCGCGCGTCCCGCGCCGCATTACACGAAACCGGCTCGCACGAAGCCGATGCGCACGAAGCCGATGCGCACGCCGCACCGGATGCGCATGGCGCGTCCCGCGCCGAGGCCGACGCTTCCGAGGAACACCACATGTCCGACATCGACACCTTCGCCGCGCTGCTCGGCATTCCGGCCGCGGCGAGCGCGCCGCAGCTCACCGACGCGCAGCGCGTCTACGCCGCAGGCTTCGTGAGCGGGCTGCGCTCGGCCGAAGGCCGGCGCGCGGCCGGCGTGCCGATGCTGCCCGCGAGCGCGCCGTTCGATGCGAACACGCGGCTGTGGGTGGACGGGCTGCTCGCTGGGCTGTTCAGCCGCGCGCCGGGCGGTGCGGCGGCGCGCGTCGATGCGCGCGCGGCCGCGCAGCCGGCAGCGATCGCCGCGGCCGACGCGTCGAGCGCGCCGAGCGGCGTGCGGATCGTGCGCACGCGGCCGAAGGTCGTGCTGCTGTGGGCATCGCAGACAGGCAATGTCGAATCGCTGACCGAGCGCTACGCGACGCAACTGATGGACTCGGGCTTCGAGATCCGCGTCGCGTGCATGGCCGACTATCCGGCCGCGTCGCTCGCGAAGGCGCAGTACGCGCTGTTGATGACGAGCACGTTCGGCGACGGCGACGCGCCCGACAACGGCCAGGAATTCTGGGCGGCGCTGAACGCGGCGGACGCCGCGCGCGCCGACGGGCTGCGCTATGCGGTGCTCGCGTTCGGCGACCGCAACTACGACCAGTTCTGCGGCCACGGCCGCCGGCTCGACGCGCGGCTCGCGGCGCTCGGCGCGACGCGGCTTGCCGAGCGCGTGGACTGCGACGCCGAATTCCAGCCGGCCGCCGATGCGTGGCTCGATCGCGCGATCGCGCGGATCAAGGAGGAGGACGCGGCGCTGCATGCGGTGCCGGCGGACGGGATGATCCCGTCGGGCGCGATTCCGACGAAGACGCGTCCGGCCGCGTCGCGGCTCGTCGCGAACCTGCGTCTCAACGCGCCGGGCGCGGCAAAGGATACGCGTTACGTGTCGCTGTCGACGGACGGCGCGGCGATCGAATACGAAGCGGGCGACGCGCTCGGCGTGTGGCCGACGAACTGCCCGGAGCTCGTCGACGAGCTGCTGACGTTGACGCGCCTGACGCCCGACGCGCCGGTGACGGTGGCGGGCGTGGGCGAGCTGCGGCTCGCCGATGCGCTCGCGAAGCATTTCGACATCACGCGGCCGCATCCGGACGCGCTCGCGTTCGTCGCGGCGCGCAGCCGCTCGGGCGACGCGCTCGCGCGCCTGCTCGGCGACGATCGCAAGACGGACCTGAAGCACTGGCTGTGGGGCCAGCAGCTCGCCGACGTGCTGCACGAGTTTCCGCTCGAGCTGTCGGCGGTCGAGCTCGTCGGCATGCTCAAGCGCCTGCAGCCGCGCCTCTACTCGATCGCGTCGAGCCCGAACGCGCATCGCGGCGAGATCCATCTGACGGTATCGGCCGTGCGCTACGGCAACGGGCGGCGGCAGCGCAAGGGCGTCGCGTCGACGTTCCTCGCCGACCGCGCGGCCGACGCGCCCGTGCCGGTGTTCGTGCAGAAGTCCGCGCACTTCCGGCCGCCCGCGAGCGGCGACGCGCCGATCGTGATGGTCGGCCCGGGCACGGGCGTCGCGCCGTTCCGGGGCTTTCTGCACGAGCGCCGCGCGCGCGGCGCGAAGGGGCGCAATTGGCTGTTCTTCGGCGAGCAGCACGCGGACACCGATTTCTATTACCGCGACGAGCTCGCGCAGATGCGCGCGGACGGCTTCCTCACGCGGCTCGATGTCGCGTTCTCGCGAGACCAGGCGGAGAAGGTCTACGTGCAGGACCGCATGCTCGAGCAGGGGGCGGCGTTGTGGGCGTGGCTCGAGGAGGGCGCGCATTTCTACGTGTGCGGCGACGCGTCGCGCATGGCGAAGGACGTCGACGCGGCGCTGAAGACGATCGTCGCGCGGCATGGGGGGATGACCGACGAGCAGGCGGCGGACTACGTCGCGCGGCTCGCGAAGGACAAGCGTTATGCGAGAGACGTTTATTGAAGCGGGCGCGCCGCGCGACGGCGGCGCGGCGATGCCGAGGGACACGGCGTACGTGGGGCCGGCACGGATGTACGGGCGCAGGCGGCGGGTGCGCAGCCGCGCCGGGCGGGAGGGGGCGCGCCTGCGTGCGCGCGGGGGCCGGATCGCGTGCCTGCGCGGCGCGGCGGCCTGAGGCGAGCAGGCGTGCGCTGCGGCGAATCCGGCTGTGCTTGCGATTGCCGTGTTCGCGACGACGGCGCGGGGCATGGCCGAGGGCTTGGCGGGCCGCGCGCGAGCCGTCCGGCGGCGCGGCGGGCGCGGAATCGCGACGCATGCGAGCGTCAGCCCGCGAATTCGCCCTTCAGCGCCCGATACAGCCGCCGATAGCGTTCGAGCCGCTCGCCGAGCAGGCCCGCTGTGGCTGGCTCGGGCCGGTAGGTTTCCGCGATCGCCGGCGCGACGCACACGTCGTCGAGCGCGTCGTGCGTCGCCGCGAGCCGCGCGAGCCGCGCCGCGCCGAGCGCCGCGCCCACCGCGCCGCTCGCGTGCCGGTGCATCGCGAGCCCCGTCGCGTTCGCGCACAGTTGCGCCCAAAACGCGCTCTTCGAGCCGCCGCCGATGAACGACGCGTCGTCGAGCGTCGTGCCGGCGCGGCGTAGCGCCGCGTAGCCGTCCGCCATCGCGAACGCGACGCCTTCCATCACCGCATACGCGAGGTCGCCCGCGCGATGCTCGCTCGCGAGCCCGAAGAACACGCCGCGCGCGTTCGCGTCGTTGTGCGGCGTGCGCTCGCCGCTCAGGTAGGGCAGAAACAGTGGCGCGCGCGGCGCGTCCGCGCGCTCGGCGAGCGCGGGCAGCGTGTCGACGGCGACGTCGTGCGTTTTCGCGAACCAGTCGAGGCTCGCCGCGGCCGACAGGATCACGCTCATCTGATGCCAGCGCTCGGGCAAGCAGTGGCAGAACGCGTGCACGGCGTCGCCGGGATTCGGCGCGAAGCGGTCGTTGCCCGCGAACAGCACACCCGACGTGCCGAGCGACAGGAATCCGCTGCCCGCGTTCGCGACGCCCATGCCGATCGCGCTCGCCGCGTTGTCGCCCGCGCCGCCCGCGATCGTGACGGGGCCGCTCACGCCCCATTCGCGCCGCAGCGCGTCGCGCAACTGCGCGGCCGCGGCGCTGCCTTCGACGAGCCGGGGCATCTGCTCGCGCGACAGCTCGGTCGCGGCGAGCATCCGCTCGGACCAGTCGCGCCGGCCGACGTCGAGCCACAGCGTGCCGGACGCATCCGACATGTCGGACACGAATTCGCCGGACAACCGCCACGCCACGTAGTCCTTCGGCAGCAGCACCTTGTGCGCGGCGCGGAACACCGCGGGCTCGTACTTCGCGAGCCACAGCAGCTTCGGCGCGGTGAAGCCCGGCATCGCCATGTTGCCGGTGATCGCGCGCGATTCGGGCACGAGCGCCTCAAGCTCGACGCATTCGGCCGCGGCGCGCGTGTCGTTCCAGAGGATCGCGGGGCGCAGCACTTGCCCCGCGCGGTCGACGAGCGTCGCGCCGTGCATCTGGCCGGACAGGCCGATCCCGCGCAGCGCGGCGAAGCCGCGCGGATGCATGGCGCGCACGGCGGCGATCGCGTCGAGCGTCGCGTGCCACCATGCCTGCGGGCTTTGTTCGGACCGGTGCGGATGGGGGCGCTCGACGGTGAGCGGCGCGCTGCCGGTGGCGAGCGGCGCGGAATCGGCGTCGGTGAGGATCGCCTTGACTTCGGACGTGCCGAGATCGATGCCGAGGAAGGTCACGGGTGGAGGCTCCGGTGCGAGTGGGGGGCGGTGCGCGCGATGGGGGCGGGGGCCGTGGCCGCGAAGGCCGCCGTGGCCGATGCCAATGCCGATGCCGCGGCAGCGGGCGCCGCGTCCTGCTCGCGCGGCTCGTTCAACCGGTGCAGCGCGCGAAAGCGTGACGGCGGCATCCCCTTCATCGCGAGGAATTGCCGGTTGAAGTTCGACAGGTTGTTGAAGCCGACGCGATAGCAGATGTCGGTGACGTTGAGCGCCGAGCACATCAGCAATTCGCACGCTTCGTTGATCCGCAGCCGGTTCAGGTACTGGACGAACGTCGAGCCGGTATGCCGGCGAAAGAAGCGCGTGAACGTGCTCACGCTCATGCCGGCGAATTCGGCGACGTCCGCCTCGCGCAGCGCGCCCGGCAGGTTCTGCCGCAGATACGCGAGCACCTGGTTGATCGTCGACGACATGTAGTGCTGCGCGTCGATCCGGTAGCCGGGGCCCGCGAGCGGGCGGCGCGCGGCGCACGACGCCAGCCGGTCGAACAGCGCCATCAGCACCTCGACGCGCCGGCAGCCGTGCGCGCTCGCGAGCTCGACCATCAGCGGCGCGACAGCGAGCCCGACTTCGTCCGGGAACTGCACGCCGCGCGACGCTTCGTCGATCAGGTCGAGCACCGGCTGCAGCTCGGCGAACGCGGCGACCATCTTCTCGGCCGCGTCGCGCGAGAACTGCAGCACGACGTCGCGCGACGGCACGCGCTCGCCGGGGCCGAGTTCGCTGATCCAGTTGTGCGGCAGGTTCGGCCCGGTGACGACGAGGTTGCCGGGCGCGAAATCGCCGATGTAGTCGCCGACGAAGAACTTGCCGCGCGAGCCCTGGATCAGGTGGATTTCGTACTCCGGATGGAAATGCCACTTCGCGACCGTGTGCGGATAGTCGTGCGACCACGCGCGAAACGATTCGTCGCGGCGGGTGGGGACGATTTCGAGGTCTGGGTTCATCTGTCGCTCCTGCGCGTGCACGGATCGGCGCTCGACGTTCACGAGCGCGACATCGCGAGCCCATGCGGCGCGTCCGGCGCGTCCGGCGCGTCCGGCGGCGGCCGCATCGCGGCGCCGGGCGGTGCGGCGCTGGCGGGCGCGCCGGCCTCGGGCAGCATCACGTTGCGCCCGGTGGCCGCGTCGAACAGATGCAGGTCGCGCTCGTCGAACGTGAACGTTACCACGGCGCCGAGCGCAGGGGCGGCCGGCGCGCTCACGAGCGCCGCGAACGGCGCGCCGTTCCAGTCGAACGTGACGAGTGCCTCGGCGCCGAGCAGCTCGACGAGCTCGACGCGGCCTTCGAGCGCGAGCGCGCTTGGCCTGTCACCCGGCCCCGACGCCGCAGGTGCGTTCCGCGCGCCCGCGGCTGCGCCCGCGCCCGTCGCGATCCGCAGATAGTTTGGCCGGATTGCGAGCTTCACGCGCCGGCCGTCGGCAAGGCTCGCGAAGCGGCGCGCCGCGAGCGGCCAGCGCGCGCCGCCCGCCGCGAGCGCGACGCCGCCCGCCGTGCGCTCGATCGCGCCGTCGGCGAAGTTCATCGCCGGCGTGCCGATGAAGCCCGCCGCGAACACGGTGTGCGGGCAGCTGTACAGCTCGGCCGGCGTGCCGAGCTGCTCGATGCGCCCGCCGCGCATCAGCACGACGCGGTCGGCAAGCGTCATCGCCTCGAGCTGATCGTGCGTCACGTACAGCGTCGTCGTCTTCAGCCGCTGGTGGAGCCGCTTGATGTCGCCGCGCAACTGCGCGCGCAGCTTCGCGTCGAGATTCGACAGCGGCTCGTCGAACAGGAACACGTCGGGCGTCTTGATCATCGCGCGCGCGATCGCCGCGCGCTGCTGCTGGCCGCCCGACATCGCGCGCGGCTTGCGCTCGAGGAGCGCGTCGAGGCTCAGCACGCGCGCGACCTCGCGCACGCGCCGGTCGATCTCGGCGGCGGGCACCTTCAGGCGCCGCAGCCCGAACGCGATGTTCTCGTACACGCTCATATGCGGATACAGCGCGTAGTTCTGGAACACCATCGCGACATTGCGCTCGCGTGCGGCCAGATCGTTGACGACGGCGCCGCCGATCGCGAGCTCGCCGCCCGTGATGGTTTCGAGCCCGGCGATCATCCGCAGCATCGTCGATTTGCCGCAGCCCGACGGGCCGAGCAGCACGATGAACTCGCCGTCGCCGATCTCGAGATCGAGCGGATGCAGGACGGGCGCGCCGCCGTCGTAACGTTTGGTCAAGCCGGTGCAGACGATCCGTGCCATCGCTCAATCCATTTCGATCTGAATCTTCACGTCGTGCGGCTGGCCGCTCGCCGCCGCCTCGAATGCGCGCAGGCCGTCCGAGAACGGGAACGTGCGCGAGATGAACGGCTTCACGTCGATCGCGCCGGATTCGATCAGCGCGAGCGCGCGCGGAAAGACGTTCGCGTAGCGGAACACCGATTCGATCCGCGCCTCCTTCGCCTGCAGCGCGACGACGTCGAGCGGCACCGGTTCGAGCGGCATGCCGACCAGCACGAGGCAGCCGTTCGGGCACAGCAGATCGACGATTCCCGCATAGGCCTTCGCGTTGCCGCTCGCCTCGAACACGACGTCCGCGCCCCAGCCGTCGGTCGCGTGCGCGACCGCGTCGGCGAGCGACTGCGTGCTCGCGTCGACCGTCGTCACCGCGCGGTTCGACGCGAACAGCGCGAGCTTCTCCTTGACGACGTCGGCCAGAATCACGCGCGCGGCGCCGCCCGCGAGCGCGGCGAGCGCCGTCATCGCGCCGATCGTGCCCGCGCCGACGACGACCGCGATGTCGCCCGGCTTCATCGCCGCTTTCTTCGCGGCCTGCAGCCCGATCGCGAGCGGCTCGACAATCGCGCCCTCGGCGAACGACACGTTCTGCGGCAGCCGGTACGTGAACGCCGCCGGATGCACGACGTAGGGCGCGAGGCACCCGTGCACGGGCGGCGTCGCCCAGAAGCGCACCGACGGATCGAGGTTGTAGAGGCCGTGCAGTGTCGCCTTCGAATCGAAGCGCGGGACGCCGGGTTCCATGCAGACGCGGTCGCCCGCGCGCAGGTGCGTGACGTCGCGCCCGACCTCGACGACCGTGCCGGACGCCTCGTGGCCGAGCACCATCGGCGCGTCGACCCGGAACGGGCCGATCCCGCCGTGCGTGTAATAGTGGACGTCGCTGCCGCAGACGCCCACCGTGTGGATGCGGATCTTGACGTCGGCGGGGCCGACCTCGAGCGGCAGGTCGATGTCGCGCAGCGCGAGATCGCGCGCCTTTTCGAGTACGAGGGCTTTCAACGGATTCTCCTTGGCGGCCGCCTATCGGCCTTTGAGCATCGAGTTCAGCAGCCGGCTCAGCATGCCGACGAAGACGAGCGGCGGCAGCGCGAGCAGCACGGTGGACGCATTGATCACGCCCCACGGCACCTCCTGGCCGAGCGACGTGAACGCGGACGCGACGACGGGCAGCGTCGCCGCGCGCGACGACGTGAGCGCGAGCGCGATCATCAGCTCGTTCCAGACGAGCACGAAGCTGAACACGATGCCGCCGAGCAGCGTGCTCGCGCAGATCGGCAGCGCGACGCGCCAGAACACCGCGTACGGCCCGTAGCCGTCGAGCGCGGCCGCCTCCTCGATCTCGCGCGGCAGCCGGCGGAACACGGGGATCGACAGCCACGTGATCGTCGACAGCGTGACGAGCAGGTACGTGACGATCATCGACAGCTTCGTGTCGTAGAGCCCGAGATCGACCCAGATCGCGATCAGCGGGATCGCCACCGCGACGGGCGGCAGAAAGCGCAGCGACAGCAGGAAGAACTGGATGTCGCGCTTGCCGCGCACCGGATAGCGGGCGATCGCGTACGCGGCGGGCACGCCGAGCACGGCGCCCAGCACGACCGCCGCGCCGACGATCGCGAGGCTGTTGAAAAGGCCGATCAGCACCTCCGGGCTCGAGAGCACCTGCCGGTAGTTGTCGAGCGTCGGCGTGAAGATGAAGCGCGGCGTCGGCGTGACGATGTCGAGCAGGCGCTTGAGCGAATTGAGCAACGCCCACGCGAGCGGAAACACGGCGACGAACGCGATCGCGCCGCCGACGGCGACGGTGCCGCCGCGCGCGATCAGGCCTTTCATCAGTCGTCCCATTTGTCGACCCGCTTCCAGATGAACGTGAACACGAGCGTCGTCGCGACCATCATCAGCACCGCCATGCTCGACGCGTACGACACCTTGCCGGACAGCCCGATGCCTTGCGCGTACGCGTACATGTCGAGCGTCTCGGTCGAGATGCCGGGGCCGCCTTTCGTCATCACGTAGATGAGATCGAACGAGCGCAGCGATTCGACCATCTTGATGAACACGAGGCTCATGATCGGCGCCTTGAGCATCGGCAGCGCGATGTACGCATAGACCTGCCACGTCGACGCGTAGTCGAGCCGCGCCGCTTCGAGCGGCTCGGGCGGCAGCGTCTCGAGCAGCTTCAGCACGACGACGGAGAAGAAGAGGCCCCATTGCCAGACGTCGACGAGCGCGACCGCGGCAAGCGCGAGATGCGGATCGGCGAGGAGCGCCGCGTTCGAGATGCCGAACGCGCCGAGCAGCCAGCTCAGGATGCCCGTGAGCGGCGCGTACATGAACTTCCAGATGAACGCGGCCGACACGCGCGGCAGCAGCACCGGCACGATCAGGATCAGCACCGCGGCGCGGCGCCAACGGCCGTGCACGCGCTCGAACAGGAACACGGCGAGCACGATGCCGACGGCCACCGCGCCCGCGACCGTGGCGATTTCCCATAGCGCCGACACTTCGACCGCGTTCAGGAAGCGCCGGTCCGACGCGAGCCGCGCGAAGTTGCGCAGGCCGACGTAGTCGCTGTCCGCGTAGCGCAGCACGCGGTTCTTCAGCGCGAGGTTGATCGCGGCGATCGTCGGCACGAGGCCGAGCACCGCCATCAGCGCGAGCGGCGGGCCGAGAAAGAGCCAGGGCAGGCTCGTCTTGCCATGATTGAACATCGAAGTCTCCTGCGAGGCGGGCGGCGGGCGGCGGGCGGCGGGGGGGCGAGGCAGCGGTGTGAGCCGGCGGCGGCGCGCGGGGCGGCGCGGGGCGGCGCGAACGGGGAGCGGCGTCGCCGCGCCGGCGCATCGCCGTGCCGTCGCCTCACGGCCGCGCCGTCGCACGCCTCGCGTCGCTTTCGTCACTTGCGCGCGCCGTGCGCCATCGCGTCCTTCGCGTATTGCACCGCGTCGTCGAGCGCGCCCCGCACGTCGGTTTGCGTGCCGGTGAAGATCTCCTCGAGCGCGATGCCGAGGTTCTCGCCGATGTCGGGCCACTGCGGCGTCGCCCAGATCGTCACCTTCGTCACCGGGTTCGTGTCGGCGAGGCCCGCGAGGATCTGCGGCTTCACGTGCTGCTTGAAGTAGTCGCTGCCGATCGTGCTCGCTCGGTTGTAGTCGCTGAACACGCCGTTGCGCAGCCGCGCCTGCTCCTGCTCCTTGCTCGTCGCCCACGCGATGAAGCGGCCCGCGGCCTGCCGCGTGCAGTCGTCCTTCGCGCCGACCGACGAGATCGCGAGCCCGTGCCCGTAAGCGGCGGACGGCAGCGGCGCGGGCGGCCGCACGTAGCCGACCTTGCCCGCGACGCTCGACTTCGACGGGTCCTCCATCCAGTCGGCGAACGGCGTCGATTCGATCATGAACGCGACCTTGCCCGAGCGGAACGCTTCGAGCGCGTTGCTCCAGTCGTAGGTCGCCGCGCCGGGCGGCGCGTACTTGAAGAGATCGCGGTAGCGCTCGGTCGCCTGCACGGCGGCGGGCGAGTTGAAGGCCGGCCGGCCGCTCTTGTCGGTCCATGCGCCGCCCTGCGCGAGCATGAACGGCGCCCAGCGCCACACGTTCATGCCCGAGCCGCGCTGGCCGCGCGCGACCCAGCCGTACAGCTTCGGCGGCGCGTTCAGCTTCCTGATCGCGGCGACGAGCTCGTCGACCGTCTTCGGCACCGGGATGTGCGCGGCGTCGAGGAGGTCGCGCCGGTAGAACAGGAAATCGCCGCCGCCGATGAGCGGCGCGAAGTACGCGACGCCCTTGTAGCTCGCGGCCGCGCGGCGGCCCGGCAGGAAGTCGTCGTAGTCGTATTCCTTCGGGTAGTACTTGAGGAGCGGTGTGATCCAGCCGGCCGACGCGAATTCGGCGACGTTCGCCTCGTCGACGTAATAGACCTGATACGAGCCCGCGCCCGTCGACGCGTCGAGACGCGATTTCGCGCGGCGGTCGTTCTCGCCGAAATAGCTGATCTCGATTCGGGTGCCGGTCGTCTTCTCGTAGTCGGGCAGCGATTTCTCCATCACCGAAAGGCCGAGGCTCTTCTGCGCGAGGACCTTGAGCGTCGGCACCTTGCAGACTTGCGTCGCGGCCGCGGCCGGCACGCACGCGCCGGCGAGCCCGGCGGCCAACAGGAATCGGAATCGCATCGTGTTCACCAGTGTCTCCTTGATTCTGCTTGTGAGCCGTCGTGCGGGCGGCGCGGACGGCAGGAGCCACTGTAGTGATTCGCGGCGCGGGTTCACTACGTCAAAAGAAATCCGCCGCCGATACTTTTCGGTCACGTTCGGCGTTGCGGCGCACAATTCGTGTCGGTTGGCGGGCGGCGCGCGCGTCGCGCCGGACGGTCAGCGCGCGCCGAGCGGCCGGCCGGCACGGGCTTGCGCGCGCGCCGACCGGGCCACGTTCGCCGGTCGTCGGCATGGGCGCCGGGGCGGGCAGGCTCGCCGCACGGGCCGTGGCCGCGCACATCACATGCGATGAACCGGTGCCGCGCAGGCCGGGGGCTTTCGGCTGCGCGTCCCAATTCAGGCGGCGGCCGAGGCGGGCGCGGGCGAAGACGATCGGCGAGCCGGCGGGACCCCGCCGCCTGGATCGCCGGCGCGATGCCGTCGGGCGCGGCGGCCGTGCAGTCGCGCGCATCGGCCGATGCGGCAGCGGGGACATCAAGCCAGCGCGCCGCCGGCAGTGCGGCGAACGTGCGCCGACGCCCGCCGAAGCGACGCTCGGCCGCCGCGTCCGCATGCCGCGCGCGGTTTCGCGTTCCGCCATCTGTCATATTTCGGCCGCCGCGCCGACTGTAGTCGTGCCGGGCCCGCTCGCGGGCGTCCGGCGCATCGGTTCGACTATGGAGGACGGAAGTCATGAAGAAAGCAGTGATTCGGATCGGCTCGCACGCGCTCGCGCTTGCATTGGGTTTCGCGCTCGGCGTGTACGCGTTGCCGATCCTGACCGCGGAGCAGGGCGCGACCCAGACCGAGCTGCGCCCGATCGCCGATCGGGCGCTCCACACCGGCCGCTTCGAGCGCGGCCTGACGGGCGGCGACCCGCTGCACTGGACGGACGGCAAGCTGTCGGTCACGCGCGCGGCGCTTGCGTTCGAAGGGCGCGTCGCGCCGGGGCCCGACTACAAGATCTACCTCGTGCCCGAGTTCGTCGCGTCGAAGCAGGCGTTTCTCGACGTGAAGTCGCGCGCGCGGCGGGTCGGCGAGCTGAAGACGTTCGGCGATTTCGTCGTGCCGCTCGCGGAGGACGTCGACGTCGACGCGTACACGACCGTCGTGATCTGGTGCGAGCGGTTCTCGCAGTTCATCGGGGCGGCGAGGTATCGATGACGCGCGTAGGCCGTGCGCGGCCGGATCGGCGCGCGGCGATAACGCGGCGGAACGGCGATGGGTGAGGCGACATCGCGAAAGCGCCGCCTTGCTCCCGCCGACGGCTCTTGCGGGACCCGCGCGGCTGCCTGCCGCGCGCTTCGGCGCTTCTCCGGCCGCGGCGCCTAAGATCCTTCAGCCGTCGCCGTCGCCGTCGCGCGCAAGTCCGTTACGTTTCGGCGCCTCCCGCTATCGGCTCGCCGTCACCACGCGAGCGCAGAGCGGAACGAGACACAGCAGGCCGGCAAGCATCCAGAACGCGCTGTCGAGCCCGGCGTTGCGGGCGACGAAGCCCATCCCGGCCGGGCCGACCAGATGGCCTCCGTAACCGGTGATCGTGATGACCGTGACGGCCAGCGCCGAGGGCATCGCCCGTTGCGCGCCCGCGCGTCGAAACAATACCGGCACGATGTTCGACGCGCCCAGGCCGATGAGCAGGAAGCCCGTCATCGCGACTCCCGCGGCCGGCGCGGCCAGCAGAACCACGAACCCGGCGACCGCGAGAAGACCGCCCCAGAACATCGTCGGCCGGTCGCCGATGCGCGTCGCGATCGCGTCTCCGCCGAAGCGGCCCGCGGTCATCGCGATCGAGAACAGCACGTAGCCCAATCCTCCCCGGGCCGCGGCGACGAGCCCCTTGTTCGAGATCAGCAGCGCGCTCCAGTCGAGCAGCGCGCCCTCGGCGAGAAACGTGATCGCGGCGAGGAGCGCGAGCAGCGGCACGACGCCGCGAGGCATCACGAACCGCAGCCGCTCGGCCGCCGGCGCGGCGCGCAACAGCCTGGGGCTCGCGAACAGGATTGCGGCGAGCATCGGAATCGCGCACAGCAACGTGCTGGCGAGCGCGCCGATGCGCATCGACAGCAGGAACGTCATGAAGCTGGAGCCGGCGGCGCCGCCGACGCTGAAGAGCGCATGAAACCCGGACATCAGCGGCCGCGCGGCGGCGCGTTCGACTTCGATCGCATGCACGTTCATCGCGACGTCGAGCGAGCCGAGCGCGCCGCCGAACGTGAACAGCGCGAGGCCGAGCGCGGGCGCCGTGTTCGCGACGGACAGCAGCGGCAGAACCGCGGCCAGCGCGATGCCTCCCGCGACGATGATCGGCCGGCTGCCGTATCGCGCGCTGAGCGGCCCAGTGATCAGCATTGCGATCACCGAGCCGAGGCCGACGCACAGCAGCAGCACGCCGAGGACGCCGTCGTTCACGCCGAGGCGGGCTTTCGCGAACGGCACGAGCGGCGCCCAGCACGCGACGCCGAAGCCGGCGACAAGAAAGGCGAGACGGGTGGCGAGCCGGGTAGCCGGCCGGTCGGAAGACATGTCGATGGACTCCGCAAGCATGACGGGCGTTAGGGTTGCGCGGGCGGCTCGGCCGTGAGGACGGATGCGCCGGCGTTCGACAGCGCCGCGCGGTCTTCGGGCGGCAGATCGTGCTCGACGACGATGCAGTCGATTTCGTTGAGCGTCGCGAACCGGTGTGGCGCGCGCGCGGCGAGCTTGTCGGTGGTCGCGAGCACGACGCAGCGCGCGCTCGCGGCGACCACGGCGCGCTTGAACGTCGCGTCGGCGAGGCCGAACGCGCTGAGCCCGCGCTGCGGCGACAGCGCGCACGCACCGATGAAGGCGAGATCGACGTTCATGCGGGCGACGCTCTGCACGGCGCTGGCGTCCACGCATCCGCCGGCCGTCGGGTCGACCGCGCCGCCGATCATGATCAGGTTCAGGTCGGCGCGGCGCAGCACCGCGGCGGCGATGTCGATCGAATTGGTCGCGACGGTGAGCTCGGCATCCTCGGGCAGGTACTGGACGAGCGCGAGAGGCGTGCTGCCGCTGTCGAGAAGCAAGAGCTCGCCGGGCCCGATCAGCGACGCGGCCGTGCGCGCGAGCGCCGCCTTGCGCTCGCGCGCCGCGTCGATCCGGGCCGCCATCGGCGCGGACGCCGCCGTGACCGGCAGCGCGCCGCCATAGACGCGGCGGCAGCGGCCTTCGGCGGCGAGCGCGCGCAGATCGCGGCGGATCGCGTCTTCCGAGACGTGGAATTCCGCGGCGAGCGCGGCGGCCTGCACCGGCTGCCCAAGGGCGAGCCGGCCCGCAATCGCGTCGCGTCGTGCAAGGGGAATGACGTCAGTCATGTGCGCAGTATAACGTGCATAAACAAGAATTAAAACGTGCAAGAACGTGCAATCCGGGCAAGCCGTTGTGTCGCGCATCGAAGTCGGCCGACGCGGCGTCGTGCGCCCGGAGGCTTCGCATCGAACGAAAATCGGAGGGGGCAGCGGAACGCGGATGGGCCGTCGCTCCGGGTTCTTGCCCGCACGACGATGGATCGAGGCCGTCGAAGCGTCGCGCGCGACGCGGCTTTCGGGCCGCCGCGAGGCCGCCGGACCAAGCGATGGCCGAGATATTCATCGGCCGGGTGTGCTTTTTTCAGGCCGCCGTGCTCGTCGCAATGCCGCCATTCGGGAAGTCAGTCAGGCGGAGAACGATGCGCGCCGCAGCATGCGGCGATCCGGGCGGCCGGCGCAATCCCGCCGTGTCGATTCCGGTCTCGCGACCGAAGTGCCGGTTGACGAGCTGCCGGGCAATGTTCCGAACCAGGCGACGGGTATCGCATTCAGTCGGGGCGAGCCGGCATCACGAGCAAGGAGAGTCCGCGATACGCGCCGATCGCAAGGGCGCGCGAGCGCGGCGCCATGCCTTTGGCGCGACGGCTGGCCGCGCGCGAGCCGGCGGTTCAATGGGCGGGGGAGCGGATCGCGGCCGGCAACACGAGTACGACATGCCGCGTCCGGCCATTCTCGACCGCGTCGAGGGGCAAGGTTTGCCAGCCCGCCGGAAGCAAACCGGGTATCGCGGCCGCGTCAGGCGGTGCCGTGGCGGCGCCTACCGTGAGCAGGCGCCACGGCTGCCGGAACGTTTCCGGATAGAGCGCGCCATACCAGACCGGGACGTCGCCTGGCCGGCCGAAGGCGCCGCCGCTCGTGAGTCGGTAAGCGGACCGCCAAAGCCGCAATACGAGGCGCTCTTTCGGCCGATTCGGATCGAACTTCACGAAGGTCAGGGTCGTGCCGCGTCCCGCCGACAGTTTGGGCAGCACGGGCAATGCCGCCACGGACGTCCCGGGCGATAGCCACAGCAACGCAGATTGCATGGACCATGCCGGGGCGACTTGCCAACCCGCTGCTTCGAGGCGATGGGCGATTGCGCCGGAGTCGCCGATCCACTGCAGCGCAAGCGCTTCTTCCTGATCGCCGCTCAGTTCGGTGCGGCGTGCCGGGAGCGCGCGCCAGCCGCCATCGGTCCACTGCTTGAGCGTGAGCACGGTTTCGCGGGCCGACGGCCGGTATTGATCGAGGGTGGTTCGCAGATGCCCAGGATTCGTCCACGGCCCGAAAACCGCGAGTACCGCCGCCACGAGGCAGGCGAGCCTCACCGGCTGGACGTCGTCATCCACCTGCCAGTGCGTGTAGACGCCCGCCAGCAGCGCGAACCACGCGAGACCCAGACCCCAGCCGGCCAGAATGTCCGCGAGCCAGTTTTCGCCGAGGTAGAGACGGGCGAATCCGATCAGCGCGACCCAGATGGCGATGGCGACCGCGACGGCGTTGCGCCATGCCGGCGACCGGCGGTAGGCCAGCAGCCAGCCCAGAAATCCGTATACGAGAGTGTTGAAGGTGGCATTGCCGCTGGGTAACGGCGTGTGCGTCGCGCCCGCGTGCCACGCAAGCGGGCGCACATAGTCCTGGGGGCCGAGGACGGGACTGACGGCGGCCGCGATGCCGACCGTGATGGTCCAGTAGAGCGCCGTGCGCCAGGATCGCCGCGCGATGAGCCAAACGAGCACGGCGGCGGCCACGGCAAAGCCGGCGTCCCAGGCGCTCAATTCGACGAGGCTCGCCATCAGATAATCGACCGGCGTCGTGCGCAGCGTCTGCAGGAAGCCGTAGATCACGGTGTCGGCGAGCATGAGCGGATCGCGCGCGACGACGTCCTGCAGCACACCCAAGAACAGCCACACGCCGCCGACGAAGAGCAGCGCCAGGACCAGCAGGATCGGCGACTCCGGGTGATCGTGGCCGAAGATGCCCGACAACCGCGCCGCGAGGCGCGGATGCCGACGGCTCAGACGCGCGATCGCCCGCTGGGCGCCCACTCGGGCGAGGGGCACGCCGTGCCGGATGGCGACGCGCGTCAGTCGCACGATCGACCAGACGAGCGCCGACAGCACGAGCAGCATCGCGGCGAGGCGGCCGCTAACGGCTTCAGCGAGATGGGCCGATGCGCCGAACACGATGCCCGGACCGATGTGCACCGGTGCCCAGACGAGCGCAGAGGCCGCATTGATCGGGTAGAACCGGCGTCGCGGCATCTGCGCCGCGCCGACGACGAGCGGAACGATGGCGCGCACCGGCGCAAAGAAGCGCGCCATGATGATGCTTTTCCTGCCGTGCCGGCCGGCGAATTGCTCGCCGCGCGCCCAGGCCGCGCCGTGCCCTTGCTTCGCCCACCACGTGCGCACCTCGCCGGCATACCGGCGGCCAAGCTCAAAGCTGATCCCGTCACCCGCGATCGCGCCGAGCGCGGCGACGCCGAGCGTCATCCACGCGTCCAGCACGCCTGCGCCGATCAGCGCGCCGGCGGCGAACATCACGATGCCGGCGGGGACGAGGGTTCCCACGACGGCGAGCGATTCCGCGCACGCCACGCCGAAGACGACGGCGAGGACAAGCATCGGATGGTCTTCAATGCCGACGAACCACGGGTGCATGGGCGAATTCCGGTCAAAGACAAGGAGCGCGAATCTGCATCGCCTACTGGTTGGACGGCGCAGCGAGCGGTTCGGCCGGCGCGTCAGGTTCGAAGCGTCCGTGCCGCAGCGCGAGCGCCGGCAGCACGATCAGGTTCAATGCGGTCGACGTGACCAGGCCGCCCAGGATGACGATCGCCATCGGCCCCTCGATCTCGTTGCCGGCGGCGCCGCTCGTCAGCGCGAGCGGCAGCAGCGCAAGCGCGGTCACGAGTGCGGTCATCAGGATCGGGACCAGCCGTTCGGATGCGCCTCTCACTGCGGTATCGATTCCCCACGGCATGCCTTCGACGTGTACGAGGTGTTCGTAATGGCTGATCAGCATGATCGAGTTGCGCAGCGAAATGCCGAAGAGCGTGACGAAACCGACCATGCTGCCCAGCGACAGGTCGCCGCCCGTCAGCACCACGCTCAAGACTCCTCCCACGAGCGCGAACGGCAGATTAACCATCACCAGCACGACGCCGCGACGGCTCTTCATCGCGAGGAACAGCAGCAGTGCGATGCCGACGGCGGACATCGCGCCGTACATCAGCAGATCGCGCTGCGACCGCAAGCGCGCTTCGCTCTCGCCGGAGAACACGGCATAGGTGCCTCGCGGCATCGCGATCTCGCGATTCACGCGCGCCTGCGCCTCCTTCGCGAAATCGCTCGCGACGCGGCTGCCGAGGGTCACGGAAACCGTCTGCATGCGGCGGCCGCCGTCATGGGTGATCTGGTAGCGGCCCGACACCTGACGGATGGCCGCCAGCGCGCGCAACGGCACCGCGAGACCGTCCGGATTGCGCAGCGTCAGCGCTCCCACGTCGGCGAGGTTCCGGCGCACGGCGGGCGACAGAATGACGACGACGTCGTAGGCACGGATGCCATGATAGACCTGCGATGCCGCGGCGCCCTGGTAGGCGCTTTGGATTGCATCGAGCACGTCCGCCGGCCGAAAGCCCCAGCGGCTCAGTTGATCGGGATCGAGTCTGATTTCCAGTTCGGGAATGCCGGGGGGCGATTCGACGTGTACGCTCGCCGCGCCGCGAATCGTCCCGAGCAGGCGGGCGATCTCCTGCGCCTTGCGGTCGATGACGTCGAGGTCGTCGCCGAACACGTTGACGACGACCGGCGCGCTCACGCCCGAGATCGTCTCGTCGATCCGCTCGACGAGGAACGTATTGACCGACGTCGTGAGGCCGGGGAAGCGCGCGAGCGACTGCCGGATGCGGTGTAGGGTCGCGCGCTGGCCGGACGCGCCCATCGGCTTCAGATCGACCTCGAATTCGCTCAGCTGCACGCCCATCGGGTCGACCACCTCGTTGGCGCGCCCGACACGCTGCGCGACCAGGCGCACGCCAGGCACCCGCATCAGCGCCTGCGTGACCTGCGCGCCGATGCGCATCGATTCGGCGAGCGACGTCCCCGGGGCGAGTCCCATGTGGACGATATAGTGCCCCTCGCGCAACGCCGGGATGAAGCCGCCGCTCATGAACGGCAGCGCGGCGAGCGCCGCGACGCACATCAGTGCCGCCGCGGCCACCACGGCCTTCACCCGTTGCTCGACCTTCAGCAATAGCGCCGTGTAGCGCCGCTTCATGCCTGAAATCAGGCGCGGCTCGTGCTCCGGCAGCGCGCCGCGCGTGAGCAACGCAAGCGCCATCGCCGGCGTGAGCGTCAACGCGACGCCGAGCGAGGCCAGCACCGCGAGAATGTACGCAATGCCTAGCGGCGCGAAGAGCCGGCCGGCCACGCCCGAGAGCGTCAATACCGGCAGGAAGATCAGCATCACGATGAAGGTCGCGAACACCACCGCGCTTCGCACTTCGAGCGACGCGCGCAGCACCACGCGAAACGCGGGCAACGGCGTTGGCCGGGCGCGATTCTCGCGGAGTCGCCGGTAGATGTTCTCGACATCGATGATCGCATCGTCGACCACCTCGCCCAGCGCGATCGCCAGGCCGCCCAACGTCATCGTGTTCAGGCTCACGCCGAACGAGGTCAGCACGATGATCGCGACCAGCAACGACAGCGGGATCGCGACCGCCGATATGATCGCGGTCCGGACATCGAGCAGGAACAGAAACAGCACCGCGACCACGAGCGCCGCGCCGACCAGCAGCGCGGTACGCAGGTGTCCGATCGACGCGTCGATGAAGTTGGCCGGACGAAAGACGTCCGGCTGCAAGTCGACGCCTTCCTTGGCCAGCATCGGCGCGAGCGCGGCGAGCGTCTGGTCGATATGGCGGGTCACGGCCAGCGTGTTCGCGCCGTACTGGCTTTCGAGCACCAGCATGATGCCGGGCCGCCCCATGATCGACGCCGCGCCCATCGCCGGCGCGCCGCCCCAGGCCACGGCCGCGACGTCGGACAGGTGAACGGCGACGCCGTTGCTCCAGCGCAGCACGACGCCGGCCAGGCGCTCGGGCGTCGCGACCTGACCGTCCGCATTGATCGCGATGCGCTGATTGTCGTTCTCGATGAAACCGGCGCCGCGCACGCCGCTCGAGCGGCGCGCCGCCGCGATCACGTCCTGGATGGACAGGCCGTAGCGCATCAGCTTGGCGGGATCGACCTGAATCTGCAGTTGCCGAGCCTCGCCGCCGAACACGATCGCGTCGGCGACTCCCGGGGCGCTCAGCAACTGCGGCCGGATTGTCCACTGGGCCAGGTCGTACAGGTCCATCAGCGAGCGCGTCCGGGAAGTCAGGCCGATCGTGCGGACCACGCTGGTGGTCGTCGTCAGCGGCAACAGGCGCGGCGGCGGCACGCCCGCCGGCAGCGTCGCGGCCAGCGCATTCACGCGCTCGGACACCAACTGGCGTATCTGCATCACGTTCGCGTGAGCGTCGAACACCAGCGTGATCGAGGACAGGCCCTGCATCGATCGCGAGCGCATCGACCGCAGCCCGGCCATGCCGCCCAGCCCGTTTTCGACCGGCTGCGTCACGAGCGTTTCGACTTGCTCGCTGGTCAACCCCGGCGCTTCGGTCTGCACGATGCTCATCGGCGGCGCGAACTCCGGGAAGACGTCGAGCTTCGCGCGCGTCAGCGTGTAAAGGCCGTAGCCGGCCGCCAGCGCGGCCAATGCAAAGAGGATGCCGCGAAAGCGCAGCGAGAAGCGGATGATCGCGTGAAGCATGGGCAGTTGTCGGATGCGTGTCGTGCAAGGCCGGCTCGGGGCTCAGTTCAGTCGTCGCATTCGGGCGGGTCCTTGCAAGCCGTCGCGATGCCCTGCGGCTTTTGCTCCTCGGACAGCAGCAATTGAGCCCCCTGCGTCACCAGCGAATCGCCGGCATGAAAGCCGGCCGTCACGACGAAACCCCGGCCGCCTGCGGAATCCGCCGCAACGGCGCGGCGCGTGAAGCGATCGGGCGCGGTGCGCACATAGGCCCACGGCTGTCCGCCATACCAGACCACCGCGCGCTCGGGGATCACGAGCGCGGATGCGCCGCCGTTCGGCGCGGGCACGTGCGCGCTGGTGCGCGTGCCGACGGGCAGCATGCGCTCGGCCGCATAGAGCCACGGCATTCCCTGCACGGCCGCATCGCCTTGCGGCGAGGCAGAGAGCTTGCGCACGGGCACCGGACGGCCGTCGGGTCCGTCGATGGTCATGCGCTCGGGGGCGGCGTCTCCGTCGTCGGACGGCAACGTCACGCGCACGATCACCGTCTGGCCGGTGAGCAGGCGCTGAAATAGCCCGGAATGAGGTGTCATCGCCGCATTCGTCAATGCAGCGCCGTACTGCTGGCGCATCGTCGCGGCCAATGCGCCTTGCGTCGCATCCGCGGACTGCAGCCTGGCACGGGCCACCTGCGCTGCCGCCTGCGCATCCTGAAGGGCCTTTTGCGAAATGTTGCGGTCGTCCGCGTACAGCGCGCGGCTGCGCGCGTACTGCGCCCGCGATGTCGCGGCCAGCTCGCGCGCGCTGTCGCGATCCGCGAGCGCCGTCGCGAGCCGGTTGCTCAGGTCGAACAGCGGCTGAAGATCGATGACCGTTGCATATGCGGTGCGCTCGGAGCGGATCGTCGTCGCGGCCAACTGCGTGATTTCGATGCGGCTGGCACGCTGCTCGTCCGGCGGCACGACGACGACCGTTTCACCGTCGACGGTCTGCACGGCGGAGCGGGGCATTGCCGGCGTCGCCGCGGGCCATGCCGGGGCGGGCGGCGCGTAGACCCGATAGGCGTACCATCCGGCGCCCGCCACCAGCAGCACGGAGACGGCGGAACAAATGAGCAGTCGACGTTTCATCGCGCGATCTCGTGAGGGGAGTGGGCCGCATCGCCGGTTCCCGGCGTCAGGGTGTCCGGCGTCAACGGGCGCTGCATCGCATCCTCGAGCGCGCCTGCCGCCTGATGGGCCGACACGATCGCGTTCAGGTACGCGATCTCGCTCGCCTCGTAATCGGCTTTCGCCCGTGTGAGCGTCAGGCGGTCCACGTCGCCCGCCGCGAACCCGGCGGCCTGGCTGTTCAGCTGTCCGCGCGCGGCGGCCCGATGCGCGCCGGACAGCTTCAGTGCGGCGATGCTCGCCCGATAGCGGTTCAGCGCGCGCGCCAGATCGCCCAGGATCGCGTCCTGCAGCGCGGCGGTGCGGGCGGCGGCCTCCTTGCGCTTCGCTTGCGCGAGGGCGATGCCGCCCTGGTTCTGATCGAAGATCGGCAGCGTGATGCCGGCCAGACCGAACCCGATCTTGTGGGTGCCGGTGTCGTATGTGTAACCCGGCCCTAAATGAATATCGGGGTATTGTTTCGCGACCTCGAGCTGCAACGCGGATTCGGCCGCCGCATAGTCCGCGAGCGAGCCCAGCAGATCGGCCCGATGCAGGATCGCGTCGCGCTGCGCGTCGGCCGCGGGCGGCGGAGGCGGGATGTCGTCGAATCCGTCGAAATCGAGCCGGACGCCATCGAGCGCGGATGCCGGCACGCCGATCGCCGCGGCAAGCTGAGCGCGCGCATCCTGTTCGGCGGCTTTGGCCGCCGCAAGATCGGCCTGCGCCTGGGTGGCGGCGACGACGGCCGCATCCACGTCCGGGCCGGCGTTCTCGCCGACCGATCGCCGCTTCGTCACCATCGCGACGATCTGCTGTTCGGCGTCGACCGTGTGCGCGAGCAGCGCACCGCGTTCGCGCGCCGCGTGGAGGGTCAGCAGCGCGTCGTGCACCTGGGAACGCACTTTCCATGCCTGATTGCCGATCGCGAGGCGCGCGGCCTCCGATAGGCGCGACGCCTGATCGATGCGGTAGCCGCGCTTGCCCGCCGTCTCGATCGGGATGTCGAGGGCCAGGCCTGTCGTGAACGGCGCGCCCGGTCCGGGGTTCGGCGTGGCCCACTGAAACGGCAACTGAAGCACGGGGTTCGGGATCGCCCCGGCGACGTCGATGGCGGCTCTCGCGGTGCCCCACTGCGCGCGCGCGACGTCGAGCGCCGGGCTGTAATACCAGGCCGCGAGCGTGAGCATCTCGCGATTCCAGCCCGGCAGCGGCCACGGCGTGACGTCGTGCCCGAGCGCACGGCAGAGGTATGCGTGCAGTTCGGCGCTCGCGAGCGTGCGCGCCTCGAACTGCCGGGCGAGCTCGGCCGGCGCGATCGGCCGGGGATGATAGGCCGCACAGCCGGCCAGCCAGACACAGACAACGAGCAGCGCTCGGCGCATACGGACGTTCGGTGGGTTGCGCCGGCGGCCGGCATGCAGGCTCTCGGCCCGAATGCCAGGCAACCGGCGGTGAGGGGGGCGTCGGGAAAGCGCCGCGTCGGCTGGCGCTGTCACCGCTGCGCGCGGCATCGATGACGGCTGCCTCGATGCCGCATGCGTCGGGCGGTTTCAGTGGTGCCTGAACAGCGTCGTCCGGTCCGACGGCTGCCACGCCGGCGCCCCGGCTTGAGCGCTTCCGGTCATGGCCGCCCCGGAGCCGGACGTGTCGCAGGCCGCGCCCGTCTGCTTCGCCGAGAACGGATAGTTTTGCTTGGCTTGCGGGATCATTCCCTGCTGCTCCGCGCAAACCAGTTGGGCGCGCACCTGCGCGCGCGTCAGTCCGGGCGGTTGCTCGGCGAACGAAAGCGACGGGAGCATGACGGACGACGCGACGACGAGCGTCGCGATAAGCGATTTCATGGCGGGCTCCTTCGTAAAGGGTGGATGCGCTTTCCGGAAACACGCGGGAAGGCCCATGAACCCATGCTACGCAGCCGCTTGTGAAGTTTTCGTCAAGACGATGCCGAGGTGCTGCGAGGGCTGCTCACGTCCGGCGGGCTGGCGAGCGGCAGGCGCAGCGACACGCGGGTGCCCCGATCGGGTTCGCTGTCGATCCGGATGGCCCATCCATGGCGGTCGCAGATCTTCTTGACGATCGACAGGCCGATGCCGAAGCCCGGTGCCGCGGGGTCCGCCGAATTCGCGCGATAGCCGCGATCGAAGACATGGGGCAATGCGTTTGGCGCAATGCCGCGCCCCGTGTCTTCGATGTGAAGCCAGCCGTGCGCGAAGGAAAAATCGATGCGGCCGCGGCCCGTGTAGCGAACCGCGTTGTCGACCAGGTTCGACAGCACGAGCCCGAGCACTGAACCGTTGGCCTCGACGTGCAGATCGGGGGCGACGTCGATGCGGGGCTGGATGCCCTTGGCCTTCAGCGCCGCGGCGACCGGATCGAGGGCGTTGCCGATCGCGGTGACGAGACGAATCGGGCCAACGTCGGCGGGCGACTTTTCCCGCGCGAGCAGCAGCAGCGCGTCGACCAGGTCCTTCATCCCGTCAGCCGCGCGCTCGATTTGCCGCACGCGCGCGCGCGACTTCGCCGAGATCGATGCGTCGTGCTCGAGCAGCTCGCAACTGGTCTTGATCACGGTGAGCGGCGTGCGCAGTTCGTGGCTGACGTTGCCGGTGAACGCCTTCTCGCGCTCGACCATCTCCGCCATGCGCCGATGGTAATCGTTGAATGCGTCGACGAGCTCCGCGACTTCCGCCTCGTCGTATTTGCCGGGATTGATCGACTCGGCCCCGCCGAGGCGCAGGGTTTTCACCTGCTGCGCGAGCCCCGCGATCTGCCTGACCAGCAGGCCCGACACCCAGAACGCGCACCAGATCGTGAGCAGCGCAAACACCCCGGTGCCCGCCATCAGCGCGTTGATCACCTGCTTGAAGCGCCGTTCGTACGCGCTGAAGTTGAAGACGCGATAGATCCGGCTCGGGCCGAACGGCACGATCGCGACGTGAATCTCCCGCCCTTCGAGAATGATCTCGTGCGTGCCGTCGGCGAGCTGCCTGACCGAGTCCGGAAGGGCGAACTGCGGGCGGTCCGCCGCCGACACGTAGCCATTCAGGCGCGGGTCGAACGGCGGCATCAGCGCCGGATCGCCTCGGTAGGAGCGCACCAGGTTGGCGAGATCGTCGTGAATCAGCGCGGTGATCAGTTTCTCTTCCTGGGCTTCCGCAAGCGTCTTCACGCCGAGCGCCTGGGCGATCAGCAGGACGATCGTCAGCCCGGAGAAAAAGAGCGCGACCTTGACGCGCAGGCTACGACGCATCGTCGTCACCCGCTACGAGTCGGTAGCCCAGCCCATGAACCGTCTCGATGAGATCCGGTTCGCCTTGCGCCGTGAGCGCTCGGCGCAGCGTGTAGACATGCGCGCGCAGCGTGTCGCTGTCCGGCAAGGCGTCGCCCCAGATCTCGGCTTCGAGCTCCGCGTGCCCGATGACCCGATTGGGTGTCTGCATCAGGATGCGCAGCAGGTGCAGGCATTTGGGCGGCATCTTGACCGCCCGCCCGGCGCGCTCGACCGTCAGCGTCTGCAGATCGAGGCGCACGTCGGCGCGGCAAAGCGCCGCCTGCGTCACTTGCCCCCGATAGCGCTTGATCAGCGCGCCGAGCCGCGCGGCGACCTCCTTCAGCGAGAACGGCTTGACCAGGTAATCGTCGGCCCCGTGGACGAAGCCCGCGAGCTTGTCGTCCAAGGTGTCTCTGGCGGTCAGCATCAGCACCGGCGTATCGCGGCGGATTTCCTCGCGCAGCTTGCGGCACAGCGTCAGTCCGTCCATGCCCGGCAGCGACAGGTCCAGAAGGATCGCATCCCACGGCTGGGTTGCCGCAAGCTGCAGTCCGGCCGGGCCGTTCGCCGCCGCGTCGACTTCGTAACCGGCGCTTTCCAGATAATCGTAAAGGTTGGCGGCGATGCCGGCGTCGTCTTCGATGACGAGTACGCGCACGATGTTCTCCCACGGTCGACAGGCTGCGTCGATTGTGCCATGCGAGCGCGGCGCGTCGGGATCGTCGAGACGGCGCTCGTCGCGCGCATCCCGGCTCAGGCGGAGCTCGACCGCTACTGGAGCGCGCTGCTCGACGGCGGCGCGCCCGACGATTGCGGATGGCTGAGAGACCGATTCGGCGTGTCGTGGCAAATCGTGCCGGACGATCTCATCGCGATGATGGCCAACCCCGACCCCGACCCCGCGAAGGCCGCGCGCGTCGCCGATGCGATGCTGCGCATGCGGAAGTTCGACGTCGCCGCGCTCAAAGCCGCCTGCGCGGGCGTGGACTGACGAGCGATTGCGCGCCGACGGGCGCGCGGGCTCCGGTGGCGAAGCCGGCCGCACGCATCCGGCGCCGGTCGAGCGCGATCGCGCGCAATGCACGCCGGACGCTCGGCGCGGCGTTCCGGTCCGCGCCGGGCGCGCCGTCGCGCCGCGCTTTCGCGACATGCCGAACGCAGCGCCCGCCCGACCCGCGCGGCCGCGCCACGCCTCACGCGCCCGTTGTCTCCGGCGCGGCGCGCCGCCGCACGCACAGCCGCGCGACGAGCATCACGACGATCCACGTCACGCCGAACGACGCGAGCATGAATCCGGTGTCGACGCTCACGCCGTCGATCAGCCGGCGCGCATAGATCGGCAGCGGCGCGCGGTACGCGTCATACGACGGCGCGATGCCCGCCGCCGCGATCGCGCACGCGATCGCGTGACGCGGGCGATCGCCGATGCGCGCGCGGGCGATGCGCGCGAACCCCCGCGCGACGATGATGAACGGCAACCCGTAGACGATCAGCAGCGGCGCCATCAGCACCGTGATGAGCAGGTACAGCAGAAACGTTTGCATGTTCATGACGGAGCTCCGCTTAGTGCGCCGAACGATCGGCGCGTGAGCCGCCGGCCTGGATGGCCGCGGTTTGAATGACGCCATCCCGATTCGATCCGGCGCGGGCGAACGCCGCGCGGCCGGCGGCGGCGCGCGCCGGCGCGCTTCGCTGCGGCGCCTCGCGCGCGGAAGCGACGTGCGGCCGCGCGACGTTCGCGGCCGCGTGCGCATTCGCGTTCGCGCGGCCGGCCGCATTCGCCGTCGCGCCGCCGCCGTGCTCGCCGTCCGGATACAGGCAGATGAACGACGCGCGCCCGCCTTCGATCCCGTACGCGGGCAGGTTCGACGAGCTCGAGCAGACCGCGCCGTCCTGCGTGAACGTCATGTCGCGCAGCCACGTGACGCGCGTCGGCAGCGGATACGTGATGAACGTCTGCGTGCTCGGCACGAAGCGGAAGATCCGGTCGGACATGTTCGACGTGATCCACACGTCGCCCGTCTTCGGATGCACGTTCAGCGCATACGGCACTTCGTATTCGTTGTGCGCGAGGAGCGGCAGCTTGAAGGTCTGGAAGCGGTGCGTGCGCGGATCGAATTTCATCAGCCCGCCGTCGTCGAACGCCGGAATCCACAGATTGCCCTGCGGATCGAAGCGCAGCCGTCGCGGGCCGCGGAGCGGCGTGTCGAATTCGGTCACCGCGAGCGTTTTCGGATCGATGCGGCCGATCTTGTTCGCATAGAGCTTCGCATACCAGATCGAGCCGTCGACCGGATTCACGTCGATTCCGTACGGGAACGGGAACGCGTCGCGGCCCTGGAACGCCCACTTGTGATGCGTGAGCGCGAGCTGCAGGTTCTGCCCCGGGAACCACGCGGCCATCTTCACGACGAGCGGAAACAGATAGTGCGACACCGCGCGCCAGAAGCCGCCGTCGGGCAGGTGGATGATCGTGAACTTCTCGGTGTTCGGATCGAAGCGCGCGACCTCGTTCGACGCGACGATCGTGAACCAGACGATGCCCGCGCGATCGATGCGGATCGTGTGCGGATACAGGTGCGAGTGGCCGATCGGATAGAGCTTGAAGCGCTTTGTCACCGGATCGAACGACGCGAGCGTCGATGACAGCGCATTCGTGATCCAGAACCGGCCGTCGGCCGCCTGCGCGAGGCTGTGCGGCCCGTGCTTGCCGCTGAACACGCCGATCGGCAACTGCACGCCGGAGAAGATGCCGCCCACGGGCAGATCGATGTCGGGCTCCTTCCACTCGGTGAGCTTGCCGGTCTTGCGGTCGAGCTCCCAGAGCTTGTCATGCCCTTCGTCGGCGCCGTACAGATGATCGTCGAAGCCGATGTCCGCGTCGTGAATGAACGTGAGGCCGTCGCCCGCGGCCCATTCCCGGATCTTCGCGGGCGCGAGCCGATCGTCGTACAGGTATTTCTCGACCGCCGTGACCGCGCGCCCATCCATCCCCTGATAGAGCGTGTGCGTGATGTCGCGCGCCTGCCGGTCCGTCAGCAGCGCCGCGTAGCCTTCCATCCGGCGCACGGTCGCGCCCCACGCGGCTTCGTCGCGCGGCGTGCGCGTGAGCGCGTTGCCGACCTGATGGCAGTAGTTGCACTGGCTGATGAACGTCGTGCGCGAGTCCTGGCTGCTCCACGGCAGCGCGGCCAGATGCGCGGACGCGGGCAGGCTCGCGGACAGCTCGTCGGCCACCGTCTGCCGCGTGAGCGAGAAATCGAGTGTCTTGCGCGCATCGGGCGCGAGCGCGAGGTCCTGCGCGGCGTCCTTGAAGTACGGCGTGCGGGCGCGCACGCGCAACTCGCCCGCGAAGTCGACGGTGATGCGGTAGCGGCCGTTGCGGTCGGTGTAGACGGTGTCGCGGCGCGCCTGCGCCGCGTCGAACACGGTGACCATCGCGCCGGCGAGCGGCGTGCCGGCCGACACGACGGTGCCCGACAGCGTGCCCGCCGCGGCGCCGAGGCTCACGGCCTGCGCGCCGATCAGCAACAGGAACGAGGCCCGTTTCAAGCGAATGTGGATCATGGGTGACGTGATGTGGGCAAACGAAATCGATGAATGGAGGCGCGCGAGCGGCGGCGCTTGCGCCGCGCGTTCGCGCGGTTTCGCTCAGGTGGCCTTGTTCGCGCCCCAGTTGCCGCCGTGGGCGGCGGCCTGCGCGGCGGGCGAGCGCGCGAGATAGTCGAGCGCGAGCTCGGTCGAGCCTTCGCCATGCGGCGTGTATGCCGGATTGAAGTAGCGCAGCGCGGCGCCGATCGTCTTCCAGAACGACGGCAGGTGTTTGCGGCGCGAACCGCGCGTCCATGCGCGCACGAACCCCGGATAGCGGCCCGCGTTCGGATCGCGCGTGTACATGAATTTCGAGCCCATCGACACGAACAGGACCAGCAGCGCGATCGCGAGCAGCATGTGGAACGCGCGTCCGAAGTAGCCGCCGCCCATGTAGCGGTGCAGGTCGAACGCGACGGTGCCGTGCTCGACCTCCTCCGCGCCATGCCAGCGCAGCAGGTCGAGCATTGCCGGATCGGCCCGCGCTTCGTCGAGCTCGCGCGCGTTCAGCACCCAGCGGCCGAGATACGCGAAGAAATGCTCGAGCGCGGCGATGATGCCGAGCTGCTGGCGCAGCCAGAAGCGCGTGCGGCCGATCTTCAGGCCGAGCGGCGCTTCGCCGAGCACCTTGCCGAAGAGCCAGGTCAGACGCCGCGTGTACGGCTGCGTGTCGACGCCGTGCCGCGCGTAGCACTGCTTGGCGACCGCGTGGTGCGAGCGCGAGTGCACGGCTTCCTGGCGCAGGAAGCCGTCGGCGTCCGCATGCAGCACGGGGTCGTCGATGAGCGGCAGCGCCTTGTTGTACACGCGGCAGAACCACAGCTCGCCTTCCGGGAACAGCAGGTTCAGCGTGTCGATGATGTGCGTGCTCGCCGGGTCGCCCGGAATCCATTGGAGCGGCGTTTCGCCGAAGTCGAATTTGACGTGGCGCGCCTTGATCGGGTGATGCTTGCCGACTGCCATGTATGCCTCCCTATGGTTTGAGTTCGTCGAACGGCGCGAGGCCGTTTCGTATCGCGTGTGGCTGGAGAAAGCGGGATCGTGTGCGCGGCGCAGAAGCGCTGCGGGCCGGCGTTCGCGGCCAACCATTACATCGATCAATGTAACGATGATAATCGCTTGGCCGGCGGGCACCAGCCGATTCGAGTGGGGATTTCCCCTGATGCGACGGCGGGAATATCGACGCTTCGGAAAATGGCGGAGAAGGGCGGCCGCGCCGCGCCGTTTGATCGCCGGCCGGGAAGCCAGGCGGAAAGGGCGTTGCGTGGTGCAGGCGCGGTTCGATATCGAACGGGTTCGACCCGATGCGGCAGATGGTCGCGGAAACGGCGGCGGAACTTTATTTCTGAATCGTTTCCAACAAAAAGATCTTTGATTCGACATGAGCCGATCAAGATTTGATTTGAGTCAATGACAAATTGAACTGAACCGGATTAGGAGCCGGCTCGGATTCGGTCGGGCGGATGGCGGCGGCCGCGGTTGAGCGTCGGCGTGGCGGCGGTCAACGCGGCGTCGGAATCGACGGCCGGGCGGCAAGGCTGGTCAGCGTCGGTTCCGGCGTGAGCCGTCTCGGGCGAGCGGACTCATGCGGGAGCGCGCCGAGGCGGATGGCCTCCGGCGCCGCTGCGGCCGCGCGGCGGATCGGGCGATCGCACGCCGCCGGGTCATTCTTTTTTCCTGTCGCTGCCTGTCGGTTCGCCAATCGGGTGTCGACGGGATCTTCGCGAAGCGAGGCGGCGCCGCGCGTCTGTCACGCAGCGGCGCGCGCGGCGATTGCCCGATATGCCCGCCCGGCGCGCGCCGGCATCGAACGCAGCGAACAAGCGAGATTCATGCGCCGCCGACCGCCCGCTCGCCCGGATTCGTTCGGCAATGCGTTGCCCACACGGTGTTGTCCCGCGAACGCGCGTAACAAATTTGGGGCGGTTCGCGCATTTGTCGCCGCGATCCCTTATTCTTCAATTCTTACGAAAACGTTACATTCAATGGAGCGCGGATGCCTCATGACGTCAGCCTGATTGCACTGCTCGCGGCCGGTTTCGGCCTCGCGATGATCCTCGGTTACTTCGCGTCGCTGCTGAAGATGCCGCCGCTCGTCGGCTATTTGCTCGCCGGCATCGTGATCGGTCCCGGCACGCCCGGCTTCGTCGGCGATCTCGCGCTCGCGCAGCAACTCGCCGAAATCGGCGTGATGCTGCTGATGTTCGGCGTCGGCCTGCATTTCTCGCTCGGCGATCTGCTCGCGGTGCGCAAGATCGCGCTGCCCGGCGCGATCGTCCAGATCGCGGTCGCGACGGCGCTCGGCGCCGGGCTCGCGCTGCTGTGGGGCTGGAGCGTCGGCGCCGCGCTCGTGTTCGGCCTCGCGCTGTCGGTGGCGAGCACGGTCGTGCTGCTGCGCGCGCTCGAGGGGCGCGGGCTCATCGAATCGGTCAACGGGCGGATTGCGGTCGGCTGGCTCGTCGTCGAGGATCTCGTGATGGTGCTCGTGCTCGTGCTGCTGCCGCCGCTCGCGGGGCTTCTCGGCGGCGAGCCCGCGCTCGGCGGGGCGGGCTCGCATGCGGGCGACGCGCTCGGCAGCCTGTGGGGCGCGCTCGGCGTCACGCTGCTGAAGGTGGCCGCGTTCATCGCGCTGATGCTCGTGGTCGGCAAGCGCGTGTTTCCGCGCATTCTGTGGCTCGTCGCGCGCACCGGCTCGCGCGAGCTTTTCACGCTTTGCATGATCGCGGCCGCGGTCGGCGTCGCGTTCGGCGCGGCGAAGCTGTTCGACGTGTCGTTCGCGCTCGGCGCGTTCTTCGCCGGGATGATGATGCGCGAGTCGGAATTCAGCCGCCGCGCGGCCGACGAGACGCTGCCGTTGCGCGACGCGTTCTCGGTTCTCTTTTTCATCTCGGTCGGCATGCTGTTCGATCCGCGCGTGCTGATCGACGAGCCGCTGCATGTGATCGAAGTCGCCGCGATCGTCGTCATCGGCAAGACGCTCGCGGCGGTCGCGCTCGTGCTCGCGTTCCGCTATCCGCTGAACACCGCGCTCACGGTCGGCGCGGGCCTCGCGCAGATCGGCGAGTTCTCGTTCATCCTCGCGAGCCTCGGGCGCGGGCTCGGGCTGCTGTCGGCCGAAGGGCAGAGCCTCATTCTCGCGGTCGCGCTGCTGTCGATCGCGCTGAACACGCTGCTGTTCGCGGCGATCGATCCGGCGCTCGCCTGGGTCCGCAAGCACTCGGCGTTCGCGCGCCGGCTCGAATCGCGCAACGATCCGCTCGCGGCGCTGCCGATGTCGACGCCGCAGGCGCATCTGACGGGGCAGGTCGTGATCGTCGGCTACGGGCGCGTCGGCACGCGGATCGCGCACGCGCTCGACGCGCGCGGGATCGCGTATGTCGTCGTCGAGCAGAATCGCGAGACGGTCGAGAAACTGCGCGCGGACGGCGTCGCGGCGGTGTCCGGCGACGCGATCGAGCCGATCGTGCTCGTGCAGGCGCACGTCGCGCGGGCGGGGATGGTCGTCGTCACGCTGCCGGACGTGTTCGACGTGCGGCAGATCGTCGAGATCGCGCGCACGCTGAATCCGGGGATCGAGGTCGCGCTCTGCACGAACAGCGACGATGAAGCGGCGCTGCTCGCGAGCGAAGGGATGGGCGACGTGTTCGTCAGCGAAACCGAGCTCGCGCGCGGGATGACCGAGCACGTGCTCGCGCGGATGGGGGCCGATGAGCGCCGAGCGCGGCGGGCGGGCGCGCACTGATCGGACGCCGCGGGGCGCGCGCCGCCGCGCGGCAAGCGGGCGGCGCGCGGCGCACCGTCAATAGAACGACTCGAGCGTCAGCTCCTGCGCCATCACGCGGTTGCCGGCGAGCAGCCCGCCGTCGACGGGCAGCATCGCGCCGGTGATCGCGCGCGCCGCGTCCGACGAGAGGAACAGCGCGGCGTTCGCGACATCGTCGGGCGTCGCGAAATCGTCGAGCGGATACCACTTCTTCAATTGCTCGAACACCTGCGGGTTTTGCCGCACGCGCGCTTCCCACGCGGGCGTCTTCACGGTGCCCGGGCACACGACGTTCGCGCGCACGCCGTCGCGCCCGTATTCGATCGCGAGCGATTTCGCATAACTGATGAGTCCCGCCTTCGCCGCGCTATAGGCGGGGTGGCCGAGCGCGGCGACGCCGTTGACCGAGCCGACGATCGTGATCGCGCCGCGGCGGCGCGCGCGCATGCCGGCGAGCACGGCCTCGACGCTCACATAGGTCGCGGTCAGGTTCGCGTCCAGATCCGCGCGCCACGACGCGCTCGTCGTCGCGCGCAGCGTCGCCGATGCGGCGGTGCCCGCGTTCGCGACGAGCACGTCGACGCGCTCGTTCGCGAGCGCGTCCGCGAGGCGCGCGGCGTCGGTCAGGTCGTCGACGACGGGCGCGACGGCCGCGCCGCCGAGCGCATCGACGAACGCGGCGAGCGCCGCGCGGTCGCGGTCGAGCGCGAGCACACGGTCGCCCGCGGCAAGAAAGCGGCGCACGAGCGCCTGGCCGATGCCGCCCGCGGCGCCCGTGATCAGCGTGGTGCGTGGTGTCGTCATGCGCATTCCTCCGGTTGGAAAAGCAATGTCGGCGCCGCTTGCCGCGCGGTGCCGCTCACAGCCCGAGCTGCGCGCGCGCCGTCTTCTCGTTCGCGCGCGTGATCAGCGTGCCGGAGGTCAGCACGAGCGGCGGCGGCGTCCGGTTCTGCGTGATCCAGTCGTACATGTTGACCGACGTGTCGTAGCCGTGCAGCCGCGGATTCAGCAGGATCGAGCCGAAAAAGCCCGTCGGCTTCGGTTTCGCGAATTCGTTCAGCGCGACCTGGCTGCCGTTGATGCCGACCGCGATCATGTCGTCCGTGCCGATGCCGCGGCCTTCGCCCGCGCGCACCGCGCCGACCGTCGTGTCGTCATTCGATCCGAACGCCACCCAGTGCCTGAAGTTCCGGTGCTTGGTGAACGCGATGTTCGCGGCGTTGAACGCGCCTTCGGTGTCGGCCGTCATCTCCGGCGCGTCGACGACGTTCGCGGCCGCAAAGCCGGCCGCCTTCAGCGCGTCGACCGCGCCCGTCGTGCGCTCGCGCGCGGTCGGCAACTGGTCGTACGCGAGCCGCAGCACGCCGACCTCGGCCGGATTCCAGCCGCGCCGCTTCGCCTCGGCGGCGATCGCGTCGCCGACCTGCCGGCCGATCCGGTAGGCGGAGATGCCCATGTGCGGCACGTCGGCAAGCGGCGCGCCGCGCCCGTCGACGAGTTGATCGTCGACCGACATCAGCTTCATTCCGTAGCGCTTCGCCTTCGCGGCGATGCCGGGACCGAGCTTCACGTCGGGCGCGCAGATGATCACGCCTTGCGCCTTTTGCGCGGCAAGGCTGTCGAGCGCGGTCGACACTTTCTCGCCGCTCGGCGCGGCGATCTTCACGAGCGTGAAGTGCTTGTCCTTCGCCGCCTGCTCGGCGAAGCGCCATTCGTCCTGAAACCACGGGTCGTCGGGCTGCTTGACGACAAAGCCGATCTTCACCGGGGCCGCGCCTTGCGCACGCGCGGGTGCCGCCGCCGACAAACCGGCGGCGAGACTCGTGCAGACGAGGGCGGCTTGAAGCCAACGCAATCCCATGAGTGTCTCCTTCGTGCTCCGTTTTCAATGGATGCGGCCTTGCGAGCCGCGCAACGGCATGCATGTCGTGCGGCAGATTGTAGGAGGCGGGGTCGCGGGTTTCCAAATAATGCGAGGCGATCCTGAAGAATGGGATCGGGGCGGGCGAAGGGGGGCGGCGGAACGAAGAGGAAGAGAAAGGTGGAAGTTGAAGTTGAACGGCGAAGGCGGCGCGCCGAGCGCAGGGAACCGATCGCCGTCCGCCGCCTTCGCCCCGTCACGTCCTCGCTTTCGCCTGCGGCTTCGCGCCGCCCGCGCCGCCGGCCGGCTTATCGGCGGCGATGGGCGCATCCGGCGGCACGCCGAGCAGTTGCAGCGAGCCGCTCATCACCGACGAGAACACCGGCCCCGCGACCGTGCCGCCGTAATAGCTCCGTGCGGCCGGCTCGTCGATCATCACCGCGATGATGAGGCGCGGATTGCTCATCGGCGCCATCCCGGCGAACAGCGCACGATACTTGCCCTTCACGTAGGCCGCGCCGACCTGCTTGCGCGCGGTCCCGGTCTTGCCGCCGACGCGGTAGCCGTCGACGCGCGCCGCGCGCCCGGTGCCGCCCTGGCCGACCGCCATCTCGAGCATCGAGCGGATCGCCGCCGCGGTGGCGGGCGTCGTCACGCGATGGCCGCGGCGCGCATCGGCCGAATGCGGATCGTCGCTCGATTTCAGCAGCGACACCGGATGGATCGTGCCGTCGCCCGCATACGCGGTGTAGACCTGCGCGATCTGCAGCAGCGACGCGGACAGCCCGTAGCCGTACGCCATCGTCGCCTGCTCGATCGGCCGCCAGCGCTTGTACGGGCGCAGCCGCCCGGACGCGACGCCGGGGAACGTCAGCTCCGGCGCGCGGCCGATGCCGTATTCCTGGTATTTGTTCCAGATCGTCTCGGCGGGCAGGTTCAGCGCGAGCTTCGCGAGCGCGATGTTGCTCGACATCTGCAGCGCCTGCGCCACCGTGATCGCGCCGTGGTTCGATGTGTCGTGAATCACGTTCGGGCCGATCTTGTACGAGCCCGGCGAGGTATCGATGATGGTCTGCGGCCGCACCTTGCCCGCGTCGATCGACAGCGCGACGACGACCGGCTTGATCGTGGAGCCCGGCTCGAACGTGTCGATCACCGCGCGGTTGCGCAACTGCTGGCCCGTCAGGCGCGCGCGATCGTTCGGATCGAACGTCGGATAGTTCGCGAGCGCGAGGATTTCGCCGTTCTGCGCGTCGAGCACGACGACGCTGCCTGCCTGCGCGTTGTTCGCGATGATCGTCGACTTGAGCTGCGCGTACGCGAGCTGCTGAATCCGGCGGTCGATCGTCAGCTCGATCGTCGCGCCGTGCTGCGCGGGCACGAGCGGGCCGGTGTCGGAGACGATCCGGCCGAGCCGGTCGCGGATCACCTGGCGCTGGCCGGCGGTGCCGGACAGCCGCCCGTTCGCGGCGAGCTCGACGCCTTCCTGCCCGCGATCCTCGACGTTCGTGAAGCCGACGACGTGCGCGGCCGATTCGCCTTCCGGGTAGAAGCGCTTCGAATCGGCGATCTGCGTGACGCCGTCGATATCGAGCTTTTCGATGCGGGCGGCCGTTTCGGGGTCGACCTGGCGCTTGAGCAGCACGAACGAGCGGTCGCCCGTGAGACGCCGCCGCACCTCGGCAAGCGGCATGTCGAGCAGCTTCGCGAGCGGCGCGTACGCGACCTCGTCGACCTGTTTCGGATTCGCCCAGATTTCATAGGTCGTGAGGCTCACGGCGAGAAGCGCGCCGTTGCGATCGACGATGCTGCCGCGCATCGCGCCGAGCTCGATCGTGCGCTGATAGCGCTTCTGGCCTTGGCCGACGTAGAAATCCTGGTTCGCGATCTGCACCCAGAACGCGCGGGCGATCAGCGTGCCGAACGCGATGAACACGAGGATCACGATGAATTTCGAGCGCCACATCGGCAGGCTCGACGACAGCATCGGGCTTTTCGCGACGGCGACGTAAGGATCGGACGGCTTCGGTTTTTTGTTCAGGCGCATGGGCTGGCTATCGCTGGGCGGGACGGCGGATCGCGTCCCGAAGATGGAATTGTAATGAATGAGTAATGATTTCGTCTGGATCGGCGGTCAAATCGTGTAAAGATCTGACAAATCTTCGGGGCGGGCGCGAGTGGCGCCGGAGCCGGCGCGGGTGGGACGGCGGCGATCGAAGCATGCGCGGCGTGCGGCGCTGCGGCGCACCCGGGCGCGCTGCGCGGGGTTGGCGGAGAACCGGCGGACGACGCCGGCGAACGGCGCGAAGGGCGTCGACGGCGATCGCCGCGAGGAGGTCCAGGCAAGAAGAGGGGAAAGGGCGGGAGAACGGGGCCCGGCATCGCGGCGGGCGGCGGCCCGCCCATCGCGGCCGTCGCTGCTGCGGGCCGGCGCGGGCGACCGCTCGGCCGCCGCGCGCCGGCGGCGCGATGGCGCGCGGCGGACGGCGAACGTCGAGAATGCCGCGCGCGGATATGCCGATCAGCGGGGGCGAGATCGCCCGGCGAGAAAACGACGCGGCGGCGGGAAAGCCGGGCGCTGCGCACGCCGGGGAGGAGCCCCGGCGGACAACCGAGGATTCGGGGCGGAGATAGGGAAACGGCGGGAAGCGGGGCAGGAAACGGGGCGCGAAACGAGACAGAAAACGGCGCGGCTGCGCCGCTGCGTTGCGCGCGCCGGGCCCGCTCAGGCGGGCAGCGCGAACTGCGCGACCGTCGAGCGCAGCGCGTCAGCCTGGTCCTTCAGCGAATGCGCGGCGGCGGCGGCCTGCTCGACGAGCGCGGCGTTCTGCTGCGTGACCTGGTCCATCTCGCCGACCGCGCGATTCACCTGATCGATGCCCGCGCTTTGTTCGCGCGACGCGTGGCTGATCTCCTCGAGGATCTCGTTCACGCGCCTCACCGATTGCACGATTTCCGTCATCGTCGCGCCCGCGCGCGTGACGAGCGTCGCGCCGTGCTCGACCGTCGTGTTCGACGTCTCGATCAGCGACTTGATTTCCTTCGCGGCCGTCGCGCTGCGCTGCGCGAGCGTGCGCACCTCGCCCGCGACGACCGCGAAGCCGCGCCCCTGCTCGCCCGCGCGCGCGGCCTCGACGGCCGCGTTCAGCGCGAGGATGTTGGTCTGGAACGCGATGCCGTCGATCACGCCGATGATGTCGCCGATCTTGCGCGACGCGTCGGTGATTTCCTCCATCGTGCGCACGACGTCGTCGACGACCGTGCTGCCGCGCGTCGCGACCTGCGCCGCCTGGTCGGCGAGGTCGGCCGCCTGCGACGCGCTGTCCGCGTTATGCTTCACGTTCGTCGTCATCTCGTCCATGCTCGACGCGGTCTCGACGAGCGCGGCCGCCTGCTGCTCGGTGCGCTGCGACAGGTCCGTGTTGCCGGCCGCGATCTCGGACGCGCCGACGTTGATGTTCTCGGTGCCGAGCCGCACGCGCGACACCATGTCGATGAGCGCCGTCTGCATCATGTGCAGCGCGTGCAGGAGGCTCTTGCGGTCGTCGTGTCGGATGTCGACGGGCGCGGTCAGGTCGCCCTGCGCGATCCGCTGCGCGGTGGCCACGGCCGCTTCGAGATCGCCGCCTAGGCTGCTGCGCACGCTGCGCACCACGAGCCCCATCAGGATCGTCGCGGCGACGCCGAGCACGACCGTCATCGCGAGCCAGCGGGCGGTGCTCGCGAGCACGGCGGCCTGCAGGTCGTCCATGTACATGCCGGTCACGATGTACCAGTCCCACGGCGCGAAATGGCGCACGGCGCTCGTCTTGTCGATCGGCTTGTCGGCGCCGGGCTTCGGCCACATGTAGTTGACGAAGCCGAGGCCGCCTTGCGTGTTGCCCGCCTTGACGATCTCGACGAACAGATGCTTGCCGCCCGGATCGGTGAAGCCGGACACGTCCTTGCCGTTCAGTTCCGGCTTGATCGGATGCATGACGACGACGGGCTTCGAATCGTTGACCGACAGATAGCCGTCCTTGCCGTAACGCATGGCGGCGATCGCTTCGAGCGCCGCGCGCTTCGCGTCGGCCTCGGGCATCGCGTTCTGCTGGGACAGCTTGTAGAAATGATCGCTGACGCTGTATGCCTGCTCGGTCAGATACCCGAGCTGCTCGCGTCGGTCCGTGATCATCGACGAGCGGTTCTGCCATGCTCCCGTCGCTCCGATCAGCAGCAGGCCGATCCAGAGAATGACGATCATCGACGTGAGCTTTTGGTTCAGTGAAAGAGAGCGCATGGTGGGTATCGTGGAGCGGTTGATGCTTGGGGACGAATGCCTGTTTATCGGCGTGGGGACAGAGGGGCGCAGGCGGGTATTCCCTAGGTGGGGGCTCGGGCGGGCAAGTCCTGACAGGGATTTGACGGATGTCGGCCCAGGCGGGGACGCGGCGGCGGAATCGGACGGGCGGCGTTCAGTCGGTCGATCGGCCGGCCGCTCAAACGGTCGGGCGATCGACCGTTTGGATGACGAGGTCGGGGGGCGGGATTGGCCGGTTGGTCAATTGGTCGGTTTGCAGGTTTGCAGGTTTGCCGATCGGCCGATCGGCCGATTGCTCAGGTCGCCAACGGCAGTTCGTCAGCCGAATCGACGAGGCGACCGGCGCGTTCGGTCATGCGATGAGCGCAACGAGCGCGCGCCGGAAGACGGCGGCGCGTCGCGCAACTCGCCGCGGCGAGGCCGGGCACGGCGCGCGGCCGGAAAGCCGGTCTCGCACGGCAGCCCGAGGCGATCCGAGCAAAGCGCCGTGCGCGGGCCACGGCCTGCGCCCTGATCGAGCGAGGCCGAATTCCGCGAGCGCGCCCGAACGCTGAGCGGGCGCCGGCTTGCGGCGAGGGAACGCACGCGGCGAGATCATGGCGCACGCCGCGCCCGCCCGCCTCGGGCGCGTCACACCGGGTCCTTGCTCGGCGGCTCTTCCGGTTTCTGCGGGTTCTCGTGATGGGGGTGGCCGGGGGACGAGGGCGAGAGCGTGTCGTCTTCGGGGTCGCGGGTCGGGTCGGCGGGCGGTTCCGGCAGCGGCGTCGTATGGTCGGTCATGGGAATGGGCGAATCGCGGTCAATGCGGAGGACCGGCGCGCACGCGCCGGGTTCGTCTTCCGTTATAGGCAATCGGGCGCGCGTTTGCTGGCGCGGCGTCAATCGTGCGGCGGCGTGTGCAGATCGGCGCGCGTGTCGATGTCGCGCAGCACGGCCGGATCGGCGACATCGACGAGCGCGGGCGGCGCGGCCGCGAGCACCGCGCGCGCGCCCGTGTCGCCGTCGAGCGTTGCGAGCGCGTCGTAATGGCGGCTCGCGAAGCCCACCGGATGGCCGCGCCGCCCGCGATAGACGGGCGCGACGGTCGACGCGAGCCCCGCGTCGAGCGCGCGCGCGACCGATTCGATCGTCGCCGGCGCGATCCACGGCATGTCCGCGAGCGCGACGATCCAGCCGGGGCTGTCTGCGCGTGCGCGCACGCCGGCCGCGAGGCTTGCGCCCATCCCGCGCTCGGCGTCGGGCGCGAACACGACCTGACAGCCGACGTCGCTGAGCAGACGCGCGAGCTTTTCCGCGCCGGGACGCACGACCGCGATCACGTCCGGAAGCACGGCGGCGAGCCGTTGCGCGGCCGCGACGGCGACGGGCGTGCCGTCGGGCAACTTCGCGAGCAGCTTGCTGTGCACGCCGCCGGGATCGAAGCGCGTGCCGAGGCCCGCGGCCAGCAGCACGCCGGTGGCGAGCGACGCATGGGTCATGGCGATAACCGGTGGCGGAGGTGCTGCGATTGTGCGGCGCGGCGCGGGCGGCGCGCAAGTGCGGGGAAGCCCTTTCCTCGGGCGCGCGCGGGTGGCGCGCGGCGTCGTCGGTTGACGGTCGCGGGGAGAGCGGCTTGCGGAGCCGGGCACGGGCGCAGGTGTCGCACCATCGGCGTTTTCGTCACGCCGCGCCCTCACGGCGGGGAAATGGAACTCGGACGGAAGGGCGCCGGGAAGCCGCGGCAATCGGAAGCACGGAAGGTCGGGCGCGTCGCCGCGAGGACATCGTTTTCCGCCGAGCAATAACCGGCGTCGAATTCCGGCGGGCGGCGGGCGGCGAGCGCCGACGACATCGGCGCTCGGAGCAGGGGGCGAAGGCTCGCCATACATCGGCGATATCGATTGGCGAAACCGCCGATACAATCGTCGCTCGATCCATTCCTTCGCGACCGATTCGCTTGCCACATGGACGCATCCACCTCGCTTTCGACGCGCGCCGCACTGCTGCTGATCGACCTTCAGAAAGGCATTCACGACCCGAAACTCGGCCGACGCAACAATCCGGACGCGGAGGCGCGCGCCGCGGCGTTGCTCGATGGCTGGCGGCGCAGCGGGCGTCCGGTCGTGCATATCCGGCACATTTCCCGTTCGCAGGATTCGGTGTTCCGGCCGGGGCAGTCCGGCGTGGAATTTCAGGAAGCGTTTGCGCCGCTCGATCGCGAGCACGTGGTCGAGAAGAACGTCCCCGATGCGTTCGCCGCGACCGGGCTCGCACGCTGGCTGCATGAGCGCGGAATCGCGCAGCTCGTGATCGCGGGTGTCATCACGAACAATTCGGTCGAATCGACCGCGCGCTCGGCGGGCAATCTCGGGTTCGATGCGATCGTCGCGGGCGACGCGTGCTTCACGTTCGATCAGCGCGATCTGTCGGGGCGGCTCTGGGCCGCCGAGGACGTGCATGCGCTGTCGCTCGGCAATCTCGCGATGGATTACGCGCGCGTGATGAACGTGGCCGACATCGTCATGCTCGACTGCGGTTGACGGCCCGCGCGTGCCGATGCATCGGCGATGCCTCCCGCTCGTCGACGAGTCGAGCGCGCCATCGCCGTCGATCGCCGCTGCTCAGTGATCGGAGCGCTCGGACGGCTGTTCCGGGGAAGGCGAAGCGGCAAGCGCGCGTAGGCGGCTCGGGGCGAGGGCAATCTCCCGTGCTCGCTCGCGGATTCCCCGTCCGTCACGCATCCGCCCACCGCCGCAACAGATTGTGATAGATCCCGGTGAGCGCGATCACGCTCGCATCGCGCCCGCCTTTCTCGGCGGTCAATTGCTGAATCTGCGTGTCGAGCTGGAACAGCAGCGTGCGGTCCGCGTCGTCGCGCACCATGCTCTGAATCCAGAAGAACGACGCCACGCGCTCGCCGCGCGTGACGGGCGTCACGTGATGCAGGCTCGACGCCGGATACAGCACCATGTCGCCCGCCGGCAGCTTCGCGCGGTGGACGCCGTAGGTGTCCTCGACGCACAGCTCGCCGCCGTCGTACGCATCCGGCTCCTCGAGAAAGAGCGTCGCCGACAGATCGCTGCGCACGCGGAAATCCGTGCCGCGCAGCAGCCGGATCGCATTGTCGACGTGCGTGCCGAACGCATCGCCGCCCGCGTAGCGGTTGAAGAGCGGCGGAAACACCTTGAGCGGCAGCGCCGCCGAGAAGAACAGCGCATTGCGCGCGAGCGCATCCTGGATCGCGTCGCCGATCGCGCGCGCGGCGGGCGAGCCCTCCGGCAACTGCCGGTTGCGCTTCGCGAGCGCCGATTGCGCGCCGGACGTCGCGTTGCCGTCGGCCCAGTCGGCGGCGTCGAGGATGTCGCGGCATTGCGCGACCTGCTCCTTCGTCAGCACGCCGGGAATGTGAAGCATCATGTTGCGAATTCCTCCTGTCGCGCCGCGATCGCGCGGAATGCGTCGATCGGCGATGCCGCGAGATACGCGCGCATCTTCGCGACGAACGCGGGCGTCGCGGTGCGCGGCACGCGCGCGAGCCACTCGAGCGCCTCGGCGACGCGCCCGCGCTCGCCGAGCAGCCGCGCATAGTTGAACTGGCCACGGAAGTCGCCCGCTGCGGCCGCGCGCCGGTAGCAGTCGAACGCGGCGTCGCGGTCGGCCGCGACGACCCAGCCGTCCTCGTAGAAGCCGCCGATCAGGTTGATCGACTTCGCGTGGCCGAGCGCCGCCGCCTTTTCGAACCACGCGAGCGCGGCCGCGCGATCCTCGTCGACGCCGTTGCCGAGCGCGAGCATCGTCGCGTAGTTGTACATCCCCCAGTCGAGCCCCGCACGCGCGGCCTCGCGATACCAGTACGCGGCGACGGCCGCGCTCGCGGCCGTGCCCCAGCCGAACTCGTAGCAGCGGCCCAGCATGTTCATCGCCATCGGATGATCGGCGCGCGCCGCGTGCTTGAACCAGCCGAGCGCGGCGGCGGCGTCGCGCGCGACGCCGTGGCCGTCGAGCAGGTATTGCCCGTAGACGGCCTGCGCCTCGACGATCCCGTTCTCCGCGGCCGCCGCGACCCATGCGGCCGCGCGCTCGGGCGGGCCGGCGAGGATCTCGGCGAGATCCTCGCGCGACGCCGACGCGAGCGCCTTCAACGTTACCGGCCGCATCGCGTCAGTAGCGCGCGTTGAGCGTGACGAACGCCGAGCGGCCCGGCGCGATCGACGCGTAGTGCGCCGGATAGGCCTGATCGAAGTACGTGCGGTTGAACAGGTTGTTCACGTTGAGCCGGACGTCGAGCTTCTTGTTGATCCGGTATTGCGCCATCGCGTCGAAGCGCCAGTACGACGGCACCGCGCGCAGGTTCGCGGTGTCGCCGAACACCTTCGACATGTAGAACGCGCCGCCGCCGACCGTGAACTTCGGCGTCACGTCGTAGTTCGTCCATAGCGTGAAGCTGTGCTTCGGCGTGTTCGGGAACTGGTGGCCCTTGTCCGCCGTGTTCTTGCCGTTCTCGCGCAGCTCGCTCTTCAGGTACGTGTAGCCGCCGAACACCTGCCACGCGCGCGTGAGCCGGCCGGAGAAGCCGAGCTCGAGCCCCTGCACGCGCTTGCTGCCGACCATCGCGTACTGGTTGTTCGGCAGCGTGACGCGCGCGTTCGTCGTGTCGATCTGAAAGAGGGCGGCCGTGAGCGCGAGCTTGTCGTCGAGCACGTTCCACTTGGTGCCGAGCTCGATGCTGCGGTTCTTCTCCGGCGCGAGCTGGTCGGCGTTCGAGCCGACGCCGCCTCGGCCCGGCGTGAGCGATTGCGTCTCCGCGCCTTCGCCGAGCAGCGCGCCGGCGGGCGTCGACGACGTCGCGTACGACGCATAGATGCTGCCGTTGGGCGCCGGCTTGAACACGAGGCCGAGCTGCCAGTTCACGAGCGTGTCGTCGCGCGTGTAGGTCTTGCCGCCGTTCGCGCGGGTGTCGGTGAAGCGGGTCGAGTAGTCGTCGATGCGCACGCCGGCGTTCACCTGCCAATGCTTGCTCAGCTCGACCGTGTCGAAGCCGTAGAGCGATTTCGTCACGGTGCGCGCATGCGCGTAGTCGTTGTTGCGCCTGATCGAGCCCGCCCACGGATCGTTCGGGTTCGGCGACCACAGGCTCGTGCAGTTGTAGCCGGACGCCGCGCCGATTCCTTGCTGGCAGATCTTGCCGGTGCCGGTCGCGACGCTGTACGAATCGCGCTTGCCCCATTCGCGCGACAGCTCGATGCCGGTCGTGAAGCTGTGCTTGAACGGGCCCGTGCGGAATTCGCCGAACAGCTCGGTCTGGTTCGCGATGCTGTTGATCGCGCTGTTGCGGTTGTTGTTGCGCCGCCAGACGCGGCCGTTGATCACGTTGCCCTGGCTGTCGTCGGGCTGCGTCCAGATGTAGTCCTGCGTCGATTCCGTGTAGCGCGTCGTGTTGCGCACCGTCAGCGACGGCGTGATGTCGTGCTCGATCCGCAGCGTGCCGATGTCCGACGTCGTCTTGCGGAAGTCGCGGTCGACGAGGCCGTAGAAGTTGTGCCGATCGACGTTCGCCGGATAGATCGTGTCGACGTTCGCCGGCTTGTTCGAGGCCGTGTAGAAGTACGGGATGCCGCCGTCGGGCAGGTCGTCGGTCGACAGGTGGTAGTAGCTCGCGGTCACGCGGGTGGGCGTGCCGAGCCCGAACGCGATCGACGGCGCGACACCCCAGCGTTCGTTGTTCACCGCGTCGCGGCCCGCGACGTCGTTGTTGTGGCTCATCAGGTTCAGGCGAAACGCCGCGTGGTCGGCGAACTGCCAGTTGCCGTCCGCGGTGAAGCGGCGGTAGCGGTCGGTGCCGAGCCCCGCGCTCGCCTCGGCTGTCGTGCCGAGATGCGGCGCCTTCGTGACGAGGTTGATGCTGCCGCCCGCGCCGCCTCGGCCGCCGTACGCGCCGTCCGAGCCCTTCGTGATCTCGATGCGCTCGGTGTTGAAGATCTCGCGCGTCGTCGCGCCCGTGTCGCGCATCCCGTCGACGAACAGGCTGCCCTGCGTGTCGTAGCCGCGGATGAACGGGCGGTCGCCGAGCGGATTGCCGCCTTCGCCCGCGCCGAACGTGATGCCGGGCACCGTGCGCAGCGCCTCGGTGAGCGTCGCCGCGCCGCTGTCGTGGATCAGTTCCGGCGGAATCACGGTGACGGATTTGGGCGTGTCGACGAGCGGCGCGGTGAATTTCACCGACGACGAGAAGTCCGCCTTGTAGCTGCGCTCGGCGGCGCCCTTGACCTGGATCGGCGCGAGCTCCTTGTCGTGATCGGCGGTTGCCGCGGGCGGCGCGGCGTCCTGCGCGAACGCCGGGCTCGCGGCGAGCACGCTGCAGAGGGTGGTGAATTTTCCGAGCTTCAACTCGTCGGAACGCGACTTCATCGGTGGTATTTCCTCGCCAGGTGTGACTCGATCGGGCGAAGCAACGGCCGCTGCATGATGCGTTCCGCCCAATTATTACAAATTGTTTTCGGGCGCCATTTTAGTGAATAAGTGTATAAATGAGAAGCGTTCTTGTTACATTGATCGAAACGGCCGGCCGACTTCGGCGCTATCTGATTGAAAAGAAAGGGAATGCGCGGAATGACGCAGCGTGGCCGCAGCGGCGTGAGCCGCGCTTGCGTCTGCGATGCGGCCTGAGGGCCGTGACGTGGCGGTAAGAATCGGCCCGGCGACGCAGGGGCGACGCGGGGGCGATGCGGGCGCCGCAGGGCGCGAGCGACGAACTCGGGCGAGGGCGCGAACGGCGGCGCTAATCCGAACGCGGCGGGCGAGGCGGCCGGCTTCCCGACCGGCCGCGCGCGCCGGGCGGGCGTCAGTCGATCCCGTGGAACACGGCGTCCTCGGGCCCGAGGTACGCGGGCGGACGCCACGTCGCGTCGCGCATCGAGTGCTGGACCAGATGCTCGACGCCGAGCAGCACCGCGAAGATCGCCATCCGGACCGGAATCCCGTTGTCGGTCTGGCGGAAGATCGCGAGGCGCGGGTCGCGGTTCAGGTCGGTCGACAGATCGTTCGCGCCCGGCCGGCTGTCGCGCGGCAGCGGGTGCATGATCAGCGTGTCGCGGCCGCACGCCGTGTCGACGAGCGCCTGGTTGATCTGGAAGTCGGGCGTGTAGCCTTCGAACGATTCGTCGGTGAAGCGCTCCTTCTGGATTCGCGTCGCGTAGACGACGTCCGCGCCCTTCAGGCCCGCCGCGAGGTCGTGCGTCTCCTCGACGACGTGGCCGTTCGTCGAGATCTGGTCGACGATGTACGCCGGCATCTCGAGCGTCGGCGGCGACACGAGCGTGAACTTCAGCCCGCGATACAGCGCGAGCAGCTTGACGAGCGAGTGGACCGTGCGGCCGTATTTCAGGTCGCCGACGAGCGCGATGTGCGCGCCGTCGACGATCTTGCCCAGGCGCGAGAACTCGCGCTGGATCGTGTACAGATCGAGGAGCGCCTGGCTCGGATGCTCGCCGGGGCCGTCGCCGCCGTTGATCACGGGCAGGTTCGTCGCGCGCGCGAACTCGGCGACCGAGCCTTGCTCCGGGTGGCGGATCACGAGCGCATCGACGTAGCCCGCCATCACGCGGCTCGTGTCGTAGATCGATTCGCCCTTGGCCATCGACGAGAACGTGAAGCCCGTCGTGTCGCACACCGAGCCGCCGAGCCGGCAGAACGCGGCGCCGAACGACACGCGGGTGCGCGTGCTCGCCTCGAAGAACAGGTTGCCGAGCACCGCGCCCTCGAGCACGCGCGAGATCTTGCGGCGGCGCGCGATCGGCTGCATCACGTCGGCGACCCGGAACAGCGCCTCGACCGAGTCGCGTGAGAACTGATCGACCGACAGCAACTGCGGCTTGCCTTCGAACAGGAACTGGCTCGCGAGCGGCTGCCGGGAATCTACGCTTTGCGCATACCCTTCGCCGGCCGGCGTGCGTTCGACGATTTCGGAGACGAAACGCTCGACGATCTCGGGCATGCCGCGCGATTCCTGCGAATCGTCGGGCAGCAGCCATGTGTCGAGCGCGCGGCGGCTGACGCCGATGCGGTTCGCGAACGCTTCGCGGGTCATGTTGAGGCGGCGCATCGCGTCGCGCAGGAACGCTTGCTGAGGAACGGTCATCGGTCGGCTGGGCTCTCTGAAATATACGCGATGCGTATGGTAGGTCGCCGGCGCTCGAAGTCAAGCGAAAAATGCGCGCCGATTGACGGAGACACTGACGCGGACAAGGCGCGCAGGCGTTGCGCGACATTGCCGCACGAACCGAAACACGTTTAACAATTGCTTTGCCCCGCGCGATACGGCGCGTCCGTATAATCCGGACCGGTCCCCGCGCCGTCTCGCGGGCGGATTCCGATACGCCGGTCGCTCGTGAAGCGTCCGCACTGAACTAGGAGAGTGAGAATGAATCGCGCGATTGCCGCCGCCCTGTTGATCCTGACCGCCGCGCTCGCCGGCTGCAACACGATCGCCGGCGTCGGCCAGGACATCTCGAAGGGCGGGCAGGCGATTTCGAACACGGCCGAAAAGGCGAAGTAAGCGAGGTCGTTTTCGTTGTCGACGATGCCGCCGCCGCGGGTGCGACGGCATGAGCGGGCCCGGCATCCAGCCGGGCCCGCGTCGTTTCGGGCGCTTGCCCGCCGGGCGAGCGGCGCGGCGGCGCGGCGGCGCGTCAACGCGGCAGCGGCGTTTTCAACGCGCGATGCTCGCCAACCACCGCGAACACGACGATCTGCGCGGGCTCGGTATCACTCGCGTTGCGCGACACGATGTGATGCGAGCCGGGCGGTTCGTACCACGCTTCGCCCGGCCCGTAGGTCCGCGGCGGCTCGCCCTCCAGTTGCGACACGACGCGGCCCTGCGTGACGAACGCGAAGATCGAGCCCGCGTGCGCGTGCGGACCGGACGCCGCGCCGGGCGCATACGCTACCGTCACGACCTGCGCGTCGTTGCCGGGTGCTTCGGCGAGCGGCTGCGTCAGCACCGGCCGCACTTGCCCCACGTCGCCGCGATGCGCGCTGCCCGGCGCGGCGAAGAGCGCAGCGGCGAGCGCCGCCGCACCAAACGCGGCGGATCGCGCGATGCCTGCGATTCGCGCGGAGGCCGCGATTCCTTTCCTGTCGGGCGCCATGCCTGACCTCACGCCGGCAGCTTGCGAAACGACACCGCGAAGCGGTTCCAACTGTTGATCGTCGCGACGGCGAGCGTCAGATCGACGAGTTCCGCATCGGTGAAATGCGGCCGCACCGCCTCCCAGACGGCGTCGGGCACGTGATCGCGCGCGACGAGCGTCACCGCCTCGGTCCATTCGAGCGCCGCGCGTTCGCGATCGGTGAAGAACGGCGCCTCGCGCCAGACGACGACCGTCGCGAGACGGCGGTCGGTTTCGCCGTGCTTGCGCGCGTCGCGCGTGTGCATGTCGACGCAGTACGCGCAGCCGTTGATCTGCGACGCGCGCAGGCGCACGAGCTCGATCAACGTCGGCTCCAGCCCGCTTTGCGCGATTCGCTCCTCGAGCGCGAGCATGGCGTTGAGCGCGTGCGGGTTCGCTTTGCGGTAGTCGAGACGGGTTTCCATGATGCGTTCCTCGGTATCGGGTGATCGTCGAATGCGCGAAGCCGCGCGACGCAGCCAGATTAGCGGCGCGAATGGCTATCCGGAATGACCAATTTCCGGAATTTTCAGGAGGCCGGGTTGCGGGGCGGCGAGTTCGCGTGCCCTGGGACACGCGCCCTCGAGTCCGAAAATCCGTGCGCCCGAAAGCCCGAAACTCACGCGCACCGACTCAACACGTCCGCGAGCCGCGCGAGCGCGACGTCGATCGCGGGCGCGTCGATGCCGCCGTAGCCGAACAGGATGCCGGCGTCGGGCGGACTATCCGCGTAGAACGCCGAGATGCCGTGCAGGTCGATGCCCGCTTCGCGAGCGGCGTCGAGCGTCGCGCGCTCGTCGATGCCCGCGGCGAGGCGCGCGCTCAGGTGAATGCCGGCCGCCGGAATCACGGGCCGCAGCCAGCGCGACAGCGCGCCGTGCAGATGCGCGGCGAGCAGCCGGCGGCGCGCGTCGTAGTGGCGGTGGATGCGCCGCAGATGGCGGGCGAACGCGCCGTCCGCGATGAACCGCGCGAGCGCCGTCTGGGTGAGCGTGCACGCGTGCCAGTCGGCGATCTGCTTCGCGTTGCGCAGCGCGAGGTTCAGCGAGTGCGGCGGCACCGCGTAGCCGATCCGCAGCTCCGGAAACAGCGTCTTCGAGAACGTGCCGACGTATGCGACGAGCCCCGCGCGATCGAGGCTCTTGAGCGGTTCGAGCGGCCGGCCCTCGAAGCGGAACTCGCAGTCGTAGTCGTCTTCGACGATCACCGCGCGCCGCCGCTGCGCCCATTCGAGCAGCGCGACGCGCCGCTCGAGGCTCATCGGCATGCCGAGCGGGAACTGATGCGACGGCGTCACGTAGACGAAGCGCGCGTCGTCCGGCAGTTGCGCGACGACGAGGCCGTGCGCATCGACGGGCACGCCGGCCACGCACGCGCCGAGCGCCGCGAACGCCGCGCGGGCGGGCGGATAGCCGGGCTCCTCGACGGCGACGACGTCGCCCGGGCGTATGAGCACGCGCGCGAGCAGGTCGAGCGCCTGCTGCGCGCCCTGCGTGACGATCACGTCCTGCCAGTCGCATGCGACCGCGCGGCTGAAGCCGGCGTAGCGCGCGATCGCGTCGCGCAGCTCGGGCTCGCCCGCCGGGTCGCGATAGTCGCCGCTGCTGCGCGCCTGCGCGCGCAACGCGTGCAGGACGCAGCGCCGCCAGTCGTCCCACGGAAAATGCGCCTTGTCGGTGACGCCGCCGCGGAAGTCGAACGCGAGCGGCGCGCGCGCCGGCGGCATCGACAGCCCGGCCGGCACGTCGGACCAGCCGTCGTGCGCGCGGGCGAGCGCATCGTCGCGGCGCTCGGCGCGGTAGCCGTCGCGCATCGCATCCGCGGGAGCGCCGTCGGCGTGCGCCGCGGGCACGCGTGTCGGGCCGTCGGCGACGAACGTGCCGCAGCCCGCGCGCGTCAGCAGAAAGCCCTCGCTCGCGAGGCGCTCGAACGCGTCGAGCGTCGTCTTGCGCGACACGCCGAGCTGGTGCGCGAGATCGCGCGTCGAAGGCAACCGCGCGCCGGCGGCGACGCGTCCGTCGACAATGGCCGCGCGCAGTTGCCGATAGATCTGGCCGGCGAGGTCTCGGCGATCGTGGAGGCTGATCTGAAGTTCCACGGCGTGGCCACCTGAACGAGCGATGAATTCGCCATTCTGGCATGCCGGCGCGGCCCATGCGGCGCGCATCGCCGGCGCGCGGCCGGTTCCGGTCCACGCGCGAATCGAGCTGTTTCGCGCCGTTTCGCGCCGTTTTGCGACTGCGCGCTCGGCGCGCTCGGCGCGGAACCGTTCGCCTGGCCGGCGAATGAAATTCAAAAATTTGAGGTGTTCCGTCAAATTCCTGGATTTCGCAATGAAAATCAATGGCTGTAATTGATGTTGAAATGAAATCGATGGATGAAATATTACCCGACCGATTATTTTCGATGCGGAATCGGCATAAATTCAATTTTGCGAAATTAACGAAAAAAATGCCTTTTGGCTTTTCTGCCGCCGCTGCCGGTATGCTAATCTGGCTGCGCTGGCAGTGGCGTTTCGTCTGTTTCGCGCGCATTGGATTCAAGCGGGCCGTCCATTGTTGAGCACCATGGCGACAAGCGTTTGAGTCATTTTCAACATGAAAATGATCGTGTCTTGAAGTGCGGATGTCCGGTTCGGCGGGAATGCGCCTTGCTATTGCCGCTCGATTCTCGCTGGAATTGTCTCGAAATCGATGGTCCCTTCCCATTCACACTGTGAGGTGATTGACATGCTTTATGACGACATCGTTTCCGCATTAGGCAAAGCCGTTAAAGATCCCGGTTATCGTTCCAAACTCCTGGCCGATCCGAACGGCACGCTGAAGGCCGAGGGCGCCGATCTCGGCAATTCGGTCACCACGCTCGAGTGGGTCGAGTCGACCAACTGCCTGAACGTCCACGTGGCCAACGGCGGCGCGAACTGGAGCGGCGCGGTGCTGCTCAAGATCGAGAAGTAAGGCCGCCGCCGCGGTCGCGGTGATCGCTCGCGAAGGGCGCGGCGCCGTTGCGGCGGGCCCTTCGCATTCCTTTCACGAGCCCATGTGAGTCCGCCCTTGATCTGGACGTTTCCAGCCCCGCTTTGCCTGTTCGTTCGCGCGACCATCCGGCGCGAGAAATACGCGGCGTTCAAGGAATTGGCGCGCCAGGTCGCGTTCGCGTATCGCCAGCACCCTGCGCGGCTCGAGTGGAGCGCGTACGCGACCGTCGCGGGGCCGTCGCTTGGCGTCTACATCATCGTTCCCCTCGATTCGCTCGGCGCGATGGACGACATGGCGTCGCTCGACAAGGTGATGGCCGATGTCTACGGCGACGAAGGCGCGATCCGGCTGGGCGAATTCCAGGATTGCGTGCTGGACATGAACACGTCGGTGCTCAACAGGATCGACCTCGGGCTCGCGCCCGTGCCGCCGCGCGACGCGCCGGCGGAGTATCTGTATTACCTGAACGTCAAGGTCGCCCCCGCGGCGGCCGGCCGGTTCGTCGACCGCGCGCGCGAGGCCGCCGCCGCGATGACGAGCGGCCCGTTCGCGCTCTACGGCACGTTCGCCGGCGCGACCCGCGTGCACGGCTTCGCGCTCGGCGAGCGCATCGCCGATCTCGAACTCGTTGCCCGCCTGCAGGGCCGCATCGCGTCGGGTTCGCCCGCCGACGACGGCGAGCGCATCTGGGCCGGCATTCACGACACGCTTCAGGAGACCGAGACGTCGATCCTTCGCCACATCGGCCACGACGTTCGCGACGACAGGCGCTGAATGCCGAGGCCGCCGATGAACACGGACAACCCTTGTCGGGCGGAACCGATCGCGATCGTCGGGATGGGCTGCGTCTTTCCGGGCGCCGTCGGGCCGGCGGCGTTTCTCGACCTGCTGCGCGCGGGCCGCGTCGCGGTGCGCGAACTGCCGCCCGAGCGCTGGGACGCGGCCGCGCTGCACGATCCGGACCCGGACGCGCCAGGCCGCGTCCTGACGCGCCGGGCCGCGACGATCGACGGCGCGGACCTCTTCGATCCCGATTTCTTCGGCCTGTCCCGGCGCGATGCGCGCGAAATGGACCCGCGTCAGCGGCTGATGCTGAAGACCGCCTGGTGGGCGCTGGAGGATGCCGGCATGCCCGGCTGGGGATTGGGCGGGCGATCCGTCGGCGTCTTTCTCGGCGCGAGCAACGGCGAATTCGGCGGCGCGCATGCGCAACTGTCGGCGATCGGCGCGTCGACCGCGGCGGGGCACGCGACGAGCGTGCTCGCCAATCGCCTCTCGTATCTGCTCGGCTTGACGGGGCCGAGCCTCGTCGTGGATACCGCATGCTCGTCGTCGCTCGTCGCGGTCCATCTGGCTTGCGCGGCGCTGCGCGCAGGCGAGTGCGAGCTGGCGATCGCGGGCGGCGTGTCGCTGATGTTGCGCCCCGATGCGTCCGTCGCGTTTTCCCGCGCGCGCATGCTCGCCGCCGACGGGCGATCCAAGCCGTTTTCCGCCTCCGCCGACGGATACGGTCGAGGCGAGGGCGCGGGCGCCGTCGTGCTCAAGCGCCTGTCGGACGCACGCCGGGACGGCGACCGGATCGTCGCGGTCGTGCTCGGCTCGGCCGTCAATCACAACGGTTCGTCGAACGGGATCACCGCGCCGAGCGCGCTCGCGCAGGAGGCGCTGATCCGGCGGGCGCTCGAGGCGGCCGGCGTCGCGCCGGAGCAGATCGACGTCGTCGAGGCGCACGGCACGGGCACGCTGCTCGGCGATCCGATCGAGGCGAAGGCGCTCGGCCGCGTGCTGGGCGCGGTCGTCGGGCGCGCGGCAGCGCTGCCCGTCGGCTCGGTCAAGGGCAACATCGGGCATCTGGAAGCCGCGGCGGGCGTGGCCGGGCTCATCAAGCTGGCGCTTGCGCTGCGGCATCGCGAAGTCCTCGCGAGCGCCGGATTCGACGCGCCGAATCCGCACATCGATTTCCATGCATGGAATCTCACGGTGCCGACCGCGCTCGCACCGCTGCCCGATCGCGGGCGGCCGCCGATCGGCGCGCTCAGCTCGTTCGGCTTCGGCGGCGCGAATTGCCATCTGATCGCCGCCGCGCCGCCGTCCGATTTGCTCGCCCCGCCTGATCCGCCCGCCCGGCATGCCGGCACGAAAACGGGCGATCCGTGGCTGCCGTTGCTCGTACTGTCGGCGGCGAGCGACGAAGCGCTGAACCGGCTCGCCGCGGCGACGGCCGAGCGCGTGCGCGGCGATCCGCCCGGCGCGTGGCGTCTCGCGCGAGCGTCGCACGCGGCGCGCAGCCCGCTGAAGCAGCGGCTCGCGGTGGTCGCGGCGGACGCGGGCGCATTGGCCGCCGCACTCGATCGTGCCGCCGCGGGCGGTCTGGAGGGCGTCGCCGCGAGAGGCGCCGCGCCGCGGCGCCGGCCGGCGCTCGCGTTTCTTTACGCCGGCCAGGGCGCGCAATTTCCCGGCATGGCGGCCGGCCTGCTCGACGGCGATACCGAATTGCGCCGAACGCTCGAGCAAGCGTGCGCGATCACCGGGTTGCCGATCATGGATTGGCTCGCGGCCGGCGACGAAACGATCGACCGCACCGACGTGACCCAGCCGCTGATGGTCGCGCTGCAGGTGGGCTTGACGCGCCAGTGGGCGGCCTGGGGCATCGAGCCCGACATCGTGATCGGCCATAGCCTCGGCGATTACGCGGGCGCGGTCGCCGCGGGCGCGCTGTCGTTCGACGCGGCGATGCGCGTGGCCGCGCTGCGCGGCCGGCTGGCGGCGACTTCGGCCCGGCCGGGCGGCATGGTCGCGGTCGCGGCCGCGCGCGATGCGGTGGCGCCGCACCTCGCGCCCGGCGCGGCGATCGCGGTCGACAACGGTCCCGCGCAACTGTCGGTCGCGGGCGACGCGCACGCGCTTGCGGAAACGGTGCGGCGGCTGGCGGCGGCCGGGATCGCCACGCGAGCGTTGCCCGTGTCGGCCGCGTTCCATTCGCCCGCGATGGAGCCGATGCTCGACGCGTTTCGCGCGGCGCTCGCCGACGTGGCGATGCAGCCGCTGCGCCTGCCGATGGTCTGTAACCGGACGGGCGCGGTCCTGCCGGCCGGCACGGTGCTGGACGCCGAATTCTGGGTGCGGCATCTGCGCGAGCCCGTGCGCTTCGCGGACGGCGTGCGCGCGCTCGCTACGGAGGGCATCGCGCTCGGGCTGGAGATCGGGCCGCAGGCGATGCTGAGCCGGCTCGCGCCGCTGTCCGCGCCGACGCTGAAGGTCGTGCCGTCGCTCGCGCGCGGGACGCGGGATCGCGACGCGCTGCTCGCCGCGGCGGGCGCGCTGTGGGTGGCGGGCGTGACGCCGGACTGGCGCGCGATCGACGGGCCCGGCCGCGTGCACGCCGAGCTGCCGCTCTATCCGTTCGACGACGCGCCGTTTCCGCTGCTCGCGGAAGGCACGGTCGTCGCGGGCGCGGCCGCGACGACGGGCGCCGTCGCGACGCGCGACGCGCAGGCCGAGCCGCCGCCGGTCGCGGCGGTCTTGCCGGCCACGGCGGCGCATGAGCGCGCGTGCGACATCGGCGCGAAGCTGCGCGACGCGATCGCGCAGGCGCTCGAAACGTCGCCGGACCGTATCGATCCGACGGTGCCGTTCATCGAGATGGGCGCGGACAGTCTCGTCCTGATGGCTGCGGCGAGGAAAATCGAGGCCGCGTTCGGCGTGCGCGTTCCAATGCGTGCGTTCTTCGACGAACTGTCGACGATGGATGCGCTCGCCGCGTATCTGGCCGCCGAGGCGCCGCAGCCGCCGGCGGAGCCGGGCGAGCCGGCGGGGGCCGCGAGTGCGTCGTCCGATGTGATCGCGCAGGTGGTGCGCGAGCAACTGGACCTGATGCGCCGGCAACTGGATCTGATCGAGGGCCGCCGCGGCGCGGGCGAGCGTGCGCTGCCGGACGGCGCGGCGCGGCGGCCTGTCGCCGAAATCGCGCGCGCGGGCGGCATGCGCGGTGCGATCCGCGCCGCGCATCCGACGCGTCGCGCGGATACGGCGCGCGACGCGCTGTCGCCCCGTCGGCAGGCGCACCTCGACAGACTGATCGGCGACTACACGCGCCGCACCGCGGGCTCCCGCGCGCTTGCCGCGCGCTATCGCGACGTGATGGCCGACAGCCGCGCGAGCGCTGGCTTTCGGCCGTCGATCAAGGCGATGCTGTATCCGATCGTCTGCCGCTCGGCGGCGGGCACGACGTTCGAGGACGTCGACGGCAACCGCTATCTCGACATCTCGATGGGCTTCGGCGTGCACCTGTTCGGGCATGCGCCCGACTTCGTCGCGCACGCGCTGCGCGAGAGCCTGTCGCGCGGGCTGCGGCTCGGCCCGCAATCGGACCGCGCCGGCAAGGCGGCGGCCGCCATCGCGCGGCTGTCCGGGCAGGACCGGGTCGCGTTCGTGAACTCGGGCACCGAAGCGGTGATGGTCGCGCTGCGGCTCGCCCGCACGGTCACCGGACGGGAGCGCGTCGTGATCTTCCGCGGCGCGTATCACGGCCATTTCGACGGCGTACTCGCGGACGCGGCCGACCCGGACGATCCCGCCGCAGGCGGCACGCCGGCCGTGCCCGGCGTCGCGCGCGGCGCGGTCGCCGACACGCTGGTGTTCGAATACGGCGACGAGGCGTGCCTCGACACGCTCGCCGCGCTGCTCGGGCAGGTGGCGGCCGTGCTCGTCGAGCCGGTGCAGAGCCGGCGGCCCGACCTGCAGCCGGCGGCGTTCTTGCGCCGCCTGCGCGCGCTGACCGAGCAGGCGGGCGCGCTGCTGATCTTCGACGAGCTGATCACCGGCTTCCGGATCGCGGCGGGCGGCGCGCAGGCGCACTTCGGCGTGAAGGCGGACCTGGTCGCGTACGGCAAGATCCTGGGCGGCGGCTTGCCGATCGGCGCGCTCGCCGGCCGCGCGGACGTGATGGCGGCCGTGGACGGCGGCGCGTGGCGCTATGGCGACGACAGCGCGCCCGTTGCCGAGACGACGCTGTTCGCGGGCACCTTCAACAAGAATCCGCTGTCGATCGACGCGTGCGTGGCCGTGCTGACGGAGATCGAGCGGCGAGGCGACGCGCTGTACGCGCAACTGAACGACCGGGCCGCGCGCCTGCATGCGCGCCTCGCGCAGGCGCTCGCCGGCACGCCGATCGGAATCGCGCGCTTCGGCTCCGTGTTCCGCTTCGTGTTCGAGCGCAATCTCGATCTGTTCTTCTATCACCTGCTGCTGCGCGGCATCTATGTGTGGGAGGGGCGAACCTGCTTCCTGTCGGCCGCGCATACCGAGGCCGACTGCGACCGGCTGGTGGCGGCGGTCTCCGACACCGTCGCCGCGCTGCGGGACGGCGGCATGCTCGACGAGCGCCACGGCGGCGCCGCGATCGGCGCGGCCGATGGGATCGACGCGGCCGGCACGGCTGTTGAGGCGGCGGGCGATGCCGGCGCGCTGCCGATGATTCGCGCGCAGCGCCAGCTCGCGGCGCTCGCGGAAATGGACCCGGCGGGCGCCGTCGCGTACGCGTTGCCGCTGCTGCTGGATCTGGACGGGCCGCTCGATGCGAACCGGCTGCGGGACGCCGTCGAGCGGGCGGCCGCGCGGCACGACGGCTTGTGGGCGGCGATGGACCCCGTGTCCGGCACGCTGCGCATGATGCCGCCGGGCCGGCTGGCGCTGGCGGCGCGAGCGATCGACGCGGCGGAGCTGGACGCCGAGGTGCGCCGGGGGATGGCCGTGCCGTTCGATCTGAAAACGCCCCCGTTGCTGCGGGCGACGCTGTTCGAGATCGCGGACGGCGCGCATGCGCTGCTGCTCGTCGGCCATCACGCGGCGCTCGACGGCTTTTCGCTGCAGGTGCTGGCCGCCGACATCGCGGCGTGCTACGGCGGCGCGCCGCTGCCGCATGCACCATCGCTGCGCCGCGTGCTTGCCTCGCACCGGGACGCCGAGCGCGACGGCCGCTGGGCGGCCGCGCGCGACTGGTGGCGCGCGCGGCTGCAGGACGCGCCGCTCGGGCTCGATCTCGACCTCGCCGCGCCGCGCCCGTCCGTGCGCGCGTTCCGGGGCGCGCGCGAGGTGCGGCGCGTCGATGCGCCGTTGGCCCGCGCGTTGCGCGCGCGCGCGGCCGCCGAGCGGACATCGCTGCTCGCCGTGCTGCTGACGGGCTTCGCATGGCTGCTCGCGCGGCACGGCGCGCTCGACGTCGTGATCGGCGTGCCGTACGCCGGGCGGGCGGCGGCGGGAGACGGCGCGGAGCGCGTCGTCGGTTATTGCGCGCATCTGCTGCCGATCCGGCTGCGCATCGACGCCGTCGACAGCGCGTGTGCGCTGCTCGCGCACACGCGCGCCGCCGTGACGGAGGCGCTTGAGCACGCCGACTATCCGTTCGCGCACATCGTCGACGATCTCGCGCTGAAGCGGGACCCGGCGCGTCCGCTGCTCGTGCCGGCGACGTTCAACCTCGACCGCGTGCCGCCGGCGCTCGATTTCGGCGAACGCGTCGCGGCGCGCCTGCGCTCGCCCGCCGTCGGCGCGGGCCGGTTCGATCTCGCGTGCAACGTGGCCGACGGCGGCGACGCGCTGATGGTCGAACTCGACCATGACGAAGCGCTGTTCGGCGACGGGCGCGCGCAGCGCCTCGCCGACGAGTATCTGCAACTGCTCGGCCGCATCGCGCAGGGCGGCGAGCAGCCGTTGCGCGACGGCGCCGAGCATGTCGCGCGCTGGGCCACCGTCGTCGCGGCCGGGCGCGCCGAGCCGCTCGCCGCGCGCTGGCGCCGGCACCTCGAGCGTGCGCCGCAGCACGTCGCGGTGGCGGTGGACGGCGACGCGCGCCTGACCCGCGCCGAGCTCGACCGCTGGTCCGACGCCGCCGCTGATGCGATCGACGGCGCGGGCGCGGCGCATGGGCCCGTCGCGCTCTTGCTGCCCCGGACCGAGGCGCTGCCCGTCGCGATGCTCGCGTGCTGGAAGGCCGCGCGCGCGTGGATGCCGATCGATCCCGCGACGCCCGCCGAACGAATCGCGGACATGATCCGCCGCGCGGGCTGCGCGCTCGTCTTGCGCGATGCGGCTGCGGACGCGGACCCGACGCTCGCGCACGGTTGCGCGACGCTCGATCTTCCGTCTCGCGCGCAGGCGACTCGCCGCGACGCGCGGCGCGCGTGGCCGGCGCCGAATCCCGAGGACGTCGCCTACGTGCTCTTCACGTCCGGTTCGACAGGCAGGCCGAAGCCGGTCGCCGTGCCGCATCGGGCGGTCGAATGGTATGTGCAGGGCCTGCTGAACCGGCTCGGATTGCCGCCCGGGCTCGCGTGCGGGCTGGTCTCGACCGTCGCGGCCGACCTCGGCCTGACGGCGACGCTGCCCGCGCTGTTCGACGGCGGCTGCCTGTGCGTGCAGTCGGACGCCGCGGCGCGCGATCCGCTGTTGCTCGCCGCCGTTCATCGCAAGCGCCCGGTCGATTTGCTGAAGATCGTGCCGTCGCATCTGGAGGCGCTGCTCGCCGGCGCGCCCGATCCGCAGCTGCTGCCGCGCCGCGTGCTCGTGCTGGGCGGCGAGCGGGCCCGGCCCGGCCTGTTGAGCCGGCTCGCCGAGTGCGCGCCGCCTGGGCTGCGCGTGATGAACCATTACGGGCCGACGGAGACGACCGTCGGCGTCGCGACGGGCGAGTGGACGCGCGGCGCCGGCGAGCTGCGGCTCGACGCGCCGCTCGCCGGCGCGGCGCTCGTCCTGCTGGACGCCGGCGGCCGGCCGGCGCCCGCCGGCGTGTGCGCGCAACTGCACGTCGGCGGCCCGCAGGTGGCGCTCGGCTATCCGGGCTGTCCGGACGAGACCGGCGCGCGCTTCCGGCCGCAGCCGTCGAGCGGCGTCGACGGGCCGCTCTATGCGACGGGCGACCTGGCCCGGCTGAACGCGGACGGCACGCTGACGATCGTCGGGCGGACCGACGACCAAACGAAGATCCGCGGATACCGGGTGGAGCCGGGCGAGGTCGCGGCGGCGCTCGAAGCGTTGCCCGGCGTGGTTTCGGCCGCGGTGGTCGCCGCCGATCATCCGGCGCGCGGCACGGTGCTGGTCGCCTACGTGGTGGGCGACGGCGCGCCAGGCGATCCGGCGTCGCTCGCCCGCGCGCTGCACGGCCGTTTGCCCGACTACATGGTGCCCGCGCAGGTCGTCCGGTGCGGCCGTCTGCCGCTGAGCGCCAACGGCAAGCTCGATCGCGGCGCACTGCCCGCGCCCGACTGGTCGGCGGGCGCGGCCGAAGCGCCGGTGTCCGCCTCGTGCGACGCCGACCGCGTTCAGGCGGCGCTCGTCGCGCTCTGGCGCGAACTGTTCGGCCGGGCCGACATCGGCGTGCACGACGAATTCTTCGCGCTCGGCGGCGACAGCATCCTCGGCATCCGGATGGTCGCGAGGCTGCATCGGGACGGATGGCGCCTGCAGGCGAGCGATCTCTATCGGCATCCGACGATCGCGGCGCTCGCGCCGTTGATCCGTCCCGTCGACACGCAAGCCGAGCAGGGCGTGCTGAGCGGGCCGGTGCCGCTGCTGCCCGCGCAACGGCGCTGGCTGGAGATCGGCGCGGGCTGGCGGGCGCACGCGAATCTGTCGCTGCTGCTGGAGCTCGACGTCGCGGTCACGCCGGATCGCGTGGCCGACGCGTTCGTTCGGCTGATGCATCAGCATGACGGGCTGCGCCTGCGCGCGAACGCCGGCGGCGGCGAGCCCGCGCAGATTTACGGTCCGGTCGCGCCGCCGCCGCTGCATCGCGTCGACGCCGCGCACGCGACGCCCGACGCGCTGACCAGGCTGCAGGCGCTCGCGGACCCGGCCGTCTCGCCGCTCGTGCTCGGCTGGCTGGACGGCGCGCCGCCGCGCCTGCTGATCGTCATGCATCACTGGATCGCGGACGCGGTGTCGTGCGCGATCCTGCTGGACGATCTCGCCCGGCTGCTGCGCGATCCCGGCGCGCCGCTCGGCCCGAAGACGCCTTCGCTGCGGCAATGGGCGCAGACGCTCGCCGAGCGGGCCGCGTCGCCGGATGCGCTCGCGCAGCTCGAATACTGGACGCTGAGCACGAGCCTGCCGCCGCCGGCGCTGCCGGTGAAGGCGGGCGGCGGCGGCGGAGCGCCGGCGTCGGCCGGGCTGACGCTGTCCGGGGACGAGACGCGCGAGGTCATCGCCGGCCCGGCCGCGCAGGCGGGCGCGGAAACGGAGGACTTGCTGCTCGCGGCGCTCACGCTCGCGCTCGGCGGCCGCACCGGCGAGCCGCTGCTGTACGTCGAGCTGGAGGGGCACGGACGCACGCCGCCGCACGGGCTGCCCGAGCCCGCGCGCACGATCGGCTGGCTCACGGCGCGCCATCCTGCGTGGTTCGATCTGACGGGCGTGCCGGAAGCCGCCGCGGCCGCAGCGGTGCGCGCGCAGCGCCTGTCGATTCCGAATCGCGGCGCGGACTACGGCGCGCTGCGCCATCTCGGCCCCGACGACGCGCGCAACGCACTGGCGGCGGGCCACCGGCCGGCCGTCAGCCTCAACTGGCTCGGCCAGTTGACGGGCATCGCGCACGCGCCGTTCCGGGTGATCTCGTGGCGGCCGGGCTGTCCGCTGCGCGGCGCGGAGCGTGCGGCCGATCTGCCGCAGCCGCACGCGCTCGCCGTCGAGGCGATGCTGATCGACGGATGCCTGCGGATCGAATTCATCTACGACGTCGCGCGCTTCGACGCCGCCGCGATCGACGCGCTCGCGGCCGACTGCGCGGCGTCGCTGCTGCGCCTGGCGCGCGAGTCCGCCGCGCCGCCCGCCGCCCCGGCGGCGTCCGCGCCGCCGCCCGATCCGCGCGGCGAGCTGGATGCGGACGATCTGGCCGCGCTGGCCGCGAACCGTTGAGCAACCGCTTTCGAGGACGAACGACATGCACGCTTCATCGACGCCCCTGAAGCTGGCCCGGCGCCAGACGATCAACGTGACGGCCGACAGCATGGTCCGGGCGCGGCCGCTGTTCGCCGACGGCGCGCTGCCGCTCGTCGTGGAGCCGGAGCTGGCGGGCGTGGACGCGGCCGCATGGATCGAGCGGCACGGCGACACACTGACCGCCTGGCTCGCGCGGCACGGCGCGATCCTGTTTCGCGGCTTCGGCATCGCGGACGAAGCGGCGTTTCACCGCGCGGTCGCGGCGACCGGCGTGCGCCTGATGAGCTACATCGAGAAGGCGACGCCGCGCGAGCATCTCGGGCAGCACATCTACACGTCGACGTATTTCCCGCAGGAATACCCGATCGCGCTGCACAACGAGCTGTCGTACGTGAAGGCGTGGCCCGGCCGGATCTTCTTCTGCTGCACGGTGCCGTCCGAGACGGGCGGCGCGACGCCGCTCGCGGACGTGCGCCGCGTGCTCGGGCGCATCGATCCCGCGGTGCGCGACGAATTCCGCCGCCGCGGCTGGCAGCTCTCGCGCTGTTTCGGCTCGGGAATGGGGCCGAGCTGGCGGCACGCGTATGCGGTCGAGACGGTCGACGAGCTCGAGCGCTATCTGCGCGCGATGGACGTGTCGTGGCAATGGCTGCCGAACGGCTGGCTGCGCACGCGCCAGATCCGGCCGGCGATCCACGCGCATCCGCGCACGGGCGACGCGCTGTGGTTCAACCACGTCGCGTTCTGGCACGGATCGAGCCTGCACGAGCCGGTGCGCCGCCGCTTCGAGGCGGACTTCGGCATCGAGAGCCTGCCGTACAACACCTGCTACGGCGACGGCGGGACGATCCCCGACGACGTCGCCGCGCACCTGCGCGACGCATACGCGTGCGAGACGGTGGCGTTCCCGTGGCAAAAGGGCGATTTCCTGATGGCGGACAACATGCTCGTCGCGCACGGCCGCGCGCCGTTCACCGGCGAGCGCCGCGTGCTCGCCGCGATGGGCGACGCGGTCGAGCTGGACGCGCGCGAGATGGCCGCGCTCAAGGAGCGCCTTGCATGAGCGCGACGAGCGAGACCGCGCTGAACGGCTTCCGGCTGTCGCCCGGGCAGCAGCGCTTATGGGCGCTGGCGGACGCGGGGTGGCTGCCGGCGGAGCAGCGGGTGGCGGCCCGTTTCGCATGGATGGCCGCGCCGCCGCCTCGCGCGGCGGTCGAGGCCGCGCTCAACGCGCTGATCGGCCGGCACGAGATTCTGCGCGCGCGCTTCCCGCGATTGCCGGAGATGCGCCTGCCGCTGCAGACCGCGCCGGGCGACGCGTGTCTGCGTCTGGACGACGGAAGCGAGCCGGGGGCGCACGCGCCGGCATTGCGCGCATCGATGGATGCGGCGGGCCTCGTGCTGTCGCTGCCGGCGCTGTGCGCCGATGGCCCGACGATGCTGCGCATCGGCGCCGCGCTCGCCGCGCGGCTCGCCGGCCGGGACGCGGATGCCGACGCGCCGCTGCAATTCTTCGATCTCGCTCAGTGGCAGCACGACCTGCTGGCGGAAGACGGCGCATGGCGCTGGCCGGAAGGGGCGCTGCAGTCCGTCGACGGGCCGTGGCCGGCCCTGCCGGCGCTGCGCGCGGGCCGTGCATCCGCGTATCGGCGCGCGCGCCACGCGTGTTCGCTGCCGGCGGACACGGGCGCGCGCGTCGGCGCGCTCTGCGCGCGACTCGGCGTGACGCCGGCCGATCTGCTGACCGCCGTCTGGGCTGTGCTGCTGCGCCGGCTGTCGGGCGGCGATGCGCAGCCGGTGGCGATCGTCGCCGACGGCCGCCCGTTCGACGAGCTCGCCGCGGCGCTCGGCCCGCTCGCCGCGCCCGTGCCGCTTTCGCTGTCGAGCGCGTTGTCCGCGCCCGACGGCACGTTCGCCAGCCTCGCGCGATCGGCGGCCGACGCGCGCGCGACGGCCGCCGATCTGCGTCACCATCTCGTCCCGCCGGACGACGGACGCTTTGCGCCGTTCCAGATCGAGGTGCTCACGGCGGCCGAGATGCCGGACGGCGCGCCGCTGCGCGTCGTCGACGTGACGGCGGCGGGCGAGCCGGCGTTGCTGAGGCTGTCGGTGCTCGTCGGGCCCGGCGGCGCGCTGCGCGCGGACATCGACTACCACGCGGGCGCGGTGCGCGACGACGGCGCGATCGCACGGCTGGCGGAGCAGTTCGCGACGCTGCTCGCCGCGGCGCTCGCGAACCCGGACACGGCATTCGACGAGCCGGACTTGCTGGGCGAGACGGAGCGGCGGCTCGTCACCACGGACTTTCAGGGCCCGCGTGTGGACCACGGCCGCTGGACGCCGGTGCATCTGGCGGTGGCGGCGGCGTCTGCCGCGACGCCGGATCGGCTCGCCGTGCAGGACGGCGCCACGCGCATGACGGCGGCGGCGCTCGAGCGCGAGGCCCGTGCGCTCGCGGCGCGGCTGACGGCGGCGGGCGTCGCGGCGGAGACGCCCGTCGCGCTGCATCTTCCGCGCGGCGCGGCGCTCGTGACGGCGATGCTCGCCGTGATGCGGGCGGGCGGCGTTTTTCTGCCGATGCCGCCGGAGCTGCCCGCCGCGCGCCGGCGCTACATGCTCGAGGACAGCGGCGCGCGGCTCGTGCTGACGCCGCCGGACGCCGCGGCCGATCTGCCGCAGGATCTCGCGCTTGTGTGCATCGATCCGGCCGGGCCCGGCGCGGGCGCGCACGTGCCCGCGCACGAGGCGTCGGAGCTGGTGGCGAGCGCCGCCGCCGATGCGGATGCCGGCGCGGGCGGCGACGCGGATCTGGGCGCGTGGCCCGTCCCGGCACCCGAGCAGGCTGCGTACGTGCTGTACACGTCGGGCTCGACGGGGCGGCCGAAAGGCGTCGTGGTGACGCACGGATCGCTCGCGAACCACATGGCGTGGATGACGCGCGCGTTCCCGCTCGGCGCGGACGATGCGGTGCTGCAAAAGACCGCCGCCGGATTCGACGCGTCGATCTGGGAGTTTTTCCTGCCGCTACTCTGCGGCGCGCGGCTCGTGATGGCGCCGCCCGGTCTCGAGCGCGACGTGCCGGCGCTCGTCGAAACGCTCGCGCGCGAGCGCATCACCGTGTTGCAGCTCGTGCCGAGCCTGCTGCGCGTGCTCGTCGACGAGCCGGCCTTCGCCGCGTGCGGCGCGCTGCGCCGCGTGTTCTGCGGCGGCGAGGCGCTGACGCCGGATCTCGTCCGGCGCTTCGCCGCCGTGCACCGCGCCGCGCTCGTCAACCTGTACGGCCCGACCGAGACGACGATCCAGGTCTGCGCGGAGCGGGTCGACGCCGCCGACGATCCCGTGCCGGTCGGCCGCCCGATCGACAATGTCCGGCTGTACGTCGTCGATTCGCGCGCCCGCCCGGTGTCTGTCGGCATGCGCGGGGAGATCCTGATCGGCGGCGCCGCGCCCGCGCGCGGCTATCTCCATCGTCCCGATCTGACCGCGGAGCGCTTTGTCGCCGATCCGGTCGATCCGCTCGCGCCGCGCGTCTATCGCAGCGGCGATCTGGGCGCGTGGCGCCACGACGGCCGGCTCGACTTTTTCGGCCGCGCCGACGATCAGGTGAAATTGCGCGGTTACCGGGTCGAGCTCGGCGAAGTGGAAGCGACGATCGCCCGGCATCCGGACGTCGCGAACGCGGCGGCGCGGGTCGACCTGGACGCGAACGGCATCGCGCGGCTCGTCTGCGCGTACGATTGCCGCGCCGGCCGCGGCGTGGAGCCCGCGCCGTTGCGCGAGTGGCTCGCGACGCAACTGCCGGACTACATGATTCCCGGCCAATGCCGGCGGCTCGACGCGCTGCCGCGCAACGCGAGCGGCAAGGTCGATCGCGCGGCGCTGGCGGGCGGCGTCGACGCCCCGCCCGACGGCGCCGCGCCGCGCGACCCGGTCGAGCTGCGGCTCGAACGCGTGTGGGAGGCCGTGCTCGACGTCCAGCCGGTGGGCGTCGATCGCACGTTCTTCGACCTCGGCGGGCATTCGCTGCTGGCCGTGCGGCTGATGGCGGAAGTCAAGCGCGAGTTCGATTGCGATCTGCCGCTCGCTTCGCTGTTCGACGCGCCGACCGTCGCCGCGCAGGCGGCGCTTATCCGGCGGCGCGCGCAAGCGCACCCGGTGGTGGTGCCCATCAATCGCGGCATCGACGGCGAACGCCCCGTCTTCCTCGTGCATCCGACGGGCGGCAACGTGCTTTGTTACCGCGATCTCGCGCGGCGGCTCGGCCCGAGCCGGCCGATCTACGCGCTGCAGGACCCGGGCCTCGACGGCGACGCCGATTACGGCAGCGTCGAGGAGCTGGCGGCGCTCCATATCGCGCACATGCGCCCGCTCGCGGGCGACGGCCCGTACTACCTCGCGGGCTGGTCGTCGGGCGGCGTCGTCGCGTTCGAGATCGCGCGCCAGTTGCTCGCGCAGCGGCAGGAGGTCGGGCTGCTCGCGCTGATCGACAGCGTCGCGTCGGACGGCGCCGATCCGGGCCCGCGCACCGACGCCGAGCTGATCGGCTCGGTCGGCCGGCTGCTCGCGTTCACGGCGGGAATCGACGCGCCGGATCTGTCGACGCTCGAACCGCCGGCCGCGATGGCGCGGCTGCGCGAGCTGGCCGTCGCGGCCGGCTCGCTGCCGCCCGATGCGCCGCCCGAGCGGATGCGCCGGCTCTTCGAGGTCTTTCGGCGCAACGCCGCCGCCGTGCGCCGCTACCGGCCCGGGCCGTATCCGCGCCGCGTGCTGCTGCTGCGCGCGACGCAGCCGCTGCCCGCGCCCGTGCGCGACGCGGCGGCGCGCCAGCGCAGCGATTCGCCGGAACTGGGCTGGGAGCGCGTCGCGGTGGTCAGCCGCCGAGACATCCCCGCGCATCACCTGTCGATCGTTCGCGAGCCGGCCGCGGCGCTCGTCGGCGCGCAGATCCGCGACGCGCTGCGCGCGGCGGACCGCATCGAGGCGATCGGCGAGCGGGTTTTCTTCACGCTGCTCGGACACTGATGGAGGCGAGCCGACCGATGACGACGAGCGCTTCTTCGCCGATCCTTTTTCCCACCGCCGCCGATACGCGGTCCGGTCCGCCGGCGATCGAGGCGGTGCTGCCGCTCACGCCGATGCAGCACGGCATGCTGTTCCACAGCCTGCTCGATCCCGCGTCGGCCGTGTTTTTCCAGCAGCTCATAGCCGAGCTCGACGGCGCGCTCGACGCGCGCGCGTTCGCCGCCGCGTGGGCGGACCTCGTCGATCGGCATCAGAGCCTGCGCGCCGCGTTCCTCTGGGAGCGGCGCGACGAGCCTCGGCAGGTCGTGCTGCGGCGCGCGCCGGCGCCGATCGAATGGCTCGACTGGCCGGATCTCGAGCCCGACGCATTCGACGCGAAGCTCGACGCGTACCTGCGCGCGGACCGCGAGCGGCGCTTCGATCCGGCGAAGGCGCCGCTGCTGCGCGTCGCGATCGTGCGCCGCGCGCCCGCGCGCCACCTGATGATCGTCAGCCACCATCATCTGATTCTCGACGGATGGTCGACGGGCGTCCTGCTCGACGAGCTGCAGACGCTCCACGCGGCGCATCTGCACCGGCGCCCGGCCGCGCTGCGGCCCGCGCCGCGCTACGCCGCGTTCGTCGAGCGCATCGCACGCGCCGACCGGCCGCGCGACGACACGTTCTGGCGCGCGACGCTCGCCGGCTTCGCGCAGCCGACGCCGCTCGTCGGCGATCTCAGGCGGGACGCCGCGACGAGCGGCGACTACGTGCCGTGCGATCTGCAACTGGACTTGCCGGCGCGCCGTGCGCTGGAGGACGCCGCGCGGCGTCATCGCGTGTCGGCCGCCGTTCCGGTGCTCGCCGCGTGGGCTTGGCTGCTCGGGCGGCGGGCGGACGTGCCGGAGGTCGTCTACGGCGTGACGGTGGCCGGCCGGCCGGCGGACTTGCCCGACGCGGACCGGCTCGTCGGACTTTGCATCAACACGGTCCCGCTGCGCGCGGCCGTGCCGGCGCAAAGCGACATCGGCGGCTGGCTGCGCGACGTGCAGGAACGGCTCGCGCGCACGCAGCCGCACGAGCATGCGTCGCTGTCGGCGATCCAGCGCGCGTCGGACTTGCCCGCGGGCGTGCCGCTGTTCGACAGCCTCGTCGTCTACGAGAACTATCCGGTCGCGCCCGCGTCCGCCGGTGCGCCGCTGCGGCTCGTGCACGCGCGCGTCGAGGAACGCGCGAACTATGCGCTGACGCTGATCGCGGAGCCGCGGGCCGACGGGCTGGCGTTGCGGCTGATCGTCGATCGCACGCGAATCGCGATGGAGGAAGGGCGGCGCATGCTCGGCCAGTTGCGCGTCGTGCTCGCCGGCATCGCGCGCGCCGACGAGCGCGCGGATCTCGCGGGCCTCGCGCTGCTGACGGCCGACGAGCAGCGCCGCATCCTGCAAGACTGGAACGCGACGCAGGCGCCGTACGAGCGCACGGCCACGCTGCACGGGCTGTTCGCGCGCCGGGCGGCGCAAGCGCCGGACGCGCCCGCGCTGATCGACGGCGCGGGCACGCTCGGCTACGGCGAGCTGGACCGGCTGAGCCGCGCGGTCGCCGCCGCGCTCGACGCGGCGCGCGTGCCCGCGGGCGCGCCCGTCGCGGTGCGCATGTCGCGTGACCGGCATCTGGTCGCGGCGCTGCTCGGCATCCTGCGCTCGGGCCGCGCGTATGTTCCGCTGGCGTGCAACCTGCCGCCCGCCCGGGTCGGCGACATCGTCGACGCGTTGTCGATCGGCTGCGTCGTCACGTCCGCGGCGATCGGCGACGAGACGGCCGCGCATCTGGGCGGTCGCCCGGCGGCGCTGCTCGTCGCGGAGGAGATCGTCCGGGGCGCGAGCGCACCGGGGCGCGAGCCGGAGCGCGGCACCGCCGACGATCTCGCGTACGTGATCTTCACGTCCGGATCGACCGGGAAGCCGAAGGGCGTGATGATGCGGCATCGGCCGGTCGTCAACCTGATCGAGTGGGTGAATCGCCGGTTCGGCGTCGGGCCGTCGGACCGGATGCTGTTCGTGACGTCGCCCGCGTTCGACCTGTCGGTCTACGACATCTTCGGCGTGCTCGCGGCGGGCGGGTCGATCCGCATCGCGAGCGACGACGAGGCGGCGGACCCGGAGCGGCTCGCCCGCATCCTCGCCGAGGAGCCCGTCACCTTCTGGGACAGCGCGCCGGCCGCGCTCTGGCAGCTTCATCCGCTCTTGCAGGAGCGTGTCGAAGGCAGCCGCCTGCGTCTCGTTTTTTGCAGCGGCGACTGGATTCCGCTGTCGCTGCCCGACTGGATGCGCGGCTGCTTTCCCGGCGCGAGCGTCGTCGCGCTCGGCGGCGCGACCGAGGCCGCGATCTGGTCGAACTATCACGTCGTCGAGCGCGTCGAGCCGGGCTGGCGAAGCATTCCGTACGGCCGGCCGATCCAGAACGCGCGCTACTACATTCTCGACCGGGCGCTGCGCCCGGTGCCGCCCGGCATCCCCGGCGATCTGTACATTGGCGGCGAATGCCTGAGCGACGGCTACGCGGGCGAGCCCGCGCTGACGGCCGCGCGCTTCGTCGCGGACCCGCACGGCGATCGCCCGGGCGCGCGGATGTACCGCACGGGCGACCGCGCGCGCTTCTGGGACGACGCAACGATCGAGTTCCTCGGCCGCGACGATCATCAGGTGAAGATTCGCGGCTTTCGTATCGAACTGGGCGAGGTCGAGGCGGCGCTGGCCCGTCATCCGGACGTGCAGGACGCGCTGGCCGTCGTGCGCGCGAACGGCGAGGGCGGCCCGGCGGACGGCCGCGACGACCGGACGCTCGTCGCGTACGCGGTGCCGAGGCCGGGCGGCCGCGCGGGCGCCGCCGACCTGATCGCGCATCTGCGCGGCCTGCTGCCGCCGCCGATGGTGCCGGCGCATCTGGTGATGCTGGACGCGCTGCCCGTCAGCGCGAACGGCAAGGTCGACCGCCATGCGCTGCCCGCGCCGCTCGCCGAGCGCGCGAAGGCGGACGGCGCGGCGCATCTGGTCGAGGAACTGGTGGCCGGGATCTGGGCCGACGTGCTCGGCCTCGCGTCGGTGCCGGTCGATCAGGACTTCTTCGCGCTCGGCGGGCACTCGCTGCGCGCGACGTCGGTGATCGCGCGGCTGCGCGTCGCGCTGCGCCGGGACCTGCCGCTCGCGCTGCTGTACCGGCATCCGACCGTGCGCGAGCTGAGCGCGGCGATCGTCGCCGGCGACGCGCGCGCACGCGACGCGGGCGATGCGCAGGACCCGCACGGCGCGCAGGAGGGCGCGCTGCCGCGGCTGTCGCGCGACGGCCCGCTGCCGCTATCGCCCGCTCAGGAGCGGCTGTGGTTCCTGCATCGCCTGGAGCCGGACAGCCCGTTCTACACGATCGTGCTCGCGGCCTGGCTCGACGGCCGCGTCGAGCGCGCGGCGCTCGAGCGGGCCGTGGCCGTGGTGGCCGAGCGCCACGAGATCCTGCGCAGCCACATCGTCGACATCGGCGGCCGGCCCGCGCAGACGCCCGCCCGCGCCGACCTGCCGCTGCCGCTGCCGATCCGGGTGGCGGACCTGACGGGCGCCGCCGATCCGCAAGCCGAAGCGCTCGCGCTCGCGCGCGCCGACGCGCGGCGGCCATTCGATCTGGCGCGCGAACTGCCGTTCCGGGTGCTGCTCGCGCACACGCGCGCGGACCGCGCGCTGGCGCTGATCCTGATGGATCACGCGGCGGCGGACGGCTGGTCGGTCGGCATCTTCGCGCAGGAACTGCTCGGCGCGTACGACGCGCTCGTCGAGGGCGCGGCGCCGGCGCTGCCGCCGCTCGACGCGCAATACGCGGATCTGAGCGCGTGGCAGGCGTCGCGGCTCGCGCGCGGCGAGCTCGAGCGGCAGCTCGACTACTGGCGCGCGACGCTCGCGGGCTTGCCGGCGCTGAACCTGCCGACCGATCGGCCGCGCTCGCCTGCGCAACGCTTCGCGGGCGCGGTGGTGCGCTTCCGGGTGCCGGCGGCGACGTCTCACGCGCTCGCGGCGCTCGCGCGCCGCGAGAGCTGCACGCTCTTCATGGTCGGGCTCGCCGCGTTCGCGACGGTGCTGCGCCACCGCAGCGGGCAGGACGATCTGGCGATCGGCACCGATCTCGCGGGGCGCACGCACCCCGCGGCGGAGCGGCTGATCGGCTTCTTCGTGAACCAACTGGTGCTGCGCATCGACCTGAGCGGCTGCGACAGCTTCCGCGATGCGCTGCGCGCGGTGCGCGCGCGCGCGCTCGACGGTTTCTTCCATCAGGACGTGCCGTTCGACACGCTGGTGCGCACGCTGAATCCGCCGCGCGAGCCCGGGCGGATGCCGCTGTTCCAGGTGAAGTTCGTGCTGCAGAACACGCCGTTCATGACGCTGTCGAGCCGCCATCTGCGCGTCGAGCCGCTCGAGATCGACACGGGCACAGCGAAGTACGACCTGCTCGTGACCTTGGCCGAGCGGCCCGACGGACTCGCGGGCACGCTCGAATACGCGACCGATCTGTTCGACGCGGCGACGGCGCAGGGCATCGCCGCCGATCTGCAGGCGGTGCTCGAGCTCGTCGCGCAGAACGCCGCGGTCGGCGTGGCCGACATCGCGCGGCTGCTCGATGCGGGCCAGGCGCAGCGCGCGGAGCTCGGCCGTCAGAGCTTGCGTCGCGCGGGGCTCGAACGGTTGCGCCGGCTCGCGCGCACGGAAGGAGGGGGGCGATGAACGATGTCTTCGGCGAACGCGGGAGCCATGTCGCGAGCGGCATGAAGGGCGACACGAATAACGATGTCAAGAAGGGCGATCTCGAGGGCGGCATCAAGAGCGGCGCGGCGCGCGACCACTGCGCGATCGTCACGCGCCACGCGCCGGCGGCGATCCTCTGGGATGCCGCCGACGCCGCGCCGGAGCTCGTCGCCGCGCGCCCCGCGCTCGCCGATGCGCTCGCCGGGCTGCGCGCGGGCGTGCCGGCGGCCGGCCGGATCGCGCCATTCGACGATCCGGCCGCGGTGCGCCCATACCGGCACTTGCGCGCGTTCTACCTGCAGCGCGCGGACGGCGTGCTCGCGATCAAGGGCAGCGAGATCCTCGCGGCCGACGTCGAGCCGCATCTGCGGATGCTCGCGGCGCATCGGGTCGAGTTCCCCGGCCGGGGCCGCTCGCTGTTTTCCGCGCTCGAGCATTTCCCGCTGAACGAGCAGAAGATTCCGCTCGCGATGTCGGTCGACGAGGCGCTCGAGGACGCGCACGCCGCCGCCGCCGTGCAGCGCGCGCATCTGGCGCGCTTCGGCCGCGTCGCGCGCGTGCCGCTGCCGCTCGTCGCGATTCGCTGGCCCGACGCGGCAGCGCACGCGCATCTCGCGCGGCTCGCGCCGCTCCTCACGCGCCGCGCGCGGCTCGCCGTCGAGCGTGTCGCGGCCGATGGCCTGGGCGCGGTCGCGTACCACTATCCGGCCGTCCCGCATCGCGTCGCGCATCTGCCTCAACTGCTCGCCGGACGGCCGGAAAACGGCTGGCTCGCGCGCCTGTCCGCGCTGACCGATCCCGCCGCGACGATCGACGGCTGGCTCGAACTGCTCGCGCGCATGCTCGCGCTCGGCTTCCTGCCCGCGAGCGTCGAGAGCATGGGCGTGGGCCATTGCCTCGACACGAAGAACGCGGTCATCGACGGCGGATTCGTCGACCTGGGCTCGGTATGCCGCACGGCCGACGTGACCGACGATCGGCGGTTTCTCGAAACGCTGCTGTCGGCGATCGCGGATCTCGCGCAGACCTGCCGGCAGTTCCTGCTCGGCGATGCGCCGGACGTCGAGGCCGAGTACCGCAATCCGTCGCTCGCGATGGTCTTGGTGCTCAACCGGCTGTTGCCGGATCTCGCCGCGCGCGTGCAGCGGCTCGGCGGGGCGGATTCGCGCATCGCGGACGCGCTCGCGCCCCGGCGCGCCGCCGACGCGCTCGCGGGCGAATTGGCGCGGCTCGGCCTCGGGGCCGCGCCGCCGGGAGGACATCGATGAGCCGCGTACGCCTGCTTTCCGAACTGGTTCCGGGGCTCGACACGCTCGTCAGGCCGCTGGACCTGCTCGAGCGGCCCACGCCCGTGACCGAGGAGCCGGAACTCGCGCGCCGTTGGGGGCAGGCCGGCCTGTGGGTCAAGCGCGACGATCTCGCCAATCCGCTCTACGGCGGCAGCAAGGTCCGCACGCTCGAGTTCTTCCTCGGCCGCGCGCGCGCGGTGGGCGCGGACGGCGTCGTCACGATGGGGCCCTACGGCAGCCATCAGTTGCTCGCGACCGCGGTGTTCGGCCGGCTGACGGGTTTTCGCACGCGCGGCGTCGCGACGCCGCAGCCCGACGTGCCGGAGATCGAACTGAACCGCCGGCTGCTGCCCGCGTACGGCATGGAGGTGATGCGCTGCGGCAGCTTCGCCGCCGTGCCCGCGACGCTGCTGCGCGCGCGGCTCAAGCGGCTCGGCTCGGCGCGGCCGTTCTGGATTCCGCCCGGCGCGAATCATCCGCTCGGCGTGATGGGCGTCGTCGAGGGCGCGCTCGAAGTCGCGCAGGCGATCCGCGCGGGCAGCCTGCCGCTTCCGGACGACGTCGTCGTGCCGACCGGCACCTGCGCGACGGCGGCGGGCGTCTACCTCGGCTTCGCGCTCGCGGGGCTCCACGTGCGGGTCGTCGCCGTGCGGATGGTGCCGATGATCGTCACCGGGCCGGCGAAGCTGCTGCGCATGGTCCGGCAGACCGAGTGGCTGCTGCGCCGCTACGGCCTGACGGCGACCGCGCGCTGGGGCGCGCTGCTGTGGACGAACGACCATGCGGGGCCGAGCTACGGGCGGGGCGGCCTCGTCGCCGAGCGCGCGCGCGCGGATGTCGAGCAATTCGGCGCATTCCGCACCGAAACCACCTACACCGCGAAGACGCTCGCGCTGCTCGCGGGCGGCGGTCTTCGGCAGCGGCGAGTGCTGTTCTGGAACACCTACAGCGCGATCGATCCCGATCCGATGCGGGACGCCGCCGACGCGTGCGCGCCCGCCGACGGCGCGCCCTTTCCTCGTTGCGCAACCGAACCGTAGGAGATGCCGAATTGACGAAGTCGACGATCGCTCATTCTCGGCCGGCGCAGTCGGTCCTGGATTTCGGAATCGTGGCGCCCGGCCGCGCCGGTCCCGCCGTGCTCGCCGACAGCCTCGCGCTCGCCGACCGGCTCGACCGGCTAGGCTACCACCGGCTCTGGCTGTCCGAGCATCACGAATCCCATTTCTGCTGGGCCGTGCCGGAAATGATGGTCGCGGCCCTCGCGCAACGCACGCGCACGCTGCGCATCGGCACGGCGGCCGTGCTGCTCCCCGTGCGCAATCCGTTGCTGCTCGCGGAGAGCTTTCGCGTGCTCGAGGCGCTGACGCCCGGCCGCGTCGATCTCGGCGTGTGCGCGGCGGTGCCGCTCGATCCCGTCGCGCTGTCCGCGCTCGCCGGGCAGCCGCGGCCGGATGTGGCCGCGCTGATGGCGAGCTTCGACGGGCGGCTCGGCGAACTGCTCGACTTTTTGCGCGGCGGGTTTCCCGACGGGCACCGGTTCGCGTGCGGCGCGACGCCGCCGTTCGTCGACGCGCCGCCCGTTTGGGTGATGGGCTCGGGCCCGGGCAGCGCGGCGACGGCCGCGGCACGCGGCGCGCACTACGCGTATTCGCTGTTCCACAAGGGCAGCCGGCAGGACCCCGCGGTGCCGGCCGCGTACCGCGAGCGGCGGCCGGACGGCCGCGTCGCGGTGGCCGTGAGTTGCATCAGCGCGGACACGGACGCCGCCGCGGCCGAGCAGCGCCGCCTCGTCGAAGGCTGGCTGCGCGACGACATGCGCGTCGTGCTGTCGGGCTCGCACGACGCCTGCCGCGAACAGGTGCGCGCGCTCGCGCAGCGGTTTCACGCGGATGAAGTCATCCTGCTGCATCTGTGGCATGACCCCGCGCGCCGCATCGACGCGATCGAGGCGATGGCGTCGATGATTCATCCGTTGGCCGAACCGGTGCGCGCATGACGACGTCCGCCCATGTCGCCACGGTTCGCACGCCGACGATGGTCGACATCGTGCGCGCGCACGCCGAGCGGCAACCCGGCCGGCGTGCATACACGTATCTGCCGGAACAGGAGGGCGCGCCCGCCGCGCAGCTCGACTATGCGTGCCTCGTTCGCCGCGCGGATGCGATCGCGGCCGGCCTCGACCGGCGCCTGGCGTGCGAGCCCGATGCGCCGCGGATGGCGATGCTGCTGTTTCCGCCGGGGCCGGACTTTCTCGCGGCGTTCTGGGGCTGCCTGTCGGCGCGCGTGATCGCGATTCCGGCGCCGCTGCCGCGCCCCGGGCGCGGCCCGGCGACGCTCGATGCGATCGCGCGGAACGCGGGCGCACGGCTGATTCTCGCGTGCCGCCCGCAGGCCGACGCGATCGGCCGGATGCGCGCGCAATCCGCGGCGCTCGCGCGCCTCGACGTGCTGTTCGTCGACGACATGCAGGCGGACGGCGCCGGCCGTCCCGCGCCGCCTAGGCCCGCGGCGCACGACATCGCGTTCCTGCAATACACGTCGGGCTCGACGAGCCGGCCGAAGGGCGTCGTCGTCCGCCACCGCAACTTGGTCGCCAACGAACGGATGATCGCGCAGGCGATGTCGCTCGATCGCGCGTCGACGACGGTGACCTGGATGCCGCACTACCACGACATGGGCCTGATCGGCGGCATGCTGCAGCCGCTCTACAGCGGCGCGGACTGCGTGGCGATGGCGCCGACGACGTTCCTGAAGCGGCCGCTGCGCTGGCTGCAGGCGATCGCGCAATGGCGCGGGGTGTCGTCCGGCGGGCCGGATTTCGCGTACCGGCTGTGCGTCGAGCGGATCGCGCCCGAGCACACGGCCGGGCTCGATCTGTCGAGCTGGCGCGTCGCGTTCAACGGCGCGGAGCCCGTGCGCGCGGCGACCCTCGCCGCGTTCGGCGAGCGCTTCGGCCCCGCCGGCTTTCGCGCGAGCGCGTGCTATCCGTGCTACGGGATGGCGGAAGCGACGCTGCTCGCGGCGGGCGGGCGCGCGGGCGACGGCGCGCGCGTGCTGCGCATCTCGGCCGCCGGGCTCGCGGCCGGCCGAGCCGAGCCGCCGGCGCCGGGCGACGCGAGCGCGGCCGCCGTGTGCTGCGGAGCGCCGCCGGCGGGCGCGCGGCTCGCCGTCGTCGATCCGGCGACGCGTCGGCGGCGTCCGGACGGCATCGTCGGCGAAATCTGGATCGCCGGCCCGCACGTCGCCGACGGCTACCATCGCGCGCCCGAGGCGAGCGCCGCGACGTTCGGCGCGGCGCTCGCCGGCCCGGAGCCGGACGCGGGCCCGTGGCTGCGCACGGGCGACCTCGGGTTTCTGCTCGACGGCGGCGTGTACGTCACCGGCCGGCTGAAGGAGATGATGATCGTCAACGGACGCAACCTGTATCCGCACGACGTCGAAGACACGCTGCGCGACGGGCTCGCCGAGATCCGCGACGCGGCCGTGTTCGCGTTGGCCGAGCCGGGCGGGCGCGAGCGCACGGTCGCGATCCTCGAGCTGGCCGCCGCGCAGCGCCGGCTGATCCTGCAGCGGGACGCGCACGCCGACGCCGGGCTGCACGCGATCGCCGTCGGCGCGCGCGCGCTCGCCGCGCGGGCCTGCGAGCTGCCGCTCGACCACGTGCGGCTGAGCCTGCCGGGGGCGATCGTCAAGACGACGAGCGGCAAGACGCGCTATGGCGAGCTGCGCGCGCGCATGCTCGCGCTGCCCGATTCGTTGCGGCAGGCGCCCATATCGATAGAGGCGGGGCGCGCCCGCCGGGAGGAAGCATGAACATGACGAGCACGGCCTTGCCCCCCACGGCCGACGCGATCGAGCGTTGGCTGATCGGACGGATCGCGGCGGCGACGGGCTGCGCCGCGGCCGCGATCGATCCGGACAAGGCGATGGAAGCCTATGGGCTCACGTCGGTGATCGCGGTCGGCCTGAGCGCGGAGCTGGAGGATTGGCTCGGGATCGACGTCGACGCGACGATCGTCTGGGACTATCCGACGGTCGCGGGCCTCGCGGCCCATCTGGCGGACGCCTTGCGCGCGCGCTGACGGGGCGCCCGCGCCCGAGCGCGCCGGCTCACAGCACGTTCATCATCGCGAGCGCGGCTTCCTGCAGCGGCGGCAGCACCCGCTCGAGCGCGGCGTCGGCGCTTTCGCCGCCGATCGGCATGTTGGTGCTGAGCGCGGCGACGACCTCGCCGTGGCGGTTCTTGAGCGGCACGGCGATCCCGCGCACGCCGAGCTGCAATTGCTGCTCGATCAGCGCATAGCCGTCGATGCGCGCGCGGTCGATCTTTTCCTGCAGGCGCGCCTTGTTGGTCAGCGTGTGCGGGGTGAACGGCGGGAACTCGGTCGAGTCGAGCCACGCGCGCACCGCGTCCTGGTCCGCCTTGCACGCGAGCAGCACGACGCCCGGCGAGATCAGCGGCGCGGGCACGCGCGCGCCGAGCACGAAGCCCGTCGTCATCACGCGCGACACGCCGTTGCGCGCGATCACGACGAGTTCCCATTCGTCGAGCACGCTCACGTATGCGGATTCGTTGAGCGTCGCGCTCAATTGCTGCAGATACGGCTGCACGGTGCGCGGCAGGCGCGCCGAATCGAAGTACGACCAGCCGACCCGCAGCACGCGCGGCGTGAGCCCGTAGAGCCGCCCGTCGGTGTATACGTAGCCGAGCGCTTCGAGCGTGAGCAGATAGCGGCGCGCGGCGGTGCGCGTCAAGCCCGTGCGCGCGGCGGCCTGGGTCGGCGTCATCCGCGCGTGCTGGCTGTCGAACGCCTCGAGGATCGCGAGGCCTTTCTCGAGGCCCGCGATCCAGTCGCGTCGGTCGAGCGGCGTCTTCTTCATTCGCGATGTCGCGATGGGCGATTCGCCGCGCTCGCTCAGGCGGCGCGCATCCGCGCGGCCACGAGCGTCGAGACGAGGCAGCCCGTCGCGAGATACGCGGCGACGAGATGCCACGAGCCGCCGCCGAAGCTCACGAGCGCGACCGCGATGAACGGCGTGAAGCCGCCGCCCACCACGCTCGCGAACTGATAGCCGACGCCCGCGCCGCTGTAGCGGTACTCGGCGCCGAACAGCTCGGTGAAGAGCGGCTGCTGGACGCTCACGACCATGTCGTGCGCGACGTTCGCGAGCATCACCGAGCAGATCACGATCCAGACGGTCGCGCGCGCCTCGAGCGCGACGAAGAACGGCACCGCGCACGCGAGCCCGACGAGCGCGCCGGCGATGTAGACGCGGCGCAGCCCGAAGCGGTCGGCGAGCCACGCGAAGCACGGGATCGTCACGCAGCTCAGCGCGCCGACGAGCAGGCCGATGTTCAGGAACAGGTCGCGCGACATCCCGAGGTTCGACGTCGAATAGCTGAGCGCGAACGCGGTCACGATGTACATCGTGAACAACTCGGCGAGGCGCAGCGCGACGATGTAGACGAACGCCCTCGGATGACGGGTCAGCGCCTCGAGCACCGGCAGCTTCAGCTTGCGGTGGCCGTGCTCGACTTTCTCGACGAATTCCTGCGATTCGTCCATGCTCGAACGCACCCACAGGCCGATCAGCACGAGCACGATGCTGAACACGAACGGCAGCCGCCAGCCCCACGCCCGAAACGCGGCGTCGCCGAGCGTGTGGCCGAGGATCGATACGATGCCCGTCGCGAGCACGAGCCCGACGCCGTAGCCGACCTGCACGCCGCTGCTGTAGAACGCCTTCTTTTTCTCGGGCGCGCTCTCGACCGCCATCAGCGCCGCGCCGCCCCATTCGCCGCCGACCGCGAAGCCCTGCACCGCGCGCAGCGCGACGAGCAGCGCGGGCGCCCACCAGCCGATCGTGCCGAAGGTCGGCAGCAGGCCGATCGCGACCGTCGACACGCCCATCAGCATCACCGTCAGCACGAGCATCCGCTTGCGGCCGAGCCGGTCGCCGTAATGGCCGAACACGACGCCGCCGAGCGGGCGGAACAGGAAGCCGACGCCGAACGTCGCGAACGCGGCGAGCGTGCCCATCGTCGGGCTGACGTTCGGAAAGAACGCATGGTTGAAGACGAGCGCGGCGACGATGCCGTACAGCAGGAAGTCGTACCAGTCGACCACCGCGCCGACGAAGCTGCCGATCGCGGCCTTGCGGGCCTGGTTGCGGTGAGCGGGCGCGGTGCCGATCGTGCCGGCCGCGTCGAATGCTGGGGTCATGCGATGTCTCCTGTTGTCGCCGGCACATGGCCGCCGCGCTGGCGCGAGGCGCGGGCGGGGCCGCCGGCGCGGCTCGTGCGAGCCGTCGTGTCGGGGTGACTCGCAGCATAGGAGCGGCGGCGGCTTCGGAGCAACGCGGCGACGAAACATTGTGCGCGATTAGCGAACGAAAGCGTGCGATTATCGATCGGTTTCGGGGTTTGCACTAGGGCGAACGGCGAATGCCCGCCGGGCGACGATACGGATGCCGGCGCCGCAGTGCTTCGCATCGTGAACGATTTGGTTAAAATTGCCGGCGCGGCCCGGCCGCGCGGCGCGACGCGCCGCCGCCGCCGACCAGCGACGATTCCCCCGCCAGCCCAGGAGACCTCGATGTCCAGCTCAGCCAGTCCCGCGTCCAGCGATCCCGCGTTTGCCGGCCCGCCGGGCGACAACCCGCTCGGCATGGCGGGGCTCGAATTCGTCGAATTCGCGTCGCGCGAGCCTGACGCGCTCGCGCGGCGCTTCGAGCAGCTCGGTTTCAAGGCGATCGCGCGGCACGTCAGCAAGGCGGTCACGCTCTACCGGCAAGGGCCGATGAACTTTCTCGTGAACGCGCAGCCCGATTCGTTCGCCGCGCGCTACGCGGACGAATATGGCACGGGCGTGTGTGCGATCGGCATTCGCGTCGACGACGCGCAGCGCGCGTTCGAGCGCGCGATCGAGCTCGGCGCGTGGGCGTTCGAGGGCGAGCGGATCGGCGTCGGCGAATTGACGATTCCGGCGATCCAGGGGATCGGCGCGTCGCACATCCATTTCGTCGACCGCTGGCGCGGGCGCGGCGGATTGCGCGGCGGGGTCGGCGACATCTCGATCTTCGACGTCGATTTCCGCCCGATCGACGTCGCCACGGCGCAGGCGGACCTCGACTACTTCGGCGCCGGCCTGCGGCGCGTCGATCACCTGACGCAGACGGTCGGCCGTGGCCGGATGCAGGAGTGGCTCGATTTCTATCGCGATCTGCTGCACTTCCGCGAGATCCATGAACTCAACGCGAACTGGCACGTGTCGGAGGAGGCGCGCGTGATGGTGTCGCCGTGCGGCGACGTGCGGATTCCGGTGTACGAGGAGGGCACGAGGCGCACCGAGCTGATGCACGAGTATCTGCCCGACCATCCGGGCGAGGGGGTGCAGCACATCGCGCTCGCGACCGACGACATTCTCGCGTGCGCGGACGCGCTCGCGGCGAACGGCGTCGAGTTCGTCGAGCCGCCCGCGCGCTACTACGACGAGATCGAGGCGCGATTGCCCGGCTGCCGGATCGACGTCGATGCGCTGCGCGCGCGCCGCATTCTCGTCGACGGCGAGATCGGCGACGACGGCGTGCCGAGGCTGTTTCTCCAGACGTTCGTCAAGCGCCGGCCCGGCGAGATCTTCTTCGAGATCGTCGAGCGGCGCGGGCATCACGGCTTCGGCGAGGGCAATCTGCGCGCGCTCGCGCACGCGAGGAATGCGGCGCGCGGCGCGCTCAGGCAGTGAGCGGTCGCGGCGCGCTTGCGTCGCCTAAGCCGTCGTTCAGCGCGCGGATCAGCGTGTCGGCGAAATCGCCGATGCACGCGCTGTTCAGCAGCAGATGCGGCGCGATGTCCGCGCAGAGCCGGTGCTGGAGCTGCGCGACCACGCGCTGCGCGGCCTGAAGCGATCCGCCGATCGACAAGAACGCGTCGTGCATCGCGGCATCCGGGCGATCGAGCACGGCCCGGACGACGGCGAGCACCGCGTCGTCGATACGCTGGACATGCGGAACTTCGACGTGGATCGTCATGGTCTTCCTCCGAAGAAAAAACGGGGAGCGGCGGCTCCCCGTAGGCGGTTCCCAGTATCCGCGCGGCGAGTGCTTCGGGCTCGCGCGGGATTACGCGGCGGCGTGGCGGACGAACGGCACGCCGCGCGCGTTTTGCGTGACCTGACGGTTGTGCCGGAAGCTGTCCTCGCCGGACACGAGCACGACGCCGTACTTGTCGAGCTTCACTTCGCTGCCGTACTCGCTGACGGTATCGGTATCCGGGTAGATCTGGACCGCCGCGGGCACGTACCGGCACGCGTAGCCGAGGCGAGTGCGATCCTTCGTCGAGTTGGGGAACGACGAGTGCATCAGCGTCGACCAGAAGATCACGAACTCGCCCGGCTTCATCTCGATCGACACGGCGTTGCGCTCGTCCGGCTTCCAGTCCGGGTCCTTCTGCAGGCTGCGGTAGTCGTAGCCGAAGAAGCCGCGCTTGATCCCGTCCTTCTCGAGCGAGTTGATGTTCGACGGGTCGAAGGTCATCTTCTTCGATTCGTCGTAGAACATCTCCTCGTGCGTGCCGGGCATGAAGCGCAGGCAGCCGTTTTCCTCGTCGCAATCGGTGAACGCCGTCCACACCGTCACCGCGCCGCCGAAACGGCCGTCGCCGGGCCACACCACCTGCGGCTTGCCCGACGCGTGCGCGAACGTGTCGGCCTGGTGCCAGTCGGTGCCCTCGTCGCCCGGATATTTCGGGAACATTTCCGAGCGCCAGCAGATGAGGTCCGGGCCCAGGATCGAATTGAGCTTGTGCACGATCTCCGCACGCATGATGTGCTCGCTCAGCAGATTCACGTCGAGATGCCGATCGTAGTTCGCGATCGGGCTGTTCGGCGGCAATTCGTAGATCGCGTATTCGCGGTCGAACAGTTGCGCGCGGATCTGGCGGTAGCGATCCCGCGCTTCGTCCTCCGAATAGAGTTTGAACGGTCCGATATAGCCCTGCTCGCGGAAGCGGGCGATCTCGTCGGGCGTCAGCTTGAATTGCGACATGATGTTATTCCTCTGAATCCTGGTTATGGCTCGTTCGGCCTGTTCGTGTTCGTGCTCGTGTGGATCGGCGGCGATGCCGCACGGCGCGCCGACATGCGGTGTCGTCGCGCCATCTACGCCGCGTGCAGCGGCAACCGTTCGCTCGTCACGACGCGGTCGCCGCGGCCTCCCGATAAACCTGCGACCATCCTTCGACGGTGGGCGCCGCCATCAGCTTGCTCGTCGGCACCTGGCGCTGCAGCTGCTGCTCGATCTGAATCTGCAATTCGACGATCGTGAGCGAGCTCACGCCGCGCTCGAAGAAATCTTCGCAGGACCGAAGATCGGGAATCCCGAGCACGCTGCGGCAGGCGTTGTGAATCGTTTCGGTGATGTCTATCGTGTGGGTCATGGCTTCTCTCCGATGGTCTAGGTCTCGCTGACCGGCAGCCTGTTGCGATCGAGCTTGCCGTTCGCATTGAGCGGGATGTGCTGAAAAATCTGGATATCGTCGGGAATCTGGAACGGCGGCACCCGCTTGGCCAGTTCGCGGCGAACGTGGGCTTTCATGTCCGGTCCGGCGCGGCCGGATTGAACGATCGCGCTGAGGCGTTTCTCGCCGGTCGCTTCTTCGGATACCTTGACGATCGCCTCCTCGACGCCGGGAATGCCAGCGATGACGGACTGCAGCTCGTCGAGCGACACACGATAGCCGCGTATCTTCACAAGCCGGTCGCCGCGGCCGAGGAACTCGATCACGCCGTCCGCCCTTCGCCGCGCCCGGTCGCCCGTGCGATAGAGCAGGCCGCCTGCCGCCGGGCAATCGACGAACGCGGCGCGCGTCGCATCGGGCGCGTTCAGGTAGCCGAGCGCGACGCCAAGGCCGCTCGCGCACAGCTCGCCTTCGGCGCCGTCCGGCACCTCGCGCAGTGCCGCATCGAGAATGTGAACGCCGGTGCCCGTGATCGGCCGGCCGATCGGCACCGTATCGGTGGGCCGCCGGTCGGCCGTCATCACGTGGCAGCACGTGAATGTCGTGTTCTCGGTCGGCCCGTATCCGTTGATGACGGTGATCGACGGATATGCGTCGAACACCGCGCCGATCGCGGCGGCGTTCAGCACGTCGCCGCCCGCCAGCACGACGCGCAGACCCGCCAGCATGCCGACGAAGCGCCGCGCGACGAGATGGAACAGCGCGGCGGTGAGCCACATCACGCTGACTTTCTCGCGCGCGATCAGCCGGCTGACGGCGTTCGGATCGAACGTGGCGTCCTCGTAGATCGCAAGCCGCGCGCCATTGAGAAGCGCGCCCCAGATCTCGAAGGTCGACGCGTCGAACGTGATCGGCGAGAGCAGCAGCAGCGTGTCGTCGCGCGTGATCCGGATGTAGTTCGTCTGCCGCACCAGGCGCGCGACGCCGCGATGCGCGACGATCACGCCCTTCGGCCGCCCGGTGCTGCCGGACGTGAACATCACGTAAATCGGCGTTTCTCCGTCGTGCCCCGCATCCACTTCGGGCCCCTGATCGTCGCGTCCCGTCGACAGATCGTCGATGTCGAGAACGCACAGCCCGTCATGACGAAACGCCTCGGCGTCGGCCGCGCGCGCGAGCACATGCCGCGCGCCGCTGTCGCTCGCATAGCCGCGCTTGATCGTGTCGGGATACGCGGGGTCGACCGGCACGAACGCCGCGCCGGTCTTCATGACCGCGAGCATCGCGATCACCGCGTCGGCCGAGCGCGGCACGCAGAGCAGAACCCGGTCGCGCGGCCGCACGCCGCTGTCGGCCAAGCGCCGCGCGAGGCGGTTCGCGCATCGGTCGAGCTCGCCGTACGTGAGGCGCGTGTCGCCGCTCGAAAGCGCGAGCGCATCGGGCGCAAGACGGGCTTGCGCACTGAACAGTCGATTGACGCTGATGGAAGTCACGGATTCTCTCGCGTTCTGGGAAGCGAATGGCCCGGAGGAAACAGCGGGCGCGTGTGGCGATGCCGCGCCGATGTCGCGCGGCCTTGGCCGCTTACGAGTGGCGCAGCGGAGCGCCGGCCGGCGAAGCGGCAGGCTCGACGCCGAGTGCATCGAGCGTGATGTCGTCCACCTCGATCCAGCACGCGAACACCGGCTTGCCGTCGATCAGCCGCGGCGGTCCCGCACGGTGAATATGGACTTTCAGGCGATTGAGCAGACGCTCGACCGCGAGCGGAGAAACGGTGATCAGGCGCTTGACGCCGGCAGCCTGCGCGAAGTGGACGATTTGCGCGAGCAGGATGCGCGTATTGCGGTGAGCCCGCTGCAGCGCATCCGGCCCGCCGGACAGGATCGACGACGAAAATCGCGAGATTTCCCACACGTCCGCGCAGCAGGGCGGCGGCGCATCGCCCATCAGGTCGGCGAACACCTCGCCGAGCAGGTAGGGCTTCGTGGTGGGCAGCAGGCGCGCGCATCCGCAAATATCGCCGGACTCCGTCTTGCCGACGACGTAGATCGTATCGGGGCGGTCGAATTGATCGATTTCGAGTCCGTCGACCAACGGCAATGGCCAGCCGAGTTTCTCGATGAATATCGCCCGACGATAATTGCCGAGTGCTGCCTTGACGGTGGAATCCAGTTGCGCGGCGCTTATGACGGTCGTGTCGATCATGTGTGCGTACCCTCTTTAGATGCGCACATTAGAGACGATGCGACGCCTTTGCGAAACTACGATTTTCTACAGGTTTTAAATTTTCAATCCTGAATCAACGGGGCGAGCAATCCGCGCCAATCGAATTTGGCAATCCAATCCAATAGAAATCGCCGGGTATTTTCCGGGCCGAGATCATAGCCTTCGGCGCTGATAATCATCAGATTCGATGCCAGGCTGTCCGGGACGATGCGCAGCGTTTTCTCGACGTCGACGAACCACGACCAGCCGAGCGATGTCGGCGCGGGCCAATGCGCGTCGCTCCATTCGCAATAGCCGGCGCGCAGCGCGCAGATGCCGAGGTCCCAGATTTCCGAGAGGATCTGATCGTCCGCGGCCGCGAACGTCGGCGCGAGCGACACGCGCGCCAGTTGCGGCAGCGACAGACGAACGTATCCGTCCTGGCCGGCGGCGGCCGGTGCGGATGAAGCCGGAGCAGAGCGTTGGGCCACGTGGATCTCCTTCCGACGCGCCGGGCGCGGCCCATCGCCCGCCCGTGCCGGGGGTTAAATGAGCGGCGAGCCGCAACACATGCGCGGCTCGCCGCGGGGCGACGGCGCCGCGGCGGAGCGCGAACGTGACGGTGGCGTGTCCATGCCGAATGACGGGGAATGAAGGGTGAGCGGAAATCGTGCGGTGCCGAACTGCTCGATGCGGCGCGCCGATAAATAATCGACACAGTGCATTTTTGTTCGGCGGATTCTGCCTAATCGATGAGCGATGCGCAAGCCATTAATTGCCTATGCGCATGCAAATCGCCGAGCGTCGCCTGCCTGATGCGAGTGACAAGCGCTTTCCGACAAGAAAGCCGGGCAATGCGGAATTAAACTTGCATTCGATGAGTTGTTTTTTATCGGAAGGCAGCGTGAATTCACGATGAGGCGAGGCGATATTCGCATCGCTTCATTGGGGCGCAACCACGGGATTTTCCGCTTCCCGCGTAAAAGGAGTCATTCGACTATCAGATTTGATAGTTGCTCCGGTCGAGGGTTTGCATTGTACTGACGCGGCTTTGGCGGCCGAACGTCGGCCGGAACACGAACGCTGTCGGATCGCCCGCAATCACGCCGGTCGAACCGAGGAGGATCCGGATGGTTATGTGGTTATTGCAGCTCGCCTTGATCATCGCCGTGTGCGCCTGCTTCGGTTGGCTCGCACAGCGCGTCGGGCAATCGAAAGTGGTCGGCGAACTGGCTGCGGGCATCGCGCTCGGCCCGGCGGCCCTGGGCGCGATCGATTCGAACTTCTACGCAACCGTCTTCGGCCCGGGCGCGTCTACCGGGATGGCGCAACTGGGCGAGGTCGGCGTGATCGCGCTGATGTTTCAGATCGGACTGCACATGAACCTCGGCGGGGCGTCGACGCTGCGGTCGCTGAGAACCATGCCGCCCGCGGTCGTGGTCGCCGGAATCGGCATGCTGCTGCCGATGGCGGGCGGCATCGCGATCGGCTATCTGTCCCACGGCGCGCTCGCGCCGCGGATCGCCGCGCTGCCCTATGTGCTCTTTTGCGGCGTCGCGCTATCGGTTTCCGCGCTGCCGGTGATGGCGAGAATCGTCATGGACATGGAGCTCGTCGACGCGCCGCCGTCGCTGCTCGCGTTGTCGGCCGCGATGCTGACCGACCTGGCGGGCTGGATCATGCTCGCGTTCGTTTCGGCCATCGCGGTTGCCGGCGCGGATGCGTCGGGGCCATCGCATATCGTCGCCGGCATCGCCGTGTTCCTGCTGCTGGCGAAGCTGGTCGCGCGGTTCGTCGTCTCGCCGCTCGCCGCCGACGCGGCGAAGCGGGCGTCGCCCGCGAAGCTGATGAGCGTCGTCGTTCCCTACGTGCTGGTTTGCGCGTGGGCGACGACGGCGATCGGCGTGCACAGCGCGTTCGGCGCGCTGCTCGCCGCCGTGATGCTGCGCGGCGTGCCCGGGCTGCAGGCGCAGTGGGAGCGGCAGATGGAAGGCTTCGTGAACGCGGTGCTGCTGCCCGTGTTCTTCGTCTATTCGGGGTTGCGGGTCACCTTCGACAGCTTCGACGGCGCGTCGCCGTGGCTGTGGTTCGTGCCGTTCCTGTGCGTCGCGTTCGTCGGCAAGTTCGGCGGTGCGTATCTCGGCGCGCGGATCTGCGGGATGAACCGGGGAGATGCGGCGCTCGTCGGCTCGCTGATGAACACGCGCGGGCTCGTCGAGCTGGTCGTGCTGTCGGCGGGGCTGCAGATCCATGCGCTATCGCAGAGCGCCTACGCGGTGCTGCTGCTCGTCGCGCTGACCACGACGGCGATGACGACACCGTTCGTTCGCTTGTGGCGGCGCGCGGTATTGCGTCCGGCTTGATGTCGCGACGATCCGCTGCGGCGGCCCATCATCCTGCACGGCTTTCTCACATGAACAGAAGATCGATCATCGCCGACGACGGACGCGAGCTGAACGCATTCGTCTACGGCGCCAATCCCGATGCGCCGGCCGTCGTGGTCGTGCTGCCGTTCGGCGCCCGGCACGCGATGCTGAGCAGGTTCTACGACGCGCTTCAATCCCGCTTCACCGTCGTGACGTGGGAATCGCGATTCGTGCTGGATGTCGATCGGGACGACGACGATGCCGGCATCGCCGCGCAGACGCATGCGCGCGATCTGGCGAGCGTCATTCGGGCGACGACGGGGCGCGGCCGGAACGTCCCTGTCGACGTGGTCGCCTACTGCTCGGGCGCGGGCGTCGCGCTGCTGGCCGCGCACCATCATCCGGACGCGATCTCGCGCATCGTGCTCGTGAGCGGTGAATATCTGCTGCCGGCCGCCGTCGCGGCGCCCACCGACATCCAGCGCCAGATGGACATCTTCCTGTCGCTCGCGGCGCGCAGCCGTGCGATCGCCGGCTCGATCCAGGAGAAGATCGCGGCGGCGCAGGAGCGGGGGCAGACCGAATTCCAAGCGCATCTGTCCGAGCCGTTTTCATCGGACCTGCACCTCCATCGATACGGGATCAACTACCTGTCGTATCGCGACGTCGACATGATCGAAGTGGCGAAGCAGGTCTCGCATCCGGTGCTGTCGATCGTTTCGACGGAGGACATGCACGTCGGTCCGGCCGGATCGCTCGAGATATCCCGCCTATTGCGTCGTTGCGTGCGCAACGTTTCCGTGGCGGGTGACCATTATGAAATCTGCCGGGGCAACGCCGACATCGTCAAAAGCGTCGTCGAGTTTTTGGACGCCGACGAACCGACGCTTCGCGAGACGCCCTGATGCGGATTCGCCATGCTCCGGCCGAATGAGCGCGCGTGTCCGCCCGGTCCGTCGTTCGCGAGGCACGGGACGCGCTCGAGGCTGCCACGCCCGATCCGTCACAGCATGCCCATCAGCGCCGCCTTGGCCACCGCCTGTATCTTGTTCGTGGAGCCCAGCTTGGAGACGATGTTCTTCACGTGAAAATTGACGGTGCTTTCCGAGATGCTGAGAATCAGCGCGATTTCGTACGCCGTCTTGCCGTCGGCCGTCCACTTCAACACATCGGTTTCCCGGCGCGTGAGGTCCGGATCGAATTCGTCGGCGGCGGGCAGGAACGGCGCCATCGACGCATGGGCGACGTTGGCGAGCCAATGGACGATGCTCTCGTTGCGGAATTTCTCGGCCGTGTCGATCGCGTCCTGCCTTCTCGACAACGACAGCACGCCGATCGTGCCGTCCGCGCCCCTCGACGCGGACGACCAGCCGTGAGCGATGCCGAACGACAGCGCCTCGGCCCAGAACGCGCTCTTCGACGCGTTGGTCGATGCGGACCAGGTCACCGGCCGGTCGCTGCCGAGCGCGGCCTTGACCGCGCTGTCGACGTTGGCGAATCGCGCTTCGATGTAGCGCTCCTGCCACCGGTCGGGATAGTTCGACACCATGAGGATCTGCGGATTGCTGATCGGAAAAGGGCGGCGCATGCCGTAGGCGGCGTATTCGTAGCCCAGGGTGGCGGCCGCGCGGGTCAAGACGGAATTGACGTGCTGTGGGTTCTCACTGCGGGAAAATTCGTTTAGCCAAAATTGAAGAAAATCGTGCATCTCCATATCCTCGCATTGAAATACCGAGAAACAACAGTATTCGGGCGGCGACCTCGATGAAGGTTCGCAGTCCGGTGTCGGTTATTTTTTGGTTCACTCTGGCGGTGAAATGATGTCAGGTAAAGACGGGATCTCGTCCCGACTGCGAAGATATTGCCACAACAATTACAGTTTTGAGTACTCCCGTGCATTTATCGAGCGCCGCATAATTTTCCAAATTAATCATTGGAATTTCCGGTGACATCCGGATTTGAAGCCCGCGTCGGCGAATTTTGGGGATGAACATTTTACTAGTCCGATTTGGCGAAAAATTGACGCAACTTGCAACAATGCCGTGTATTTTTTTGTGAGCGTCGGCGCGTGATCGCCGCTTCGCCACGGGCATTCGAACCGGCCGTGGCGATGCGCCCGACACGTCTGACCGAGTGATCGGAGGCTGATGGAGAACGCGGACGAGTCCGGTGCAAGCGGCCGTCCCGGGCTTTCACGAGTGCCGGGCCGCCCGTCGCCGGGGCCGTCGAAACGGCCGAAACGGCTGGCCTGCGGCGGCTAGCGGTCTATCCGGCAGTGCCGCAGCAGCGCGTCCAGGCTCGGCGCGCGGCCACGGAACGCGATGAACGATTCAAGCGCGGGCCGGCTGCCGCCCGGCTCGAGCACTTCGGTCCGATAGCGCTCGCCGGCTTCCCGCTTTCCCACTTCCGCACGCTCGACGCTCGCTTCCTCGACGGCGGCGTACGCGTCGGCCGCGAGCACCTGCGCCCATTGATAGCTGTAATAGGCCGCGGCATAGCCGCCGGAGAAAATGTGACTAAATGTATTCGCGCTTCGCGCCTGGCGGTCTAGCGGCGTCAATTCATATTTCTGATAAATTTCATGTATCGTGTTTTGCATCGAATTGATTGAATCTATTTCTTGGCGCGAATGCAACGCGATATCCAGCATCGACAACGCGATCTGGTGAGCCATTTCAATGCCCTGGTTGAAATGGCGGGCGGCCAGCATGCGCTCGAACAGCGTATTCGGTAATGGCTCGCCTGTTTCGACGTGAGCGCTCAGCGTGGAAACGACATGCGGGTCCCAGCAAAAATTCTCCATGAATTGCGACGGGAATTCGATTGCATCCCACTCGACGCCGTTCGTGCCCGATATCGCGCTTTCGGCCACGCCGGTCAGCATATGGTGGAGGCAGTGGCCCATTTCGTGGAACAGCGTCACGACCTGATCGAAGGCGAAGCAGGCGGGCGAACCGGCGGCGGGCGCGGCCACGTTGCACATCAGATAGGCGACGGGCGTGCGTATGGAGCCGTCCGGGCCCGTGGCGCGCGAACGGCCGCTCGCCGCCCAGGCGCCTTCCCGTTTCCCGTCGCGCGCGTACAGATCGAGGTAAAGGTGCGCGACGGTTTCGCCGCGCAGGTCCTCCAGCCGAAACAGGCGAACGTCGTCGTGCCAGACGCTGCCTTCGTCGGGGCGAATCCGGATGTCGAACAGCGTTTCGACGAGGTCGAATAGCCCCCGCAACACGGCGTGCTCGGGGAAGTAGCGGCGGACGTCCTCCGTCGAGACCCCGAAGCACTGCTGGCGCATGCGCTCGGTGGCGAACGCGATGTCCCACGGCTGCACGTCGGCCAGGCCCAGTTCGCCGCGCGCGAACGATTGCAGCGCCTGCCACTCGAGGCTCGCCTTCGGACTCACTCGCCGATGAAGATTCTCGAGAAACGCGCATGCGCGCTCAGGGGTGCGCGCCATCTTCCGTTCGAGCGACATCTGCGCGAAATCGCGATAGCCGAGCAGCCCGGCTTCCTCGTGCCGCAGCTTCAGCATTTCCGCCATGACGGGCGCGTTGTCCCATTGCGCGGCGCCGTTCGCGTATGTCGCGCCGAGCTCCGACGCCCGCGTCGAGCGCGCCCGATACATTTCCTCGCGCAACGCCCGGCATGTCGAGAACTGCATGACCTGCTGATAGGACGCGAAATCCAGCGTGAATTCGAAGCCTTCGGCCGCGCGTCGCGCCGCCGCGGCCCGGGCAGCCGCGCGCGCGTAGTCGGGAATGCCGTCGAGCTCGGCGTCATCCGTCACGATGCGCGCAAATGCGCGGGTGGCGTCGGCGATGTTGTCCTGGTACGCGGTGGCGAGCTGCGCGATGCGCTCGCGCAGGACATTCAGGCGCGCTCTCGGGCCCGGCGGCAGCTCGCTGCCCGCGAGCCGCGCGTCGCGAATCAGGTTCCGCACGACCGTGCGCCGTTCGGGCGCGAGGGCGCAAAAGCCGTCCGATTCGGCGACGGCGCGATAGCGATCGAGCAGCGCGGCGTTTTGCCGGAAGCGCGACAGGGCCGCCGACACCCGTCCCGCGCACGAACCGTATGCGGCTCGCAAGGGCGCCGAATCGCATACCGACACGAGATGCGTGACGGTGCCCCACGCATATTCGAGCGATTCGAGCGCGAGACTGATCGGCTCAATCACATTGACCCAATTCGGCGGGGAATTTTTCGCGCTCGCACGCAATATCGCGTTATCGAGATCAATCAGAAGCGCATCGACGGCCTGACTTACATGGAAATCGCGAATTGATTC